>CALXPN010000001.1 GCA_944390285.1 uncultured Clostridia bacterium
TTAAATTTTTCTGCTTGTTTCATAAATCTAATACCTTTTCTATAACTTTCTGGATTTGGCATTCCAAAATTTCTTTCTATATTTTCTTTAGTTGATCTACCTTTTTGTTCAGCAATTATAGTAAATTTTTGATTACCTATTCTTCCTAATCCACATACAATTGCTTTATCATCTTTGAAATTCCTATCCCCATGAAGTTCTATAAAATCATCAAAAATTTCTTCTATATAATCTAAAGATGTTTTTCTTTTCGGAGATCTTGCGATTTCAACTTTATCCCAAGCAGTCATTTTATTTTTTTTCAAAATTTTCACTCCTTATCTTTTTAAATTACTTATGATATTTTATTAATTTACTTAATGTATCTTTTAAATCTTGTCTTTCCACTATTTTATCTATAAATCCATGCTCTAGTAAAAATTCTGCTGTTTGGAATCCTTCTGGAAGAGATTCTCCTATAGTTTGTTCTATTACTCTTTTTCCAGCAAATCCAATCATTGCTCCAGGTTCTGCTAAAATAATATCTGCTATACTTGCAAATGAAGCTGTAACACCTCCATATGTTGGATCTGTTAATACAGAAATATAAAGAAGTCCTGCATCATTTAATTTAGATATAGCTGCTGTTGTTTTAGCCATTTGCATTAATGATATTATTCCTTCTTGCATTCTAGCTCCACCAGAAACACAAAAAATTATAATTGGAAGTTTTAATTTTATTGCCTGTTCAATAGAGTATGTTATTTTTTCACCAACAACAACTCCCATACTTCCCATCATAAAACCACTATCCATAATACAAATAACTGTTTTTTCACCATTAATTTCTCCTATACCTGCACTAACAGCTTCTTCTAGTCCCGTTTTTTCTCGTAATGCTTTAATTTTTTTTGTATATTCTTCTAAATGTAATGGATTTGTTGTATCTATATTTAAATCAAATCTTTCATATGTTCCTTCATCTATAATACTCTGTAATCTCCTATTAATATGCATTCTAAAATATGCACCACAATTTGGACAAATATTTAAATTATTTCTTACATCTTCTTTATAAATTATTTCCTGACATTTGTCACACTTAACCCATTTTCCTATTGGTATATCAACTTTATTTGTTTTGTTTTTAGCAGTTGGTGCTCTTTTTTTCATCTTGTCTACTATCATTTTTTTATTCCTTTCTTATAAGTTATTCTAAAATCTCTTTTTCAACAAAAGATGTATCAAAATTTCCTCTTATAAAATTAGGATTTGTAATAATTTTAAATAAAAAATCTATATTAGTATCTACACCTTCAATTACAATTTCTTCAAGTGCTCTTTTCATTTTACTAATAGCTTCATTTCTGGTATCACCATGTGTTATAATTTTTGCTATCATTGAATCATATGTAGGTGGAATTGTATATCCCTCATATATAGCTGTATCTATTCTTACACCATTTCCACCTGGAAGATTTAATCCTGTAATTGTTCCTGGACAAGGCATAAATTTTTTGCTTGGATTTTCTGCATTTATTCTACACTCTATACTATGTCCTCTAAATTCCACATTTTTTTGTTTTAATTTTAATTTTTCTCCAGCTGCTATTTTTATTTGATTTTTTACTATATCAATTCCTGTTCTCATTTCAGTTATAGGATGCTCAACTTGAATTCTAGTATTCATTTCCATAAAATAAAAATTCTTATCACTATCTACTAAAAACTCTATTGTTCCACAACTACTATATCCAGAAGCTTTTGCAGCCTTTACTGCTGCATCACCCATTTTGTTTCTTAATTTGTCATCAATAGCTGTTGAAGGGGTTTCTTCAATTATTTTTTGATTTCTTCTTTGTATAGAACAATCTCTTTCACCTAAATGTATGACATTTCCATATTCATCTGCTAAAATTTGTATTTCAACATGTCTAGGATTTTTTATGAATTTTTCTATATAAATTTCATCATCATTAAAAGAAACTTTTGCTTCTTGTCTTACAAGATTATAATTTTGAGCAAGTTCTTCTCTAGAATTTACAATACGTATTCCCTTTCCTCCACCACCAGCTGATGCTTTTAGCATTATAGGATATCCAATTTTTTCTGCAATTTTTTCTGCTTCTGCTATGTCTTTTATACTTCCATCTGAACCAGGAACTACTGGTACTCCAGCAGATTTCATTAATTCTTTTGCATTTGATTTATTTCCCATTAGTTCTATTACTTTATATGATGGACCAATAAATTTTATATTAGATTCTTCACAGATTTTTGCAAATTGACTATTTTCAGATAAGAAACCAAAACCAGGGTGAATACAATCTGCACCAGTTATACTTGCAGCTTCTATAATATTTTTAAAATTCAAATAACTTTTTGATGAGTTTGCAGGACCAATACATATTGCTTCATCAGCTAAACGAGTATGCATTGCATCTTTATCTATTTCTGAATAAACTGCAACTGTTTTTATATTCATTTCTTTACATGCTCTTATTATTCTAACAGCAATTTCTCCTCTGTTTGCAATTAAAATTTTATTCATAATACATCCTTCCTTTTTGAATAAATAACATGTTACTAATCTCCAACTACAGCAAATGTTAGCTCTCCTTTTGCTACAACTTTATCATTTACTGTTGCTTTAGCTTCACCTATACCTATAGGTCCTTTTCTTTTGATTACTTTTACTTCTAATCTCAATTTATCTCCAGGTACAACCATCTTTTTAAATTTCATTTTATCTATTCCGCCAAATAAAGCATTTTTTCCTTTATTCTCTTCCATACTAAGTATAGCAACAGCACCAGTTTGAGCTAAACTTTCTGTAATTAATACACCTGGCATAATTGGGTTCCCTGGAAAATGTCCTTTAAAATACCATTCATCTTCTCTTACATATTTATATGCTATTGCACTTTCTCCTGGAATAAATTCTTCTACTTCATCTATCATTAAAAAAGGATCTCTTTGTGGAATTATTTTTTCTATTTCTTCTTTATTTAACATTTTTATCTCCTTTTATTTTATTTTGAAAAGTGGTTTTCCATATTCTACTGGTTCTCCATCTTTTACTAGTATTGCTATTATCTCACCATCAAACTCTGATTCTATTTCATTCATTAGTTTCATAGCTTCTATTATGCAAAGTACATCTCCTTTTTTTACTTTTTTTCCCACTTCTACATAAGGATTAGAAGTTGGAGATGGTTTTAAATAAAAAGTTCCTACCATTGGAGATTTTACTATATTATAATTTTCTTTTTCTTCTGCTTCTTTAGTTTCTTCTTTTTCTTCAGGTTTCTCAACATTTTTAACTTCTGATACTTCTTTTACTTCCAAAATTGGTGTTTCAGATACTTTTTGAATTATTTGTTTTTCTTCTTTTTTCATACTTATTTTCATGCCATCAGGAAAATCAATTTCAATAGAAGTCAATTTTGAATTTCCCATATCATCCATTAATTGTTTGATTTTTTCATACTCCATTTTTACTTATTCCTTTCTTTATAATTTTTATATTATTTATATTTATTATAAGCATTCAAAAAAGATTTTATTTTTCATATTTTCTTATAATTATACTTGCATTATGTCCACCAAATCCTAAAGAATTAGACATAACAACTTTTACATTCTTTTTTATTGGTTCATTTGGAACAATATTTAAATCACATTCTTCATCTTTTTCTTTATAATTAATTGTTGGAGGAACTATTCCATCTTCAATTGCCATAACAGAAAATATAGCTTCTGTAGCACCTGCAGCACCTAAAAGATGACCTGTATTTCCTTTTGTAGAACTCATTAATACATTTTTACTTGCTTTCTCTCCTAATGCTGTTTTTACAGCTGAAGTCTCACAAGAATCATTCAAATGTGTTGATGTTCCATGTGCATTTATATAATCTATGTCTTCAGGTTTAATTCCTGCATCTTCTATTGCTCTTTTCATTGCTCTTGCTCCACCTTCTCCATTTGGCGCTGGTGAAGTTATATGAAAGCTATCTGATGTTGAACCATAACCTATTATTTCTCCATAGATTTTAGCACCTCTTTTTTTAGCATGTTCTAATTCTTCAAGTACAAGAACAGCCGCACCTTCTCCCATTACAAATCCACTTCTTTCCTTGTCAAACGGAATACTTGCTCTATCTTTATCTGTATTATTACATAAAGCTTTCATATTTTCAAAGCCTGCTATTCCTATTTCGCAAATTGATGCTTCTGTACCACCTGCAAGTATTGCATCTTCTGTTCCTAGCTTAATTGCTCTATATGCTTCTCCTATTGCATTAGTTGAAGATGCACATGCAGTTATTACTGAAATAGACTCACCTTTTATGCCTAAATCTATAGTAACATTTCCTGCTGGCATATTTGCGATTGCCATTGGTATAAACATTGGTGATACTCTATTATGTCCTTTAGCATAATTTATTTCACATTGTTCTTGTATTGTTTTTAAGCCACCTATACCAGTACTTATATATGCACCTATTCTTTCAAAATCTGTATTATCTTTTGTTATTTTACTATCTTCAAATGCTTCTCTTGCAGCAACAATAGCAAACTGTGAACTTCTATCTAGTCTTCTTGCTTGTTTTGTTTCAAAATATTCTGATGGTTCAAAATTTTTAACTTCTGCTGCTAATGTTGTTTTATAGCCTGTAGTATCAAAATGTGTAATTTTATCTATTCCACATCTTTTTTCTTTAATTCCATTCCATGCTTCTTTTACATTATTTCCAATAGGAGTTATTGCTCCCAATCCTGTAATTACAACTCTTTTTTCCATATTATTACCTCTCATTTTAAAATTTACATAAGCATTCCGCCATCTATATTAATTACTTGGCCAGTAATATAACTACTATCTTTTGATGCTAAAAATTTCACAACATTTGCAACATCTTCTGCTGTTCCCATTCTTTTTAAAGGAATATTTTTAGCTATTTGTTCTTTGATTTCCGGTTTTAAAACATTTGTCATATCTGTTTCAATAAACCCAGGTGCAACAGCATTTATTAGAATATTTCTTGAAGCTACTTCTTTTGCTAGACTTTTAGTAAATCCTATTATTCCTGCTTTTGATGCAGAATAATTTGTTTGACCAGCATTGCCTGAAATACCTACAACTGATGATATATTTATTATTCTTCCTGAACGAGCTTTCATCATATATGGTAATACATTTTTTGTTACATTAAATGTTCCTACTAAATTTACATCTAATACACTTTTAAAATCTTCTGGTTTCATTCTTGCTAAAAGCATATCTTTAGTTATTCCAGCATTATTTACTAATACATCTATTTGTCCAAATTTTTCGATAATACTTTTTACTGCATTTTCACATTCTTCAAAGTTTGATACATCAGCTTTAACAAATAAACATTTTACATTATTTGCTTCAATCTCACTTTTTAAAACATCTAAATCATCTGTTTCTTTTCTATAATTTATACATATATTATACCCTTCTTTAGCAAATGTCAAAGCGATTTTTTTTCCTATGCCTCTTGTGGCACCTGTTATAAAAGCAACTTCACTCATTTTAATTCTCCTTTTTTAAAAAATTAATAGTATTTTCTAAAGATTCAACATTATTTATGTTCAATATATTTATTTGTTTATTTGTTTCAATTCTTTTTACAAATCCAGATAAAGTTTTTCCAGGTCCTATCTCTATAAATGTATCTACACCCTCTTCTAACATTGTTTCTAGTCCTTTTGAAAATCTAACTGGACTTATAATATGTTTTGCCAAAATATTCTTTACATTATCATTTGAACTATATATTTTGCCATCTAAATTTTTTACTACTTTTGTTTCAAATTTATTTATATTAATATTTTCTAATTCTTTTTCCAATGCTTTTGAAGCTTTTTCTAATTTTTCTGTATGGAATGGTCCTGAAGTATTTAGTATTCTTACTTTTCTTGCCCCTTTATCTTTTGCAAGTTTCTCTATTTCTTCAATACCATCTTTGTCTCCAGTTACAACAACCTGACCAGGACAATTGAAATTAACAGCTTTTGCAAAACCATTTTTAACTTCTCTACAAACATTTTCTACTATCTCGTCTTCTAATCCTAAAACAGCTGCCATTTGCCAATCACCTTGTGGAGCTAAATCTTGCATATATTCTCCTCTTTTTTTAACAAGTTTAACACCTTCTTCAAAATTAATTGCTTTACTATATATCAATCCTGAGTATTCTCCCAAACTAAGTCCACTAGATATTTCTGCTCTTATATTTTCATTTTCTAATATTTTTAATATTGCTAAACTCATAGTAAGTATACAAATTTGTGTATATTTAGTTTGATTTAAAAGATTTTGAGGATCCTCAAAAGAAATCTTATTTACTGGTATTTCTGTTAATTCTTCTACTTTTTGATAAACTTTTTTTACATCATCATATTTTTCATATAAATCTTTTCCCATTCCTATGGTCTGAGAACCTTGTCCTGGAAATAAAAAACCTATTTTCATAAATTCTCACCTATCCTTCTAATAATTCTATTTTCAAATATATTACAAAATTCTTCTATAACTTTTTTATTATCTATTATAATATTAAACTCATTCAGTATAGAAGAAGCTATTTGTTTTATATCTTCTGGAAAATCTTTTTTATTTGTATTTATACCTATTCCTATAACAATTGCTTTTACTTTTTCTCCGACTATTTTAGTTTCACACAAAATACCACCAATCTTTTTATTATTATATATGATATCATTTGGTTTTTTTATTTTTAAGTTTATATTATATGTCTTTTTTAAAACTTCTAAAATCGTTTCTGCAACTTCTGTAGTCATACCATCTAATCTAGATATATCACAATTTGATTTAATATAAAATGAAAAAGCAATATTATTTCTTTCATCTGTATGCCATATTCTTCCATGTGTACCGTTTTCCATTTGTTTGAATCTCCGAAATTATAACTGTACCATTTTCAATTTGTTTTTTATTAATTCTTCTCCAAACTTCAAGTTGTGTTGAATCTATTTTTTCATAATATTCTATATTTCTACCTAAAAATTTAGTATTTAAACTCATTTATTCTTTTTGCTTTCCTTTATTATTACTTCTAAATTTTTTTCTCTTTTAATTTTATTGGTTGCAGTTTTAATTAAAGGTTTTTGAGATATTAATACACCTCTTATTGCTTTATATTTAGGCATACTTTGATTTATCTCTTTTACTTGTTCACATAATTTCTTATAAATATTTTCTTCACCTTTTACCTTATAGACATTTTCTGCTGTCTCTTGATTGTATATTATTTTAACAAAAATTTTTATATCGTTTACATCTTCAGACATCTGCATTCCGAAAATAAAAGACTCTTCTACACCTTCTATTTTGTTTACTAAATTTTCCATTTCTTCTGGAAAAATATTTTTTCCATTTTTTAAAACTATTACACTCTTTTTTCTACCACGAATAAAAATATATCCTTCTTCATCTATTTTAGCTAAATCACCAGTATAAAACCAATTATCTATAATAGAATCTTTTGTCGCTTTTTTATTACCATAATATTCTAACATTATATTAGGTCCTTTTACTACAAGTTCCCCTACACCATCTTTATCAATATTATCTAATTTAGCTTCAACACTTGGAAGTGTTTTTCCAATAGATCCTACTTTGTAATATTTTTTATTTCCTATTGCTACTACTGGTGAGGTTTCAGTTAAACCATATGCTTGAACTAGATTTAAACCTAATGCTCTGAAATTATTTTCTATTGTTGCATCTAAACTTGCTGCTCCACTTATCATTAATTTTACATTTCCACCAAGCATATCATGTATATCTTTAAAGATTTTTTTTCTTTCTTCCATAGAAGCATTTATATATAATTTTTTATTTTCTCTGATTAATTCCGCTTTTCCTTGTTTATCAAGCTTTTTTCTTATTATTTTATAAATTCCTTCATATATAGCTGGTACTGAAGCCATCACAGAAATTTTATATTCATTCATGTTTTCAACAATATGCCTTATACCATCACAAAATACTGTTTGGGCGCCAATATACAAAGAGAATAGAAATCCAACTGTACATTCAAAAACATGATGTAAAGGTAAAAAAGATAAAAATATATCATCTGAATTAACATCTAAAACAGACGCAAGATCCATTAAATTAGAACATATATTTTTATGTGACAATGCTACTATTTTAGAAGCAGATGTAGTTCCTGATGTAAAAAGCATTATATTCATTATTTCATTATTTATTTTAGCATCGATAAATTCTCTATTTCCATTTTTTATTAGTTTTTTTCCTTGTTCAATTAATTCAAGTTCTGAATAAATTCCATCTTTATGCTCTGTTAAATCCATTGAAATTAAATGTTTTAAATTACTAGTCCCACTTAATTTTATTTTTTTCAAAGATTCTTCATATTTTTTTGAATAAAAAATAGCTTCTATTTCGGACCTCTCTATTAATGAAGCAAGTTCTGGCTCTGGCAAAGATTTATCTAAAGGTACTACTATACCAGTTCCACAAACTATAGATAAATACGCAATTTCCCATTCGTATCTATTTTCACCTATAACTGCTATTCTTTTATTTTTTAATTTCATATCTATTAAAGCTGTTCCTAATGCATCTACCATTTCTCTTACTTGCTTATGTGTAATTGTTCTATACTTATTTTTATCTATTCTTAATTTATATGCTATTTTATTTCCAAATTTGTCACCAGATTTTTTTAACATATCTTTTAAATCTGTTATTTTCATATAATCATATAATCTTTCGCTCATAATCACTCTCCTACCATATGTATTTATATCATATTTTTTAAAAAAAATCTTTATACTGATAGGTCAGTATAAAGAAACATTTGTTTTTATTATAAGTTTTTTACTAGCTCTTGAATTATATTATGAACACTTGTTATCTCAGTTACTTTATCTACATTGCTACCACAAAAAACGAGTCCATTATCAATATCTCCCTTTACAGAATTTATCAATGCTTTTGTTATACAATATGGTGTTGTTTTTGGATTACAGGTTTTTATACAATTATAACATCCATTTAATTTTTCATTTGACTTTTCTACTTTTTTTATGAACCTATTTTCAATTGCTCTTCCTGGCATTCCTACAGGACTTTTAATTATTTTTATATCTTCTTTTTTTGCATTAATATATGCATTTTTAAATTCTATTGAGGCATCACATTCATATGTTGCAACAAATCTTGTAGCCATTTGTACTCCGTTTGCTCCTAAATTTAAAAATTTCTTTATATCATTTGCATCCCATATACCACCAGCACATATTATAGGAATTTCTTTTCCCGTTTCCTTTTCTATCTCTTTTATATATTCTACAACTTCTCTTGTTATATCTTCTAAAGATTGATTTCCAATTTCATTTGCTTTAAATCCTAAATGTCCTCCTGCCTCAGGTCCTTCTATTACTATTAAGTCTGGAATATAATCATATTTTTTTCTCCAATACTCTACTATAAGTTTTGCACACCTTTTCGAAGATACTATTGGTGCTATTTTTGTATTTGTACCTTTTACAAACTTTGGTAATTCCTTTGGTATTCCCGCTCCTGAAATTATTAAATCTATTTTTTGTTTAACACACTCTTCTATTATTATGTCATAATCTGTCATCGCTACCATTACATTCATTCCAATTATTTTATCATCTCCTGCAATTTCTCTAGCAAGTTTTATTTCTTTTCCTATCGCTCTTAAATTAGCTTCTCTAGGATTTATATTAAAATCAGATTCTTTATATCCTATATCTGCAGCTGAAAGAACACCAATTCCTCCTTCTTTACTAACATTACCTGCTAAATTGTGAAGAGAAACTCCTACACCCATTCCTCCTTGAATTATTGGATATTTAGACTCTTTATTTCCTACTTTTATACCTTTCATAGTTTACCTCCTAAACTAAATTCCATTTTATACTGATACAGTTTTATCACTAAAATTAGAAAATATCATTATACTGATGAGTCAGTCTAGTTTTCAAAACTACATTCTATACTTCAATATATTATATTTTTTATAATTATCTCTAAAATCAGCATTTATACTTATTCCATTTGAATTTTTTTAAAATTATGTTACAATTAAAATACATTTTATGTTATATATACAAATAATTAAAAATTTAAGGAGAAAACATATGGTATTAAAATACATTGTTCAAGATGATAAGTATCATACTGTAAAAGAAGTTATAAAATCGTATTATAATGTTTCAGACAGATTATTAACAAAATTAAAAAAAAATAAACATATTCTTTTAAATAATTCTTTTTCAAATATAAATTCTATTATAAAACTTGGTGATGAAATTCAAATAAACTTAGATTTTGAAGAAGAAAGTTCAAATATTATTCCTAAACAGATGGCTCTAGATATTTTATTTGAAGATGATAGTTTAATTATTATAAACAAAAGTTCAAATATGGCTATTCATCCATCAATTTTACATTTCGAAAATAGTTTATCTAATGGGTTAAAATATTATTTTAATTCTAAAAATATAAAGAAAAAAATTAGACCAGTAAATAGATTAGATAAAGATACTTCTGGAATTGTTGTATTTGCAAAAAATGAATATATTCAAGAATCTCTCATAAAACAAATGAAATCACATGATTTTAAAAAAGAATATTATGCTATTTTAGAAGGTTTTATTGAAAATAAAAAACAAAAAATTATTGCACCAATCAGTAGAAAACAAAATTCAATTATAGAAAGAGAAGTAAGCGAAAAAGGAGATTTTGCAGTTACACATTTGGAATTAATTAAAAACTTCGAATATAATAATACAAAACTTGCATTTGTAAAATTTATTTTAGAAACAGGAAGAACTCACCAAATAAGAGTTCATTCAAAATATATAAACCATCCTATTTTAGGAGATTCGCTATATGGAAATTCTTCAATTTTAATTAGTAGGCAAGCACTTCATGCATATAAAATTGATTTTATTCATCCAATTACAAAAAAAAATATGGAAATTATAGCTCCTATTCCTGATGATATAAAAAGAATATTATAAACTAAAAGTTCAAATACTATATAAAAAAATATTACAATATCTTAAAGAGTCAAGCTAGTTTTCATAGAAATTCTAAAGTGGCATTTATCAGCGCCCTCAGGAACAAGCCTGAGATTCCCTAATAAATGCCACTTAAAAATTTCTATATTCAAACTACTTTCCAAAACGATATTGTAATATTTTATTATATAGTATTTGAACTTTGATTAATTTTATGCTGTTTCTTCTTTTTGAGAATTTTTAGTTTTTCTCTTCTGTTTTGGTGACTCTCTTTTTTTATTTTCATCTATTATAAGTTTTGGTGCAGATTTATTTTCAACTGTATCTTTTGTTATAATACATTTGACTATTTTTTCATTTGAAGGAATATCATACATAATATCTCTCATTATTTCTTCGATAATTGAACGTAATCCTCTTGCACCAGTATTTCTTTCTATTGCTTTATCTACAATTGCTTCTAAAGCTTCCTGCTCAAATTCCAAATCAACACCATCTAATTCTACTAATTTCTTATATTGTTTAACAAGTGCGTTTTTAGGTTTTGTAACAATATCTATTAAAGCTTCTCTTGTTAAACCATCTAACGTAGCAATTATTGGAAGTCTACCAACAAATTCTGGTATTAATCCAAATTTCAATAAATCTTGTGGTAATAATTGTTTAAATATTTCTGATTTATCTATATCTTTTTTACTATCTATTTGAGCTCCAAAACCTATTGCTTTTTTACCTACTCTATCTTTTATAATATTTTCTAATCCTTCAAAAGCACCACCACAAATAAATAATATATTTGATGTATTTATTTGTATAAATTCTTGATGAGGATGCTTTCTGCCACCTTGTGGAGGCACAGATGCAATTGTTCCTTCTACTATTTTTAATAGAGCTTGTTGTACTCCTTCTCCACTAACATCTCGAGTTATAGAAGGATTTTCTGATTTTCTTGTTATTTTATCGATTTCATCTATATATATTATTCCTTTTTGAGCTCTTTCTATATCATAATCAGCAGCTTGAATAAGTTTTAATAAGATATTTTCAACATCTTCTCCTACATATCCTGCTTCTGTAAGTGTTGTAGCATCTGCTATTGCAAATGGTACATCTAATATTTTGGCTAATGTTTGAGCAAGTAATGTTTTTCCACAACCAGTAGGACCAAGTAATAGTATATTACTTTTTTGTATTTCTATATCATCTATTAAATCTAAATTATTTATTCTTTTATAATGATTATATACTGCAACAGATAAAGTCTTTTTAGCTTCTTCCTGACCTATAACATATTCATCCAAAACTTTTTTTATTTCTGCTGGAACCAACATTTCTACAGGTTCTTTTTTTTCTTCAGGTTCATATATTTCTTCATCAATTATATCTTGACATAATGCTATACATTCATCACAAATATATACCCCTGGTCCTGCTATTATTTTTTTTACTACTTCTTGTGGTTTACCACAAAAAGAACATTTAACTATTCTTTCTTGATTTTTAGACATTTAAGTACCCCTATATTTATTTAGATTTTATAAAAAACCTATAAAACTAATTTCTTTTATCTAAAATTCCATCAATTAAACCATATTTTAAAGCTTCTTCTGCTGTCATATAGTTATCTCTTTCTGTATCTTTTTCAATTGTCTCTAGACTTTGACCTGTTCTTTCACTTAATAATTTGTTTAATTTTTCCCTTGTTCTTACCATATGGTCTGCATGGATTTTTATTTCTGTTGTTTGACCTGAAAGTCCACCACCTGCAATTAATGGTTGATGTATTAAAATTTCTGCATTAGGTGTTGCAAATCTTCTACCTTTTTCTCCTGAAGCAAGTAATACTGCACCCATACTAGCTGCCATACCAACACATATTGTTGAGACTGGGCATTTAATATAATTTATTGTATCTACAATTGCCATTCCATCTGTAATAGATCCACCAGGACTATTTATATATAAATTAATTTCTTTATCTGGATCTTCAGATTCTAAAAATAGTAATTGTGCTACAACTAAACTTGCAGATGTAGGATTTACATCTTCTGCTAAAAAAATTATTCTATCTTTTAATAATCTTGAAAAAATATCATATGATCTTTCTCCTCTACTTGTTTGTTCAATAACATATGGAACTAAACTATTATCTATCATTTTCATCTTCCTTTCTTTTATATTTTATTACTTATAATTTTTTTGTTTTTATATTTTTTAAATATATTTTATAAGTTCTAGTTCTCCAACTATTTATTTAATATATACTAAATGAAAAATTTTTTCAATACATTTATATTAAAAAAATATATTTTAGTTTTCAAAATTCGACATAAAAAAGTGTTTATAAATTAAAAAATTATAAACACTTTTTTTCACTTTTTATTATTTAGATTTTTTTGTTGTTTTTTTGGCTGTTTCTTTTTTATCAGTTTTGTCTGTTTTTTCTTCAGACTTCTTAGCTGTTTTTTTAGTAGTTGTTTTCTTTTCTTTCTTATTTTCTTTTTCTTCAGATTTTTCAATCTTTTCTTCTACTTCTTTAACTTTAGCATTATCTACTATTAAAGCTATAGCTTTTTCAGATTTTAAGCTTTCTTTTATATTATTTACTAATTCTTCATTATTTTTCAAATCTTCTTCTTTTCTACCATAATTTTTTGCAAGCTCTGATATTTTTTCTGCTACATCTTTTTCTTCAGCTTCTATTTTAGCATCTTTACAAATTGCATCTAAAACTAATCTTAATTTTAAAGAATCTTTAGCAGGCTCTTTACTTTCTTCTCTATAATCAGCTTTAGTCTTTCCTATCATTTTTAAATATTGATCTAATGAAAATCCTTGATATGATAATCTTCTATCCATATCTTGTTCCATATTATCTATTTCAAGTTCTATCATTCCTTCTGGAATCTCTACTTCTGAAGCTTCTGCAACAGCTTTTACAGCTTTTTCTTCTAATTCAGACTTTGATCTTTGTTCATTTTGTTTTTCTTTTTTAGATTTTATATCTTCTTTTAATTCTTTTAATGTATCAAATTCACTAACATCTTTAGCAAATTCATCATCTATTTTAGGTAATTCTTTTGTCTTAATTTCATGAACTGTAACTTTAAATACAGCATCTTTTCCAGCTAAATCCTTTGAAAAATAATCTTCTGGGAATTTAACATTTATATCTTTTACTTCTTCTGTTTTCATTCCTATAACTTGATCTTCAAATCCTGGAATAAAAGTATTGCTACCTAATTCTAATTCATGATTTTCAGCTTTTCCACCTTCAAATTCAACACCATCTACTGTTCCAACAAAATCTATTACTGTGATATCTCCTTTTTGAGCTGGTCTATCTGAAACAGTTACCATTCTACTATTATGTTCAGCCATATGGTTTACTTCATCTTCTATATCTTTATCTGTTACTTTATATATAATTTTTTCTAGAGAAATTCCTTTATATTTTCCTAATTTAACTTCTGGTTTTACATCTACAATAGCTGTAAATATTAAATCCTTTCCTTTTTCCATTTGAACAATATCTATTTTGGGTTTACTTACTACTTCTAATTTTTCATTTTTAACTTCTTTATCAAATATTTCTGGTACTATCTCATTAAAAGCATCCTCATAAAAAATCTCTGCTCCATAATATTTTTCAACAATATTCATTGGAGCTTTTCCTTTTCTAAATCCTGGTATATTGAAGTATTTAGCATTTTGATTAAATACTTTTTTTATTCCTTCTTCAAATATTTTTGCTTCAATTGTAAATTCTAATTTTAACTCGTTTTTATTTTCTGTCTTTTCTACTTTTACACTCATTTTACTTCCTCCATTTTCTTTCTATTTTCATAAATAGCTTATATATTATATCATAATTAAAATAAAAAGCAAGTTTTTTTTACTAAAATCATTGATTTTAGCCGATAAAATATATTATTGTAGCTTTCATATAAAAAAAGTGCTTTTAAAAGCACTTTCTTTTTTATTTTATAAATTAATCTCCTAAACACATTCCTAAATCTCTTGCTATTTTTATTAAATCATCATCCATTTGAATTTTTCTTATATTACTTTCCTTTGTATTTCCAGATGCAGCTCCTATGACTTTATTATTTCCAACAACATCTTCTAAAGATACATAGCTCATTTCACCTTTTTTATATGTTACTAATACATTAAATATTCCTTGAACAGCAAGTTCCATAGCTTTGCAACCATATTTGGTTGAAAGAATTCTATCAAATGCAGAAGGTGTACCACCTCTTTGAACATATCCCAAAACTGTATTTCTAGCAACCATTCCTGTTAATTCTTCTAATTCATTAGCAAGTTTTTCACCAACACCACCAAGTCTTATATTATCTAATCCTGCACCATCATTTAAAGTTTTCTTTACTGTAATTGTTCCATCTTTTGGCATAGCACCTTCTGAAGTTACTACTATTGTAAATTCTTTTCCTCTTGATCTTCTTTCATTTATTTTATCAACTACTTTATTTATATCATAAGGAATTTCAGGAATTAATGCAACATCTGCACCTCCTGCTATTGCAGACTCAAGTGCAAGCCATCCGGCATATCTTCCCATTGTTTCTAATACCATTATTCTATGATGTGCTTCTGCTGTTGTATGAAGTCTATCTAGAGCTTCTGCTGCAACTGAAACTGCTGTGTTATATCCAAATGTCATATCTGTATGTGCAACATCATTATCTATTGTTTTAGGAACACCTATACAATTTACTCCTTTTAAAGAAAAATCTCTACTTGATTTTTGAGTTCCATCTCCACCTAAAGTAAATATACAATCAAATCCTGCATTTCTAATATTTTGTACACATATATCAGATAAATCCTTATATTCTACACTTCCATCTTCATTTACAACTTTGTAATTAAAAACATTTGTACTATTTGAAGTACCAATAATAGTACCACCTTTTGTTAATAATCCAGATGCATTACCTTGCAAATCTAATTTAACATAATTATTTTCTAATAAACCTTTATAACCTTCAATAAAGCCATAACATTCCACTCCATAAGTTCTAGCAGTTTTAACAATTGCTCTTATTACAGCATTTAAACCTGGTGCATCTCCTCCATTAGTTAATATAGCAACTTTCTTTACTTTTGATTCCATACAAACTTGCCTCCTATATATTTTTCATTATTATAACTATAATTTTTCACAGTCCTTTTTTATTATATACAAATTTTCTTTATAATACAAGTTTTTTTATTAATTTATTTATTTTATGAATAAATCTTTTGATATTTCATACAATTTAATAAAATAAAACCTTGGAGGAACAACATGAAAAAAATTATTTCTTTAATATCATTATTTATTATAATTTTAAATACAAATTCATTTGCTACATATATAACTATTCCTACATGGTCTGAAATTGGCACCACTGAAGTTAATGCAGAGGCTACTGCAGAAAACTTTTTAAATATAGAATCTGAAAGTGCGATTTTAATTGAACAATCCACTCGGGCAAATACTTTATGAGAAAAATTCACATGAGAAATTGAGACCTGCTAGTGTAACAAAAATAATGTCTATTCTTTTAATTATGGAAGCATTAGATAGAGGAGATATTACATTAGATACCCAAATACCTTGTAGTGAAAACGCTGCTTCTATGGGTGGATCACAAATTTGGCTTAATACTTCTGAAACACTCTCTGTAGATGAGATGTTAAAAGCTATTTGCGTTGTTAGCGCAAATGACTGTACTGTTGCTATGGCTGAATATTTAGCTGGCAGTGAGGAAATTTTTGTTCAAAAAATGAATGAAAAAGCAAAAGAACTTGGCATGAATGATACTACTTTCAAAAACTGCCATGGCATTGATGAAGATGACCATATGACTTCAAGCTATGATATTAGTTTAATGTCTCGCGAGCTTTTGCAAAAATATCCTCAAATCACTAAATACACTACAATATGGATGGATTCACTAAGAGATGGAGAATCAGAACTTGTAAATACTAATAAACTTGTAAGAACATATGAAGGCGCTACTGGTTTAAAAACTGGATCAACTTCACTTGCTTTATATAATTTATCTGCTAGTGCTACAAGAAATAATCTATCTCTTATTGCAGTAGTTTTAAGAGCACCTACACCTAAAATCCGTTTTTCTGAAGCAAAACTATTATTAGACTATGGATTTAGTACTTATGATTTTAAAAAAATCGCAACTAAAGATGAATTTCTTCAAACTGTAAATGTTAGTAAAGGGACTGAAAGTAGCACAAATCTTGTGTTTGAAAACGACAGTGGTGTATTGTTAAAAAAATCAGATTCATCTGAAGTTAAACAAGAACTTATTTTAAATGATACTACTATTGAAGCTCCTATTAATAAAGGTGATATATTACGGCAAGATGAATTATTATATAAATAATGAACTTGTAGCTACTGTAAATTTAGTTTCTGATTCAAATATAACTAAAAAAACACTTTTAAATACTTTCAAACATCTTACAAATAATTGGTTTAATCTATTCAGATAATTATTAGTAAATAATAAAACCTCATACCCAAAATTTAAGTTATGAGGTTTTATTTTATTATTATTTAAAAAGAAAAAAATCTAGGTTTTTCCTAGATTTATTGCGCAATAAATTTTATTCATATTCCTATGCAAGACCGTATTTTTTCTTGAATTTATCTGCTCTACCACCAGTTGTATTTTGTTTTAAGCTTCCTGTCCAGAATGGATGACATTTTGAACAAACATCAACTTTCATTTCTGGTTTTGTTGAATTTGTTTCGATTACATTTCCACATGCACATATAATTTTTGAAGCTCCATAATTTGGTTGTATATCTTTTTTCATGCGTAATTCACCTCTTTCTTACATTTTTAAAACAATCTTATATATAATACCATACTATTTTTTTAATTTCAAGTATTTTTTAAAATGTTATTGTAAAATCTGTGTATCTATATGTTTTTTTATCATTTTCTTCATTAGAAGTTTCTTCAGAATCATTTTGCTCTTGTTCTTCCTGAACTACTTCTTCTGATTCTTCTTGGTTAGTAGTTCCGAGTATCTTCAGTATTTTCTTCAAAGTTTTCTTCAGATGACACAAAATTTGAATTATCTATAATATTCTCAGATTCTACAATATTTTCTTCGTTTAAATTAGTGACTTCATTTTCTTGCCTAATAGAATCTAATACTGTATTTCCATCATTTGCTCTTTCCAAATTACTTTCTAATGAATGTCTATTCACTAATTTTGACATAATATTGAAAATACATGCGATAATACATATAGCAAGCAATATTTTTTTCCACATTTTAGCTAGCATATTTTTCTCCTCTCTTACTACTACATCTTATATTATACTATATTTTTCGTAAAAGTCAACAAAATTATTTTTTGTTATGTAAACTTTGTTATATTTTTTTTAATTTTTTTAAAAATTCACTTGTTTTTTTTATTATTTTATGTTAGACTATTAAATAGTCAGTTTATTAAATTAAATGGAGGTGCTTTAGATATGGCAAAATGTGCAATTTGTGGAAAAGAAACAAGCTTTGGAAAACAACTTAGTGTTACTCGTTCTCATATCAGTAAAAGAACAACTAGAACAGTAAAACCAAATTTAAGAACAGTAAAAGCTATAATAAATGGAGAAGTAAAAAGAGTTTCTGTATGTTCTAAATGTTTACGTTCTGGAAAAGTAAAAAGAGCTGTTTAATTTATAAAATAAAAATGAAAGAACAAAAATGGACATATCGTAAGTTTTATTTGTTTAAAACTTGATATATGCCCATATTTTTGTTCTTTTTTTATCTTATGTAGATTTTATTCCAAATATAAATTTAACAAATCCTCTTAAAAATTTTGGTACTTTTTTAACTACAATAGTCATAATATCTCCCCCTTCATTATTTACCTAATAAGAATTTAATGCCCCCTATTAGCATTCCAAGTCCTATAATGCATATCCAGGCAATAGGAGGAAGAAATAATATTAATAAAACTCCCATTCCGAATCCTATCAAAATTCCAGCAATTATTTTTTTAAACTTACAAAAAAACATAAATCCTCCTCCTTTATATATAATATTGTTTTTAAAGTTATTATGTGATAAAAAATAATGATAGTTATAATTATTACTTTTATAACTATCATTATTACTATAATATTTCTTATTAACTACTGTCTTATCTAATTTTTATAATATAATCTTCATTATTGTTTTTCATTGTCATCATTATCGTGTTCATCTTCTTCATCATCTTCAAAATGACAATTAGCACAATCACCATCTATACAACCATCACAATAATCAAATTTATCCTCTTCCATAACAGCTCCACCAACATAAGCTATATCTTCTAATAGATCTAATATTTCTGATTCATTAAGAATATCATCATTAACTTTCACTTCTGATATTTCAAAATCTTCAACATTATCTTCTATAAAAAACTTTATAAGAATTGTACATGGTTTATCGTCACATATTGCTTCACCAGTAAAATCTACAAAAACTTCGTTTTCTGTTTTTACAACATTATAATTTATATTATCAAAAAAGGATTCAAATAGTTCTCCTATTTTAAAATCTGGAATGGCATTAAATTCTCCATTACAAATTAATCCTATATATTTTTCATCTGTTATATTTTCATTCATATTGTAATCTCCCATCTTTTATTTATTTCGCTAAAAATAATACCACAAAAAAACTTTTTCTTCAAGCATTTATACTATTTTTGTCTCTTATTGTTTTTATCTTTTAATCTTTTTACTTGCAAACTTGGAAAAGCTTCCATTAATCTCTTTGTTAAAATTGATTTTGATTTAAATTCGTTTTTAATTCTATTTGTAAATTCTTCTGATGAAGATTTTATATTTTTTATGGTATTATCTACTTTTTCTTTTGAAGCTTTCTGCAATTTTTCTAAATCATCTTTTCTTTTCTGGACATTTTCATTAAATACTAATTTTTTTTCTTTTTGTTTCAATTCATACTCGGAATATTTTAATCTTAATTGAGTATTTAACTTTTCTTTTTCTTCATTTATTCTATTTCTCATAACACTTCTTTGAAAATCTAGTCGTTTAGCAAGTTCTCTTGGAGTTTCAGAAATTACAGAAGATATTCGATCTCTTTTATATTTAATACTTTTTTGCCATTTTAAACCTTTTATTCTTACTTTTCTACTAAATGTTATCATATCTGATTCTGCCTTCATTAGTACATCTTCTGTTTTATCCTTTACTTTTTCACTAATTTCTTCTGTATTATCTTTATTTGCATAAATTTCTCCTTTAAAGCTTGAAATAATTTTAAAAGAGACAATAACATCTATAATAAATAGAATACTTAAAATACTTACAATAATATGTCTTATTGTATCTGGTATCATTAAATATAAATTTTCGAAAAATGGATTTACATAATATAAAATTAATGACCCTGCTATTCCAAATGGTATTAAAGTTTCTAAACAAATTCTACCATTTATATTAAATTTTCTATTTTTATAATCCCACCATCTAGCATTAAATAATTTTTCCATAATATAACTTGTAAAATATTCTAAAGTTCCACAAATAAGTATAGATAAGAAAAAAAGAGCTGGAATATCATTTTTATATTTTCCTAATAATACTGTAATTATAACTACTCCTATTCCATATACAGGACAATATGGACCTATTAAAAAGCCTCTATTTATAAATTTTTTAACATTTATAATTCCTCCAACAGATTCCATAAACCAACCCGCAAATGAATAAGTAAAAAATAATAATATATATAATTCTAAATTTGGCATAAAAAACTCCTTATTAACTTCAAATTTCTACTACACTACTATATTTTTAAAATATACCACAAATATTAAAATTATACAATTATTTTAATTTATATATTTAATTTATTTTTTATATCTGGTATTTTTTTTATAGTTTGATTATATCCTTCTTCATACAAATAATCCATTTTCTTTGTTTCTAAAAGGCCTACTTTTTCGGTTTTAATATTTAATAAATAATCTGTTCCATCCCATTCATATTTATAAAGCTCATGACATAAGATTGAAAAAGATTTGCTTACAATTTCAGATATATTTTTGCAGCATTCTATTGGATTTTTATTGCTAAAGACGATACTTAAGACTTTATCAGCTCCTGCTCTTTTAGTTTCTCTCCATGGAAGATTTTCAGCTATTCCTCCATCTACTAAATATGTATCATTATATTCACAAGGTGAAAATATTCCCGGATAACTGCAACTTGCTTGAACTGCTGTTCCTATATTTATATCTCTAATATATTTTATATCTTCACTTTTATTTTGCAAAATATTATTAGAAAATACATATAGTTTTTCATTATAAATATTTACTGCAGGTATCAAAAGTGGCATTTTTATTTGATTAATATTTTCAATATTTTTCTTTTCGCACATTTTATTTATTAAATTTTTAATTGTAATTCCACTATTTAAACCATCTACTAAAAAACCTTTCCCTGAAAAAATATTTTTTAATAATTTCAAAATATTTCTGTAATCAAAATATTTAACTGATTTTGCATATTTTTTAAATATATTATAAATTTCTTCTGTTTTATATCCACATGCATATAATGTTGCTATAATACTACCTGATGAAGTCCCAGAAATATAATCAAATTTTATTCCAGATTCTTCTAAAGCCTTTATAGCTCCTACATGCGCAATTCCTTTTATACCACCACCAGATAAACTTAAACCTAATTTCATTTCTTACCTCCATGCAATATAATATTCATTATTACTGCAAAAAGAGACACGAGAATTTAAAAATTTTTATAAAAATAACCCAGTTACTATAATAAAAAAATATATAAAATATCGTTTGGAAAGAAGTTTGAATTTAGAAATTCTTAAGTTAAATTTGTGAGGGAATCTCAAGCTTGTTCTTGAGGGCGCTGACAATTTTAACTTTAGAATTTCTGTGAAAACTTGCTTGACTTTAAGATATTTGTAATATTTTTTTATTATAGTAACTGGGAAAATCTATTAAATATATAATTCTATTTTAGTAATTATAATATCCTGCATCTAAATTTGGTTCTGATAACACTGTCCCCATCATAAAATATCTAACCAATGCACCTATTATTGAATATTGGTTTTCATCATAAGAATTATAAGCATTTTCAAATAATTCCTGCATAAGTGCTTCAAAATCTTCTTGTGTGTAATCATTTATAACAATTGAATTATCTTCTGAAACTTTTGGAATTTCAGTATTTGTATTAAACTTATATGAAATTTCTGCAGTTTTTACTTCTGTATAATCATCTTCCAAAATTTTATTTATTGAATTTGTATCTATTTTAGTAATCATATTATTATCATCTTGTTTTTCTGTTGTTAATATTATCTCATTAATTTCATTTTTATACATTTCAGCATAATAATCATCATTATAATATTCTGCCCAAGTTTCATCTTGTGAATTTTCTTCTTTAACAATCTCAATATCTTGTTCATTATATGCAGTCTCCACACTTAAAGACATTGTTCCTACATTATTTTCATATTTATTATTAAATTTTATTATTGATGTCTCTCCTACTTCTTTTTCATCATCTTTTGCTTCATATATTATCAATGTTAATGTACTTTCATTATCTTTGTTATCAATTAAGAAAGCTATGCTATCACTTTCACAAGTAATCTCTGTTTTTATAGTTTTACCATTATTTTCATATACAGAAAAATACACTGGTTTATCTTCCATATTTTCTATTTCTTCATCTGTAATAATTATATCTTCTTTTAATTTATCTAGTTCTTCTTTATTTCCCGTTTTTTCATATAATGTTATAAAATCTGAATCTTCAAAAAGTTCTGTAAAAATATTATTTTCTATTCTTGCAACTTCTTTTGTGCTTAACATAAGTGTATATTTATTCGCATTTATAAGTGTTCCAGATATATCTGTTTGAACATTTTTTTCAAGCGAGTATGCTTCTTCAGAAATTTGAGAATTAATTTTTTCTAAATATTTCTCTTTCAAGTTGCTTAATTTTTGCATGTCTTCTTCTGAATATTCATAATTCAAATAATCTATTTTATCTGGAATTTCATTAATAGTCTCTTGATCCATTCCTAAATTTTCAGCTAACTTTTTTAAGTCTCTATTTTCAATTGTTATATATTTATCATTAAATTCATCTATTTGAGCTCCAAAAACATCTTGGTTTGCCAATACTTCTAAATTAAAATATACATTATCATCTTGATCTTTTATTTTTGTATCTATATATGTCTCTCTATTTTGAGTATCAGATATAGCATTAGAATTTATAGCAAGTTTTTCTCCATCTGATTCTAATTCAATATTAAAAGTCGTCTCAGATTTTCCTGTTTGCATTTTACTAAAAATTTCATCAAATGGTTTTAAATTTGTAGTTTTTAATTCTTCTACATTTTTTGCTAAATACTTTTTAAATAATTGTTCTGGTGTTTTAAAAATATCTGTTTGTACATATGCATATGCAAGTGCACAACCTATAATTACAAATAGTACCAATATTATTGCAACTATGGTTTTAATTTTTTTTCCATTCATATTTTATCCTCCCCAAATTTAATATATTTAATTTAATATATTTAAATTATATATTTATATTTTACATTTTTCAACATATTATTACTATTTATTAAATTTTATCTGTATACCAGAAATTTGATACTCTTTTTTCCTTTACTTTTTATTAAATATTTGATATGCTCTATATAAAATCTTACTAGATAAAGGAGATGTTTATTTGAATAGAATAAAAAATAATGTAGCTAATAAAAATCACAAAATTATTCCTGAAAATGAAATTGTAAATAAAAATACTAATAAAAGTTCAAAATTAAAAAAAATAAAAATTATTTTAGTTATTGTTTTTATTTTAATATTAATACTTGCTATTAGAACTGGTATATCTATTTCAAGATGGCAAAATTTAGCACAAGATATGATAGCAAATACTCCTTCTACTGTTTTAGATACAGATGGTGAAGTTATTGCCGAACTTGGTACACATAAAAATGTTAAAAATATATCTTTATCTGATATGCCAGATAATTTAAAAAATGCTTATATTTCAATTGAAGATCAACGTTTTTATAGACATTCCGGAGTAGATTTACCCAGAACTGGTGCTGCCATTTTATCATATATTAGTAATCTAGGTTCATCATCTTTCGGTGGGAGTAGTATTACACAACAATTAGTAAAAAATTTAACTGGTGATAATTCTTCAAAAGTAACAAGAAAAATAAATGAATGGTTTAGAGCTTTTGCATTAGAAGGGGTTCTTTCTAAAGATGAGATATTAGAAACTTATCTTAATATCATATATGTTGGACCAAATATATATGGGGTTGAAATGGGAGCAAATTATTATTTTAATAAATCAGCTCAAGATTTGAATTTAGTAGAATGCGCTTTTTTAGCTGGAATAAATAATTCTCCGAATTCCTATAACCCATTTGATGAGTCAAAAGATAATACAGAAAAGATAAATTCTAGAACAAAAACAGTATTAGCTAAAATGTATGAATTAGAATATATTTCAGAAAGTGAATATAATGAAGCTATAGCTCAAGTTGATAGTGGAATAAAATTTAAAAATGGAAAAATAGAAACAGAAAACAATAGTTCTATCTATTCATATCATACAGATGCATTACTTACTGAAATTATAGAAGATATATCAGAAAAAAAACATATATCTGAAGATTTTGCAACAAATTATATTAATATGGCTGGTTTAAAGATTTATAGTACACAAAATAGTAAAATCCAAGATGAAATCGAAGATGAATTTTCTAAAAAAAGATATATTTTAAAATCACAGAATGATTCTTCTGCAACTTCTCAAGCAGCTATGGTTATAATAGAACAAGAAACAGGTTATGTAGTAGGTTGTGTCGGAGGTCTTGGAGAAAAAACAACTTCTAGAGGCTTTAATAGAGCAACTCAAGCTTTAAGACAAACTGGTTCTGCTGGTAAACCACTTGCTGTACTTGCTCCTGGTTTAAGTGAAAAAATAATCACACCTGCTAGTATCTATGTAGATGAACCTACTACTTTTGATGATGGCTCAGATGAAGGATATTCTCCAACAGATTATAATGATTATAGAGGTGTAATCACTGTAAGACAAGCTGTCGAATCATCACAAAATATACCTTTTGTAAAAATGATGGAACAAATAACTCCAGAAACTTCTATAAAATACATGAAAAAAATGGGAATAACAACTCTTACAGATGTAGATAGTAATTTAAACTTAGCTTTAGGTGGACTAGATAAAGGTATAAGTCCTTTAGAAATGACTGCTGCCTATGCTTGTATTGCAAATGACGGTATTTATATAGAACCTACTTTCTATACAAAAATAGAAAATCAAGTTGGAAAAACAGTTGTGAAATCTAAACAAACAAAGAAAAAAGCACTTTCTAAAGAAGTAGCATATATCTTAAAATCATTACTTACAGAACCAGTTGTTGGCTCTCAAGGTACTGCAAAATATTGTAAAATTTCAGGAATAGATGTTGCAGCAAAAACAGGTACAACAAATGAAGAATATGATAGATGGCTTTGCGGATTTACTCCATATTATACAGCATCTACTTGGTTTGGTTATGATTTAAATGAAACTATTCATTTTAGCGGAAAAAACCCAGCAGGTCAAATCTGGTCAAATGTTATGAAAAACATTCATTCTGGACTTGAAAATGCAAGTTTTGGAGATCCACCTTCTGGTATTACAACTGTAACATTATGCAAGGATTCTGGATTACTTGCAAATACAGGTTGTACTAATACATATACAGAGTATTTTCTAAAAAATACTGCTCCTACTTCATATTGTACTACTCATTCTGGAGGCAAAATAAATTCTTCTAATGAGCAAAATATTGAAAATAATTCACCAACTGACAGTACAAATAATAACCCTACTCAAACTGCTCCTCAAGAATCTTATACAAATAATACTCCTAATATATCTTCTCCTTCTAATGATTCAAACAATATGAATTCAGATATTAATAATCCAAATACAAATACGATAGATACTGAAAACACACTAAATACAAATACATCTTATACTCCAGATACAAATACAATAAAGAGTGATTCTACTGATAATAACAATTCTGATTCTCAAGATGAACATACAAATATAATTGGAAGTGATTCAGATAATATGTATGGAGAAAGTACTGATGATAATTTTGAACAATAAAGAAATCCCTATGCTTTTCTTTCAATAAGCATAGGGGTTTCTTCTGTTTTTTTAATAGCTAAATAGTCTTTTCGACCATTTCCCGAAAGAATGCTTTTAAGGCTTGTTTTGCTTTGGCCTTATGCATCTCAGGCAAGCTCTGGAATTTTTCGGTCTCATAAATTATTTCGCCGAAAATTCGCAGTTCTTTTTCCTCAAGAATTTCTGCCGTATCCTCCGGTAGATTCAAGAGTTTCACACTCGCCCAATCACAAGCAGCAAAATAGGACCTTGTTTTCATCTCAAGCTGTTCTGCTTCCAATGTGTACTTGTTTTTTTCATACCACTCTGGCGAATGTCTCACAAGACGTACAAATTCTTTGTTTCTACGTGCTTTCCTCCAGAAGTCATTCATTCTCATCCGGATTGTTTGTTTGCTCATCTCCAGATATTCTCCGGTCTCCTTAAAAGTATGTTCTCTACCATCAATAAATCCATAATAATAAAGAACCGTTTTGCCTAATTCTTCACTGAAATATTTGTGAAGAAGCTTTTTCAGATTTTCGAAAAATATTTCAGGAGTTGCGTCATATAATCCTGGATTATCGTTCAAATAAAAGATATTGTGTCTGAGTTTTATGGAAGCAACTGCAAGTTTCCAATTATCCAGTGTTATTCCTTTAAATGCTGGAATCAGGAGTGTTTCTTCCTTTTCACTCTCATATATGTATAAATATGAGAGATCCCGAATTTTCGGGATAAGAACTTTCCATTCCTCTTTTTTTGAAGTAATGGTAAACTCGTAACAGGCTTCTTTTAGAATCGTGCATTCTTCTTTTGTCAAGAAGTCTGCACATTTTTCTAGTTTCTCTTTTTCCATATTAATCCCTCTTTTTTGATTAATATGGTGTAAAACAGAGCCTACATTCTTTCCTTCTAGTTTCATTTTCTTTCGTTCCCTCCTTGTTGTTTTTTTGCTTATCTTACATCAATTATTATACGATAAGCATTTAATTTTTGATAAAGTTTATCCAGTAATTATTATATCATAGAAATGCTTTAATAGCAAATTATCCATTTAATATCCAACTAATGATATCTTTTTTTATATCAAAATATTCTTCTTTTTCAAATTGCATATTTGAAATGCAATATTTTTTGTCAGATATATGTGAACAAAACATGCATTCTTCTAAATTTTTGCAATCTTGAATAAAAAATGAATTACTAATTTGTGCAGAACAAATGACATTATAACTATTTATACAACTTCCTGAATCATCTACTCTAATGCAAAAATTTGAACCTCCTGTTCTTTGGCAACCAAGTATGAATTCTGAAGAAGCACAACCATCTGAAAAAAGTATATTTTTACATTCTCTACAATCTAAGCATCTGTATACATTCTCAGACCTATATATAGTATCACTTTTATGTACATTTTCAGAGTCATATAGTCTTTCTGTTGTAGTATAATTTACCTTTTTCCAAGCTTTCAAAATATCTTGTAGAGAACTAATTTCTTTTTTCTTTTGCATCCATCCATGTTGTTTATCATAAAGCTCCATATTTTTTTGACTAATGAATTTACTCGGATTTATAGATTCTGCCCAAGTTACTTTAGATGTGAAACCATCTATAACCTTTTGTGGAAGTTTTATATCAAAAGCAAACTTAGATAATAATTCATCTAAACTATAAGGATTTGGCTTTTGAAATATATTAACAAAAATCTTATTTGCTACTTCTTTTGCTTCCTTATCCTTCATTTGCGAGTTTCCTCCTTCCAGTTGATTGTGATTTCATTATTTCTTTTAAGCTTATATCATTATTTATAATAATTTTCTTTTTACTTTTTACTATTTTTTCAGGTTTTACTTCATCTATTTCTTCTTTTTCTTTTTTTCTTGGATAAGATTTTGCATCTATAGTTTTTGCTCTAAAAGCTGGTATAACTTGTCCAAAACGGCTTAGTCTTAAGATACATTCTCTGTTTGCAAGTTCTGAAAGCATCTTTACTTTTGCAAAATGTGAATCATGAACTGCAAGCTCCATTAACATATTTCTACTTAATATAATAGCATCATCTCTAGATACTCTAAATGTATAATAATTCACCACATTAGAAAATATTGCTTTTTGTATATCTTCATCTATTTGTTTAAAATATTGTCCAGATAATATTAAAGACAAATTATATTTTCTACTTTCAGATAAAAATCTTTTTATAATAGGATTTTGTACAATCGCAACTTCATCTATTATAAAAATAATATGCTCTTCTATTTTTCTTTTTTGCATTAGATTAAAAAGTTGTGTCATAACAAGACCTGAAATAGTTTTTGTAATTTTTTCACCTATGCAAGTTTCATCAAGTGATATTATTGATAAGAAATTTTCATTAATAGTTTCTTCAAGATTTTCCAATTTGTTTTTTTCTCCAAATACAGGAAGTATTGTCATTTCATCTATAAAAGATATAATTGGAGAAACTGCTTCTTGATGTGATTTATTTTTTAACTCATTAAAATCTTTAAGAAAAAAAGTAATTATAGGTTCTGGTAAAATATTTCTATTTTCATTTAAAAGTCTATTTCTAAATTCGTTATCTGTTAAAAGCTTTCTTAAAGTTATTAAATTCATTTTTTCTGTATATATTAATAAATATATACAATGTCTTAAAACTCTTTCTAATTTAGAATTATACTCATCAGCAATAAGACTTTTTAATGTATCTAATAAATTTTCGGTTTCTGATACTACATTTTTTTTCTCACTTTTAAATAAATCTATACTGTTTTTATGTGATTTAAAATCTATTACTTTTGTATTATCTAAACCACCTATTTCATTTTCTAAAGAGCAATGTGGATCTATTACAACTATCTTATATTTATTTTTATATTCATAATTTTTACTAATATTATCTACAAGTAATGTTATTAATTTTGATTTTCCAGTTCCAGAACCACCTATAATCATAGAATGTTTATCAAAATCGTAATTGTTTAAATTTAAATAATAATCATCTGTTAAATATGGAAAAGCATCGATCTTTAAAATACTGTTTTTTTGATCACTTTCAAATAAACTTAAACTTTTTTCTATATTTAAGTATTTCTTTATATTCTTTTTATGTATAAATCTAGTGTGTTTTGAAAAATCTATACTTAAAAAAATATGTGGTATATTAAAAATTGCTTTTTTAGAAATATTATTATATTTAGTTTTAAAAATTAATTTAGTTGAACTCAAATAATTATCTTTTTTATAAGGTAAAATTGTAATTTCTGCTTCTTGTAAAATTCTATTTTTTTTACTTTCGTTTCTATCATACACATCTATAATTGTTTTTTCTTTATTTGTCATAATATATGGCATTTTAAAAATATTTACTACTCTTATTTTTTCTGGGCTTTCTACTTTCTTTATTAGGAAATCACCTAAATTACTTAATGTAGTTGGTATTTCATGATTAGTTTTTATAAAATATCTAACTTTATTTTTCTCAAAGCGAATATAAATTTTCCATTTCTTAAATAGTCCATTTAATTTTGAAATATATAAAAGAAAATTATTCCAATTTTCTTCATTTACAAAATCGGTTGTAAAGAACACTTCAAAATATTTTTTCCTTCCCATAAAATCACCTTCATATAAAATATTCCGAAAATATTATATTATTTTTTTAAAAAATATAACTGACTTTTTTAAAACAAAAAAAGTCAGTTATTAAAATCTCTAAAATACAAATTTATTTAAAAATATTAATCTTCAATTGGAAATAAAAGTTCTGTCATATTATCAGTATAATACTCAAGTTCTGGAAGTGGTCTTATTTTGAATTTCGAACTTGGAATAAACTTTTCATAAAATTCTCTTGTTAATTTATGTATGTCTATAGGTTCTTGAGAATCAAGTTTAAAACTAATCCATTTTGATTTAGGTATAACTATTTTTTTAAATTCTTTTATTTCTTTTTCATATGCAATCCAATATTCAAAATTTGGACTATCGAATCTCGCTTCATAAAAAGTTAAACCATAATCTCCTAATCCATATTTCTTTTCGTATTTTTTATTCATCTTAATCCAAAAATTAGGTGCATCTTGTTTTATTGTAGAATATGTAGTTTTTATACCTTTTCCCCATAACTTTATTTCATCTAAACTTATTATACTATATTCTATACTAGAATTTTCATTTATGTTTTCATTAAATTTTAATTTTGTATAAATTTTTAATTTTTCTGGATGTTTTTTTATATTACTTGGTTTTATACCATGAAATTTTTCAAAAGCTCTAGAAAAAGATGTTGCATTATCATACTGATATTTTACAGCTATATCAACAATTTTCTCATTACTATTATATAAATCAAAACCTGCATTAGATAATCTTCTATTTCTTATATATTCAGATATAGGAACATCTGTTAAAAGTGAAAATATTCTCCTCATTGTATATTCATTTGTTCCTATAATTTTTGCAAGTTCATTATAATCTATATTTTCTTCTAAATTCTCTTCTATATATTCAATTAATTCATTTAAATTCTTATATATATTCAATTTTTCTTCCTTAATTAAAATTTATTTGGTTCTGGATATTCTTTTCCAAATGTCTCTACAGTTACTTTTTTCATAATTGGTGGATTTAATGGTCTATCTTTTTTATTGTTAAATGGACTTCTAGTAACTACTTCTGTTTCAGCTATTTTATCTACTTCATCCATTCCATAAATTACAGTTCCAAACCCTGCATATTGACCATCTAAAAAAGTAGAATCATCTGTAACAATAAAAAATTGTGATCCTGCACTATTTGGTTTATTTGTTCTTGCCATAGAAATAGTTCCTCTTGTATGTGATATAGTATTATTTATTCCATTTTCCTTGAACTCACCTTTTATTGTATATCCAGGTCCTCCTATTCCTGTGCCTTCTGGATCTCCTCCTTGAATTATAAAACCTGGAATTGTTCTATGAAAAATTAATCCATTATAAAATCCTTTTTTAATTAAACTTATAAAATTATTAACTGTCTCTGGTGCATCATTTGGATTTAATTCTATTTTTATACTATTTCCGTCTTCCATCTCAATTGTAACTATTGGCTTTTTATTTTCTTCTTCCATAATTATAATCCCCTTAAAATAAATTTCATAAATATTTTACTACTTATTCTTATTTTTTTCAATCTTTTTTCATGTAAGCTTTTACTATTATTCTTTTTTTATTTGCATTATTACATGTAAGTAATGTCAGATCATATTCTTTTTTTTGTATCAAAACTGAAAAATCATCTTCTTCTGCTTCAAATATATCATAAATTATATATTTATATTCTTTGGAATTTAAATCTGTTAATAATATCTCATCTTTTAAATCAAGTTCATCAAATCTACTAAAAAAACTGTCATCATTATAATTATGACCTGCTATTGCAATATTTCCTGGTTCTCCTAGATTTGTTCCATAAAACTTACAAGGAGCTATTTTAAGCAAATCTTGATTATATTTATTAAAAATAACATAGTCTACATTAATTTTTTCAATATATATTTTTCCAAAATAACTACTATCATTCAAATTTTCTTTTGATTTATATACATATGATAATTTTATATTATTATTTATTATTTTAGAAATTTTTTCCAATTTTTCTGCTTTTTTATATTTTTCTATAACAGATACTGAGATTATAAAAATAATTACAATTGAAATTATTAATTGAACTTTAAATATATATTTTAACTTATTATTTTTTTTATTAAATAAAATTTGATTCATATGAATATTATTTACTTGTATTATCTTATTAATTCTTTAATTCTCAAATTATACAGATTGATAAAAATATTTTTTTATGTTATAGTTATAAAAAGGATTTTTTATTAAATTAAAATCAAAATTTTAGAAAGGATAAATCTATGGTGGAAAAAATACTTGCAAAAAATCCAACTGCATATCATAATTATACAATTGAAAATACTTTAGAAGCTGGTATTGTTTTAACTGGAACTGAAATAAAATCTATCAAAAATGGTAAAGTAAATATTAAAGATACTTATGTTAATATAAAAAATGGTGAAGTATATATTTATGGAATGCATATCAGTCCATATGAATTTGGAAATATATATAATAAAGATCCGTTGCGAATAAGAAAATTACTATTAAATAAAAGAGAAATAAATAAATTATATGGGTTGATTAAACAAAAAGGAATTTCTATAATTCCTATAAAATTATATATGAAAGGTAATAAAGCAAAATTAGAAATAGGAATTGGAAAAGGAAAAAAACTTTATGATAAAAGACAAGATATTGCAAAAAAAGATGCTGAAATGAAAATAAAACAAGCTATAAAAAATGGATCTTATAAATAGATCCATTTTTTATCTTATTTCATCTTCTGGTTCTTCTTTTACTCTTTTGGGAGAATCACTTTCTCCAAAAACTTGCATATATGCATTTTTTATCCTATCAAGATTTCTTTTTAAAGAAAATTTATAATATTCGTTTTCTTTTTCAGTTAAATTCATTCCTGTTTCATTTTTCATATCATTTATTGCTTTATCTATATCTAATGTTATAACTTTTTCTTTAATCCATTTTCTAAACCATTCTTCATCTGCATATTCTTGAATAAAGGTTTCTACATCTTCTTTTTTGTGTAATACTCTATGATGGCTTTTTCCAGAGGATTCAACTCCTGAACAGTAATCAAAACTATAGATTGGAGCAAGTTTTAATGTAGAATCTTCTTGTTTTATTAATCCCCATTTTGAATTTCCTTCATTATTATTAAAAACTAATTTATTAAATATAGTTTGTTTTATTAAACCTTTTCTTACTTCATCTTTTACTTTTTCTGCTTCACTAGAGTTAATTTTATTCTTTTTATAATATCTTTTTATATATTTAGCTGTTTCAGATAGCAAATCTTCAAAATCTATTTTTACTCTATCTTTTTTTCTTTTATATATTTCATCTCCCAGTATTAAGCTTTCTCCATCTTTTAAAAGATCTTTGGTCATAAAAAATACCGATTCTAATCTTTGGCTTTTTTCTGGAAATTTTCCTTTATAATATATTGTTGCAGGCAACTCTAATTGCTTTGCAATTTGTGGTAATAAAAAATTATTTTTTTCTGAAATTTTTATCCATTTACTATTTATATCTGAAGAATGTCTATTGGTAATAAGATATGAATCAAGATTAGAACTAATTAACCAATCTCTACCAATTTTACTATCTTTCAATCTTCTTTTTGAAATTATAAAAAGATAATTATCTAAATCTATAATTCCATTTTCATCTACACTTATATGCTCATTATATTTTGGACTTATATATGTATGATACATTCTAAAAAGTTTAATATTTCTTTTAGCAATATATTTATTATCAAAATTACCATTAAGATAATCTTCTAAATCTTTTAATTCAAAATCTGTTAATCCATATAACCTAGCTGCTTTTAAGATATATTCTTTTTTTGAAAGTTTATTCAATAAAAATTTTCCTTTTAAGCTTTATTTGCAGAACAGAATACATCATTTATTTTATGTAATACTGTAGATTTTATTTCTGTTCTTGCTGCACCTAGGTATTTTCTAGGATCAAATACAGATGGTTCATCATTAAATAATTTTCTTATTTGTGCAGTCATTGCTAATCTTAAATCTGTATCTACATTTATTTTAGAAACCCCATTTTCTCCAGCTTGTTTTAACATTTCATCTGGACATCCTTTTGCTCCTGGAATATTACCTCCATTATTATTGCACATATCTACTAATTCTGGTATTACAGTAGATGCTCCATGTAATACAATTGGTGTATTAGGTAATTTTTCTTTAATTTTTTGTAATATATCGAATCTTAATTTAGCTTCACCTTTAAATTTATATGCACCATGACTTGTTCCGATTGCTATTGCAAGTGAATCACAACCTGTTCTTTGAACAAATTCGTAAGCTTGTTCTGGATCTGTATATCTTGCATCACTATCTGCAACATTTACATCATCTTCTACTCCTGCTAACTTTCCAAGTTCTGCCTCTACTACAACACCTTTTGAGTGTGCATAATCTACAACTTTTTTTGTTAAAGCAATATTTTCTTCAAAATCATATTTAGAACCATCTATCATAACAGATGTAAAACCATTATCTATACACATTTTACATGTTTCAAAATCTGGTCCGTGATCTAAGTGAAGTGCTATTGGAATAGTAGTTGTCTCTACTGCTGCCTCTACCATTTTTAGTAAATATTCCATTCTAGCATATTTTATAGCGCTTGAAGAAACTTGTAAAATTACTGGAGATTTAGCTTCTTCTGCTGCATCTGTAATTGCTTGTATAAACTCCATATTGTTTATATTAAATGCTCCTATTGCAAAATGTTCTTTCATTGATTTTTCAAACATTTCTTTAGTTGTTACTAATGGCATAATAATTCCCCCTATTCATTTTTAATTTCCTCTTACATTTTATATTTTTAATATTTATATGTCAAGCAATTTTTATAAAACATCAAAGTTTACTAAGATTTTAATTTATTAAATAAAAAGCAACATAAATGAATATTCTATATTTTAGAATACCAATATGTTGCTTTAATTTAATCTAATTCTATTTGTTTTTACATTTATAGTTTCCACACATTGATTCATCTTTAGGTGTTCCACCAGAACATCCTGGACAAGCTTGTACTTCTATCTGTTTTAAATCACACATACTATTATCACAATTATGATATAAACAACTTTCTACAGTACACTTAATTTTTTGATCACTCATATTTTGCACCTCCTAGAAAAAATAACATAGAGTTTTTAAGCTCTATGTTATTATTCGCAAAAATTAAATTTTTATAATTATTTCTGATAATCTAAATAAAATTTATCACCTACAAATTTATAATCTAAATCTCTTAACTTATCTTCAAAAATTATATAATTATCTTCTTCATCTTTTTCTTCATTTGGAAATTCATATACTTCATCATATATTTGTTCTATTCCATCTAAAATTACATTTCCATCATAATTTAAAATACTCCAATTAAATTCTGCTAAATTATAATCATTAAATTTTATGTTTTCAACAGAATCTAATACTAAGTATAAACCTTGTCCAATTAATCTCGGATTTATTGTAGCATATTGTTTTTCAAAAACTGAATTATAATTTTCATCTATAATTTTAAAAGAATTATCTTCACATCTTACAATATATCTTCCGTCATTACATACAAATATATCCTTATATTCTTCTGAAACTCTATTACCACTTCCATCTATAAAATATACTGTATTATTATTATAATTTCTAAGTAAAATTTTATCTCCATAAAAATCTAAAATCTGTGCTTTTCCAGTCATTACATTTTTTTTGCCATAACTTGTAAACCATCCTTGCGTTCTTTTTGAAATTTCATAAAAAGGAATAGATCCATTTGAAAAAATATACAAATAACTCGAATCATAATCCAAATAATCTGTATCTAGATTTATCTTTATATCTAATGCATCTTTTTTTGCAAGCTCATATGTATCACCTAATCCTAAATTTGATTGTGTAACTAATATATCATATTCATCATTATAATCATATCTGAAATCATATTCTTGAGAATATGAGTCTTGATATACTGGTATCTTATTTATATGATTATCAATTTTTTGGATTTCAAAAGTCATATCTTCTGTTTGTTTTAATGTATTTTTGTAAATATTTTGAAGTTCTTCTAATTTAGCTTTATAATCAATATCTGCTGATTCTGTTCTATATGATAAAACTTTTCTTTCATTTTTCAAAATAATGTATGAACTTCCATTCTCACAAACTAAAGCAACATAAAAGTTTTTATCATATGAAGTAATTTTTACAAAAGGACTTGCATAATCAAATTTAAAATCTATTACAACATCTCCATTAGGATTTATATATCCAAATTTTCCATCTTTTTTTACATTAATATATGGCTCTTGTATATCCAGTTCTGTAACATATTTAAAATAATCATCAACATATGCAAGTTCATCTTCGTTTTCTTTATTTTTAATATATTCTCCTATTTCATCATAATTGAAACTTAAAATTCCAGTTATTGCAATAGCTACCATCATAACTATTGATATTGAAATACCAGTAGTACTATTTAATTCTACTAGATTTTCTTTTATACTTTTTACAAAAACCATTAATCCAGAAATTATACTAAAAGCGCCTATTGCTGGTTCTTTTATAAAAATAAAACTTATAGAAAAAACTCCTATCATATATCCAATATTAAAAGTTGTATCTGACTTGTGGTTATAACTTTGAATTGCATCTATCAGAACTGTAATTCCCATAATTATATATATAACTATAAGAATATAATTCACAACATAATTTTCTTGTACAGTCATTAAAGTTTTATCTTGTGGTACATTTATTGAATATATTATTATTAAACTTCCAAATAATATATTCATAAATGCTATACATAAATTTACAATTTTACCTCTCATAATCACACCCTCACGTGTTTATTTATTTCTTTTGTATTTCATTTATAACAATTTTGTATATTTCATTATGTATATTTTTTCTTGTTTTTAAAGCACCATTTTGAACACATTTAATTTCTTCCCAATTATATTCATCTACTAACTCACAAGCTGCATTATATGAATCTTGTAAGTGTTTTGGATCTCTTTCATGTATATCTTTTTTATTATTATGTGTAAATTTATTTTCTCTATTTTTAATAAGCATTTCTACTTTTTCTGGTGGCATATTTAGAAAAAAAACTTTTGTTGGAACAGGGAGTCCATATATATTAAATTCTAAATCAAAAAGCCATTTTAAAAATTTATTTCTTTCCTCTTTATCTTTAATTTTCCCAGCTTGATGCACCATATTTGCAGTTGTATATCTATCAGCAAGTATTATTCCACCATTTTCATAATACTCTTTAAATTCCTTAGTATATGTTGCATATCTATCAACAGCATAAAAAGTTGAAGCTATATATGGACTAATATCTTTTGCATTTTCGCCAAATTCTCCTGATAAATACATTTTTACAAGAGCTGAAGATGGGCTATCATAGTTTGGAAAACTTACAGTTTTATATTCTATATTATCCTTTTTCAAATGTTCTTGTAATAAATTAAATTGAGTTTGTTTTCCACTTCCGTCTGTTCCATCAATTACAAATAATTTTCCCATTTTTATATTCCTCTTTTATTTTTTTATTAAAATATTTTAAATTCTAGTGAATAAAGGTTCTATATTTTCAAGTTTAGTTTTGGGATTTACTGAAATAAATTCCCATTTTGGTTCATCTAATTTTAAATATTTCCTAATTTTGCCTGTAGCTGTAGGCATAACAATATCAAATAAATTTGATAAATTTGCAATTATTGTACTACATGTAAAAATAGTGTTATTGAAATCTTCAATATCATTTTTCTTAGATACCCATGGTTCTTTTTCATCATAAAATTTATTTCCTATTTCTACTAATTGCATTATTTTTCTTATTGCTTCTCTAAATTCTAATTTTTCTATTAAATCTCCTGCTTGTTCATATGTTTCTTTGATTTTTACTTCAATATTTTCATCTAATACTCCATTTGGAATTTCTTCTATTCCCTTGAATTTTAATGTCCTATTAACAAGATTTCCGAATTTATTAACTATCTCACTATTGTGTGTATTTTCAAATTCTTCTATTGTAAAATTTGTATCTTTTTTCTCTGGTCCATTTGCAAGCAAATGATATCTTAAAGAATCAGAATCATAATGTTCTAATGCCTCTAAAGCTGTCATGCCAATACCTTTACTTTTAGAAAATTTTTGATCATTAAAATTTAAATATTCAGCAGAAACTATTGTATCTACTAAATGATAATTCTCTTCTTGACCTAAAAGTAATGCATTTAAAATAATACTATGAAACATAATATTATCTTTTCCATGACACATATAAATTTTATTATTATGTCCTTCTTTCCAAAAATCTTCCCATGAACAGTCTGTTCTATTTTCACATAATTTCATTGTATCTGTTAAATATCCTAAAACAGCGTCTATCCAAACATACATTTTTTTGTCTTCATATCCTTCAACAGGTATATCTACACCCCATTCTAAATCTCTTGTAACAGCTCTATCTAATAATCCTTGTTTTAAATATTTTATAGTTTCATTTTGGGCATTTACTCTCCATTCATTTTTTACTTTTTCTGTATGTTCTTCTATTTGTTTTTGAAATTTAGAAAGAGCTAAATATAATACTTTATTGTCCTTTTCAATTATTTTTGAACCACATTCTATACAATTTCCAGATTTCAATTCTTCTTCTGTTGGAACATGTAAACAATTATCACATTGATCTCCTTTAGTTTCTTCTCCACACTCTGGACATTTCAAAACTATTTCTCTATCTGATAAGAATTTATGACATTTCTCACAATATGCCTGTGGTTCTATTTTTTCATAAATATACCCATTATCATATAATTTTCTAAATAATATTTTTACTTTTTCTTTATGGTATTCATCAAATGTTCTAGAATATAAATCATATGAAAATTGATACCCTTTAAACATTTTATTAAATTCATCGTCATATTTTTTAGCAATTTCTTTAGGAGATATTTTTTCCTTTCTGGCTCTTTCTGTAATTGGTGTTCCATGGCAATCTGAACCTGAAACATATAATACATTTTCTCCTTTTAATCTGTAATATCTTGCAAGAAAATCACCTGAGATTAATCCTGCAATATGTCCTAAATGTAATGAGCTATTAGCATATGGCCAAGCTCCACCGATAAGTATATTTCTTTTCATCTAATTCTCTCCTATTCTAATATCTATTTCTAGTATCTCTCGGATCTACTCCATCATATTCATCAAGTTCTTCCTCTTTTTGCTCCTCTTCTTTTTCTGCCTCCATATCTTCTATATTATCCTGTACATCTTCACGAATTTCATAATCTCCTTGAATTTCATCTCTAATTTCTTGAACATCTAATCCATATTCATCAAACAATTCTAATCTTTTTCCATTAATTTTTTGAAGATCTTCTAATTTTTCTGTTAGTGGTTTATCCTGTGCTTTTATTGCCTTTTCTTGACTAGACAATTCTGCTAATTTTTCTGCTAATTCTTGTTTTTGTATTGAGTTTAAATCACGTGGTTCTGCCTTCATATCTGCTACAATAGTGTGACCATGTATATCTGTATAATATATTTTAGTTTCATTATCTTCTACATTTTCCACAACATTTGAGTTTTTATAACTATCCATAAATCTACTTGCATCTTCATAATATCTTGGCTCATCTATAACTCTTTCACCTTGAACTATTACAACTCTATCATGACTTGCACCTAAATCTCCATTTTTAAACTGAAGACAATATACAGGTTCTCCATTTTCGTTAATTCCTGCTGAATCCATTAATTGGTCTGCAACACTAGAAGGATTTTTTGTTATTAAAACATGTTTTAAACTTGAACCATCTGTTTCTTTTATCTCTTCTACAACATCTTTTACATTTTCAGGTAATTCTAATTCTTCTTCTGTTTCGTCATCTGTTTTTTCTAAATCTTCTCCCTTTTCAATATCTTGTTCTTCTGAATCTTTTTCTATTTCTTCACTTTTTACTTCTTCTATATCTGCATTTGGATTTTTTTCTTTAACTTTTTCTATTGTTTCTTCCGCACTTTTTGGAATTAAAGTATCTTCTTTTATAGCTTTTTCCATTTCTTCTGGAGAATTAGGAAATAAAGCCTCTTGCAAAGTTTGTGTATCTATGTTTCCTTGTATTTTATCATCAACTGCTTGTTTCATAATTCTAGCTTGCATATCTGGAGTTAATAAAAACACTTGTGATTTTCCATCTTCATCTATAAAATTACAAGATATATCATTTCCATTTTTATCAACTGTTAAAATTGTTTTTTCTCCATTTGGTAAAGTTATTTCAAAATCGGCTTTTTCAAAAACTGTTCCATCATCTTTTTTAATATAATCAATACCTTTATAATCTACTTTTTCTGGATCAATATCTTTTAAATTTATTGTATCTATTCCATCAGATGATTTATAAGTTTTTGCTTTTTCCATTGCTTTCATATATACAAATTCTTCTTCTAGATATCTATTTAGCTTTTTATCTCTTTCCATATTTTCCTCCAAATTTAAATAATTTATTTTATTATATAAATATATTTAAACAATTTCAATATTTTTATTAGTTTTTTTACATAAAAATAGGTGATTTAGCAAAAACAGAAAATCACCTATTTTATTTTTTAGATATTTTTATTATTTTTAGTTTTAGGATATAAATTATCTTCTAATAACTCTTCTTCTATTCTTGCTTCTTCTTTAGCTTTTTCTTTTTGTTCTTCTTTTTTTCTTTTATTCTCCTCAATCTTTTTTATTCTATCTTTTTTCTTTTGTTTTGATAATTCTTTTTTTTCATTTCTCTTCTCTATATTTTGCTTTTTCTTTTCTAGTTTTTTTTTCTCCTCTGCTTTTTCCATTTCTTCTTTTAATTTTTCAAATTCATTTTCTACCAATTCTTCATTTATCATTATTTTTTCATTTTCTTGACTTATTTTTTCTAATTCATTTTCTGCTTTTTTTATAACATCATTATAAAAATTTTTATTATCTATGCTTTTTTTCATTTCTATATTACTTTTTAATTCATCTTTTATTTCATAGTTTTTTGCAAAATATCTTATTAAAACTTTATCGGTTAAACTTAAGTTTTTATTTTTCCACAAATTATCAATCTTATATTCTATTTCTATCTCAGATTCCTCTAATTCTTTCTTTCTAAGTCTTTTACATCTAATTTCGTAATCTTTTTTACTCTCATCTTCTCTTTTTTCATATTCTTTAGCCATAGTATTTATATAAGTTTCAGCTGTATTAGAAATCATTTTTCTTTCTATCCATACACATTCATCATAATCAAGTAATGTTATATATACTAAAGGATCTATTCTCTTAACTTGTTTTTTATTAAGTCCATACATACTTTCTATTTTAGCTTTTCTTGTTCTCATTAATACACCAGAGTACTGATCTTTATCAAATCCATCTAACTTATCTACTCCATTTATCATTTTTTCTGTAAAACAAACCTTGCTAAATACTCTACAAAATGCCCTATCTCCATCAACAACTACTAATACAGATTCATCACTCTTATTGTCTAAATTTTCAGTATCTTCTTTGATTTCTTGATTTAATACTATATTTTCATCATTTTCCTTATTATCAATTTCTTTTTTCTCTGCTTTAGCTGTATTATTTTCTTCATTATATATTAGATTATTTTCACTTTCATATTGATTACTATTCTCATTAACCTCAATATTTTTTTCTTCTTTTAAATTTTCTTTGTTTATATTTTCCTTTTTAAAATTCTTTTGAGGTAAATTTGTTTCTTCATTTTTAGAATTATCCTTATTAGACTTTATTGCTTTTTCTTTAATGTTATTAAATTTTGTTTTTAAATTTTCAAACATGCTAGTAAATCTTTTTTGGATATTATCAAAAAAAGGTTTTAAATCTTCTATAAAATCTGTATAATATTTCTTTATTTTTTTTATATTTTCTAACACTATTTCTTTTTTATTAATAGCCTCATTTTTAGCGTCTTCATTTTTTTCTTTACTTTTATTTTCTGATTTTTCTTTTTCCAACTCTTCTTTTAAAATTTCATCTTCATTTTTTATATACTCTTCTTTTGCTTTTTTAAATTTATTTTTTAAAATATTTATATAATTATTTACTTTACTTTCTGGCTTTACATCTATATTAGTATCATCTTTCTTTAAAACAGTTTCATTTGTTTCATTTTTAATATCATTTTTTTCTTTTTCATTAGTATTTTCTTTATTTTTACTTTCTTTTTTTATATTAAAAAATTTATTGATAGGATTTATATTCTGCTTTTTAGAAGATTCTGCTTCTATAGGTTGATTTTGTTTTTCAATATTTTTATTTTTTTCTCCAATGCCTTCTGTTAATAGTTTTTGTTTTGAATTTTTTATTTTATCTTTTATTTTTTTTATAAAACTAATAATATATTTTTTTATTTTTTCAATAATTGATATAAAAATTTTTTTAAATTCTTTTTTACTTTTTCTTATTTTAGTTTTGTTTATAATAATTCCTATTGGTCTGCCACCAATATTTTGAATATCTTTTTTAGCTTTTAAAATATCCTCTTGTTTTGTTTTTTTATAATTCGTAACTAGTATTGTTGAAGTTGCAAATCTTGATAAAATTAGTGAATCAACAGTAGTTAAAATAGATGCACCATCTATAATCACAACATCATAAAATACACTTAAATCTTTTATTAAATCTTCTAATTTTTCAGAAGCCAATAATTCTGATGGATTTGGTGGTATTGTTCCTGATGTTATTAAATTTAAGTTTTTTATACTTGTTTCATTAATAAAATTATTAGTAAGCAATTTTATTTCCATTCCATTTGAATCTAAACTAGATAGATAGTTTGAAAATCCTAAATTATTTGGAATATTAAATATTTTGCTTTGTCTTCCTGATATCATATCAGAATCTATTATAATTACTTTTTTTCCAACTTCAGCAAAACTAATCGCAATATTGGCAGTTATATAACTTTTTCCTTCTTTTCCTTTTGGACTTGTTACCAATATTATATTTTTTTCTTGATTATTTACATTTATAAATTGTATATTTGATCTCAATTTTTTAAAAGCTATTGATGTATTTGTTTTTTCACTTTCATATGATATAAGTTCATTATCTGTTTTAGATTTTTGTTTTAAAGGTATTTCTATTAATTTTCGTAAATTTATTGCTTTTTCTATGTCTAATCTTATTTTTATATTTTTTTCAATAATAATACTAATAGTAATATAAATTATTGAAATTATTATCCCAAGTAATATAAAAATTATAGGTAAAAATATTATAGAAATACTGTACTTATATTCAGATACATGTGGCAAGTCTACAATATATAATTCTACATCTGAATAGATCTCTTCTAATTTACCAGAAAAAATCTCAATTAACTGTTTATTCATGTTTAATGATATATTTTCATCTATATTTATTGTTTGTATTTTGAATGTATCTGAGTCTGATTCTTTTTCTATTTTGATATCTTTTCTAATTTCATCATTATTAATATTTAAATTTAAACTTTCTTTTATTTCATTAATAGTAGAATCACTTTTTATCACTTCTTCAAAAGTCGATATTAAATTATTAGATAATTCTAAATTTCCTAATCTCATTGTTTTATTTTCTTCTTGCTCAGTTCTTATTAGTAATAATGTTGATGTAGAAATATATTTTTTAACATTTATTCTAAAATCTATTATAACTCCTAAAATAAAAACAAATAATATTATTAAGATTATATGAAATTTCTTTTCTTTTATCTTATCTAATAACATTTTTCTCCCTCACAATAATAATAAAATAAAAAAGATGTAAATAAATAAATTTATCCACATCTTTTGTAAACTAAAAATTCTTTATTATTATAACAAAATTTCTTTTAAATATCAATAGTTTTCTATATTTTAAACTTATTTTTTTAATATCTATTTCATTATATTTATAATAATAATCAAACAGATTAATATATTCAAAAAAAGCACACAAAATACGTGTGCTTTTATTATTTGCTAGTTTTATAATTAAACATTATAATCTGATACCTTCTTATATGCATATAATGCTGAAGCAACAAGAGCTATCCCTATAAATACTACTGAAGATCCTGAACCTGCATATGGTAATGAACTACTATTTGTTGAAGTATTTCTGTTTCTATTAGCATTATTTACTGAGTTATTTCTATTAGTATTTGCTGTATTATTTCTATTTGTATTTGATTCATTATCATCTGATGATGAACCAACTGTTGCAGAAACTCCAGAACTGTTTGAATTTGTATTTGTATTAGTATTTGTGCTTGTATTAGAACTGCTATTTGTATTTGGTTGAATTGTTGTTGCTAAAGAAGTTAAACTTCCAAATACTAATACCATTAATGTAATAACTACTAAACTAACTAAAATTTTTTCTTTTCTTAATTTTACCATTTTTTCATCTCCCTATTACTTAACATCTGTATTTATTATAACATAATCTGTTTTTATAATGCAAGTTTTTTTTACATTTTTTTATTTTTTTATATATTTGAAATGTTTGTAATATAATTGTAATATTATACATTAAATTTAAAAAGTACTATATCTCCATCCTGCATTATGTATTCTTTACCTTCTGAACGAACAAGTCCACTTTCTTTTGCTTGTACCATAGAACCAGAAGATTTCATAAAATCATCAAAAGATATTACTTCTGCTTTTATAAATCCTCTTTCTATATCTGAATGTATTTTTCCAGCAGCCTGTGGAGCTTTTGTCCCTTTTTTTATTGTCCATGCTCTAACTTCTGGCTCACCTGCAGTTAAAAAAGAAATAAGTCCCAATAATCTATAACTTGCTTTTATAAGTTTATCTAAACCTGATTCTTTCAATCCTAATGCTTCTAACATTTCAGATTTTTCATCTTTTTCTAAAGAACTTAATTCTTCTTCAATTTTTACACAAAGAGGAATAACTTCTGCTTTTTCTGATTCTGCATATTTTTTTACTTCATCTACATAACTATTTTCTTCTAAATTATCTAAATCATTTTCAGAAATATTTGCTACATACAACACTGGCTTTATTGTTAATAAAAAACAATCTTTTAAAACTTCTTTTTCTTCATCTGTGTATTCAATAGTTCTTGCACATTTTCCTGAATCTAATATTTGTTTCACTTTTTCCAATGTATCTATTTCAAATTGATATTTTTTATCAGCTTTTAACATTTTTTTTGCTCTATCAATTCTTTTTTCTATTGTTTCCAAATCTGCAAAAATTAATTCAAGATTTATTGTTTCTATATCACGTATAGGATTTACATTTCCATCAACATGAACAATGTTTGAATTTTCAAAACATCTTACAACTTGAACTATACTATCTACTTCTCGAATATGTGATAAAAACTTATTTCCTAATCCTTCACCTTTACTTGCTCCTTTTACTAAACCTGCAATATCCACAAATTCTACTATAGCATTTGTTACTTTTTGAGGATTATAAATTTTAGCGAGTTTTTCAACCCTTTCATCAGGAACTGCAACAACACCAACATTTGGTTCTATCGTACAAAAAGGATAATTCGCACATTCAGCACCTGCTTTTGTAATACTATTAAATAATGTGCTTTTTCCAACATTTGGAAGTCCAACTATTCCTATTTTCATTTAAATTTCATTCCCTTCTTTTATTAAAAGAAATAATAAAACTTCTAATAGTTTTATTATTAAACAATTTTATTTTAAATAATTTGGAGCCCACTAGCAGACTTGAACTGCCGACCTCTTCCTTACCAAGGAAGTGCTCTACCACCTGAGCTAAGAGGGCATTTTAAAACTATAAAATATTTAAATTTTATAGTTTAATCTTCATTTCCTAAATATTTTATTGCTTTTTTTCTTATACGCTGTATAGCATTATCTACAGATTTTACTGGTGAATTTAACTTATTTGCTATTGTTATATAACTTTCACCTTGAATATATTTATCCAAAACTTTTTTTTCGAATGAACTCAAATTTTGATCTATTTTATTTTCAATAAATTTTATGTACTCTTTTTTAGTGATTGTATCTAAAGGATCTTCCACAAAATTCGTATCTAATATTTCCATTACAGTAGTATCAGTATTTTCATCATATGCAGATACATTCAGTGAAAACGATGAATTAAGTGGTATATGTTTTTGTCTGTTTGAAGTCTTTATTGCTGTTATTAATTGTCTTTCTATACATAAATTAGCAAAAGTCTTAAATGAATTATTTTTCTCTAAATCAAATGATTGTATAGCTTTAAATAAACCAATCATACCTTCTTGTAACATATCATCACTTTCTGCACCTATTAAAAAAAATCTATTCGCTTTCATACTAACTAAATTTCTATATTTTTCTAACAAATAATTTTGTGCTTCAGAATCTCCCAATCTTATTTTTTCAATAAGTTTTTCATCAGAAACTTCTGCATATTTATTGTTAGAATTATATAAATTAATATTAGACATTTCCTATTTTGTACCTCCATGCAAGTTATATTTGCATTATATTCTCTACTCCCTGTATTGTCAAGTAAAATAGACGAAAAAAGACAGATTTTTCATCTGTCTTTTTTTTTATTTAGCATAATCAATTACTCTAGATTCTCTTATTACATTTACCTTGATTTGACCAGGATATTCCATTTCATTTTCTACTTTTTTAGCAACCTCTCTTGCCATTACTACCATTTCACTATCTGAAACTTTATCAGGTTTAACAATAAGTCTTATTTCTCTACCAGCTTGAATAGCAAAAGATTTTTCTACACCTTCAAAAGAATCTGCTATTTCTTCTAATTTTTCTAATCTTTTAATATATGATTCTAATGTTTCTCTTCTCGCACCAGGTCTTGAAGCTGAAATTGCATCTGCTGCTTGAACTAAAACAGCTTCTAATGTAAGTGGTTCTACATCACCATGATGTGCCTCTACTGCATTTATTACTGTCTCATTTTCTTTAAATTTTCTTAAAACTTCTACACCTAATTCAACATGAGTTCCTTCCATATCATGATCTAAAGATTTTCCTATGTCATGTAATAATCCTGCTCTTCTTGCAATCTTTGAATTTACTCCTAATTCTTCTGCCATTATTCTTGCCAAATTAGAAACTTCTATTGAATGATTCAATACATTTTGACCATAGCTTGTTCTATATTTTAATTTTCCAATTAACTTTATAATCTCTGGATGAAGATTGTTTACACCAGTCTCTAAAGCAGCTCTTTCTCCTTCTTCTTTAATAGTTGTTGCAACTTCTTCTTTTGCCTTTTCAACCATTTCTTCTATTTTTGCAGGATGTATTCTTCCATCTTCAATAAGTTTTTCTATTGCTATTCTAGCAACTTCTCTTCTTAATGGATCAAATCCAGAAATAATAACAGCCTCTGGTGTATCATCTATTATTAAGTCTATCCCAGTAAGAGTTTCTAATGCTTTTATGTTTCTTCCTTCTCTTCCTATTATTCTACCTTTCATTTCATCATTTGGAAGTGAAACAACAGATACTGTTGTTTCTGAGGTATGATCTGCAGCACATTTTTGAATTGCAAAACTTATAATTTCTCTTGCATTTTTTACAGCTTCGTCTTTAGCTTTTGCTTCTAAATCACGAATCATCACTGCCTTTTCTTGAGTAATTTCTTTATCTAAGATACTTAATAATTGTTGTTTAGCTTGTTCTTCTGTTAGTCCTGAAATTCTTTGCAATTCTTCCATTTCTTTTTGTTTAAGCATTTCTAATTCTTGTTTTGTTTGTTCATTTTCTGCATGTTTTCTTTCTAATTCTTTTTCTTTTCCTTCACATGCTGTTACTCTTTTTTCTAAGTTTTCTTCTTTTTGTATTAATCTTCTTTCTTGAGTTTGGATGTCACCTCTTCTTTCTTTAATCTCTTGTTCTAAATCATTTCTTATTTGAAGTACTTCCTCTTTTGCTTTAATTAATTCCTCTTTCTTTAAATTTTCAGCCTCTATTTTAACGTTATCAATTAATCTTTTAGCTTCACTTTCTGCACTTTGAATTTTAGACTCTGCAACTTTTTTTCTAATAATACTTCCTAATGGTATAAAAATTACAGCTGAGATTAGAAGAGTGGCAACGATAATTAAAATTGTTTGCATAATTACATTTACCTCTTTTCTATTAAATTTTCAATGTACAACAAAATTATTTTATAAATTTAATTATCATTTAATTTATATAATTTATATTGTATTTTTTCCTACATTATTATTTTATATGTATTATAGCAAACTGTCAAGTTTTTTTGATTAAAATTATGTAAATATAAAAAAGCTAAAACATCAATTCTATAGCTTCTTTATAAATTCTCTTAGCTATTTCATAGCCATTTGGTACTAAATCTATAAATTTATTCATACAAACATTTCCATTTATTTCCATAACTTGTATTTTTTTGTCAGATGTTAGTGAAACATCTACACTCGCAAAATTAATATTTACCGCTTTAGCAGAAAGTAATGCAATATTTTTTATTTTTTCAATATTTTCTTCGTTATCACTTACAAGAATTACTTCTGCTCCACTACTCAAGTTATGTTTCCAAGATATAGTTATTTCTTCGCTTTTTTTAGGTATTTTTTCTAGCTCTAATTCCAAAAATAAGGATGGTTTTATATTGTTTTTTATAAATTTATCATATATTAATTCTTTTATTGTATGAACTCCATCACCCGTTATATAAGGCTTTTTTTTCTTATATACATAAGAAACTTTTCCATTTAAACATATTACTCTGTACTCAAAATCTATATCTATATATGGACATGCACTTAATGTATCATTATTTTCTTCAAAAAGCTTTTTTACTATATTACGAACCTGATTTTCGTTTGAACATAAGTATACATCTTTTCCTTTATATGAATCATTTGCTTTAACAACTATTTTTTTGTTTGCTCTTAAAATTTTTAAAGCTTCTTCTATAAATTCATCATTATAATATAAACTTCTTGTTTTAGAATTGAAAATCATTTTATGTGGGATTGTAGGAATACCATTAGTATGTAAAACTTCATATGTAGCAAATTTATCTGAAACTATTTTATAGCTTGATGCAGAATTTATATCAAATTGATAACCTATTATATGTCTAATTTTATTATTTTTTGATAGTTCTCTTATCCAACCATATGAAAGTAAAGTTTGTTTTATTTCTTTTTCTCTACAAATATCATCAATTATTTTATAAAAAATTTTTTCTTCTTTCATTTAATTTCCTACCTTAAAATTAATGTCATATAAAAAGCGAACTATAAACTTATTCTAAGTTAATGTTCGCTTTTGTATATAAATATATTATTTCATTTTACTAATAATTTTTAGTATCTCAGAAACACTCCATGCCTGTGAAAAAGTTCCACCTGGTTTAAAAGGTGCTTGTGAATCATAAACTTCTGAAATTGAACCTATTCCTTCTGGATTATTAATTTCTGTTTTAAAAGTTGTAAATACACTCTTTATGAATTTTTCATATTCTATTATTAATTTTTCTTTTTCCAATCTATCTTTTTCATCATCAATTATATTTTTAAAACTATCTGCATATAATCCTATAAGCCAAACCCAAACTATTCCTTGATGATATGCTGTATCTCGTTTATAAACATCACCCTCATATCGAGGAATATATCCTTTTTCTCCTTTTGCAAGTGTTCTCAAACCATATTTTGTTAATAATTTTGTTTTCACTGTTTTAAAAATAGTTTTTCCAATTTCTGAGGCTGGCTTTATTATAGGATAAGTTGTAGAAATACTAAATAATTGATTTGGTCTTATTTTATCGTCACCTAAAACATCATATAATGACTTCTTTTTTTTATTATAAAATTTCTCTTGAAAAGATTTTTTTGTTTTTGATGACATTTTTTTACAAAAATCTGCTTGTTTTTTATCTTCAAATTTAATTGCCAAATTTTCTAAAGTTCTTAATGCATTATACCATAGAGCATTTATCTCTACAACCTTGCCATTTCTAGGAGTTACTGCGTAATTTCCTATTTTTACATCCATCCAAGTATTCTGAGTTTCTGGTGTTCCTGATGATATTAATCCATCATCATTTAAATGAATATTGTTATTATCTAAATCTATTCCTTTTACATAATTTTCTATTATATCTTTTAATTTATCATATAAATTATTTCTTACAAATTCATAATCTTTTGTATATTGTAAAAATTTATTTATTTGCTCAAAAAGTAATAATGAGGCATCTGCACTATTATATAATGGTCTATTATCAAAACCTGAATACCCATTTGGAACTAAACCAAATTTTACATCTCTAGTAAATGTTAACAATACTTCTCTTGCTAAATCATATCTTTTAGTTAGTAGCAATAAACCTTCGTAAGATATCATAGCATCTCTTCCCCAATCCAAAAACCATGGAAAACCAGCCATAAGTGAATGAGTACCAAATGTTGGTCTGTTCAAAACAAAAGTATCAGATGCTATAATCAATTCCTTCATTAAATTATTATAATCTTTTTCTTGTTTTGTTAATTTAGTTTTATTTTTTAATAATTCAGTATTTTCTATTATATTTTGTACTCTATCTATTTCTTCTTTAAAAACTTTATTACTATCTATTTGCTCTGTATTATCTTCTAATGATGCTACAAAAGTTATTTCTTTTAATTCTCTTGGTTTTAATTCTATTTCATATCTTCCTGGAACAATCAAATTTTCTTCTGCAAAAAATCCTCTTTCTTCCTCTTTTAAATAAAACATATTTTTAAAAATATCATTATTATGTTCTATATAAATTCCGTCTGTTGTAAATAAATATATAGGAGTACTTGCATTTCCATCTATTTCTACTCTTACTTTATTTTTTGTACATTCTTGTTTTAAAGTAAAATTATGATCTGTATTCATTTTATGAAAGTCTCTAAAATTAAGTATAGGAGCTAATTTGAATATTGATTTGTTTTTTCCATTTTTTATTTTATACTGTAGAACAACTGTATTTCTTCCATATATCATTGAAATTGTTTTTACTATTTTTACATCTTGAATTTTGTATGTAAATACTGGTAAAATTTCTTTTTCAAAACTCTCTAAATTTTTATATCCATCTGAAATAAAATTTTTACATAAATTTGTATATAAATTATATGTATTTCCATTTATTTCAATACTTTCATCAACTTTAGAAACTAATACATGTCTTTGTGCTGGTGGTACAAGTGGTGCTACAAGTAAACCATGATATCTTCTTGTATTTGCTCCAATTATAGTTGTAGAACAAAAGCCTCCTGTTCCATTTGCTAATATCCATTCTCTATTTAGAGCTTCTTTTAAATCAATTTGTTTTTTTGTAATTTTCATTTGTATCTTACCTCTTTAATTATTTCTTTTTTCCTGTTCTTCTTATTGGTTCTCTTCTTGGGGTTTCTTCATATTCTGATTCTGCAGAACTTTTTTTCATTTTTTCTATTTTTTCTATTTGTTTTGCAATCTTTTTATTTTCTTGAATTTTCGCATCTGTATTTTGGATAGAATGTACTCTATCTTCATATTTTTCTTTAAATTTACTTTTTTTATTAGGATTTTCCTTTTTCATAAATCCTAATTTATTATTTTTTACTTTAACTAATCCTTTTTCTTGCCTTTGTTGAATTTTCTTTTGCTCCTTTAATACTGATTTTAATAAAAGATACTCTGTATCATTTTGCATATCATGGAATTTTAAATCATTACATACCATTTCTATTATTGTTGATGCAATAATATCCGGATTATGCATAATTTTACCATCTTTTACACAAGACATATTTCTTTGAATAACTTTAATATTATGTCCATTTAATTTTTTGCTATCTATTTCTACTACATCTGAACCCTCTTTATTATATTTTCTAATATATTCAGGTATTACCTCTCCTGTATCTGCTAAACAATAGTCTATTATTCCTGTTCCTATATGCTCTTGTATTACTTTTAAATGTTCAGATAATGTATATTCATCTGTTTGTCCTGGTTCTGTCATTATATTAGATATATAATATTTTGTTGCCTTACTATCTTTTATTGCTTTTGCTACATTTCTTATCAATAAATTAGGTAATACATTTGTATATAAACTTCCTGGTCCTATTATTATTATGTCTGCTTCTTCAATTGCATCTATAATTCCAGGAGCTGGTCTACAATTGGTTGGAGAAACATAAATTCTATTTATTTTTGAATGTCTTGTTGCAACAGCTTCTGGGATTTTATCTTTTTGTCTAATTGTTGTTCCGTCAGCAAGTTCTGCACAAATAGTAATTTCATCTAATGTAACTGGTATTACTTTTCCAGTTATATTTAGTACTTCTGTACTTTTCAAAATGGCTTCTGAAATATTACTATATATTTCATTCATTGCTGTTAAGAAAATATCACCAAAATTTAATCCTCTTAGTCTTTCATTTCTAAAATTCATATTCATCAAGTTTCTCATAATATCTTCTTTATCAGACATTGCAATAATTGCATCCTTTATATCTTTTAAAGGTAATGTATCTAATGCACGTCTTGAATCTGTTGAAGCTTTTCCATAATCAGACATTGTCACAATAGCAGTTATATTATTTGTATATTTTTTAAAACCTGTTATTACATTGTTTAATCCTTTTCCACCACCAATTATAACAACTTTTGGACCTTCTTCATAAACTTTTCTATTAAAAATCAATGATTTCATATTAGCTTTTGCTTTTTTGCCTGTTTCTGATGAAGTATTATTAGCTTCAATTATTAACTCTAAGCTTCTTTTTTGTATGAAAACTATACCTGTAATTATTGCAATAAAACCAATTACAAAAATAGTTATTGTTTTTCCTAATTCAAAAAAAGTTATTTCTTCTGATACCAATATTTTAGCTATTCCATAACATGTAAGTACAATTCCTATTATTATTAAAAAGATCCATCTTTTTACTTTTGTACTTGCCTTAAACCATTCTAAAAAAGATTTCATTTTTATTCCTCTCCCAATACTAAAATTTCTAATTCTATATCTTTATTAAATTTCTTTTTCACTTGTTCTTTCACATATTTTGATAATTCCAATACATCTTTAGCTGTTGCTTTTTCTTTATTAATAATAAAACCTGCATGCTTATTTGAAACTTCAGCACCTCCTATAGAATAACCTTTTAATCCACAATCATCTATAAGTTTTGCTGTTGGTGTTCCTTCTATTCTTTTAAAGGTACTTCCAGCATTCGGATATTCTAAAGGTTGTGTTTTTTTCCTTGATTCTGAATATTCTTTTATTTTTTCTTCAATATCTTGTTTTTTTCCTTTTTGCACCCTTAGTGTAGTATCTAAAATAATTGCATTAATTGTTGAAAATATGCTGTTTCTATACTCGAATTTATGTTCTTTCAAATTTAAATTTTTAATTTTTTCATTCTCATCTAAATATTTTGTTTTAATAACAATATCTTTCATTTCTTTTCCATATGCACCAGCATTCATTCTAAGTGCACCACCAATTGTTCCTGGAATTCCTGATAAGAACTCAAGTCCTGTTAGTTCTTCTTTTAAAGCTATTGCAGATAAAGCAGAAAGTGACATTCCTGCATCTACAGTTATTATTACATCGTCTGTTGTCTTTCTTATTTTAAAATCTTTAAATCCTAATTTTATAGTAAATCCTCTTATTCCTCCATCTCTCACTAACAAATTAGTTCCATTTCCAACAACTGTAATTGGAATTTTATTTTTTTTTGCAAATTTTATTAATAATTTAAGTTCATCTACTGTTTCTACAATAATAAAATAATCTGCTGAACCACCTATTTTTAAAGATGTATGTTTAGACATCGGCTCATCTTTCAAAATATTATCTTTTTTTACGATTTCTCTTAATTGTTTATCAAAATCTGTCATAAGCTTTCCTTTCGTAAATATAATATTATTTTTATGTATCATTTAACACATAGATATACTATCATTTTTTCTATTTTTTTTCAAGTAAAAAACATAATTTAATGCAGTGTTAAAAAATTTTATTAAATAAAAAAGATAGAAAACAAAATGCTTTCTATCTTTATATTTTTATATAATATATTTTATGCATGTGTTGTTTCTTGTTTTACTTCTTGAATATTTATATCTCTAACATGTTCAATTTTTTCCCATTTTGTATTTGGTTTTATTAGACATTTTAAATTAATTATTATCCAAGATCCTAAAAATAATGGATAACCTAAAATTCCTATAAGCATAGGTCTAATTTTTCTTTTATCTAATGCCATTATTGCTACACCTGTAATAACTGGTAATATAAATGTTGCAATTAGATATCTTGCAAAATTTCCTATTAATTCTGCAAGTGTCATTTCTGCTCCTAAATATAGTAAACTATTTATAACTAAAAGCAAAAGTGTAATTATCATCATAGGAATACCAAACATATATAGTAATCCATCAAAATTCATAAGAGTTTTATGTTCTACAACACCTTTGGCTAAATCTTTTGTATAATTTTTCATACATTGAATATGACCTACTGTCCATCTTGAACGTTGTGACCAACTTTGATCGAATTTAACTGGTTGCTCATCATATACTATAGCATCTGTAGCCCAACCTAATTTTCTGCCTTTTGCAATATTTATTAAAGAAAACTCTATATCCTCTGTTAAAGTTATAGTTTGCCAGCCATTAGGTTTTACCACATCAAATTTTACCATAAAACCTGTTCCATTAATTAAAGGAGACAATCCTAAATTATATCTTGCCAAATGATAAAATCTGTTCATCATCCAGTAAAATATTGCATATCCTCCTGTAATCCATGAATCTGTCGGATTTTTAATATCTCTATATCCTTGAACTATTTCTTCACCTTGGCAAAGTTTTTTATTCATATTTTTTAAGAAATTTTTATCTACAATATTATCTGCATCAAATACACAAAAAGCATCATAATCTGCATCTTCTTCTATTTTTTGTTTCAAAAACCAATTTAATGCATATCCTTTTGTTTTATGTGCTTCATCAAATCTTTTTAAAACTTTTGCTCCAGCCTCTTTTGCTATTTCAGCTGTAGCATCTGTACAATTATCTGCAATAACGTATATATCATATAATTCTTTTGGATAATCTTGTTTTTTCAAACTTTCTATTAAATTTCTTATTACATTTTCTTCGTTATGTGCTGGAATTATTGCCATAAATTTATGATCTTTTTCAATTATTAGTTTTTTATCTTTTAATTTAATTAAAGAACAAAAACTAACTACAATTTGATATGCCCAATATATAGTTATAAGCCATATCAAAGCTTGTTGTAGAAGATATAAATACTTCATTTTTTAACTCCTTTTCATACGTTTTGTTTATAAAAAGCTAATTGCCCTTTACACTTTTTTTATTATAGCATTTTATGGAAGATTTTTCAAGTTTTTTGTAAAAATTTAATAATTTCATAAGAAACTTTAAAATACTATTAAATTTGAGTTTTAATTCACAAATGCTTATTAATATTATATATTTTTTAAAAAATTATATGCTACTTTATTATATTTTTTTATTACTATAAATGTTAAGTTTAGTAAAAAAATATACCTAAAATTTCCATATTTGCTAAATTTAGGTATATTTTTTTACATGTCATTTTTTTACTTTATTCATCAGAATCTGTATATAAATCTTTTCTTGTTAAATTAATTCTTCCTTGTTCGTCTATATCGTATACTTTAACTGTAACTTCATCTCCTACTTTTAATACATCTTCTACTTTATGAATTCTTTCTTTTGATATTTTAGATATATGAAGAAGTCCTTCTTTTCCTCCACCTAAATCTATAAAAGCACCGAAATTTGCTATTTTATCTACTCTACCTGTATAAATTCCACCAACTTCAATTTCTTTTGTAATATCTTCAATTATTCTTTGTGCATCTTTTGCAGAATCTAAACTATCAGAATAAATAAATACTGAACCATCTTCTTCTATATCTATTTTTACTCCTGTATCTTCAATTATTTTATTAATTACTTTTCCACCAGTTCCTATAACATCTTTTATTTTATCAGGATTTATTTTTATATTAATTATTTTTGGAGCATATTTTGAAATTTCTTTTCTTGGTTCTGAAATTTGTGGAGCCATAATTTCATCTAATATATATGCTCTAGCTTTTGCAGTTCTTTCAAAAGCTTCTTCAATAATATCATATGTTAATCCATCTACTTTTATATCTACTTGTATTGCTGTTATTCCATCTTTTGTTCCACCAACTTTAAAGTCCATATCTCCGAAAAAATCTTCAATTCCTTGAATATCTGTAATAACAACATGTCTTGATGGATCATTTTCATCTGTAATTAATCCTGTTGAAATTCCAGCTACCGGTTTTTTTATAGGAACACCTGCATCCATAAGAGCAAGTGTTGACGCACAAATGCTTCCTTGTGATGTTGAACCATTTGAACTTAGAATTTCAGATACAACTCTAATGGTATATGGAAATTCTTCTATGCTTGGTAATACTGGAACTAAAGCTTTTTCTGCTAATGCTCCATGTCCAATTTCTCTTCTTCCTGGACCTCTTGATGTTTTAGCTTCACCTACACTGTAACCAGGAAAATTATATTGGTGCATATATCTTTTAGATTCTTCATTATCTAATCCATCTAAAATTTGTTCTTCACTTTTCATACCAAGTGTTACTATAGACATTACTTGTGTTCTTCCTCTATTAAATAAGCTACTGCCATGTACTCTTGGTATTAAACCAACTTCACATGATAAAGGTCTTATATCATAAATTCCTCTACCATCAACTCTTTTGCCTTCATCTAATATTAATTTTCTAACAGTTTTCTTTTCTAATTTATATATAGCAGAATCAATATCAGCTTTGTCCTCTTCTGCTTTTTCTTCTCCAAATTTTTCAATATACCAATTATTTACATCTTCTGAAAGCTTGTCCATTTTATCATCTCTCTCAGGTTTATCTTGTGTTTGAACATCTTGTTTCATTCTTTCAGCAAATTCTTTTTCTATAATTTCATATATTTCTTCGTTTACTGCAAAAGATTTATATTCAAATTTTGGCTTTCCTATTTCATTTTTTATATTTTGAATGAATTTACAAATTTTTTTAATCTCAACATGTGCAGTTTTTATAGCCTCTAACATTGTTTTATCTGGAATTTCATCAGCACCAGCCTCAATCATTGCAATTTTTTCTTCAGTTCCAGCAACAGTTAATGTTAATCTACTATTTTTTCTTTGTTCTTCAGTCGGATTTATTACTATTTTATCATCTACATATCCTACCGCAACCGCTGCTGTTGGACCTCCAAATGGAATGTCTGATATTGAAAGAGCAGCAGATGTTCCTATCATACTACATACTTCTGGTGAACAATCTTGTTCTACTGATAGCACTAGACAACTAACTACTACATCATTTCTAAAATCTTTTGGAAATAATGGTCTTATTGGTCTGTCTATTGCTCTTGCTGTTAAAATAGCTTTTTCACTTGGTTTTCCTTCTCTTTTGTTAAACCCACCTGGGATTTTTCCAACTGCATAAAGTCTTTCTTCATAATCTACTGAAAGTGGAAAGAAGTCTATACCTTCTTTAGGCTCTTTAGATGCTGTAACATTTACTAGTACTGTTGTTTCTCCATATCTAACTAAAACACTTCCATTTGCAAGTCCAGACATTTTTCCTGTTTCAATAGAAAGTTCTCTTCCTGCTAAATCCATACTATACTTTTTTAACATTTACATTTCCTCCCAAAATATTTTTTGTATTTATTTGAAATGTAACCTCTACAATATATTAATTTTAAATTTTATAATACATTGTACAAGCTACTCTTCAAATAAATAACCGTAATTATTTTACTATAATAATAAAAAAAAAGCAATATTAAATTCTCTTCATCTCTTTATAATAATATTTATATAACTTTTTTAAGATAATTATTAATTCAATACTTATAAGTATTAGAAAAAGCACTAAAAAATTAGTGCTTTTATTTTTATTTTCTTAGATTTAATTTTTTAACTATTTCTCTATATCTATTAATATCTTTTTTAGCTAAATAGTTTAATAAATTTCTTCTTTTACCAATCATTTTTAATAATCCTCTTCTTGAGTGATTATCTTTTTTGTGTACTTTTAAGTGTTCTGTTAATTCAGCAATTCTTTCTGTTAAAATTGCAATTTGAACTTCTGGTGAACCAGTATCATTTTCCTCTCTTTTGTAATTACTTATAATTTCTTGTTTTCTTTCCTTTGTCATTTTTCTTTCTCCTCCTATTATTTATATTTGCCATAAACTGAGTATAAAGTAGGTTTTTTCCTTTAAACTAAGTGTATGGTATTTTAAAACAAAATTATTTTACTACATATTTTTCAAAAAATCAAGTATTTCGGGTTATTTTATTCTTGACTGCTATATTCCTTCTCTCTTTTGTTTATATATAAAATTAATTCAATTACAGCAACTATTGTCATTAAATTAACTACAACTGGTGATACAGGGATTCTTGCTATCGCTATAATACTTGCTAGAACAACTTCTGTTAATAATACTATTCCAAATAATTTTCCAAGTAATTTAGCAACATTCATTTTTCTAAATCTTATAATTAAATATGCAACTATTACAACAATTGATATTATTATAGGTTTTACATATGGTCTGGCAATATCTCTAATTCTTATATTAGCAATAGTTGAAATATTTAAGCTATCTATATTTAGGCTTGTTCCATATTTCTCATTTAATTTACTTACAAGTTCGTTTTTTTCGTCATCTGTTATAGATTCTACATTAATATTGACTGAATCATTAAAAAAATCTATTGTTCTTACAACAAAAGTTTTATTTTTAAAAACTTCTTTACAAATTAAATTTATATCATTTTTATTTATTTCTTTTCCTACTACTACATTTATTGCTTCATGTTGTTGGTACATCAATGATACATTAAAACCCTTTAAAACTATAATTGTTATACCAGCAACAATTAAAAGTATTAAACCAAGTAATATTATTTTCTTACTTCCACTTAACTTCATAATTTTTCTCCTTTATTTCTGAAATAGTATTTTATAAAAGCATTAGACAAGCATATATTGCTTGCATAAATAAGCCCCAGAATAATATCATTCCTATACTACTTATTATTACACTAGACATAAAAGTAAAGATTATTGCGATTATACATACTGGAACTATTGCTAAATATAATTTTTTCATTGTTTGTGTAAAAGCTAATTTTCTATTTTGTGTTTCTTTAAGTAGTTTCAAGAATTTAATCATAAATATATAATTTATTACTATAACACATATCATAGCTATTAATGCACTTACAGTAATTATAATATTAGTATATCTTATTATAATACTTAAAAGTGCTATATAAGCAATTGACAATATTGCAGATTTTAACCCTTCTAATCTAAATCTTATAATTAAGTATAATGATACAATTACAATTAAAGCTATTGTAAATATTCCCACCTTCATAGATATATCATTTGTTATCACAGAATTAATGTGATTATCTGAACTTAATGTATACACAAGTGGCATTGTTTCTTCATTTATAATATCTGCTATAGTTGAAACACTTTGAGCAATATCTAAATATTCCTCATAATTTTCTGTTGAATTTCCCATTGGAAGTTGAATAACGGCATTATTAATTTCTTCAGAAAAATATGTTTTACTTATAGTTTGTCCATCTAATAATATAGATATATAATTTGTAGTTTGAGTTCCATCTTCATTAGTAACTGATTGATAGTTCTTACTAATTTCCTTTAATTTTTCAGCACCTTGATTTGTAAATTCTAATTGTAAATATGTTTGATACCCATTTTCAGATGAAGCAAGCATAGTTGCTTTTTTTACATCTGATTTATCCATTAAAATTAAACCTGTTTGTTCATCAATAATCTCTAGTTTTCCAACTGTAGATATCATTGATTGTTCTACTTCTATATTATCATCATCTGGTAACTCTACTATTATTTCACCAGTTACTGTATCTTGTCTTATATTATATTCATAAAAATCTAATTTTTCTAATCTTTGTTGAATTATTTTTTTTGATACTTCAAAATTTTCAATGTTTATATCCTCATCATTATTAGATTTTATTGTTTTAGTTTCTTTTGTATAGCCCTCTATATCTGTAGAATCTTCTTGTTGATCTGAAGTTTCAGTAGTTTCCTCAGTTTCTAATGAAACTTCTGTGTTTGATGAATCTTCTTTTACATCTCCTGCATAATTCCCATTTGAATCTAAATAGACTTCTTTCTCTTCTTCTGTATCATCTAAAACAAAATGTAATTCTCTTATTCCACCTAATTCCATTCCTAATTTAAAGTCTGGAATTACATTTTCCCAAATTCCTTGTTTCTTTACATAAAATCCACCAAATGCAACTATACACAATAAAATAGCAATTAGTATTACTGCAATTATTCTAATTTTTTTTAAATTCTTTTCCAAAACTTTTACCTCCTATAATAAGTTTGTATCATTTATTATTAATTCGAACCATAATCCTAAATATTTTGCTGCTCTTTTACTCATTTTTGTTCTCTCCATAAATATCTCAAAATAATCTATAACTGGACAAATTTTTGTATCTATTGTTAAATTTAATATTGCCTTTCTTTCTTCTACATCTATTTTCAATTCAGAACTTGTAACAGCATAATTAACTTCATCATGTTTATCAAATAGACTTCTATCTTTTTTTGAAACTCTACTTCTATGTGCATCAGATTTATCAGCTAGAATTAATGCTGCTGATATATCACTAACCGCCGTCCCAGTAGATTCATCATGATTACCTATTGCCATTATAATTTCTGTTATATCTGAAATATCCATGTTCATATCTTTTAAAATGTTATATGCAAGTATTGCTCCTGTATGTGCATGATCAACTCTATTTATTGAATTTCCTATATCATGCATATACCCAGCAATTCTTGCAAGTTCTATTCTATGTTCATCATACCCTAAAGTTCTAAGCACATATCCTGCTCTTTCTGCAACTACTGATACATGTCTATTAGAATGCTCTGTATATCCTAAAACATCTAATTGCTTTTGTGCATTTTTTATTAATTCTTTTACTTCAGAATTATTAACAACATCATCAAAAGTTACCATTTTTCCTCCTTTGTAAATCATTATATCTTATGTAAACATTTCTATTTGTTATCCTTGTAAATTGTATATTAAAAATTTAAAAATATCAACTATTTTTTATAATTTATTTTTAAAAATTAACTCCTAAAATTCCACCTATCGCTCCTCCTATTATTCCTATTATTATCATTATTAAAGAATTCATGCTTAATGTAAAATTAAAACTAATAATACTAGAAATTAAATATAATATAAGCATATATATTATACCTAAAATAATTCCATTTAATATTCCTTTTTCTTTTTTATTTTTAGCAATTCTGTATGATCCTATCATTAAAGATATTGAAACTATTCCAATACTTGCTGGAATTACAATATTTTCACTAACTGAGGTCTTGCTTATCACAATTGACAATATAAAAATTAATACAATTGATAAAATCATAGAAATAATAACCTCTTTAACAAAACACTTCATAATCTTCCTCCTAAAAAACAAAAATACTTCTATAAAATTATATTTATAGAAGTATTTTTTATAACTATTATTAAATTAATTATTTTGTATCAAATCTCTCTATGAATTTATAGTTGTTGATTCTTCTGTCATTTCTTCATCTTCAGTTGTTTCTACTGGTAATGTTGGATCATCAAGATTTTCCTCTGCTTGAGAATTTATATCTTCCTCAGTATTCGAAGTATTAGTTTCTTCTTGAGTAACCATATTTTCTACATAATTTCCATTTTCATCAATATTAGTTAAACCTCTTTCTTGTAAATATTCTGATAAATTTCTAGTTTCTCCATCATATACCATATAATATGTTGTTTCACCAGATTTTGTAATAGCATAAATTTTACTATATACGCATGGGAGAATTATTTCCTGAGTATTTGCATCAAAAACACCATATAATCCATCTAAATTAATAACTATACCATTAATTCCTACTGAACTTGGAATCACAAGAACATTTTGCTCACTATTTGCTGTTTTTTCATCTGTTTCAGGTACTTTATATCCCAATGAATCATATACTATTCCAAGCACAAGTTCTCCATCAGTATTGTATAATCCATATTTTTCACCGTTTTTCACAGGTATCACTTTATCAAAAAGTAATGAAGGATTTGGTATATCTTCTAATTCGAATTCTGTAACATCAAGTCCTATTTCATCATTTTCAGCATGAATAATTGTTTTTCCAGTTCTATTTACTACTCCAAACTTTTTATCTTTTTCAACTAAATATAATTGTGCCTCATCGTCTAATAAAGAGATATTTTCATATTCTGATGGAGCAATTATTGTACTACCATCTGCTCCTAAAATTCCCATAGTTCCATTTGAAACTGTTACATAAAATTCTTGTACATTTTGTACAAATTTTATATCATCATATTTTATACTTATAATCTCACTACCATCTGCAAGTGAAACTACACCATATAAGCTTTTTCCCCTATCAGATTCTGCTGAACCATTTCCAACTACTACATATCCATATAAAACAGATTTTAGATTTTCATAATAACCACTCATTTCTGTTATATTAAATTTGCCAACAGCTGTTTTTGCATAATTCACCATATATTCTAATGAATAAAATCTAAATCTATATTCTTGCCAATCTATTTGAACATTAAGCATTTCAGAAACATCTTCGATTGAAGCATACATTCCATTAGTTTCATCATATTTAATAGGATGTTTTAAAGTAAATGTTTCATTATATCCATTTTCGTTCTTCATTGTAACTGCAATTTCTGCAAGAGTTGGTTCTCCTACGACTTCTACATATTTTTGATATTTATCAGATCTTGCAGACATTGATGCAATCTCAAAATCATTTTGTAAATAACAAGTATCATCATCTTCATTAAATTTATTATACTCACCTTTTGTATATGTATATCCTAAAAGGGAAGCCATTTCTCTTAAATTTAAATATACAGTATCATCTTCAATATAATAGAAATTTTCAGGTATCGCAACTTGTTTATCATCTATAAATAATTTTTCAGTTATAGAATCTTGATATTTAAGAATCATTATTATAACAAATAAGAAAACAACTAATATTGCACATAAAATAATTGACAACATTATACCTCGTTTCCTTTTTGTATTTTCTTCAACTTGTTTTTTGAATGTATCACTTTCTTCTAAATTCATTTCATTTCCTCCCCATATTAATTTTCTTTTGTATATCCATAGTTCTGATAAAATTCATCTCTAAAATTTAATAAATTATCATTCTCTATTTCTATTCTAACCTTTTCCATTAATTTAGTCAAGAATCTTAAATTATGAATTGATAATAATCTTATACCTAAAATTTCTTTAGTGTTAATTAAATGTCTAATATAAGCTCTCGTATAATTTTTACATGTATAACAATCACATTCTGGATCAAGCGGTGAAAAATCTCTGCTATATGCTCCATTTCTTACAACAAGTTTTCCCTTACTTGTCATTGCTGTTCCATGCCTTGCAATTCTAGTAGGTAATACACAATCACACATATCTATTCCAGCTATTGCTGCTTCTATTAAATAGTCTGGTGTTCCAACTCCCATTAAATATCTTGGTTTATTTGCTGGCATAAGTGGTGTTACATATCTTAAAATATCTAAAAATTCTTCTTTAGGTTCTCCTACACTTATTCCGCCTATTGCATAACCAGGAAAGTCCATTTTTATTAAATCTTCTGCACTTTTTTCTCTTAAATCTTTATAAAATCCTCCTTGAATAATACCAAACAAACCCTGATTTCCTGTATTTTTATGTGCAACTTGGCATCTTTTTGCCCATCTTGTTGTTCTTTCCATTGATTGTTTTGTATATTCATATGTAGAAGGATATGGACAACATTCATCAAATGCCATTATAATATCTGCTCCAAGAGATTCTTCTATTTCCATCGCTATTTCCGGACTTATAAATTTTTGGCTTCCATCTAGATGTGATCTGAAATACACACCTTCTTCTTTTATTTTTCTTAATTCTCCAAGACTAAAAACTTGAAAACCACCACTATCTGTTAAAATAGGTTTGTCCCAATTCATAAACTTATGAAGTCCTCCAGCCTCTTTTATAAGTTCATGACCTGGTCTTAAAAATAAGTGATATGTATTTGACAAAATAATTTGTGCTTTCACTTCTTCTTTTAATTCTTCCGGAGTCATAGCTTTTACTGTAGCCTGTGTTCCAACTGGCATAAATATCGGTGTTTGAATATCTCCATGTGGAGTATGTATAACACCTCTTCTTGCTCCTGACTGTTTACATACATGTAATAATTCATATGTTATTGCTTGTTTCATTTCTTTTCCTTTCTACATCTAAAATTGAATCTGCTTCTATTATATCTAATAAATATTTTCTTTTTGGATTACTCATTTTCTTCAATTCTTTTAATGCTGTTTCTTTTTTTAATAATATAATATCTTCATATTCCATTTCTAAATTATTTTCTTTCAAATATTCATAATATTTTTCAAAATGCTTTCTTACTTCATTTGCATTTAATTTCAATTTTCCTTTACAAATAATTTCATATGTTTTTATTTTTTCTGTTGCTGGTGAAATATATTTAATTTCATAATTTTCTACTTCATTTTTATTTTTTATATCAAAATTTATTTCTTCAATTGCTTCTCTTCTCATAGTAGCTTCAATATTAACTGTTCCATCTGTCATTATATCTTTTTTATCTACACTTCCTCCTTGAATAGATAAACCATTCGGAAATGATGTTGTTTTACTAAGTTTCCCTATAACATAATATTCATCTGATGTTTCAAAAAACATACCTGCTGATAATCCATAATTTCCATATTCTTTTGGGCATCCAATTCTTTCATCATATAGATAATGTGCATAATTTGTTTTACTACAATTTAAAATTATTTCATTATCATTTTCTACTAAATTTTTTACACAAAAAATATCGCCATTCCATAATTCAGGTGTTTTTATTATTTCCTTTTTCCAATTTCTATTTATATCATTTTCTAATTTTTTTGGTAATTTTAAGGTTTTACCATCATATGTTACTTTAATTTTCCTATTTTTTACATATATAAGCATATACTTTACTCCTATTATAATATTAGCATTGCATCTCCAAAAGAGAAAAACTTATATTTCTCTTTTACAGCTTCATTATAAGCTTTTAATATAAATTCTCTTCCAGCTAAACTAGATACAAGCATAATTAATGTTGATTCTGGAAGATGAAAATTAGTTATTAAACTATCTATACATTTAAATTTATATCCAGGATATATGAATATACTAGTATCATCTTCTATCTCTTTTATCATTCCGTTTTCATCTGAAACAGATTCTAATACTCTACATGAAGTAGTTCCCACTGCAATTACTTTATGTCCTGTTTTTTTAGCTTTATTTACTTTTTCTGCTTCTTCTTTTTTAATATAATAATGTTCTGAATGCATTTCATGTTCTTCAACATTTTCTACTTTTACAGGTCTAAATGTACCAATTCCGACATGAAGTGTTACAGTTGCAACTTCAATTCCTTTTGCTTTTATTTTTTCTAAAAGTTCTTCTGTAAAATGAAGTCCAGCTGTAGGCGCTGCTGCAGAGCCATCATATTTAGCATATACTGTTTGATATTTTTTGTTATCCTCTTTAGTAGCTTCTGTAATATATGGTGGTAATGGCATAAGTCCAACTTTATCAAGTATTTCATTAAAAATTCCTTCATATTCAAATTGTACTTTTCTATTACCACCATCTAATACTTCTAAAATAGTTGCTTTTAAGATTCCATTTCCAAATATAACTTTACTTCCAACTTTTAATTTATTTCCTGGTCTTACCATTGCTTCCCAAGTATCATTTTCTATTCTTTTTAATAATAAAAACTCCACATTTGCACCTGTATCTTTTTTACCATATAACCTCGCTGGAATAACTTTGGTATTATTTATTACTAAACAATCACCTGGACTTAAATAATCTACTACATCTTTAAAAACCTTATGTTCAATACTCTGTTTTTTCTTATCTAATACCATAAGTCTTGCTTCATCTCTTTTATCATATGGATGTTGTGCTATTAATTCTTTTGGTAATTCATAGTTAAAATCTGAAACTTTCATTATATTATTCCCTTCTTATCTGTTCTAATATTTTTTCTATTTCTTTTTCTAAATCACAATTTTTTTTGTTATAAATTATGAAATCTGATCTTTCTATATAATAAGCATCATTTTGTTGTATGTTTAATCTATCTTCTGCCAAGTCTACATCTATATTATCTCTATCACATATTCTTTTAATTTTTAAATCTTTATCTGCAATTAAGGATATTACAATATCACAATATTTTTCAAGACCACCTTCAAAAAGTAATGCTGCATCTAAAACAATAAATTCTATTTTCTCATTTTTTAATCTTTTTATTTCTTCTAATATTTTTTTTACAACATAATTAAAAGTTATATTATTTAATTTTTCTAATGCTATTTTATCATTATATATAGTTTTTGCCATTTTTTTTCTGTCTAAATTTCCATCTTTAAAAAAATATTCATTTCCAAATGTATTTTTTATTGCTTCTAAATATTTATTTCCGGGTGTACACATTTGTTTTGAAATTTTATCTGCATCTATAATCTCTACATTTTTCCTTTTGTTTAAGATTTGAGTTAAAGTTGTTTTTCCAGCACCACTAGTACCTGTTATTCCTATAACTTTCATTTTTCCTCCTAAGTTATAAATTTTTTATAGCACTTGTTGCTAAAAAATCACATCTATTATTAAATTCATTATCACTATGGCCTTTTACTTTAATAAATTCAACTTCATGATTTTGAACAAGTTCATATAATTCTTCCCAAAGCTCCTTGTTTTTAACAGGCTCTTTATTGGCTGTTTTCCAATTGTTTTTTCTCCAATTATAAATCCAACCTTGTTTAAAAGCATTTACAACATATGCACTATCACTATAGATTTTTACATTACATTTTTCTTTTAATAATTTAAGTGCTCTTAAAACTGCTGTTATTTCCATAATATTATTTGTTGTATTTTTTTCTGCTCCAGAAATTTCTTTTTTTGTTTCGTTATACATTAATATAGCTCCCCAGCCACCTGGTCCAGGATTTCCAGAACAAGCACCATCTGTATAAATTATTACATTCTTCATATTAGTTTATTCCTTTCTAAAAAAAGAATTATTAAAATTTTGTTTATTTAGAATAAATTACATATTTATTTGTGTTTTTGTTTAATCTATGATATTATATCAGTAAATTTTAATTATTACAATATAGGGGTGATTTATTTTGGATGGAATTTTAGGTATTGTTTCAGAATACAATCCCTTCCATAATGGACATTTACATCATTTAGAAGTATCAAAACAGATCACAAAAACAGATTTTTCTGTTGTAGTTATGAGTGGTAACTTTGTTCAACGTGGAGACACTTCTTTAATTAATAAATGGGTAAAAACAGAAATGGCATTAAAAGCTGGAATAGATCTTGTTATTGAACTTCCTACTGTTTATGCTATTTCTAGTGCTGAAAATTTTGCAGATGGAGCTATAAAAATATTAAATAGTCTTGGAGTAGTAGATTTTGTTTCTTTTGGAAGTGAAATTGGTGAAATAACACCTTTAAATGATATTGCAAATATTTTATATAGAGAACCAAAAGAATTTTCATCTTTAATTACTGCACAATTAAAATCTGGTCTTTCATTTCCAAGAGCCAGAGAAATTGCGATTAATCAATTTTTTGGAACTTCCAAAAAATATTCAGAAATATTAAATAATCCAAATAATATTTTAGGCATTGAATATTTAAAATCTTTAAAAAAACACAGAAGTCATATAAGACCTCTTACTATAAAACGTGATTATAGTGATTATAATAGTACAAAAGTAAAAAAAGGAATTGCTAGTGCTACTGCAATAAGAACAATGATTGAAAATAAAAAAAATGTTCATTATGTAGTACCATTTGAAACTTATGAATTATTAGATGAAGAAATAAACAGTGGAAGAATTATTCCAAATCTTTCTGTATTTGAAAAAGAAATCATTTATACCTTAAGAAGAATGACACTCTCTGAAATTGCAAACATCCCTGATGTTTCAGAGGGACTAGAAAATAAAATAAAACTTGCAGCAAACAATTTTAATACATTACCAGAATTAATTGCAAATATAAAATCAAAAAGATATACTCAAAGTAGAATTCAAAGAATTTTACTTTATGCGTTACTTAATATCACTCAAAAGGATATAAATAGTTCAAAACGAGTAACCCCTTATATAAGAGTTTTAGGATTTAACAAACATGGTAAACGCATAATTTCTGCAATAGCAGCTGCTAATCCTAAATTAAAAATAATTGTCTCTGTGAAAAAATTTGTAGAAAATTCTAATGACACTACTTTAAGAAATATGATTTCAAAAGATATTTTAGCAACAAATATTTATACATTAGGATATAAAAAAAATCCTATTGCAAATTTAGATTATACACATAAAGTGATTGAAGTATAATGTTCTATTTCATTACTTCTTCAATCACTTTTGCTAAATATTTCATACTTATTTTACACTCTTCTAAAGTATTACCTGTTGCTCCAACTTCTATTATACATGCACCAGTTGTTACATGCTGATTATATCTTGAATCTCTTAATATTATTGGTTTAAAAAGTCCTGGATACATTTCATTTGCCTTTTCCTGTATTTTTATAGCTAACTTAAAATTATTAAGCCAATTTGGATGTTCAAGTCCTCCTCCATCTGTTCCCATAACAAACATTAATTGTGCTCCTACTTCATCACCTATTTGTACTGTTGGTCCATAATTACTATTGCTACCTAGAGCATCTCTATGTAAGTCTATTACAAATTGAGAATTTGGCTTGTTTTGTAAAATATTTTGTATAGTTGCTAATGACCTTGTATATGAACCAGTATAAGCTGGATAATCATGATATGTAGTATCATGATTAACATTAAAACCTAAACTTTTTAAATTATTTGTGAGCTCTGTTCCAACACCTGCTACACTATAATTTAAATCTGTTGTTCTAAAATTTCCACTTGCAACATAATTATTCGCTTCTGTTGGAGTATAACTTTCACATGTATGTGTATGATAAATAATTATATCTTTTTTATTAGTAAAGTCTACATTAGGAGTTACCATTTCTTGTGTTAATGTATATTTAGACTCATTTTTTATTTTTACACTTTTATAAATATCTGTATAAGTATCTGTTTTATTATTTTTTGTTATAACTCTTGTTGGTAAAACACTTTCTATATTTTCATTATTTGTCACTTGTATTTCCTCATTATTTTCTTCTTCGATAACATCTGTCTCTGAATTATTATTTTGATCTTCAAACTCAATCGCTTCTTCTTGATTTTCAAGTTCCATTAATTCCTCTTCTGTATTAAAAATTGCAAGTTCAGACATCAAAACTTTTTTTATACTACTCTCCTTTTTTAAATAAGTATTCGTATTTTCAAAAGCATTAGATATTAAAATATTTTTACCTATGATTTTATTACTTATTAATCCTGAAAAATAGTTTTTTTGTAAATCTTCTATTGATACATAATCTGCATTTTTCAAAAAAAATATTAATTTTAAAAATATAATCCCTATAATAAAACTTATAATAATATTTTTTATAAATTTTATTATATCTTTTAAATTTATAACTGCTAAATTTATCATATTTACCTCTTTTTAACTACTTAATTATATTAAATGGTTTTAATTCTTATGACAATAATTTATTTATGCTATTATATTTTTAAAATAAAACATAAAAAAACTTATTAGATATTTAACTATCTAATAAGTTTTTTTATATAACTATAATTATTATGAGTTTAATAATTCAAATTTTCAATTATTGAATCTAATTCTAAAACAATCTCTTTTTCCTCACCTGTTTTCATATTCTTAATTTTTGCTTTTCTAGATTTAAGTTCATCTTCTCCTATTACTAATAGTTTTTTAGCTTTAATTTTATTTGCATATTTCATCTGAGAATTAAAACTTCTTTCACATATATCTTTTTCTACAATAAAACCTTTTTCTCTTAATTTTTCTGAAATTTCTAGTGCTAATTTATTTTCTTCTATTCCATTTGAAAGTATATATATATCAGGAGTAACTTCTTCAAATTCTTTATTATTCTCATTATACATTTCCATTATTCTTTCAATTCCAGATGCAAATCCAACAGCTGGAGTTTTGGGTCCACCAAATTCCTCAACTAATCCATCATATCTTCCTCCTCCTAATACTGTCAATCCAGATTTTTCATCTATAAATTCAAATACTGTTTTTGTATAATAGTCTAAACCTCGTACTATACTACTATCAATTTCATATTTAATTTTACAAGAATCAAGCATTTGTTTCACATTTTCAAAATGTTCTTTACATTCTTCACATAAATAATCTAGCATTTTAGGTGCACCTATATTTAATTGTTTACATTTTTTTTCTTTACAATCTAGAATTCTTAATGGATTTTTATCAAATCTAGTTTTACAAGTATCACAATATGAATCTAAATTTTTACCTATAAATTCTTTTAAAATTTTTTGATATTCTGCTCTACATTTTGGACATCCAATACTATTTATTGTTAATTTAATGTTTGGAATATTAAGAGCTTTAAACATTTGATTTCCTATTAAAATAACATCAACATCAGCTAAATAACTACCTGTTCCTATTACTTCAACTCCTATTTGGTGGAACTCTCTTAATCTTCCCTTTTGTACATTTTCATATCTGTACATTCCCATATTATACCATAATTTCACAGGACTTGGCATACTACCCATTCCATTTTCTAAATATGCCCTTACAGCTCCTGCTGTACCTTCTGGTCTTAATGTAATACTTCTACCTCCTTTGTCATTAAAAGTATACATTTCTTTTTGAACAACATCTGTTGTTTCTCCTACTCCTCTTTGAAATAATTCTGTATGTTCAAAAACTGGCAATCTTATTTCTTTAAAATTATAACTATCTAAAACTTTTTTTATCTTTTTTTCTACCTCTTGCCATTTTGAAGTTTCTTCTGGTAATAAATCTCTTGTTCCTTTTGGTCTTTGTATCATATCTTATCTCCTTTTATAAATTTTAAAATTCTTTTGGTTTAAGTTCTAAATAAATACTTCTTTCATCCTGAATCATAGTTATTTTTCCATGTCCAGGGTAAACTATAGTATCATCTGGAAGTGTCATTAATCTATCTGTTATTGAATTTATTATTTCTTCAAAACTTCCAGTTGGCAAATCTGTTCTTCCCCAAGCTCCAGAAAACAATGTATCACCTGTAAAAACTAATCCTTCTTTTTCTGAATAAAGACATAAACCTCCTTTTGTATGTCCTGGTGTTGCTATTACTTTAAATTCTATATTTCCAACATGGATTAAATCATTATCATCCACTCTAGAATCTGCTTCAAGTTCAGGTTTTTCCATATTTATATAATATGCTAGATTTATTTCTTCGTTATATAATCCCTCACTATCAGGTCTACTTATAAGAATTTTCCCACCTTTTAATTTCTTCAATTCTGAAATTCCACCTATATGATCTGCATGACAATGTGTTATAAAAATATATTTTAATTTTGCTTCTAATATATCTAAAGTTTCTGCAATTCTTTTAGATTCTCCACCTGGGTCTATAACCATAGCTTCTTTAGTTTTTTCATCACATATCACATATGTGTTTGTAAGTAATCCAACTTGTGGAGTCTTAACTTGTAATCTTTTAAGTATCATTTGTACCTCCATAATAAAATTCTATAATAATTAAATATTATCCACGTTTTCTATTTACATCATATACACTTTCAACATTTCTTAATGAATTTAATAATTTATTTAGTATATCTATATTTTCAACCTCTAATGCTATATCAATTATCGCTATTCCTTCTTTTGTTGTTCTAGTATTCATTCCACTTAACTTTATTTTAAAACTTTCTATTTGTTTTATGATATCTTTTAATAAACCACTTCTGTCATTTGCAAGAACCTCAACTTCTACTTTATATGAACCATTTACATCATCTATCCAATATACATCTATCATTCTATCTTCTTCATTAAACAAATCTTTGACATTAACACAATCTGTACGATGGACAGAAACCCCTCTTCCTTTGGTAATATATCCAATAATATCGTCACCAGGTAAAGGATTACAACATTTAGAAAGTTTTACTAAACAGTTATCTATACCTTTTACAACAACACCTGTTTTGGATGGTTTTGTTCTAATTGGTTTTGCTTTTGCAAGCTCTTCAATCTTTTGTTCGAAATCTTGATCCTCATGCTCTTTTCTATATTCGTCTAATAATCTTGCAATTAATTTATTAACTGAAATCCCACCAAATCCAATGCTTGCATATAAATCATCTAAACTTGCGAATTTATATCTTTCCATTGCAAGTTGTAGCCATTCTGGTTTTACTAAATCAGAATATTTTATTCCTATTTTTTTTACTTCTTTTTCTAATAAATCTTTTCCTTTTTCAATATTTTCAGCTCTTTGAGCTCTTTTAAACCATTGATTTATTCTCGTTTTAGCAGATGAACTTTTTACAAATTTAAGCCAATCTCTACTTGGTCCTTTAGATTGTTCTGAAGTTAATATTTCTACAATATCACCATTTCTAAGTGGTGTTATAATTGGCATCATTTTACTATTTATCTTACATCCAATCATTTTATGTCCTATTTGCTCATGTATACTATATGCAAAGTCAATTGGAGTTGCTCCTTTTGGTAATACTTTTATCATACCTTTTGGTGTAAAAATATAAACCTCATCTTCAAATAATTCTGTCTTTAAAGTATTTAAAAATTCATCTGGATTTTCAGTATTTTTTTGCCACTCTAAAGTTTCACGAAGCCAAGCCAATTTATCATCTGTAACTACTACACTTTGTTTTGTTCCTTTGTTACTAGCTTCTTTATATGCCCAATGAGCTGCTATACCGAATTCAGCAGTTCTATGCATATCCCATGTACGAATTTGTACCTCAAATGGTGTTCCTTTTGGACCTAACAAAGTTGTATGTATTGATTGATACATATTCTTCTTAGGAACAGCTATATAATCTTTAAATCTTCCTGGCATTGGTGTATACATCTCATGCACAATTCCCAAAACAGCATAACAATCTTTAACAGTATCTACTAATATTCTTAAAGCAAATAAATCATATATTTGATCTAAAGTTTTATTATCTCTTTTCATTTTTCTATATATACTATATAAATGTTTTGCTCTGCCTGTTACTTCTGCTTTTATGCCTTGATCCTTTATTTCATTTTCTAAATCTTCTTGTATTTTATCTAAAAACTTTAATCTTTCTTCTCTTTTTCTATCTAATCCAACAACAATTTCATGATATTCATCTGGGTGTAAATATTTAAAACTTAAATCTTCAAGTTCCCATTTTAATGAATATATACCTAATCTATTCGCAAGAGGTGCATATAAGTCTTGTGTTTCTTGAGCATTTGCAATTTGTCTATCTCTTGACAAATATTTTAATGTTCTCATATTATGAAGTCTATCTGCAAGTTTTATTAGTATTACTCTTATATCTTTTCCCATCGCAAGAAACATTTTTCTATAATTTTCAACTTGTTGTTCTTCTCTAGTAGTATATCTTAAAGTACCAAGTTTTGTAACACCTGCTACCATCTCTGCAATTGTCTCACCAAATTCTCTTACTAAATCCTCATGTGTTACTGGTGTATCTTCGACAACATCATGCAAAAGTGCTGCACATAATGTTTCGTCATCTAACTCTAGTCCAGCTAAGATATATGCAACATTAAGAGGATGAATCATGTATGGTTCACCAGATTTTCTACATTGTCCTTTATGATATTTACTCGCAAATTCATAAGCTTTTTTTATAAGATCAACATTACTTTTTGGATAATTTTCTTTTTGTTTTTTTATTATATCTTCAATTGTTACTACTTTTTCATCTAACATATTTATAATCCCCTTTTTATTAATATGATTTTCTTATATCTTTCATATTAATCTGAACACTTTCTATTCCATTAAAAGTATTTATCTCCAATACTCCTATAACATCAATTTTATCTCCTATTAAATATTCTTCCGAATATTTTCCCATATTAAATCCTATTGCATTTATTATTTTATTTTCATCTTTTAATGTTAATTTTAAATGTTTTCCCTCTGATAAGGCTCTTATAGAGTCTATTTTCAAATTTCTATATATGAAAATAGGAGTTTTATTTGACTCTCCAAAAGGTTCTAACAAATTTAATTCTTTCACATTTTCTATTTTTATATCATTCAAAGTTATTTCTTTGTCTATTTTTATTATTGGAGTTAACTCATCAGTATGTAGATTTTCAGCAATACTTTCCAGTTTTTCTTTGAAAGCTTTAAAATCTTTCTTTTTCAAACTTAATCCAACAGCCATTTCATGTCCACCATATTTTTCTAGATAATCACTAGCTAAACATAATGCTTCATGAAGATCAAATCCGGGTATACTTCTTCCTGAGCCTTTTCCATTATCATTCTCAAAACATATTAATATACTTGGTTTATAATATAGCTCAGTAATTTTTGAAGAAACTATTCCTATAACACCATGATGCCAATTTTCAGATCCTAAAATTATCATATTTTTTTTATTCTCTTCATTCTTTTCTATTTTTGCAATTGCTTCTTCAAAAATTCTTTTTTCTATATTTTGTCTTTGTTTATTATATTCATTCAATTTTTCTGTTATTTGTTCAGCTTCTACTATATTTTCTGTTAAAAATAATTCTAAAGCATCTTTTTCATGTCCCATTCTACCACATGCATTTATTCTAGGAGCTATACCAAAAGAAACAGTAGTAGAATTAACTTCTTTATATGAAGTAGCTTTTAATAATGCTTTTACACCTGGTGTTTTCGTTTGTTTTATAAGCATTAAACCAAGTTTAGCTATAACTCTATTTTCGTCAACTAGTGGAACTATATCTGATATTGTACCAATACAAACTATATCTAAATATTTTAAATATTCTTTTTCTGGTAGATTCAATCTTTGTCCTATTGCTTGTATTAATTTAAAAGATACTCCTACACCTGCTAAACTATTGAATGGATATTTATTATCTTTTCTTTTACAATCTATTATAGCCAAAGCATTTGGAAGTATATCTAATGGTTCATGATGATCAGTAATAATAACTTCCATTCCTAGACTATATGCATAGTCTATTTCTTCTGTACTAGAAATTCCACAATCTACAGTAATTATTAATTTATAACCTTCATCTGCAATAGTTTTTATTGCTTTTTTATTTAATCCATAACCTTCATTTAATCTGTTTGGAATATAATATCCTACATTTAATCCACATTGATTCAAAAATTTTGAAAGTACTGTTATACTTGTAATACCATCTACATCATAATCCCCATAAATCATTGTTTTTTCTTTCTCATCTATTGCCTTTATGATTCTATCAACAGCAATTTTCATATCTGGCATTAAATACGGATCATGGAAATCATTCCTAGTCGGATTTAAAAACAATTTTATTTCTTCATCAGTTTTTATATTTCTATTTACTAATACAGTTGCTAGTAATTCTGATATATTAAATTTTTGAGATATTTCTTTTATTTTTGCATTATCAGAATCATAAAATTCCCATTTTTTATTCATCCCTTTACTCCTAAAATATAATTTTTCCATAGTATTATATAACAAAATTTGAATAAAAGATAGTTTTTTTCGTCAAAATATTACATTTTTTTGATATTTTCTAATAAATGTTATATAATTCCTTTTTGTAGTATGCAGTATAAAATATAATAAATATTGTTTGGAAAGAAGTTTGAATTTAGAAATTCTTAAGTTAAATTTGTGAGGGAATCTCAAGCTTGTTCTTGAGGGTGCTGACAATTTTAACTTTAGAATTTCTATGAAAACTTGCTTGACTTTAAGATATTTATTATATTTTATACTGCATACTACAAAAAAGAGATAAGTAGAAAAAAGTGCTGATAAATATTTTTTTATTTATCAACACTTTTTAAATAGTTACATATAAAATTTATAACACATCCTTAATTGCTTCTCCAATTATTTTATTTACATCTGCAACTAAAATATTGAATCTTACTTCTTTATCAAAATAATCTTTTACATTAGGATTTTTTACAAGAATTTCATAAAGTTCTTGTAATTTTTTCATCTTCTCTTCGCTTTGTTTTTCTCCTTGCATTGCCAAAAGTTGCTCTTCATAACGAATTTTTTCAAATTCATCAATTTGTTTTTTTAATTCTGGTAATTTAATTATTTCCTGCTTTACTTCTTTATATTCTAAATATTCTTTTGATTCTTTTAAAGCCCTCGCTAAATTATTTACTTCATCATAAACATTCATTTTCTTATCCCCTTTTATTTCTAAATTTTTAATACTAATATCTTTTGTATTTTATTTAGAATATTTTCTTCAATTAATAATAAATCATATAATCTATTTCAGGGAAAATATCATCCTTATCAAATATGTCTAACAAATATTTAGCATCGATTTTATTATTTTTTATTTGATAATATAGCTTTGTAAATCTTCCAATATGATCTTTTATTGCTTTATGAGCATATTCTACCATTGTACCATTTGTAATTATAAATAACCAATCACTACTTTGAGCTAAAAGTAATTCCCTTGCACATTGATTTAAAGCTTGTCTTCTTAATGTATTTCCTTCATTTGGAAACATGCTTGCAAGCTCACACATTCTATCTCCAGCTTTATGTAAATGCCTATGTGCATAATCATTTGTTTGATTTAGCCATACTTCACTATATCCATTAGCTCCCCAACTTGATCTACATGGTGTTGAAACTTGCATTTGTGGATACATATCTATATATTCACTAGGAGTAATTAATTTAAAATTACATTCATCATAATATATTTTTTTAAATAAAATATATAACCAGTATGGTCCTTCATACCACCAATGTCCATAAAGTTCAGCGTCATATGGACAAGTAATAATAGGTGGAACATTCATATAACTTGCTAAATGATCTATTTGTTTTGTTCTACAATCCATAAAATGTCCTGCTTGTTTTTCAGCCGAATCCTTTGCCCATTGAATATCATAATAATCTTTTGGGCAATCTTTACCTGTAATTCTATAATATTTTATTCCAGTATTTACTCTTGCACCATTTGAAGCTATATATGGTTTTATATATTCATAATCACAATCATATCCAATATCTCTATAAAATTCTCTGTAATTAAAATCTCCAGGATAACCATTTATAGAACTCCAAACCTGTCTTGAAGATTCTAAATCTCGACCAAATGCCACAAGTCCACCATGTGACACTATTGGTGCATATGTACCATATATTGGTGTTGGATCTGCATAAAGAATCCCATGTGTTTCAACAATCGCATATTCAATGCCAAATTCTTTAAGATATTTATCTGCCTCAGGTACATATCCACATTCTGGAAGCCAAATTCCTCTGGGAGCTTTTCCAAAAAATTTTTTATATGTTTGTACTCCTACTGCAATTTGAGCTCTTACTGTTTTCTCATTAATATAAAGAATAGGAAAATAACCATGTGTTGCTCCACAAGTTATAATTTCTAATACCCCTATATCCTGAAAATGTTTAAACCCTTTTATTAATTCACAATTATATATATCTTTAAACACGTGCAAATCATTTGTATATCTATTTAAATAATATTTTGATAAATTATTTAATCTTGAATCATATACTGTTCTTTTTACTTCTTTTTCCGCAAGTTCAATATGTTTGTTTAAATATTTTATATATCTTTCTTGTAATAATTTATTATCAAGCATGTTTAAAAGTGGTGGTGACATTGTCATTGTAAGTCTAAAATCTACATGCTCTTCTTCTAATTTTTTAAAATTTAAAAGAAGTGGAATATATGTTTCGGAAATAGCTTCAAAAAGCCATTCTTCTTCTAAATAATCTTCACTTTCTGGATGATGTATGTATGGAAGGTGAGCATGTAATACAAAATTTACATAGCCTTTTATATTTTTCATTTATTTTTTCCTTTCAAGTAAGTGTAAAAACAAAATACAAAAATATTTTGTTTTCAGAAATTAATTTTTATATAATATTATTTAAAAGCTGAACTAGAAAGTTTTGATGATGGATTAGCCATATCAAACATTCCTTCTGAAATTTCATCTTTATATTGTTCTTCATAAAATCCTTTAACACTATAATTATTTCCAAATACATCTTTAAAACTTTTAACACTTATATATGTTTCTTCATTTGTTTTTACATTTCTAAAAGTTATATAATCTGGTAATTCTTCTAATAAAACATGATCATTTGGAATTTCTAATATATTTGAATTTGCAAAAGGTAAATAATCTGTTTTCAAAATAATATTGTTTTCTTCCAATTTAGCTATATTAATAAATTCATCTTTATATTTAAATTTTCTTCCTAATTGAATAGTATATTTGTTTTTAGGATCATCAATATCTATATACCAACTATTTGCAAAATCATTTATAGGAATTTCTTTTACATATTGTTTATCTTCATTGTATAACAATAATACAGGATATGTTTTTTCAAAAAAATCGTCTCCAAATGTTTCTATATATTTTTTTCTATCATTATCAGAAACATCCCAATATACAAACATTTTTTTAGGAGTTTGTGCAAGTATTTTTACAACAGTTTCATTGTATCTATATGGTAAATCATAATATTCAATCATATATTGTGGTTCAGATGCTTTTTTATCAGCTGAAGTTTTTGTCTTTTTAGAAACAGTTTTTTCTGAGTTTTCATCATCTGAAACTTTTAAACTCTCTTCTTGCATAGCAATTATTTTAGATATAAAATCCTTTATTTTTTCAATTACTGTTGCTTCATCTACTTTTTTATCTGATTTTTTACTTATCTTATCTTCTTTTTTACTTTTAGTAGATTTTTTTGCAATTTTTTCTTCTATCAAATCTTCTTTACTAAAAGATTTTTGTGATTTTTTTGAAATTTTAGTATTCTTTTTCTCATTTATTGCACTTTTTTCTAGCTCTTCTTTTTCTTGCATATCCTTATTTTCCTCCTTAGTATTTGAGTATTTCATATCTACTCCCCATAGTATTACATATTATATCTATAATTTTTTTAAACTTCAATAGAATTTTAAAAATAAATTTCATTTTTGTTTTTTTAATTTTTTTGTTATATTTGTAATCAAAATGTAATACTTTTTTTGCTTTTTTTTGTCAAAAATTGTTTACTTTTAGTTTCTTTTTATATACAATATATAAAGAATTGAAAATATTATTCTTTTAATTTCTTATATGCCAAGCCTTCTCAAAAAAACACATTTTTTTTGAAGGACTTGACAAAAATTTTAATTCTTACTTAACAAAAGATTGAAAGGAGTTCTTTTTAGAATGAAAATTTTAATGCTATCATGGGAATACCCACCAAGAGTTGTTGGAGGAATATCTAGAGTTGTTTATGACCTATCTCACAAATTATATCAACAAGGTCATAAAGTTACTGTTATTACATATAGAGATGGTAATGTACCATACTATGAAGATGACGATGGTGTAGATGTATACAGAGTAGACAATTTTATGATTTCTCCTAATAATTTCATAGATTGGATTATGCAACTTAATTTTAATATGATAGCAAAAGCTGGAGAAGTGATAGCAGAAAAAGGTAATTTCGATGTTATTCATGCACATGACTGGTTAACTGCATATGCTGGAAAAACTTTAAAATTTGCCTATAATACTCCTCTTGTTTCTACAATACATGCAACAGAAGCTGGTAGAAATAGTGGTATTAGAACTGAAATGCAAAAATATATAAATGATACAGAATGGATGCTTACATATGAATCTTCTGAAGTTATTGTAAATAGTAATTATATGAAAAATGAATTACAAAGATTATTTGGTCTACCTTATGAAAAAATAAATGTTGTTCCAAATGGTGTTAATCTTACTCTTTTTAGTGGTATAGAAAGAGATTATGATTTTAGAAGAAGATTTGCCATGGATAATGAAAAAATAATTCTTTTCATGGGAAGATTAGTATACGAAAAAGGAATTCAAACACTTATTGCTGCTATGCCAAAAATACTTGCAAATTATCATGACTCAAAATTAATTATAGCTGGAAAAGGTGGTATGATTAATGAGTTAAGAGCACAAGTCAATTCATTGGGATTAGGAAATAAAGTTTATTTTACTGGATATTTAGGTTCAAAGGATGTTCAAAAAATGTATAAATGTGCAGATGTTGCAGTATTTCCAAGTACATATGAACCTTTTGGTATTGTTGCCCTTGAAGGTATGCTTTCTGGAACACCTGTAGTCACATCAGATATCGGTGGATTAAATGAGATTGTAGAACATGGAGTAAATGGAATGAAAAGTTATGCTGGTAATCCTAATTCACTTGCTGATTCTATTTTAGCATTATTATTTAATCCAGAACTATGTAAAACTGTTTCAAAAAATGCTAAAGAAAAAGTAAAAGCTCAATATAATTGGACAAAAATTACTGAAGATACTCACTTAACTTATGAAAAGGCTATATGTGAAACAATGGCTGAAAGGCAGAAAAAACAAATTGCTCAAGAACAAGCTCATAAACATATTAAAAAATCAAACGAAATTGCTAATTTACTTTCATTCAAAAAAGCTAGACAAGCATATGCTTCTTTTAATTAAATATAAATTAATATATAATAAATAAAAAACAAGAGATAAAACTCTTGTTTTTTATATTTCTATTTTATTTTATAAAAAATATATTTATCATATATAAGATTATCATATGCAATGGGTAAAAAGCATAATAAAAATACTTTATTTTTCTACCTTGTTTTCCATTATATAAAAGAATAAAAACTATTGGAATCATATAGCAAACAAAATATGTTATATATACTTTGTTTAATATTAATATTTTATCTAAATAGAAGAATAATATTAATAATATTGCAAAACAAAATGGTAAATATTGTTTTTTATTTTTTAATATATACATTAGTAAAACAGTAGCAACTCCAAACCAACCATAATCTACTTTTAAAAACTCGCCTAACCAAATAATTATTAAACAAAATGGTATAGAAACAAATTTATTTTTTATTTTATCATAAACAGTTATAGCAAATAACCCTAATAAAAGTGTAAACATTATATTTAGCATTATCCATTCGCCAACTAATGTTCTAAACAACATAAATGGTATTTGAGAAATCAAACCAAAAATAAATAGTCTTTGACAATATTTTTTTAAATTACTAGTATGAATATATCCTTCTGTAATCAAAAAAGCAAAAAGTGGAAAAGCTATTCTACCTAAATATATTGTTATAAAGTTTTCAGTAGCAGGAATAGCGTATTTTACATGATCTAAGACCATTGTAACACACGCTATAATTTTTATAACGAAAATTGACATACTATTTTAATATCTCTCTTACTACTTCATTAATAGATTTTCCATCAGCTGATGCCCCTATTTTTGCTTTTGCTTCTTTCATAACAACTCCCATATCTTTTATAGAAGTAGCTCCTATCTCTTCTATAACTTCAGATACAATTTCTTTTATTTCTTCTTTTGTTAGTTGTTTTGGCAGGTATTCTTCTAATATAGAAATTTCTTCATTAGTTTGATTTATTAAATCTTCTCTTCTCGCTTTTTCAAAATCTGAAAGTGCATCTTTTTTACCTTTTACTTCTTTTGCAATAATCTCTATTATCTTTTCATCATCTACTGCTATACCTTTATCTTTTTCAATTTGAAGTATTGCTGCTCTAATCATTTGAACAGTATTTTTTCTTATTTCATTTTTTTCCTTCATAGATTTTTTTAAATCTTCCATCAATTTTTCTTTTAACATATTCTTTCCTTCCTTCTTTATGTGTTATTACATATATTTTAAAAAGTTATTAAGTCCAAATAACTAAATACTGAAACTTCTACTATCTTTTCTAATAATTCTTTATATTCCTTTATTCTAAAATTTACAAATCCCTCTAAAACTATTTTTTTATTTTCTAACAAATAATTTTTAATAGTATTTTTTAAAATTTCATTTTTATATCCTATTTTTTCATCAGGTAATTCTAATACTTTTTTACTAATCTCAAAAATATAATTTCTCTCAATAGAACTTAAATAAAAATAATTTTTTTCAACATTCTTCTTTAAAAAGTCATTTTCATAAAATTTCTCTATTGTTTTTTTTATAATAATAGCAACAATTTCATAAAATTCATCAATATACTCTTGTTCTAAATAATGAATTATTAAATTATCATAAGTTTTAAATCTATAATTAGACATACATATATTTATAGGCAATTTTTCAAATTGTTCTATTAAAAATTCAATTTTTTCACAACTAACAGATTTTATACAAACTGATTTCACTAGTTACTCCTCTGAATATTAAAATACTTTATTTTATATTATTCATATTTTTCCATTAGTGTGTTTATATTATTCATTTTTATTCAGAATCTGTGTTTCTTACAAAATTAACATGTTCTACTGTATTATCTAGGTCTACAAACATATAATCATACCATGTATCTGATAATGTATCTGCAAAAGTGTCATATTTGTAAGTATAAGTTATTGTAGCTTCTGTTTTATCTTCATTATATGTTACTTTATCTATTGAATATATATAATCTTTTGTTGTATCTTCATATACAACAACAACTGCAAGTTTATTTTCTTTAAAAAATTCCTCATTATACTTTTCACTAAAGCTTAGTTTTTTATATGTTGCTCTGTTTTCCATAGTATCTTTTATATTTTTTCCATCTATAAATTTTTGAAATTCTGTATAATTATTGAATAATGTACTTTCTGCTTCTGCATTTGCAGTTGTAAGAAAATATTCTACTTTTCCTTCTTTATTTAATACATTAAAAATCATAAATCCTGCTACTATAATCACAACAATTACAATCCATATTATTGTTGATTTAGTAATTCCATTTGTTCCCATTTTTCATCTTCTCCTTCATTTTTTACTATAATTATCATAACTTAAATCACAAAAAAGTACAAGAGAATTTTTGAATTTTATATTAACATATTAATTCCTTCTGAAACAATATTACTCATATTTTCTATTAAACTATCTATTTCTTTTGGTGTAACTATAAAATTAAAATTATTTAATTTCATTTTATTTACAATTTCATTTTCTGAAACATCTATTTCACAGGCTTTCAAAGTGTCTATGACAATTGTTGCAGCATCAAGAACTGTTGGAATACCAACACCTATTACTGGAACATTTAAAGTATCTACTGATAACTCTTCTTGTCTGTTTCCAACACCACCACCAGGAATAATTCCAGTATCTGATATTTGTATAGATTTATTTATTCTATCTATATTTTTTGAACATAAACTATCTATTGCAATTACAAGTTTAGGTTTTATATTATCGACAATTCCTTTTACTATTTCTACTGTTTCTATGCCAGTTGTTCCAAGTACTCCAGGTGTTATAGCACTTATACTTCTTGTATTTTTATCTATAGCATTTGGTAAATATATTTTTATATGTCTGGTTATTTCAATATTTTGAACAACTTTAGCACCTAATGAATCTGGTGTAGCATATAAATTTCCAAGTCCTACGATTAATATTTCTTCATTTCTTTTTATGTGTTTTTCTATTATAGCTAATAATTCACTTGAAAAAGTTTTTATGATTTCTTCTTCCTTTTCTGTAGTTATATTATTTATTTTTTTTATATCTATTGTTATATAACTTCCTTGCTTCTTCTCTAAAGCCTTTTCACCATTTTCATTTGTAATTTTAACTCTAGTAATTGTTATATCACCTTTTTTTTCTTCTTCACATTCTATACCATCTATTTCATTTTCTAATTTATTAGCATTTTTATATAAATCTCTTCTTTCTACTGCCATATCTGTTCTAAAAAACATAAGCTTCACTCCTTTAAATTCTTATTTAAATTAGTTTCTTACATTTTTTTTATTTTATTCAAAAACTAAAAACATAATAAATTTAAATTCCCAATAAAAAAACTCAAATTATTAAAACTAAATTTTAATAATTTGAGTTTTTTATTTTAAATTAGTAATTATTTTTTATTCTTCCCAGTTATGGAATACTTCTAATACATCATCTAAATCATTTAAATTATCTATTAATCTTTGCATTTTCTCAGCATTTTTTTCATCTAAAGTAACATATGTACTAGGTACCATTTGTACTCCTGCTTCTAAAAATATTAAATTATTTTTTGATAATTCTTCTGTCACATTTGTAAAATCATTTGGTGCTGTTAATACTTGATATACTTCTTCTTCTGATACAAAATCTTCTGCACCAGCCTCAATCGCAATCATCATTAAATCATCCTCAGATATAGGACATCCTTCTTTTTCAATTACTATAACACCTTTTTTTTCAAACATATATGATACACAGCCTGTAGTTCCTAAATTTCCTCCAGCTTTATCAAATACATGTCTTACATCTGCTGCTGTTCTATTCTTATTATTAGTAGAAGCATTTACAATTACTGCAACACCACTTGGACCATATCCCTCATATACCATTTCTTCATAATTTTCTGTGCTTCCTGCTCCAGAAGCTTTTTTTATTGCATTATTTATTGTATCATTAGGCATATTATTTGCCTTACATTTTGCTATTACATCTTTTAACTTAGAATTTCCTGCAGGATCAGGACCACCTTGTTTTACTGCAATTAATAATTCTCTTCCTAATTTTGTAAATATCTTTCCTCTTGCTGCATCTGCTTTTCCCTTTTTAGCTTGAATATTATGCCATTTTGAATGTCCTGACATTTTTAATTCCTCCTTATTTTTACATCTTATATATTTTTTAAAATTAATTTCCGTTAGATATTTTATCACATATTTTTACTTTTGTGTAGTATTTTAGAAATTATTTTTCAAAATTAAAAAGTCATAATTTTAGATATACAAAAATTATGACTTTTATAATTTTTAATTCTCTTCTTTTTTTATATATAATTTACATTTACATATTCCATCATTAATAAATTCATCACACGGACATAGTGTAGTATCATCTGCTATTACTCTACAAGGACAATGCCCTTCTTTTTTATAAATTCCTTCTAATATTTTATTAACATATTCTCTATCTGGATTTAAAATATAACCTTTCATTTTTTTTCTCCTTCTATTTATAGTTTTCTATATTTTGAACTAACTCTCCTTCGTCTCTAAAACCTTCTAATGAATTCACTAAAGAACCATTTTTAAAAAATTTAATAGTAGGAACAACCTCAACACCATATCTTATTGCAAGTTCTGTATTTTCATCTATATCTAATTTCATAATTTCTACATCATTTCTTTCTTTTGAAATTTTTTCTAAAACAGGTGTTAACATTTGGCATGGTCCACACCAAGTTGCAAAAAAATCAACCATTACTAACTTATTATTTTTTAAAACTTCTTCTTCAAAATTATCTTTATTTATATATTTCATAATCTTCCTCCTTGAATATATTTATTATAGTACTTATATATCAACTCATACATTTTTGTCAATATTAAAATAATTGAAACAATTATTAATATTATGATATATAGTATAATTCCATCTTTCCAATCACCCATAGAAATAATACTAGTATTTCAATTTTTTTAGAATCTTTAAATAAATCACTATTTTCCATTTTATGAATTTTTCTTCTATTACAAAACATATATACAAATCTTTTTCCATATTTTCTAACAAGAAAATATATTATACTTGTAGTAATAATATTTGAAAAAACAATAAATATTGTTCCCAATAAAGCTCCATAGCACATTCCTGCTAAAATTTCAACTGGCTCACCTGGTACTATAAATAAAAATATTTGAGATATTTGAAGAACAAATAATAATAATATTCCAAATATACCGCTTCTTTCTACTTTTTCTTTAAACATTAGCTTTCCTTCTAATGTAGATAGATTTTTCATTACTGGAAATAAATATAAAGTTATTGCACATATCACTACAAAAACTATTATTAGTATTAATATCTTTAAAAATATTATTTTTTCTTTTCTACTCATATTCAAGTTTTAATATACCCTTTTCATATTTGTAAAAATAGTACTTAAAAATTCTTAAACTATTTTTATTTAATTTTAATTTCAAATTTTCTATAAATGGAATAATATATTTCATAAATAAAACTCCAGCAATTCCCCAATATGTACAATGAAGTAAACTTGTCCTTCCATTTATATTAAAAATTAAATAAGAATAATCCCAGGATATTGTGCCAAATACTTTTTCTTGTATATAAGAACATACATACTCTGTTATTCCACCTAATATCATAGTTATCAAAAATATTTTTAAATAACCTTTGTTCTGCATATTTTTTAAAATCATATAATAAATTACTGCTCCAATACCATATACTGGTATAAATGGTCCATATATTAATCCTTTTCGTGTTTCAAAAAATCCTTTTTGAAAGAAAACGACTAACATTTCAAACACATAACCTGAGATACTTCCTATTATAAATATCCAAAATATAATAATAAATTCTTTAATAATTTTATTTTTTTTCATAATTTACTCTCCTTTTATACATCGTGAGTAATATATATTTATAAAACTATTATTTTAAATCAATAAAATTATAACACAATTTTTTATAATATTTCTTAAGGATATATTAAGCATTTATGAATATTTTATTAATTATATTTGATTATGATTTATCCTAAAGTTACATCTAAAATCATCATAAGTAAAAATCCTATTGTTATTCCAATTGTTCCAATTACTGGTAACTCATCATTTTGAGATTCTGGTATTAATTCATTTGTAACAACATATATCATAGCACCAGCTGCAAAAGACAATAAGTATGGTAGAACTGGTACTATGATACTTGTAAGTAATATAGTAATAAATCCTGCTATTGGCTCTACAATACCCGATATGACTCCATATAAAAATGCTTTTTTCTTAGATATTCCTGAAGTTTTTAGTGGCATTGAAATAATAGCACCTTCTGGAAGATTTTGAATAGCTATTCCTATTGCTAAAGTAAAGGCACCAAGCATTGAAATATTACTATTTCCTGATATTACACCCGCAAAAACAACTCCTACAGCCATTCCTTCTGGAATATTATGTAATGTTACTGCAAGAAAAAGCATTGTTTTTTTATTAAAATATTTTTTTATTTTTTTAAAATTGTTATTTTTCAATTTAAAAGTAATAAAATCTATACAAATTAAAAATATTATTCCTAAACTAAATCCAATCACTGCCGGAAACCAAGCGATTAAGTTCTTCTCCTCAGACATTTCAATTGATGGTATTAATAAAGACCAAATTGAAGCTGCTATCATAACACCTGAAGCTATTCCTAATAGTAATTTTTCTATTTTATTATTCAGATTTTTTTTCATAAAAAAAACCATAGATGATCCTAACACCGTTCCTATAAATGGAATTAAAATTCCTAAAATTATTTGCATTTTATATTCACATAATAAAAACAAATTTAATTTATTATGTATCTCCTTTCTGAAATTTATATTTCTTTAATATATAATTTTAATAAGTATTTTGTCTTATTACATAATATTCATATATTTTACATAAATTTCATCTTTTTTTATATTTAACTTAATTTCATCTAAAAAATAATATATTAATATTTATCAAATTTTTTAATGTGATTGAAAAAAAATTAGAATTTCTTTAATTATTTTATGGAAAATGTTCGCGTCGAGCGTTAGCGAGGACTAAGTGAAAGGGTGCCATAAAATAATTTTAGAAATTCTTATATTTTGTAATGAACTAAAAAGTTTGGTAAATATTAATATATTATTTTTATATAAATAAGCAATATTTCCAAAAATTTCCATAAAAAGCTTGATTTTTTGTCAAAAACATATTATAATTAAAAATGTAATGTAACTTTATGTCAACAGCATTTTCAATAACTAGATATGTAACTTATAAAAAGTAAATTGAAAATGCAAACCTACAAACAAGAATGCAAAAGTAACTCGCAAACCCAGATTCAATAGTAACAACTAATTTTTTTCATTTATCAATTTTAAGGAGGAAAACACTATGAAGAAAAAAATTTTTACGGTATTATTAACAGTTATTTTTGTAATTGCAATGATGGCGACAGGCTGCAGCGGTGCATCTGAGGAGACTGATTCCGGAGGAGATAAAACCGAAACCGAGGCAGAAGCTCCGGCGGCAGATGACCAGCAGGCCGAATCAGAAGAAAGTGATGAGGTCACGACTGAGGAGGAGGATGCGGTAAAAGAAACTGAGGACAGCTCGGCAACACCTGATGTTGTGCTTACAGCCGATACAGAAATCACAGATGAAGATATTCAGGAAATCTATGCTTCGATAAAAGAAAATGTAACAGCTGAATATCTTGAACCCAACGGGATTGATCCCGCAACTTTCAGCTGGCCTTCTTCTGAATCTAGCAGCTGGAATTACCTAAGTGATTTATACACCTCGTGCTATTTATGTGTTGATTTACAAATTCCTTTTACGGAAGATGAATTAACTCAGTACGAAGGTGAATATCCTACTCAGGATAAAGAACTTTTCGAGGCAGTTTTCTTTGGAATTTTACATTGGCTCGATTCTAAAGGCTCTTATGATACAGGTTATTACAGTGCTGTATTAGGGAAATTAAATCCGTTCAACACTAACATTACAAATAACGTAACTTTTAACTGACTCTCATCATCTTTGCATTCTTGTTAACCTAGCGAAAGCAGCAGACCACCGGTCTGCTGCTTTCACCTTTTATTTTGTTTTATTCTTCTACTTTTTCAAACATTTCTTTACCTACTCCACATAATGGGCATGTCCATGTGTCTGGTAAGTCTTCAAATTTTTTTCCTTCTACTGTTTCATCATAAATATATCCACATACAGTACATTTATATTTCATATTTTCACCCCCTTTATTTTTCTTTATTCTCTACTCTCTACTCTTTATTTTATTTTTAGATAATTACATTCTATCTGGCATTTCCATACCAAGTAAATTTGCACCTTTTTTCAAAACTATTTCTACTGCTTTTGTAAGAGCCACTCTGGCATCTTGAATCTCTTTATTTTCATCAATTATTTTATTTTCATTATAAAAATTACTATAATTCTGACTTAAATTTATTAAATATCTTGCAAGTATTGAAGGTTCATTTTTTTGTACAACTTGCATTAATATATTTTCAAAATCATATAATGAAAATAATACTTTAATACTTGCTTTATCTTGAAGATACTCAAAATTAACATCTTTTAATTCTGGTATATTTTCTACTTTCTCTAAAACACTTTTAGTTCTTACATAAATATATTGAATATATGGTCCTGTTTCTCCATTAAAATTTAAAGCTGTATCCCAATCAAATACTTGATCTTTTATTATAGTATTACAAAGATTATTAAATATAACAGCACCTATACCAATCTTTTTAGCCGCTTCTTTTCTATTTTCCATGTCTGGATTTTTTTCTTCTATAATCTTTTCTACTCTATCTATTGCTTCTTGTAATAATTCATCTACTTTTACCACAGTTCCTTCACGTGTAGACATTCTTCCTGTTGATAATCTTACCATTCCATATGCAACATGTTCTAATCCATTTAAACATTTTTCCGGAATATCAAGATATTTTGCTACTTCAAAAATTTGTCTAAAATGTAAATTTTGTTCATAAGCTACTACATATAAACATTTATCAAAATCATAAGTTCTTGCTCTATATAATATAGCTGCTAAATCTCTTGTCGCATATATAGTAGAACCATTAGATTTTTTTATCATGCAAATTCCCATTCCTTTATCATCTAAATCTACTATTTTAGCCCCTTCTGAATCTTTTAAAACACCTTTTTTATCCAAGATATCAACTACTTCATCCATTTTATCTGAATAAAAAGCCTCTCCTTTTAAAGAATCAAATTTTACTCCTAATAAGTCATATATTTTTTGGAATTCTTTTAAACTCATATTTTTTAATTTATTCCATATTTCTACGCAATATGGATCATTTTCTTCTATTTTTTTAAAATTTTCTCTACAAAGTTCTAATACATTCTCATCTTCTTTACAAAGATTATTTATTCTTACATAGATATCCATACAATCATCTATTGGATTTTCATCAAAAGTATATTCATTTCCCCATCTTTTATATCCTTCAATCATTTTTCCAAATTGAGTTCCATAATCTCCTAAATGATTTATTCCAATAGTATTATAACCTAAAAATTTATATATTTTGTATAATGCAGATCCTATTACAGTATTTCTTAAATGTCCTATATGAAATGGTTTAGCAATATTTGGTGAAGAATATTCTACTAAAATTGTTTTTCCTTCTCCGCTTTTATTTGAACCATATAATTCTTTTTTATCTGAAATTTCTTGTAGAACTACTTTAGCAAGAACTAATTTATTTATAAAGAAATTTAAATATCCACCTATTATTTGCATATTTTCTATATTTTCATCTAGTTGTATTTTATTTTTTAGTTCCTCTGCTATTATTTGAGGAGATTTTTTTAATGCTTTAGCAAGTCTAAAACAAGGAAATGCATAATCTCCCATATCAAGATTTGGAGGTACTTCTATGTAACCATATATTTCCTTCGAATCTAAACTAGTTATTCCGTGCTATTTTATTTGCTATAACTTCTTTAAAATCTAACATTTAATTTCCTTTCTCTTTATACATTATTTTTTTATTTTTATGAATTTGTATAAGTTTTATACATATAAGCATTAAACAAACACCTGTTATAAAACCTAATGTATCTATATATACATCTATTATTGAACCGGTGTCTTCCTGGAACCATAAGTTGATGTACTTCATCTGTTATTGCATACCATACTCCAAGAATTATAGATATTATCATTTTCTTTCTATCTGTCCAATCATATGTTGAAAATAAAGATATAAATAATACTCCTCCGAAGTCCATACTCACTAAAATGTGCAAATTTTCTAACATATGGTTCTACTAAATTTATTGTTTCTTCATTTTTTGTAAATAATTCTACTATTTTTCTACTTAATCCTGAAGAATCTCCACCATCTTGACTAGAAAAATTAAAAACTATAAATGCCCATATAAAAATTAATATAAAAAGAAATATTCTCAAAAAAGTTTTCTTTTTATTTTTTGAATTATTTATTTTTTCATCCTTTTTTTGTTTCATATTTTTCCTCATTATTATTTTTAAATAAATATTTTATCTAAAATCTTTATTTACACTCAAATTTATAATTAAATCAATATTATCATCTTCTGCTGCTTTATTTTTTCGTATTGCACCACATTTTTTACATTTAAATATTATTATATATCCTTTTTTAGAACTCATTTCTATTCCAATTGGTTCTAGTATTCCATGACAAGTTTCTTTTCTATCTCCTGGATTTATGTCTACATGTTTTGAATGCAAACATTTTGGGCAATGATTTCTACAAGAATATCCAAGTTTTGGTACTTTTTCACCACAATTTTCACATATAAATTCTTCATCTATTACTGTAAAATTTGACATTTCTTTTCCTTACTATTTTATATATAATTTTAAAAATTAACTTTCAAAAATGCTTCCGCCTATAAATTCTCTTAATAATGAATTATTTGGTATTAAATTTGAATCCATATCTTCAAAATATTTAAGTAATGTAATTAATCTTCTTGCTTCACTATATTCTCTACAGGTTCTTGGTATCTCTTGTAGTAATGGCATAGCATATTGTTTTAATACTGCAAGCTCATATACAATTGAAGAATTAAACATACAATCTGCTTCTTCCTGATATGGAAAAATATATTTTTGTTCTCCTCTATTTACTGAATACCACATTTTTAAAGTATGTTCAGCTGAATAATTTCTGAATTTATAATCTCTTACTATTCTTCTTATAAGTCTTGTATCTGTAGTTGAAATTCTATTATAATAATCAATATTTAGTACTGTTAAATCACTAATATAAATTTTAAATTTATTTTCTCTTGGTATAAGACTAGTTAATTTGTCATTTAAACCATGTATGCCTTCTATTACTAATATTTCATCTTTGCCAAGCCTCAAAGTATTTCCTTTATACTCTTTTTTTCCTGTTGTAAAATTAAAAGTTGGAAGTTTTACTTCTTTTCCAGCAAGTAAATCTATTAATTGTGAATTAAATAAATCTAAATCTAATGCTTCTATACATTCAAAATCATAATTGCCATGTTCATCTTTGGGATTATCTTTTCTTTCAACAAAATAATTATCTACAGAAATCGTAACAGGCTTTATTCCAGAAATCTTTAAGCTCATTCCTAATTTCCCAGCAAATGTAGTTTTTCCAGATGAAGTAGGACCAGCAATTAGTACCATTCTTACATCTTTTCTTTCTTTTATTTTTTCAACTATTTCTGCTATTTTCTTTTCATGTAAAGCTTCTGATATTAATATTAGTTCTTTACTTCCATTTGGTTCTTTAATTTTTTTGTTTAGTCTATAAACAGTATTTATTTTCATTAATTTATTTATCTGATCATATTCATTCATAGCAGATACTAATTTCAAACTCGTATCTATATTAGGTTTCAAAATATTTGGCTCTGCTAAACTAGGATATTTTACTAAAAATCCATCCCTATATGTAACTAAATCAAAAATTTTAGCAAAACCAGTTGAAATTGGCATTGTTCCATAAAAATAGTTATAATATTCTTCACAAAAATATAAAGAAACTTTATCTTTATCTATTGAAGTTTGAAGTCTTCCTCTTAATGTTTCCTCTTTTGCATAAAACTTTTCAGCTTCTTCTTGTGTCATCATTATTTTTACAATAGGCAAATCTTTATTTATTATTTCTTGCATTTTTAATTTGACTTTTTCAATCATTTCTTTTGTAACTTTCATATTATCTATTGTTCCAAACATAGCATTTGATACTTGATAATTTACTGTAAGCAAAGCTTTTGGGTATACTTCTGAAAAAGCTTTACTCATAACAAATAGTAATCCTCTTATATATATAATTCTTCCATCTTTATCTTCTCTATTTATAAATTCTATTTCTCCATCTTCTAATATTGGAGCATTTAATGATTCTATAGAATTATTCAATCTTACAGCTATTATATCCTTTATATCACTATTTTCTATTTCTTTTTTTAATGCATCTTTTATTACAGTACCTTTCTCAACATTTATCTCATGTCCATTATAAGTTATTTTCATAATCATTTTCCTTTCAAGTAATAAACTTATATCTTATATATTAATTTTTAAAAAACAAAATAAATAATTATAGCACCAATTATTGTAAGTAAAAATCCGAAAATCTTTAATCCTGAAGTTGCTTCATTTTTATCTCCAAAACTAAAATATTTCTTTACTATTGGTCTTGCATCATATATAAACTTTACACCACATACTAGTGAAACTATTCCTATAAATAGTAAAAATATTTTCAATTTAAACATCCTCTTTTTCTTAAAAATTAACGTATATATTGTATTATCTTTCAAGCTTTTTGTCAATTATTATACAGTGAAATTTAAATAAACTTATAAATATTTTATTATTTATTAATTATAATATTATTAAATTTCAATCCTATTTTTAAATTTTTTATCTACCATTTTTTTTAATAAAATATTTTCTTTTTTTTCTAATAATGGATCTTTATCTAAAACTTCTATTACAGCTCCTTGAATTACCTTCAAAGTTCCCATATCTTCAAACAAATTAGCAATTTTAAATTCAGGAATTCCATGTTGTCTAGTTCCGAAAAACTCGCCTGTACCTCTCAATTTTAAATCTTTTTCAGAAATTATAAATCCGTTATTTGTACTTGATATTACTTTCATTCTTTCTCTTATTATTTCAGAATTTCCTTGATATTTTAGTATACAATAAGATTGATATTTTCCTCTTCCTACTCTTCCTCTTAGTTGATGAAGTTGTGCAAGTCCAAATCTTTCTGCATTTTCAATAACCATAATATTACTATTTGGAACATTTACACCAACTTCTATAACTGTTGTTGATATAAGTATATCTATATCACCATTCTTAAATTTTTCCATTATATTATCTTTTTCTTTTTGCTTCATCTTTCCATGTAAATATTCTACTTTATAATTTGGAAAGATTTTATTTTTATAATTTTCGTATATTTCCATAACAGATTTAGCATTAATTTCTTCATTTTCTTCTACCAAAGGACATACTACATAGCATTGTCTTCCTTCTTCTATATTTTGAGAAATAAACGTATTGACTCTAAATTCCATTCCTTTTGTTACTGCATATGTCTTTATTTCCTTTCTGTTTGGTGGAAGTTCATCTATTACTGAAATATCTAAATCTCCATAAAGTATTAATGCTAAAGTCCTTGGAATTGGAGTAGCTGTCATTACAAGTACATCAGGATTTTCACCTTTTTCTACTATTGTAGTTCTTTGTCTTACTCCAAATCTATGTTGTTCATCTGTTACTACTAAACCCAATTTATTAAATACTACATTTTCTTCTAAAAGAGCATGTGTTCCTATTAAAATATCTATCTCACCATTTTTTAGTTTTTGTAAAAGCTCTTCTTTCTTCTTTTTAGTTATTCCGCTTATTAAAAGTTCACATCTAATTCCTGTCCCTTTTAGTAATTCTGTAAATGTTTCCAAATGCTGAGTAGCTAGTATCGCAGTTGGAGCCATTACAGCTACTTGATATCCTGATTTTACAGCTTTATAAGCAGATACAAGTGCCACAACAGTTTTTCCAGATCCTACATCTCCTTGAAGTAATCTATTCATAGGTTTTTTGCTTTCCATATCATTATCTATTTCTTCTAATACTTTTAATTGAGCTTTTGTTAGTTTAAATGGTAATTTAGATATTATATCTATCATTTTAGCAGATTTATCAAATATAATACCAGTTTTTCTTATTTCATATTTATTTTTAAGACTCAAAAGTGCAAGTTGCATAGAAAATAATTCTTCAAATACAAGTCTTTGTTTGGCTAATTTAAAATTCGCAAAATTATCAGGAAAATGTATTTGTTTTATTGCAAAATTATAATCACATAAATTATAATTTTGCAAAATATATTCCGGCAAAGTTTCTTCTAATTTTCCTTCAACTTCTTTTATTCCATTTTCAATAATTTTTCTGATAATATTTTGTGATAAATTATATGTAAGAGGATATATTGGTATTATTTTTCCTGTATTTTTACTATTTTCTGAAGTTTCATATACAGGTGATTGCATTTCTGGTGCTCCATATTTTTTTGATATTTTTCCAAAAAATTTATATCTAGTATTTTGTTTAAAAATATTTTTTAAATACGCTTGATTATACCAAGTAATATTACAAGTTCCTGTTTCATCCCTAACTATTAATTTATATAAAATTAAATTTTTTCTAATATGTATTTCATTTATTCTACCTACTGGAAAAGCACTTATTAATGCTTCTTCACCATCTATAAGCTCATTTATTTTTTTCTCTTTTCCTCTATCTTCATATTCTCTTGGAAAATATGTTATTAAATCTCCTAAATTATATATTCCTAATTTTTTTAAAAGAGTAGCACGGCTAGGTCCTACTCCTTTTATATATTGTATATCTTTATCTAAATTTACCATAAATTTCTCCAATAAAATTAAATTAATTCTTCTCTTTCTTTATCTGGCATTTTTACTTTAGCAGTATATCTTTTTTCTAATATTGTTTCAGGTAATTTTTCTCCTAATACTATATTTAACTCTTTTTCCCATCTATCTATTCCAGCAGGTACTATTTTTATAATATCTTTACCTTTTTTCTCTAATAACAAAATTCCATCTCTATTTATTTTCTTACCATTTTTATCCATTTTAATCTCCATTACTTGCTTTTTCACAAATTAAATTAATATTATTTTCAAATTCATATTTTGTAAATATATATGTTGCAGAACCATAAGCAACTTTAGTATCTGCAAAAAATATTTTCTCCAAAATATATTTACCTTTATTTGGTAAATAGAATACTATATATCCATTATTAAAATATTTTTGGCTATATTCTGAATCTTTTTGCATTATAAAATTCCATTTTTTTCTTATTTGTATAATATATTTTTCTTCAAATTCTTCTAATAACTTTTTATTCTCATTTGAAACATTTTCTTCTAAATTAAAATTTAATATATTATTTAATTTTTCATTTTTTATATTACTTAAAAATGTTTTTACTATTTTTTCATCTTCTGGTTTTGGAAAAGTACTAAATATTAAAACCAGTTTCTCTTCCATAGATAAATCATCATTTGACAGAATTTCATTTATATCATCATTTGTTAATATTTTTTCATCAAACAATTTTCTTGCATCAATTGGAAGTATTTCGTTTTGTATGTATAATTTTTTTAGTGATTCATTCCCAAAAATATTTATTACTGTTTCTACAGGTATTAATCCATTATGATATAAATCTAAAATATTATTTTCTTCTAGTAAATCTAAAGAATAATCTAAAATTTCATTTGCTATTTTTTCTTTTTGTTTAATAGTTTTTCCTTCAATTTTTAATATTTTATAAATCTTTTTATAACTTTCAAATTCTTTCTTTTTTGATGGTATTAAGTAAAGTTCTATTAGTTTTTTTGAAGAAACTATTTTTTCAAAATCTTTTTTATCTTTTAATTTGTTTTTTATTTTTTTTATTTCTTCAATATCAATTTTACCTAATGAATACATTTTTAAAAATTCATCAGCTGTAATAATATTAAATAAAATAGCTGAAATAAGTACATTACTATTTATTTTATCTAAATTTAAAATCCTTTGTTTTAATTCCTCAACTGTTTCTATTCCGTTTTCTAAAAAATACTCAATAGCATTATCAGAAACCAATATTATTTTATTTAAATCTTCATTTGAAAAATCCATTGCATTTGTGAATTCTTCTTTTGTTAAAATAGAAACATTTATACTACCATTTAAAATTTTTTGAGATAATTCTTCTATCTCAGTTGTGTTATAAAATTTTCCATTAATAAAGTGTTTATTTAAAATTTGAATAAATTCTTCTATTTTATTTTTATTTATTTTTTCTGCAAATCTTGGTGAAATAAAGGATATTTTTTTATTTGTAACAAGCATTTCTACTGTCTCAGTAAATAATTTTATTTTTTTTAATTCATCTTCATTAAAATCTTCTAAATTATTCCCTTTTTTATAAAAAAACATAATATTTGCAAGTAGTAACATTTTATCTAAATCTATATAATTTGCATTTCTCACTATTATTTTTTTAAGTTCTTCTTGCATTTTTTTATTTTTTATAATGGCTTCTTTTTCAAAAAAATCAAATGTAGTTTTAGCTTCTTTTTCTAAGATATTTCCTAAATTTTCATATCTACAAATCGTTTTTAAATCTTCTGGAAGTAGTAAAGAAATAACATTATCTAATCCTAAAAGTGTTTCTATTTTTTCTAATTGTTCTTTTGTTTTTTCTTTTCTTTTTTTCCATTTAGTTTCGCTATCAGCAAACTCTAATGAAGATTCTACTGTATAATAAATTTCATTTTCATCTAAATGTGAAACTGTTATATCTACTACATCTATAGTTGATAATATTCTTTTACAAAATTTTATTAATTCACTTTTTTTAATCAAATCGTTTTCCTTATTATTTAAATTGAAAACTTTTTGAATTCTTTTTTTCTTTCCAAGAAATTCCTCAGAATATTCTTGTTCTAACAAAATTGTTGTATGAAGAAAATATATTTCTTTATCAAAAATTTGTTCATTTTCTAAAATGATTTTAAGATAATCTTGAAAAGTTTGTTTTCCTGTTTGACTTAAAATTATAATATCTTCTTCAAATTTTTTTACCTTTTCTTCTGAAATATTGTATTTATATGTGTTTTTAAATTCTTCAAGATTTGCCGGGAAACCTATTTTTTCCACAATATCTTTCATACTCATTTGTTTTATTTTAGACATCATCTATTTTTCTTCCTTTATTTTAAATAGTTATATATTTTTCCTACTTCATTTTTAAATGGATTTTCATTTACTATGATTTTCTTATTTTTAATTTTATGTTCAAATTCTTCTTTGCTTTTATTACTTTTTGTAAGTAATACTGCAGTATCTTTTAAAGGATCTGAATTTATTAAATCTATTACTTCATCTATTTTTTCTTCATAATATATCTCTATTTCATAATCACTTTCTGTTGCATAAATATAAATTGCATCTTGTAGTTTTAAAAGGTCTTTTGAATCACAATATAAACCAATATTATTATATGGAAAATATTTTACATTACTTTCATTTTCTTTTAAAACTTGATATATTGTTGTATCACCTATTGTTATAATTTCATCAAAATCATTTTTTATTTTTTCTAATTCTAAACTTGAATAATTTTCTACATTAATTAAATTAAATATTTTAAATTCTTTTAATACATTTTCTACTATTTTTAATAAAATTTCATTAACTCCTATTAAAAAATCATCTTGAACTAATAATATTTTAATTCTTTGAGTAACAGCTTGCAAACAAAGATGTATAGTTAAATATGGATCGCCTTTATAAAAAATAATTTTTCTCTCATCATCATTTAATTCGCATTCACTATCTCTATAAATTTCTATAATTTTTAACATTTCTTCTATCTTTATTTGTCTTTTGTTTAACTTTGTATCTTCTTTGTTTGCTTTTAATATTAAATTTTTATTTGCAAGTAATGCTTTTTTTAACTCATCTAAAATTAGATTAAGTAGTTTTGTAGTTAAAGCATACCTTGAAGCTTCTTCTCTTATAGAATCTAAATCCATATCACACCTTCTATCTACATATTATTTCACACAATATATTAGCATTTAAATTTTATCATTTAAATTTTCATTTTTCAATAGATTTTGTCTACTTTTTATTGACTTAAAAATTTTATAATATTATAATAAATTCATCTTAGGAGGGGATTTTTATGTATGATGAAAACAGTTATAAAAATCTTATTTTTTGGATTAAAGTAAAAAGAGTTTTTCTACTTATAATATTTACAATATTAGGTACATCTATTGGAGTAGTTGCTAGCTCTTATATAATAGATATTTTAATGTTTGACCCCAATTTAAGACCTGTAATAATAATTGTATCTGCAATTTTATTTTTACTTGTTGCATTATTACTTACAGCCAACACTGCTAAAACTATTCAAGATGGTTATTGGAAGATTGCTGTTCTCAGAAAATTAACATTAATATCAAAAAAATTAGATTCTTTGGAAAATTTAGAAAATCTTGACTCATTAAAAAATTTAAATAAAACAAAAATAAAAAATGAAAATTCAAACTCATAAAAATAAACCCAATATGTAAAACTTTAACATATTGGGTTCATTTTTATATCATCTACATTTATAACTATTTTAGTAACCTGGTTTTTCTAATAATCTAAACATATTTTTCTTATATTCCTCAACTCCTGGTTGATTAAATGGGTTTACGCCAAGAAGATTACCAGACATTGCAACAGCTTTTTCAAAAAAGTATATTAATTCACCTATATTTTCTTCATCTAACTTATCTATTTCAATTAAAAAGTTTGGAACATTTCCAGTAACATGTGCAAGTATTGTTCCTTCCATTGCTTTACTATTAACATATCCTAAAGTTTTACCTGCTAAATAATTTAATCCATCTAAATTTTGATCATCTAATTGGATAGTAATATCTGAAGAATTCTCTTTTATTTTTAATACTGTTTCAATTAAATCTCTTCTTCCATCTTGAATATATTGTCCCATAGAATGAAGATCTGTGGTAAGATCTACACCAGCTGGAAAGATACCTTTTAAGTCTTTTCCTTCGCTTTCTCCATAAAGCTGTTTCCACCATTCTGTCATATAATGAAGCTTTGGTTCATAATTTGCAAGTATCTCAATTGTTTTTCCAGATTTATATAATAAGTTCCTTGCTACTGCATATTTATAACAATCATTGTATTTTAAACTAGAATCTGAATATTTATCTTGAGCAATTCTAGCTCCATTCATCAATTTATCTATATCTATACCAGCTGTCGCAATTGGTAATAATCCAACTGCAGTAAGAACAGAAAATCTTCCTCCTACATTATCTGGTATTACAAATGTTTCATATTTTTCTTCATTAGCTAAAGTTTTTAAAGCACCTTTTTTCGCATCTGTTGTAACATATATTCTTTTTCTTGCCTCTTTAACACCATATTTAGTTTCCAAGACTTCTCTAAAAATCCTAAATGCAATTGCAGGTTCTGTTGTTGTTCCAGATTTTGAAATTACATTTATTGATATATCTTTATCTGCTACAAATTCTAATAAATCATTCATATAAACAGGACTTAAATTATTTCCTGCATATACAATTTGTGGAAATTTTCTTGTGTTTTCATTTAAATCATTATAAAAGCTATGTGTTAATGCTTCTATTACAGCTCTTGCACCTAAATAAGAACCTCCAATTCCTATAACAACTAATACATCTGAATCTTTTTGAATTTTTTTTGCTGCTTTTTTAATTCTTTTAAATTCTTCTTTATCATAATTTGTTGGAAGTTCTATCCAACCTAAAAACTCTTTTTCGTCATTTGCTTTTTTATGAAGTTTATTGTGAATATCTTTTACTTGATTGCTATACTCATTTATTATTTTTTCTTTAATACTAGAATTTTCAAAATTAAATTTTACCACTATTTTAACCTCCTAAATATTTACTTTTGCTAATCTACAAATCTGCTTAATAATTATATCATAATAAAATAAATATTCATATATTTTTTTGTAATTTATATAATTTTAAGTATTAATAGATTATTTGATATCATAAATTATATAAGAACAAGCGCCCTTGATGTTAAACTATCAAAGGCGCTATTGGAGATAATGATTTTTAATTAATATTAGTCCTCGCCAAAAATGAAAGCCTGCAAAGATCCTATTGAATTTCCTATTACAAATTCTTTTAGGAGTCTATATGCTACTTTTTGAGCCTCTACAGTATCATCAAAATTTTCAAACTCAAACTTGATGACTGGTTTTTCGTCAGTATAGCCCATAATTACAGTTGTGACATAGGCATAAACTCCCACACCCATAATCATAGAAGCCGCTCCCATCTCCGGATTAGAATAATACTTTTCTAAAATTTTTTGTATCATTCTAATAACATCCATCTCATACAATGCATTTGCTTGCATTCTGTTTCCAAATTTTGGAGGATCCACTATATCCATATGTTTTAGCTCCTCAACAGATGGATATAATTTATACCCAACATAGATGTTTTTTGCATCTTTTTCTTCAATTAATTTTGCTATGCAAGCAAAACCAATTGCCAAAAAATCTACAAAATCATGTCTTTGGGATATATATACATCCGGCTTATGCAAAAAACTTGCATTTTTTCTTTTGAGTCTCTTATACTCCTCAGGCTCACTCCAGAACGGCTCTAACCGTTCTCTTTCTTTTTGGGCAATGTTCTCAAATGCTTTTTTCATTTCTTCTGTTAGTTCTTTCATTATATCTCTCCTTTTTCAATTGTTCTAGAATTATATTATACCATATTTTCCTTGGTTTTTCAATGTTTGCTAAATATGATTTACATAACTTTACAAAATTATTAAAACTATTTATCTAAAGTTATTGTTTGACTTTTTTTATATTAAGCTATATTATATATGTGTTTTTATATAATATATTTAAATTAAGGAGATTTATTATGGCATTTGATGGATTTATCACAAAAGCAGTTATTACTGAATTAAATAATACAATTATAGGAGCTAAAGTTAATAAAATTCTCGAACCTACAAAAAATGAGATAATACTTTCCCTTTATAAAAATGGTTCAAATTATGCTTTAAATTTATGTACTAATCCTGAATTCTGTAGAATCTGTTTAACTAATCATCTAAAACCAAACCCTCAGAATGCATTTAATTATTGTATGCTTCTTAGAAAATATTTAACTGGTAGCAAAATAATTAAAATATCAAATTATGATTTAGAAAGAACTGTTGAAATACAATTCGAATGTTACAATGAATTAAATGACTTAGTAATCAGAAAGCTATTTATTGAAATTATGAGTAGACAAAGTAATATTATATTAACTAATGAAAAAAATATAATAATTGATACATTAAAACATTTTGATAATAGTTCTAGAGAACTTCTTCCAGCTCATGAATATACCTTTGTACCAATTAATAAAAAAAGCTTTATCACTTTAGAAACCTCAAAAAATTTTATTAATATTATTAAAGAATCTCAAAATATTTCTTTAACTAAAATTCTAACTAATACTTTTATAGGCTTTAGTAAAACTTTTATAAAAGAAAGTTTAAAATTATTAAAAATAGATGAAAATAACTTTACAGATTCCAATTTAGAAATATTATTTAATTATATAAAAAAAATAATTTCAAATATGGGAACTCAAAACATATTTTGTAAAACTATTTCAGATAAAGATTATACATTATTTTTAAAAGAAGAAGGAAATTCAACTCAAGAAGAACAAATAACTAATCCTTTACTTGAAATAAATTACTTTTTAGACGACTTTTATTATAATAAAGAAACTAATTCAAATTTTATAAATTCAAGAAATAATTTACTAAAAATAGTTTCAAGTTCATTAAAAAAAGTTTATAAAAAGTTAGAAAATATAAATTTAAAACTAAAAGAATGTGAACAAAAGGATAAATTTAAGCTATATGGTGAACTTCTAACTGCAAATTTATATAAATTAAATTCTAATTTAAACTTATCTGAAGTTGAACTTGAAAACTATTATGATAATAACAACTTAATAAAAATACCGTTAGATAAAAGTATATCTATACAAAAAAACATTGAAAAATATTTTAAAAAATATAATAAATTAAAAAATGCACTAAAAATAGTTTCAGAACAAAAAAGAGAAGCAGAAAAAGAATTAAATTATATAGAAAGTATTGTTTTTAATTTAAGTAATTCTAAAAATATAAATGATATAAATGAAGTATATGAAGAAATCTCAGAAAATATAATTACTAAAAAAAGTGTTTTAAATAAAAATCAGAAAAATTTTTCTAAAAAGAAAAATTTTGACTCTATAGAATTCGAAAAACTAAACTTTGAAAATTTTATAATTTATATTGGAAAAAATAATATTCAAAATGATTATATTAGTCTAAAACTTGCAAATCCCAACGATATCTGGTTCCATACACAAAAAATACATCGGTAGTCATATTTTATTAAAAAATTCTGAAAACATGGATATTTCTGAAATACCAGAAAATGTATTATATAAATGTGCTTCTCTTGCTAAAAAAAATAGTAAAGCTTCAAATGATACAAATATTTCTGTTGATTATTGTTATGCAAGATATGTAAAAAAAGCACCCAATAGTAAACCTGGAATGGTAATTTACACTAATTTTAAAACTTTAATAATAAAGTAAATAATAAAAAAGTAAAGGTTATAATATATAGCCTTTACTTTTTTATTATTATTTTTTCACTACTAAATTATAAGTTTCTTCTGCTATCATAATTTCTTCATTTGTCGGAATTACATATACTTTTACTTTAGAATCTTCTGTTGAAATACATCGTTCTTTTCCTCTTACATTATTTAAATTCAAATCTAACTTTACTCCAAAAGGTTCTAAATATTTACAAATTCTTTCTCTTGTTTCAATTCCATTTTCTCCAACTCCACCTGCAAATGTTAATACATCTAAACCACCAAGTGAAATCATATATTGTCCTATATATTGAGCTATTTTATAAGCTTGACTTTCTAAAGTAAGAATTGATCTTTGGTCTCCCATATTATATCCATCTTCTATATCTTTGTAATCTGATGAAACTCCTGAAACTCCCCATGCTCCTGATTGTTTGTTTAATATTTCTTCTATATCTTCTGGACCTAAATTATCTCTTTTCATTATATATGGAATTATTGCAGGATCTATATCTCCACATCTTGTTGCCATTGGAATACCAGCAAGTGGTGTTAATCCCATACTTGTATCTATTGATTTTCCAGAATCTATTGCACAGATTGATGCTCCTTGTCCTAAATGACAATTTATTAATTTTTTATCTGGTCCTTCAAGTTCAGTAATTCTTTGTGAAACATACTTATGGCTAGTTCCATGAAAACCATACTTTCTTATTTTATAACTTGTATAATATCTATATGGAATTTGATATATATATGCCTTAGCAGGCATTGTCTGATGAAATGCTGTATCAAAAACAGCTACCATTGGTACATCTGGTAAAACTTTTTTTGCAGCTTTTATTCCTGCAACTCCGGCTGGATTATGAAGTGGCGCTAAATCTATACATTTTTCAATCTCTGAAATAACAATATCATCTATTAATACTGCTTTGCTAAACATCTCTCCACCATGAACTATTCTATGTCCTACTGCTCCTATTTCATCTAAACTTTTAATTAAATCATATTCTGGCTTTTGCAAAACCTCTAATACAAATTCAATAGCTTCATCATAATCTCTTGCTATATGAAGCATCTCTTCTTTTTTACCATTTATGTTTAAATGTAATGTTGTTTTCATTCCTCCTATTCTTTCAAAGTTTCCTTTTGCCATTCTTTCTTCTGTTTCCATATTTATTAATTGAAATTTTAAAGAAGAACTACCACAATTTAATACTAAAATTTTCATAAGTTTATCCTTTCTTTTTATTTATTTTGTAAGTTCATATGTATCTGTTGCTATCATTATTTCTTCATTAGTTGGTACTATATATAATTTCACTCTAGAATCTGCTGTTGAAATTTCTGCCTCTTCTCCTCTTATTTTATTTTTTTCTTTATCTAGTTTTATTCCGAAACATTCCAAATAATTACAAATTCTTTCTCTTTCTTCAAATCCATTTTCACCAATTCCACCTGCAAATGTTATTACATCTACACCATTTAAAGAAACTATAAATTTAGCTATATATTGAGCAATTATATATGCCCTACTTTCTAGAGCAAGTATAGATCTTTCATCACCTTGACTTGCCATTCTTTCTATATCTCTAAAATCTGTTGATACACCAGAAACACCCCAAGCTCCTGATTCTTTATTTAATATTCTTAACATTTCATCTGGTTTTATATCATATAATTTCATTACTGTTGGAATAATCGATGGATCTACATCTCCACATCTTGTTCCCATTGGAACACCTGCAAGTGGTGTTAATCCCATACTTGTATCTATTGATATTCCATCTTTTATTGCACATAAAGAAGCTCCTTGTCCCAAATGACAATTTATCACTCTTAATTTATTTGTTCCTAATATTTCTGCGATTCTTTTTGCAACATATCTGTGTGAAATTCCATGGAACCCATATTTTCTTATTTTATAATCTTCATAATATTTGTATGGTAATTGATAAATATATGTTTTTCTATCCATAGTTTGGTGAAAAGAAGTATCAAACACAGCTACCATTGGTATATTGGGTAATAACTTTTCTATAGCTCTTATTCCTGCAAGTCCTGCTGGATTGTGAAGTGGGGCAAGTGTTATATTATCTTCTATCGCTTTTATTACTTCATCATTTATTATAACAGAATTTTTAAATTTTTCTCCACCATGAACTATTCTATGTCCTACTGCTCCTATTTCACTTAAATCATCTATTACTTTGTATTCGTTACTTACTAATAAATTTAATATTTCAGATATTGCCTCTTCAAAATCTCTTGCTGGATGTTCTATCACAGTTTTGTTTCCTCTTACATTAAATCTTAATGAAGAACGTGAACCACCTATTCTATCATAATGACCTTTCATTATTCTCTCTTTTTTTTCCATGTCTATTAACTGGCATTTAAGTGATGAACTTCCACAATTTAAAACTAAAACTTTCATTTGCAATATCTCCTTTATTAAATTTTTTATTACATAGCTTCTACAATAGCTTTTGTATCTCTTGCTATAACCATTTCTTCATCTGTTGGTATAACATATACTAATACTTTTGAAGTATCACTTGAAATTTGTGTTTCAACACTTTTTACATTATTTTTATCTAAATCTAATTTTACTCCCATCCATTCTAAATTTTCACAAATTTTCTTTCTTATATTTATTTGATTTTCTCCTATTCCTCCAGTAAATACTATTACATCTATTCCTTTTAATGATACTGCATATTTAGCTATAAATTGAGCAATAGTTTTTGTAAATAATTCTATAGCAATTTTAGCTTTTGGTTTATCATCTTCATATGATGCAAGTTCAATTTCTCTAAAATCTGGATTCAAACCTGTCATTCCATATAATCCTGATTTTTTATTTAAAATATTATTTACTTCTTTTGTAGTTAAATTTTCTCTATCCATAATTTCTGTAACAACTGATGGATCTAAATCTCCTGAACGTGTTACCATAGCAATTCCACCTAATGGTGAAAGGCCCATAGAAGTATCTATTGATTTTCCTCCATCTATTGCACATATTGATGCTCCTTGACCTATATGACATGTAACTATTTTTAATTCTTCTATATTTTTTCCTGTTAAAATTGCTGCCCTTTTAGAAACATATTGATGTGATGTACCATGAAAACCATATTTTCTTATACCATATTTTTCATAGTATTCATATGGTATAGGATATAAATAATTTTCTTTTGGCATTGTTTGATGAAATGCTGTATCAAATACTCCCACCATTGGAACTCCTGGCATTGCTTTTTGACAAGCTCTAATTCCTTTAATTGTTGCTGGATTATGAAGTGGTGCTAAGCTAGAACAAGTCTCATATTTTTCTATAACTTCTTCTGTTATTAAAACAGATTTATCAAATAATTCTCCACCATGAACAAGTCTATGTCCTACTGCTGATATTTCTGATAAATTTTTTATAACTCCATAATCTTTATGTACTAATTGATCTAATACGATTTTTAAAGCTTCCTCATGGTCCATAACAGGTGTATTTATAACATATTTATCACCATTTACTTTATGTGTAACAAAAGATTCGTTTTCTCCTATTCTCTCAAAATTTCCCTTTGCTAAAAGTTTTTCTCCATTCATATCTATCAATTGATATTTAAGTGATGAACTTCCACAGTTTACTACTAAAATTTTCATTTTAACCTCCAAAATTTATATTCTTTATTTTTGAGCTTGTACAGCAGTAATTGCTATAACTCCAGCAACATCTTCTGCTGAACAACCTCTTGATAAATCATTTACTGGTCTTGCAATTCCTTGACAAAGTGGACCATATGCTTCTGCTTTTCCTAATCTTTGAGTTAATTTATATCCAATATTTCCAGCATCTAAATTTGGAAATATTAATGTATTAGCATATCCTGCAGTCTTACTTCCTGGCGCTTTGCTTGCACCTACTTCTGGTACAATTGCCGCATCTAATTGCAATTCTCCATCCACTTCTATTTCTGGGTATTTTTGTTTTATCATTTCTGTTGCATCAATAACCTTTTGAGTTAATTCACACTTAGCACTTCCTTTTGTAGAATAAGAAAGCATTGCTACTTTTGCTTTTTTCTCTACAAGTTGTTCAAAACTTTTACTTGAAGAATGTGCAATCTCAACAAGTTCTTCTGATGTTGGATTTTGATTTAAACCGCAATCTCCAAATACAAATACTCCATTTTCTCCATAATCACAATTTGGTACAACCATTAAAAAAAAGGCTGATACTAACTTTGTATCTGGAGCAGTTTTTAAAATTTGAAGTGCAGGTCTTAATGTATCTGAAGTAGAATGAATAGCACCTGAAACTAATCCATCTGCTTCTTCTTGTTTAACCATCATCATACCAAAATATACTTCATCTTTTACAAGCTCTTTAGCTTTTTCTAGTGTCATACCTTTTTGTTTTCTTAATTCATATAATTTTTCTGCATATTCATTACTTTTTTCTGAATTTAAAGGATTTATTATTGTAGCTTTTGAAATATCTAAATTATTATTCTTTGCTAATTCTTTTATATTAGTTTCATCTCCTAATAAAATTATTTCCGCATATTCTTCTTTTATTGCAATACTTGCTGCTTTAATTATTCTTAAATCTTGAGCTTCTGGTAAAACAATTTTTTTTATTTCTTTTTTTGCTCTTTGTTTTATTGTTTCTATAAAGTTCATTTTTTCCTCCCCAAGTTTTTATATAATATTTTTAGTAATTATTCATACCAGTCTTTTAATTACTTTAGTTATTATATAAAAATATTTCTTTAAGGTCAATATCCATTATTTATAATTCTCACAATATTTTTTTACTGGACAATTATCACATTTTGGATTTCTAGCCATACAAGTTTTTCTGCCATGCCACACAAATAAATGATTTACATCATAATAATATTTTTTAGGTATTTGTTTTAACAAATCTTTTTCTACTTTTTCTGGATCTGTTTCTTTTGAAAATCCAATTCTATTTGCTATTCTCTTTGCATGTGTATCTACTGCAATTCCTTGTGGATTATGAAATGCTTCTAACATAATTACATTCGCACTTTTTCTTCCAATACCAGGTAATTTTTGCAATTCTTCCATATTATCAGGTACTATCCCATTAAAATCTTCAATAATTTTTTTGCTACATGCCAATATATTTTTCGATTTGTTTTTATAAAATCCACATGGATGAATAATTTTTTCAATTTCTCTAATATCTGCTTTTACCATTTTTTCTGGAGTGTTATATTTTTTGAATAAATCAGGAGTGGTTTTATTGACTCTTTCATCAGTACATTGAGCAGAAAGCATTACAGAAATTAACATTTCATATGGTGTAGTAAAATCTAAACTGCATGTAGCATCTGGATAATATTGTTTTAATATTTCTATTATTTCTATTGCTTCTTTTCCGAGTTTTCATTATATTTCATTCCTTACTAAATCTAATATTAATTATAAATTTTTATCTATATCTATTTATCTTGAGAAATAACTTGAACTTCATTAATTTCTTTCTTACTAAAAATATATTTTATAAGAAGTCTTACTCCTAGGCAGATAGCTATGAATCTTAGTATTGTACCAACTATAATTACATTTCTTAAGATTTCAAATACTATAAGTAGTAAAAAAGCAAGTCCAATTTTAGCAAGTTTTGAAGTATCTTCTTTTTTAAAAATTTTATTTGCAATTTCAACACAAATAGTTGGAATTCCAATAGCTAAAATAACAATATATAAAGCTAACATTAATAATGCTAAAGGTATTCCTATAATTGTAAATGCTAGAACTAAAATTATTAATGCACCTATAATTAAATATACTAAGCCTAAAGCAAAATCTTTTACATACTCATTAAAATTTATATTATTATTTTTCATTTTATTATTTAATAAAATAACTAACAATATAATTACAAAGAATCCTGTAATCAAATGTGCCATAGTAATTATTATGTTAAATATACTTCCAATTATTGAGAAGGCTTCTTTTGTTTCATTAGTTATTTGTATTTCTGGTAATTCATATTTAGTAATTTCTCCTGCTATAGAATTTTCATCTGCATTTAAATTTCCAATATAATTTACCATTCCAAGCACATGTGAAGAATCTGAATTTATATTTATATTTTTAGCCATAACAGATAAATTTCTAGAAATTGTTCCTTTTAAATTAAAATTATTAGCTGAAAGAATCTTTGCATCTAACATAATATTTGCATTATCACCAAATTCAATATTATTAGCTAATATATAAGCGCTTGTTAAACTCGAATTTATTGTTATTGTATCACCTAATGCATATATATCTCCAGATATATTTCCAGATACAGTTATATTGTCACCAAAAAGAAATACATTTCCTACTATTTCTTCTGAAGAAATATTTATATCATCTGAAAAAACATATAAATCACCCAATATTTTTTCTGTTACAGTTGCATCATTATTCATTATATATACATCACCTTGTTTATATGAATCTTGAATTTCAACCTCATATTCAGGATTCTCATATGGTTCCATGAAGTCTATTGGATTTATGTTTTCTGGATTTTCTGTAGCAAATACAAATGTACTAATATTACATACAAACATTAATAAAATTATAAATATTTTTAAAACTTTATTCATCTTCTATTTCCTCCATTTTCTTCAACTTTCTTACTACACTGGCATAATCTTTTGATTTTATTAAATATGAACCAACAACTAAAATATCTGCACCTGCTTTAACAGCTTCATCAGCTGTAATATCATTTATTCCGCCATCTACTTCAATATTAAAATCCAAATTATTTTCCCTCATATATTTTTTTAATTCTTTAACTTTTGTTAGTGTTTTTGATATTAATTTTTGTCCCCCTTTTCCAGGTTCTACTGTCATAATTAGTATCATATGAATATATTTTAAAAATGGTTTTATGGTATCAATACTAGTATTTGGACTAATTGCAATTCCTACTTTACTACCTCCATCTTTTATTTTTTTTATAATTTTTTCTATATTATCTTTTCCACCATCTACTGCTTCTATATGAAAAGTAATATATTCTGGTGTTAAATTCAAATATTCATCTATAAATTCATCTACATTTTTTACCATTAAATGAACATCCAAACCTAAATTTGTAATATGTGAAATAGTTAATGAATAATCTTTCATATCTCGAATAGTATTGCTTTCCACAAATTTACCATCCATAACATCTATATGAAAATAATTTACTTTAGCTGTTTCTAAATTATAAAAAGTTTTAATAGCATTTTCTTTTTTTACACTTAATATTGACGCTGATATTTCTGACATTTTTCCCTCCTAAATTCAATTATATTTAAATTCATATAAATTTAGGGCATGATATTATTTTCATGCCCATTACTTACTAGCCTACATTTATTGTTTGATTTCCATTATTGAAATCAACTGTTTGAGTAAATTTAGTTACTCCATTAACTTTTACTTTAACTTCCTTTACACCAGATGTAGTCCAACTTTGAGAAATATTTGTTTTTGTCATAGGATACGTATCACTCAATATTGTATCTTCTCCTACCTCAATTACTACTGTGGCATTTTCAACTTCAGGTGTTTCTGTTGTTGTAACAGTATTTCCATTTTCATCAGTAGTTGTTTCTGTTGTTGGTTTTGGTTCTGTATAATTCATTAGAGATTTTAAGTTTACATTAACTGTTAATGTTGATTTAGTAGGTTGTTTATTTACTACAAGTTCTATTGAATCTCCTTCTTTTAAAGTCTTTCCAGCACTAACGCTCTGTGAAGTAACTATTCCATCTGATTTTGAAGCATTTTCTTCATAAGTTACATTAACTACTAAATTCAATGCTGTTAATTTTGCAAGTGCATTTGATTCTGTTTCATTTATTACACTTGGAACAGTCACATCTTTATATGCGCTTCCTTTACTAACTGTAAGTTTAACTGTTGTTGCTGCTGTTATTTCTTCTCCTTCTTCTGGATCCACTTCAATAACTATGTCTTTTTCTACTTTTTCACTATTTTCTTCTATAATCTCATATTTTAATTCTAATTCATCTAATTCGCTTTTTACATCTTCAATATTTTTACCTATTATTTTTTTAGGTAATGTAACTATTTTTTGTCCTTTACTTACAACCAATGTAATTTTTTCTGTTACATTGATTTTAAAGTTAGATTTATATTCAGGAGTTTGTGATATTACATATCCTTCTTCTACATCATCACTATATTCTTCTTCAATAGTTATATCTTCAAATCCTAAACTATTTAATAATTTTATTGCATCATCTTTTGTCATTCTTTCAGCATTTTCAGCACCTGAAACATTAGGAATATCTACTTGTTCAGGTCTAGAACCATTAAGTATTGCTATTGTAGAATACATAGCAATCACAAAAATAATTATAGCTACTAAAATTATTGTAACAGGTTTTGCCCATTTATGTTTTGCATAAAATGCTCTTATTTTTGCGAATTTCTTCTTTTTTTCCTCTCCATCTTCTCCAACTTTAGGAGCTTTTCTATCGTTATTTTTTTCCATTTCAAGTTCATAAAGAGTTGGAACTTTTTGAGTAGGTGCATCATCACTTCTTGTTGCAAGTTCTACAAAATCTTCATTTGGTTTTTTTAATGCAAGTGATAAATCTTGAAGCATTTCTGTTGCATTTTGATACCTAAAATTTGGATCTTTTTGCATTGCTTTTAATATAATTCTATCTACACTTATTGGAATATTAGGATTATATTTCATCGGATCTGTAGGTTCTTCTTGTACTTGTTTTAATGCAACAGATACTGGTGTATCTGCATCAAAAGGAACTCTTCCAGTAAGCATTTCATACATTACAATTCCAAGTGAATATAAGTCTGATTTTGCATCTGTATATCCTCCTCTTGCATGTTCTGGAGAAAAATAATGTACAGAACCTATTGTTGTCCCAAAAGCTGTTATTGTAGAATTTGAAACAGCTTTTGCTATACCAAAATCTGTAACTTTTGCAATTCCATCTTCTGTAATAATAATATTATGTGGCTTAATATCTCTATGTATTATATTGTTCTTATGAGCAGTTTCTAGAGCCGAAGCTATTTGAATAGCAATATTTATAGACCATTTCCAAGAAAGGATACCATCTTCTGCTATAATCTCTTTTAAAGTTTTTCCTTGAATTAATTCCATTACTATATAATATAAATTATCTTCATTACAAACATCATAAATTTGAACTATATTTGGATGTGTAAGACTTGCTGCTGATTGAGCTTCTGTATTAAATCTTTTAATAAAATCACTGTCTGTTGTAAATTCATCTTTTAATATTTTTATTGCTACATATCTATTTAGAACATGACATTTAGCTTTATACACTGTTGCCATTCCGCCATTTCCTATTTTTTCTAATATTTCATATCTATTATTTAACATTTTTCCTATAAGATTCATAACTATCTCTCCTTAGTTTCTTCACTAATCTCTATATTATCGATAATAATTGCTGTTATGTTGTCATATCCTCCCAAGTCATTTGCACTATTTATAAGGGCTTCTTCTGGATTATCTGGATTATTAAGTAATAAATTATAAATTTCATTTTCCCTAAGCATATTTGTTAATCCATCAGAGCACATAAGCAAAATATCATCTTTTAAAAAACCTTTACAAATAACATCAGGCTCTACAAGTGAATTACATCCAAGTGCTTTCATTAGCATATTTTTTTTAGGATGATTAAATGCTTCTTCTTTTGTAATCGTTCCTTCTTTAACTAATTTTTCAACATAACTGTGATCTGTGGTTAGCTTTCTTATTATATTTTTTCTTATTCTATATACTCTACTATCCCCAACATGTCCTATAAATACTTTATTATTATATATTAAGCAGACATCTAAAGTAGTTCCCATATCATGCAGTTCTTCATTCTCTTGTGCTTTATCATATACCATTAAATTTGCATATTCTACAGCATTCCTAATTAACTTAAGTAAACTTTCTCTATCTTTTTTTGTCTTTTTAAAGTGATTACAAATATAATTTTTAGCATTTGCAACTGCAAGAGAACTTGCAATTTCTCCACCTTTATATCCGCCCATACCATCTGCTAAAATATATAATTTTAATTCATCTTTTTCCAAATCTGATATATAATAGCTATCTTGATTCATTTCTCTTGCTTTACCTACATCAGATTTTGCTAAAATTCTCAAAATGCTTCACCTCTTTACCTTTTTAAGTTCTGTTTTCTTAATTGACCACAAGCAGCTGATATATCTGAACCCAGTTCTCTTCTAATAGTTGCAACAATTCCATGATCATTTAGATAATCTCTAAATTTTATTATATTTTCATTTGTACTTTTTATATATTTTCCATCTTCTATTTTATTTATAGGAATTAGATTAACATGTGAAAGCATCCCTCTTAAAAGTTTTACTAATTGTTTTGCATCTTCTAAATTATCATTATTATCTTTTGCTAAAGCATATTCAAAAGATATTCTTTTATTAGTTTTTTCTATATAATATTTACATGCTTTCATTAATTCATCTATTGGATACAAATTATTTATAGGCATCATTTCACTTCTTGTTTTATCATTACTACTATGTAATGACACAGATAATGTACATTGAATTTTCTTATCTGCAAGTTCATATATTTTAGGAACTATTCCACTTGTTGAAATACTAATATGCCTTGCTCCTATATTTAATCCTTTAGGATTGTTTAAAATATTTATTGCATTCATTACATTTTCAAAATTATCAAATGGTTCTCCAATTCCCATAAAAACTATATTTGAAACTTTTATATTAGAATCTTTTTCTATGGCTAAAATCTGTTCAACAATTTCTCCTGTTTCTAGATTTCTTGCAAAAGGAATTCCTGTCGAAGCACAAAATTTACATCCCATCCTGCAACCTATTTGACTTGATACACAAACTGTATATCCATGATGATATTTCATAAGTACACTTTCTATTAAATTACCTTTTTCATCTTGAACATCAAATAAATATTTTTTCGTACCATCTATAGATTCTAATTTTTTTATAATTTTAAAATTTCCTATATTATATTTTTCGTCTAATTTTTTTCTAAGTTCTAAAGACAAATTAGTCATATCATTAAAGGTATTTACTTTTTCTTGATATAACCACTTAAAAATTTGTTCTGCTCTAAAACTTTTTTCACTAATTTCTTTTAATTTTTCTTTCAATTCATCTAAATTAAAATTTTTTATATTCTCTTTCAAATAGTTTCCCCCATTATGTACTATATGAACTTGTTATATCATATAATACTTTTTTCTGCAATATCTTTTATAAACTTTATTTTCCTAGTAGTTTTCTTATTGGTATTTCTATTAAAAGTTCTATATCTCTAATAAATTGTAAAATTATAAAAATTAAGTGTTCGATAAAATTCATTTTATTATAAGTTTTATGATAATAAATTTTACTTTTATATAACTCTTTTTTCTTTTTAAAATAACTATATGTTTTTCCTATAGTTTGACTTTCAAAATGTATAAATTTTTCTGAATTCAAACTTATTGTTTTATATCCTTTTTCTTTAAGTTTTTTAGCCAATATATCTTCTTCATAAAATAAAAATACATTTTCATCTAATAAATTTATTTCTTCTAATACATTACTTCTTATTATAAAAAATGCACCTGATATTGCTTCAACTTCTAATTTTTCTTTTTTATAATCTTCTGAATTATATTCACCATTTCGAAGAATTTTATAAAAAATCATTTCAAGTAATCTTGTAGAATGAATCACATCTAAAGCAAAAGTCCTCATTTTCCAAGCACTTCTTCTTATTGGCTTATTCTCTTTATCAAACATTCTTGGAGCAATTACTCCTATAGTTTTATCTTCTTCAATCACTTCTAAACAATGTTTTATAGCATTTTCTGTTATTTCTATATCTGGATTTGAAATTATTATATAATCATATTTCTCATTAATACTTTGAAGATATTTCACTCCAAAATTATTTCCATAATCGTAACCACCATTTTTGTCTGAACTTATTACTTTTACTTTTGAGTTTTCTAATTTTTTTAAAGAATCAAAAGTACCAGCAGTAGTAGACAAATTGTCTACTACTACTATTCTATCTAAAATCTTATATTCAGATATAGTTTTCACATATTTTTTAGTATCCTCTGCATCATTGTAATTTACTATAATAACTGCAACTTTCATATTTTCTCCTATTTTATTAGCTAAAATATTTCTTATATTATTTTTCTATTTTTCTTAAAATCACTCCTGCTTGATTTTGAATAATAAGCTCATAATCTTCTGTTGTCTCATATTTATCTCCAGTAAATAAAACAAAATATTTTTTATTTTCATCTTTTAAGAAATCTTCTACATCTGTTTCTACCACTGCTTTTTGAAGATCATTTATAGATTCTCCGCCTGATGGTATCCTTGAAATTACATATACCCAGGCTTTACAATTAGTATTCATACCACCTACTAATACATTTTTCAAACTTGCATCTTCTATTTTTCCAAGTTCTTCTGAAAGAGCCACTCTATTTTGATCTATTATACAAGATACATTTATATTAGCTGTTTGGGCAATATTAGTATCATAATAAATTCCAGCAAGACTTGGTGATTTTGGTCCATCCATAATTGTTGGAGCTTTTGCGATTAATTTCATTTCATATCCTGAAATTGCAAATAATATTATACAAACCCAAACTATTAAATAAGTTTTTAATAAAACTAATAATTCTTTGTTTTCGTAAGATGTACACATTACTTCTACCGCAATACTTACAACTAATATCCAAATTATATAATAAATTTTATAATAATAGTATGAAGAAACAATTCCAACTATCAACCCAACTAAACATATAAAAGTTTGCGCTCCTAATAATATTAATGCAATGTTTTGATAGTTCACTTCATTATTTTTTAAACTTTTATAAATAAATAAAATTACAAAAGGTATATAGAACAAGAAGTCTTGATATAATGACTTGTAGCTTCCACCAACAAATCCTATTGCATCTGTTAATTTGTTTTGATCACTATCTGTAAATGTTGGAACTACCAAATATAAAATTGCAAGAATTGTTACTATTAATAATAATCCTGTTACAAGTAATGTTGATTTTTTGAAAAATTTTAAATAAGTCTTTTCTTCTTTTTTTAAATCTTTTATAAATACATAAATACATATAAAAGAAAATAATGCTGGTACAAATAAACAATATGAGAAAATTATACCAATTCCCATAAGTACAATTAATCCTAAAACATAAAGAAAACTTACTTCTTTTTCATTATATATTTTGGCAAGATAAAAAAGTCCTGTAGAAAAAGCTATTGCCATACTTAAATATGAAAAACCATATAATAAACTGGTATAAGGGTATGCAAAAGCATATAAAATTAAAAATATTATACCTATTAAATAATTTCTTTTAGTTTTTAGTGTGTTTGATATAAGCATATAAAAAGCCATTATGTTTAATGCCAAAATTCCCATTTCAAAAATTTTCATTGAAACATAGTCTTTAAAATCTGGAAGTACACTTCTTACTACATTTATAAAAATTCCTGTATTTATGTAAGCACCAGTTTGCATTGTTTTAAAATTGTATCCTGTTTGATTATCTATTTTGGCAAGAATTTTCATATTATCTGCAAAATTAGTTGCTGCACTATAATGCATACTAGCATCAACAGAAGCATTTGCCATAGTGTGAGCTAGTGGTTTGTATTGATCTACTGCCATATAACAAACAATTACTATTGTAATCAAAATAGCTAAAAAATCTCTTTTTCTTATTTCATATTTTTGTATCTTTTTATCTTTAAATATTTTAAATCCAAAACCTATTGCAACTATTAAATTTACTATTGACAAAAATAATAAATTTGTTGTAATATTTAAAGCTCCAAATATCATACATACTGCTATATTAAATGCTAAATATGTAATTAAAGATAAAATACACCAATTAATTAAATTTATTTTTTCTTCACTTTTTTTCACAAGTACAACTGTTGTAAGCATACAAAGTACTGTTAATATATAGAAAATTCCCATAATAAAATTTTCACCTTTAAAATTTATTTAGATTTTTAAAGATAAATCTATAAACTTATCTATTTATTTTAGCAACATATCCATTTTCATTTTCAAATAAAATTTCAATTTTACTATTTGCTTTCACTTTTTCTAAATGTTTCTCATACTCCTCTAGTGCTTGTCCTTCTTCTTCTACTACTTTTACTATATATTTTTTATTTTCGTCTTTTAACGCATCTTCTAAATCATATACTTTTGTATCTTGTACTACATTTTGATATGGTATTGTATTACTACTAAATTCAAGCATTGCTGTTGCCCAAATTCTATTATAATATCTTGTCCCACTCATAAGTTCTGTATTTTCAACTGTCATATCTTTTAAATTTTCTCTTGCAAATTTTGTAATTTCTATTTCTCTTGCATTAAAATTTTGTACTAAATCTATTAATTTTCTGTGTTCACAATTTTCAATATAATATATACCAACTAAATTTGGAAGAGAATGTTTTTTTTCTTCGCTTATAATATGTCCTGCTTTTATCCATATCCAACCACAAACAAATATTGCCCAAATAAGTACATAAGTTCCTCCTGTAATAAGAGGTTTAAAATTCTTTATTTTTTTAATAATTTTATGTTTATTTTCTGGTAAATTTATTTTTTTAATTAACTCTGGTAATACCATATATAATGCTAAAATAATAACTAAATATATCTTTGAAATTGATACTGCTGATACTCCTTTTAATAGAAGTATTACATATAATGCTATAAGCAAAATAAAATCTATTCTAAATATCTTTTCATTTATATATTTATTTATTATATCAACAGTTACTGCAAAAACAGCTATCCAAGCTATAGAATAAGTTTTAAGCATATAATATGGCGCTACTTTTCCAAATAACATTCCAATATATAAAACACCTAAAAATCCAATTGTTAATATTGAAAATATATCAATATAAGTTATTTTCTTTTCCTTAATCTTCTTTACAAGTTCAAATAAATAAATTATAACAAAAGGAATATAAGGTAAAAAGTTTTGGTATTTTTCTGAATATATTGCCCCATCTATTTTCAAAGCACTAACCAAATCTGTTTGTCCTTCTATAAAAAACGATGGTATAAATAAATATCCAATTCCAGCTATTGTAACTAATAATAATATTCCTGTTATTATTAAAGTATTTTTTCCAAATATTTTTAAAATCTTTTTTTCTTCTTTATTAAAAAAGTCTTTTATAAAACAATATATACAAATTGATGCGAATATTGCTGGTACAAATAAACAATATGAAAATATTAATCCTGTACCTAATATTCCTATCAAACTCATTACTAATACTTTATTTATTTTTTCTTTTGAATATAACTCTTCAACAACAGCAACTAAAACTGCAACTATTGTAATTGCAACTGCCAGGTATGAAAATCCATATATCCAAGCATTATAAGGATAACCATATATGTAAAGTGCAAATAATACTAAACTTGCAATTAATCCCTTTTTTGTTTTTATTTTATCAATAAATATAGCATAAAAAGCAAGTCCACTTAAAAATAATATAGTGGTTTCAAACATTTGATAAATATATTCGTAACTAATTCCTGTAATTCCATTTATTATGTTCATAAATATACCATCATTTATATATGCTCCTGGTTGCATTACATTAAAATTGAAAAAAGTTTTATCTTCTACATTTATAAAAATTTTTAAATTATCAGAATAATGTTTAGCAGCTCTATAATGAATTGCTGAATCTACTGCAAAATGAGTAATATCTCCTTTATATATGTATAAGTCTTTAAAAAACATTATTGAAAAAATAATTAATATTACTAATATTCCAACAATATCAATTTTTCTCACAAAATATTTTTGAATTTTTTTATATCTTATACATTTATATACTAACATTAAAGCAACAATAATATTTATTATTGATAATAACCAAATATGTGACGTGATATTTAAAAGCCCTAAAATCATTCCAATTAAAATATTATATCCTAATAAAGAAACAATAAAAATAATAAGCCATTTTATAAAATTTAGTTTTTCTTCTGATTTTTTAAACATCATAAAACTTATACCAAGTAGTACTAATGTTATTATATAAAATATTTCCATTTTTTTCTCCTTTAATTATGTTCTTTTACTTTATATTATTATTATATTTTTTATGATTAGTTGACGCGCAGTTTGGGAGGCTGGCGAAGCTATTTGTTTTCAAAAATCCGCAAAGAATTTTTTTGCGATAAGATTTTTGAAAACTCAGCCGACCAGCAAGGAAACTATTAATAAAAAATATAATAATAATATAAAGTAATTAATCATAATAAAAATTATTCTAAGAATTCAATAGTTTTTTATTTTCTCTATACATAATAAATTTGGTAACTATTGCATATAAAATAAATTGTATTGCAAGTGTTATTGTACATGAAAATGTTGCACCATTGATGCCTAGATTTAATACTCTTACTAATATATTCGAACCTAAAAAAGCAATTATCATTGAAATTATATAAATAACAAATTGTACAAAAGTATGTCTTATTGTTGTTAATGTTACCAAATTTATATAAGAAATTGCATAGAAAATATATGATGCTATTATTACACATAGATTCATTCTATATGCTGTCAAATCAAGTCCATATATTAATCCTAAGAATTCAGGTCCTATTAAAAATGCTGCAAGTACTGCAAATGCTCCAAATGCAATAACTATAAGTTTTATTTTAAAAGTAACTTTTTCAATTTCTTTAAGTTCTTTTTGTTCATACATCTCTTTTAATTTACCTAAAAATGGCATTACAATAAATTGTGTAAATAATGTCATAACAGTTGCTGGCATCATTATATATCCATATATTGCTTGCACATCTTCTGTTAAATATCCATCAATTGCATATTTTGGTGCATTTAATATATAAATACCAGCAAAAGAATTTACAAATACAAAAAATTCACTTTTAAAAATACTTGTTACATTTTTTAAATCCACTTTATATTTATTATCTATAAGTTTTCTAGTTGTAATAAAATAATCATATACTACTAATATAACAAGATTTACTACTATAACTGCTAAACATGCAAGTCTTAAATCTCTTGTAATTATATCTACAATTAAGAAAAATAAAATACCTATAAAACCTTTTGCAAATAATGATTTACCAGATTTATATAATATTCCGTTTTTTTGCATTACTCCATATAAAATATCTGAAAATGCTTCTAATCCTTTAAAAATCGCAAGCAAAGTAAAAATCGTTGTTTTAAAACTTGAATATTGTTTAAAAATCAAATAAAAAGTTGCACCTATAAGCATTATAAAACATGTTAAAGCTCTATTTGCTATGTAATCTTTATCTTTTATTTTATTTTCAATATCTGTTACTTGACACAATCTTCCTGAATACATTGCTAGTGTATATAAAATAGTAGATGTAGCATATGCTATTGAAAATATACCTGCTGTTTGAATATCATTAACTCTTGTTACTATAATCAAAAAAAATAGTGAATTAAATGAATTTATTCCTGTTCCTAAGCTATTCCATATAAAGTTTTTTAAAAATTCTTTTCTTTCTGAATTCATTATAATACTCCTAATAAAAATATAATTCTAATCATAAAATCATCTATTATATTATTTCTTAATCTTTTAGGATAAAATGCTTTTTTTACTGCTAAAGGAAAACTATAACTTTCTTCAGAAAATATATCTAATATTTTTCTATTTTCCTCTGATAATTGATAATAATAGTAATTTTTATAATTTATCATTTGTTGTTTTATATCTTTCATTCCATCATTTACTAAAAGATTTTTTATTCTCCAAACCAATAATCTAAAATACCCTTGTCCTTCTGATGTAGCATTTTCTTTTCTCCTTCTATATTTTACAACTGTTTCATTACTATATGCTACATTTCCCATACCTATACATAAAAGATATGTCCACCAATCGTGAAAAAAACATGATTTTGGCATATTATCTATTATCATATCTCTTGTTTTTTTATTTACTGTCATTGTCATTCCTTGTGTTACACATGAAAACAAAGCTCTTAGGAATGAATATTTTTTGTTTCTAGGTCCTCTCCCTATAAATTTCATATTTTCATCATAATAATCTGAATTTCCAAAAGACATATTTGGTTTACTATCATCTAACTTATTTAAGTTATTTACTGCAAGTTCAATTTTTTCTTCTAGCCAAATATCATCTTGATCTGCATATGCATAATAATCTGCTTCCACAAGTTTTAATAATTCAAAAAAACTTTTTATAAATCCTAAATTTTCACCTTCATATAATTTTATATTATCATATTTTTTTTGATATTCTTTTATTATATTTACAGTATTATCTTTAGAACCATCATCTCTAACAACAATTTCTATATTGGGATAAGTTTGATTTAAAATTGAATCTAATTGTTCTTTTATAAATTTTTCTCCATTATATGTGCTCATTACAACAGCTACTTTTTTATTACTCATTTTACTTAATTACCTTTCATGACTTTATAAATATATATATCATCCTCATTATATATTTCTTCAAATTGATCTTTAAAAGATTTATCTGAAAAATCTACACTTGACAAGATATATTCAATATTTAATTTTTGTAAATCATTATAATTTACTTTTATTGCTATGTTATCAGGATATAGTAAAGTTACATCAGTTTTCTCATCAGTAACCTCAAAATTTATATGGGCATATCTATTATAAATCATTCTATACTCTTCATCTTTTGCTTTATCTCCTAAAAGTATTTCAAATAATTCAAAATTTGGATATACAGCTGTTGAATTTATTGTACGAATTCCATTTGCAACAGCATAATCATTTATATACCATCCTCCATCATTTACAGCCCATATTGCATCTGGATTTTCTTCTTTTATTTCTTGCATTTTTATTGCTACAGGTTTTGTATAAAGTACATCTGTAGTTCTTATAACTGGATTTACTCTTAAACCTGTTATTAATGCTACTGCAATCAAACCATATATTGTGTAATTTTTTATTTTTTCATTATTAATATTTAAAACCCCAAATATTAATGCAACAAAAATTTCTCCTGCAACTAATATTTTAAATTTATCTAAATAATGAAATTCTTCTGCAAAGCCTATTGTTGTTTTTGCTTTATATATTATAAATAAAATAGAAATTCCTGCTAAAAAATATGTTAACTTTTTATTTATTAATTTATCACCTTTTTCAAAATTTCCAATTAGATAAATAAGCATATAAATACACACAGTTCCAAGTGGTATTGAAGCTCTTCCAGCCGTTGACATTGACATTTTTGTAAGTACAGCCAAAAACTCTGGAAATCCATAAACACACCAAATACTTAAAAATCCACCTACAACTAACATCGGAATCCAAAAATGTAAATCTTTTTTATTTCTTATAACATAAATTAATCCCAAAAATAATGGTATTGGAAATAATGAAAGCATACTTGAATATTCACATGGATTTAAATATTCTTCTGTTGGGAAAAATATATTATAAAAATATGAATATAAATTTACTGCTCCTCCACCGACTTCATTTCGTTCACCTGGATAATCTGTATTCATTTCAGCTGCCAAAGTATCTTTTGATAGCATATACCATCTTCCTAAAAGTAATGCAATACATATTAAAGTAATAATAATTACAATTACATCATGTTTTGTAAATCTGTAATTTCCATATTTTATATTTTTTATTAATATCCAAATTATAAGTGCTAAAAATACATATCCAAATGATATTTGCCATGCTGGATAAAATTCAAATATATAGGATAGTCCCGAAATTAGTATTCCAAGTGCACATAAATATTTATTTCTTTTTTTAGTTGTATTCATGAACTTATCCACAAGAACAACTACAATTTGTCCCCATATAAGAACTTGCATACAATACCACCATTGTACTGCTGCAGAAAAAGTTATTACAATCATTCCACATAAAGAAACTTTTTTATTTCTTTTTGTAAGTATTAAACATAATTCATAAGAACCAAGCATCATTGCAACTAATCTTGCATACCAATAAAAACTTAGTCCTGCATCATTGCCAAATAAAATAAATCCTATTTGAAATGGTCTTCCTAGCATTAAAATATCCAAAACTGGTGAATTTGCAACAGTAAACATATCTGTTGGTGTTCCTCTTAATACATCAGAAAAATATTGAAATGGTTTTTCTGCTTTGCTTTGTGATAATATATATGTTGTTGAAGTTGCCCATTCATCTGTTCTAATCATTCTTGGTGTTCCAAGCAAAGTATGATACCTTGTATTATCATTATGTGGTTGTATTAAACCATTAAAATTAACTATAGACGATCCTGAATATTTAAACACCATTACAAACAGTAAAAAGGCACAAGCTATTTTGTACCTATGTTTGTGTATAAATTCATACATTTTTGGAAGTTTAAAAACAAAATGAATTCCAATAAACATAAATATTATTGAAACAAGCATTATTCTGTTTTTAGAAATAAATTCTGGATGTGAAATTCTAAAAATTGTATATTCACATAAAGTAGCTATTAATACTGACATAATAGCTACTAATATTAATTTAGTTTTTGTGAAATTATCCTTGTTTATAAAGAATTTTATTTTATCTAAAATATTTTCATATAATTTATTTATCTTATCTGCTTTTTTCATTTTAATTTCCTTATAAATTTATTATATTTAACTATTTAAAATATTACCATTTAACTTCTAGTTTAACTACATCTAGTAAAAATCTATTTACCCAAATATATACTATCGGTAAATGTAATTTATAAAACAAATGAACACCCCAAATACATATAAATTTGAAACCTTTTTTGAAACAATGACTCATTTTAAAATGTTTACTATTTCTCCATTCTGGAAAATTCTCATTTAGATAATTTGTTATTCCTTTTAAAGCTTTATTCATTTTTACAGACTTGTCATATGAAAGCATAAATGCCCAAGATATTCCTAAATGTAGAAATGCCATTGTTGCCAAAGTCTCTTTATATTCTTCGTATTTTCCAATTTCTTTTGCATGTTCTTTTGTAACTAATAAATATTTTTTCAAATTTTCTATATCTTTTTCATTCATATTATGTATCTGTGAACTTGATCGTAGATAATAGTGATATAAAACATCTGGTATAAATGTCAATTTTTTAGCTCCATACATATATGCATGTATTAAAAATAGAGTATCATTGCAACCTCTAAAAGGTAAAAATTCTAAGTCTTTTACAAGTTCTCTTCTATATAATTTATTCCATAAAGAAGGATTTGCATAAACTATAAAATCATCTTGCCAATCTACATCTTTATTCATAGTTCCATATTGAGTCATTTCAGTAGAAACTGTTTTACCAGTATCTAAATCCACTCTATCATATCCAGAAAAAGCAATATCTGCATCATTTTTTTTAGCAGCATTATATAGCTTTTCTGCCCAAGTAAGCTCTGGTACATCATCACTATCTATAAATCCTACATATTCTCCTATAGCTCTTTTTAATCCATAAGTTCTAGCAGACCATTCTCCACCATTTTCTTTATGAAAAGTTTTAACTTTATTTGGATATCTTTTTTTATAATCTTCAATAATTTGTGGTGCAGAGTCTTTTGAACCATCATCCACACAAAGTATTTCTATATCTTCTAAAGTTTGATTTACTAATGCATCTAAACATCTTGGAACATATTTTTCAAGATTATATATAGGTACTACAATTGATACTTTTATTTCTGAACTCATCTTTATTTTTCCTTTCTATCTTTCAATTCTCTTTCACAATCTATTAATCTCATTTCAAAAGTTTGCCTTGAATTTTTTATTATATTATCTAGTGTTAAACCAGTAAATATTGATTGTAAAGTACATACAAAAAGTAACATACTTAATATAATTGAAGGTACTTTTATTTCTCCTGTTTTAAACATTACAACTACTGCTGGAATAAATAAAGCAAGTCCAACTATTGCTATTACAAAAGAAATTATCAAAAAGAAATTTAATGGTTTATAATTTTTATAAAATCCCATTATAGTTTTTAAAACTTTTATTCCATCTGGAATTGTGTTTAATTTTGAAGGACTATCTGCTGGTCTATCTCTATATTCTATAATTATATTTTTAGTTTTCATATTTTTGTCTAAACAATGAATTGTCATTTCTGTTTCAAGTTCAAAACCTTTAGACATTACTGGAAATGTTTTTACAAATCTATAACTAAAAGCTCTAAGTCCTGTCATGACATCTCTTATATCACTTTTATATATTCTATTTATTAAAGCCCTTACTGTAACATTTCCCACATTATGAAATGGTCTTTTATTTTCTTTAAAATATGTTGAAGATAGCCTATCACCAACTACCATATCTACATTTTCTTCTAAAACCGCTTTTACCATTTCTCTCGCACTTTCAGCTGGATATGTATCATCTCCATCAACCATAATATAACATTCAGCATCTATTTCTCTAAACATTGTTCTTATAACATTACCTTTTCCCTGTCTAGTTTCATATCTAACTATTGCCCCTGCATCTTTTGCAATTTTATCTGTTCCATCTTTTGAATTGTTATCATATACATAAATTACTGCTTCTGGTAATTCTCTTTTAAAATCTTCTATTACTTTTTTTACTGTTTTTGATTCATTATAACATGGTATTAGAACAGCTATTTTATCCATTTTTCTTTTCCTTTCAAATTTCGATTTTTTCGTTTACATTATAACATATATTTCCATATTTTCAAATAATTTAACAAAGTTTTATAATTTTTACAAAAACTTTAGATTTCTAGTATATCGTAATAAATTTATTACGATATGCTAAAAGCTATTTTATTTCTTTTTAAAAATTATAAGTTTACTTAAAATAAAATTTAAAATTATAACTACTATATTGGCAATTACTTTCATAATTACATCATTCATACCAATAATAACAGCAAAATTCATCATAAGAACACTTATTATTTGTGTAAAAATTCTACAGTATGTAAAAGAAAATATTTCTTTTACTAATTCTTTTTTGGTTTTACATTTACTATCAAAAACAATAGTTTTATTTACCCAATATGCAAATATTAATGCTATAATAAATGCAAATGTATCACTAACAGTCACTTTTAATTGTTCATTTTGTATTGCAAAAAATATCAAATAACTTGCTAAAACATATGCTAAAATATTTACAAGAGTAGATAATCCACCACAAATTAAATATCTCATACCTTCTATATGTTCTTTATAAAAATTTGCAATTTTTCCTAGATGAATTTTCTCTAAAATCCATATACCAATATCCTCAAAAAATTCAAATACTCTTAAGGTTAAATTTTTCCTTTCAAGATTGTTTTTGTCAGATAAATTATTTTTTTTATTCGTATTATTCATTTGTTTTATAAGAACTCCTTTTTACTCTTCTGTTTTTATATCATAATTCACTGTTTTTCTGCTTAAATTTGGATTGTAATAAGGATCATTTTGTAATAGCTTACTCCATCTTTTTCTGAAATTTTCTGTTTCTTTTTCAAAACGTTTAATTTTCTCCGGAGAATCTTCATATCCTCTAGTTTTTGATTCATAATGTATAAGTTCTATATAAGGATTATAAATATTTCTATATCCTCTCTCTAATAATTTTAAACAAAAATCTACATCATTAAATGCTACTTTGAATTTCTTGTTATCCATAAAACCTACTTCTTCATAAAGATTACGTCTACAAAATAGACATGCACCTGTTACTGCTGAGACATTTCTAGTTATAGCTTCTATTCCAAAATAAGCATGTTTGCCATATGGTAAATTCACTAGTGCATTTCCTGCAATACCATTTATTCCTAGAATTATTCCAGCATGTTGAATAGTTTTATCCGGATAGTAAAGTCTTGCACCTACAGCACCTATCTCTTTGTTTTGAGCATATCCTATAAAAATCTCTAACCAATTTGGAGTTAATAATAATGTATCATTATTAAGTTGCAAAATAAAATCACTTTTAGAATTTTTTACTCCAAAATTTATTAAACTAGAATAATTAAATTCTAATTTTGAATTTTCATTATTATCTAATTCTAACTTTCTTTCACCATTTAAATCCATTATTGTATTTTTATTATAATTTAATATCTTTATTTTGGTGTTTTTAGCAATTTTTTTATAGTACTTAAATGTTGTATTTTTTATACTATTATTTTCTATAATAAAAATTTCATAATTTTTATATGTTGTGAGTTTTAATATTGAATTAATACATCTTTTTAATAATTTTATATTATCTTTATTAGGTATTATAATTGTAATATTAGGATTCCCTACTATTTCATAATTAATTTTATATGCTCCTGGAACATCTTGACTTTCTTCTACATTTGCCTTTTTCCCAATTCTATTTAGATGTGCCTCAACTGCTCTTTTTCCAGCTTCAAAGGCATATGGTTTGGTATCTGGCAAAAAAGCCGTTGATTCTCTATGGACTCTCCAATGATATAAAACTTTAGGTATATGAACTATTTTCTTTGATTTTTCCGTAGCTCTTAAAACAAAATCAAAGTCTTGTGCTCCATTATACTTTGAATCTAACATTCCAATTTTATCAATTAAATCTTTTTTTACAACTACAAAATGAGTTATATAGTTATTACATTCTAAGGTTTCTGGAGAAAAATCTGGTTTAAAATACGGATCAAAATACATATAGTTTTGATCTAACTTATCTTCATCAGTATAAATAAAATCTACACTTTTGTCTTTATTCAAACAATTTACAATTTCATATAAAGCATTTTCAGAAAGTGTATCATCATGATCTAAAAAACCTATATATTCACCTGTTGCCATTTTTATTGCTTCATTTGTATTTTCTGAAATTCCCTCGTTTTTCCCTAAAAATTTATATTTAATTTTATTATTATTTTCAATAATTTTTTCAAATTCTTTATTTTTTTCAGGACTTCCATCTGCTAAACATAGTTCCCATTTTGAATATGTTTGATTTTTCAAACTATTTATTAGTTCTTCAAAAAATTTCATATTTGTTTTATACATAGGAACTACAATACTTATTTTTGGAGAATAAGAAAATTCTGTATTTTTTTGTTTTTCAAGATCATACTTATTTTTATTTCTCCAAATTTCATATTGTTCTTGGTTTGACTTTTTATTTTCTCTAATTCTCAAAATTCTTTTTAGTATTTTTTTTATTGTATTTAAAATTCCATATCTTTTCAAATAATATTTAGTTTTTTTAAAATTACTTTTTATATCCATACCTTATTCCTACTAAAAAATAAATGTAAAATATATATTTATCAAAATTAGCTCTATAATTAATGTTATAATCCATAAAAATATCAAAATAATTGCTTTTCTATAATTAGAATGTTTGCTTTTTCGCCAAATATTTATACTTAGGCTAATAACTATAACTAATATTGCAATAATTATAAAAAATCCCATTTATTTTAATCTCCTCTATTTTTTCTTTTTATAGGTATATCTCCATAATTTACTTTTATATTTTTCATATGATAAACTTCTGTATCTAAGCTTAAATTTATATTATAATATGGATCTCCCTCATCTAATATATTTCCCCATTTTTGTTCGAATCTACTTATCTCTCCTTGGAATCTTTTTATTTTTGCAGGTGTATTTTCTGCACCCCTTGTTTTAGATTCATAATGCCAAAATTCCACATATGGATTATATACAACTAAATATCCTTTTTCTCTAATTTTCAAACAAAAATCAACATCATTAAATGCAACAGCTAAATTTTCATCCATCCATCCAACTTCTTCATATATTGCCTTTGGAGCCATTAAACATGCACCTGTTACTGCACTTAAATTTTCTATCATAGATTCTTGTGCAAAATATCCATGTCCTGATTTAGGGATACTTTTAAATCTATTACCAGCTATTCCTCCTATACCTACTATTATTCCTGCATGTTGAATAGTTTCATCTGGAAAATAAAGTTTTACTCCTACTGCACCAACATCTTTTCTTTGAATAAAACCAAGTAATATCTCAAGCCAATTTTCAGTAATTAGTTCTGTATCATTATTTAATTGAATAACATATTCTCCACTTGAACATCTTACACCAAAATTAATAACTGCAGAATAATTAAATCCTGGTTTAACTTTTATTCTATTTTTGTTAGTATATTCTAAGCTTGATTCTTCTGGTTTAGTTATTTCTTTTCCAGTATTATAATTTACAACTTTTATTTTTTCATTTTTTATTAGTTCTTTATAATATTCAAAAATCTCTTCTGTTTCACTATTATTTTCTACTACAATTATTTCATAATTTTTATAAGAAGTCTTTTCTAAAATTGAATTTATACAAACTCTTAAAATATCTTTTCCATCTTTATTTGGAATAACTATAGATACTTTTGGATTTCCTTTTAATTTATAATCAACTCTATAAATTCCTTCTATACACCCTTCAGTAACAGTTCCTTCTAGTCCTATTCTTTTTAAATGATCTTCTATTGCTTTTTTACCTGCTTCAAAAGCATAATTTTTAGCATTACTATTAAGCTTTGCAGTAGACTCGCTATGTACTCTCCAATGATATAAAATTTTTGGTATATGTGTGATATTTTCTGGTTTAACAATTTCAGACATTCTAAGAAAAATATCATAATCTTGTGCCCCATCATAATCAGATTTAAAGCCATTTAATTTTTGCATTAATTCTTTTTTAAATACACTAAAATGACAAATATAATTTTGACTTCTCAAAGTATCTGGTGCAAAATCTGGTTTGAAATATGCATCATATCTATTATCATTTTCATCTATTTTATCTTCATCAGAATATAAAAATTCTGAATTTGGATATTTATTTATATAATTTACAACTTCATATAAAGCATAATCTGCCAAAATATCATCATGATCTAATAGTGCTATATAATCACCTGTTGCCATTTTTATTGCTTCATTAGAATTGCCAGAAATTCCTTCATTTTTTCCAAGAAAATTATATTTAATTCTTTTATCTTTCTCATAATATTTTCTCAAATTTTCATTTTGTTTTGGACTTCCATCTGCTAAGCAAAGTTCCCAATTTTGATATGTTTGATTTATCATACATTCTATTAAATCTTTAAAAAACTTTTCTTTTGTGTTATACATAGGAACAATTACACTAATTTTGGGAGAAATTTTAAAAATTTTTTTAATTTGTAATTTTAAATCAGCATCTTTAGGTTCATTAAACTTTATCCATCCACCATAATCTCCATATTGAAGATCTTTTTCTCCTTTCAAAAATCTAATTACTTTTCTAAGAACTGTTTTTATACATTTTTTTACAGTTTTAGTAAAACCATATTTTCCTAAATAAAATTTAATTTGATTTATTCTATGTTTTATAATATTCATTATTTATTCCTTTCAATATTAAGTATTTTAATTTCAGTATTTTATATAAATATTAATTTCTTTTCTATTGTTTGTCTATTCGTATTTCATACAATCCAGATTTTTGATCAAAATTTTTATTGTAATATTCATCTTGTTTTTCCAAGCTTTCTTTCCATTTTTCTAAAAATCTATTTTTTTCATCTATGTTTTCTATATCTCTTTCATTTTCAAATTTCTCTAATTCCACAGTTGGATTATAAACAACTAGTTTATTTAGTTTTCTTACTTTTAAACAATAATCAACTGCACTAAATTCTTTTGAAAATTCTATGCTAAAACCATTTACTTTTTTAAAAGTTTCTAAATCTGTCATTAAACAATTTCCAGATATTGCATTTAAATTTTGAATTAATTTTTCCCTACCAAAATATCCATTTTCATCTTTTTTTAATCCTTTATTTAAAGAACAAAAACCATTTTCTAAATTAATTACATATCCTGCATTATAAGTTGTTGTATCTTTATTATATATTCTTGCACCAACTACACCTACATTTTCTCTTTCAGCAAATCCTAGCATTTTTTCTAGCCAATTTTCTGTTATTATTTTAGAATTTGAATCAAATAATAAAATATATTCACAAGAATTTTCAATTATATAATCATTGTATATTTGAGAAATATTTTTTTCTTTTTTAATTATAAATTTTATTTTATTTTTGTAATTATTAAATTTTTCATCTTTATTTTTTATTATTTTCTCCAAATTTGAATTTAATGTATTACTAAATAAAACAATTTCAAAATTTTCATAACCTACATTATTTAAAATATTCCCTATAACTTCTTCTAAATTTGAATATTTACTTGTTGCATCTATTAATATAGAAACTTTTGGATTCTCTTTTACATCATATTCTACTAAATATGTTCCTGAATTTTTACCATTTGTTACTTTTCCTTTTAAATTAAGTCTTTCTAGATGTTCTTCTATTGCCATTCTGCCTGCATTTATTGCATATGGTTTTACTTCTATTTGCATAGCTGTAGATCCTTTATGTACTCTCCAATGATATAAAACTTTAGGTATATGTACTATTTTTTTTGCTTTTTCTGTTGCTCTCAAAATCAAATCATAATCTTGTGCTCCATCAAATTCACTTTTAAATCCACCAATTTTATCTAATAATTCTTTTTTAAAAATACTATAATGACAAATATAATTATTTGACCTTAAAGTATCTGGTGCATAATCTGGTTTAAAATGTGGTTCATATCTTGGTTCATCTAAAAAATGAAATTTATCTTCATCTGAATAAATAAAATCTACATTTTTATTTTCGTTTATTACTTTTACTACTTCATATAATGCATCTATTGAAAGCATATCATCATGATCTAATAACGAAATATATTTTCCTGTTGCCATTTTTAAAGCTTCATTTGTATTTCCAGAAATTCCTTTATTTTCTGCTAAAAATTTATATTTTATTCTTTTATCTTTTTCTACCATTTTTTTTATTTCTGTAAGTTCTTTTGGACTTCCATCAGCTAAACATAATTCCCAATTTGAATATGTTTGACAATGTACTGTATATAAAAGTTCTCTAAAGAAATCTGTATCTGTATTATAAAGTGGTATTGCTATACTTATTTTAGGTCTCTTCCTAAATATCTTTTTACTTTGTGCTTCAATTTCTTTATCTGTTTTATTATTTGCAATCACCCATTTTTCATAATCTGTAAGTTTATCTTTTTTTGCCTTTTCTAAATCTTTTTCATATTTTAAATATTTTCTGTGATCTATCCCTTTCCAGAATTCTGCTGTTTTTTTATCTGTTAACTTAAAATAATTTTCCACTTTTTTCTGATATTTTTTTTCTGTTTGTTTTTTGTCATATTTAATTCTTCTTTTTCCTCCTGGTGGCATTATTCTATCTATAAAACTTGCTCCATTAAACGGATTTATTACCCACCATATGAATTTAATTATTTTTTTTACTTTTTTCATATTTACCTCTTTTTAATTTAAATAATAACTTTGCAACAATTGGCATATTTAATATTAAAAAATTTTGGATAGTGTAAAAAAAATCTTCATACTTATAAAGCTTAAAAAATAATCCCCATTTTCTAAAATTAATCTTATTTTTATTTTCTAGCATTTTATAGTACTCTAGGGCTTCTATATTTAATCTTTTAAATTTCTCATCAATAAATTTATCTTCATTTTCTATAAAAGTTTTAAAATGTTCCTTTTTTACATTTATAAACAATTTACGTATTTCATCTACTGTTTTTAATTCGTCTGTTTTCTTCTTAGACCCAACTGCATTATTTTTATGCTGTCTATATCTTATTAAAGGTTCATTTATATATGTTATCTTATATCTTTGACTAAGAATTAATGCAATCCAATAATCATATAAAACAAATTTGCTATTTTTTGGAAGTGGCATAAATTCTTTTATTAAATCTTTTTTAGAAAGCATTGTACAACCTGTTACAAAATTATTTAAATATAAACTTTCAAAATTATTGTATTTTGTTATTTTTTTGTAAAATCCTTTTAATTTCCAATACGACTTACATATAACATTAAGTTTCTCATCTACTACTTCTAAATCTGAATATACTAAATCACTTTTGGTTTCCTTTATTACTTTTAAAGATTTTTCTATCTTTTTTTCTTTCCATATATCATCTTGATCTGAAAACATGTAATATTTATTTTCTACTTTTTTTAATAAAAATTCAAAATTTTTTATAACTCCTAAATTTTGTTTTTGAAAATAAATTTTTATTCTATTATCTTTACTTGCATATTTCTCCAAAATTTTTCGAGTATTATCTGTAGAACAATCATCCGAGATTAATAATCTAAATTCTTTAAAACTTTGAGATAAAATACTGTCTATCTGTTCTGATAAATACTTCTCTCCATTATATGTTGCAAGTAATATATCTACTTTTTCCATTTTATCTACCTTTCATTTTCTTTTAACAAAATACCTTTTTCTGCAAGTTTTTTTATATTGAATTTCGCTCAAATTATATCATTATCTATTTTAAATATCAATATTTTAATGTGGCTTATTTGTGAATTTTATAAAGCTACTCAGAAATTTCAAGAGTAGCTTTATATGTTTATACTATTTTTTATTATTTTTCTCATAATTCCAAGAATCTCTGCAAATATCTTCGACTGTTTTTTCTGTTTTCCAACCTAATTCAACATATGCTTTTGTAGCGTCTGAATAATATTCTGCTAAATCTCCTGCACGTCTTTCTACTATTTGATAATTAATTTTTATATTATTTACTTTTTCAAATGTATTTACAAGTTCTAATACACTTACACCTTTTCCAGATCCTAAATTATAAATGTTTAGTCCGTTTGGAGCTTTTTCTAATGCTTTTACATGTCCTTTAGCTAAATCAACAACATGAATAAAATCTCTTACTCCTGTTCCATCTACTGTTGGATAATCATTTCCAAAAATATTTAACTTTTCTAATTTTCCACTTGCAACTTTCATTATGTATGGCATCAAATTATTTGGTATTCCATTTGGTTCTTCACCTATTAGTCCACTTTCATGAGCTCCTACAGGATTAAAATATCTAAGTATCGTAATATTCCATGAATTATCTGATGCATATAAATCTTCAAGTATTTTTTCAATCATTGCTTTTGTTGTTCCATATGGATTTGTAGTCTTTCCTCTTCCCATACTTTCAACATATTTAGTATGTCCATTATCTCCATAGACTGTTGCAGAGGATGAGAATATAAATTTTCTTACATTAAATTTTTCCATTACTTCTAGAATATTTATAGCAGTAATTAAATTATTTGAATAATACATAAGAGGTTTTTTTACAGATTCTCCAACTGCTTTATAGCCAGCAAAGTGAATTACTGCATCAATATTATTATCTCTAAAAATTTCTTCTACTTTTTCTTTATCACATAAATCATATTTATATAACTTGAATTTTTTCCCTGTAATTTTCTCAATTTTCTCTAAAACTTCTTCTTTTGCATTGTATAAATTATCTGCAATTATAACTTCAAAGTTTGATTTAGCAAGTTCAACTACTGTATGTGAACCAATAAAGCCAAGACCTCCTGTAACTAATACTTTCATAATTATTATACCTTCCTTATTCTTTAATCTTTATTATTTAAAAATTCTCTTAATTTTCTTTCCAGCTTTCCAAAAAAATGTATTTTGAAGTTTATTAAATCTTTCAACTAGATATTCATGACTATTTATATAACCTCTTAAATCTTTTATTTCATTATCTTTGTTTTTTAAAATAGTTCTTAAATCATCTAAATCTACTTCATCTTGCATTTTTTGAATTTTTTCTATAAAAACAACTTTATTTTTTTCTATATTTATATTTTCATATAAATTTAAATATTCATTTTGCATTTCCATTTTCGTCTTAAATTTATGATTTTTAAAGTTTTCTAAAATTTCATTGTATTCTTTACTATTTATACATTCTTTTATCTTATTTATTATTAATTCTGTATCATCAGTAACAGGAATTAAAAATCCAAGTTTATCTTCTTTTAATCTATCACTTATTGCTCCTATATCAAATGCCAAAACTGGTATTTTAGACATATATACTTCTGATAGTGTATATGAATATGTTTCAGGCCAAACTGTAAACATACAAACCAATTTTATATTATGTTCTACAAGAAGTCTAGGTAATTCTCCTCTTTTATATTGTCCATGAAAAATATAATTTTCTTTATTTTGAGCTAATTTTTCATCAAAAGTTTTTCCGAATAAATGAATCTTTATATTGGATTTCAATTCTATGTTTTTATCTATTAAACTTTTTAAAATTTCACTACCTTTTTGAACTGCCATTGCTCCAACAAAAGCAATATTTATATCATTATCTGTTTTAACTCTAGTTCTATCTAAATTTACATCAAATACTTCCACACCATGCTCAATCACGTCTATTTTTAAGTTATTATAAACTTTTTGTATAATTTCCTTAGTATTACTTGATGGCACAATTATTTTATTTGATCTACTTAAATTCATATTGCAATTTTCTCGCCAAGAATCTATAATATTTTCTGTAATATTGTACTTATCTTTTATACATTCTAAACAATTTTTGGTATTAGTACAATATTTTCCTTTATACACCATATTTATATTTGGACATAAAGTATATAAATCATGAATTGTAGTAATTATATACGAATTATATTTTTCTGCTATATCATATATATCAAATGTCTGAAAAAGTAAATGATGTATGTGTACAATATCAAATTTAAAAGTATTAAATAAATTTTCTAAAAATCTTCTATAACTTTGATTTGAATATCTTAAATTACTATAAAAAATTTTTTCAGTTTTTATACTAAATATAAGTTTTTTTATTTTTTTTGTATATAAATAAACTTCCATTCTTGATATTTCATTATAATTTGGACAAATTATGAAACATGCATAATTGTTATCTATTAATTTTTCAACAATATCTTTAACATGGAGTGATGACCCTCCTGTCATTTCCATATTTTCATTCCATTCATTTATAAAAAATGCAATTCTTTTTTTAGCATATAACTCAATATTGATTTTTATTTTTTTATGAATATCTTGCATTTTATTTGATGCCATATATTCATTTAATTTTTGTGAGTAAAAAGGATATTTTTCTTTTATAATTTTTAAATGGCTTTCTATTAATTCCGCTTTTTCTTTTGTCATATTTTCTTTTTTAAAAGATTGTGTCCCTTTATGATATATAAAAGTATTATCACAAATTACGTTTATATATCCATGGTTTAAGGCTCTAAAGCAAAAATCATTTTCTTCACCATATCCTTTTTCAAACAATTCTTCATCAAAATAACCTATATTATTTAAAGCTTCTCTTTTTATATATAAACAAAATCCATTTCCAGTTGGAATTTCTGGATATATTTTTGATGAACATTCTTCTATCATTTTTGCATATTCATCTAAATTCATATTTTCTGGGATTATATTATCTTCTCCAAAATTAGGAACAGATGCGATTGTTCCATTGTTGGTAAAAGGTGTTACTGTTGCTATATATTTATTTGAATATGCACATTCTTTCATCTTTTCAAGCCATGATTTTGTTACTTCAGTATCACTATTTAATAAAACTACATCATTTCCTATATTAGTCTTCATTCCAATATTTACGCTTTTTACAAAACCTAAATTTTTTTCATTATTAATAATAGTTATATTTTTATCTAAATATTGTATTTTAAAATTATTTAACAAATCCATAATTTTTTTATCTGGACTACAGTCATTAATTAAAATTAAATTATTTTCATTTAAATTCGTATATTTTATTACAGACTTTATGCATTCTTCTACATATTCATATGCATTATAAATTGGAATAATTATATCTATAGATTTCATAAAATTCTCCCGTAAATTTTACTTTTTATTTTATTAGTTTTTTAATTATGCTAAAAAAACCTTTTTTTTCTGCCATAACATCATTATTTTCTTTTATTCGTTCTTCTTGTGTTTTTGTTTTTTCTTCTAAAATAGTAATAAGTTTCTCTTTTTCTTTTATAGTATTTTCTAAAAAAGTAATATATTTTTCTTTTTTATTATTTTCTGCTTTATAAAGCCCAAGTTCATCTTTTATTTTCTCAAGTTCTGAAATACTTTTTTTGTCATAAAACTTTTGTATATTTTCGTCTATAACATATTTTTGAAAATATCTTTCAATTTTTTCAAATAAATTTATGTAACTTGCAATTCCTATTTTTTCAAATATTTCTTCTGATTTTATATTTTGTAAAATCTCAGAATTATAAATTATTAAATTATTTATTGATCTATATAAAATAAATTCAAGTGGTAAATCTTGTAGACACCATTCTTGGTCATAAAATAAAAATTTATTATCAATATAAAATGTATTTTCAAAAACTAAATCTATATAAAGATTTTTTACAACATTTAATTCATCTCCAGAATAATCATCCTCAAATTTACTATTTATACTTTCAGATTTTTCATTTTTTAAATTATTTTTTATGACTTCAAACCATTTATTTATTAATTCTATTGCCAAATCAATATTATTATTTTTAAATTTCTCTACTAAAATTTGATCAAAAGTATTTTTATTTATAAATTTAGAATATATTTTATTTTCCTTAAATTCATCTATAATATCAAAACCTAATTGTTTCAAACTTTCATTATTATTTTTTATATTTAAAATATGTTTTTCAGCTTTTTTAGTAATAGGTTCTTTTATAACATTTTCATTATAAATTTTTGTACACAATCTAAATTCTTCTTTTCTAATATTATTAAATCCAATAAATTTTTCTTTAGATTTAGGATTTATTTCTATTAAATAAGAATTTGTAAAATATTTAAAATATCCATCATCTGTAACTTGTTTTAAAACATTAAATTCATTTATGACTGAAAAATCATTTTTGTTTACAATTGAATTATTTATAATTTTAGAATTATTAGCACTTGGCATATAATCATCTGAAAAAATAATATTTGTATTATAATAATTTGGAAGTGGATAAAACATTTTATAATTTATAAAATTATTTTCTTTTAATTTATTTTCAATTTCTTTTAAATTAAATAATCCTATTTTTTCATTATATAAATTTTTGTATTCTCTTTCTTTTCCAAAATTTGAAACTCCATATTTATTATTTATTAATAATAAAATTGTTCCATTTTCATTTAAAATTTCTTTAATTTTATCTAAGTCTTCCAAATTGTCTTTTACAATTATAAAATCAAATTTTTCATTAAAATTTATATCATCTAAATTATTTGAAGCAATAATAGTTAAATTTTCTAAATCCTTATATCTTATACTACTGGCCTCAGCTCTAAACTTATTTTTTTCAACACATACAAGTTTTCTAGCAGTTTTCAGGATTGAAAGAGTAAGTTCTCCATACCCACTAGATAATTCCAAAACATTAGAATCTTGAAAATTATACCAACTAAGAATATTTTCTCTATTACTAATCAAAGCTTGCAAAGTCTCATATTCAACATTATCAGTTAAATATTTATCATATTCATTTGATTTATACTTTTTTATATAATTTTCTATAATATCATTATCAATATTGTTTTTAATAAAATCACTATTATATTTATCTAAAATTGCTTTCAAATCCAATCTCCTTTATATTACCAAACTTCTTTAGTAATCTCTCCATCTTCTTTAGTTATTATATCAAATTTACTATTTTCATAATTTTGTTTATTACTTGTAAAAATAATTTTAGGTTTAATATATTGCATTATTTTAAGCTCTGAAGACTCATTCCCATAAAACATGACAGCTTCACAATCAAACATATCTTTATTATTTTCTATAAAATTATTACTATTTTCTTCATTAATATCATTTAATAATAAAATATTTTTAAAAGTATTATCTATTTTTAAAATAGTTCTTTTATCTTCTATATTACTACTTTCCCAATTTGCAATTTCAAGAGGTGTTATATAAAAATTATCAAATTGGTAAACACTTCTCTTTCCCATTTCCACTAAAGAATCTCTATAGTTACTAAGTAAAAGAGAATTTATATCATCTTTTATTTTTGCAATTTTATTATCTTCTATATTTAAAATATCATAATCTTCATCAGCCAAAGATAAATTATGAAGTATATTATTTATTCTAATATTAGAATTATTCTCTTTTATAATTTCTGCAAAAGCACCCATTTTTTCTTCTTCTGGAGAAGTAATAATCCAAGCAGTAACTAAATTATCATGTTTTGAAATAATTTCCTTTAATCTTTCAGCATTATCGCTATTACCACCATCAATAATAACAATATTATTATCAATAGTAGTTAGAATATATCCAGAACCTTCTCCCGCTATTTGAGTAATTACTATTTTATTTTTTTCTCTAGCTTTTAATCCTAAAAAAATACACACTAAAATAATAACTAAAACAATAAATATTAAAAAAGCTTTCTTTTTCTTACTCATATAAAACTCCAATTATTAGCAAACCACTAACAACTACTCCTATAAAATTATTTAGATTTTAATAAGGATAATCCATAACCTATCAAAATAAAGTAAATATTATTTAGTCAATTTTTTTATACTAATATCTGAATCAATTCTAATAATTCCAACAGTATTTTTAGTAGTAATTGCATCAACTAAAAGTGCATCATACTTTCTATTTAATACTTCTAAATTACCTTGAACATTAAACTTAGTACAACTAAAAGACAAAGTATATTTTCCAGCAGTAATAGGAATTTTTTGTTTAAATTCTACAACTACTATATCACCTTTTTTATATTTACCAGTTAAAATCTTTTCAATATCAGTATTAGTTCCAGTATAAGTGGTACCTTGAAAATCTTTAATAGACATAGTAAATATAGGATCACTAACATCTTCATTAAATTTAATTTTAGATTTTAAAATAATAACTTCATTATTATCAAAAGCATTTATAGGTCTTCCTTTAGAATCAAACATACCATAATCAATAACTTCAGCTCTACCATCACCATATTCTGTTAAATTAGGATTTTGAATAAAATTATGCTTCCAATCCTCTAAATCTTCATTTTCTTGGCTAACTGTATTTTCTTTTTCATTTTCTTTTTCATCTTCTTTTTTATTTTCTGTTTCTTGTTCTTTTTCATTTGAATCATCAAGTCCAACCATTATTTTTTTATATTTTTCAACACCTTCTTTTATATCACCATCATAAATTTTCTTACCTTGTTCAAGAATTATCGCTCTAGTACAATTCTTAAGAATATCTCCAACACTATGGCTAACAAAAAGAATGGTTTTTCCATCTTTCTTAAATTGTTCAAACTTTTTAAAACATTTTAATTGAAAAGCCATATCACCTACTGATAAAACTTCATCTACTATAAGAATATCTGGATCAACATTTATAGCACAAGCAAAAGCCAAACGAGCAAACATACCAGAAGAATAAGTTTTTACTGGTTGGTATAAATGTTCTCCAATATCAGCAAAATCTATAATTTCCTGTTTCTTTTCTTCAATTTTTTCATTAGTAAGTCCCATAACTTGTCCATGTTGGTAAATATTCTCAATACCAGTTAAATCAGGATTAAATGCAGTACCAAGTTCTAAAAGAGAACTTACTTTTCCATTTATATTTATTTTTCCACTACTTGGACTTACAACACCAGTAACAATTTTTAAAAGAGTGGATTTCCCTGCACCATTTTTTCCTAAAACACCTACAACTTCTCCTTTATTTATTTCTAAGTCTAAGTTATCTAACGCTTTAAATGTTGTATGTCTTTTTATTTTGTTAGGAAATATTGCCTCAATTAATCTATCTTTTTTACTGTTAAACATCTTATATTCTTTTGTTAAATTACTAATTTTAATAGCTGTTTCACTCATATTTTATATAAATCCTTCCAATATTTTTGTATTCTTATAATACATCAGCAAAATCTTTTTTATTTTTCTTAAATATTGAATTTCCCCATAAAAATAACAATATTGTTATTACCCAGAAGGCAATAGTATATATACCATTACTTTCTGTTATAATAGCAGAACTATCTATAAATGCTTGTCTAAATCCTTCTACTAAATATGTAAATGGAAATAGTTTAAAAATTTTATAAAGCCATCCGCTAAGCATTGTTAGATTCCAAACTATAGGAGTAAACCACATACAAAGTTGTATTATTATATTTAAAAGTTGCGAAAAATCTGGTACAACAGTTGTAATAGCTGAAGTAAATCTTGTTAATGCAATTATAAAAATTATTGCACAAAATAATATATAAATTATATTTAGAATATTTGGAAAATATCCAAAAGCAATTGCAGCCATTGTTGCTATAAATATTAAAAATACACCTACATAACTCGAAGATATTATTGAAATTATAGGAATAATATCTGTTGGAAATACAACTTTTTTTACCAAATAACTATAATTTCTTATTGAATTACTTGCTGTTAAAACTGCATCACTAATATACATCCACATACACATTCCTGGTAAAAACCATACTACATATGGATATTTACCAGAACTTCCTGTTTTTAAAATGTATTGGAATACAATTACATATGTAAGCATAAATATAAATGGTTGTGCAAATCCCCACATTGTACCTAAACTTGTATTTGCAAACTTATTTCTAAAATCGTTTTTTCCAAGTTGCATCGCAAGTGTTCTGTTTTTATAAAGTATTTTTAAAAATTCCATTTTCTCTCCTTATATAATATATAGTCTAATATTTAATAAATTTTATTTTTTTCAAAAACTTAATTCTTCTCGATGTTAATATTTTATTATATTTTTCTTCGTCTTTACTTATATTTTCAATCTTCTTGTTTAATCTATCTATTTCTTCTCTTAATAATCTAACTGTTTTGTCATATTCTGCTATTCTCTCATTATTATAAGCTTTATCTTCATTTAATTTTTTTAATTTTAAACTTATTTTATTTAGTTTAAAAATTTCTTTTAAAAATTCTTTATCTGCCATTTTAAATTCTTCTTTTAGATTATTCTCGTCTATAAATTTTTGATAAATTTTTTTATATTCAGATGAATTCTCAGAAACAGATTTTATATTTTTAACATATTTTTGTATATTTTCCAATTTATTATTATATTCTTTTTCATTACTTTTTTCAAGAATGTCATTTATTTTTTCTAGTATATCTTCTATTTTAGAATTCTTATCTAAAACCCAACCTAAATCATCTTTTTTTATTCTTTCTCCTAATGCACCATTATCTAATGAAATCACTGGTATTCCTGCTAAAACTGCTTCTGTAAGTGTATAAGAATAAGTTTCTGGCCAAATAGAAAATAAACATACTAAATCTATATTATTATCTTTTAGTAAATCTATAATTTTTTCTTTATCATATAACCCATGAAAATAATAATTATTAGATGATTTATTTAAGTAATCATCTGATGTTCCACCAAACAAATGAATGTTAAATTTAATTTCATTATTATTTGCTTTTTTTACAGATTCTCTTAAAAAATCTATCCCTTTACTCTTATTTATTCCACCTAAAAATGCAATATTTTTTTTATCTGATTTATTTTCTGATATTTCAAAATTATTATAATCTATTCCATGTTCGATAACTTTTATATCTAAATCTTTGTAATATTTATTAAATATTTCTTTTGTAGAATTAGATGGGGCTATTATTAAATCCATTTTTGAAAGTGTATTATATGCTAAATTTCTCCATTTTTCAATAAGATTTGAATCTATATTCATCACTTTTTTTAAGCATTTTTCACAATCACAATTTGGATTATCTACACACGAATTTTCATTATTTTCTAAAAGTACTATTGTAGGACATACCATATAATAATCATGTGCTGTAAATATGCAAGTTTTGTGTCTTTTTTTTGAAACATCAATTATATCAAAATAATGATTTTTTAAATGATGTATATGAACAATATCTACATTTACAATTTTAAATATTTTTTCTACTATTTTTTTATATTCATTATTATATAAATTTATTTTTTCAAAAGAATTTATTTTTCCCAAACTCACAATAGCTGTGCTATCTTCAAAAAACGATTCTAATTTGTATTCCTCATCATCATCTTTATAAAAAACATGTATATTAAAATAATTTCTTAAACTATCTATTAAATCATATATGTGTCTTGCAGTACCACCTATAAGCTTTCCGTTTCTTCTTGCAAATGCATGTACTACCATTAAAATATTCTTTTTATATTTATTGTTTATATAATATTTTATATTATCTTGTATGTATGCAAATGGATTTTCATTTACTAATTTATTTGTATCAGCATAATTTTCAGGATATCTTTCTTCTAATATTTTTAAATGTGATTCTATAAACTTTGTTTTTTCTTCTGAAAAAGATTGTGTTCCTTTATGATATATAAAAGTATTATCACACATTAAATTTATGAATCCACTGTTTATACATCTATAAGAAAAGTCATTTTCTTCCCCATATCCTTTTTCAAAAGTTATATCATCAAAAAGTCCTACTTTATCTATAGCTTCTCTTTTTATATACATACAGAACCCATGTGCTGTAGATATTTCTGGGTATTCATTAAAACTGCATTCTTCTATTGCTTTAGAATATTCTTCTAATGAAATAAAACTTGGAAGGTTATTTTCTTCTAAAAAATTAGGTATAGATGCAAGTGTAGCATTATTTGAAAGAGGTGTCACTGTTGCTACATTTTCTTTTGAATATGCTACATCTCTTAATTTGTTTATCCAATTTTTGGTTACTTCTGTATCACTATTTAATAAAATAACATCATTTTTTGAAAAAATCATTCCTTTATTTACTGTTTTTACAAATCCACAGTTTTCTTCATTTTCTAGAACAATGATATTTAAATCTTTATAATTCTCTTTGAAATTTTTTAACATTGGTAATATTTTTTCATCTGGACTTTTATCGTTTATTAACACTAAATTATGTTCTTTTAAGTCTGTATTTTCTATAATTGTTTCTATACATTTTTTAGTAAATTCATATGCATTATAAATAGGTACTACAATATCTACTTTTTTCATAAAATCTCCTTTGCTGTAAAATATATTTATATTAGAAATTATATCATCTAATAAATTTGTATTCAAGAAATTAATTATTTAATCTATATATGTCATAAGTTACAGTTTGTTTATACAACTCAAATCCATAATTTTCCATTTTATCTGATAAAACTGTAGCTCTTGAAAAAACAACATAATTAATATTATTTTTCTTTGCTAAATCAGTAATATATGGTACATCACCTGCATTTAATTTTTGTACTGGTTTATAATTTAATGGTTCATCTGTATCATATGGACGTGGATTTCCATTTTCATCTTTAGGATTCGAAATTATTCTTGTGTAATACAATTCTACATTTGCATATAATTGTCTAATATGTGATGACATCTCATATGGAACTATTGCTTTTTTATAAGTTGTTTCATTATCTTCTGATATTATTTTAGCAACTTGAACTGTTTCATCAGGCAATTTATATAAATTATTAACCTTTATTGTTGAATATTGGTTAAAAATACATTCACCAAAAATCACTATTAATACTGTAAATACGAATACCATTAACAGTTTTTGAAATATATTTTTATTTTTCTCGATAATCTTTGTTAAAGCATATGCAATTGAAATTCCTAAAGGTAACATATAATAAATTCTATACATTGAACCCATATTAATAAATTTATTTAAGACCCATATACATATTGGATTCCATATTACACCTAATATAATAATTGAATACCATGTAAAAAAATCTCTTATTTTTATATCTTTTTCAAAATAAAAAATTGTTATTATTGATAATAAAAAAAACCAAAAAAATATATAATCACCATTATTAAAATATTCAAATAAAGTTTTTATTTCATCTATTAATTTACTCATATTTTAGTCTCTCACTTCTAAAAAATTCCTTGATTAATTTGTACTACTTTATAATTAAATATATAATTCCTATTAAAATGCAAGGAATTATACAAATTAAAGTTTTAAAAAGATATGATATTTCTTTATCTCTTATAGATGACACAATTGCCATTGCTCCAAGTGAAATTGGTATTAATGCATTAGCCATTTCCGTACCTAAACAGCCTGCCAAAACTGTAAAGAACATTTTTATCCAATCCATTATTTCATTAGATTCTTTATTCATAGCATCAAAACAAATCTTCCATATTAAAGGTAAAATCACCATAGCTAAAATTGCCCTACCAAACCATGAATATAAAATCATATATCTATTAGCACCTTTTATACTAAACGAAAATAAATTTAAAAAACATATTATTATTAAAAAAATATATATTGAATCTTTTTCTTTAAAAATCTTTTTTGCCAAATAATAATATATACCATATAACATACTTATAAATAATATTGGTAATACAGTATGTGTAAGTATTGTTACATGAGTACATACTAGCTTTGATAAAACAGCATAATAAGCTGATATTGGAGCTAGCGCCCTTCTTGATTCAATAATATTTGTTTCTGCTCCTGTAGTTGAATGTAAATACATTTTATTGGTCTGTATCATTGTTGTTGATATAGAAACAAAACTTGCGTCATCGTTATTTATATTTGCATACTCAAACTTTATAAATAATTGAACAAAAATAAGTATAATTGCAATTACTTGGAATACAGTGATTTTTCTTTTTTTTATGTTTAATTTGAATTTATGTCTGTTTACTAAAATTGAGATAAATGTTAGAATTACAATTATTACTGTATATATATATAATAAAGTCATAAAACTCTTTTTTAATAATATAAGCGGGATTGCACAAACAAAGAATATAGCCATTTGCAATATATTTCCCATTATCCACGAATATAATAATTCATTCTCATCTTTTTTTACTAAAAATTTTCCAAGTATTATTGGAATAATTATTAGCCAATATAAGCATAATAAACCTTTTATAATCACTTTCGTTCTCCTATCTTTTTCTTAAAAGAATTATATCATAGCAACGTTTTCATTGCAATAAAAAGCTCTATCATGAACAATATTCAAAATAGAGCTTTTTTATTATTTCATTAAATATTCTGGATGTGCTAAATACCAGTCTATTGTTTTAACTATTCCATCTTTAAACATTGTTTTTGGCTCCCATCCAAATTCATTTTTTAATTTTGTAGGATCTATTGCATATCTATAATCATGACCTTTTCTATCTTCTACAAAAGATATTAAGCTTTCAGGTTTTCCAAGTCTTCCAAGAATCAATTTTACAATCTCTATATTTCTTTTCTCATTATGTCCACCAATGTTATATCTTTCACCTTTTTTACCTTTATGTAAAACTATATCTACAGCTTCACAATGATCTTCTACATATAGCCAATCTCTAATATTTAATCCTTCACCATATACTGGTAATTTCTCATCTTTAAGAGCTAAAGATATCATATGTGGTATTAGTTTTTCATGATGTTGATATGGTCCATAATTATTTGAACAATTTGTTACACTTACATTCATTTTAAATGTTTCACTATAAGCTAGTGCAATTAAATCTGATGAAGCTTTTGAAGCTGAATATGGACTATTAGGTTTTATAGGAGAACTTTCAGTAAAATATCCTGTTTCTCCTAAAGTTCCATATACTTCATCTGTTGAAATATGTACAAATTTATTTGGGCTACCTTCTCCCCAAAATTGTTTTGCAGCTTCTAATAATGTATGTGTACCTATTACATTTGTATGTGTAAATATAAAAGGATTTTTTATACTATTATCTACATGTGATTCTGCTGCAAAATGAACTATAGCATCTATATTATATTTTTTATATGTTTCCATCACAAAGTCAAAATCGCATATATCACCTTGTACAAATGTTATTTTATCTTTTATATTATCTAAATTATGAATATTTCCTGCATAAGTTAATTTATCAAATACAATAATATTATATTTTCCTTCATATTTTTTTACCATTAATTCAGCAAAATTTGCTCCTATAAATCCTGCAGCACCTGTGATCAATATATTTTTCATTTTAACATTCCTCTCTTATACTTTTATTTTAAATTTTGAAATAAATCTGTATTTTTTAATTCTGCCAAGCTTGGCCATTTACCGTCTTTTTCAGAAGTTATATATTCTTCTTTTTTCATTCCAGGAACTTCTGGCCATACAATTCCTATATCTGGATCATCCCATTTTAGTCCACCTTCAGCTGAGTGATTATAAACATCATCACATTTATAAACAAATTCTGCTTCATCTGATAAAACTAGAAATCCATGTGCAAATCCTCTTGGTATCATAAACATTTTTTTATTTTCTTCTGAAAGTATAACTCCTTCCCATTTTCCATAAGTTTGGCTACCTGGTCTTAAATCTACAGCTACGTCAAAAACTTCACCTTTTATACATCTTACAAGTTTTCCTTGAGTATTTTCTTTTTGAAAATGTAATCCTCTTAAAACACCTTTTTTAGATTTTGATTGATTATCTTGAACAAATTCATTTGTTATACCTATTTCCTCAAAATCTGCTTTGCTATATGTTTCCATAAAATATCCTCTGTTATCTCCAAATACTGTTGGTTCAATCACATAAACACCTTTTATAGATGTATCAATTCTTGTAAATTTTCCCATTTGTTTTCTTCCTTTCAAAATAAAATTCTTTAATATTTATATCAAATATATCTATTTTTTTCAAGTTTTTATAATTATAAATTATAATTTTCAACAAAAATGTGGACGATAGGATATGTGCAATAATTTTGCAAAAATCGTCCACGTTTATTATTTATTTAAAACTTATATTAGTAATATTATTAAATAAATCACTTTCATAAATTTCTTTATAATCTTTATAATTTTGATTTGCAACTTTTTCTAGATATTTTCCATATTCTGTTTTTTTATATTTTTTTGCTTCTTTTAAAAGATCTTCCTTTGAGATCCATTCATTTTTATAAGCAATTTCCTCCAAACAAGCTATTTGTGTACCTTGTCTTAATTCTATTGCTTTTACATAATCTGAAGCATCAGATAATCTATCAGCAGAACCTGTATCAAACCATGCATATCCACTACCTAAAGGTATAACCTGTAGAGTTCCATTTTCCATATATCTTTTATTTACATCTGTTATTTCTAATTCGCCTCTCTCAGATGGTTTTATTGATTTTGCTATTTTTACAACATCATTATCATAAAAATATATTCCTGGTACTGCAAAATGTGATTTTGGATTTTTTGGTTTTTCTTCTATAGATAAAGCTTTCCCTGTTTTATCTATCTCTACAACACCATATGATGTTGGATCTGCAACTTGGTATCCAAATATAATTCCACCTTTTTTTAGATTACTTGCAGCTTTTAACACTCTTTCAACTCTGGAACCATATATCATATTGTCACCTAGAATTAATGCTACATTATCATCACCAATAAATTCCTCTCCTAAAATGAAAGCATCTGCAAGTCCAACTGGTTTTTCTTGGATTTTGTATTCAAATTTCATTCCAAATCTAGAACCATCCCCTAATAAGCTTTCAAAAGCTGGCAAATGAACTGGTGTAGAAATAATCAACACCTCTCTAATTCCTGCCATCATTAGAGTTGATAATGGATAATAAATCATTGGTTTGTCATATACTGGTAACATTTGTTTTGATACTGCTAAAGTTATTGGATATAGTCTTGTAGCACTACCACCTGCTAATATAATACCTTTCATTATATAAAATTCCTCCTTAATTTTTCTTAAATTTATTATATATTTTAAACAATTAAATAACACTTATTTTAATTCTTCTTTTAAGTATTCTTTCAAGGCATCTTCCCATTTAGAAGGTATGATTCCAATATTCTTTAGTTTTTCTTTTGATAATTGACTATTTTTTGGTCTATCACTTGATTGTGGATACATTTGTTTATATTCTTCTGAAGTTATTGCTTTTACTTTAGTTTTTATATTTGCAATTTCAAATATTTTTTTAGTAAACTTACACCAAGTTGTAAATCCTTCATTTGTTGAATGATAGATTCCATATTCAGGCTCTTTTTCCATAATTTGTTCTATTATTTTACAAAGAGTTGTTGTAGAAGTAGGACTACCATGTTGATCATCTACAACTGAAATTTCATCATGTTCTTTTGATAATCTAAGCATTGTTTTTACAAAATTTTTACCTCTTAATCCATATAACCAAGCCGTTCTTAATATATAGTATTTTTCTGCTTTTTTAGCATTTTCTTCACCAACTAATTTAGTTCTTCCATAAGCACTAACTGGATTTGGTTCCATAGCTTCTGTATAAATTTTATCGACTGGCATATCTCCTGCAAATACATAATCTGTACTAATATGAATTAATATTGCATTTTCCTGTTTAGCAGCCTCTGAAATATTGGCTACTGCTGTACCATTTACAGATAATGCTATTTCTTCTTTTACTTCACATGCATCAACATTTGTAAAAGCAGCACAATTTATAATAAAATATGGTTTTATTTCTTTAGCTTTTTTAAGAACTGCTTCTTTATCACATATATCTAAAGTTTCAATTGTTGTTCCAACAACTTCATATTTTTTTTCTAGTCTTTCTTTTAATTCTCCTCCAAGCATTCCATCTGCTCCAATTAAAAATACTTTTTTCATTTTTCTTTATTTTATTAGCACTCAGCTAATATCCTTTCTTCCATATTTTTTCTACGTTACAATTATACCACAGAGTATGTAGTTGTCAAAGGTTTTTACACACTTTCCACATTTTACACAAAACTTTCACAATTTATACTATAAAATTGACTGGAATTCCTCCAATTAGCGTAAAAATAGTTAAAAAGAATAAAAAAACTTTTAAGTATTTTTTGTCTGTAAAATTTAAAAATAAAAAAGCAAATAAACTAATTTCACATGCAAAAATATACAAATATTTTTTTTCTGCAAAACTTGATGGTAGTCCTATAAAAATTACAACACAAGCCATAACTATGGTTATCCTCATAGCTTGTTTTATATTAAACAATTCTTCATCAATATTTCCAAAAAAATAAAACATTACTAAAAGATTTGCAATTTGTAATCCAGCTAATGCCCTAAGTGGCAATACTTGTGAAAGCATTGTTACTTTTGAAATTATTTCTGGAAATCCACTCATACAATATACGCTTCCAAATACCATAACAATTACCATTGGCAACAAAAATTCTATATGATTTTCTTTTTTATATAAATAATATAAACTAATAATCATTGGTAATGGGAAAACTGTAATTACACTTCCTAAAAGTTCTCTTCCTTCAAAATTGTAAAATGGTAGTAAAAAATTATATAAATATGAAAACATTGGTGAAATACCAGAATCTGTAATTTTTAAATATTCATTATTATTGTTATCAAAAAACTTAACTACTATAAATCCACAGATTATACTAAAAACAATTGTTATAATTCCAAGTCCAATATTAAATTTATTTTTTATAAGATTATCTTTGTTTTTTAAAATTAGCCATACAATTAATGCTAAAAATATATATCCAAAAGAAATAGCATATGGTCTAAATGTAAATACATATATACTAGATAATAAAATTATTGATATACTAATTAAAATTTTTTGATTTTTTTTATCATATTCAAAAAATTTTTGAATTAAAATAGTTATAATAATTCCAATTATAAGTGAATCTATATTATTAAAATTCCATTGTACAATTCCAGAAAAACTTAAAACAATTGCTCCTATTAATGATATTCCTTTTTTATAATTTGTAATTAATAAAAAAAGTTCATAACTTGAAAGTAGTAATGCAAATAATTTTAAATTCCACCACAAACAAAAAGTAACATCTGTTTTTACTATCCATTCATAAAATTTCAAATCACTCATAAAAAATCCTATAATAGTTAATATAACTATTGAAACTATAGAAATTTTAAATCTATTTTCTATTATTTTTTCATATAAGTTTACTTTATTATTCATTTTTGTTTTCAACAATTTATATTGTTTTTTCTCCTTTATTTCTTTCTATCTTTATTTATTTGCCTTTGTCTTGCTATCCCCATTTTCCCTGATGGTACATCATCTGTGATTGTTGAACCTGCAGCAATTAAGGTATCATCACCTATTGTTACTGGTGCTACTAAATTAACATTTGAACCAATAAATGCCCTATTACCTATTATTGTTTTATTTTTATTTTTACCATCATAGTTACAAGTTATTGTTCCACAACCTATATTACAATCTTCACCAACTTGAGCATCTCCTAAATAAATAAAATGTGGAACCTTAGTTCTATTTCCAATTATAGTTTTTTTAATTTCAACACAATTACCTATTTTTACATCATTTCCTATAATACATCCTTCACGTATATAAGCATTTGGACCTATTTCACAATCAGAACCTATTATTACTCCTTCTTTTATTGTAGTATTTGGATGTATAACAGTATCTACTCCAATCTTTACATTATCATGTATATATGTTGAATTTGCATCTTCAATTGTTACACCTTTTTTCATGTGTTCTGCATTTATTCTCATTCTTAAAACTCTTGTTAGTAGTTCTAGTTGTGCTCTATCATTAACTCCAAGAATTTCTGTATTATCTTCTACTATAACTGCACCTGTTTTTAGTCCTTTGTCATTCATTATCTTAATTACATCTGTTAAATAATATTCTCCTTGAACATTATTAGGTTTCAATTCCTCTAAAGCAGATAATAATTCTTCTATATCAAAACAATATATTCCTGAATTTATTTCTTTTATTTCTTTTTCAAACATATTAGCATCTTTTTCTTCGACAATAGCTTTTATGTTTCCACCTTCATCTCGAATTATCCTTCCATATCCTGTAGGGTTTTCATATATCGCTGTTAAAAGTGTTGCATATTCTTTATTTTTAAAACTTTTGATTATTAAATTCTCCAAAGTTTCTTTTCTTATTATAGGAACATCCCCATATAAAATAATAACTTTTCCTTTTTTTCCTTCTAAGTATTTTTTTGCTTGCATAACTGCATGACCTGTTCCTAATAATTCTTCTTGATATACATATTTTACATCATTTCCTAAAACTTCTTTAACTTGTTCTCTTAAATGTCCAACTACTGTAACAATATCATCTGTTCCAACTTCTTTTGCAAGTTCTACCACCCTTTTTACTAATTCCTTATCATAAATTTTATGAACAAGTTTTGATTTATTAGATTTCATCCTAGTACCTTTTCCTGCTGCCATTATAACACTCATTACATATTTTTCCTCACCATCAATAATCATATCAAAACACCTTTCTAAAAAAACTTTATTTATTTTATTCAATTATCTACTAAATGTTTAAAACATTTTATTACAATATATAAAATTAGTCAATAATTCCATTTCATACATTATATATTAAATTTTTATATAAATATTATATTACTAATATATCAATCTTCATAACTAAAAATCAGAAATACTACATAGAGTAATTTGACTTTATGTTAATCTTGGTATATAATATTTAAGAATAAAAGATTGGAGGTATGATTATGACAAGACCAGAAAAATATCGGACTAATTTGAGAGGAAACCTTGCTATGTTTGAAAGCATAGATGGAACTTGTCTAACACCTAAAGAAATCAGCTACTTAATCAGAGTTGCTGAATTAAATTCTATTTTGGAAATTCCTCCCAAAAAAGCATCCGATTTTTCAAAACCAAAGCATTTCTTTTTACAACATACCATGAAAAACTCATTGGTATTTGTAAAAAATGGTAATTGGATTTCTGCTGCTGATATAGAAAATTAAAAGGAACATTTTCTTGCCTATTCTCTGAATAAAGCAAATCACAGCATGTCACTTTTCGGATATTATCCTGAAGAATGTGACAACATCTAATTGCCTAATTGTTCATAATCAAGAACGCCAAAACAGCCATAAACCTTATATCTCTCATTGATTTTAGGTTTATGGCTGTTTTACTTTATTTTGAAATTACTCTTGTAACTGAAAGTCCATCTCCTACTTCTAAAATTTCAGTTTCGAAATTTGGATTTTCTGTAATTTCTTTTATATATTCTCTTAAATGTCTTACTGCTGTTCTTTGTTTATGTTTATTATAATCACTCATAACATATCCTTTATATAAAACATTATCTGCTAAAATTATTCCTTTGCCTTTAATAAGTCTAATACCTTCTTTTAAAAATATAGAATACTTACTTTTAGCAGCATCTATAAAAATAATATCATACTCACTTTTTAAATTAGGTAAAATTTCAACTGCATCTCCTATCATAATATTTATTCTATCTGAAAATCCAATCTTTTTTACATTATTTATTGCTTCTTTTGCTCTTTCTTCATCTAATTCTATCGTATCTATAATAGAATTAGATGAATATCTTGCAAAACAAATTGCTGAATATCCAACAGCAGTTCCTATTTCTAATATTCTCTTAGGATTTTCTTTTTTTAAAATTTCTTTTATTACATCTAAAGTATCGTCCATTATTATTGGAATATGATTTTTTAAAGCTTCTTCTTTTATCTTTTTAAATTCTTCAATATTAAACATTTTATTACCTCTTTCATTTAACCTCAATTTTTACAATTGAATATTATGTAAATTTATGATATAATTATTTTAGTCTAATTTTAAGAAAGGAGAGTGAAAGAAATGGGAGATAATGAAAAGACATTTGATATTCTCGAAAGTCTCCACATTTCTCTTGCAGACCGGATGCAACTAATGGTTCTTTCAGATGAATATGGATTATCTTTTAATCCTGATACACTGAAAAATCCTGTTCGTAATCTAGATGTTTTCAAAAAGGAAAAAAATTCTTACTATTTTATTCAAAATGGTGAATTACTTATTTTTGAACATTTAGATTGTAAAACTAGCTTCCTAATTTGCAAGAAAAATCCTAATATGGTTGGGGAAAGTGAAATATATTACTTCATTCCCTAAACCAAAGCCATATGGGCTTTTTAAAATCCCGCTTTTCCTATCAGGATTTGCGGGATCTTCTATTATTTATTCATATTTGCTCTTTGAGCTCTTTCTCTATCTTTATTATTTAAAATTTTCTTTCTTAGTCTTATACTCTTTGGTGTTACTTCAACAAGCTCATCATCTTGTATAAATTCTATAGCCTTTTCAAGTGACATTTGAATTGGTGGTACCAAACGTAATGCCTCATCAGAACCTGAAGCTCTAGTATTTGTTAAATGTTTTTCTTTACAAACATTTATTGCTAAATCTTCTCCTCTAGAATTTAATCCAACAATCATTCCCTCATATACTTCTACTCCAGGTCCTATAAATAAATCACCTTTGTCTTGAGCATTATATAAACCATAAGTAATAGACTTACCATTTTCAAAAGCAACTATAGTTCCTCTTGTTCTTGCTTGAATATCTCCTTTATATTCTTCATAACATTCAAAAGTATGATTCATTGTACCTTCACCTTTAGTATCTGTCAAAAATTCAGTTCTATAACCTATGATTCCTCTTGCTGGTATTTTAAATTCTATTTTTGTATGTCCATCTTCTGCTGGTTCCATATTAAGCATTTCTGCTTTTCTTCTTCCTAACTTTTCAATAACATTTCCTACACAGTCATCTGGGACATTTACAACTAGTCTTTCTATAGGTTCACATTTTACTCCATTGATTTCTTTAAAAATAACTTTAGGTCTTGAAACTAAAAGCTCAAATCCTTCTCTTCTCATTGTTTCAATAAGAACAGATAAATGTAATTCTCCTCTTCCTGAAACCTCGAAAGAATCTGGTGAATCTGTTTCTTTTACTCTTAAACTTACATTTCTATCTAGTTCTTTAAAAAGTCTATCTCTGATATGTCTTGAAGTAATGAATTTTCCTTCTCTTCCTGCAAAAGGTCCATTATTAACACTAAAAGTCATTGAAACAGTTGGTTCATCTATATCTACAAAAGGAATTTTTTCAGGGTTATTGTAATCACATATTGTATCTCCAATATTTATATCTGAAACACCTGATAATGCTACTATATCTCCTGCATCTGCATGTTCTACTTCAATTCTTTTTAAACCATCATATAAATATAACTTTGTTACTCTTGCATTCAATGTTTTATCAGTTTTGCAGATTGCAACAGGCATATTTAAATCAATAGCTCCTCTTTCAACTCTACCTATAGCAATTCTTCCTATATAATCATCATAATCTATATTAGAAACTAACATCTGCATTGTTCCATCCATATCACATGCGGGTGGATCTATATGGTTTATTATTGTTTCAAACAAACATTTTAAATCTGTTCCTGGTTTATCTAAATCAAGAGTTGCTGTTCCTTGTTTTGCTGATGCATATACTACTGGAAATTCTAATTGTTCATCATTTGCACCAAGTTCAATAAATAATTCTAATACATCATCAACAACTTTTAGTGGTTGCGCACCTGGTCTATCTATTTTATTTATAACAACTATTGGTTTTAAATTTAATGCTAAAGATTTTTTCAAAACTTCTCTTGTTTGAGGCATTGCCCCTTCAAAAGCATCTACTAAAAGAACAACTCCATCTACCATTTTTAAAACACGCTCAACTTCTCCTCCAAAATCAGCATGTCCTGGTGTATCTACTATATTTATTTTTATATCTCCATAATGAACCGCTGTATTTTTAGAAAGTATGGTAATTCCTCTTTCTTTTTCTAATGCATTCGAATCCATAACTCTATCTTCTACTTGTTCATTACTTCTAAAAATTCCACTCTGTCTAAGCATTGCATCTACTAATGTTGTTTTTCCATGATCAACATGTGCTATTATTGCTACATTTCTAATTTTTTGGTTGTTCATCTAAAATCCCTCTTTCTTAACTACAAAAAAATATGGTTAAAATTACTAACCGCAATTTTAACCATATAATTATATATCAGTGGTTTTATTTTGTCAACTTTTGCTAAGCAACTTTTATGTAAATTATGTATTTATCTTTATCTACACATCTATTTCCATATTTTGTAAAAAATTTGCAATATTGTTTTCATTTGTAATTGATTTAAATTCATTTTCAGTAAATATATCAAATTTTGTATCTTTATATTTAACATTTATATCTAAAGCTACTGCATATGGTATATAACTTTCGTATATTATAATATCTTCAAATGTTTTTTCTTTTAATAAAGTATATTCTTTTATAAAATTTTTGAATTTTATCCATTTTTTTAATTCGTTTTTTCCATATGTACTCAAAAATATATTTGTATTTTGTTCATTTTTTATAAAGCTAATAAAATAATAAGCTATCATAGTTCCTATAAAAGCTCCACCCAAAATTCCAATAATTAAACTTAATAAAACAATATTATTTTTAATACCATATATATAACCAATAACACTACATAAAATTGTTATACTTAAAACTATTAAAGCCATAAATCTTCCATTATAGTAATCAAGTTGTTTTGCAAATCCTCTTTTTTTATATTCTTTTAATACTAATTTTTTCCAATTTTTAAAATCAAAATTTATATTTATTTTATCATTTATTAATGTATTAATTATATAAATTTGACTTTTAGTTTTAATTTTAGTTTCATAATCTTTATCTATAATATAAAATCTAATTGTTTTTTTTCCATTTATATTAGTTTTTGATATATCAATTATTTTCTTTGCATATAGTTCCATAATATCTGCAATTAAATCTTTATATCTTAATTTATTATTAAATAAATATCCTACAATTGATGGTGGATATTCTGCTGAAATATCCCTATTTAAATAATTAATATCAGAATAACTTTCTTTTTTATACTTTAAATTTCTATAAAATTTGTATATAAACATTATTATACCAAATAAAACTAATATATAAAAAATTATAAAAAGCGGATTTAGCATAAGGCCTGATCCAAGTTGTATATATCCAAATATAAAAAGTACAGAAAATTCTAATATTAATCCTACTAGCCTAATATTTTTATTTTGACTATCAAAACATATATATGCTATTATACTTAATATTATAATTCCTAGAAATACTAATATATACATATTTTCTCCTAACAATATTTTAAATTATCTAATAAATTTTATATTTTAGTTTTAGACAATTTTAAAATTTCATCTTTTATTATTTCGCTAACCTTATCCTCAGTTTCTTTTTCAACTTTTTTACCTGTTATATATTTAGATAAATCTATTGGTTTTCCATATATAATAGCATTTCTAGTAAATGGTTTAGATGGTCCAATAATACCTATTGGAATAATCTTAGCGTTTGTTTTTAATGCCATATATGCTGCACCATTTTTTATTTTTCCATCATTTTTTTCTAAACCATTTCTTGTTCCTTCTGGAAAAATACCTATGCAACCACCATTTTTCAGTGTTTTCAAAGCTTCTTTTAAAGCTGAAATATCCTTTTCATCTCTTTTTACATAAATACCTTCAAATAAAACTCCTAAAAATGCAAAAAGAGGATTTTTTCTCAATTCTTCTTTAGCCATAAATCTCATATGTCTCCCAGCTGTAACAACAATTAATGGAGGATCTAAATATGTTCTATGATTTCCACAAAATACTAATGCTCCTTCTTTAGGAACATTTTCTTTTCCATAAATTTTTATTCTATAAACTATTTTACAATAAACAAAAATTACTGTTCTTATAAAAATTCTACCTATTTCAACAAAAAATCTTTTTAGTTTATTCATTTTTTACTCCTTAATAAAACTTTAGTTTTTTTTATCTTTTATAATATTTACAATCTCTTTTACAACATTTTCTATATTCATATTAGTTGTATCTACATATATAGCATCTTCTGCTCTTTTTAATGGAGCAATTTTTCTTGTAGAATCTCTTTTATCTCTATCCTTTATTCCTGCTAATACTTCATTATAAGAAGAAGCTATTCCATTTTCTTTATTTTGCAATACTCTTCTTTTAGCTCTTTCTTCTGCTGTTGCATCTAAATAAATTTTTACATCAGCATTTGGAAAGACTACTGTCCCTATATCTCTTCCCTCCATAATAACATCTTTTCCTTTTGCAATTTTTCTTTGTATTTCAAGCAATCTGTTTCTTACCATTGGAATTACAGATATAGGCGAAACTAAACTATTAACATCATTTTCTCTAATTCTTTTAGTTACATCTTCACCATTTAAATATATTTTTCCATTAGTTTTTATTTCAATATCTATTTCTTTTAAAAGTTTTTCTAAATTTTCCTCATCATTCATACTTACATTTTTTTGAATCATATTCAAAGCAACGCATCTAAATGTTGCACCTGTATCTATATTTACTAAATTTAATTTTTCTCCTACAATTTTTGTAATTGTTCCTTTTCCACTACCTGCTGGCCCATCTATTGCTACAATAAAAGACATATTATCCTCCATTAATTAATTTTTTTCAAGATTTACTCCTTTTACTACAATTTCCATGCTAAGTACATTCATTGAAGTCATTTTATCTATTTCTTTTATAATTTTCTTTTTAAATTCTTGCATTGTTTCATTTACATTATATCCATAATTAATAATTACTTCTATATATATATATATACCATCATTTGACTCTTCATGTTTTTTTATGATAGCTCTATGAATTTTATGTACACTTTCTGTTTTTAATGCCACATAATCAATTATTTGTTTAAATACAGAATCAGAAATCTCAAATTTTCCCATATAACTAAAAGTTGGTCTTATAATTGATTTTTCTGACACATATGGCATTTTTCCTTTTCCTTTGGATTTAAAAATTTGAAGTGGATCTAAAAGATATCCTGAAAAATCCTTTTTTAATTCAAAAGTAGGAACTGGAATAACATGTTTTCCTTGATGCACTCTAATGTCTCTTGCCATTGCCATTTCCTCTTCTGTTGCAACATCATTTATATATATTGTTTCTGAGATTGGTTCAAACCCAAGATTTTCTGCTATTTTAGATACCATTGCATCTGATGTTCCTAGTATTAAAATACTATCTGGTTTTCTTTTTTTTATGACTTCTTGTATTTCTTTTTTTCTTTCTTCATTTTGAAAAAGTGCATTTCTTACAGTTTCTATTTTAGTCGGAGCTTTTTTAGCTGAAATTCCAGCTAAAACCTCATTTCCAGATATTAATAAGCCATCATCTATAATATAATTTATTCCTTTCTCATTTGCTACCATTTGTGCCCTATAACTCTTGCCTGTACCTGAAGGGCCTACAAAAGCATATGTCTTCATTTTATGATGTGAAAATAACATTATTATCTCCTTGCTTAGTAATTTGTTTTTTATTATATCACTATTAAAGTTTTTTCACAAGTTTATTTTTATCTAATTATTTGTACTACAGAAGGAAGTTTTTTATTTGTTTTTACACTATTGTCTCTATTTTCTTGAGTATTATCATTTAGTATCTCAGGTGTATTTACAATTTCTTTTTTTTCTTCTTCAATTTCCATAGGTAAAAAAGTTATATTATATGCAGAAAACTTATATGTAAAACAATATTTTGCATATAAGTTTATACAAAGCATAAATATTAAGATAAGAAAAATTATACTAATTCTCAAAATCTTCTCCAAATATATTCTCCTTTCCATCCACAATAATCTTTACACAAAAGTCCATCATACCAATCTCACTTATAATGTTTATTTTTTTATTTTCTTTTAAAGTATTTTTCATATAATAAAATTCATTCCCAGCTTTAAAAATAATTATAAGAAGTATAATTATAAATAAACTAATTACTACATATTGTACTATTAAAATTTTCTTTCTTTTTTCTATATATTGTAATTTATTTAAAAATTTCATTTTACTTTACTCCATTTTAGCTTCTAAACTTATTTTTACATCTATTTTTGTATTTAAACTTTTATCTAATTTTAAATTTTCTGTTTTTATAATCATTTTGTATTTATTTTCGGTTTTTATATTTTTAGGTAAATTTATAGGTTCACTTTCATTATCGCCATTTAGTAATTCTTTTTCAGTTTCACAATCATATAACTTGATTTCAATAGGTATATCATTATTAGTATTTAGTATTTCTATTTTATATATAAGTCCTATTTCTGATATTTTTGAATCATTATAATTCTTTATTTTAAAATAAAATTCGTCTATTATATTGTTTTGCATATTTACTTTTTTTAAAATTGTTTCATCTTTTTCAATTTCAATAACTGGATTTGCTATTTCAAAACTTAATTTTATATTTGATATTGTTTTATAATATTTTGCAAAATTTTTTAATGGTATTATTAATATTAAAATTATCATAATAATTACTATTTTTCTTTTCATTTTATATCTTTCTTTTTATCAAAATATTCTCATTTTTATATAATAGAAATTTAGGTGACATATTCTTCTATGCCACCTAATTTTTAATATATAAAGTTTTTAAGATTTAATTATGGATTTTATTTTGATAAAAAGGTAATTAATTTTAAATTATTGGTTTATATTTGTTTTCCTATAACCTCAATATATATTTCATATTTCCAAGAATTATTATTTAAAGTTTCTATATCTATTATATTATTTTCGTTCTCATTAATACTCCATTCCCAATAAATAATAATAAACCTTTTTTGATTATTTTTTTCTACTAATATGTCTCCATATAAATTTTCTTCTGCTAATTTTGAAAAAGAACTATATTTATCTGTTTTTTTTATAATATTCTCATTTTGATCTTTTATTTCTGCGAAAAAATAAAAATCATTTGGAAGATTTTTTTCTTCTAATACATTTATCTTATAACTAATTCCTGTTTCAGATTTTTCTGCATCTATTTCTATTTCAAATTCTCCTTTACTGCCAGGAAACAATTTCTCTTTTGATAAACTAATATCAGATATCTGATTTGGAGAATTAAAAGACCATTTTAATACTTTTTTAGAATTTATATGGTTTTTATAACTTGAAAAAATATATCCTATTAGAAATACTATTGATATTATAATGAAAAAAAATAATATACCAATAATTTTCTTTATATTCAAGCAAACCTCCTTTATAAAAAATTAGAGTTAAATATTTTAACTTGTAAATCTTTATTTATATTATTTTAGGGGCATAAAATAAACTATCACTTTTAATAAACTAGAATCTAACTTTGAATTTGGATTTTGCTATAAATATTAGCAAGTTCAAAGCTTAGAAAAAATACAATAATAAGAAAATATTTTAAATGTGCTTGGGACGCAAAAAAGAATTTTCTTTAATTTTTTATTTAACTATTTAATTTTATTTGGAAAATAATAAATATTAGAACAATATTTATTGTTTAGATATAATTCACAGTTAAAATACTTAACTCTTGAATGAAATTATAGCACCATATTTTTAAATAGATATATTTTGTATTCATTTAGAAACATTTTTTCTTTTAATTTGTTTGTCTTATTCTTATCTATAAAATAAAAGTGACATGTTTTAATATTTATTCATGCCACTTTTGTTTTTAGTTTTATACTTAAAACATTATAGATTCTAATAATATTCTTTATTTAGTTATCCATTTTACTAAATCTAAATCTTCAGAATCTATTAACATTGGATGTTTTGGCATCACTCTAAATGTGTAACCAAAATTTCCTCCAGTTTTTAAATCTAAAACTGCTTCATAAGTATATTTATGATTTGCTTTATCTTCTGATATTTTATTCATTGTTTCTGTATAAACATTTCTTACAGTACCATTATCTAAAAATTGTCCAAAATAAACTTGAACATCTGCATTTTCTTCATTAATATTTGGAAGATATACTTCACAACTAACTGTTATTTGAGTTCCTGCAACTAATTTAGCATTATCTACATTTCTATCTTGAACAAGTTCGATTTTATCCCAATTTGATTTTGCATTTCTCTTCCAAGCTGTAAAATCTGCTACTTCTTCTAAGTTTTCAAAATGTTGCTTTCTTAAATTACATAATGGCATATATAAATCACTTACATATTCTGAAACCATTCTTGAAGTACTATATTTTCCACCAGTAGTTTTTATAGAGTTTTTCATATATGTCATCCATTCTTTAGAAACACCTTCTTTATCTTGATTATAATAAGCAGTTATAATTTTGTTTTCTAAAGTATGATATAAGCTATTACTATCCGCTTTATCTTGTTCTTCATAAGAATTATAACTCGCATTAGTTCCTATTGTCCATCCATTTGTTCCTGTATATCCTTCACACCACCATCCATCTAAAACACTAAAATTTATTACTCCATTTACAGAAGCTTTTTCCCCTGATGTTCCAGATGCTTCCATTGGTCTTCTAGGATTATTAAGCCATACATCAACTCCACTTATTAAATATCTAGAAATACCAATATTATAATTTTCTAATAAAAATATTTTTCCTTTAAATTGTGGCATTAATGATATTTCATGGATATATTTTATTAAATCTTGTCCTTCTTTATCTTGAGGATGAGCTTTTCCTGCAAAAACAATTTGAACTGGTCTTTCTTCATCATTTAATATTTGAGTTAGTCTAGCTATATCCTTAAAAATCAATGTTGCTCTTTTGTAAGTTGCAAATCTTCTTGCAAAACCTATTGTTAATGCTCTAGGATTCAAATTATTTACTATTTCAGCAATTTGATCATATCCGATTCCGCTACTTACATATCTTTCTGTTATATTTTCCTTAATTAATCTTATTAATTTTTCTTTTCTTTCAATATGAGCTTCCCATAATTTATTATTTGGTATACTGTCTATTTTTTCCCATGTAGAATCAAATTGAATATTATCTTGCCAATATGGTGGTAAATACTCATTATAAAGTTCTTTTATGTTTGGTGCAAGCCATGAACATGTATGAATTCCATTTGTTACATATGTTATTGGTGATTCATCTTCTGCTATATTTGGCCATACATCACTAAATAACTCTCTTGATACTTCTCCATGTAATTTACTTACTCCATTTTTCTTACCTGCAATTTTTAAAGCAAGTATTCCCATATTAAATCCTGATTCTAATTCATTACCTGGCATACCTAATTTTAAAAACTCTTCTTTTGTTATACCAAGCTTATCCCAAAAACCATTAAAATATTTTTCTATAAGCCATAAATCAAATATGTCATTTCCAGCAGGAACTGGAGTATGAGTTGTAAACACAGTTTTAACAGTTGCAATTTCTTTAGCCATTTCGAAAGAAATTTGTTTTTCTTCCATAATATTTTTTATTAATTCTAATGTTAAAAATGAAGAATGTCCTTCATTCATATGATATACACTTGGATTATAACCTAATACTTTTAAGGCTTTTACTCCAGCCATACCCAGAACAATCTCCTGACGGATTCTCATTTCTTTATCTCCGCCATACAAACGAAGAGTTATGTTCTTAAATTCTTCTTCATTTTGTTCTATATCAGAGTCCATTAAATATAATTTAATTCTTCCTACATTTATTTGCCATAATTTTAAATATAGAGTTTTATTTTCTAATGGTATATCTATTATTACATCATCATCCATTTTATCTTTTACTGGTAAAACTGGAAGATTGTATAAATCAATATTATGATATTCAGAACATTGCTCACCACGTGAATTTATTTTTTGATGAAAATATCCATTTTTATATAATAAACCTATTGCTACAAAAGGTACTCCCAAATCACTTGCTGATTTTAAATGATCTCCTGATAATATTCCAAGACCACCTGAATATATAGGAATTATTTCATCTAAACCATATTCTGCTGAAAAATATGCTATTAAATCGTCTTTATTGCTTGGATATTTTTTATTAAACCAAGTATCCTTACTTTTCATATAATCTTCAAAGTTTTCAACTACTTTATCATATTCTTCAAGAAAATCATTATCTAAAATCATTTGTTCAATTTTTTCTTGACTAATCATTTTCAAAAATTTAACTGGATTTTTTTCACATCTTTCCCATAAATCTGGATCCATTCTTTTTAACAGTTTCAAAAACTCTGTATTCCAAGACCACCATAAATTATTAGAAATTTCCGACAATTTTGATATTCTTTGTGGTAATTGTGGTACTACAGTAACTCTATTGAATATATACATTTATATATCCTCCTTTGTATTTTAAAATTTTATCTTCATTTGCCATTCATACTAATAATTATCTATTAAAATATTTTTTTTGTCAATTGTTTTATAATAAATTTGAATAAAAACTCTTTAACTCTTTTAAAAAATTTTCTATACTTTTAATGATGATTTAATGAGTTTTATTCATATTACATTTTGATTACATTTTAATTTTTGTCTTTTTTTATCAAAATTTATATATTATAATAATATTATTATAGGGGGAAATTTAATATGAAATTAAATAACAAAAGAAATATTGCAATTTATAAAAAAAGTATATATGCTGAACAATTATATTATTATTCTAAATTATGTGAAGTTTATAAAATGCTTTCAGATTCATCTGAAAACTTAAAATCAGCAGAAGATGTTGAAAAAAGATATTCCCGTGTACTTTCAGATGCAACATATGGAGATATTTCATATTTAGATAAACAACATACAAATTTTTCTAAAGATGAAATAGATTTAATAAAACAATATGCAATTTTTGCTCAAAAGTTTAATGATTTTAGAAAATTTTCACAAACATTAGAGGAGGTTTTAAAAAATGGCAAATAATGAAAGAACTTTTCATGTTTTTGATTTGGCAAATGATACAGAATTTCAAAAAACTATAGAAGCTAGTTCCCCCGTTATAATAGAGTTTGACAAAAAAATGAGAAAAAGATCTCCAAATACAAATGCACTTAATGCTTCTATAAAAACAAGACAAGCCATTAGGAGTACTAATGCTGTACAAGACGGTCATATATCTAAAAAAGTTCAATCCCAACATCCAAAAAACTTTGGTGTAAATTTTGATAGATCCAGAACAATAAAAAGAAATAAGAGATTAGGTCATAATAAAGTTTTTAAATCAAAAATTCCACAATTAAAAAGAATTAGAAATTTTGCAATTGCTTTTGGAATCTCAGCTACTGCTATAATAGGTGGAATAAATATTATTAATAATCATGTAAATAATTCTAATACATATAATAGATATGAGCAAGAATTAAATGATTTAGAAAATACAAAAATATTAGCTGATGAATTAGATCTTTCTCAAGATACATTACTAGAATATGGTGCTCTAAAATTGGATTTAGCAGATATGGAAAAATATCCAGAAGATTTTTCTAAAGATGATATTTCTGAAAAATTAAATTTCTTAAAAGATATTGGAGCCCAAGCTTTTTTTGAAAAATTTAAAACTTCTTATGAAGAAAATCATCCAGGTGAAACAATAATTTCCTCATCAGGTCTATTTGATCATACTGTTAATATGAAAAAAAGTTCTGCAGCTGTACCAGATTCTGAATATTTCATAGAATATACTTATGAAAAAAATGATGATGAAATTTCAAAACAAATATCAAATATATCATCTACAACTTTAGATTATATAAAAGCTCAAGAAAGACTAAGTGAAATATTAGTTGAAATGTCAGATTATGAAAATTTAACAACTGTTCAAAAAGCTGATATTTTAAAAGAAGTAAACAATAATATAATAAATAAATTTGATAAAAGATTTATTTATAATTCTAAGATCACTGATATAACATTACCTACTTTTGATAAATCTGAAAAAACTGTTTTACCAGAAGAACATGATGATAGATAAACAAAAATAGCACATGAAATCAATTTTTCATGTGCTATTTTTGTTTTTTATATTTCAAATGAATTTGGCAATAATTCTTCTATTGTATATTCTTCAATCTTTCCATCATACACTGTAAAAATCTTAAAATCTTTATCTACAAATTCACTCATAAATTGTCTACAATACCCACAAGGAAGACATTTTTCTGGTTCTTTATCTTTTGGTCCTCCCATAACTAAAATTCTTTCAAATTCTGTTTCACCTTCAGAGATTGCTTTACAAAATGCAACTCTTTCTGCACAAATACTTTGAATTCCATTGTTCTCTACATTACATCCTGTATATTTTTTTCCATTTTTAGTTTTTAAAACAGCACCAACATTATAACCAGAATATTTTGTATATGCTCTTTTTCTCATATTATTAGCTAAAATAATATCATCATCTAAATTTATCATTTTCTCCTCCTATTTATATTTTCTAATATTTATTAAATATTTTCCACTTCTTGTCGTTTTTTCTATACTGTCAAAAATAAATTTTCCTTTTCCTCTTATTGTTATAATATCATTTACTTGTAATCTTTTTGATTCTTTAAATTCATTTACTGAATTTATATATACTTTTCCTAAAGAAATTACTTCAGTAGCTTTTGTTCTAGAACACCTTGCAAGTTCTGAAATAAAATTATCTAATCTAATTGAAGAAACTATTATATTAATATTTTCATATTCTGGTTTTATTATCGTAACATCTTTAATATTCTCAATGCTTATATGAGATTTTCTAAATCTTGTTAGCATTTTTAAATCTTCACACAAAACATCTGCAAGTTCTGAAAATACTATTATATCAGCTCCAAAATCAGTTACTATTATATCGCCAAATTTTTCTCTTTTTATTCCTAATTTCATTATTCCACTCAAAAACTCACTATGTTTATAATTTAAGTTTGATGGTAATTTTATTCTAATTACTTTAAAGATTTTATTATAGTTTTTTTCTATAGCACTTCTATCTAATTTTTCTGGAAAAAAAATTAAAATACATCTATCTGCCTCTTCTTTTCCTCCCCAAAAAATATAGTTATTTATCTTTTCTTCATCTAAAATTTTTTTCAAAATATATACTTCTGATTTTGCTAAAAAATCTGTATATGTTATTTTATTTCTAGTTTTGCAAAACTCATATTTATCTATTAATTTTGCAATTAACATTTTAAATTCAGTATTTTTATACTTTTCTCTTGCTTTTTCAAACATTTTATTCTCTCTTATGGTTTCATATTTTTCTTTATAACATCTATATTTGGAATTTTATTTATATTTAATTCATATTCTATATTTTCCGCTATAGATTTAGCATCTAATCCATATTTTTTTTCAATTTCATCTGTATTTCCATGTTTTATAAATTCATCTGGATATGCACATTTTATTAAACTTGAATATATTTTATTTTTTTGCATTAATTCTTCTACTTTACTTCCTAAGCCACCTATAATTGTACCATCTTCTATAGTAACAACTAAATTATTTATATTATTTAATAATGTACACTCATCAAATGGTTTTAAAAATCTAGAATTAATAACTGTTGCTTCTATTCCATTGCTCTCTAAAAGATTAGAAACTTCAATTGCTCTTGAAACCATTTTTCCTATTGAAATTATTGTTACATCTGTACCTGTTTTTAATATCTCAGATTTACCTAGAACTATTTTTTGAGAACTTTCAAACGAAAAAGCCTCTCCTCCTCTTGGATATCGTATTAAAACAGGTTTTTTTAAGTTTACAGAAAACTCTAACATCTGACTTAATTCATTAAAATCTTTTGGTGCCATTATATTAAAATTCGGTATTCCATTTGTAAAAGATAAATCGAGTAATCCTTGATGTGTTTCACCATCATTTCCTACAATTCCTGCTCTATCTGCACAAATTATAACAGGCAAATTCTGTATTGCCACATCATGTACTAATTGATCATAAGCTCTCTGAATAAATGATGAGTACAGCGGTACAACAGGTATTAAACCTGCTTTCGCCATTCCAGCTGCCATTCCAACAGCATGTTGTTCAGCAATTCCAACATCAAAAAATCTTTTTGGATATTTTTTTGCAAATTCACTAAGTCCTGTACCATCTTTCATTGCAGCAGTAATAGCAACAATTTTATTATTTTGTTTTGCAAGTTTTACTAATGTTTCTCCAAAAACTTTTGAATAATCTTTTTTACTCCCTCCAACTTTTTGTCCATTTTTTTTATTAAACTTTGATGTACTATGAAATCTATCTGGCATATCTTCAGCTGGTTTATAACCTTTTCCTTTTTTAGTTAAAACATGTATTAAAATTGGACCTTCTTGTTGTTTAGCAATTTCTAATATGTCTTCTAATTTTTCTAAATTATGGCCATCTACTGGTCCTAGATATCTAAAACCAATATCTTCAAAATACATCTTAGGTATTACTAATTGCTTTATTCCTCTTTTTCCTTTTTGTACTAATTTAATGACTTTATTTCCTATGAAAGGAATTTTACTAATTGATTTTTTACCTTTTAAATTTACTTTTACATATGTACTTTTAGTTCTAAGTTTAGAAAGCATCATAGAAATTCCACCAACATTTCTAGATATACTCATTTCATTATCATTTAGTATAACAATCATATTAGTATTACTACTTCCAACATCATTTAATGCTTCTAGTGCCATTCCTCCTGTTAATGCACCGTCACCTATTAATGCTATTATTTTATTATTTTCACCTTTTATGTCTCTTGCTCTTGCCATTCCAAGTGCAATTGATATAGATGTACTACTATGCCCTGTATTAAAATTATCATATATACTTTCATTTGTTTTTGGAAATCCAGCAATTCCATTCATTTTTCTAAGAGTATTTAACTTATTCTTTCTGCCTGTTAAAATTTTATGTACATAAGTTTGATGTCCAACATCCCATATAATTTTATCTATTGGTGTATTAAATACACTATGTAGTGCTATAGTAAGCTCCACTACTCCTAAGTTAGATGCTAAATGTCCACCTGTTTCTGAAACTGTATCTACAATCTTTTCTCTTATTTCTTGTGCAAGAACTTTTTTTTCATCTATATTTAAATGTTTTAAATCTTCTGGATAATTAACTTTTTCTAATATCATTTTTTTCTCCTATACCATTAATACTGCAAGTAGTGAAGTTAACAAAGGTACTGAAATATTATCTGTTCCTTTAATAGAAATGGCTTCCACTATTGTGATTAAAACTGAAACTAATATAGCTTTTATAACTATATATGATGTATTATAATATAAAAAGTACCCTGACATTATTATTAAAGTAATACAAAACATAGTAATAGTCCCAGCTAAAGTTTTAGTGTTTTTCCCTATAGTATATTTTGGACTTTTAATAGAAGTTCCCACAATTGCTGCAAAACCATCACCATATCCCATTACCATAACTCCACACAATCCTACAACTGGATCTTTTAAAAATCCAAAACTATATATTGATAATATAAATAAACTTAAAGCATAATATACTGTTCCCAAACTCTTATTATCTTCATCTTCTCTTTCCATTACATTTATTATATTGTTTTTATAAGATAAATAATTTACTAAAATAAATATTGCAGGAACTAGCATTGCAAAAAACACATTATCAAAATACATCATTGCTATAAACCACCAGTTGGCAAGCATAATATGTATAAATTTTCTACTTGCTTCTTTTCCAGCTTTTTCAAAAAAACTTGCTGATATTATAACTATTGCTATAAAAATTATTGACGCTAATATTCCAAATATATTATTCATTTCTTCACCCTAATTATTTTTTTTATAATATAAATTATTATATTTATTAATTTATTTTAAATTATATCAAAAAAAATGCTTTATAAAAAGCATTTTTTTCAAAATTTACATTTTAGACACATTATTTGTTTTCTCCTAAAATTCTTGCAATTTCCTCATGCCTTTTTACCTTTGCTGTTGTAGTTTTTATAAGTTCTTGATTTGTTACTATAATATCTCTTATATGTTTATATGGAGGCATTTTTTTATTTATTTCAGAAATTTTTTCTTTCATATATTTATGTATATCATTTTCATTTATATATCCCATTATATTTTTTATAATTTCTTCATCATATACTATTTTCACACAAACATCTAAATCATTATCTTTTGTTGGTTTACCATAAACTATATTTTCTTTAACTCCTGGAATATAACTTATTAAAAGTTCTAATTCTTCTGGAAATATATTTTTTCCATTTTTTTGTACAATAACATTTTTCTTTCTTCCTGTAATATATATATAATCGTCTTCTATATATCCTAAATCACCAGTATTAAACCATCCATCTATAAAAGACTCTTGTGTTGCTTCATTATTTTGATAATATCCAATCATAACACTTGGTCCTTTTACTAGAATTTCTCCTATTCCCTGTTCATCCGGATTATAAATCTTTACTTCTAAAGAAGGTAATTTTTTTCCTACAGATCCTGGTTTTATATTCCTATCATTTTCCACACTAATTACTGGTGATGTTTCAGTTAAACCATAACCTTGATAAATTTTAAATCCGAATTCATTAAATGATTTAATAAGTGAAGAATCCATTGCTGCTGCTCCACTAACTATTAACCTTACATTACCTCCAACAGCATCATGTATCTCTTTAAAAATTCTTTCTTTTACATTTATATGTATTTTATCTAATACATTTGTAATTTTCTTCATTCTATTTACTAGTTTAGTTTTTCCTTCTTTATCTATTGTTTTTACTATTTTTTTATGTATACTCTCTAAAATCAGTGGTACACAAACTATAACTGTTGGTTTATATTCACATAAATTTTGTGCAATATATCTTAAACCATCACAAAAAGACATTGATCCACCTATATAAAATAATACATGATTAATTAATGCTTGAAAAGCATGATGAAATGGCAATAAAGCAAGCATACTATCTGTTTCGTAAAATTTTATTACTTTATTTATATCCATAACATTAGAACATATGTTTTTTTGAGAAAGCATTACAGCTTTAGATCTTGAAGTTGTGCCAGATGTAAAAAGTAATACTGATAATTTTTCAGGATCTATTTTTGCATCTAAATAACTTCTATTTCCTGTTTCTAATAATTCTTTTCCTTTTCTTAGTAAATTTTTATATGATAAAAAACCATCTTTATCTTCTTCTAAATCTAAACAAATAAATTTTTGTATTTTTGAAGATTTATTATTTTTTATTTTTTTCATTATATCAATATATTTTTCTTCAAAAACCATAACTTCTGCTTCACTTCTTTCAGCAAGTGAAATAATTTCATTATCTGGAAGTGCTTTATCTAATGGAACTATAATTTTTCCATCTGTTGTTGTAGCATAATATACTACATTCCATTCATATCTATTTTTTGATATAAGTGCAACTCTTTTACTTTCAATTCCTAATGAATTTAGAGCTGTTCCAAAATAATCTATTTCATTTTTAAATTCTTTATATGTCATTTTATTAAATTCTACTTTTTCATTTTCTTTATACATTCTTTTTTTAAATACAAAGACCGGATTATCTCCATACAATTCGACTGATTGATTTATTAAATCTTTAAAATCTGTTATTTCTCTCACATTTTCATAAAACTTTTCCATATTTTTATATTCCTTCCTAGATTATTTTATTATATCAATTTTATTTTAAATTATCATAATATTTATATTCTTTATAAACATTTTCATCTAAATACTTCTGATTCTCTTCTATATTTTCTCTTACTTTTGTCGCCCTAATCGGAACTGCTTGTCTTAAATTGTCCACTCTTCTATCTACAATATTCATATATTTTGCAACACTCGCACCATATTCTTCACTACTATAAAAATGTGTTGGTTCTTCTCCAGACATTATTTTAGTCAAATATTCCATTTGTATTTTTACACTTTTTTCATCTAATCCATATTGTGATGGTGGATTATGTGCATATTTTATTTCCACATTTGGATATAATTTTTTTATCCAATTAGCTCTTATTTCTGTCGGAACATTTGTTACTTTTGTATCATACACCACCACAATTAGTTTGTCCACTTCTTTTAAAGCTGTTTCAATCAAATACTGATGTCCTTTATGAAATGGTGCAAACTTTCCAATTGTAAAACCTATTTTCTTTTTTTCCATTTTTCCCTCTTTTATTCATATCTTAATGCGTCTATCGGATTCATTTTAGCTGCTTTATTAGCCGGATAATAACCAAAAAATACTCCTATAGACATAGAAAAAATCAAAGAAATTATAATTCCAGAAACAGAAGGTTTTGCAGGATAACCTAAAAGATTTGATGCTAATACTCCTCCTCCTATTCCAAGTATAACTCCTATCACTCCTCCTATCAAACAAATTATCATTGCTTCTACTATAAATTGTGTTCTTATAGAAGAATTTTTAGCACCTAATGCTTTTCTTGTACCTATTTCTCTTGTTCTTTCTGTTACAGATACAAGCATTATATTCATTACACCTATACCTCCTACTATTAAAGCAATTCCAGCAACAATTGATATTGCTAGTGTTATAGTTGAAAGCATATCTGTAAGCATAGATACCATTGACCCCATTGTAAATGCTCTAATCTCGTAATTTCTATTTGAAGAATAATAAGGTTCAAAATAATTTGTTATTTTTGTTACTAACTTATCAGAATCTACACCAACTTTTGTAATTATTTGCATATATTCATATTTTAGTTCTCCACTTTCAAAAGCTGTTGTTGATTTTAATGGAATATACATATCAGTCGCAGAATTTGTACCCATACTCATTCCCATCATATACATATCCTGATTTTCATAAACTCCTATTATTGTGAAATTTCCAATTTTATTATTTACATTTGTTTGTATTTCTGAACCTATTGCTTTATTTATATCTCCATCAAAAATGTTTTCTACCAATTTATCAGAAACAATTGTTACATTTTTTCCTTCTTCAAAATCTGTTTGAGAAAACATATGTCCACCTAAAATTGTTAATTCATTTGTAATAAAATATCCTGCACTAACTCCATATACACTCACATTTGCATTTTTATTATTTAATTCGATATTTCCACTTCCAACTGAGTATTGCAAATTTATAGCATATATCTCATCTTGAAACTTATTTGAAAGATCTCTTATCATATCATTAGTAATATAATCTTCATCTGATGGCATTACATTAGAATTTTCTAGAGTTCCATATGTAGCACCTTCTATGCTAGCATTTTCCACTTCAGAATCTCTCGGATTTATTGTAACATAAACATCATTTGCTCCCATTGATTGCATATTTTCTGATACTGAAAGTGTTAATGAATCTCCAACTGTAATTATTGCAATAACAGAACCAATTCCTATTATGATTCCAAGCATTGTAAGTAATGCTCTCATTTTATTTGAAAGAAGACTATTTATTGCTAATATTATATTTTCGATAATTAACATTTTTTTCCCTCTCCACTTTTTTCATCTATAATAACTCCATCTTTAATAGATATTATTCTATCTGTTTCTGATGCAAGTTCATTTGAATGTGTTATTAGTACAATTGTTTTTTTATTTTCTTTATTTAATTTATGGAATAAGTCCATAACCAATCTACCTGTTTTAGAATCTAATGCTCCTGTTGGTTCATCTGCTAAAATAATAGCTGGATCATTTGCCATAGCTCTTGCTATTGCAACTCTTTGTTTTTGTCCCCCAGACAACTCTTCTGGTAAATGTTTTGCTCTGTCTGACATTTCAACAAGTTCAAGAAGTTCTTTTGCCCTTTTTATCCTTTTACTTCTTTCCATTCCTGCATATAACATAGGTAATTCAACATTTTTCAAAGCATTAGTTTTAGGAATTAAATTATATGTTTGAAAAACAAAACCTATTTTTTGATTTCTTATTTCTGAAAGTTCTGATTCATCTGCTTCTCCTACATTTATACCATCTAATATATAATTTCCAGAAGTAGGTCTATCTAAAATTCCAATCATATTCATTAATGTAGATTTTCCAGAACCAGATGGTCCAACTATAGAAACAAATTCACCATCTTTTACTTCTAAAGAAATTCCATGTAAAATTTCTAATTCATTTGGCTGTCCAATATAAAATTTTTTTACTATATTTTCTAATTTTATTATAGAATTCATATTTATTCCCTTCTATATACCTGCATCTGCTCCCATCATTTCAATTAATGTTTCAACTGAATTGTCTGCTTCAACATCAGGCATAACCACTTTCATTCCTTCTTTTATTTTATCTGAATTAATTTCAATATAATAAGAACTTTCAAAACCTGTTTCGACTTTTAATTCTTCTTTTTCACCTGTTTGTTCATTTTTTAATATTTCTATATATTTTGAACCATCATCTTTTTCGTGAATTGCTTCTATTGGAACTGTCCAAACATCTTCTCTACTATCCGTAATTATACTCAATCTCGCATTCATTCCTATTCTTAATCTATCATTTTGGGTATCTAATGCAATTTGTATTTTATATGTTGCATTAGAAGTTCCAGATGTAGTCATAGAAGTCATACTAGTTCCTGCAATTTCTGAAACATCTGTTGCACTTTGTGCCACATAAATTATTCTACCTTTTAATTCTTCATCTCTTGTAGCATCTGTTTTTATTAAAACTTCCATTCCTACTTCAACATCTGCTATATCGTATTCATCTATTTCAGCTTCAATTATAAATTCTTGCACTCCCTCTATTACTGCAATAGTAGAACCAGTATATATATCACCTGGTTTTGCATTAACAGAAGTAACTGTTCCATCAACAGTGGATGTTAATACTCCCTTTTCTAATTGATCTTGATATGTGTTTATCTGAGCCTGTTGTGTTTGACGATTTAAACTAGAACTTAATTCTGAATTTGATAATGCATCTTGCATGCTCGCAATATTAGAATCTGCAGTTGATACTGCACTATTTTGAGCCTGAACTGTTTTATCATATGCATTTTTTAAACTATCAACATTTGCTTGTAATGTTTTTACATTTGCTTCTAAACTTGATATTTCCGCTTCTATAGCCTGGTATTGTGATTCCAATGGTGAATATGAATTAACAGCATTATCATATATAGATTTATAATTTAAATAGTCGCTTTTAACTGTATTTAAATTTGTTTCTAAACTAATTAATGTGGCTTGTGCTTGATTATAATTTGTCATAACTGCTCTATGAGTAGGTGTTGCATACTCTCCGTCCTGATATTCTGAAGGATCAATAACAGTACCTGTTGAAGGATTTAATTGATTTTGTGTTCCTGCTACGAAGTATTTATTATACTCTATTTGGGCATTTTCAAAACTTGCAACACCAGCATTATATGAATTTGTTGCTTGATTATATGTACTTTCTTTTTTATCATATTCTGCTTTTATATTTGTGTATTCTGATAAACTTGAATTATATGTTTTTATAAAAGAATCCCTTGCCGATTTCTTCGATGCTAAAGTATTTTGTAGAGATGAAAGTTCATTTTGTGCATCTTGATAAGCCTTTAAAGCATTGTCTGTATCCTGTTTAGTTATATTCACTTGTGTATCCTTATTTTTTATTGAATCATTTAAGTTTCTTTGAGCACTTTGAATTCCTAAAGCACCTTGTGCATTAGATATATTTAATGAATTTTGTGCAACTTTTAAATTTTCTTCCACATTTGACATATCAAAAGTGCATATTACATCACCTATCGAAATAGTATCTCCTTCTTTCACATTAACAGTTTTTATTTCCATTCCTGTAAGTGATGATACAACATTTTTTGTATTACTTGTTTCTATTTTTCCTGTTGCTCCTATACTAGTTGCTATATCTCTTTTTTCTATAGCTTGTGTCTCTATTTTATTTTCTTCTACAGGCTTTTGATTAAATGGTTTAAAAATTAAACAAACTAATATAATAATTACTAAAATTATTATTAATCTTTTCTTTGCTTTCTTACTCATTTTAAAAATTTTTTTTAGTTTTCTGATTGTAGAATTTTCTTTTTTAGTTTCTTCTTTAGTTTCTTCATTTGATTCTAGATTTTCTTCATTATTTATATTTAATTTAGATTTTTCTACTTTATTTTCTTTTTTCTCTTTTTTATTCATATCCTACTAATTCCTTCTACTCCTTTATATTAATAAATCAACAAATATTATAACACAAATATTTATTTAAAAAAAGATATAAAATGTAATTTTTATTATCTTAAGATAATTTTAATATATGTTATCTTTTGTAATACAAATGTAATATTTTTTTAATATTATAGTTATATTTCTTTTTATATCTTTATGGTATAATATAAATGTTAATATTGCATGTAAATGTATGTTTTATTTTATCATGCTTTAGGAGGTATTTTGATGTTAAATATGCCAATATTAAAATTTGAAAAAAGTAGTAATTACTTAAAAACTCAATTAGAAATTCAAATAAATGATAAACAATTAATATTAGATATTATTACAAATTTAGGATTACTTATTAATTCTTCTAAAACTGAAGAAAATAAATTAGAATATGAAAATATTTTAAATGAAGCTAATTCATATTTACAAATTATATCTAGTAATATAACTTCAATAGAACAATTAGATTTAGAAATTACTAATATTAATAAAGAATTATCAGAATTAATTAATGAACAAAAACATTCTCCAAAAACAAAAGAATTTTATATTGCTGCATTTTCAAATATAAAGCATAATATAATTGTATATTCAAAAAAATTTCAAAACATCCAAGAAAAATTAGAAAATGATAATAAATCTTTCAATGATTTTATTAATATAAATAACGTTAAATATAATTTTGATTCTATTAATGTAGAAAATACTGAAAATAATTATCAATTCACAGGCTTTTCAGTAAATACAGATGTAGATTCTGAAAATAGTCAAGAAGAAACCGACGTTGTTGAAGAAATAAATGAAAATGATATTATTCAAGAAATAGATGAAACTGCTACCATTGAAGAAATAAATGAAATAGACAAAACTGATTCAATGGAAAAAGATTTTGAATTTCAAAATGAAAACAATTTTACTGAGTTAGAAACTCAAGATAAAGACATTCAAGTTGAATCTGAAAATCAAAATGAAACTAACCAAATTGAACCTATACAACAGGAAGATAATAATTCGCTTGAATCTAATTCTAATGAAAATGAAGAAAACTCTGCTTCTATTTCTGAAGAAATAGATAATAAAATTGAAAAATTAACTAATGAGTTTAGGGAATTTCTAACCAATATTTCTAATAATTCAAATATTTCTTTAAATTTAGATAACGAAATTTTAAATACATACATTGAACAATTACAAAACAATAATATTTCAGAAACTGAATCTATTTTTGAGAATGAATCTTCCTCTGATTCTTCTGATATTTCTGAGAATATTAATCAAGATGTCAATACTATTTTTGAAAACGATATTGAAAATTCAGAAATTGAATATAATACAATTGATACAGTATCAGAAGATTTTTCTAATGTTGAAATTTCTGATGAAGATTTGGCTGATTTTCTTTTAGATTCAGACGAACTTTCTGTTGAAACAGATAATACTTCTGAAAACACCTTTGCTAATGATGTTTTAATCTCTTCTGATATATTTGAATCAGAAACAGATGATATTAATGATGATATTAATACTGAAGATACCAATAATGAAATTTCAAAAATCGAACAAGATGACTCATATTTTCCTTATCCTAATCTTTTTGGAGTTAACAGTTTTAATGAAACTAAATTTCCAGTATTATTTAAACATTCTGAAAATAATCAAGAAGATTCTGATATTGACTTAGAAAATGATGACTTAGATACTTTATATGAAGAAGATTTTGAAGAACAATTAGATGATGAGCTTAATGTTGATAATGACAATATTATTATTGATGATATAGTTAATAATGAAAATGAAACAACTATTGATGCTTCAAATAATATTATTGATAATACTATTGATAACAATATCATTGACAGTAAAAGTAATCCTGATAATAATACTCAGAATAACTTAGAAAATATAGCTACTAATGTCATCGAAAATAATTCTATAGAAAATTCTGAAAATAAACCTATAGATTTGCTTTCAACAAAAGATGATAATCCAAAATTTAATATTGATGAATTATTATCAAATTTAAATATCACATCTGATCAAACTACAGAAATCTCTGATACTATTGTTAATGACGATGTACATATTGAAAATGAAAAAAATGATGATAATATTTTAGATGATGAATTTACAAATGAACTAACAAAAGAATTATTAGAAGATTTAAATTTATCTGATAATGAAGATATTATATCTCCCCTTTCTGAAGATGAACAAAATAACAATAATTTATTATCAGATTTTATGGAAGAAAATCAAAATGAAAATAATTCATTTAAAATAATTACAAATGAACAAGAAACACCTAATAATAATATAGATTTAAAAATCAAAAATATATTAGAAGCAAAAGCTGATAATGAAAATCTAATTATTTCAGAAAAAAGTCAAGCAATTTACTTACCTTATAAAATTTCTGAACTTATAAATTATATGAATAGTTATCCAAATGTTTACTCTTCTATTCAAGATGTAGTAACACAAGAATTTATATTACCTTTTGATTATTTTGCAAAGCATCCTTTTAAATCTAGATTTTCTGAAGCTTATAATATAATCAGAAATCAAGAAGGAAAAAATGTTTTAACTTCAACTCTTTATAGTTTAAAAATCGCTAAAAAAAGCAATTTAAATCCAGCTATTATAGCTGCTTGTAGATCTAAAAATGAATTAGATATATATATAGATTATTTAGATTCAAATACATTAGAAAAATTTAAATTTTTCAATATAATTTATGAAGTAAATTTATTATAAAAATAAAAAACGTGAACAAACAGTTCACGTTTTTATTTTTATAAAATTATACAAATTAATCCTCCACTTCCTTCATTCACTATTCTTTGCAATGTCTCTTGCAATTTAGATTGTGCTTCTTCAGGCATTTTTGCTAATTTATTTTGTAATCCCTCATTTACTAATTCATATAAACTTTTACCAAAAATATTTGATTTCCATATTTCTTTTGGATCATTTTCAAATTCAGAAAGTAAATATTTTACTAAATCTTCTGATTGCTTTTCACTTCCAACAAGTGGTGATACTTCTGTTTCTGTATTTATTTTTATCATATGAATTGATGGAGCTTTTGCTTTTAATTTTACACCATATTTTGAACCTTGTTTTACAATTTCAGGCTCATCTAAAATTAAATCTTCAATACCTGGAGTAACTATTCCATATCCTTTTTCATTTACTTCATGAATTGCATATGCCATTTTATCATAATCTTTTTTTATTTTAGAAAATGAAGAAATACAACTAAATAGTTCTCCTTCATTTTTTATATTAACACCAGTTATATCACTAAGAACATTATAAAATAAACTATCATTCAATTCAACTCTTATACTTACGATTCCTGTTCCTAAATTTATTTCTTCTATACTAGCTTTTTTTATTTTATCACATTCCTCAAGATTAGTATAACTATCATTTACATCTTTTAATCTAAGTGTTTCTGAAAATGTATTTTTTATACTTTCAAACAAATCCATTTTCAATGGATTATTTATGTCTAACCCATCAATCCAACGTGGAAATTTTATTTCAATTCTCTCTATCATAAACTCATATAATAATTTTGAAAAAATTAAATTTATATCATCTAAATTTAATTCTAAACAATTAATTGGTATAACTGTAGCATTATATTTTTGTGATAAATTATATGCCATATCTATACTATAAGAATCAGTTGGATTTTGACAATTCATAAGCATTACAAAAGGTTTATTTAAGTCTTTTAGTTCTTTAACTACTCTTTCTTCTGCTAAAACATATTCTTCTCTCGGAATATCTGTAATTGAACCGTCTGTTGTTACTATAATTCCTACACTTGAATGTTCTACAATTACTTTTTTAGTTCCCAGTTCTGCTGCTGTTTCAAAAGGAATTTCCTCATCAGACCATGGTGTTTTTACCATTCTTGGCATATCATTTTCTAAATATCCTATTGCATTATTCACTAAATATCCTACACAATCTACTAACCTTGTTTTAAATTTTACATTTCCATTTAAGCTAATTTCAACTGCTTCATTTGGTATGAATTTAGGCTCTGTAGTCATAATTGTTCTACCACTAGCACTTTGTGGTAACTCATCAACAGCTCTTTCCTTTTTGTATTCATTTTCAATATTCGGTAAAACTAATAATTCCATAAATTTTTTTATAAAAGTAGATTTACCAGTTCTTACTGGTCCTACTACTCCTATGTAAATGTCTCCATCTGTTCTTTGTGCTATATTTTGATATATACCTACATTTTCCATTAAAAAATACCCCCTACAAATTTGTACATCTTTAACTAATTTATATTAAGGTATTTTTCATTTATGACTATTTTTTATATTTTATTTCCAATATTAATAAATATATATATTTCACCATTTACATTTATTTTATTTATATTTTCTTTATAAACAATTATTTCATCCAAATTATTAGCCTTTTCACTTTGTATACTCTTAGCTAAATTATAAATTCCATCATATTTCCAAATCATCATATATTCAAATTCAGTATTATTATTTTCATATTTATCTATTATTGAAAATTGATTTTCAGAATATTCCAAATCACTATTATCTTTTTCTGTAAAATTTTTATAATAAATATTTTTCCAGTATGTATTATCTTTATAATAATAAATATCATATATATACTTATCAATATAATATATTTGTGAATATAATTTATAATCATTAAAATTTATTCTATTTGTGAATAAATCCTCTTCTATGTCCACAATTATATTGTCTTTTAACACATATGACATTCCCATTCCACACTGATAAACTTGAGAATCTATTTTTATAAAACTTCCTGTTCCTACAATATTTAATTGATTTATGTTATATATTGGAATAATTTCATTGTTGTCAGCTGATTTATTTGAATCTATTAAATCTAACTTGTTAGAATAAATTTTTAGTAAATTCAAATTTTGTTTTTCATTTTCTTTTAATTTATTATCAACTAATGAATAAATTGAAAAAACAAATATTAATAGTAACATCATTGCAAATAACACAAATATTGAAACTATCCCTTTTTCATTTTTGTTTTTCATAAGATTTCCTTTATATTTTTATAGTATAAATATTATATCAATTTTTTACATTTTGTAAACTATTTGTATATATATTTAATAGCTATTTACTGTATATTTTTTCAAAAACTACTAATACTACTATAAATTAGGAGTAAAGTATGATAAAAAATTTTTTTGATAATTTATTTAAATATGAAGAAAAAGAAGAATATAATTTTGTTCTACCTAAAACACATAATAATATAGAAGAAAAAGAGTTTTCAAAATTAGATAATCAAACTGTGTATGCATCTTTAGAAGAAAATTTAAATTATTTAAAAATAAAGTATAATATGTTAGTTAATAGTGATATAAAAACAAGAGAATTTAATTTAAATATAAAGAACAAAAAAATTCCTGCTTTTATTTTTTATATAGATGGTATGGTTGAAAGTAATACTATAAATGATTTTATATTACAACCTTTGTTACTAAGGAATTCAATAAAAATGAAAGAACCTAAAAAAAATTATAATCAAATATTAGATAATTCAAAACAACAAATGAAAAAATTTAACTTGGAAGATTTTTTATACTCAAGTTTAATACCTCAAAATAGTGTAATTAAAGAAAACAAATTTGAAAAAATTGTATCACTTGCAAATTCGGGATTTTGTATTTTATTTGTTCAATCTTTAGAAAATGCTCTTTGTATTGAGACAAAAGGATTTAAGGGGCGTAGTGTTGATAAACCTGTTACTGAATCAGTCGTTAAAGGTGCACATGAAGGTTTTGTTGAAAATCTAAGAACAAATACATCTATGTTAAGAAAAATTATAAATAATGAACATTTAATAATAGAAGAAATGTCTATTGGTAAAATTAGTCAAACAAAAGTTGCAATTTGTTATATTAAGGATATTACAAATGATGATTTAGTTGCAGAAGCCAAATATAGATTAAATAATTTAAAAATTGATTATTTGCTTTCTTCTGGTCAATTGGTTCAACTTATCAAAGATAATCCATCAACAGCTTTTCCACAAACTATTACAACAGAACGACCTGATAAAACTTCAAATTATCTTTTACTAGGAAGAGTTATTATACTTGTAAATGGTTCACCATTCTCTATTATATTACCTGCTGTTTTAATAGATTTCCTTACTTCTCCTGAAGATTTTAATTTAAATTACCATTATGCTAATTTTTTAAAAATTTTAAGAGCTATTGCATTAGTTTGTGCTCTTTTTGTACCAGGTTTTTATATTGCAATTACAATGTACCATTATGAATTAATACCATCTGAATTACTTTTTGCAATAATAGCTGCTAGACAAGCCATCCCATTTCCAATTATTTTTGAAATTATTATTATGGAAGCTTGTTTTGAACTCATTCAAGAAGCAAGTATCCGTGTACCTTCTTCTTTTAGTACAACTGTACGGAATAATTGGTGCACTTATTCTAGGTGATGCTGCTGTTTCAGCAAATATTGTAAGTCCAATTTTAATAATAATAGTTGCATTTTCCGGAATTTGTGCTTTTGCTATTCCAGATAACTCCCTTAGATTTACAATTAAAATGTTTAGATTTATGTATATAATACTCGGATATTTAGCAGGTTTTTTAGGAATCGCTCTAGGATTTTTTATTCATTTTCTATTGCTTGCCAGTCAAGATTCTTTTGGAGTATCATTTTTTACTCCTTATATTCCATATAGTGATTTAAAACAAAATGAATCTTTATATATAAATCCTGTTTGGAAAAGAGAAAAAAGAAATGCTTTTTTAAATACAAAAAAACCAAATACAGAAAGTCATATTAGTATGAAGTGGAGGAAAAATTAATATAATGAAAAACACATATAAATTAGAAAATAAAGAAGCAATTTCTATAATTTTAATAATCATGATAAATAAATTAATATTAAACATTCCTTATTACATTGTAAATCTTACTGGTACAGGTTCTTTAGTTAATTTAATATATATTGGAATTATAGATTTAATTTTATCTTTGGTTATTATAAAATTATTAGAGAAATTTCAAAATTCTGATATTTTAGATGTTTCTTACTTTTTAGCAGGTAACAAACTTAAAAATATTGTAGGAATAATTAGTATATCATTGTTTTTTCTAGTTTCTTTTATAACACTTATTGATTTTTGCAATGTTTTACACACTATATATTTCTCGAATTTTGATACTATTTATATTTTCTTATTTTTTATGATAGGAATTCTTATTTCAAATTTAGTAGGAATAAAATCAATTTCTCGAACTATATCTTTTCTAGTACCTTTTGCAATAATTAGTGTTATTATATCTTTTTTTGCTGTTTGGGATGATTTTAGTATACAGCGATTTACACCCATATTCGGAAAAGATTTCTATACTACATTTGGTTTAGGATTTACAAATAGTTTTTCAATGTATATTATTGTTTATTATTATTTTTTTAAACCTCTTCTTGCTAATCCAAAAGACTTTAAGAAAATAACTATTATTTCTTATTTAATATCTTTTACTCTACTTTTCATAACAGTCTCTTCTATGCTTACTTTATTTAGTACTACTACAAATAATGAACCTATAAATTCACTTTTTTTACTTGTAAGGCAAATCGAACTAGGTAAATTTCTACAAAGAGTTGATTCATTATTTATTTTGCTTTGGATTTTATCGATATTTGCATACTTAAGTTTTGTTATATTTATAATTAATAGAATAATTAAAAAAATGACTAATATTTCTAATGAAAAGATTATTTCATTTTCTACTTGCAGTATTTTACTAGGACTTGCTTTAACTCCTATAAATATATCTAAAATACATTTTATAGAAAATGTAGTATACAAATATGTAATATTATCTTTTATATTTGGAATTGGTCTTATTATTCTAATTTTAGGAAACATAAAAAAATTGAGAGGTAATAAATAATATGAAAGAAAAATGTTTAGTTATACTTGTTTTAATAATTTCTTTATTTACTTTTACAGGTTGCTATTATATAAATGGTATTGATCAATATTATTTTATTGTTTCTCTAGGATTAGATTCTGCTAATAATGATTTATTGAAAATAAGTGTTCAAGTATCTTCAAATCCTTCTGGTTCCTCTCAAGATTCTAATTCTTCACAATCTAGTAATTATAAAATTTATTCAGTAGAAGCACGAACTATTGATGAAGGTATTTCTTTACTTAACAATGCTCTAAATAAAAAAATTAACTTATCTCACTGTTCAACTTTACTTATATCTGAAGAATTAGCAAAAAAAGGTATACGATCTCACATAAGTACATTAAGTAATAATACTGAACTAAGACATAGTTGTGATGTTATTATAAGTTCTTCTTCTAGTTATGATGTTATGAATAATGTTGCAAATTCTGGAGAAGTTTTTTCTGCCAGATTATATGATTATTTAACAAATACAACAGAATATACTGGTTTTACTACTAAATCCCCTTTTGGAAAATTTTTTCAAGCTTTAGACAATGATTATTATGAGCCAACTGCTATATACGCTCAAGTCACAGATGCTACAGTTCAATCCGCAGGAATTGCTGTTTTTAAACATGATTTTATGGTAGGACATCTTGATGCTATTAATTCTATTGCACATCTAATTATCACAAATGATTTAAATAGTACAATAATTACTACAAATAATCCTTTTGATGAGGCAGAACAATTAGATTTAGAAATTAGTTTATATAAAAAAACAGATATAAATATTGATTTAATAAATGGTTCTCCTTTAATTAGTATTTCTGTATATCCTGAAGGTACAATTAAAAGTTCTGGTAGTACTTTTAATTATATTAGTGATGAAAATATTAATTTAGTAGAAAAAACAGTAAATACTTATTTTGAAAATTTGTTAAGAGAATATTTATATAATATTTCGAAAAATTTTAATTCTGATATTATCGGATTTAAAGGTTTATATAGAAGTGTTTTTGCGACTAAAGAAGATTTTAATGAAATTCATTGGGATGAAATATTTCAAGATTCATTTTTTAATGTAAGTGTATTTACAGAAGTAAATTCTAGTAATTTATTTAATAAAGAATAAAAAAGGAAGAGATTTCATGAAATTATTGTTAATAATTATTTTATTGTATAGCTTTCTAAAAACTTTTTATTATGGTATTTATGAAATAAAAGAAAAAAAGAATCAATCTGGTGGAATTGCTATTATATTTATAGCAATTCTAGGATTAATTCTTCCTATTTTTTGGTTATTTTATATATATTAACTAAGAAAATCACAACTATTAATAGTTTTTTCTAAAAATTTTATAAGATTAATATTTAAGTTTTTAATTAATCCTAAATCAATTTCTGCTTCTTGATTTTCTAACTCAGATTTTGAGGAATTCTCAGTAACTTCAAAAGAAAGTATTATTTCTTTCTTCCAATCTAATAATTTTTTTGATAAAAGTATTTGAACATCTTTTCCAATATCATTTAAATTTGATTCAATAAATTTAATTTTATTTATAAAATTTAATAATTCTAATATTAATATTTTAGAATCTTTTAATTTTTCTTCTATTACTTTTACTCTTTCATTATAATTTTCTACAGTTTCTATAGATAATTTTTTATTTGTTAATTGTTTTTCTAAAAATTCTAATCTTTTTTCATTTATTAAAATAAATTTGATTAAAAATTCTAAATTATTAAAATTTTTTTCAAAAACTTTATATAATTTAGTAGCTTCTTTTAAAATTTTAATTTTTTCAGAGATTAATTCTTTTTCGTTTTTAGATATTTCTGTTATCATCTTACTATATCTTACTATTATTAATTCACTTTCTTTTTTTACATTAAAAAATATGGATTTAATTCCTTTAGGTTTCATACTTTCTGGCAAATTATTATTGAAATCACTTATTGATTTTTTCATATCTTCCAGAATTTCTTTAGTCTTTTCTAATTTTTTATTGTAATTTTTTTTAGAATTATTATTTAAAAAATTTTTTATATTTTTTTGAAATTCATCCTGTTCTTCTAATAATTTATCTTCATCTTTTAATTCCATATTTATACAAAAATTTTCTATCTTTTCTTTATCATCTAAATTATCCAAACTTAGTATTTTTTCAATCTCTTTTTCTGTTATTTTATTATTACCTGATAAATAATTTTCACATATTTTAAGTATATCTTTTATATCAAATTTTAAGTCTATTAAATCTTCCACTATTTCCCCCTACTAGTATTCTTTAGAATTAGCACATCTCCTTAAAGGTTTTTTATTATTCTTACCTATTGTAAAATTAATGTTTCTAAGTATAACTGAAATTAAAATACCAGTTATTCCACAAATTATAAATATATTCCCATAATCTGAAATTTTATATAAGTTCTCTTTTAAAATAGAAATAATCAAATTACTTATTGATTTTGTAATTAATACTAAATCATCTATTTCGACACTTGAAAAAATAATACTTGTACTCATTTTAAATAAAATTCCAATAGTTAATGATGATATTCCTAAAAAATTTATTGCTAATAATAAGTCTTTTAAATTTACTATTATCATAATAACTATTAAAACTACTAATATAATTAAAGGAATATTTCCTATTTTATTATTTATATTTTTAACTTCAGATATAAGCTCATAACCATTTTCATAAAGTTTATTTGAAACATTTATATTGTTTATATATTCATTAACAATTAGATCTTCAAATTTAATAATATTATTTTTACCTTGTTCATTTAAATTCATATTTTGTGATTGTATGTATTGATTTATTTTATTATCTAAATTTGTTTTTACTTCTTCACTACTTAAAGATATTTCTGTTCCATCATAAAGTGCATTCACCAATGTATTTACATCTTTTTCAATCATATCTTCTGTAAATAAATTTTGTATAGTATCTTCTGGTAATCCAGATTGATAAATATATTTTTCAAACCCAGCTTCTACTTCTCGTGCAATTTGAAGATTAAATTCTGTTTCACTCATTTTTTGTAATATATAATCTTTATTTAAAATTTTTGTATTTAAAATGTTTAATAATATACAAATAATAACAGCAAAAATAATCAAAAAGGATACTATTATATTTATACTATATTTTAATATTTTCATATTCTACTCCTCCACCAAATTTGCATATACAACATATCTTTCTGAAGCATGTCCAATATTATTTATAGGCCAACAAGTATATAACATTAAAATTTCTTTTTCTTGTTGAATTGGAACAGATGCAACATCTGTTTCTTTTACTATTCTTGTATCATATATATCATAATTAAATGTTCCATATGTTGTATCTAATACTATTCTGTCTCCTATCTTTGCTTCTGGCAAATTTGCTAAAAAAGTTTTAAAATTATGTCCTGCCATTATTACACTTCCACCTTCTCCAGGAAAGTATGATGTTTCATCATGAGCAATTCCACTTTTTAAAATAGTATAATCTGCTCCATAATAAACAGGGAGATCTATACCTATACTATCAATTTTCAAATCAGCATATTTAGTTCCATATGTTGGATAATTTACCAAAACATTTCCTTCTAAAACTGGTGTAATTGTTTGTACATTATCTTCATCAACAGTAACAATGTTTAGGAGATATATTGCCATATCAAATTTTTCTTTTCCTATCATCACTAAACTAAAACATATGATGAATGTAAACAAAAAAGCAACTATTAAAGATAGAATAGTTGCTTTTATAATTTTTAACAAACTTTTATTCATTAATTAGCTCTTTTTTTAACAACTATTGCAACGGCAACTATTGCTAAAACTGGTAAAGCTACTAATGCATAATTAGCACCTGTATATAATAACTTACTTCCACTAGTTACTACACCAGTACCTGTACTTGAAGCACTTCCACTAGCAGTTCCTGGATTTGTTGCTAATGCTGTATATCTTCCAGAAGCTAATACATCACCATTAGATTTTGTTAATGTGAAAGTTTTTGTACTTGTATTTACTGTTAATGTTAAACCAGCTTTTGTAGCAGTAGCTTTTGCTCTTTCTAAAATATCTGTTTTTACTTCTTTACTAATTGCTGATGTGCTTGTAGCACCTGTGTTTTTAATTGTTTGCTCCATTGATACTAAATCAGCATGAATTGCTGAAACTGTTGCTTCATCTAATGTATTAATATAATCTGTAATTGCATTCTTTTGGCTATTTGTTAATTCAAATATCATTCCATTTACATTATGTGCATCTCTAACATATTCTATTAAAATATTATGCGCTTCTGCTGCATTTGAATATACTGACATTGTAATTAATAATAAAACTACAACTGCCATAACTAATAATTTTGATAATTTTCTCATAATTTCCCCCTTAAATATCTTTTAATTTGTACTAAAAATATTATAATTATTATTTTAAATTTTTGCAATACTTTTTTTTATTTTTTTATATTTCTTTTTTGTTTCAAAATATCATAATATATATAAAATTTTATTGACTCTTGATTAATTGGTTTATTTATGATAATATAATAATAGTTGAATTTAAATAAGAAAAGGAGATTTTATTATGGCAGAAGTATATATGGCTGGAGATTTAAGAAATAATACAACATTTGAATTAGATGGAAATGTTTTTAAAGTGGTTGAATTTCAACATGTGAAACCAGGGAAAGGAGCTGCTTTTGTTAGAGTTAAAATGAAAAATGTTATAACAGGAGCAGTTATTGAAAGAACATTTAATCCATCAGAAAAATTACAAGGTGCAGAAATAGAAAAAAGGGAGATGCAATATCTATACAATGATGGTGGTCTTTATTATTTAATGGATAATGAAACTTATGAACAAATTCCATTAAACGAAGAACAACTTGGAGATGCTTTAAAATACATAAAGGAAAATATGAATGTTACTGTTTTATCTTATAAAGGAAAAGTATTTAATGTAGAACCACCTATGTTTGTTGAACTTGAAGTTACTTATACAGAACCTGGATTCAGTGGAAATACAACTACAACTTCTGGAAAACCAGCAACATTAGAAAATGGTTTAGAAATATCTGTACCTTTATTTGTAAATATTGGTGATAAAATAAGAATAGATACTAGAACTGGATTATATATGGAAAGACTATAATTAAAAAAAATCTAATGGATTGACGGCTTGGCCGTCTTTTTTTATTGTTAAATGAAGATGTGCTCCAGTTGTTGCACCATTTGTAGGTTTGCCTTGATATGAATATGGATTATTAGGTATCCCATATAAAAATCTAGGTCCAACATTTCCAATCAGTTCTCCGACTCTTACTATTTGATTTGTATCTACTATATAATTTGGAGAAACATGGCAATATGAAATAGTAATATTATTACTTTCCATAGTAATTGTACAACCTCCTGCTCCTTTGAAACCTGTAAAAATTATTTTACCACTTGTAATTGAATATATATTACTACCTTCTGTTGCTGCAATATCTATTCCTGAATGAAAACTTGAAGCCCCTGATGTTGGTGCTCTTCTTTTGCCAAATTGTGATGTTATTGTATGAAAACCTGGAACTGGCCAAAAAAAATCTGTTTTTGAAAATTGATAATATGGAAGTTTTGTTTCTTGATTTGTATCTATCACAATAATTTTAGAATAAGTGTAATAAATTGATATATAAATTGTTAAAAAAATAAGAAAAAAAACATAAATACTAGTAAATTTTTTTATATCATTTCCTCCTTTATCAACATATTTCTAGTAACAATTTTAAAAAGACAATAGTATTTTTTAATAAAAAAACTAGAGCTTTTATCACTCTAGTTTTTAAAGTAAGTGGCAGGGGTAGTAGGATTCGAACCCACACAGGCGGTTTTGGAGACCGATGTGCTACCATTGACACTATACCCCTAAACAACAATACTAATTTTACCATATTATTTTTTATAATTCAAGAAAAAAATTTAGAAATTTATGAAATTAAACAAATTCTTACTGATTGTTTTTTAATAATTTAATAACTGTATAATCTTTTTTACATTTTGTTAAACTCTCACAATTGTTTTTATTAATTTGAAATGTATCCTCTATTCTTATACCAAATTTTCCTTGTTTATAAACTCCTGGTTCAATTGTTACAATTGAATTTGCCTTTAAAATATTATCTTTTCTTGAATGTAAACTTGGTATCTCATGTATCTCCAATCCTACTCCATGCCCAAAAGCATGCATCACATCATAATTTCTTAATTTATAATCTGTTTCTCTATCTTTTATTATCGTTTTTATATTAACTCCTTCTTTAAACATTTCTGCGACCTTTTTTTGTTGATCAAAAACAAAATCATAAACTTTTTTATATTCTTCTTTCATTTCTTCAACAAAAACAACTCTTGATAAATCTGAACAATATCCATTATATTTAGCACCTATATCAAATTGTATTATATCACCAACTTTTATTTTTCTATCTGTTGGAACTGCATGTGGCATAGAACTATTTTCTCCAAAAGCAACTATTGAATCAAATGCTAATCCATCTGCTCCGTTTTGTATCATGAATTTTTGAATTTCAAAAGCTACTTCTTTTTCTGTCATATCCTCTTTTATATTTCTTATAATATATTCAAAAGCTTTATCTGTAATTTCACAAGCTTTTTTTATTTTCTCTATTTCATCATTTTCTTTAACAATTCTTTGATTTTCAATCAATCCTTCTGTCTCGACAAAATTAACCTGATACATTTGCATATATTTTTTATATGTTTCATATGTAACATAGTTTTCTTCAAATCCTACATTTTCACACAATAAAAATATATTTTCATAATCATATTTGTCTAAATTTCTAGAATCATAAGCAACAATCTCATCTGCAATTGTTAGTTTTTTATTAACACTTTCTATATATCTACTATCAGTAACAAAAATATTTTCTTTAGGAGCAAGTATTAAAATTCCTTCTTCTGAAAGTCCTGTTAAATATTGTACATTTATTGGATTGGTAATTATCATACCATCTAACTTCATGCCTAATAATTGATCTCTTAACCATTTTATTTTTACATTCATATTAATTCCTCCTAAAACATTAAGATTTGATTACTTATTAATTTACACATAAATAAGAATTTATCAAATATAACACCTGATGGTAAAAAAATACATATTATTGCTGATATTGCTATAAATGGTCCAAATGCTATATATTCATCTTTTGTTTTTAAAATTAATAATCTTATGAATAAAATAAAAATAGATATTATTGTCGCAACAATAAATGAAAGTAATGAAATTTCAGCTATACTGTTTACTCCAAAATATAATCCAAGTGCTCCAATAAATTTAACATCTCCAAGTCCCATTGCCTCTTTTCCAGAAATCAACTTACCAAGTAATGTAATAATACCAAAAATAGCTACTCCTGCAAACATTCCTAGTATATAATCTTTTGCCATATTCACATTTGTTATACCATAAATAAATGTGAATAAAAGTCCTATTTCAAAAATAGTTAAATTCAATCTGTTTGGTATGATTCTATGTTTTATGTCTATTGAAAAAGCTAGAATTAACATTGGAATTAAAAATATGTATTTTATTAAATCAAGATTTTTTAAAAGTTCATCTTTTTTTATACCAAACTTATATAATAAAATTACATACATAATGGCTGTAATTATCATAAAAATGTAATTACAATAAATCCCTTTTTTGTTTTCTTCAAAAAAATCTCTACTAAAAATTTTCTTTTTTTCTGGAAGTCTAATATTAGACCATGCTATTAATTTTCCTACTATTAGTCCAAATGCAGCAATAACTACATAACCTAATATATGTATATCATTAAAATACATTTTTTTACCTACCTTGCTTTTTCAAATATTTCTTTATAATTTTCTGTTCTATTGGTCTTTTAAATCTTGTTATCCATATATCTTTTTCAGCTATGGGCTCTACTAAAATAGAATGCATCTTCATTCTATTTGCTCCTATTACATCAGTAAAAATTTGATCTCCTACAACGCCTATATTTTCATTCGGAATTTTTAGCATTTTTTGAGCCTTTTTAAATCCACGTTTTAATGGTTTGGTTCCAAATATTATGAAAGGAATTTCTAAAAACTCAGCAATACTTTTTACTTTTTTTAATTTATTACTATTTGATAAAATAATACATTTTATACCATTTGTTTTCATATCATTATGCCATTTTTTTAAACCATCAATGATATTCAAATTAAAATCAAGTAATGTGTTATCAACATCTAATATTAATGCTTTTATATTATTATTCTTCAAGTATTCATAAGTTATATCTGTAACTTTTTTGCAATATAATTTAGGGTAAATTATCATTATTATTCCTCCAAATTTTTTCATATATATATATTATCAATATGTTTAATTTTTGTCAATTTCAATTATTACAATTTACCCTAAAGAATATATTTATTTACAAAATATATGTTTACCTATTGTAATAACTTGTGGTCTACTCCATATCCAAGAAGATGTTGCAGTGTTCGGATTAAAATAATAAATACATCCAGAAGTTGGATCCCAGCCATTTATAGCATCTTGCGCTGCCTTTTTAGCTTGTTCATTTGGTTCTAAATTAATTTGTCCATCAGCTACACATGTATAAGCACCTGGTTCATATACAACTCCTGAAATACTTTTAGGAAATCTAGAATCTGCTACTCTATTTAATACTGTTGCAGCAACAGCAACCATGCCATTATATGGTTCGCCTCTTGCTTCTGCATATACTAGTTTGCTTAATAAGTTTAAATCTGTATTATTGCTTTGAGAACTACTATTTTGATTTTCTGTAGAATCTGAAGAAACTATTCCTAAAGCCTGTAACGTCTTCTCTCCAGCAACACCATCAACATTTAGTCCATTTTTTGATTGAAAATTTTTTACAGCCTCAAAAGTTTCAGAACCATAAATTCCATCCACTTCTCCATTATAATATCCCCATGCCTTTAATTTGTTTTGTATTTGTTTTACTTCTTCCCCACTAGAGCCATATTTAGATAAAGCAAAACTGATAGAAAATATACTAATTATTATTGTACATATAATAAAAATCATTAATAGAAATTTTATATTCATTTATTTCTCCTTTCATAATTTTATAATTAGTATTATTTTACAAAAATATTTTTTTATTCTTTTGTAATTTTTTTGTAATATTGTAACAAAAATGTAATTTACTTTTGTTTATATTTCCTTGAATTATTTGATATTTATGATTATAATGAATTAAAGAATATTTCATATTTTAATTTCAGAAATTAGGAGCGTTAAAATGAATTTATTTGCTGATATTAAATTTAATAATGATATAATTGTAAATCAAGAATGTTCTATTACTTATTCGGGATTCTTATTTAAAAATAATTCTGAATCTGTGACTATTGTTTTTGGTTTTGATGATGAATGGAATAATACTACAGAACAAGAAATGATAAAAACAGAAAATGGATTTACAGCAAATATTAAAATATTAGACTTTCATAATTTTAACTTTTGTTTTAGAAACTCAAATTATGAATGGGATAATAACAATAATAAAAATTATTCTGCTCCTATATCAAAATTAGAAGAAAACTTTATAATAAACGAAAATATAATTGAAAATATTCTAGATAATCTTTTAAATACAAATGTACCTGAACCTATTAAAGCTCAAACATTTACTGATACATCATTTGAAGTTTTACCAGAAAATACTGTACCTACAAATATTGAAGACTCAATTGGCGAAATAATAGAAGAAACCGAATTAGATAAAGATTTAGATGTTTTATTCAGCGATATTTATGAAGATAATAGGAGTGATGAATATATAGATATAAGTAAAAATATTAATGAACAGAAATTCAGTATGGATTCATTAATAGATGAAATTCTAACACCAATTATTGAAGCAAATAATATAGACTCTAATATTAATATTGAAGAAACAAATACTCCTGAAGAACCTACATATTCAGATAATTTAACTACCTATATAGAGGAATTGGATGATAATAGTGAAAAAGTAGATGAAATAATTGATAATTTAGTATCAGAATTATATGAAGTAATAGATACTAATAAGAATTCACAAGATGAACAAGAAGAAGCAAATTTTGGTATAAAAGATGATTTTTCTGAAAAAATAATTCAGGATTTAAACAGTAATTCAGAAAATATTTCTTCTCTAAAAACTGATGAACTAAATATCTCATCAGATATTCCATCATCTTCAAATGAAATATCTTTTACTAATTTATTTGAAGAAGAAACTGAATCTTCTTTACTTGAAGATATTTCTAACGATTCAAAAGAAGACTTATTTAATAATGAGGAAAAACAAGATGATTCGTTCACAACTGCTTTAACCCCTGTTAATAATATTGATAATTATATTGTGAGTCCTAGAAGTTTAGGCAAATTTTATATGTTAAAAAAGAAAATAAAATTAGCTTTTTATAAACTATCCAAATTACCAAAAATTATTTTATCAAATTTTATTGAATATCCAAACGATTAATAAAAAAAAGCAATTCATTTAAGAATTGCTTTTTTACTTTTTAAAATATTCCATCTATTTCGCCTTTTTCATTTATTTTGATTTTCTCCGCTGCTGGAATCTCTGGTAATCCTGGCATAGTAAATATTTTTCCAGTTTTCACAACTATAAATTCTGCTCCGTTTTTTACAATAACTTCACTTATATGTATTTTAAATGGTTCTTTGCATAATAAATTCTTAGGATTATCAGAAAAAGAATATTGAGTTTTAGCTATACAAATTGGATAATTTTTATATCCCATTTTTTCAATTCTATCAATTTCCTCTAAAGCTTTTTCTGAATATTCAACACCTTCTGCACCATAAATTTGTTTTGCTACTTTTTCTATTTTAGCTTTTATAGTATCTTCATCTTCATATACAAAATTAATCTTATTATTTGCTTCTGATAATTTTATAACTTTTTCAGCTAAATCTATTGCTCCTTCTCCACCTTTTTGCCAAACTTCTGCTAAACTAAGTTCGATATTTAATTTTTTTAATTTATTTTCTAAAAATTCAATTTCTTTTTCAGAATCATTAGCATACTTATTTATAGCAACAATAGGAGTTAATCCATATTTATTTTTTATATTATCTACATGTTTTAAAAGATTTTCTATACCTATTTCTAAAGCTTGTAAATTTTCATCTGAACATTCACTTTGTTTTGCTCCACCATGATATTTTAAAGCTTTCAATGTAGCAACACAAACACATACAGTTGGATTTAAATTTGCTTTTCTACATTTTATATTAATAAATTTTTCAGCACCTAAATCTGCACCAAATCCAGCTTCTGTAATTACATAATCTCCTAATTTTAAAGCAAGTTTAGTTGCCATAACACTATTACATCCATGTGCTATATTTGCAAAAGGACCACCATGAACTAATGCTAAATTATGTTCTAAAGTTTGTACAACATTAGGATTTATTGCATCTTTTAATAATACTGTTAACGCTCCTTGTGCATTTAAATCTTTTGCAAAAATCGGTTTATCATCTTCATTATAACCAACTATAATATTTCCTATTCTTCTTTCTAAATCTTTAATATCTTTTGCCAAGCAAAATATAGCCATTATTTCAGATGCAACTGAAATATCAAATCCATCTTTTCTTTTAACCATTTTCTTCTCTTTTGAGAGTCCTATTTCAATTTCTCTTAATGATCTATCATTAAGATCTAAACATCTTTTCCAAATTACTTCTTTAAATCTTAATTTATTTCCGAAAATATAAATGATTATCTATCATTGCAGCTAATAAGTTATTAGCTGTTGTTATGGCATGTATATCTCCTGTAAAATGTAGATTTATATCCACCATTGGAGCAACTTGTGCATACCCTCCGCCTGTTGCTCCGCCTTTTATTCCAAATACTGGTCCGAAGAGATGGTTCTCTTAATGCTAAAATCGAATTCTTTCCAATTTTATTTAATGCATCAGATAATCCAATTGCAACTGTTGTTTTACCTTCTCCTAATGGTGTCGGATTAATTGCAGTTACGAGTACAAGCTTACCATCTTCATTTCCTTTTGTTTTCTCAATAAAATCATTAGAAATTTTTGCTTTATATTTTCCATAAAGTTCTAAAAATTCTTCCCCTATTCCCTTCTTTTGTGCAACTTCTGTAATTTTTTCTAATTTTATACTTCTTTCAATTTCAATATCTGTCATAGTATATCTCTCCTATTCTTTTTAAATTATAATTCCTACAACAATTCCCAATATCGCACCTACAAAAACTTGAACTGGAGTATGTCCTAATGCTTCTATTAATCTTTCTTGTACTTCTCCTGTAGTAAGTCCAGGAGTTTCTAAAATTTTATTTAAAATCCTAGCTTGCCTTCCTGCTGCTCTTCTTACACCAGCTGCATCATACATTACAACAAATGCCATTATAACTGAAAATGCAAATATTCCTGAATCTAATCCATATTCCTTGCCTATACAAGTTGCAAGTGAACAAACAATTGCAGAATGTGAACTTGGCATTCCTCCTGCTCCCATTATTCTTTTTACATTTAATTTTCTATTTTTTATTAAGTCTACAATTACTTTAAAAGTTTGAATAGTAAACCATAATAGAAATGGTACCCATATACACTTATTATTTAAAATCTCATTAATATATTGCATAATTATTCTCCTGCAGTAAAATTCTCTTCTTTAATCTCGTTATCCTGATTTATTAAAATCGTAATTCGTTTCTCTGCATCTTCAAGTTTTGAATTACATTTTTTAGAAATTTCTATTCCTTCTTCAAATAATTTTACAGATTCATCAAGTGATAATTGTTCTTTTTCAAGTTTATTTGTTATATCTTCCAATTTTTTTATTAACTCTTCAAAATTTAAATCTTCTTTTTTACTCATCTTATCCTCTCTCTACAATTACTTTAATATTCAACTATAACTTCTTTTGTTTGTAAATTTACTCTAAAATAATTTCTAACTGTTGCTGTTTCAAGTGAAGTAACTGCTATAATATATTCACCATCTGCTGTTACAGAATCACATGAAAAAGTAACTGTATTATCTTCACCCCATTTCTCTTTTACTAAGTTTATAGCTTCTTCTTTTTTATTTGTTGAGCCTACATCTCCTGCTGATTCATATGCAGTTTCGCTTTGGTATGTAGTAGATGGTGGTGGTAAATTTACAGTTAAATTTTCACTTTCATTATTTACTTTATTATTTACTACATTTTCTTCTACTATATTTTCCTCTACAATATTTTCTTCTATTATATTATTTATTTCATTTGCCTTATTTTCTTCTACAATATTTTCTTCTGTAACACTTTCATTTTCTTCTTTTTTACTATTTACATTTTCATATGCAAATACACAAATTGCTAGAACAGCAATTATCGCTATAACAATAATTAATATTTTAGTTTTTTTACTCATAACTTTTTATACTACTTAGATACTATCTAAATCTCTCCTTTATATATTTAGATTTTTATAAAATCTATAAAACTTTTGCTTTAACTTTTCCATCATGAAATCGTATATCTATTTGTGTATCTTTTTCTAGACTTTTAGCATTTGTAATAATTTTTTTATCAGATTCAACTACACAAAAACCTCTTGTAAGTGTCTTTAATGGACTTAAGGTATCTAATTTAGTTATAATTTTAGTTGCATCTAATTTGGAATCTTTAATCTTTTTTAAACTATTATTTTCTAATGATTTTATGTAATTTTCAATCAACATATAATAATCATTTATTCTTGATAAAGGTTCTTTAAAAACTTTAGAATTAAGACATTTCTCATATCTTAATCTCATAACTTCTGTTTTTCTTTTTAATGCCATTTTTAATCTTTTTTGATATAAGTTAATCTTATTCTCAAGTTCAGAAATATCTGTTACAACCAATTCTGCTGCAGCAGATGGAGTAGGTGCTCTTAAGTCTGCTACAAAATCTGATATACTAAAATCTGTCTCATGTCCAACAGCAGAAACAATTGGAATTTCAGATTCATATATACTTCTTGCAACAATTTCTTCATTAAATGGCCATAAATCTTCAAGAGATCCACCACCTCTTGCTAAAATAATTACATCTGCTAATTTTTTTTCATTCATTATTTTTATTGCATCAGCAATTTTAATTCCTGCACCAGCCCCTTGCACAGGAACTGGATAAAGTCTAATATAAACATTTGGATTCCTTCTTGTTGATACATTTATAATATCTCTTATAACAGCTCCAGTATTTGATGTTAAAACTCCTACAATTTTAGGCATAAATGGTATTTTCTTTTTATGTTTTTCATCAAATAAGCCTTCAAGTTCTAATTTTCTTTTTAATTCTTCATAAGCTTTATATAAATCTCCAAATCCGTCTTCTTGCATAGCTTTACAATATATTTGATAAACACCATCTCTTTCAAAAACCGAAACTGTTCCAAATACTAATACTTTCATTCCATCTTTAGGTACAAAATTTAAAGTAGCAGTTGAAGATTTAAACATTACACATTTTATAAGAGATTTTTCATCTTTTAAAGTAAAATACATATGTCCTGTATAATGATGTTTAAAATTAGAAATTTCTCCTTTGACATATACATTGTTTAAAAATTCATCATCTGCTACCTTATTTTTTATATATCTATTTAACTCTTCTACTGAAATCGGATTAATTTTCATTAATATCTCCATCTAATTTTTTTTCTTTAACTACACTTGCTAAAATTCCATTTATAAAAACAGGTGCAGACTCATCTGCATATTTTTTTGCAAGCTCTACAACTTCATTAATAGCTATTTTATATGGTAATTTTTTATATACCATTTCATAAATAGCTAATTTAATTAAACTTAAATTTATTTTTGAAATTCTTTTTAAACTCCAATTTTGTTTTAAATTAGTAGTTATTAAGTCATTTATTTCTTCTGAATGTTCTTTTATTCCAGTTTTTATATCTTTCAGATATTCTATAACTTTTTCATCTGTAATCTCATTATTTTCAATAAATATTTCGAATTCTTCATCCTCATTTTGCATTTCAATTTCATAAATTAGTTTAAAAGCTAATTCCCTCATTGCAGACCTTTGCATCATTTCCTCCTAAAATTTATCTATAAATTCTTTCAATTTCTCTTTTACATTTGATTTATTTTTTTGAACATAATTTCCAATAAATATTCCTGCTAAAACTATAACAATAGTTATCAATATCTTATATATTTCCGTAAAACATAATATTAAAGCAATTAATCCTCCAATTGTAGCTCCACCATAATTTGCAATATAATTGTTTATTTTATTATTATCATTATTATCATTCATAAAATTATTCCTCTCCTTCTTTTTGTTTTTCCCCCACATTTTCAGTATTTTTTTCTTCTGATTTATTTTCACTCTCATCTGGAGATGGCAATCCTTTTACTTTTTTTGAAGTAATATTTTTAATCTTTATATTAACTTCTTTCACATCTAAATCAGCTGTTTTTTTCATTGTCTCTTTTATACGTAATTGTAATTCATTTGAAATATCTTTAAGCATTACATCTTTACTAACAACTGCTGTTACATAAATAATCAAGTTTTTATTTTTATCTAATATTGTTCTACTTGAAACAGTTTCTGCACCAGGAATATCTTTTATAACACTTGCTATTAAATTTTCCAAACTTTCTTTTGAAATAACTAATTTTCCACTAGTATTTTCTAGTACTATTCCGTCTTTCCCTGTATCTTCTGGTTTACTTGTAAAAAATAATCCTTTTATCGCAAGCAACATTAGTATTGCTAGAATTGCTATTGTTACTTGTATTACAGTATCCCCATTTAATAATGTAATAGAATTTACAAAATCTTCTATCATATCTATTGTAACTATTCCTGTAATTAACAATATTATTATTATAGCTATTATAAAAATTAGTAATGAAAATATTTTTAAAGCTAATTTATCTAAAAACTTCATATCTTTTTCCTCACTTTTTACTCATTTGTTTCTGATTCATTATTTTGTTCTTGATTTTTTTCTGTTACTGCATGAACACCTTGTACATGCACATTAACTTCTAATACTTTTAAACCTGTCATATTCTCAACTGATTTTTTTACTCTTGATTGAATCTCAAAAGCTACTTCTGGAATTCTTGCACCATATTCTACAATTATATTTACATCAATTTTAGCATCTTTTTCTCCTACATCTACTTTTATTCCCTTTGCTAAATTCTTTTTTCCACTCAAAGCTTCTGTAATTCCTGCAAATCCTCCTGCCATACCATAAACTCCTGGAACTTCTGAAACAGCTATTCCAGCATAAGTTGCAACTGCATCATTTGCAATTTTTACTGTATCATTTCCTTCTACTGAAATTTCTTCTACAACTTCTTCTATTTCTTCATTATTCTCTCCCATAATAATCCTCCTTTATATTTTTATTTACTAATATACTTTTTATGGTATAAGTATATCAATATAATCTTATTTTTACAAGCTTTTTTGATTACTTGTTTATTAAAAATTATTCAAATTTATCTCCAACTTTAATTTTATTTCCTCTTAAAAAATCGTTTATATTCATTTTTCTCGCATTTTCACCTTGAATTTCTAACACTTTTAAAATTCCATTTTTAGCTTTTATAAATAAGCCTTTTTTGTCATCTGATAATATTACTGTTCCATTATCTAAATTATTTTCTAAAGAAATATTATACTTCTCTTTAAATTCATCTTCATTTAAATATTCTACTTTCCAAAATTTAATTTTTTTCCCATTTAAAAATGTATATGTTCCCATACCAGGGTTTAATCCTCTAACTAAATTTTTTATTTCTTCTACATTTTTTTCATTCCAATTTATTTTAGACATATCCTTATTTAACATTGGTGCTAATGTAAAATTATTTCCTTGTTTTACTCTTGATGCTGTTTTGTTTTCGATTTTTTTTACTGCATTTAAAAGCATTTCTGCTCCTATATGTGATAATCTTTGCCATAATTCTCCTGTTGTTTCATTTTCTCCAATTTCTACTTCTTCTTGAAGTATTATATCTCCTGCGTCCATTTCTTCATTTAAATACATTATTGTAACACCTGTTTTTTTATCTCCATTTATTATTGCCCATTGAATTGGTGCAGAACCTCTATATTTTGGAAGTAGTGATGGATGAACATTTATACAGCCTAACTTTGGTATTTTTAAAAATGATTTTGGAAGTATTACTCCATAAGACACAACACATACTAAATCTGGATTTAAATTTTTAATTTCTTCCTTAAATTCTGAATTATTTGCTATTTTTATGGGTTGAAAAACTTTTAAATTTTTAGAGATAGCATAATCTTTTACTGGTGATGATATTATTTTCATTCCTCTTCCTGCAGGTCTGTCTGGTACTGTTACTACTCCACATATTTCATATCCATTTTCGTATAAATTTTCTAATGATTCTTTTGCAAAATCTGGTGTCCCCATAAATAAAACTTTCATTTTATCACCTACCAATTAAATTTATTTTTTTCCATTTTCTTCTGGTTTTACTATTTCTAAAGTTCCAGGTTCCATTTTATCTGTAAATACTATTCCATTCAAATGATCTATTTCATGACATAAAGCTTGTGCAAGCAAATCCTTTGCTTTTATTTTAACTTTTTTTCCTTCTATATCTAAAGCCTCTACAACAACTTCTTTAGGTCTTTTTACAGTTGCATATTTATTTGGAAAACTTAAACAACCCTCACTCACTTCTTGAGTTCCTTTTTCCTTTATAATTATTGGATTTATTAAAGTATATTGTGTATTTTCTTCATATAAATCTATAACTATTATTCTTTTTAATACTCCTACTTGTGGACCAGCAAGTCCAACTCCATCCCATTTATGCATGGTATCCATCATATCTTGAGCAAGTTCTTTTATTTTTTCGTCTATAACTTCTATTTCTCTTGAACGTTTTTTTAATATTTCATCATCTTCATATCTTAAATTTCTAATTGCCATTTCTATATTCCTTTCTTTATTTTTATTTTTAGCTCATACTATTGGGATTGATATCCACAATAATACTTATATTTTTGTTTTTCTTAATTTTTTCATCCTCTAATGCATAATTTATAATATCTAGCATTTTTGAATTCAACTTACATTTTATGATTATCCTCCACCTATATTTATTTTTTATTCTATCTATTGGTGATGATACAGGTTTATAAATACTTATAGTTTCAAGATTGATAGATTTTATTTTTTTATAGACAATGTTAGATAATCTTTTTATTTCTTCTAGGTTTTCTCCTGAAAATCTAATCATTATTATATCGCAAAATGGTGGATAATTCAACATTTTTCTTAACTCTATTTCTTGATTATAAAACAAATCATAATCTTGTTTTTGACTATCTATTATTGCATAATGATCTGGATTATATGTTTGAATAATTACTTTTCCTTTTTGCTCTCTTCCGGATCTTCCTGAAACTTGTACTAAAGTTTGAAACGTCTTTTCTACTGCTCTATAATCATCCAAATTCAAACTTCCATCTGCTGATACAACTCCTACTAAAGTCACATTTGGAAAATGATGTCCTTTAACAACCATTTGTGTTCCTATTAAAATATCTATATTTTCATTTTTAAATGAATTTAAAATTTTTTCATGTGAATTTTTTTTAGTTACTGTATCTATATCTAATCTAATTGTTGATGCTTCTGGATATAATTTATGAATCTCTGTTTCCAATTTTTGAGTTCCTGTTCCAAAGTATTTTACTTTATTACTTCCACAACTAGGACATTGTTTTATAACATTTGTTTCAAATCCACAATAATGACATTTTAACTTATTTTCTTTCATGTGATATGTTAAACTTATATTGCAATTTTTACATCTTGCTACATATCCACATTCTCTACACATTATAAAAGTAGAATATCCTCTTCTATTTAAATATAAAATTGTTTGCTTTTTATTTTTTAGATTTTCTAATATTTCTTTTTGAAGCTTATAACTAAGCATTGATTTATTACCTATAGCAAGTTCATTTCTTAAATCTATAATTTCTATTTCTGGAAGCTCAGAATTCGTTGCTCTTTTAGTTAATGTATATAATGCAATTTTATTATTTTTAGCTTGATACATAGTGTTTATGTCTGGAGTAGCACTTCCAAACACTAATGGACAATTATTTTTTTCTGCTAAATATTTTGCTAAATCCTTAGCATTATATCTAGGAGTAGCATCTGACTTATACGAAATATCATGTTCTTCATCTATAATTATTATTCCTAGATTTTTTACTGGAGCAAATATTGCAGATCTAGCTCCAATCACAATTTTAGCTTCTCCATTCGAAATTTTTTGCCATTCATCATATCTTTCTCCTACAGATAATTTGCTATGTAATACTGCTACAATATCTCCAAACCTTGCTAAAAATCTATCAACCATTTGAGGCGTAAGAGAAATTTCTGGAACTAAAATAATAGCTGTTTTTTGTTTTTGTATTACTTTTTCTATAAGTTGCAGATAAATCTCTGTTTTTCCAGAACCTGTTATTCCATATATTAAATGTCTTGAAAATTCATTATTTTCTATACAAAAATTTATTGAATCAAAACATCTTTTTTGTTCTTCATTTAATATTTTTTTTGTATCTTTTACAACATTTTTATTTATAAAAGGATTTCTTTCAATTTGCATTTCTTCAATTTTTAAAAATCCATTCTTTTCTAATGTTTTTATAATTGCTTTACTCACATCTGTTATTATTTCTAAATCTGGAAGATATATTCCATCATTTTTTTCTAAAAATTTTAATACTCTTTTTTGTTTTTCACTTTTTATTTTATTTTCAACTATAAGATTATCTATTTCTTCTATTTTTTTATTTAAAAATACAAAATTTCCAGTTTTTTCTTTTGCCCTACTAGAAATCTTTTTTCCACCTGTTCCTGGAGGAAGCATTAATCTTATACAGTCTGAAACATTACAAAAATATTTTCTAGCCATAAGTTTTGCTAAAACTATCTTATCTTCTGATAAAAATTCTCCTTCTATTTTAGCAATTTCTTTATTTGCAAATTCTGATTTGCTTTTTAAATTAATAATAAAGCCATCCTCCAACTTTTCACCTTTTCCAAATGGTACAAAAACTCTAGTACCAACCTTTATTTTATCTTTCATATCATTTGGTACTATATAATCAAATACTTTATTTAAATCTTTAGCATTACTATTTATTATAACTTCAGCAAACATTTTATCTCCTTTTTACATTCTACATTTTAACACAAATTTTTGTTTTAGTAAAATAAATTATAAAATCTGTGAAAATAACTATTATAAAGCTTTTTCATTGATTTTAATTATAAAAAATGTTATAATATATATATTCTGCTTTGATATAAATTTTCTTTCAAGATTTTGAAAAATTATACCAAAAGCAAATGGAACATTGAAAAAGAAAGGAGTAACATGGTAGAAATTCGGACAGTTGTTATAAAAAACAGCAATTTTTTAAAAGATCTTGAAAAAGCTCAAGCTGAATACAGAAAAAGAGACGGTACTTTAAATAATTATCTGTCTCATCCTATTGAAGGCTCTGATATTTATAGAGCACTCATTGGAGAACAGGAAACAGAAGTCACCAGATCTTTAGGTACCCTTTTGGGACTTTTAAAAGTCTCAATCGATACTGCTCCTCGTCATCTGCATGCTAAGTCCAATGAAATAATGGATAGTTTTTTTGAATGTTCAGATGCAAATATAAAAATGCTTATACAAAAAAATGTATCTGCTAAACTTCGTCCTGGAGAGAAACTCGGCACGATTGAGCAGTACAAAGCTCTATCTCATGATGGAACCAACTGTATTAGTATCAAGAATTTTGAAAGCTTTTACCCTGGAATTATCTCTTCTTTTGTGAAAGCTTTTGCCATTGGATATAGTGAAGGTTTTCATACCATTATTGCAGAATCTGGTGATATAAAAGGCTTTAATTGGACTAAGCCTTTGGAAAAAGATGTATGGAAAAACATAAGTTATTTCATTGATCCTACTTGCAAAAGTTACCGGCTCGACGGAATTTTTCCTTTCACAAAGAAAAAGAATTTCCTAAATGCAGATATTTATAAAAAATTACAACAAAGATCTGCTGAAAGGTTTTCTCATCTTACAATAGCAATTTATTAATTAGTGAGACTTGTTAACATATGCTTATTTTCAATGTTCCAATTTTATTTAACTAGCATGGTCTTCCATGCTAAAACCTCCTAGAATTTTACACAATTCTAGGAGGTTTTTCTAATTTAAATCTGTTTTGCTTTCTTGTCTTATTATCTCTTCTATTATATTTACTGTTTTTTCTAAATCATCATTTTTTAAAACATAATCATATAGATTTATTTTAGATTCTTCATAATCAAATCTATTTAATCTAAGAATTATTTCTCCTTCTGATGGTTTATCTATTCTATTTTCTAATCTATGTCTCAATTCGTCTTTAGGTACTCTTAAAAATATTGTAACAATTTTTATATCCTTTAAAGTTTCTTTTAATATTTGTGTTCCATTTACATCTATATCTTTTATTATAATTCCTGTTTTTGAAGCATCATTTAATATTTTTTTTGAAGTTCCATAATAATGATTATGGTGTATATCATATTCATAAATTTCATCATTTCTTATTTTTTCTTCAAATTCTTCTTTTGACAAAAAAATGTATGTTTCTCCAGGAATATCTCCTTCTCTAGGTGCTCTACTTGTAAGAGAAGGTATAGATTTTACATTTTCCATTCTTTTTACAATTTCTTTTTTTATTGTATCTTTACCTGCACCTGCTACTCCAGATAGTATAACTAACATAACTCAATACCTCTTATATTCTATTCTTCTTCTATTTTAGTAATTTTTCCTTCTGCAATTTCGTCTGCAGCTAGTGAAACTACTGATCTATCTTTTTCTTTTGTCATTACTGGTGCTCCACTTGCTATTTGTCTTGCTCTTTTAGCAGTCATTATAACTAGAGAATATCTATTATCTCCTACTTTTTTTAATAATTCTGCTACTGTTGGTTTTACTAACATTTTAAAATCCTCCTTTTAAAAATTTCTATTCATCATCATTATTATCTACACCATTATCCACTCTTCCTGCAATAGTCTCTGGTTGTACTGCTGATAATATGATATGTCCTGAATCCATTATTATAACAGATCTTGTTCTTCTTCCATAAGTAGCATCTATAGCTGTTTTATCATCCTTGGCTTCTTGAACAATTCTTTTTATAGGTGCTGAATCAGGACTAACTATTGATATTATTCTTTCTGCTGAAACTATATTTCCAAATCCAATATTTATAAGTTGCATATTCTTACCTCTTTTCTTTTATATTTATTCTATATTTTGAATTTGCTCTCTTATATTTTCAATTTCTGTTTTTATTTCTATAACTCTATTTGTTATCTCTAAACAATTAGCTTTAGAACCTATTGTGTTTATTTCTCTATTCATTTCTTGAATAAGAAAATCTAATTTTTTACCTATTGGAGATTCTTTTTTTATTAAAGTTAAAAATTGTGATATATGACTTCTTAATCTTGTAAGCTCTTCTTCTATTGAAGATTTATCAGAAAAAATAACAATTTCTTGCATTAATCTATTTTCATCTACAGTTCCTGGTTTTAAAAGTTCATTTACTCTAATTTCTAGCTTTTTCATATATTCTTCAACAATATTCCCAGAAAAATCAGTTATTTCATTTACTTTTTCTTGAATTAAATAAATTCTTTTTTCTATATCTTGAACTAATTTTTCTCCTTCTATCTCTCTCATTTTAATAAAGTTTTCTATTGCTTCATCTAAAGCCTGCATTAACTCTCTAGCAATTAATTCATCATCATCTATATCTTCTATTTTTAAAATTTCTGGAAGTTTTGAAACATCTATAACACTTATATCAAATCTAACTCCAGTTTCTTCTGAAAGCTTTTTTAATTCTGAAATATATTCTTTTGCCAAATCTTTATTTATTCTAATTTTTGTTCCTTTATTACTATAATTTTCAAAATTAACAAATACATCTACTTTTCCTCTTGAAATTGCAGAACTAATTTTCTTTCTTATCTTATCTTCCATACTATTTAAAAATCTTGGAATTCTAACATTTATGTCTGTATATTTATGATTTACAGATTTTATTTCTATACTATATATTCTGCCATCATTTTCATAATTTCCTCGGCCAAAGCCTGTCATACTTTTTATCAATATATTTTACCTCTTTTCTACCTTTAATTGTTTTTTCTTTTGTAACTGCTTTTTAATTTTTCTTATTTTTTGCTCTTTTTCTATTTCTTGTCTTATTTTTTCTTCTTCTCTTGTTTTTTCTCTATAAATCTTTTTACTATCTTCATCTAAATAGCTTGTTTTCTCTGTTTCTTTCACAATTTCTTTTACATCACTTAAGTTATTTTGATACTTAAATTGCTTTTGCTTAAATATCATCAAGGATTTTATTGCATAATATATAGTTAAACACACAGGTAATATCATAACAATATCTCTTAAAGTTTTACTTGTATGTAAATATATATATGGAATATATAATGATAAAATACCACATGCTAAGAGTTCAATACCAATTAAACAAAATTTTAAACTTTTTTTTCTATATGAAATTTCAAAATCTATAATTGTTATAACAATAATTCCTAAAGCAAAGTATTTCATATATTCTTCAAACATTATATTATTTAATTTATAATAAATTATATTTATTGCACATAGATATGACATAATTATTACTGCTGCTAATAAATTCTGAAAAATAACTGTACTTATATTATCTTTTACTTTTTTTGGTAATTTTCTTTTTTCTTCAATTTCTAACTGCATTAATTTAGCTTTTTCCAAAATTATTTCCTCCACTATTTTCTAATTCATACATAATTATAGAAGAAACTTGCATTGCCACTGTTTCTGTTCTTAAAATTCTTTTTCCTAAACTTATAATTCTTCCACCAAAAGATTTTAAAATTTCTACTTCGCTTTTTTCTATTCCTCCTTCTGGTCCGATAACAACAGCAATTTTATAATTCTTTTTCTCTTTTTTTATTTTTAATAATTCATTTTTTATATAATTTTTATCTTCTAATTCATATGCAACTAAAACCAAATCATAATTTTTAAATTCTTCACCTATTTGTTCTACTTTTTCAATATTTCTAACCTTAGGTACTATATCTCTTCCACATTGTTTTGCTGCGACCTCAGAAATTTTATTCCATCTATCAATTTTTTTTATTTCATCTTTTCCAGAAATTTTTACTACACATCTTTTAAAATTTACTGGTATAAATTCTGCTACTCCAAGTTCTGTTCCTTTTTGAATAATTAGTTCCATTTTATCCGATTTTGGAATTCCTTGAAAAATATGCAAAATTACATTTCCCTCAGAGATATTATCAATTTTTTTTATAATTTCACATTCAATATCAGAAGTAGTTTTATTTGGTAAGTTTTTTATCTTACATATATAATTCTCAGAAGTTTCACTATTACATACATGAATTTCATTATTTACATTTAATCTTAAAACATTTTTTATATGATTTACATCTTCACCAGTAATAATTACTTTATTTCCATTTATTTGTTCATTTTTTATAAAAAATTTTCCCAAAACTAATTCTCCTACCTAACTGATTTATAAATTATATCATAAATCTAAAAAGAAATAAATAGGTTTTTTCAAGATTTTTGCACATATTTTTTATTTTTGAATATTATTATTTGAGGTGATTTTTATGTTTAATATTATTACTAAAACACTAAAAAACGAATTTTTTTGTGAAAATAACTTAATCTTAAAATATAAGATTGAATATCCACAAATTATTGGAAATTATTGCTCCTACAATAAATTTAATAATTTTAACTTAAAAAAAGCATTAGAATTTCAAAAATATATTGAAGATTCTTTATTACAAGAAGCTCGGAAATCTCTATGAATATAATAAAAATAATGGATATCCTACCATGGTATATGATATCATTCAAAATTATAATATTACTTACAATTCAGAAAATATTATTAGTTTATACTCTGATCAATACATATATTCAGGAGGAGCAAATGGTATAACTACAAGAACTAGTCAGAACTGGAATATGCAATGTGGAAAATTTATTACATTAAACGATTTATTTTTTAATAAATCTAATTACATTTTAGATATATTAAAAAATATTAATAATCAAATTTCTCAAAATCCAGAATTTTATTTTGATAATTATTGTTCTTTAGTTTTGCAAAATTTTAAAACAAATCAGTTTTATATAACTTCCAAAAATACTTTTTGCACTTTTTTTCAAATGTATGATATAGCACCACATTCTACTGGCATTCCATATTTTTGCATGAACTATTAATTATTGTAATAAAAATGATATATAAATTTTGTGAATAGATATTGATTTATTAAATATAATAATATATAATATTTTTGTTGTTAGAAATATATTTCTAACACTAATATTCCTCTTTAGCTCAGTTGGTAGAGCGCTCGGCTGTTAACCGATAGGTCGTTGGTTCGAGTCCAACAAGAGGAGCCAAAAGCAATCTAAAAGGATTGCTTTTTTTATGTAAAATTTTATTTTCATAACTACTTGTCTTATGTTATAATTATTATGATTTATAATAAGGAGAAATATCATGCAAGAAACTATAAGAAATATTAAAAAAGTATATCAATATGGTAGAGCTTATAAAAAGAACTTAATAATGCTAGTTATTGCTTGTATTAGTGGTACAATAGTTGGTGTAATAATTCCACTTCTTACAGCTAGACAAATCGTTTATTTTACATCAAATATGTGGATTCAACTTTTAAGTATGAGTTTAATCATTTTTTTAGCAGAAGCTTATAAATCCTTTGCTGCATATTTTTTTACTAGAAAAAATAATCAACATTTTACTAGAAATACAATGAAAAATCTTCAAGTAGCATTAGGAGATGAAATTTTAAAAATTTCCCAAAAAGAATTAGATACTAATTCTTCTGGAATGTTTATTCAGAGAATCACAAATGACACTTTGAAAATGACTGCTTTTTTCTGGGATTCTCTAAATTGTTTAATGAGAATTTTTACTAATATTGGTGCATTATTTGCAACATTCATTATAAATAAACCAGTATTTTTATATTATTTATTTGTAACAATTGTATTAACTTACCTTCATTTAGTCAAAACAAAAAAATTTGGAAATAAGGATATTGAATTTAGAAATAAAACAGAAAAAGTATCTAGTTTAACAGGTGAACTTGTTAGAGGTGTTAGAGATATAAAAATGCTAAATGCTAAAAATAATTTTATGTCAATTTTAGAAGATAATATAGATACTCAAAATCAAAAAAGAATTGAAATGTCTGAAATCAATGGTAAATATACATTTGGGATAGAATTCTTAAGAGCTGTATTCGAATTTGGATTAGTTGTTCTTTTAATATTTTTAATACAAAATCAAGGTTTACAAATGGCTCTTGCAATTGCTCTTTTCAACTATAAATCTGGTATTATGAATGTAATTATGGAAAAATTTTCTGCTTTTATGCAACTTATAAAAGATTTTAATATTTCTTGTAATAGAGTTTTTAGTATATTAGATAATACAACATTCGAAAAAGAAACATTTGGGAACAAAAATTTAGAAACCTTAAAAGGCAACTTAGAATTTAAAAATGTTAACTTTGAATACATAAAAGACAATCCTGTTTTAAAAGATTTAAGTTTTAAAATACAAGCAGGAGAAATGATTGGTTTTGTTGGAAAAAGTGGTGCTGGCAAAACAACTATATTTAATCTTATTTGCAAAATGTATAACATTAAATCTGGTAAAATTTTAATTGAAAATATAGATATTAATGAATTAGATGAACCATCAATAAGAAAAAATATAACTATCATTAGTCAAAATCCATATATATTCAATTTGAGTATTCGTGATAATTTAAAATTAGTAAAAGATGATCTAACTGATGAACAAATGCATGAAGCTTGCAGAATTGCTTGTTTGGAAGATTTTATAAATACTCTACCAAATAAATATGATACCATTTTAGGTGAAGGTGGTGTCATTCTATCTGGCGGTCAAAAACAAAGACTTGCAATTGCAAGAGCTTTCGTTCAAAAAACTAAAATAATATTATTTGACGAATCTACAAGTAATTTGGATAATGAAACTCAAAGTGAAATTCAAAAAGCAATTAATAATTTAAAAGAAAAATCTACAATTTTAATCATAGCTCACAGATTATCAACAATTATTAATTGTGATAAAATTTTATTGCTTGAAAATGGTAAAATTGTAGATCAAGGTACTCATGAAGAATTATTAAATAGAAATATTTCATATCAAACTTTATATAAGACTGAAATACTTGAATAATTATATTAATTTTACTTTATCTATCCATGAGTCTATTAAACTTTTTTCAACTTTTATATTATTATTTCTACCTGTTCCTAAATTTATATCTGGCTTGTTTTTTGCATGATAATCACTTCCACCAGACATAAACTTATTGTATTTCTTACAAAATCTCATTGCCTTTTTTCTTTCTTCTTCACTAAATTCTGTATAAACACATTCCATTCCATCTATATTTGTAGTACTTAGAATTTCTTCAATAATTTTATCCTTATCGTCAAAAGGATAAATATATCCATGGGCTAAAAAAGCCAAACCACCTGCTTCATGAATTCTAGAAATTGTTTCATCTATATCTATTGAAGCATAAGTTTCATCAACATAAAAAGGACTATTTTTATTACTTTGATGAACTCTATAAAAACTTGTTGGCACAAATTCTCCTATTTCTTTAATTTTTTTTAAATTCTCTTTATGTTTCAAAAGCTCTGTTCCAATAGTAAATGACCCAAATCTTTTTGTAGGATCATTTTCATCTATATAAACATTTTTTTCATCATATATTAAACCTAGATTCCTTGCAACTTTTTTTAATTTTTCTAATACTTCTTTTTGAAGTTCTTTCATGTTTATTTTATGGATTCTTAATTTTTTATAATCTATTCCATAAGCTAAAATTTCTATTGGTACTCTATTCCAAACTGTTTTTAATTCTGCTCCTATTATAATCTTGCCACTATATAAATTTCTAAGTTTTTTATCTTTTTCAAGTTCAAAATATGAACCTACTTCATCATGATCAGTAATAGAAATAACTTCTAATTGTTTATCCTCTGCTTTCTTTAAAAGTTCTTCTACTGAATCTGTTCCATCAGAATAAATTGTATGAATATGTAAATCTATCATAATTTCTCCTATTTTTTATTTTTAGCATCTTCTTCTAGTAATTTATCAATCAAACCACAACATTCTCTACCTTCACCACAGAATCTGTCTGTAACACAAGTTGAACCTAATCCCTTTCCTATAAGTGGTGCAACTTCTGATACTTGTTTTGCAATATCTTTTGCAATAAATCTTATTTGCCATTGTGCTTTATTACAACAACGCATTCTACATACCCATTGTATATTTCTAGCATTCATTGTTGTTACAACATTTAGCATTTGATTTCCTAAATAAAAATATACTAAATCAGCTTCTTTAACACCTAACTTTTTAAATTTTTCTTTGACCTCTATATTTTTCTTAACTGCTTTCTCATATACATCATTTGCCTTAGCTTTTACTGTCACTGGTGTAATGTAATTATTCATATTCCACATAGGTAAAAATTCTGGTACTAATAATGCATGCATTCTGTGCCTTGTTAGATGTGTAAGAATAGATAAAGAAATTGGAATTTGAAAACTAAAAGAAACTTGCTCAAGTTCTCTTCTAGATTCTTTATGCATAATTTCATACATCATCTTTTCTTTAGCTTTTTCATCTTTTTTTACTAATTTCTCTAAAATATTTTTAGCTGTTTCTTTTGAACATTGATAATGATACATTATCGCATTTTCAAGCACAACATCATCACTATTTGGTGTATAACTTAATAATTTTGTTTTGTCTAAAATTTTTATCTCTGGTCTTGTGCTAACACTTTCTAAATATTCAAAACCAGAATTATAGTTTTCTTCTTGTTTTTTTATATTTGGAACTAAATATGGTACATTTTCTTTTACTATATTGTATAATTCTTCACCAACTTCTTTTAAATCCGGAATTTGACTTACAAAACCATATTTTAGGTCTATAATCATTTTTTCAAGTCCTCTTGCATCTACACCCATAATAAAATTACTATGATAACTATATGGAAGTATAAATCTCGCATCTTCTATATCTACACCTTTATCTACAATTTCTCCATATGTATTAAATAACATTTTCATATGTTCTTTATATTCTTTTTTTAATTCTTCATTTTTTTCATGAATTTCACCTGACTCATTTCTAAATTCCGGAACATAAAAACCAGCTTTTCTAAAATCTACTTCTCTTCTTGATTTTACTGTAAAAGAAGTTAATCTATATCCTATTAATGTTTGTTCAACTATTGGTGTTACATCACACAAAGCAAAAACTAAATAATCATGTTCAATAATTGATTTATGTCCCATTTTTATAATTCTTTTAATTAATTTTAAATTACTCTCATAATCGTTACAGCTTTCTAAAACTTCAATTACATTACCAGGAAATCTTGATAACTTTCCAGCAGCTGCTACATTTTGAATTCTTTTTTCTAATTCATCTTTTTTACATCCACCTAATAATTCTATTTTCATTTTATCTTTCCTTTCATATTTTTATTATCTTTTTATTTTATATCATAATTAATTTGTTTCTTCAATAATTTTCATTTATTTGCTACAAAATTAATAAAAGACAACTTTTTTTTAAGTTGTCTTAATTTAAAATTATTCATCTTCTTCTCCAAAATATTCATCTAAATCTTCTGTTTTTTCATTTACATCTTCTTTCTTGATTCTTCTATTTTTAGCTCTATTATTTAAAATAGGAGTTTTTATTTTAGTTTTTTTGTCTTTACTTTCTTCATTATTATTTTCAGTATTTGCTTTATCTTCAGAAGTATTTGATGTATTGTCAAGTGTTTTATCAACTATTACATTAGCTTTTTCCATTAAATCTGGTACATAATCCATAAGTTTATCTATTGCAGATGTATGTTCTATTGGTAATACTTTTATTGAGTCACGAGATACGACAACAAAAGCTACTGGATTAATAGAAATTCCAGCTCCACTACCACCACCAAAAGGCAATCTATATTGAACTTCTTCTTCTTTTTCTCTTCTTTTGTATTCATCTATTGTCTCACCTTTAAACTCACTTCCACCTGCTGCAAATCCAAAAGATACTTTTGAAATTGGTATAATAACCATTCCATTTTTAGTTTCTATTGGTTCTCCAATTATAGTATTTACGTCAACCATGTCTTTAATACTATTCATAGCTGTTTCCATAAGGACTTCTATTGGATGTTCACTCATAATTTTTCCCTCTTTTCTTCAAACTATTTTATAGTATTATCTCCAGTATATATCATATTATACAATTTTATTTTAATAAATTTTCCCAAAAACTTCATATTCTTTATTTTTAATAAATTTATTAATTATAATATTTACTAAAATTAAACATAAAAATAAAATAGATAAAAATATAATTTTATTTATCAATATTTTACTTATAATAAATAGTAAAATCCCAACTATTAATGTATAAAAAAGCTCATACATTACATTAGTATTTTGTTTCATCATAGTATATTCTGTATCCCAATCTAATTTTGGCTTATTTAAATCTACAATCAATTTAAATTTTTCTCCTATTAAATTCACAAAAAACAATTCTAAAAATATTATAAAACTAAATATTATACTAGATGTACACATATAATAAAAACAAACAACAAAAAAACTTGCAATCATATTTATTAAGAATCCTATTAAAATTTTTAAATTAAATTGTTTATTAAGTGATATTGGAATATATTTTGTTATAATTGCATTAGTACTTTCTCTTGAAACAGAAATAATGGAACTAAAATTCATCATATAAAACACTTGCCCAACACCTATAAAAATAGCAAATCCATTTGTAGTCACAGATATTTGATTTAATTTTTCCCATAAATTTAATCCCATAATTTCTGCAAATTTCACTAATCCTAAAACAATAATAAACATTGTTATAGGATAAACTACTGGCATTATTATACATTCTATAAAAAATATTGGTGTTCTTATCATTGTCTTTAATTCTTTTTTTAAATATGCTTTATATTTATTTTGAATTTTAAAATCATTTAAAGTTAATTCTGCAGATGTTTTATTATTTTTTTTACTAGAATTAATTGATGCACCTATTGCTCCCTTTAAATATATTTTAGACATTATAAAAACACATATTATATAACACAATAGATTTTCTAAAACATATATAACTAGATTTTCAAAACCTATTAAATTTTTGTAATTTAATAATATATTCATTATTGGTTTAATTAGTATAAAATAATCTGCAATACTTTCTGCTAACCCATTTTCAATTAAAATAATCTCTCTGAAATTTAAACTAGAAATACTATTTTCATCACTAAAAAATGGCATAATAATACTCATTAAAAATAATGCAATTATTATTGTTATATACATAGCTTTACTTTTGTTTTTAATAAAATTAGTAAATCTCATTATAACTGCTATTAAAAGTGATGTAATTAATATTGGAATAACTGGTATAAAAATTAAAATTACCAACATATATAAGTAAAATATATAATTTACTTTTGTTATTATTCCATATACTATCATTGGAATAGCAAGCATTATTGTTTCCATTTGATATTCAGAAATAATCATATCTATAAACTTAGCATTTAAAATATCTTTACTTTTTATTGGCATTCTGAGCAAAACTCTTAAATCTTTTGAAAAATATAAAACATTCAAACTCTCAAAAATACTTTTTGTAAACAATATAAAAAAATTAATAAATAATAAAATATTTACAAAGGCATATGTTTGATTAATTTCTATTAATCTTTTTGTAACTGTATAGCTAAAAAAAGACATCATACTTGTAAGAAATAAAAATACTATTGCAAAAGCTAAAATAGCCAAAACCTTTTCTCTTTTTGTTTTATATGTATCTAATCTTTTGGATTTTTTTAAAATTACATTTGTTAAAACATTCATATTTTATTTTCCTTCTATTATTTTTAAAAATGATTCTTCAAGAGAAGTATTAATCTTTACTTTTTCTTTTAATTCATCACATGTGCCTATAAAAATTATTTTTCCTTTATCTATAACTGCTATTTTATCACAAATTTTTTCTGCAACTTCCAATACATGTGTAGAAAAGAAAACAGTATTTCCTTTTTTGCTATGCTCTTTCATGAGTTTTTTTAAAATATACGATGCCTTTGGATCAAGTCCTGTCATTGGTTCATCTAAAATCCAATTTTTGGGATTATGTAACAAAACACTTATTATAAGTAATTTTTGTTTCATTCCATGTGAATAACTTTGTATTCTATCTTTTAAGTTATCTATTATTCCAAATTCAGTTGCTAACTTCTTTACAATTTCTAATCTTTTTTCTGTAGGTACTTCATACATATCAGCAATAAAATTTAAATATTCTATACCTGTTAATTTTTCAAAAGCATCAGGAGTATCTGGTACAAATCCAAAATTCTTTTTCGCTTCTATTGGAGAATTTTTTATACTTTTTCCATCTATTAAAATATCCCCTTCATCTATATTTAAAATTCCAGTAATCATTTCTATTGTTGTAGTTTTTCCAGCTCCATTTGGTCCGATAAATCCAAATACTATTCCATCATCAATTTTTAAATTCATATTATCTATAGTTTTTACTTTATTCACATATGATTGACTAACATTTTTTATTTCTATCATATATTTCTCACTATTCTCCTTTCTTATTTTATTTATAAAATAAGATTTTTTAAATTTTTCAAAAAAATTATTAATTTTATTGTTTCAAATTCAAAATTTGTATCTAATTTTATATTAAATATGTTTCTTCCACTATATTCTGGTATTATTTTATAACTATACTTTTTTATATTATCATTATTTGTAGAATTTCTCAAGAAAAAAGTTATTATAGTAGAAATTAGTGGTATAGAAAAAATAGTTAGTACTTGGCTCATTGTTCCTAGTTTAAGAAATAAATTGCACTTATTTACTTCCAATTTTAATGTTTGCATGTCTAATTTTCTTCTGTTTCTTAAAATTTTAAAAAATTTTTTATTTAAATTATTATAAGCATTTCTTGCAAATTTAAATTTTTTTATAAAACGATATTGTAATTTAAGTCCTAAAATCTGTAAATAATCTTTATAAAATTTAATTTTAACTATTTTTACTTTATTTAAAACATATATATATATTAATATTTCCAAATCATTTACATATAATTTTTTATTATATGTAATATCAACCTTTTTTACATCAACATTGATTTTTGAAAATATTAATCCAATTATAAATATTTGGATAAAAATAATAAATACTATAAAAATTAATAAAATAGCCATACCCCTACCTACTAATTTATTATTATCTTTTTTTAGTAAATTTATCCAAAAAAACTTATTATGTAAAAAACATAATAAGTTTTTAGTTATTATTTTCTTTTTTCTTTTTTGATATTATTATATCTCCAAAAATCTCTTTCTGCTCTGCTGTTATTTTATTTCTCCTACTCAATTCTAAAACTCCTGAAAAAGCTGTAACAACTTCTGCTTTTGGTTTTTCTTTTAGAGAAAATAATTTTCCAAAAACAAATCTCGGTTTTTTTACTAGTTCTCTAAAAATATCCTTAACTTTTTCTGATACAGAATATGTTTCATATACAGCTATTTTTTCAATATTTTTAGCGTTTTCGTTTTTCTTTTTCTCATTTTTTTCAATTAATAATTTATATCTTTCTACTATATCTTCTTTTGTAAAGTTTTTATCTAATTCTTGTTTTGGAAGCTCTATTTTATCTGGAAGTTTATACAGTCTTTTTGAGAATACTAGTATTCTTTCTTTAAACTGTTTACTAATTTCTTTATATTTTTTATATTCTAATATCCTACGTAATAACTCTTCTTCTGTTATTTCTGCTTCATCTTCATTTTCTTTTGGCAGAAGGCCTTTTGATTTTACTAATAATAAAGTAGATGCCATCACTAAAAATTCACTTGCTATTTCTAAATTTAATTCTTCATGTTTTTTCAGATAGTGTATATATTGGTCTGCAATATCTGAAATATTTACTTTATATATATCCATCTTATTCTTATCAATCAAATAACATAATAAATCTAATGGTCCTTCAAAATTATCAAGTCTTAATTCATATTTTTTTGATTCTAGTGCTAATATTTTGTTATTCATATTCTCCCTGCTTTACTTATCATTTATTTCATCAAAAGCTATATTTATTGTTTCTGTCATATATCCTTTTCTATACAAATAATTCTTTATTTCATTTTCTTCTTGATTTTTTTGTTTTTTTAGTATAATAGCTTTTGCTGAAGCTATTTCATATTCTAACATATCACTTTTGTTTTTGCAAATATAATCATCTATCAAATTTTTATTTATACCTTTTTGGCAAAGTTTGTACTCAACTTCTTTTATTGACATTTTTTTTAAAACTTTAAATTCTTTTATAGCTTTATTTATATATTCTTTATCATCTATATATTTCAATTCTTTAAAATATTCTATTGCATCTTCTACTTGATTTATATCTTCTAAAGAAAATTTTTGTCTTACTTCTTCTTCTGTTCTTTTTTTATACATAATATACTTTAAAATTTTATTTTTTAGTTTTTCAAATTTTTCAGCCTCTTCAAATTTTTCTTTACTCATGTATTCCATAAAATCATTCCAATTCTTTATTTTTATTTTCTATAATAAAATTCTATTTCCATATTCCTTTCCTAGTTTTTTGAAAAATATTTTAATAAAACATTAGACATTTAAAAATGCCTAATGTTTTATCTTCTTACTCTTCTGGTTCTGTCTCTTCATCCTCTTCATCATTTTCTACCAAAGCATTTTCAAAAGCTTTATTAAAATTATCCCTAACTTTCTTTTCTATTTCTTCCATAAATTGAGGATTTTCTAAAATATATCTTTTAACATTTTCACGTCCCTGTCCAATTTTGTTTCCATTATAACTAAACCATGAACCACTTTTTTCAATTATATCTAAATTAACTGCTAAATCTAACACACAACCTTCTTTAGATATTCCCTTTCCATATATTATATCAAATTCTGCTTCTCTAAATGGTGGTGCTACCTTATTTTTTACTACTTTTACTCTTGTCCTATTTCCAACTACTTCTCCATCTTGTTTTATAGACTCTATTCTTCTTATATCCATTCTCACTGAAGCATAATACTTTAATGCTCTACCACCAGCTGTTGTTTCTGGATTTCCAAACATTACTCCAACTTTTTCTCTTAATTGGTTTATAAAAATTATTGTTGCATTTGTTTTATTAATAGTTCCTGCTAATTTTCTCAACGCTTGTGACATTAATCTTGCTTGAAGTCCCACATGTGCATCTCCCATATCACCATCGATTTCTGCCTTTGGAACTAAAGCTGCAACAGAATCCACAACCACAATATCTATTGCACCACTTCTTATTAAAGCCTCTGCTATTTCTAATGCTTGTTCTCCAGTATCTGGTTGAGAAACTATTAAATTATCTATATCTACTCCAATTTTTTTAGCATATGATGGATCTAAGGCATGTTCTGCATCTATAAAAGCTGCCTCTCCCCCTTTTTTTTGAGCTTCAGCTACTGCATGTAAAGCAAGTGTTGTTTTACCTGATGATTCTGGACCATATATTTCTATTATTCTTCCTCTTGGTATTCCACCTATTCCTAATGCTATATCCAAATTCAAAGCTCCTGTTGAAATTGCTTCTATATTCATTGACTTATAGTCTCCTAATTTCATAACAGAACCTTTTCCAAATTGTTTTTCTATTTGACTCATTGCAGCATCTAGTGCTTTTCTTTTTTCTTGATTGTCTCCCATATTTTCCTCCTAATTAAACGAATTTTTGTTTGCAAAACTTATGTTCTTATTATACCCTTAATTTTTATTTTGTCAATACTTTTTTTATTTTTTTGTATAGTTATCTTCTATACCATTTTTCAATATTATGAAAAATATTAAAACTATTTGCTGTTATATTTCCAACTAATCCCTGATTATAAACTATAGTATTTGTATTTCTATATAACCCTATATAAGGTGCTTCTTCTAAATATATATCATATAATCTATTATATTTTTCATATAAAACATTTTCATCTGTTGTATTTGAAATAACGCTCATTAATTCTCTTACTTCATCATTACTATAATTTGCTAAATTTCCATCTCCAAAAAAAGTATTTAAATTTGGAGAATATCCAAGCTTTATACCTATTATTGCTGCATCAAAATTTCTATTTGCTATAACTTCATTGTAATTTTCTGGTGACAAATAATTTATTGTTACAGGAATTGCAAAACCTGCTAGTTGATCTCTAATATTTTCTGCTACTGCTACTCTTGCAGAATTATTAGTATTTACGGTTAAAGAAAACTCTAATCTTTCTATACCATCTTCTGTTCTTTTTTGCCAAGAATTACTAGTTCTCTCCCAACCATCATTATTCAATATTTGAGCAGCAGCTTCTGTATCTATTGAAACATTTAAATCTTTAGTATAAAGCCAATTTCCCATGTCTAAACTAAAATTAGATGGTGTATAACCTTTTCCTAAACAATTTGCTACAAGAGCATTTTTATCTATTGCTAAACTTATAGCTTTTCTAACTGCTTGATTACTCATTATACCATTTGCAGTATTTAAAGTTATAAAATCATAATCTCTTTCTTTATATTCGATTTTATTATATCCCAAATTTCCAATATAGTTTTCTATATCATTTATTTTTACTGTTAAAATATCTATTTCTCCATTTTTAAATGCAGCATAACATTCACCAATATTATTATACAAATTTATACTTACTTGTGTTGCCATTGGTTTATTATTTGAATTCCAATATGTTTCATTAGGAACAAGCTTTATAACATTAGTACCCATTTCCGAAATCTTAAACATTCCTGTACCTGTTGGTACTTTCGTACTTGTAGCAAAATCTTCACCTTCATAATATTTTTGGCACATTATAGGAAATGTTAAATTATATTCAAAAAAAGCTACTGGTTCTGTTAGAACAATTCTTAAAGTTGTACTATCAACCACTTCTGCATCCATTATATAACGTACATTTTCTGAATAAATTGGACTAATTCCACCCTTTATCAAATCAATTGTAAATTTAACATCATCTGCTGTAAAATTATTATTATCTTGCCATAATACTCCTTTTCTTAATTTTATTACATATGTTACATCATCTGTTTTTGCAATTTCTTCTGCTAAACAGTATTCTAATTTATAATTTTCATTTAATGTTACTAATGGATCATATATAATTTTTGTAACTTCTTGTACATTTCTATTATTTGTTAGTAAAGGATTTATTGTATCTAATTGTGAAATAGATAGTCTTAAATCTGTTTGAATATTAGAAAGAGTTGAAGTATGATCTAAATTAACATCTGATGAATCTGTTTTGTTCTGAATTATTACATATATTGTATATCCAACTAAAAATACTACTACAATAGCAAATATATACTTAAAAACATTATTATTCATTTCTTAATTACCTTTCTATGGAATAATAATATATTATTTTTTTATTATTTTCAATAAAAAAATAAAAAAAGATGTTAATTTAAATAAATAATTATTAAATAATTACTATTTTATTAACACCTTTTTAGTATATAAAATTCATATTTATAAATTCAAATTATTAATTCATATTACTTCCTTGATTCTATTATCAATTTAATACCAGTTCTATCTTCTCCTTCCACTTGCACTTCTGCAAATGCAGGGATACAAACTAAATCTACACCAGCTGGTGCTACAAATCCTCTTGCTATTGCAACTGCTTTTATTGCTTGGTTTAAAGCTCCTGCTCCTATTGCTTGCATCTCTGCCCTTGTACTTTCTTTAACCAAACCTGCTATAGCTCCTGCAACTGAATTTGGGTTTGATTTTGATGAAATTTTTAAAACTTCCATTTTTTCTTTCCTCCTATTAATTTTATTTTATCTTGTGTTTCGATGTGATTATTTTACAACAATAAAATTTTAAAGTCTATACTTTTTAGTTAATTCACTAAAGTTTCGTATGCCAGTTTTCTACAGTTTTTTCAAGCTTTTTGTCGGTTTATGTCTTAAGTTTTATAACTTGATTTTATTCACTATTTTTTTGAATTTTTCGACTATTTTTTTACATAAATCTAAAAGACTTTTTAATATTAACATCAAACAAAAAAGTGAGACAATTTCACAGAAAATATCTCACTTTTTCCTTTATATTTAGGTTCTATTTATTTATTCTTTCTACTTTTTCAACTTTATTTGTTTTATCATTAATTTCAAACATACAAGAATTAAATTTTCCTTCAGAATCTGAAGATAATTTATATCTTTCTGGTAATGATGTAGCAAATCTTTTTAAAGAAACTTCCACATCCATTCCTATAACAGATCTTTTAGGGCCTGTCATACCAATATCTGTAATATATGCTGTTCCCTTTTCTAAAATTATCTCATCAGCTGTTTGAACATGTGTATGAGTTCCAAATACAATTGTAGCTCTTCCATCTAAATAATATCCTAATGCTATCTTTTCTGCAGTTGCTTCTGCATGAAAATCAACAATAATAATATCTGTAACATCTTTTATTTCATTTATAATTTCATCTACCACTAAAAATGGATTCTCAGAAAGTACTGTCATTGTTGTTCTTCCTATTAAATTTATTACTGCTATATTCTTTCCTTTACACTCATATATATTATATCCTTTTCCTGGATTATTTAATGGATAATTAGCCGGTCTTATTATTTGTTTGTGGTCTATAAAATTAAATATTTCTTTTTTTCCCCATGTATGGTTTCCCATTGTTACAACATTTACACCTAAAGACAAAATTTCTCTATACATTTTCTCTGTAATTCCCATTCCATCTGCTGCATTTTCACCATTTACAATAATAAAATCTATATTTTTTTCTTTTATTAAATTAGGTAATATACTTTTAAGTTTTTGAAGTCCTGTTTTTCCAACAATATCTCCTACTGCTAAAATTCTCACTTTAAAATTCTCCTTATATACTAATTTTGCATATATTTTAACACATAAAAACAATATTGTGAAGTTATTTTATTTACAATTATAAAAACAGTCACCTCCAGAGAGATGACTGTTTGCATAATTAAGACAATATTCAGTTATTCAATTTTATTACTACTGCTTCTCCTCCAGGAATTATCTCTGGATTTTTTGTACTTTCATTATAGGAAAATACAATTTCACCATTGCTATAGTATTTATTTTCTATAGCATAATCATTCCAATTTTTTATAATAACTAAGTTTTTCCATTTGTACATGATTACTTCTTTATCACAAAAAATTGGTTCAAAATTCCTAGAATCTGAGAAAATTTCTCTGTAATTCATTCTAAAAAGTCCTATCTGTACATAGAACTCAAGCATCTTTTCTCCATAGTCTTCTGAATTTGAAAAAACAGATTTATACTCTTTAAGTGTTCCTTTTTGTACAAGCTCAATAAGCTTTTCAACAATCATATTATAACTTTCCCATGGAAAAGTTTTTCTGTTGAAAGGATCTATTAATCCATTCATAAAAACTTCATCACCCGCAAAAACAGATGGAACACCAGGAGAAGTATATTGCAAGAAAATCGCATCTCTTGCTAAATTAAATGCTTTTTCCTTATCTTCATCTGGAACACTATCAGCTCCTTTTTCATATGTTCTGAATTTAAGAGTATCCATATTTCCATCATACCATCTTGGATCTTTGTCTATATCACACATTTTTTCATACTCTACGCCATTTTCAACAGCATCCTTCATTAAAGGATTTGTCATCATATTTGGAAGTCTCGCTGTATCATGACTTGTTAAAAAAATGGGTGACACATCAAGTGCCATTGGTGGATATAAAGTAAATACATTCTGGAAAACTTTAAGAAAATTTTCCACATTTCTAAAACGAACATACCTGAGTATCATATTTCCAAACTGATAGTTCATTAATGCATGTGTTTTATTTCCTGTTAAATATTCTCTTCCATCATTGTTATTTACTCCATTTTTCCAAACTTCTCCACAAATAAATGGAGTTCTTTTAAATATAAACTCCAATACCTTATCTGGTAGTTCATCCATCACATCTATCCTGACTCCGTCACAATAGTGTGAATATAGTCTCAACCATTTTTCCCAATAGTCATAATATACATCACTATCTGTGTCAAATTTCCTAAGATGTGGATAATCCCACCAACATTCTGGTATGGTTTTTTCAGCATCCTTCCATTTATACATTTCTGGATGCTTTTGAATTAATGGATTATTAGGTCCAGAGTGATTTGGTACTATGTCGAGTATCAATTTCATTCCTCTTTTTTTGCACTCTTTGTGCAAAAGTTCCAGATCATCCCATGAACCAATAAATTTGCTTACCGCTTCATAATCATCAATGGAATATCCATCTTGATATTCTGATTTAAAGATTGGTGAAAGAAATATTACAGTTACTGAAAGAGCTTGCAAATAATCCAATTTGCTTATAATTCCTTTCAAGTTTCCACCATATCTCTGATTATTCCGATATATTCCATCTGGATCTGGTTTCCATTTTGGAAAAGTATCCCAACTTACCACCTTTAAGTTTTCCGGTAAGTCTTCTGAACAAAAGGTATCTACATAAATATGATACCATATTCCTCCTTTCATATCATCTGGTGTTTCAAAATCTTTGAGATATACAAACATCTGCCAAAAATTACCACCATTGTTTGAAATTATACCTTCATTATACAATTTACCACATTTAAGTTCAGTATAATTTCCATTCAAATTCAGTTTTATGAAAAATGTTCTGTATCCTGGCTGGCTAAAAACGGTTTCTCCAATAAAACTACTATAAGTTTCATTAGAATTTTCTTCACTATACGTTAAAAAAATCCTTTTTTCAGCACCAGGCTCTTCTCCTCTTCTGTTAAAGAGAACTTCTACATCTTCCACAAACCCTAATCGATTTGGCATCCGCAGATTAATCTCAAATCTTTCATCAGTTTTTACTGATGAATTAAAAGTAACATGAATTTTGCCCCCATGCATAGTAAAAACCTCCTTAATCTAAGCAATGTTTTTAGTTTCATCTATATATAAAAAACGGCATCGTTTTCACTTACAATTTATTACCATTTTTCCTTTTTGTCAAGAAAATTCTAAAAATGTAATATTATATTTTCTATATTAAATATATAAAAAAATATTATAAATATCGTTTGAAAATTTATTTAACCTTTTAGATATTTATAATATTTTTTTATATTTATTTAATTATTATAATCCTGAATCATAATCTTTTAAAACAACATCATGTGCTCCGCCTTCTTTTATACTTACACTAGATACCATTGTTAATCTTGCTTTTTTATGTAATTCTTTTATTGTTATAGAACCACAATTACACATAGTTGACTTTATTTTTGCAACTGTTACATCTACATTTTCTTTTAAAGTTCCAGCATATGGTATGTAAGAATCGACACCTTCTTCAAATGTTAATTTATTTTTAGCTTCTCCTCCTAAGTCATATCTTTGCCAGTTTCTTGCTCTATTTGAGCCTTCACCCCAATATTCTTTCATAAATGTTCCATTTCTTTTTACTTTTCTTGATGGACTTTCATCAAATCTCGCAAAATATCTTCCCATCATAACAAAATCTGCGCCCATTGCAAGTGCAAGTGTTATATGATAATCATGTACAATTCCTCCATCAGAACAAATTGGAATATATATACCTGTTCTTTCAAAATATTCATCTCTTGCTGAAACTACATCCATTAAACTAGATGCTTGTCCTCTACCAATTCCTTTTGTTTCACGTGTTATGCAGATTGAACCTCCACCTACACCTACTTTTATAAAATCAGCTCCAGCTTCTGCTAAATAATAAAATCCTTCTTTATCAATAACATTTCCTGCACCTATTTTTACAGAATCTCCATATTTTTCTCTTACCCAGTCTATTGTTTTTTTCTGCCATACAGAATAACCATCTGAAGAATCCATGCAAAGAATATCTACTCCGGCATCTACTAAAGCTGGTATTCTTTCTGCATAATCTCTTGTATTTATTCCTGCACCAACAAAAAATCTTTTATGTTCATCTAATAAAGAGTTTGGATTTTCTTTATCTGATTCATAATCTTTTCTAAATACTAAAGAATCTAAATTATCATTTTCATCTAAAATAGGTACACAACTAATTTTATGTTCCCATATTAAATCATTTGCATCATGAAGTGATATTCCTTTTCTTGCAAAAACAATTTTTTCTTTTGGAACCATATATTTACTTACAGGTTCATCTAAATTTACTCTTGAAATTCTAAAATCTTTATCTGTAACTAATCCAAGAAATTTTCCATTGGCTGTTCCATCTTCTGTTATCATAACAGTCGAATGTCCTGTTTTTTCAATTAATTTTCTTAATTCCCCTATTGTTGTATCACTTGTAACATTTGAATCACTAGTGATAAAACCTGCTTTATATTTTTTTACATTTCTTATCATTTGAGCTTGTTCTTCTATTGTTTGCGCTCCATATACGAAAGAACAACCTCCTTCTCTTGCAAGTGCAATCGCCATTTTTTCTCCTGAAACAGATTGCATGATTGCAGAAACCATTGGTAAATTTGCACTATACTTTGGTTCTTCACCCTTTTTAAATTTTACAAGTGGTGTTTTTAAACTAACATTTGTAGGTATGCATCTTTCATCTGTTAAATTCGGCAATAGTAAAAATTCATTAAATGTTCTTGAAACATCTTTTAAAACTTCAGCCATTTTTGAAAACCTCCTATTTTTAAATTATTTTAATATTATATAAAAATTTTATATAAAAATCAATACAAAATTAAGTGTTTTGTCGAAAATTGTTGAAAATTTAAACCCTAATTATTCAAACCTTTGTTTAATAATTAGGGTTTACTTAAATTTTAAAGTTCTTTTTTTATTCTTCTAATAGCTTCCATAGTATTTTCTTTAGTTCCAAAAGCAGTTAATCTAAAATATCCTTCTCCACTTGGTCCAAATCCCACTCCTGGAGTACCTACTACATTTGCTTTATTTAATAATTTATCAAAAAATTCCCATGAAGTTAGTCCTTCTGGTACTTTAAGCCATATATATGGTGCATTAATTCCTCCATAAACTGTATATCCTGCTTCTTGCAAACCTTCTTTTATAATTTTAGCATTATTCATATAATATTCAATGTTTTCTTTTATTTGTTTTTGTCCTTCTTCTGAATATACTGCTTCTGCTGCTCTTTGAACTGGATATGAAACTCCATTAAATTTTGTTCCATGCCTTCTATTCCATAAAGCATTTAATTCAATTTCTTTTCCATCTTTAGTATAACCTTTCAAGTTTTTAGGAACTACAGTATAAGCACATCTTATTCCTGTAAAACCTGCTGTTTTTGAAAAACTTCTAAATTCTATTGCAACATCTTTTGCTCCTTCTATTTCATAAATTGTATGAGGTACATCTTCCTCTGAAATGAATGCTTCATATGCTGAATCAAACAATATAATAGATTTATTTTGTTTTGCATAATCAACCCATTTTTTTAAATCTTTTTTATTAAGTGTTGTACCTGTTGGATTATTTGGAAAACATAAATAAATCATATCTGGTACTTTTTTTGGGAATTCTGGAACAAAATTATTTTCAGCAGTTGCTGGAATATATATAATATTTTCATACATTCCTGTTTTTTCATTATATTCACCACTTCTTCCAGCCATAACATTTGTATCCAAATATACAGGATACACTGGGTCAGTAATTGCAACAACATTATCTATTCCAAAAATATCTCCTATATTTCCACAGTCACATTTTGCTCCATCTGATACAAAAATTTCATCTATATCAATATTTACACCTCTTTTTTTGTAATCATTTTCTGATATTTTTTCTCTTAGAAATTCATATCCTTGTTCTGGTCCATATCCTCTAAATGTTTCTTGTTTTCCCATTTCTTCAACAGCCTTATGCATTGCTTCTATAATTTTTGGTGCTATTGGACGAGTTACATCTCCTATTCCTAGTTTTATAATCCTTTTATCTGGATTATTTTTTTGAAATTCTGCTACCTTTTTTGCTATTGTAGAAAAAAGATAACTATCTTGTAAATTTAAAAAATTTTCATTTATATTAATCATATTTTCCTCCATATGACTTTAATAAAAAAAGAAATAAATTATTATTTCTAATTTATTTCTTTATATCATTTTACACAACTTTTTTCAAGAGAATTTATATTGATTGTATTAAATATTATTTTTTAAATCTTTATTTTAACTAACCACAATAATTACACAAAATACTTCTTAGTCCAACATCTATATCTATTTTTCCATTTTTAGAATTATAATCTAAATCTATGAAAGCTCTCAAGATTTGTTTAAGTTCTTCTTGTTTAAAATGTGAAGCTTGTTTCTTATATTTAGTTATTAAAAAAGTTTGATTAGGTCTTAAACTTAATGAATTTACTATATCCTTATTTAAACTAACAGCAATACTACATAAATATAGTTTTTTAAAATGATTATATAAAGTTATTAATATTTTTTGAAGTGGCTCTCTTTGATAAATTAAATTATCTAAAACATCCAAAGCTTTGTCAATTTTTCTAACAGCTAAGTTATCTGTTAATTCAAAAATTACACTTTCCATTTGCTTTACTGCCAAACTATTAACATCCTCAATAGTTATTGTACCATTTTCTCCAGCATATTCTATTAATTTTCTAATCTCATTAATCAAATTTTGTAAATTTGTTCCTGATATTTCTACTAAATAATTTAGAGTTTTTTCATCGCAATTTACTTTATATAGCACACATATTTGTTTTAATTTTTTTACTAATTGCACTTGTTTTAATTCTTCAATATTACAAATAATACCATTTTTTTCTATTACTTCATATACAATATTTTTATCTACTTCTATTTCTGAGAAAATAAGTATTACAGAATCATTAATAATTTCCATATTATTTTTTATAAATTCCGCAATTTTTTCTTGAATAGGTGAACCATTTTTTTTTCTTCCATCTTTTTTAAATAATCCGGAATTTTTTACAATTATTAATTTTTTATCATATCCAAATGCAGGCATTTCAATACTTGGAATAATTTCTTCTATATTTGTATCATCTATTAAAATATAATTTATTCCAAGTATTTTTTCACCAAATTTCTTTTTTATTTTGTTTATTACTGTTTCTACTAAATATTGTTCTTCTCCATAAAACAAATATAGTGATTTGATTTCATTTTCTATACTCTTATTTAGGGTATCATAATTTAAATTCATATATTACCTCTTTAAATTATTTTTTATTAGTATATCATAAATTTTCTAATTATCAATATAAAACTTTTTATTTAAAACAGCAAAAATGCGGAAAAGCAAATCAAATTACTTTTCCGCATTCTCATGATTATTCAGTTATAATTTACATATTCATTGCGAGCTCACACATTTTTATAACGGATTCTTTAGTTTTTGCTCTCACAAAAAAACGTCCATTGTGACAAAATGTTGCATCTTTTATACCAGATATTTCTGGCAAAGTTTTCTCATTTCCACCAGCCCATTCTCTCGGAAATGGAACAAGCTGTCCAAACTCATCTTCCATAGACGGTGGTACAGCTTGAGCTGCCCAACCACCTGTTGGATATGGGAACATAACAAATTTCACTTCATTGTCATGACTTTTATTATGCTCCACCACAATTTCTGTCCACGTCATGTTCTGTGCAGGAATTTGCAGAATTCCATTTTCCACCTGAGAAAGTTTCCTTGTTAAGTCCGTTTTAATTTTTATCTTCATTCCCATGGACTTAATAGTAGCCTTTAAGATTTTAACAACCACATTTTCTACTATCTCAAAACATTCGTCAAAATCCGGCTCTTTTACAAGATATGAAGGCAGGAAATCCGGAATAAATGAAAATCTATGCTTATTCTTTCCTTCTCCATTATCTTCTAAATCAACAGGAAGAATTATTTCTATATCGATTTGAGCTTTAAGATTTTCAAGCTCATCTCTTGTCATAGAAACATTTTCTTCTGCCATAACATTTTTTATGGCTTCATCAGCAAATGTCCGCCATACGAGACCAGCACTTGCGTACTTTTCTCCAGTTGGGCGTCTGGTGTTGAAATTTGACATATGATGATCATATTCACCACCACCTACGTCAATTACTAGATACAAATTTTTTAATATCTCTGTATCTCTTGTCCTCACCACATATTTTTCTGATATGTTCATATGCGCTAATTCCAAAATTGCAATTCCTACGACTTCATCACAATGGAAAATCCCATTATGTGTGCCGAAGTTTACTGCTCCTTTCCGTGCATGTTTTACAACTCTCATAATCATATACCTCCTTTTATTAGTTGCAAACTTTGTAATGTACTAGCCTAAAACGGAGAACTCACCTTCTTTCATTAGAAAAATAGGCTAATGACATAGCATTTATAAATTTCCATGTCATATTTATTTTAACATTTTTAAAATTTATTGTCAATTTTATGTAAACGGTATTATTCTAGTTCAAAAGCACCTGTATATAATTGATAATAAGTTCCTTTTTGTGCAAGTAAATCTTCATGAGTTCCTCTCTCAATTATTCTACCATGATCTAAAACAATAATAGCTTTTGAATTTCTAACAGTTGATAATCTATGTGCTATTACAAATACTGTTCTTCCATCCATTAATTTATCCATACCATCTTGAACAATTTTTTCTGTTCTAGTATCAATACTAGAAGTTGCTTCATCAAGTATCATAACTGGTGGATCATTTAATGCTGCTCTTGCAATAGAAAGTAATTGTCTTTGACCTTGTGAAAGACTTGCACCATTTCCTGTTAAAACTGTATCATATCCATCTGGTAATCTCATAATAAAATCATGTGCATTAGCAAGTTTGGCTGCATTTATTACTTCTTCATCTGTTGCATCATCTTTTCCATATTTTATATTTTCTTTAATTGTTCCAGTAAAAAGATTGGTATCTTGAAGCACCATTCCTAAAGATAATCTTAAATCATCTTTTTTAATTTTTTTAATATTTATTCCATCATATCTAATTTTTCCATCTTCTATATCATAAAAACGATTTAAAAGATTTGTTATTGTTGTTTTACCAGCTCCTGTTGCTCCTACAAAAGCTATTTTTTGTCCAGGTTTTGCATATAAACTTATATCATGTAAAACTAAATTATCTTCTTCATAACCAAAATCAACATCATATAACTCAATATGTCCTTTTAACTCAATATAATCTAAAGTACCATCATGATGTGGATGCTTCCATGCCCATAATCCTGTCCTTTTATCTGTTTCTGTTAAAACACCATCAACATATTCAGCATTAACTAAAGTTACATAACCATTGTCTTTTTCTGGTTCTTCATCCATAAGTTCAAAAATTCTTTTTGCTCCTGCCATTGCCATTGCAACAGAATTTAATTGTTGAGAGATTTGACTTATTGGTCTTATAAAAGTTTTGCTTAATTGTAAAAACGATATTATTAAACCAACTGTAATATTTCCTATTCCATTTACTGCTAAAATTCCACCAACAATTGCTAAAATAATATATTGAAGATTTCCTAATGCTCCAAGTGTTGGCATTAAAATATTTGCGAATTTATTTGCTTTATACATCTGATCACATAGTTCTTCATTTATTTTATCAAATTCTTCTTTTGCTTTTTCTTCATGACAAAATACTTTTACAACTTTTTGTCCATTAATCATCTCTTCTATATAACCATTAACTTTACCAATTGCTTCTTGCTGGCGAATAAAATATTTTGAGCTTCTTGAAGCTATTGATTTTGTAACTCTTAACATAATAAGTAATGAACAAAATACTACAAGTGTTAAATAAAGATTTGTTACTATCATAGCTACAAATACTGCAACAATTGTAATAATTGATGAAAACATCTGAGGAATACTTTGTGAAATCATTTGACTTAAAGTATCTGTATCCGCAGTATAACGACTCATTATATCTCCATGTGTATGTGTATCAAAATATTTTATAGGTAATCTCTGCATTTTAACGAACATATCATCACGAATTGTCTTTAAAATTCCTTCTGAAATATCTACCATTATTCTACTATATATTAAACTTGTAATAATTCCAACAGCATAAATAATTGCCATGACACCTATTGCTTGCATAAAGCTTGTAAGCACTGGATTTTGAACTCCAATTAAAGGTGTTATATAATCATCTATTAAAACTTCTAAATATAATGAACCTGCAACTGTTGATACTGTTGATAAAATAATACATATAAATACTATAGTAAATTTTAATTTATAATTAGATGTTATGTATTTTAATAATCTTTTTAATATATCTTTATCAATTTTAGGTCTAGGAGTATTATTGTTTTGATTCTTCATTATCATTACCTCCTTTCACTTGTGATGAATAAACTTCTTCATATATTTTATTAGTTTTTAATAATTCTTCATGAGTTCCAATTCCATTTATTTCTCCACCATCTAAAACAATTATTCTATCACAATCTTCTACTGAAGAAATTCTTTGAGCAATAATTATTTGGGTAGTATTTGGAATTTCATCTTTAAATGCTTTTCTGATTAAACTATCTGTTTTTGTATCTACAGCACTTGTAGAATCGTCTAATATTAATATTTTAGGTTTTTTAAGTAATGCTCTTGCAATACACAACCTTTGTTTTTGTCCACCTGATACATTTGTACCACCTTGTTCTATATATGTATCATATCCATCTGGGAATCCACTAACAAATTCATCAGCTTGAGCTTGTTTACAAGCTTTTATTATTTCTTCATCTGTTGCATTTTCATTTCCCCAACGTAAATTTTCTTTTATTGTACCTGAAAATAATACATTTTTTTGAAGAACCATTGCAACTTCATTTCTTAAAGTTTTTAAATCATAATCTTTAACATTTACATTTCCAACTAGTACTTCACCTTCTGTTGCATCATATAATCTTGGAATTAATTGAACAAAAGTAGATTTTGAACTTCCTGTTCCTCCTATTATGCCTATTGTTTCTCCAGATTTTATATCTATATTAACATTTTTTAAACATAATTTATCTTTATTATCTACATAACTAAAGCTAACATTTTTAAATGTTATTGAACCATCTTTTACTTCTTTTACAGGATTTTCATTATTATGAATAGTACTTTTCTCTTCTAATATTTCTACAATTCTTTCTGCAGATGCTCTAGACATCATAATCATTACTAAAATCATAGACAACATCATTAAAGAAGTTAAAATTTGCATAGCGTAAGAAATCAGACTTGTAAGTTCTCCTGTAGTTAAAGAAGTTCCAATTATTAATTTACCACCTACTAATGAAATTAATACTATTACAACACTCATTGCAAATTGCATTAATGGATTATTTAATGCAACTAGTTTTTCTGCTTTTGCAAATCCAGCATAAATGTCACCAGAAATTTTGTAAAATTTATTTATTTCTTTATCTTCAGTTACATAAGATTTTACAACTCTAATTCCTTGTACATTTTCTTGAACTATATTATTTAGTTTATCATATGTAGTAAATGTTTTTTCAAATATTGGATGTGCTTTTGTTGCAATAAAATATAATCCAATTCCTAAAATAGGAATTGCAACTAAAAATATAAGTGCAAGTTTTATATTAACTAAAAATGCCATTATTAGTGAGAATACTAACATTAATGGTGCTCTAACTGCTACTCTAATTATCATTTGAAATGCCATTTGAACAAATGCAATATCTGTAGTATGTCTTGTTACAATACTTGCTGTTGAAAATTTATCAATATTTGTAAAAGAAAAATTTTGAACATTATAATACATATCTTTTCTTAAATTTTTAGCAAATCCTGCTGATGCTTTAGCAGCAGCTCTTCCTGATAAAATTCCAAAAACTAAAGAAATAATTGCAGCAATGCAAAGTAATATACCAATTACTAAAATTGTTTTCTCATCACCTTTATTAATTCCATTGTCTATTAAATATGCCATAAAAAATGGAATTAATACTTCTATAATTGTTTCTACTGAAACAAAAATAGGTGTCAAAATTGTTTGTTTTTTGTACTCTTTGATACTTTTTATTAAGCTTTTAATCATCTTTTTTACCTCCTTAGTTTTTTATAAATTGTCCAAAACTACTCTCCCTTTCATTAGAGCAATAGATATTTTAACAATTTCTTACAGTATTGTCAAGATATTGAAAAATCAAAAAATGTATAAAAATAAATTTATAAAAGACAGTATTTTTACAATAAATAATCTACTGTCTTTTATTTATATTTTATAATAATTTAATATTTCAAATCTATATCTAATTCAACAGGACAATGATCACTTCCTAATATATTACTATGAATTTTTGCATCTTCTATTTTTTCTTTTATTCTATTAGATACAATAAAGTAATCTATTCTCCATCCTATATTTTTTTCTCTTGCTCTTCCCATATAAGACCACCAAGTATATGCATCATCTTTTTCTGGATATTTATATCTAAATGTATCTACGAAGCCACTTTTTAATAATTCAGTCATTTTATCTCTTTCTTCATATGTAAAACCACTATTTCCAATATTCGCTTTATCATTTTTTAAATCTATTTCTTTATGAGCAACATTTAAATCTCCACAATATATAACTGGTTTTATTTTATCTAAGGAAATTAAATATTTTCTTACTTCATCTTCCCAAATCATCCTATATGGTAGTCTTTCTAGTTCTCTTTTTGAATTAGGTGTATAACAATTTACAATATAAAAATTATCATATTCTAAAGTTATTAACCTTCCCTCTTTATCATGTTCTTCTATTCCCAAACCATATTTTACACTTATTGGTTCCTTTTTAGTAAATATTGCTGTTCCTGAATATCCTTTTTTTTCTGCACTGTTCCAATACTGATGATATCCTTGAAAAATAGATTCAATAATAATATTTAATTGTTCAACTTGCATTTTAGTTTCTTGAATACAAAAAACATCTGCCTGGATTTCTTCAAAAAATTCCTTAAATCCTTTATTTACTGATGCTCTCAAACCATTTACATTCCAAGAAATTAATTTCATTTTCATGTTCTCCCTTACATTATTTTTCCAAAACTATTCTACACTTTTTAAAGATTCTATCATATCTATTTTCTTTAATGAAAAATATGTTATAAAATTCACTATTAAAGTAAATGCAATTGTAATAAGCATTGAATATATATAACTTGGTATAGTTATTACTCTTTTGAATCTAAGTATTCCAATTTCACAAGTTTTTAATATAAAAGAATCCAAAAATGTTCCAAATATTAACCCAAATATTATTCCTATAATAGTAAGCAATATAATTTCTCTTGTTACATAATCATATACTTCTTTATCATAAAATCCTAAAACTTTAATTGTGGCAAGCTCTCTAATTCTTTCACTTATATTAATGTTAGCTAAATTGTAAAGAACAATAAATGCTAGCAATCCTGCTGATATAATTAAAACATATACAACTAAATTCATTGCACTTAAAGTATCGTCCATTGTTTGCATCAAACTTGTTGTTAATGTAATAGAAGCAACTTTTGAATTTGATAAAATATCTTCAGATAACTTGTTTTCCTCTTCTTCTGAAATCTCATTACTATATTGTGCAAACAATACATTTGTTGAAACTGATTCTTTAAATACTTTTTCATAAAGATTTTTAGATATATAAACATAATGTGATATATAATGTTCTGTTATTCCTCCTACTTTTACTTTATATTCATTGTTATCTGAATCTACTAATGAAATTTCACTTCCAACATTTGCTCCTATAAGTTCTGCTAATTTTTCTGTTAATATTATCTCATTATCATTTAAGTTCAGTTTTTCACCTGTTTTATAATCTTTTAATCTTATAACACTTTCCAAGTTTTCTGGATTATCTGTTACAACTATTTGTGCATCTTCTTGTATATTATTATTTTTCACACTTTCAGAATTTATATAAACTTCTACACACTTACTAATCTCTTCTTTATTTTCTAATTCTGAAATTAAAGAACTTTTTTCTTCATCAGTTAAAGTATCTTTTAATCCTATTAACATATCATAATCATATATATCTATATATTGATAATCCATTATTTTAGAAATAGAATCTTTTAAACCAAAACCTGTTAAAATCAAAGCTGTACAACCACAAATTCCTATTACTGTCATAAAAAATCTTTGTTTATATCTAAACATATTTCTTATAGTAACTTTTTGGGTAAAATTTAATCTTTTCCATATAAAAGGTATCTTTTCTAGAAGAACTCTTTTTCCTGCCTTAGGTGCTTTAGGTCTCATAAGTTCTGCTGGTGTACTTTTTAATTCCTTCATAGCAGTATAAATTGTTGCGCCTACTATACATAAAACCATTATAGCTATTCCAGTAAATGCATAATATTCATTAAATTCTGTTATAGTATTTGTTATATTATACATCATTTGATACATTGAAATAATTACTGTTGGGAAAAATTGTAATCCAAAAATTGATCCTAAAACTCCTCCTATTAAAGATGCAAGTAGTGAATATATTATATATTTAGAAATAATTTGATGCCTACTATATCCTAATGCTTTTAATGTACCTATCTGAACTCTTTCTTCTTCTACCATTCTTGACATTGATGTTAAACTTATTAAAGTTGCTATTATGAAAAACACTATTGGAAAAGCTTCTCCTAACTTTTCTATGTTTTCTGTATCCTGAGAAAAACTATTAAATCCTTCATTATCTGTTCTACTAAAAATATACCATTTAGGATTTTCTATATCATTTACTTTTTCTCTTGCTTCTATTAATTTTGCTTCTGCATCTGCTATTTCTGTATTAAATTTTTCTTTTTCTTCTTCTAGTTTTTTTTCTCCTTCTTCTAACTCTTTTTTAGCATTTGAAATTTCTTTTTTTCCATTTTCTATCTCTTTTTCTGCTTCTTGAAACTTTGTTTCAGTTTCTGCTTTACTAGATTCAAGCTGTGCTTTAGAAATTTCGATTTCTGCTCTACCTGAATCTATTTGAGCTTGACCAGAATTTAATTGATTTTCTGCATTTACAAGTTCAGAATTTATTGTATTCAATTGGACTTGTAAATCATTTTTTTGCTTATTACATTCTTCTATTCCTGAATTTATTAAATTAATTGTTTCTTCACTAATTCCTAATGATTCTAATTGTTTTTTTTGCTCTTCTAATGTTATTAATTGAAATTTTGTTTCTTCTATTTTTTGTTTAATTTCATCTGTATTTTCTGGATTCTCTTCTAATTCTTTTTCATATTGTTTAATTAACAGATTCAAATTATTTATATTTGTATTTATTTGTTCTAAGCTATTTAAAACTGTTTCTGCAGAAGCCTTTTGTGAATTTAATTCCTCTAACTTTGAATTTATTGTATCTATTCCCGAATTTATTTGATTTATCCCCTCTTGTGCTTCTTGTTTTTTAGTATTTAATAACTCCCTTGATTGATTTAGCTCTGCTTGAGAAATATTTAATTTATTTTCCCCTTCTTGAATTTGATTTTCTGCTAAGCTAAACTGCTCATTTGCTTCTTCTTTACCTGATTGTAATTCTTTTTCAGCGTTTTCTAATTCTTTTTCATTACTTTCAATTTCTTCTTTTCCATCTTCTATTTCTTGTTCTGCTTCTTTAATTTTATCTTCTGCTTCTTTTTTCTGTTCATCAAATTCTTTCTGGCTATCTGCAAGTTTTGTATTTGCTTCATTAATTAATTCTTCATATCTTGCTGTTTGCCTTTTTTCTTTTATTGTTTCTAATTCATTTTGAACATCTTCTACTTTTTCATCATATTCTTCGCTTATTGATAATTCTTCTTTTGCACCATCTACAATAATATCTATTTCTGTATAAATATCTGATATAATATTAGATTTATTTACATATACATAATATGCAATTTTTCCAGATCCTAGATTAGTAGTTCCTCTATCTCTTGAAATATATAATGGGCTTTTTACAATACCTACTACTTTTAATTTAGTATTTTTAAAATTCGCTTCTTCATCTTCAGATAAATTTTCTTCAATTTCTATGTAATCTCCTATTTTTACATTTCTTGCTGTTTTCATAGTTTCATCAATAACACATTCATCTTCATTTTCAGGCAACTTTCCTTCTAGTATTTCTAATTCATTTATATCATTTTCTAATGAATAAACTTTTACTACAGTTTCTTCTTCATCAAATGAAACAAATACATCTTCATTATAGGTTCCTATTACTTTTTGAATTCCATTTAATTTTGAAATTTCTAAAATATCTTCATCTGTTAATCCAAGTGTGGAAACTAATCTAATATCATAAACATTTTTCTCATCTAAGTATTTATCAAGTGTTAATTTCATGTCAGGACTAGTAGCTCTTACTCCTGCAAAAAATCCAACACCTAAAAAAGCCATAAGTAAGATTGATATAAATCTTTTATATGATTTTTTTATTTCTTTAAAACAATCTTTTCTTAAAGCTTTTTTCACTACTCCAAAACTCCTTCCATTATTACTATTCTACTTTTTGTTTACATTTAATTATATCTATTTTTTCAAAATTAGTAAATAGAAAAACTAAATTTTTCCACCTAAATAAGAGCAATATAAAATATTGCTCTTATTACTTTTTAAATTCTTTTTAAAACTTCTTCTTTTGTTAGACCTAATTTTTCTAACTCCACTATATTATCTTTAATTTGTTTCACAATACTGTCTATTTTAGATTTTTTAACTTTATCTATATTATCACTTACAAAAGTTCCTTTTGTTGATACAGTAATTATTACTCCTTTATTTTCTAGTTCAGTATAAGCTTTTTTTACTGTATTTGGATTTATGCCTAAGTTTTCTGCCATTTCTCTTATAGACATTAGTTGCTGTTTGGGTTTTAAAATTCCTAGTGAAACATATCTTTCTATTTCAAAAATAATTTGTTCATATATTGGAGTTCTACTTTGATAATCCAAATTTATCATTTTCTCTCCTCCTAATTTATAAACATTTTTTCCTCTTCATCCTTTTGTTTAATTTCTTTTTCTAATATCTGATTTAACTCTTTAGTTTTATTTGAGAATAAATAATAAGTATTTTCGTAATTTGAAACACAAATAATATAATATTGTTTAGAAGAATCTAATTTTTCATTTTTATTTTCTTCTATGAATTTCTTAATATCATTTTGTGCTATTCCAAAATAATATTCTGAATTATTATAATAATCAAAATAATATTCTTCTAAATCATTACTAGCAGTTAAATTATCTTTATCAATATAAATCGAATAACTTATTCCATATCCAGAATTTTCTAGTTTTTCTAAATCAATCTGACTGGTTCTTTCATTTTCAAAATCAGCAATTTCCTTTAAAATATTTTCATTTATATTTACAGGCATTCTTTTATATGTTAATTTATGATTTTTATAATAATATTTATCTATACTTAAATTATAATTTTCTGAGTTTATATAAAAAATTTCAATTAATTTTCTTTTTTCTAATTCCTTATTTATTTCTTCTTGTATTTTCTCTGAATCATTTATTAAATGAGTAATATTATTTCTGCCTATACTAATATATCCATTTGACATATATTCTTTTTTTACTCTATCTACATAATCTTCATCTTTTTCTAATATATCAAAAAGCTTATAAAAATCATCTTGCATTATTGAAATATGAAAATCGTATATTTTACCATATTTATCTTTTCCATTTAAACTTATTACTGTTGAACTTATATTTTCTCCTTGCGTTTTTGGCCATTCCTCATTTATTTTTTCTGCTGAATCAAAAATTAAATTTATGGCTTCTTCATTATTTGTATAAACATTTGAACTTTCTCTATCAGTATTTTCATAATCTATTGATATTTCTTTAATATTTTCTTTATTTAATTTTTCTCTTATATTAGTTCCCGGAAAATTTTTCATCCCAAATACTATTCCCTGGCTGATTATTAAAATAAATAATAAAGCAAAAATTGATTTAATAAATTTAATCTTTTTCCTTACAATATAATCATATACAAAATAATATACTATTATAATTCCAACTGCTAATATATTAAATGTCGATTCTGCGTCTATTACATTTAAAAGTAAAATTGCTGGAAAAATTGTTAAACTTTTCACAACTAAATGAATTTTTTCATTTGCAAAGGATTCGTCTATATTTTCCATTTTTCTTTTTTGAAATAAGTAAATCCCAAGTAAAAATGCTATTATTCCAATTATTACCATTTTTACAAGAGTAATATTTGAGTACTCATAACTTCCTTTTGAAATTACATCATATGGTAATACATAATGCTTTTCTTCATTTACTGCTATTACACTATCATAAGTGCTATTACTATTTAATCTTTCCTCTACATAACTATCATTAAAAATTGCTATACTCATTTGTGTTACAAATGGAATTAAAAAAACAAATAAAATAGTTAAAACAATTTGTGTAAAATTTGTTCCACTTAATGTCATTGCTAAATTAGTTATAAAAAACACAAATACATATGCAATCCACATCATAAAAAATGAATCTATTATACTTAAAGGTATAATTTCTAAATTCGTTTTTGCCATGCTTATTACAAAAATTCCTAGCATTGTTAATAATTGAATAATTGTAATTATTAAAATACCTGCAATTGAATTAGTAATAAAAATTGATTTTCTGTTTATAGGCATTGAATTTATAAAATCTACACTTGATTTTTTGTAAACATATCCAAATAAAGAAAATGATAGTCCAATTGGAATTATGTACATACCTATTAAATTTACAAAAATTATATTTTTCATATTTAATAATTCTATATTATTTTTATTATTATACATAAGTGCTAATGTTAATATTGTAAAAAATGGAACTACTAAAATTAAAAGTAAAAGTACTCCTTTAGATTTTTTTATATTTTCTTTTAAATAATTAAAATTAAAATACTTGGTTAAATTCATATCCTAGCACCTCCATTTCATAAATGAACATTTCTTCTAAAGTAATTGGTAAAAAATCTAAAATTATTGGATTTAAATTTTCTAGTTTTTCTTTTACTTTTTCTTTTTCACCCTTTAAAATCAATGTTGCAACACTTCCAACTTTTTTGAAATTTAATAAATTATATTCTTTAAATGTATCTTTATCAAATTCTTCTTTTAAAGATATTTGAACTTTAAACATATTTGTTTTAAGATTATTTACTTCGCTTTCAAATAATACCCCACCTTTATAAATAAGTGCTAAATTATCACATATATCTTCTAGCTCTCGCAAATTATGACTTGTCATTACTATTGTAGTTTCTTTTTTCTCCATTTGTTTTGCTATAATCTTTTTTAATAATCCTCTAATTACAGGATCAACACCATCAAATGTCTCATCAAAAAACATATAATCTGCATTTGTAGAAATTGCACAAATTAAGGCACATTGTCTTTTCATTCCTTTTGAAAAATTCTGAACTTTGGTATTTATATCAAGTTTCAAAATTTCTGCTAATTTCTTTAAATACTCCATATCAAAATTTTTATACATTGAATTATAAAAATTTGCCATGTCTTTTAAAGTATAATTTGGAAAAAAATATAAATCATCTGGAACAAAAACAAGTTTTTGTTTAAGTTCTTGATTATCTAAAATAGTTTTTCCATCAATTTCAATGTTTCCAGAATCTGGTTTAAAAACATCATTAATTAGTCTTAAAAGTGTAGATTTCCCAGCACCATTTGCTCCAACAAACCCATATATAGAATTAGTATTAATAGTGCAATTTAAATTTTCTAATACTTTTTTATTTCCATATGATTTGTTTAAATTACTAATTTTAATCATAAAATCCCCTTTCTATAAATAGATCTACCTATTTATAATCTAAAACTTTTATTAAGTAAAAAATACAATTGTACTATTTGTACTAGTACAATTGTATTTAAAAATATTATTTTTGTCAATATCATTTTTAATATTTTTATTTAAACTAATCACATTTTTTACATATTTCTTTTTTATAAGTCAATTCTCCCATTTCTCCAGTTGATACATACCCAGACTTTGATGAAAGCACATCAGGTATTCTATTTACTATACTTGCACAAGTAAGTTCAACAGTATTTGGTTTTTCAACTGTTATAGTAGTTGTGGGCTCTCCTTCTACTGTCCATATATTTTTATCATATTCATCTGGAGCATATACTTTTCCTATACATTCTGTCTCTAATATTATTCCTTCTTCCGTTTCTGTTGTAACAACTGCACTCATTCCTGTAGCATCTCCTGATTTTATTGTCATTTGTAAAGTTGATGAATAAATATCTTCTTTATATGTTTGAGGTACACATTTTTGACTCTGTCTTTTTACATGTAAATTTAATTTTTCGCATAACCATCCATTTACATTCCACATATATGAAGGTAAATATTCACCTTTTTCTATAATTTTTTGTCTTTCTTCATCTGGAATTTTATCAGCAGATGCTATTTTTTTATCAAATTCTGAAAGTGTAAGTCCTGCTCCATGTGCTTCTGCTAAGGCTATTCCATACTCTTCTACATTATAACTTGAACTACCTTTTATTTTTTTTATAGTTTGAGTAGATCCTGCAATAGATGTTACAAGTTGTCCCCAATAAATATCCTGATAACCACTTCCTGTGATAGTACAATTATTTTCTTTTGCAAGTTCATCAATTTTTTTAGTTAAAATAGGATTTGAATTCATTGGAAAAAATGCTTCTTCACAAGTTGTAATTGCATTTATTCCCATACTTGCACATAATATAAGAGGTTTTTCTAATTCTCCTATTAAACTTCTAGTTGTAACAACACATATGTCTGGTTTTTTCTCTTCTAGCAAAGATTTTGCATCTTTTGCATCAGTCACTTCTATTCCCATTTTTTCTTTTCCTAGAATTTCTCCTATATCCTTTCCAACAATTTCTGGATTCACATCGATTGCACCAACTATTTCAATTCCTTTTTCTAACATATAGCGCATTGTATAAATTGCCATTTTACCTACACCATACTGAATAGCTTTTACTTTTTTCATAATAATCTCTCCTTTCTTTTTTATTATATCCATAAATTATTTTTATATAAAAAGAACTTTAAGAAATAAATTCTTAAAGTTCTTTTTTAGACTTTGCACCTAATTTAACAAATTTTTTTAATTTTTCATGAACTAAATAATTTACTGTTCCTAATGGAAAATTACCATTTCTATCTTTTTTTCCTGCTGGTACACCTGTTAGAATTTCTATTCCCTCATCTATTGAACTTATAGCATAAATATGAAATTTTGATTTTCTAACAGAATCTATAATTTCATCATTTAAATGAAGATTTCTAACATTTTGTTTAGGTATAATAACTCCTTGTTCTCCATTAAAACCTCTTAATTTACATATTTGATAAAATCCTTCTATTTTTTCATTAACTCCACCTATAGGTTGTATTTCACCTTTTTGATTTACTGAACCTGTAACTGCAATAGACTGATTAATTGGAATTTCAGACAAACTAGAAAGAAGAGCATATGCTTCTGTACTTGAAGCACTATCTCCATCAACTCCACCATACAATTGTTCAAAACATATATTAGCTGTTAATGTAAGTGGTATATCTTGGGCAAATTGTTGTCCTAAATATCCTGTTAATATAAGAACACCTTTAGAATGAGAAGAACCAGACATATCAACTTCTCTTTCTATATTTATTATCCCATCTTTTCCCATATATGTGCTTGCTGTAATTCTAGCTGGCTTTCCAAAAGAATAATCTCCAATTTTTATTACAGTTAAACCATTTATTTGTCCTACTTTAAAGCCTTCTGTATCTATTAAAAGAGCTTCCTCTTTTATCATTTGTAAATATCTTGTATCATATTTTTTTATTCTATCAATTCTTTCATCTAATGCTTTTTGAATATACTCTTTAGAAATAATCTTCTTTTTATCTTTTTTTGCCCAAACAGAAGCTTCTCCTACTATTTCTCCTATTGCACTAAATTGTGTAGATAATTTTTCTTTATCACCTGCCATATTCGAAGTAATTTCTACAACTTTTGCCATTGCTTCTTTATCTAAATCCAATAAATTTTCTTGTGTGCAAAAGCTTCTAACAAATTTACTTAATCTTTCTATATTTTCTACTGTTTTTGGAGCATCCTCTTCAAATTCAACTTTTATTTTAAATAATTTTCTAAAATCCTCATCCATTGAAAGTAATGTATGATAAATATTAGAATTTCCTATTAACAAAACTTTCGCATTAAGTGGAATTGGTTCTGGTTTTAATGAAACTAATAACATTCCACCTCTTTGTTCTGTCATATTTTCAATAGATAATTCTTTTATTAATAAAGCTTTTTTCAATGCTTCATAGCATACTGAATTTGCTAATATATCTTTTGCTTGAAAAATAATATATCCACCATTTGCTTGATGTAATAAACCTGGTTTTATCATCATATAATCTGTTTTTAAAGCACCATATTGATTCTCATATTCTAGTCCACCAAATATATTATAATATGAATAATTTGTATCCATTATAACTGGTGCACCTTCTAATTTACTATTATCTATAAATAAATTTACTCTATAATTAAGCCAAGGTTCTTTTTGTTCTGGTTTTTGACCTGCTTGATTTTGAGTAGTTTGAGTTTTTGGATCTTGCTCTGGAGCCAAAAAAGCATTTATATTTCTTAAAATATCTTTTTTAATATTATCTAGATATGTTCCTATTTTTTTATTTCTTTTATAATTTGCTTTTATAGAATTAATATGAACATTTATTGTCATTAAAGCAATATTTGATTGCCATTCATCTATTTTTTTCTCCGCTGCTTTTTCTATAAGTTTTATCTCAGATAATGCTTGGAAAATTTGCTCTTGTACTAAAGCAGACCTTTCTTCAAATTCCCTTTTTACATTTTCATCTAATTCTTCAAATTCATCTTCTGCTAGAGTTTTACCATCTAATACTGGCATCATATATACACCATTATCTGTAGAACTTACTTGAAATCCTTGTATCATTGTTTTTTGATTTAATTTTTTTAATAGATTTTCTCTTTTTTCTTCATATTCTTGTTTAATTATTTGTTTTTCTTTTTCAAAATCATCATTATTAAAAGTTTTTCTTAAATCTTTTCTAACATCTTTTACAAAACTTTCCATAGTAGATTTAAAAACTTTTCCTTGTCCTGCTGGAAAAGAAACTGCAACAGGTTCATTTGGATTTTCAAAATTATATATATATACCCAATCATTTGGAACCTTTTCTTTTTCAGCCTTTTTAGTTAAGAATTTTTTAGTATACATAGTTTTTCCTACACCTGAAGGACCTTCTAGATATAAATTATAGCCTTTTATATCTATTTCTGTTCCAAATTCTAATGCTTTTATTCCTCTTTCTTGTCCATATATTAAATCATTTGTATCTACAAGTTCTTTTGTTGTTTCAAATTTAAATAAATTAGGGTTGCATACATCTTTTAAATCTTTTGGTGTTAGTTCATTTCTTTTTCTCATTCGTATTTTTTCCTCCGCATAAATCTTCTATTCAAATTGATTTTATATCAAACATAAAAATAATGCAATTATTATTTTCAAAAAAATATATTTACTTTGACATAAATTTATTTTTAAAATTTTTTTCTCATAATAATTGCATTATCTATACCATTATAATATTTCTTTCTAAAACCTATTTTTTCAAATCCAAATTTTTCATATAAACTAATTGCAATAATATTTTTTTCATTTACTTCTAAACTTATATATTCTTTTTCTATTTTTCTTGATATTTCTATTATTTTATCTAAAAGTAATTTTCCTATACCTTTTTTTCTTTCTATTTTTTTAGTAACAATATTCATAATTTCTATATCATCAGGAAATACTTTTATTCCTGCAAAACCTACTATTTCTTCATCTTTTTTTGCTACTATATATATAGAATCTTTACTTTCTAATTCACTTTTTAATATAGATGGTTTCCAAAAATCGTCAAAATCTTTTTGTAAATTTTCTTTTATTTTTTCAAAATCTTCTAAATTCATTTTCTTTATTTTTATCATTTTATTTACCTATTTATTTTTCATTCTTTCTGCTTGAGATTTTCTTAAATATATTGGAACTAATGTATCTGCTGTATATAAATTATCTTCTAAAAATTTTTTATACCCTATTTTTCCAACATTTTCTGCTGTTTGATTATTATTTTCTACAAATTTTACATAATTTAATTCTTTATTTAATAATTCTTTATGTAATAAAGCTCCATTTCCTACACAAATTATTTTTTCATATTTTTTTATATCATTAATTATTACATTTATATCATCTGCAAAATATTCTTCTTTTTTATTATAATTATTATCAAATATCCCACAATATACTTGATTATTTCTCGCATCTATTAAAGATACTATACTTTCAGAATCTTCGATTTTTTCTACATTTTTTGCAAGTGTTTCAAGTGAAGTTACAGAAGCTATTTTTATATTTAATATTTCTGCAATTGGTTTAATAGTTGCAACACCTATTCTTATTCCTGTAAAAGAACCGGGGCCAGTACAACAAGCAAGCATATCTATATTTTTTATATCACATGAATTTCTTTTTAATAATTCATCTAATAAAGGCATAAGGTTTTCTGAATGTGTTTTCCCATCATTTATTTCGTTTTTATCTATTAATTTATCATTTTCAAGTAATGCTACTGAACATATCGCACTTGAAGTATCTATTGCTAAAATCTTCATAAAATTTATTCCTTTCGTGATTTATCACTATTATTCTACAACATATGTTTTATTTTGTAAATGTTTAAATAATTTGTTTTTTATATTAAAATTGACCTTTTTCAAAAATTATGTTAATATATTATTGTAATTAGGTGTATGATACACTCAAAACTCATAAAAAAACAACAAGGAGGGTTCAAAAAAATGAGTGAATTTATTTTATTTCCTTCAGAAACTATGGAGGAAAAATTACGGAAAGTAGAAGAATATCAGGAATTTCTTCTAACTCTTGAAGAAGCAAAAAACATGGACGATTTAAGAAAGATGGAAGATTTAGCTTCAAAGACTAACAAAGAAATCATCTTTCTTACGGATTTCTATTTATTAAATGATTTTCTTAAAGAGAAGTTCGGCATGAATATGAATGATTTTTTTGAGGAATATACATTCCTTTATCTAGATGAAAAGCTTCCTCTTTTTCAGGCGTCCAGAAGAGTCATTTGTCTGTTTGAAGAACAAAAAACTGATAGCAATGCCATCTCCGAACTAAAAAGAAAGCTCTTGAATTTTCACGAGAGCAAAATCGATATAATAAATTATGGTCCTTTGCATATACACAATAGTGATATAAGTTATTTCATATTGCGTAAAGCAAATTTCAATATAAGTAAAAATAAGTTGCCAAAGGGCTTTACATTTTCAAAAAATCGATTTAACTTTTTTGTTTCTTCAAGCAGTCAGTGTGATTTGACTGTTGTTTATGAAGAAAAGGATAAAGAGCCCTGACCGGCTCTTTGTCTTTTTTTACTTATTTTTTTAATATTTTTATATTTCTCTTATTCTCATCTTCTAAATTCCTTGAAAATTCAATTTTTATATAATCTTGTGGTAAAATCTCTTCAATCATTTCTCCCCATTCTATTATACAAACACCTTTTTCAAAATATTCTTCTCCACCTATTGCTTCAAACTCATCAATATCATTTAATCTATATAAATCAAAATGATAAATATTAAGTTTTTCTGTTATATATTCATTTACAATAGTAAAAGTTGGACTAGAAATTTCATCTTGTAAATTAAAAAAACTTAAAATTCCCTCTGTTAATTTCGTTTTTCCAGAACCCAAATCTCCAGATAGAATAATTATATCACCTTTTTTTAAATTTTTAGCAATTTTTTTCCCAAGTTCAATTGTTTCATTTTCCGAATTCGAAATTATATTTATTTCCATTTTACTTCCTTTTCATATATAAATCTATTATATTTGAATTATATAATACTTCTTTTTTATTTTCAATTATAGTATAGTATTTTTTTATAAAATATAGTATTATTTATATAATTAATATAATAAAATTAAATTGGAGAATAAAATGCTTATAAGTCAAGATTTACAAAAATATCTAGAAGAAAATATTTTGCCACAATATACTAGTTTTCAAAATGGTCATGATTTAGAACATATCAAATATGTAATTAATAGAAGCTTAAAATTCGCAAAAACAATTCCTAATATTAATTATGATATGGTATATACAATTGCAGTATATCACGATTTAGGATATGTTGTTGATAAAAAAACACATGAACTAATTTCTGCTAAAATTCTATTAAAAGATAATAATCTTGAAAATTTTTTTAATAAATCTCAAATTAAAATAATGGCTGAAGCTATTGAAGATCACAGAGCTTCTTCTAATCACGAACCAAGAACTATTTATGGAAAAATTGTATCTAGTGCAGATAGAAATAATACTGTTCTTCAATGTTTACATAGAACTCATGCTTTTTATAAGAGTAGTAATCCAAATGCCTCAAATATGGAATCATGTGAAAATTCTTATGATGTTTTAAAAAGAAAATTTGGTTTTAATGGTTATGCTAAATTTTATTTTAAAGATGAAGAATATGAAAATTTTCTTTCTGAAATAAGAAAATTACTTAATAACAAGAATGAATTTATAAAACGATTTTTTAAAGAAAATAATCTTAAATAAATAAGAAATCTTATTTATTTAAGATTATTTCTAAAACCTCTTTTGGAACATATTTTGAAATATCTTTTCCATATTTTAATAATTCCATAACAGAACTGGAACTTATATTTCCGAACTTTCCAGCTCTAACATATACCGTATCTAGACCTGATATATCTTCATTAATTAAAGCTAGATTTTCTTCATATTCATAATCCATTCCATTTCTTATTCCTCTTACTAAAAAAGTGCAATTATTTTCTTTTGCTACATCTGTAGATAGTTTATCATATATTAAAATATTATAATTTGTTATATTTTCTCTATTCAAAACTTTTTCAATTGCAGTTTTCATTAAATCTCTATCGAATCTATTTTCCTTTTTATCATTTATACCTATTCCTATTACAATCTTATCAAATAATTCAGATGCTTTTTTTATAACATGTAAATGACCATTTGTAAATGGATCAAAACTACCAGCATAAAAACCTATTTTCATATTTTCTCTTATTTTAATATTTCTGAAAGAACTGGTCTTACAATATCCTTATTAGTTTCAACATAAATATTATCATCATCTGAAATCTTTAATAATAGTAATTTAGATTTATCTGTTATAACTGTCTGTTTACCTACTTCTTTAAATGGTGCGACTAAAATATATTGTTCATTATCTTTCACAGTTTCACCAATTACTATAACTGTATCCATTACTTTATTATCAAATTTTAAAATACTTCCTTTTTCATATTTCTCGCTCTTAGCCATATTAATTATCCTTTCTTAAAAAATATTGATTTTATTTTATTAATAATTTTAGAAATAAAGCTCTCTTTTTCTATTTCTATTAAAGCTTCTTGAGTTTCTGATGATAAATTATTTTCAATTTTTTGAGATTTTAAATTGTTATTTTCAAACAATTTTTCATAAGAATATTTTTCATTTAATTCTTTTTCTTGCTGTTTTAATTTTTGTTCATATTTGCTTATATTTTCTTTTATTTTTTCTCTTTCTTCTGGTGATGCAATAGAATAATAAACATAAACTATAAAATCTTTTGTTTTTTGAGAAATTTTTTGATTATTTAAATCTTTTGTTTTATCATATACAAATTCATATTTTCCATTATATGATTCCACTAAATCTTTTATTTTATCTGGAATTTTATTATAAATATTTCTATCTAATAATTTAAATATTTCTTTTGCTTCCATAAGCATTCTATCTTCTTCTTGAGTAACTTGATATACCATTTTTTCTTTCCTCCGTATTTTAGTCTTCTCTACCAGAATCTTCTTTATCATTCTCATATATAGTCTTACCAAAAATCGAAACTTCTTCTATATCTTTTCCTTGTGTCCAACATTCTACAAATTTTCCAATTCCAAATATATTTTTAGATGTAGTTTCTATTTCAGTAATTTCGTCTGCAGTAATAGCAGTTATTCCAGAACCTACTTGATGTCCTTCTTGTAATTGTAAATCTGTATCATAATCCACAGATATATAAAATTTATCTGATTTTTCCCAAAATTTTACAGGTTTTCCAAAAATTTCTGTTTCTATAACATAATCTTTAACTGTTGTTCCTTCAGCTGGAGAAGTTTCTTCAAATAACATTTCTGGATTATCAAGCACTCCAAGTATTGATCTTAAAGAACTTTCATCTCTTTCTAGATTTGATATTGCTATCATATATTCTGAATTTTCTAATCCTGCAACATCTGTTTCAAATTCACTTCTTTCATCTCCACCATCTTTATTAAATGCATCTACAGACTTTTGACTGTACTGTTTATATAAATCATAATTTGTTGTATATATACTTATTTCTTCTGATTTAGCTGATTTTATTGTTTGTATAGCTTCATATTTTTGAGAATCAGTAGCATTCGAATCTTCTAAAATCTTTTGGGCTTCATGTATAATCTTTTGTTGTTCATCAAATGATTTTGTTATTTCTTCAATTTTTTCCTCTTCTGCTATTCTCGATTCATCTGTTGAATTTTCTAAATATTCATTAACACCTTCACGTGTTCCATTATTTTCTGCAATATATTCTGCTCTTTGATGTTTTATAAGAATACCTGGATTTGGAATTACTGATGATGGTATCATCACTTCTCCGTCTTTAAAGCTAGTTAAAATGATATCTGAAACTTCATCTGTCGCTTTATAGTCACTAGGAGTTACAATTTCATCTGTAGTTACTACTTTAGTTGTTGCTATAGCAGATAATATTAATCCTGCAGCTATAACTGCTGATCCAATTTTTACAGCTTTACCTATCCATGGTGGAAGTATTTTAGTTTTTTTATCATCTTTTTTTTCTTCATCATTTTTTATTTCATCATTCTCTGTTGGCTCACTTATTGGCTTTTCAGATTCAGTAGTTATTATTGGAACATAATCCACTTCTCCAGTATGTCTACCTTCATCACCGCCATTTTGTGGTTTTTCTTCTATTATATGTTCTTCTGGCTCTTCATTAATAGGAGTATGTATAATTTCTTCTCCATTTTCTATAACCATTGCCTCTATGTCATCTATAGTTTTACCTCTTGGAATTTCACCAGAAATAATAAATCTTATACCTTTCTGCTTTTTTTTAGTATCTTTTAATATATACCCTTTTTTCATATCTTTTTTTCTCCTATGTTTTTAATAAATTTATTATACCATAAAAATTATTTTTTCAATAGTTTTTTAATAATTAAATTATTCTAATTTCATCAGCTTAGAAATAATTAATTATGAAAAAATTTTTTTAATAATTTTAATATTTTTTCATGAAATTTTTCTTTTTTAGTTTCTATTAAAGCTTTTTCTTTAATTGTTTCAGAAATATTTTCAGTTGAAGAATCTTTAAAGAGATTATCTGGATTATATTTCTTTAATTTTTCTTCTTCTAATTTTCTCCTTTCATAATTTTGCATATTAATAATCTTTTGTCTTTGAGTTTCTGTTGCCCAATAATCTCTAAATAATATTGCTATAATACCTTTTGCAATTTTTGATACATTTTGTTCATTTAATGTTTTATTTGGATCATAATTAAAAATATAGTCTTTATTTGCATTAGTTTCAAATAATTCTATTTTATCTTTGGGTATTTTATTATAGTCTTCTATTGGAATATATTTTAATATTTCTAATACCTCTTTATACGCTATTCCATATTCTAATTTTATCATAAAAAACTCCTTACCCTTAAAATAATCCTTTTTCGTTTAAATCTTTATTACCTTCTTTTTTCTTTTTTCCTTCTTTTTCTATATTAGCAATTAACTCAACATCTGGTTGTTCTTCTGAAGTTTCTCTGCATAAGTCCTCTACTGATTTTGTTCTACTTCTTTCTAGTCCTGTATATAAACCAGCATATCTACTATTAGCAATTTCTCTTTTCAAACCTTTTTGATAAGTCGCTGTATTAGTTCTTTCCAAATTATGATCTAATTTGTCACTAACAGACCAATATGTTATTCCTTCTATTTGAATTTCTGTTTCATTAATCGCGTCCGAAATTTCTTTAATTTTTTGTTCTTTATAATTATATATAAATTCTGGACTATATTTTTTACTAATTCTTCCTTTTTCATCAAATAAAAATTTTTCCGGCAAACACATATCAAATTCTGTTATTTGAATTCCTATTCCTGCTTTTTCTAATTTTTTTAAATCGTAAAAACATTTTTTAATTTCCCCTATATCTTGTGTCATTACAATATGCATTTGACTACCTAATGTATCTATCAAAGGTATATGTTCATTTATTTCTTCTAATTGATCTATTACTGCTTTTCTTCTTTCATGATTTTCTAAAAATGGTTCATTATATAAATACTTAACACCATCTGGTTTATTATCATAAGCATACCCAAAAACTTCTACTAATTCTTGTGTTGATATACCATACAATTCTTGCCACATATTCCTATATGGCTCATCAAAAGAAATTATCTCATTAAATAAATCCACAGAATTTATTATCCCTTTTCCATTTATTTTATGTTCTTCATTATATTTAGAAATAAAGTCTATAGATTGTTTTACATATTCTTTTAACTCTTTTAAAATTTCTTGTTTTGACTTTCCTTTGAAATGATCTTCTAATGTTTGCTTATCTAATAAAGTATGATATCTTACATTCATTCCATTTCTATAACAGAAATCTAATGCTCTTTTCGGATAATAAAAATCATATTTTTCCATATTAGGTATATTTTCATTATATAATTTTTTTGTTACATCATAAAATCTACCAGAAGCTACTAAAACTGTATTATGATTATGTAAGTTTTCATTCAAGCCTAGTAGTTCTTCATAAGTTACGCTTTTAATTTGATCTCTCTCAGATGCAATAAATCTATGTGATTTTTCTGCAACAGAATTATATTGTTCTGGATTTTCTTCTTGTAATCTTGAAACAAAACCTTCATAACCACCTTTTAAAAATAGTTTTATATATTTTTTATCATATATTCCAGAATGTTCTAAGACAGATCTAACTACACTATTTCTATCCATTATTTTTTGTTTTAATGGGATTAAAGTTTTTTTATATTGCTCTACTAATCTTCTTTTTATATTTTCTATATCATTTTCTCTCCAATTTATCATATCTGCTTCTGAAACATTAAATTGTGAACATTCTAACACAAACTTCTGTAATTCTTCTATATTTTTACATTGAATTATACTTAATAAATCAATAGTTTCTGAATTAAGATAAATTCCATTTACTGGAGAATCTATTCTTAATGAAAATTGCTTCATTTTATCACCCTATTATAAAACTAGATTTTATAGTATTTATAATTATTATAACAATAACTTTTTATATTTACAATCTAATTAATTGATATTATTTTTCAAAATTTAAATTCAATTTTAATTTTTTATGATATAATTATTATAATTTATTTTATAATAATAAATAGGGAGATTAAATTATGAATTTAAAAAAAGAAATTGAAAATTATGTTCCATTTAATGAACAAGAAGAAAACGATAAAAAACAATTTTTAAAATTTATAAACACTTTTGATGATATATTGACTAGAAAAAATACATTTGGGCACTTCTCTTCATCTGCATTTGTAGTTAATAAAGAAAGAAATAAAATGCTTGGAGTATATCATCTAATATATAATGGTTGGATTTATCCAGGTGGACATGCAGATGGTGAAAACGATCTCCTTTCTGTTGCAATTCGTGAAATTAAAGAAGAATCTGGTCTTACACCTAAAATATTGGATGATTCTATTTTCTCAATTCAATCTGTAGCTGTAAAAGGACATATGAAAAGAGGTGAATACGTTTTACCACATATTCATTTTGATACTATATATTTAATGGAAGCAGATGACAAGATACCTTTAGCATATAAAAAAGATGAATCCAAAGGAATAAAATGGATTTCTTTTGAAAATATAGCTGATGAAAATATTTGTGATTTTGGTAGACCAATTCATGAAAAATTAGTAAAAAAACTTTTCTCAAAATAAAATAATTTTTATATTATCTATCATCAGGATATTCATCATGATCAATCTGTGATATATCATTTGGATATGTATTAAAGTATTCATCATTCATTATAAATTCTTCCATCTTTCCGTCTAATATAGCTTGACTTGCTCTTTTCAAAAACTCTGGTAACTCTTCTACAGCTTTTTTATATTCTTCATCTTCTTTATACTCTATATGAATCATTTCTCCATCTTGAAAACCTAAATGATCTCCTTGATGAGTTGCAAATTCATATTCTCTTTTCTCCATTAATTCAAAAAACTCATCAATATTTCCACATTTAATTTCAATTCCTCCATTTAAAACTAAAGCACTTATTGAGCTATCACTTAAATTTCCTAATGATTGAGCTTTTCTTTTTTCTACATCTGAGTTTATATCTGATATATAACCATCTGCACCAACAAATACCATTGGTCCTACTAATAAAATATTTGGATTTACATTATTATAATAATATCCTAATGCTTCAAACTCTTTATGTGGTGTTTTTGTATTAATAGCTCTTCCATTTTCTATTAATCTATTACTAACTCTTTGAAAACCTATACTATGCTCATTATACATATGTCTTGACATATTGTTTTTTACATCATTCATAGATAATGGATGTAAATTAGGATTTTTTGAATCTTTTTGTTGGTTATTACCATAAATTCTTTGTATGCTTTTATCATGGAAATCATCTGAACTAATTCCTACTTGATAGTCTTCTCCAAAAAATTCGTCTAATAATTTATATATTCTCTCATCATAAATTGTTCCATTTATAAGCATACTACATGATTCGATTTTTACTTCTTTTTCTTTTGCAATTTCTAACAACATTTTTAAATGTTCATATGCCAAAAATACTTCTCCACCAGATAAATCTAATGTTCCTACATATTTCACTTCATCAAAAACTTTTTCTATAATTTCTCTTGATATATCTTTATTTCTAGCTTCTCCTCTAAAACAATGTCTACAATTTAAATTACATCTTTGTGTTAATTCAATTCCTAAATGTGGAGTTATAATTGCTTTTTTCATTTACATTTCCTTTCTTATTTTTAAGCCCTGTGTGTTTGTATATCATTAAATCAACACACAGGGCCTTTCTGGTTTATCATCTTCTCCACATTGTTCTTTGAGCTTCTGCCATATCTTCAGGCATAATAACTACGAAGAAATCTCCATCAGATTCATATCTGACTGTCTCTTCAATAACTTGCAAACTTTTTGCATAGTCCTTTAAAAAAGATATGCAAATTTCCTTTGTTTCTTCACTCCCAAATAGTTGAAGTTTGATGATATTGCCTGTACTAGGCTCAACCAGTTTTACAGGATTTTCTTGTTCCTTTTTCCGTCTGTATGAGTTTTCTTTTGCAAGGTTTCTTCCTGCATTAAAACTCTCCTTGATGTTTTTAAAAAATCCCATGCTTTGTTCCTCCTTTTTAATTGTATAGGATTTATAATTATTTGTAACTATTTGTTATTTTAACATATTTTACATAATATTTCAATTCTATTTACTTCTTACTATAATTTTATCAATAGAACTTCTAATACCATTATATTCAAATTCTACATAATAATTATTCTCTTGTTTTATAGAATTTTTAAAATTATTTAAATTCGAAATATAATTTTCTTTATCATTATAATACGATAATTCTGTTCCATTTAAATTTATATCAAGCTTTGTGAAAGCTGTACTTTCAATATCTTCTAATAATATATCTATTAGTTTATTCATTGAATCTGAATTTAAGTCTCCTTCATATAATAGAATCCTATCATCTAAAGTAAATGAATCATATTCTTTACTTTGGGCAGAACTATTTTTTTCATTATCTGAAACTTTATTTTTAGAAGTAGCTCTTTCTCCACTAGTATCTACAACAACCTCTTTTTTATTTTGTTTGTATTTTATGTATTCTGGCCTTATTACTGCAAACACAATTAATAAAATAAAAAGTAACAATATTATTATAAAAATAATTTTAAATATATTTTTTAGCATAAATACTCCTTAATTTTTATATTAATTCTATTTAATAATATTACTTATTTTCTATTTTGTAAATACAAAAACATATATCATTAATATTTTTTATAATTTTTGACAAATTTTAGTTTCTTTACAAATTTATTGAAGTTTATTCTATTGCTGTACTTCTGAATAATTTAATATTATATCTTTATAAATATCTAACGGATCTTTTATTTCTTTTTCATTAAAATGATCTTGAACATAATCATAGCTATAAGTTATTTGTATTCCACCATCAAATTCAGTCATCAAAGCATAATTTGTTATCAATCCATCTTCACTTAGAATAATTCTACATTTTGCTTTGTTAAAATTATTTATATAAATAGTATTTTCTTTTATTGAAACTTGATACATAGGATTTATAGATGCAAATAAAATACTCTTTAAATTAGAAGGTATAAAATTAAAAGTATTATCTTTTATTATTCTTCCTGTGCCTATTATTATTTCCCATGCCTCTTCATCTAAATAATTATCAATATTATTCATATAATAATAAGCCTTATTTTCTTTATCATATATAAGTGTATATGCAAGTTTTCTATCATAATCATAAAAGTCTATATAATGCGGAATCTCATTACCATTTTTATCTGTTGGCATATCATCTGAATTATAATCTCCATAAGAATAGTTTATCACTTTATTTCCTATCTTTTCTACCGTATAATCAACTGTAGCATTTTCCCTATAAGAATAGCACGATTCATTCATCCAAAATTTTTCTTCCGAAAAACTATCAGCTATTTTGTAATATCTAAATAGAGCTATAAATTTATATACTGACCAAATAAAATATACTATAAATATAATAAGTAATATTTTCAATATAGTATGTTTGTTTTTCATAGTCTTAGTTTGAAAAGATTTTTTTTCCAACTCGTCCATTTCATCATTTAATAAATATTCAAAACTAACATCAAAATATTTAGAAATTTCTTTAATTTTCTCAATATCTGGTTTAGTTGTACCTGCTTCCCATTTTGATACAGCCTGCCTTGAAACATTTATTTCATTTCCAAATTCTTCTTGTGAAAGACCTCTTTCTTTTCTTAATTTCATTAATTTTTCATTTAATTTCATTTGTACATCACTCCTCATAATTTTATTATAAAAAAATAGTCAAAATACTTCAACCATTTTGTATAATCAATTTGTCAACTACACATAACATTGTATTTAAAGGCTTACAAATTCACTATTACACTAATTAAATTTTTTTATTAAATTTTGTCATATCATTAATTTTATTTTCAAATTTAATTATTTTTTTGTCATGTTTCTAAAATAAACTTTTAATTATGTAGAATATATTATTACTAAATGATATAATAAATTAAATAAAATATGGAAAGGATTAATTTATGGAATTAATACAAGTTGGAGAAAAAACTTATTATATAAAAAATGCTACTAATATTGGTATATACAAAATAAATGATAATAATGTTTATTTAATTGATAGTGGAAATGATAAAGATGCTGGAAAGAAAATTTTAAAAATTATTGAAAGTAACAATTGGAAAGTAAAAGGAATTATAAACACTCATTCCAATGCAGATCATATTGGAGGAAATAAAATTATTCAAGATAGAACTAATTGTGATATCTATTCTAAAGGCATCGAAAAAACTTTTACAGAATTTCCTATATTAGAATCTTCTTTTTTATATGGAGGATATCCTTTTAAAAATCTTAAAAATAAATTTTTACTTGCGAAATCTTCAAATGTTATACAAATACAAGATAATTTACCTGAAGGTTTAGAATATTTCTCACTAAAAGGTCATTTTTTTGATATGATAGGAATTAAAACAAGTGATAATATATATTTTTTAGCTGATTCATTATTTAGTAGAGAAACTATTACAAAATATCATTTATTTTTTATTTATGATATAAAAGAATATCTTAAAACTTTAGATTTTTTAAGTACTCTAAATGGTAATTTATACATACCTTCTCATTGTGAAGCAACTCACGATATTTCTTCTTTAATAGAAATTAATAAGAATAAAATTGAAGAAATATCAAATAAAATTTATAATGTCTGTGAAAATGAAAAAACTTTTGAAGAAATACTAAAATATATTTTTGATGAATATAATTTAAATATGAACGAAAATCAATATGTACTTGTAGGAAGCACAATTAAATCTTATTTATCATATTTAAATGATGAAAATAAATTAAACTATAAATTTAATAATAATAAAATGTTATGGAAAAAAATTACTTAATAATTATAAAATAACTTTATTGCCAAATATTATAAAAAATTAGTCTAATTAAATTTTAGAAAGGAGAAAATTATGGAAAAAAAATTAAAAATAATACTAGAAAATTGCCCTCAAAATCACAAATGTCCAGCTGTAAATGTTTGTCCAGTTGGAGCTCTTTCTCAAAAAAATTTTGAAGCTCCAACAATAGACCATGATAAATGCATAAAATGTGGAAAATGTTCAAACTTCTGTCCTAAAAAAGCTTTAATTTTAGAATAAGCTAATTACATATATAATTAAATATTCAATAATTATGAAAGGAAAGAGTAATATGAGAGATTTTGAAAAAATTAGTTTTGAACAATTTTGTAAAGATGTAAAAAAAGATAAAACACTTTATGACACATATAAGTTACCTACAAGAGATTCTAAATCAACAGCTGGATATGATATATATCTATTAGAAAATTTAGAATTGAAACCAAAAGAAATTGTTAAACTACCTACAGGGATAAAATCATACTTTCAAAATGATGAAGTATTACTGATTGTCATAAGAAGTTCAATGGGATTTAAATATAATATTAGATTAGTAAATCAAATAGGAATAATTGATGCAGATTATTATAATAACAAAGATAATGAAGGACATATTTTCATAAAAATTCAAAATGAAGGGCCAGAAACAGTAAATTTTAAATCTGGTGAAGCAATAGCTCAAGGTATCTTTTTAAAATATTTAACTACTAAAAGCGATTCCAATTTGAGGTTAGATAGAAGATCTGATTACTAAATATAAATTAAAATAGAAAAAGTTAAGATTATAAATTTTAATCTTAACTTTTTTATTTTATTATTCAATTTTATTTATCAATTTTAGAATAAATTCCTATTGAAATTAAACCACTAATTCCAACTAATGAATATACTATTCTGCTTAATAAACTCATCTCTCCAAATAATGTAGCAACCAAATCAAAACTAAAAAGCCCTATTAAAAGCCAATTTATAGCTCCTACAATTACTAAAGTTAATGCTATATAATATAATATTTTCATAATATTTAAACCTCCATTATTCTGGTTCTTATAAATATTATGCTTATATATAGTAAAATTATGCAAAATATTTATTCAAAATTTTTAGTTAATATTATTCCACGAACTTATATCAAATTGCTTTAAAGTCACAATGGAAACATGTTAATTAATTTTTACTTTATGTAAGATTTCAAAAATATATCATTTTGCTTGTTTGACCTACAAAAAAATTATATAATAAATCTATAAAAAGAGTGGAAAAAATTGAATAATCAAGTTTGGATTTAAATTAAATATAAAATATATAAATTTAATAAATTTTATAACCAAAACATGGAGGAATTATATGAAGAAAAAAATTATTTCAATTATATTAGGTATATTCTTTTTGCTTACATTAGTATTGTTTGGATTAGAATTATATTTTCAATTTGGTAATCCATTATTTATAATTGGACTAGATTTTTTCATATTTGGAATTATCTCAATTAAATACTTTACTTATGGCTATTTAATAACAATAGTTGGTTTATATATATTACTATATACTTTAGATATATGGAAAATAGACCAACATGTCTTTCAATATATAATGGTTATATTTTTTCCAATTGTTCCTGGATTTGTGCTTTTTTCAGAAAAAAATGATAAAAGGAGATTCATTAAAAATGGTTATTCTGAAGTAGAAGCAATATGTAAAGGCACTGATTTTTATAATGGATATAAATTCGAATATTACTTAAATAAAAAAAAATATGTAGGAATTTCATATAAGACAGGATATTTTAACTATCATAAAAACGAAAAAGTAAAAATATATGTATCTAGTAAAAATCCAGAAAAAATATTTGTTAGCATGCCAAAAAAACAAATAGAATTAGTAAAAAAAATAACCATTTTTTTATCAATATTTGCTATATTCATTATAATTTTAATGTAAAATCGTTTAACAAATATTTCATCAACTTGTAGCCTTTAATAACTTAAAGCATTTACATAACCAGCATTAGTCTCTAGAATTCAAACATAAAAAATGTCCTCATTTTTAGAAAGAGGACATTTTTTTAGTAAAGTAATGGAAATTAATTTATATAATTCAATTTTTCAATTAAATTGTCTTTTAATAATTGAAAATTATATTTCTGTGTACATCTATTCTCTTCTCTTATTAAATCATCTAATTTATTAATTAATAACTCAACTTGTTTTACTTCTTCTAAAAAAATATCTCTGTTCAATATAATATATCTGAAATTACATATATCTTTTGTTTTTGATTTTTTAAATACCAGTATTAAATTTTCTATATCTATTTCTAAAAATAATTTAAATTTATTTACAGAAATATTGTTCAAATATGAATTTAAATTATCACTCCATCCACTATCCCAATTTATAATAGTATTAATATCTTCTGTTATTCTAGTATTAATTGTAATTTCTAAAATATTTTCCAGTTCTTTTATTTTTTCTTTATATTCTTCTAAAACCTCTCTACTCTGAATATTAAAACCTTTATAAAATACCTCATTTTTTAAAGTATCTTTATTGTTACTAATGTTATTTTGCATTAAATTAAAATATTTGTCAAAATTAAAATCTTTTAATTCTAATTTTTTTATATTTAACAGCACATATATAATTTTAGGATAAGAAGAAATATCGTACTCTTGATTTTCTAATTTTTCATATATTTTTTGCGTATACTGTTTTATTTCATTATCTTCAAATTCCCAATAGTAATTTTTTAATATAAATACAGGATCTTTCGCATTAGATTCAATTTGCGATTTTATTTCTTTAGAATATTCTTCCAAACATTTATCAACTTTTTCATAATTTATTTTTTCTGTTAATATCATATCATCAACAAATCTAAACTTGGCTTGAGCACTATATTTTAAATCATATTCAGCATTTCCATTCCATTCATATATCTTGTCTTCTTTCTTTTTTAAAATATAAGCTTTTAATAAATATAAGAGTATAGCTGTAAATATTTTTTCATAATCTTTATCTTTTTTTATATTATATTGTTCTAATCCTATCATAATTTCTTCAAACTTTTCTATAACCAATTTTAAAGTTCTAATATTATTATGTTTTTCATTCATCATTATTTTAGAAATTTCTTCTGCATTATCATTTAATATTTTTTTACAGCAGTCATTACTTGAATTTTTACTTAACTCCTTACATATTTGTTCTACATTAGGTAAATAATATATTTCTTTTCCTATTACTTTTTCTTTAATTTCCTTATACATAATATCTTCGGAAAATAATTCCAACACTCTCTTATCTAATATTGATTTTTCTATATTATCTTCTTGTATATTTTTATATTTGTTCAATATATTATGGTATTGAAATTTATCTTTCTCGCGCTGTGAACAAATTTGTTTATTATATGGTCTTACTGCTAAATATTTTAATTCTAAATTATTCATTTTTTTACTTTTTGAAATTTCTTTTTGATTAGCAACTATAATAACTTTGTTATTTTTATTTTCTACATATTCATTAATATAACCTAATATAACATTAATTTCTAAATTACATCTTTCTAAATCATCAAATATTATAATATGATTATCTATATCTTGCAATTTAGATAATAAATTTTTTACATCTATATTTCCAATGACTTCTTGAACAGGTTTAGGAATAACTTTACTAGCCAAATCACTGATAGTATTTATATTATTAAATGTAACAGCTAATAATTTTCCAAACTTTGGATGTGCTTTTTCTAAAATGCTTTCTGTTATTTTGTCATCAATTTCCTTTTTGGATGTAACTCCATATAAAGAAATTTTGGAAAATTCAATTTCATTTTCTTCTAAATATTTAATAAATACATGATTAATAAAATATGTTTTTCCTGATCCCCATTCTCCATCAATCAAAACTGCATATTCTGTTTTTTTATTCATATCTATATATTTCTCCAAAATTTCCATTATTTCATCATCTTTTAAATATTTTTCCATAATTACTCTCCTTATATTTTAAACTATCAAAAAAGAGTAGAATCAATAAATCTACTCTTCATTTGTATTACTTCAATATTTCTTTAATAATTCCATTTTTTATATCATTTATGTTGTATATATCTTCCATTGTATCAAAAGTTTCTTTTAAATTATTTTTTGCCGAATACCAACCATAGCCATCAGTAAACCAAACAAACTTAAATCCATATACATTTTTAGATTCTTCAGCTAACATTTTATAGCTTCTAGCCGTTTCATTTAATTTAGAACCACTTGAAGCATAAAAATTAGTTTCAATTCCGTAAATACAATTATCTGTCTTTACAACAAAATCAAATCTTTTAGTTGTTTGATTTTGATTACTTATAAAAGACATATCTAATTTCCATTTTTCTTCAATTTTTTGTAAATACATTTCTTTAAAATATGTTTCATCTTTCTTAAAACCAGACTTAATTAAAAAATTTTCAATTAAATCTTCCATTAAATGTCCACCACGATTTTTTCTTGCATTTGAATTTAAACCAGATTCAACGCCTAAAACATAATCATATAAATTATTTACTAAATGATTTTGGATTAAATCAAATAACCCTGTTTCTCTCATAAATGTTTTATATTGTTCTAATGTATAATTCATCTTTTTAAAATCATATATAAAGTTATTTCCATCTTTATCAAGTACAAGTATTTCACTTTGTCTAACTGCTAAAAGAATTGGAATACATTTTAGTACTTCTGGATATTTAGCAATTATATTTTCAAAATCACTTTCAATATTTTTACTTCCAATTAAAGAATTTAATATATTTAATTCTACTTTTAATTTTTCAGCATTTTTATATACAGTTTCAAAATCTATGTAATATTTATAATTTGCAATACTATCTGTAAATGTTAATAGCCATTCGGAAAAATTTCTTGTCATTTTCTACCTCCTATATATTTTCGAAAAAGTCTAAATCTAATTTTTTTATTTTATATTCTGTTTCTGTATAGCATCCAACATTATATTTAATCATTAGTTTTACTAATTTTTCTCCATCTATTAAAATAATATTTTGATTTTCGGCATATTGAATCGCTGGTTTTCCAAAATAACTTGTTGTAATAAATACTCCTTTTTTTATATTTTTACCAGCCATTGCTCCCACGAATCTTTGAAGTTCAGGTCTAGAAATTCCACTATCTTTATCAAATCTTTTTGTTTGAATATATATCGTATTTATTCCTAACTCATCTTCTAATACAATTCCATCAATTCCTTCATCATTAGTCTTAGGAGTTACAGTAGCATTTTCTATTTTTCCATATCCCATTGCTGTTATTAATTTTACTGCCAAATTTTCCAAAAAGTCAGATGTTTGATTCAATATTTCTTGTAGCAATTCACTTTCTAATTCAGAATTTAGCTTCGTAATAGCATTATCGATTTCTTCTTGAGGTGTATATTTATCATCTTCATTATCTATGTTTTCTTTTTTATTATGTATTTCTCCTTTAAATTTTAAAAAAGACTCAAATTTTGATAATTCATTATTATCTATTTTTATATTTTTTTTTAATAATTCAAGTCCATCTTTTGTAATAGAAAATATTCCTCTTTTAGAACTAGATATAACTCCAGCTTTTTTCAAATAAGTAGCTGTCCAACCTACTCTATTAGTAAATAAATTTCTTCCACTGTTCAATGTTTCTTTTTGCTCTAATTCACTAATATTGTATACTTTTATAATATAGTTTCTTATTTCTTGAATTGTATGTTCTTTCTTGTCTTTCAAAACATTTAACATATCATTATACATTTCATCATATTTAGGTATTGGCATTTTCTTTCTCCTTTATTTCTTTATATCTTTTTATAGATAAATCTAAATATTCTTTTTCATTGTCTATTCCTATGTATTTTCTATTTAATTTATTAGCCACAATTCCTGTGGTACTGCTACCACAAAACGGATCTAATATTAAATTATTTTCATGTGTTGAAGCTAAAATTATTTTTTCAAGTATTTCTAGTGGTTTTTGCGTTGGATGTTTTCCTTGTTTCTTTTCAGATGGTTTTGTAAGACTAGTTGTCCAAACATCTTTCATTTGTTTATTATCATTTAATTTTTTCATCAAATCGTAGTTAAATGTATATTTTACTTTTGGTAAATTTTTCTTTGCCCAAAGTATAGTTTCTGTTGAGTGTGTAAAAGTTTTACAAGCCAAATTTGGAGGTGGATTAGTTTTTTGCCAAGTTATATTATTTATAATTTTAAATCCATTTTCTTCAAGTGCCATACCTATTGAGTAAATATTATGCAAAGTACCACTAATCCATATTGTTCCATTATCTTTTAAAACTCTATGGCATTCTTTAATCCATTTTTTATTGAAATCGTGTTTATCTTTTAAAGAATCACATTTATCCCAATTTCCTTTATTAACACTAACCATTTTTCCAGACTTACAAGTAATTCCATTATTAGAAAGAAAATATGGTGGGTCTGCAAAAATTACATCTATACTTTTTTCTTCGAATTTTTTTAGTATTTTTAGAGAATCTCCATTTATTAAATTAAAATCATTTTCTTGAAAGTAAAACTTCCCTTTATACATTTATTTCTCCAATTAATAATTTGTTATTAGTAATTCTGAAATGGCTTTTCTTCCATTTCCTTTTGAATTAATATTTCTATTTGCTAATACTTCATTCAACTTAAATCCATCATATAGATCTACAAAAAAGTTATCATCTTTATTTGTGTTTTTAGGATTTGAATTACTTAACATTAACTTTGCTCCTTTTAAAGATAGTTCTTTATAAAATTTTCCTAATTTTCTTTGATCATCATCATTAAATTCTTCTTTAGTATATGAAGTAAATCCAGAAGTTGTATTTAAAGGTCTATATGGTGGATCAAAATAGATAAATGTATCTTTATTTGTATATTTTTCTGATTTTTTATAATCTCCACAATAAAAATCAACATCTTGAATAAGTTTTGACAAGTTTCTCAAATTCGTAGAATCACAAATTGTTGGATTTTTTGCATTATTAAAAGGAACATTAAATTTATTATTACTATTTACTCTATATAAACCATTAAAACAAGTTTTATTTAAAAATATAAATTCTGATGCTCTTTTAACATTAATTATTTTATCTTGTAACTCATAAGAATTATATTCAGTTCTTATTTCATAAAAATATTCTTTTCTTTTAGCATTTTCTAGACTTTTATATTTCTTTTCTTTTTCATCTAATTTAGTAATAAGTTCTTCAACATTATTTTTAGCAACTAAATAACAATTAATCAAATCAGCATTAATATCAAAAGCAATAGCATTTTCGATATTGTACTTTTGAAGCACTTCTATTAGCATAGCACCACCACCAACAAATGGTTCTATATATGTTTTTATTTTTCCATCTGTTAATTCTGTTGGTAAATATTTATTTATTTGTCCTATAAGTTGAGATTTTCCCCCAGCCCATTTTACAAAAGGTCTTATTTTCTCCACTTTCTTCCTCCATTAATACTAATTGAATAATTTATTTATAGCATATTTATATCATACTTTTGTTTATATTTAAATACTATATATAAATAATTCTGACAATTTAAAATATTATTACAATTGATATAAGGTAAAAAGAAACTCGTACTAAAAAATTTGATCTTCTTTATTTTCTACTTTTTTTCCATCTACATATTTTACAATTTTAACTTCTTCTCTCTCTTTTCCTATTATTATGTGTAAACCCAATTTATATTTAAAATTAGCATTTGGATCTGTTAGTTTTTTCAATTTAATTATATCTCTTTTCAATTCTCTTGTGTTTATATTGTCATACATTTTAAATTCTATTACTAAAATATTCTTATTACTATCTTTTCCTCTTTTATGTAAAATAAAATCAGGATAAATATTTTTTTCATTTTCACTATCGTCTAAGATATTTTTCTTATCAAAACCATCTCTATCATATTCACAATCAATGCACAAATCATCATATGTTTTAGAATATTTTTTATCAAAAAAAATATAAAAATATTTTGAAAAATGAAAAACTATATTTCTTTCTGTAGAATTATTTTGTATCAAATATTTATCTTTTTCGTACAATTTGTTCAACGACATATCAACTAATTCTAATACTTCTTTAATTATTTTTTCTTTCAATTTAATTTCTCCTATTTTTTATTTAATATATTGTTAAGATACATATGCTGATAATATTAAATAAATTTTATAAACTACTTTTATTATTTATAATCTCAACAATTTTTTGTCCATGAATCTTTATTTTAATATCTGATAGAATTTTTAAATTCTTAAGTTCTGTAATATTTTTAGGTCTATATTTTACTAATTTTTCTAATTCATCATTATTAAAAATATAATATGCTGGTATATTCTTTTCTTTTGAAGTTTCTCTTCTAAAATCTTTTAACTCTTTTTTTAATATTTCTTCTCTATTTTCTTTACAGCTATCAGCAATTTTATTTAATGAATTTTCTAATGATATACTATTTTGTAACCATTTTCTTAATTCTTGTTCATAATCTCTATCTATAATCTCATTGTAATTATTCATAATTCCAAATGCATTTTCTTTCATTTCCTTTGCTGTATATCTCATATCTTTATCTGTATTATTTACATCATTTTGTAAATATTTTACTAAATTATCTGAACGAACTATTTTATTTTTAATTTCTTTAGGTGCAGATTTTATATCTAATATACTTTTTGGATTAGTCATTACAACTATGTATTTACACCATTTATCAAAATTTCTCATTTGTAACTTATTAATTAGTTTTGTATTTTTACTATTCCAAATTTTCTTGAATATTTCTATATGTCTTTCAACTTGTCTTATTGGAGAATAAATTCCCTCTCTTACTTTTTTTCTATTATATGTATATTCTCTAATAAATTCGCCTCTACTATTAACACTTATATTTCCTACCAGATTTTTACATTCTATAAAATACATACTTGCTGGGGTAATAACTATATAGTCTATTTGTGCCGTTAAATCTTCATATTTCATATTAATATCATGTAATACATACATTCCAATATTTGCATTTTTCAATTCAAATTCAATTTCTTTTTCACCTTTTAATCCTAATTCACATAATTTCAACTTTTGTCCGAATTTTATCATTACTTGGAAATTCAGCATTTATTTTCTTTAAGGCTTTAATTTGATATTCTAATTCACTATCTTGCTTATAAAAAATTGTTTTATCGAATTTTTTAAATAATTCCATAAAGTTTTCTCCCATTATTTAATACATAATTTATATCATAAAATTTTTAAAGTCTCAATAAGTATAACAAAAGACACTTTAAAAAGTGTCTTTGTGGAAGCGGGTATTCATTGTTTTTGGCTTTGTAGCCGTATTTTGAGCATTTTTTGTTTCCCAATACGTTGACCAATTGAAATAATAACAAATAATTTTGAATAATGTTATATAGCTTTATTCGGAATTTCCGAATTTTCCTTTCCTAAAAATTGTGCATTTGCACGTTTTTTAGGAATATCAAAAAACTTTTGTCGGTTTTTCCGGTAAAAGTTTTCGAGCTGTCGCAAAATTTGCGACAGTTAATTTTCAAATTTTCTTGTGTAATTCTTGTGTAGTTCATTTTAAATTTTTGTAAATTTATGCATTTTTTTAATAAATTATAAAATCCATTTTAAATTTTTGGGGGTACCCGCATTTTTTTTAAATGGATTTACATTTTTATTTTCTGTTAAATTTGCTATTTCTGTAAATTAACACTATTTTTTAATTGTTTCTTTAACCCTTGATAAGCATTTTTTACAGACAATTCCGAAAAATTAGCTAAACCTACTAGAGAATTTTTCAAAGAATTATCTATTTCTTTAATGTTTTTTACTTGAGCTAACTTTCTTTTTATTTTTAATCTTGTTTTATTTCCAACAACTAATTGGTGCTCTGGTGAAATTACAAATCCAGTTATCTTCTTATAATCACTAGTGCTATATCTTATAGTTTTATTTTTGCTTATTTTTTGACCATATTTTTTTACAATACCTTTTAGTTGTTTTTCTTCTTCAAAACTTATTTTTCTATTCGTAGACAAAGTTATATCATCTACATATATAGAACAAATTAACCCATGGCATTTACAATAACCATAAACTTCATCAAACATATCTAAATTAGCTAAATATGATAGTATTTGACTTGTTGGTGTTCCTGATGGTAAATGATTTCTAATTTTTATATGTTTTAATTTCATGTACTCAAATACATCATCATCAATATTTACATTATCAGAATCATAATTAATTGTTGTAATATCTGTACATAACTTTGCTACATCAGCAGACATTTTTAATTTTCTATAAAAAAAATTATATACTTTATCTCTATGCGTATTCGGAAAAAACTTACTCATATCTAACTTTAACATACATTCAGAATTTATATGTGTTAAAGCATTATCATAAGCTGACCTTCCTTTTATTCCTGAAAAAACATATTCTGGAAATTGTATCTGATAAAGCTTATTTAAAATTCTTTTTTGTAGTAGTTTTAATTTAAAATTAGGTTTTTCTAATAATCTTTTTTCTTCACTTATACAAACTTTGTATTTATTTAAAATAAGACCTACTTCCTCTGGAGTAGAGCTTATTAAATGATATAAATCTCTTTTTCTTTTTAAATTATATAACTGACAATTTTCAAAATTTATCATAAATTCTCCTTTTCCTTTTATAAGCAAATTAAAATTTAATTTACTTATAAAAAGAAAAGGTTAATTAGTTTTTAGTGAAAAATTCAACAGCAATTTCAATTACTATCTTTGCTGTTTTGATAACAAACTTAGTACTTATCAAAATCTCAAAACCGATAAGCGTTTTTACTAATTTCATTATCTTTTCTTCACTATAACCACAAGCTTTCCCCACTATCATTATGCCAAATATCAAATAAACTATTGTGTTTGAGATTTCCATAATCATTTACACCTCCTTTTTTTAGATTAGACTTATCAAATTACATTAGTGCACTTAATGTAATAAGTAAGGCCCCTTCAATTCTAATCTTAGAAAGTGTACAGCTTGCGAGTGGTTCCTAATTAACTTTACCTCAGAAGTCCCTTCAAGAAATAAGATAACAGTTCTACAAGAACCATTAAGATTATTTCTAAAGCCATGGCCAACTTTACAAAAAGAATTTTGAAAGTCAAACATTATCTACACCTAATTTAGTTAGTGTTTTTAGTTGATGTAGGCCATGCTGTTAAGAACTTCTATATATGTATATAGTACTTTATTAAATAAATTTTCTACATACAAAATATGCAGGATATATAAATATCCTTCGCTATTTCTAGCCAAACAAGGGGACTTATAATCGAGCCTCGTGAGGAGTGCTTTTATTATATGACCATACCAAAGAAAAATCAAGAACATTTTTTTATTTCTTATAAAACTTCATGTACATTTCATAAATCTATAGCAATTTTTGTCTAAATATAGTATAATTAGCACATAAAAATTATATGGAGGCTAAAATGAATAAATTAGAAAAATTTGTACAAGAAGCAAAAGAATTTTCACAAAAAGACATAACTTCTCGAGACCCAGCATTTATTGCTTGGAATAATTCTTTAATTAGATTTTTAGAAAAAAAATATGGAACTAACTCTTCGACAACAAAAAATTTTAAAAAAAGAACTTATTCTTTAGGAGCATACGCTCTTGGAACACCTGAAAGTAGTTTTATAAAAGTTTATAAAAGAGATATGCAAGTAACGTTACGTGAGTTAGAAATACTATTAGAAGAAGAATTAACAACTGAGGAAATTGAAAAACAACCTACATCTAATGAAAAAATAACTACCAAAAAAGTATTTATCGTTCATGGACGTGATGATAGTAAAAAATATGAACTTTCAGGATTTTTATATGAACAAGGTTTAACTCCTATAATTTTGCATGAACAAGTAAATAATGGTCAAACAATCATTGAAAAAATTGAAAATAATAGTGATGTAGCCTGTGCTATTATTCTATTAACACCAGACGACGAAGGTAGATTAAAATCATCAACTAATGAATTAAAAACTAGAGCTCGCCAGAATGTAATTTTTGAAGCAGGATATTTTATGGGTAAATTAGGTAGAAACAGAACAATATTATTAAGCGGAGTAGAAGAAAAAATGTCAGATATCGATGGCATTGTATACCTTGATATCAATAATTATAAATCATCTTTATTACAAGAACTAAAATCTTTAAATCTAATAAATTAAAAAAGGGGATAAAATATGGATAACAATATAAAAATAATGTCTATACAAGAAGATATGAAAGAAATTGAAGCAGTATTAAATAATAATATCACTGATATCGATATCCAAATCTTAAAAAAATTGCACAGAAAAATAGATAGTAAATACCAAGCTTGCATAAAAGACTGGAGCAAAAGCTTATATTGTTGGATACCAGATTTTGGATTTAGTTACGATCTTTTAGACACAACTTCTTTAATTGAAAATTTAGAATCTATGTTATGTAAACTTTCTTCGTATTCTATGGGATTTAATGATATTAAAAACAAATAAACGGGAGGTTTTTATCCCGTTTATTTGTTTTTTAAAATTTTCCAAGTTCCTGTTTTAGGAGAACCTATTCTTTTAATAATTTTCTTATCTTTTAAATTTTTTATATTATAAGAAATTCCATCTCTAGTTAAACCTAATTTTTCAGCCATTTCATTTTGTGTAATATTAGGATTCATCTTTATTAAATTTATAATTTTTTCTTCTGTAGTTTCTTTTGTTGAATTCTGCTCTATAATTATTTTATCTATTGTTTCATAAATCATTTTCAACATAAATTCTATAAACTCAGTTGATTCACCAATTTTATTACAATTATCTATAATTTTATAATACTCTTCTTGATATTGTTTTATTAAACTTTCAATAGGTACATATTCGAAAATCTCTTTCCATTTAGAAAGTAAAGCTGATTGCCAAAGTCTAGCCATCCTACCATTACCATCTCCAAAAGGATGTATAAAAACAAATTCATAATGAAATACAGAAGAAAGTATTAAAGGATGAACTATATCCTTAGATTCTTTCATCCAAGAAAATAAATTTTCCATTAATTCTGGAACTAATTTTTCTGATGGTGCAACAAATATACATTTATCTCCATCATAAACACCTTCACCATGACTTCTAAATCTTCCGCTCTCTTCTTCTACTAAAAATGTCATTATTCCATGAACTAATTTTAAATCTTCTATAGAATATGGATTTATTTGAGAAATTTTATTGTATGCTTCATATGCATTTTTTACTTCTTGAATATCCTTTTTATCTCCAATTACCATTCGACCATTTATTACATCTTCAACTTGAAATAAAGACAATTGATTATTTTCAATAGCTAGAGAAGAATGTATAGAATTAATTCTATTTTGTTTTCTTAATTCTGGCTTTTTATTTAAATTTATATAACTATTTATTTCTCCAACTTTTTCCATTATTTTTGAAACATAGTCTAACATCTTATCAGTTATTTTATATGGTGGTATATATTTATCCATTTTTCCTCCTTCAGTAGTTTTATCTACACCTTTATTATACTACATTTAACAGATTATATCAATATTTATTGTGTAGTTTATTATGTAGTTTATTGTGTAGTATTTATACTACACTTTTATTCTCTCAACTATAAACAAATCTGCAGGTGCAAATTGAAAGTTATCTAATTCGTTTTTAGAAACCCACTTATAATCTTCATGTTCTAATAATCTAATTTCTCCATTTATCTTTTTACATTCTAAAGCAATTAAATTAATATTTTTTTCTGGATAATTAAATACTTTTTCTGACAAATAAGATTTTACTTCTATATCAATATCTAATTCTTCTTTTATTTCTCTTACAATTGCATTCTCACGTGTTTCATTAGGTTCTATTTTTCCTCCTGGAAATTCCCATAAACCACCTTGAGCTTTCTTTAAATTTCTTTGAGTTATTAATATTTTTCCATTTTCATCTTTTATTACTGCAGCTACTACATTAATCATAATTTTCTCCTATAAAACATTTTTATTTGCTTCTGAAATAAATTTCCCTGGTATTGCATTTTTTAATTTCCAAACAAAACTTACTGGTTTATTTCCTTCATGACTTACATGTATACATTCACCTAAATATATATATGGACTTGCTTTTCCATCTACACTTTTATATTCTCTAACAAACAAAGAAACTTTTCCTTTACTTTCAATGTATCTTTTTACATTTTTACTTTCTTGTGTATCTTTGTGTTGACTTTGCCAGTGAAATAAATTTTCACTAATAGCATAATCTTCATATAAAGTTGCTTCTGAAAAATCTTTATCAGATTTATTTAATGTTACAAAGAATATATCTAAATCTTTATCTTTAAAATATTTTACACCTTCTAGCATTGGTCCATAAAATTCTTCAGTATAATATTCTAGTCCTGCTAAAATTTGAGTTTGTGTATATGAGCAATGAACTTCTAAAGGACATTCAAAATCATAACTATTTTTTATCGGTACACAATTAATTCTTTCATACAATATATTTAATACCTCTAAAATTTCATTTTTATAATGTTCATTTTCAATTATTTTTTCTATACCTTCTTTTACAGAACTAAAACCAAATTTTACTGGTGCACCTGTATAAATTGTATAATACAACATATTTCTTAAAATTGTTTCTTCATGATTTAATTCAATAGTTGTATCAGTTAAGTATCTAATAGCAAATTCTAATAACTTTGGTGAATCCATTGATAATAACGTAGGTATTCTTCTTGTGATAAAATCTTCATTATCACATTCAAAATCTTGTATTACTTCTGCCATTGCACATAATCTTGAAAAAGTTCTATTATTTTTATAAAATTCTTCAATTGGAATATTGTAATATTCTAAAAAATCTTTTAATGTTAATTCTTTACCAGTATCATTTTTAAAGTATTTTATTTTTCCTATTAAAACATCTTTATTATTTTTTAAATCTTTAATATTTCTCAAAACGTATTCTTTAGCTTGTTTTTCTAGTTTTATAAAACAACCTTTAGGTAAAGATGAAAATCCATTTTTAACATAATTTTCAACTGAATGCTTAGTCTTTCCTATTAATGCTCTAAATTTATCTGAAAATCTATAATTTTTATTTGACTGTCCTATAAAATCTAAAACAGTTAAACAATCTTTTCCATCACATAATCTCAAACCTCTACCTAGTTGTTGTAAAAATATAGTTAAACTTTCTGTTGGTCTTAAGAATAATACTGTATTTATTTCAGGTATATCAACACCTTCATTAAATAAATCAACAGTAAATATAAATTTAATTTCTCCATTTCTTAATTTTACACTAGCTGTTTCTCTTATATCTTTTTTTGTATCTCCAGTTAAAGCAATTGAAGAAATTCCTGCATTATTAAATTCTTCAGCCATAAATTCCGCATGTTTAATACTCACACAGAAACCTAAACCTTTAACATTACCTATATCAGCAACATATTTTACTGTATTTGTTATTATTTCTTGTGCTCTTCTTTTAGCAACTTCTGTATTCATAACATATACGTTTTCAAGTTCTGAAATTTCATATCCACCTCTTGTCCACTTTAAATTAGACAAATCTACAAAATCTGATATTCCAAAATATTGAAAAGGACATAGTAATTTATTATCAATTGCTTCTGGTAGTCTCATTTCATAAGCCATTCTTTTATCAAAATATTTAGTAATATCAGCTCCATCCATTCTTTCAGGTGTTGCTGTTAAACCTAATAAAACTTTAGGTTTATAATATTCTAATAATTTTTGATATGAAGCCGCCGCACCATGATGAACTTCATCTATTACAATATAATCATAAAAATCAGGACTTGTTCTTTCAATTAATTTACTTGAATTTAAACTTTGAATACTTACAAATAAATTTTCAATTGATTCAGGTTTATTATTTCCAACTAATAATTCTCCAAAATTTAAATCTTTGCAAATATATCTAAATGTATCTCTACTTTTCTTTAAAATTTCTTCTCTATGAGCAACAAACAATAATCTTGCTCTTGTATTTTTCTCTCTAAACTTTTTATAATCAAATGCAGAAATGACAGTTTTTCCAATACCAGTTGCAGCTACAACTAAATTTTTATATCTTCCAAATATTTCTCTTTCTGCTTCTAAATTTTCTAAAATTTCTTTTTGATATGAATAAGGTTTAATATCAAATTCAAACGACATATCATTTTCTATTTTCTTTGATTTATTTAAAGCACTTTTTAAAATATTTTTACTTTCTTCACTATTATCAAAAGTTTCAAATATAGGTTCATTCCAGTATGTTTCAAAAGTAGCATTTATTTTATTTATAATATCAAATGATTCTTTTTCAGATAATTTAACATTCCATTCTAAACCCGAAGTCATAGCTACATTAGACATATTTGATGAACCAACATATGCAGTTGTAAATCCATTATCTCTTTTAAATATGTATGATTTAGCATGAAGTCTTGTTCTTTTAGTATCATAAGAGACTTTAATTTCAGTATTGTTTAATTTAGCAAGTTCAACTACTGCTTTAAAATCTGTTGCTTCCATATATGAAGTTGTTAAAACTCTAAGTTTCTTTCCACTATCTGTAAATTGTTTTAATTCATCTAAAATTGTTACAAGTCCACTCCATTTTATAAAAGAAACTAACATACAAATTTCATCTGCAGAAGCTATTTCTTTTTTCATTTCTTCATTTAAATTAGGCTCTCTTTTTGAACCAGTGAATAAAGATGTTCTTGATATTGAAGTTTCAGGTCTTATTACTTTATTATTAAAACTTGTATTATTCATCCTTGAATATACATAAGTTAATACTTCTGCACTTTCACTAATCTTTAATTCTTCAAATTCATCATCTTTTAATTTTTCTTTTAACAATTCTATAATGTCATTACAAATTTCAATTTGTTTTAAAAGATATTCATTCGAGTCTTTTATATCATCTCTAATATACTTTAATGCAGTTCTAGTAATATTTCCTATATATTGAGTTAATATATTTTTTGCTTCTTCTGAATCTAACTTTTCTTTACCAATTAATAATTCTTCATTATTTATTTCTTTTATTATTTTATTATTAATTATTTCTTCATAAATACCATTTTTCATAATATCCCTCTATACTTCATCAACTTTATACAAATCAACAACTTCATTAAAATTCATATCAAATAATTCTGTATCTGTAATGAAGTTCTTTTCTCCCAAAAGATCTTTATTACAGACTAAACTTCCTATATTATTCACCAATACAAATCTTTCTATTGTATAACCATTATCCACTTCCGAATCTCTCAATTCATAATAAAACAAATTAGCTCTTCTTTTCTCTATCGGAATCCTTGTTGTAACAAATTGTACTTTTAAATTTTCCACTCTATCATCTCCATTTTATTAAGCAAATTATATTACTTTTTATTCTAAAATTCAATTGTATCTTATTAAATACTTCTAATATAAAGCACTATTCAAGATTATACAATATCGCTCACTTGTAGTCGACATAATTTTGTGGTATAATTAATATGGGTTTATGGGCTCAAAAACCGTATCTCATGTGTCAGGAAATTTTAAAATAATTGAATAATTTTGTATTAGAAAATACACAAAGCATTTTATGTTTTGTGTATTTCGTGCGTTTATGAGGGGGTTTTCTAACCTTTTTCAACACTTTTCAAACGTTTTCAACGTTATTCATTACTACTTTTTCATGAAAAGCAAAGTTTTTTCTCTGGCGTAAACATCAAAATTTTAATAGAAAGGACGGCGATTATTTATGCTCTATCTCCTACTTGAGTATTACTTAATAATACTAACAAAGTATGGCTGAAAAAGAATAATTATTTATAATTATTCTCTTACTAAAATTCAATTTCAAATTTGAATTTTAGTAAATAAAATAAGCGAACGAATATACTTGAATACTTTTCAAATATATTTCGGAGATTATTTTATACTTAATTAATTTTAATATTTAGTTTTAAAAAAACTTAAATATTACTAAATTAATTAAGTCCAAGGGGTTATTAGGGGAGGTCCCCTGATCATACAGAGTTCTTTCGAAGAAAGTACTCTAGTATGTTATAGCACTTCCAAAGTACTCTATACAGAACCCCAAGAAGCACATTGAAAATTTAATAAGAAAATCTAGTTTATTTGAAATGGAGGTTTTTATGGCATTTTCAATTATTCGTAATTCAAAATACAAGCTAAAAGAACTAAACATTATATTCAGACATAACGAGAGAAAAAATACTAACTATTCAAATGACAACATTGATAAAACTAAAAGTATTTTTAACTATTCTCTCAAATCTTGCAACATGCCCTATTCAAAAAAGTTTCAAGAAATAAAGAAAATGTACAACTTAAAAGGTCAGATGAAAGTAACTAATAATGTGGTTTGTGAATATCTTATTACTGCAAGTCCAGAGTTTTTTATTGAAATAGGTCCTGAAGAAACAAAACGTTTTTTCAAGTGTGCATATCAATTTGTTTTTAACTACAAAAATTTAGGCTCGGAATTTATTATTTCAGCAAGAGTACATATGGACGAATCAAATCCTCATATGCATTTAGTCTATATTCCAGTTGTACATACACTTGATAAAAACAAAAATAAAATTAATAAAATTTCTTGTTCTGAATTTTGGAAAGGCAAAAATAGTTACGCTAATCTTCAAGACAATTACCATAAGTATTTAACTAAGTGTGGCTTCAATTTAGAACGTACTAGAAACGTCGAGAATACACATTTAGCCATTAAAGATTTAAAGGTAATAACTAACTTCGAAGAACAACAATTTCTAAAAAAATCATCTCCTCACGTTGAGGAAATGATACCTAGTGATGATGTCTCAGAAATTAAAGAACATTATAAAAAAGTTATTCGTAAATACAATACTCTTTCACAACAATACATCAAAGTAAAAGCACTTAACGAAACTACTCAAAAATCACTAGATGATTTAAACCATAAATGTTCAACTTTAGAACAAAAATGTTCAAGACTTGAAAAGACTTGTAAGAAACTTAACAACTATATTCAAAAAACATTTGAAACTATAAGTCATTTAATTGGTTGGTCTATCAAACAATTAAAACAAGTTGTGAACGAACACATTATTGAAGAAAGACAACAAGAACTCGAAGAAGAATTACAAGAGGAATTACTTCAAGATAATGAAACTAATCTAATTAATACAAAAAAAAGATATTTTAAAAATTAGAAAGGTTTAAAGGTGATAAATTATGGATAATAAAAAAAGAAATAAAAGTAACAATTTAGGATTAGGCTCAGTATTTTATAATAAACAAAGAAACACTTGGACTTGTGCTTATTATATAACTGATTTTAAAACTGGCGAAAAGAAACGTTGTAAAAAAACGTTTAAAACAAAAGAAAAAGCTGAACAATTTTATGAAGAACAAGCTATGCAAAAAAATTCAACTTTGTATATTGAATATAACGGAATATTTCTTGGAAAGCTAATTGAATTTTTACTTGATAAAAAATATAACTCAAACTTAATTACTGATAGAGGTTATGCTAGAACAAAAGATACAATAAGAATAATAAATCAATGTTATTTAGCTAATAAGAAGATAGATGAAATCAATAGTGAAGAATTACAAGGCTACTTTAATTCATTAACTGAACATTATAGTAATTCTTCAATTCAAAAAATATTTTTCCAAGTAAAAAATGCTTTTGAATATTCTTTAAATAAAGGTTTTATTCATGAAAATCCTATGCTCGAAGTTCTAAAACCTAAAAGTAAAAAAGAAGATAAAGTATTTCATGCCTTACAAGTAAATGAACAAAAGATATTAACTGAATACATTGCCTCTTTAACACCAGAAAAAATGCCATATAAAAATTGTATTCTTTTAGAATTATATATGGGACTTCGTGTTGGTGAAGCATTAGCTCTACAAATTGGTGATATTAATCTTCAAAGAAATATAATCTCTATTAATAAAACTCTAACAACTGACATTGATAATCAAGTGTGTATAGGTTCAACTACAAAAACTTATGCTGGTCAAAGAGAACTACCTATTCCCGACTTTATGAGAGATTTTATTATAGAACAAATTGAAATTGCAAAAGAACATAAAAATCATATGCTATTTACTACACCAGAGGGACGACTTGTTTTAAATTCAACAGTAAATAGACAACTAAAAAATGTTGCAAAACAATTAGGTATTGAAACTCCTATCTCTACCCACGTTTTAAGACATACTTATGGTACACGTTGCATTGAATCTGGTATGAGAGCAGTTGCTCTGCAAAGATTAATGGGTCATACTGACATAACCATTACTCTTAATACATATACTTCTATTTTCAATAAATATAAACTAGAAGAAATAGAAAAAGTAAACGATTACTTCATAAATAATAATATTTTAAATAATCGTTCTACCTTTCAAATTGGTAATGGAAAAAATCAAGAAAATGATTTAGAAATCACTATATAAAAATTACTACAAAAAAGGGCATTCATGCGAGTGCCCTTTTTATTTTAATCATTCCATGTAAATCTATTTTTTTCAATTACTAAAGTTTTATTTTTTAATTTCTTTTCTAAATATTCCTGCGCCCATGGTTGCAAATAATAATCAAACATAGTATATTCTGTTGCTATATTAGAACCTCTGGATATAATTGTTTTTGCTACTAACAAATTTACAACAGCATCACTTATATTAAATAAATTTGAGGTATTAAATTTTTTAGTTTCATAATTATAAAATCGAACTAAATATTGTTTTTCTTCTAAACTTAATTTTTCCATAATTCCATTCAACTTTATCATTAAAATTTTATCTTTAATTTTTTGAGAAATAACTTCAATAAGCATCGCAACATAATAACATGTTATAAGTAAAAATGCACTTGATATTACTGTTTTCCATGTATTTTTAAAATCTAATAATCCTAATGTTTCAATATATTTTTCTGGTAAAAATATAAATATTAAAGCCCCTATATATATAGTTCTAATAATTATTTTTAAATCTATTTTTTCTAATACTTTATTCAAAAATTCTTTCATTATTACCTCATTTATTGCAAATATATTTTTTGCATTATACCATAATAACTTATAAAATGCAAAATGCAATAGTCTCTCATTTTAATCACTTTTTTATGTTTTAATTATTATCTATTAACCCATGAATTAACAATATGTTCTATTAATATTTTTAATTTATCACAATTATAAGAACCATCTTTTAAATTAGCTGTTTTAAATTTACTTATATATAACTCTTTATTTTCTAAAGCTCCTTGATATTGTTTTATTTTATCTTTATAGCACTGCCATCTCACTATAGGAGAACTGTTTATACTGGAAAAATCTAAAAAACATTCTATTGCAACAGCTTTTCCATTAATGTTAGCTTTCTTTTTACCTGATGGACCTATTGTATCAAATTTATTAAATAATTTACTTTTTGGTAATTTACAAAGCACTAAATTATTTGGACGTTCTTTTATTTCCATTACTTTATTAAATGATTCATTTCCAGCACTATCATTATCAAATATTACAATTATTTGATTTTGTATATGTATTTTTGATAATCCTAAACAAAAATTTGCTAAACTACCAACACCAGTAAAAGGATAGTTTTTTTCCATATCTATAAATTCAAAAAAATCTGAAATACTAGGATATAATTCATCTAGTGTTTTCTTTATTACAAAAGAATCTGTATTTCCTTCAGTAACAATTAATATTTTATCACTTTCTTCTAATTTTGTTATAACTCGTTCTCTTTTTTCCCATCCATTTTCAATAATATCCTCATATCGCCACTCTACGAAACTATCTAAATTTTGAGGATTCTCTGCTAGAATTCGTAATGTTATATATGGGTCTATATTTTCTATAAAACCACCTATATCTCCATATTGATTTTTTGATTTAAACTTTTTCATAATTTGATTAATTTTAAAAGTAAATTCTTCATCTTCCAACAAACATCTATTAAAATATTCCCCTAAATCATAACCATTTTCAAAACTTTCTATTGCAGAAGCAACATTATTAACTTTATCTATATCAATACTTTTTATAAATAAAAAATATTCATCAAAAGTTATATTTATTTTTTCACATGTTTCATAATATTGATACTCTTTACGAAACTCATAATACTTCTTTTTTATATTTTTTAAATTATACCCTAATAATTCCAGCCTTTCTTTTATTTCAGATAATGATTTTTGTGCACCCTTTTTATACTCTGTAATTTCAGTATCCGTTTCAATATCAACATAATAATATGGAATATCTTTATCAAAATCTTTTTCTTGAAATATTTTAGAATGATTTCTATAATTATTATTTTTTCCCCAATCAATCTCCATTTTTTGAATACCTAAAGTTATATACGATCCCATAATTAATCTCCTTTTACATTTACTATTACATTATAGCATAAAATTGAGAAACAGTGGTGGATTATTTTTTATTTATTTTTAACACTATACAACGTTTTCCAACACTATTCATTTGTATTTTTCTTCCACCTACACACCACTTTTAAAAAAAGCGAGTAAAAAAATGCAATTTTTACTCACCCAAACGATTTTTGTATTCACTGTGCCAGTTACGTTTCCAAAGTCATTGGTCAACAAAATGATAATTTTTTGGTCAACAGATTTTCATTTGTTGACCAATAGGTTTCTCACCACTCAAAATCATTGAAAACCATTCAACACTATTGAACGTAAAAAAGCTGATTTTTCAGTACTTTCAAAACTGTTGAAAAACGTTGAGAAAGGTTGAAAACCAGCCAGAGTGGAGCGGGTAGCGAGAATCGAACTCGCGCTATCAGGTCGGAAGCATGACATTCTACCACTAAATTATACCCGCAATAACTATAATATTATTATACATAAAAATTTATACTTTTTCAAGATTTAAAATTTTGTATAACACTATTTAACCACAATGAATATATTACTTCTCTATAAGATTATATCTTTTAAATATAGTAATAATCATACTATAAACTAATTTTTTACTTAACAATTCTCTAAATTTTGTAGTTTTTGATTTTCCTTCGTTTCTTAATTTTTCCAATTCTTTACCTAAATTATTATACTCATCTAAAATATCTTGAAGTGCTTTTTCAAATCTTTCTAACTTCTCCATAAATTTTCTCCATTATAAAATTCAATTATATATATTCTACTATATCTTTCAAATCTTTTCTTTGATTATACATAGGATTTCCAGTATAATTTTCTGATGCATATCCTAATGGAATTAAACATATAGGTTCAAAATTTTCTTTTAAATTCCTTTTTAAAGCTTCTATGTCAAACATCTCTATCCAAATATGTCAATTCCAATATTAGTTACTTCCAATATCATATGTGTTGCAACTATGATTGTACTACATATATTTTTTAAGGTTATATGTTTTTAGCTGTTGGTGCTAATTTACCAGCTTCTAAAATTTTTTCTAATTTCTCTTTAGAAACTATTTTTTATTTAAATTTTCTTGTTGCTGTTCTCTCTCTTATAACTGATTCAAAATCTTTGCCATTAAAACTAGGAATATATTGTTCAACTCTCATTTTTAAGTAATATTTATCTCTTAAATTTGCTATTTTTTTCATCATTGGTGATTTGTGATGAATATCTAATGCCGCTTGATTTTCCCAAGTATCTATTAATAAAACTGTATTCTCATCATTTTCTGAGAAAAATACTCATATCACTTCCTCCTTCGTTTTTATTATATCATTAATAAATCAAACTATCTATTTTTCTTAATAAAATTTTAACAAAAAAATATATTTTAAGTAGATTATTATTTTTTTTAATGATATAATACGTTTACTGTAAAATTTTTTAAAGGAGAAAACTAATGGAAAATTTAATTATTGAAATAATGAATAACTATGGTTATATAGGAATTTGTTTACTTATTCTAATTGAAAATATATTTCCACCTATTCCTAGTGAACTAATTTTAACATTTGGTGGATTTATGACCACAAGTAGTAATATGACAATTTGGGGAGTTATAATTGCTTCAACTATAGGATCTGTAATAGGCGCTATCGTATTATATTATATTGGAAAAATATTGAATAAAGATAGACTTATTAAAATAGTAACAAGTAAATATGGAAGACTGTTGAGGGTAAAACCAGAAGATATTGAATCAGCAGATAAATGGTTTGATGAGAAAGGAAATAAAACTGTATTTTTCTGTAGATTCATACCAGTTGTTAGAAGTTTAATAAGTATTCCAGCAGGAATGAGTGAAATGAAACTTGTAAAATTTATTGCATATACCACTGTTGGTAGTGCTATTTGGAATACTGTTTTAGTATGTGTTGGAGCTTTTGCAGGTGATAAAAAAGACTATATTTTGAGTTTCTTAGATGAGGTTTCACATATCGTATTAATTTTAATAATAATTGTATTTTGTATTTTTGTTTACAGATTTTATAAAACAAGATTAAAAAGCTCAGAACAAAATTCTGAAAATAATAAATAGTTTAATATATCCCATTTTTTAATGGGATATTATTATTTTAATTATAAGGAGGGATATAATGATAACTATAGAATATAAAGAAAATTTAGATAAAACAATATATAAAATAATAGATTCAGAATTTAATAAATATGCTATTAATAACAATATAATTTGCAATTATAATTCTTTTAATTTTATTGCAAAAGATAATAATAAAATTGTTGGTATAATTACAGGACATTCTTATTATAAAGAAGTTTATATTAGTGATCTTATTATACTTAAAAATTATCGTAATAAAAAAATCGGTACTAAATTAGTAAAAAAAGTGGAAGAATATTTTAAAGATAAAGAATTTGAAAATATAAATTTAACCACATATAATTTTCAAGCTCCAGAATTTTATAAAAAGCTTGGCTTTAAAATCGAATTTATAAGGGAAAATAAAATAACACCTAAATTAACTAAATATTTTTTCATTAAATATTTTTAGAATTTTAACTCTTTAAAAAAACTTACGAGCATTTTATAACTCGTAAGTTTTTTATTGGAGCAGGTAGCGGGAATCGAACCCGCATAGCCAGCTTGGAAGGCTGGAATTCTACCATTGAACTACACCTGCATTATATTGCCAAAAGGAAATTTGGAGCAGGTAGCGGGAATCGAACCCGCATAGCCAGCTTGGAAGGCTGGAATTCTACCATTGAACTACACCTGCATTATTTCCTTCTGACAAGTATAAATTATAATTTATTTAAGACGATTTGTCAATACTAAAAATAAAATTTATTTACTTTATTTTGTTTCTTCCTTTTTAGTTTCTTCTTTTTGCTCATCTTTTACTTCTTTAACTTCTTCTTTTTTTGCTGTTTCTTCAGCTTTTGCTGCTTCTATTTTTGCATCTTCTGCTACTGCTTCTGCAACATCTGCTTCAGTTGCTACAGCTTCAGCTTCAGATTCTCCTGGTACAACTTCTTCTTTTATAATAATTTCTTTATTTTCAATTCTTGCACCAATTTTTTCTTTAGTTTTAGCAGCTTTACCTACTCTGTCTCTTAGGTAGTATAATTTAGCACGTCTTGCTTTACCTACTCTAACTACTTCTACTTTTTCAATCATTGGAGAATGTACTAAAAATGTTTTTTCAACACCTACACCATAAGATATTCTTCTTACAGTAAATGTACTATTAACTCCTCCTCCTTGTTTTTTTATGATAATTCCTTCAAAAACTTGGATTCTTTCTTTATTTCCTTCTTTTATTCTTACGTGAACTCTAACAGTATTACCAACTTTTAGCTCTGGTATTTTGTTTTTCAATTGTTCATGTTCGATAGATTTTAAAATATCCATTTTTCTTCCTCCTTCTTCTAAATTATGGATTTAACTCATTTATTTTTTTAATTCTTCTAAAAACTTTTTATCTTCATCATCTAACTTAGCTATTTTTAAAAGTTCTGGTCTTTTTATGTAAGTTACTTTTATTGCTTCTTTTCTTCTCCATTTTTTTATATTTTCATGATGTCCAGATTGTAATACTTCTGGAACTTTTATTCCTAAAAACTCTTCTGGTCTTGTATATTGTGGGTATTCTAATAATCCATTTGCAAAACTTTCTTCTGATACAGAATCATTTGCTAAAACTCCATCAATATATCTAGAAACACTATCTATTAATACCATTGCTGGTATCTCTCCACCAGTTAGTACATAATCACCAATTGAGATTTCTTCATCAACAATTTTATCAAGTACTCTCTGATCTATTCCTTCATAATGACCACATAATAATATCAAATGTTCTTCTTTAGATAATTCCTCTACTTTTCCTTGAGAAAGTGTTTTTCCTTGTGGTGTTAAATAAATAACCTTAGATTTTTCTGATTTAATAGAATTATAAGCATCCCATACAACATCTGGTTTTATAAGCATTCCTGCTCCTCCACCATACACTGTATCATCTACTTTTTTATGCTTGTCTTTTGAAAAATCTCTAATATTTATTAAATTAATTTCCATTTTATTATTTTTTACTGCTCTACCTATAATACTTTGTTTTAAAGGTTCAAACATTTGTGGAAATAATGTTAATACATCAAATTTCATATTTAAAGTCCTTTTATTAGATTTACTGTTATTTTATTTTCTTTTAAATCTATTTTTTTAATAACTTCATCTATTCCAGGTAAAAGTTTTTCTTTTCCTTTTTCATCTTTTACAACATAAACATCATTACTACCTGTTTGAAATATATCATCTACTTTTCCTAAATATTCATTAGATTCTGTATATACATCTAAACCAATTAAATCTGCTATATAATATACTCCTTCTGGAAGTTCACCAAAAATTTCTCTATCAACAATAATATAAGAATTTCTTAATTTTTCAGCTTCTTCAATAGTATCTATATTTTTGAATTTAATTATTACTTGATTTTTGTTATATCCTACTTTTTCTATCTCATATTCTGTTAAAGTATTTTTTTGTTTCACAAAAACTTTTGATATCCTTTCAAACTTTGTGTTATCATCTGTAAAAGAATTTACTTTAACTTCTCCTTTTAGTCCTTTAACATTTACGATTTGACCTAATTCTAAATATTTATTCATAATAACACCTAATCATCTAGAAATTCAATATTTACCTTTTTATGTTCTTTTACTGCAATAGCTTTCATTATTGATCTAATGGCTTTTGCCATCTTGCCTTGTTTACCTATTACTTTTCCCATATCAGCTTTATTTACCTTCACTTCAAATGTGATGGCTTTTGTCTCTTCTTTTTCTGTAATAGATACATCTTCTTGATTATCAACTAAATTTTTTATTATTACTTCAAGTATATCTTTCATATCCTGCACCTCTTTGTTTTAATTATTTAGATGCCTTGTTTTCTATTAAAGCTTTAACTGTATCTGTTGGTTTTGCACCATTTTTAATCCATTTTTCAACTTTTTCAATATCTAAATTGATTGTTGCTGGATCTGTCATAGGATCATATGTTCCTACTTGTTCTATTATTTTACCATCTCTTGGAGATTTAGAATCTGCTACTACTACATGATAAAATGGTGCTTTTTTCTTTCCAACTCTTTTTAATCTTATTTTTACCATTAAAATTCACCCCCTGAATAATTTTATTTAAATTTATAAAAATATTAATTTCTATTTAAACTTAAATACAAAATATTTAGTTTTCCTAGAACTTAAAAATTTAATAACTATATTATTTAAAATTAGTAAAATCTTTTAAATTATTCTTATCTATTCCTTTTAACATTTTTTTCATCATGCCTTTATTTGAAGTCATATCTTTCATCATTTTTTGTGTTAATTCAAAAGATTTCATAAATTTATTTATTTGTTCAACAGTTGTTCCACTACCTTTTGCAATTCTTATCCTTCTACTTCCATTTAATATTTTAGGATTTCTTCTTTCTTCTTTTGTCATTGAACAAATAATTGCTTCAATTCTAACAAATTCTTTATCATCTATTTCAATATCTTTTAATTTATTCATTCCTGGTAACATTTTTAAAATAGATGAAAAAGAACCCATTTTTTTCATTTGCCTTAATTGTGTTAAATAGTCATCTAAATCAAAATTTTGTTTTCTTAATTTTTTTTCTAATTTGGAAGCTTCTTCTATATCAAATGTCTCTTCTGCTTTTTCTATTATAGAAAGCACATCACCCATTCCAAGTATTCTTGATGCCATTCTTTCTGGATGAAACACTTCAATATCACTCAATTTCTCACCTGTTGCTGCAAATTTTATTGGTCTTCCTGTAATCTTTTTAACAGATAATGCAGCTCCACCTCTTGTATCACCATCTAACTTAGTAAGCACAATTCCATCTATCCCAAGTTCTTTATTAAAAGTATCAGCAATATTTACAGCATCTTGACCTGTCATTGCATCAACTACTAATAAAATTTCATGTGGTTTTATATTTGATTTTAAATCTTTTAGTTCTTGCATTAATACTTCATCTATTTGCAAACGACCTGCAGTATCTAATATTATTACATCATTTAATTTAGATATAGCAGTAGATATTGCTTGCTTTGCAATTAGATTCACATCTTTTGTATTTTCATTTGTATAAACTGGAATATTTAATTGTTTTCCAATAACTTCCAATTGTTTTATAGCAGCAGGTCTGTAAACATCACATGCTACAAGTAATGGATTTTTTCCTTGTTTTCTAATGATATTTGCAAGTTTACCTGCTGTTGTTGTTTTTCCTGAACCTTGCAAACCTACAAGCATAATAATTGTTGGTGGATTTGGAGTGAAATTAATTTTACTTTCTTCTCCCCCAAGTAAAGTTACTAATTCATCTTTTACTATTTTAACAACTTGTTGTCCTGGTGTAAGAGATTTTAAAACATCTTGCCCTAAAGCTTTTTCTTCTATTACTTTTATAAATTCTTTTACTATTTTAAAATTAACATCTGCTTCAAGTAATGCAAGTTTAACTTCTCTTAACACTTCTTTTAAGTCATCTTCTGTTATTCTTGCTTTTCCTTTTAGCTTTCTTGTTATTTCTTGTAACCTAGATGATAAACCTTCAAATGCCATTATTTCCTCCTTTTGAATACTTTATAATAAAGTATTTAGGTTATTTTTAATATTTTCAAGTTCTTTATATATTATTTCTAAATTAGATTTTTTTAATTTTTCTATATCTGAAATAATAGAATTTATTTTTTCTTTTTGAATTTCTGTTTTTTTCATATATTCTAATTTTTCTTCATATTCAAAAAGTTTATTTTCTCCCTTTTTTAAATTATCTCTTACTGCTTGCCTTGTTATATTTTCATTTTCTGCTATTTCAGATAATGACAAATCATTATTATAATAATCATTTAAAAGCTCTCTTTGCTTCTGAGTTAGCAGTTTTCCATATATATCTAATAATATACTTATTTTTATGGTTTTTTCCACATTACCACTCCTTGTTTTGTAATGCTAATATACTTTACACTATTTTTATGCATTTGTCAAGTATTTTTTATTTATTTTATGTTTAATACAGCTCTAAATCTTCCATATTCATTAGAATTTGAATTTTTAGTAATCTCATTTTCAGATGAATATAAATCATATACTCCATATAGATTACCAGTTGATGAATACTGAATATTATCAATAAAACCAAATTCATCAGCAAATCCACCTGAGTAATTTGACATATCATTTGTTATGTTTATATTATTTGAAAATGCAAGCAAAAAAATAGAATTTAATTGTTTATCATTTGTTAAACTTGAATATACTGTTTCTGTTTCTAAATAATTATTACAAATATTTTGTGCTTTATTTTTGTTTGTAATTGCTAAGGTTTCTCCTGGAGTTATTACAAGTGTATTATCATCATTAGATTGAAATTTTGAAATCCAAAAACCAGTTTTCTCTCCATTTTCCGAAAAAGCTTCACATAATTTATAACCATTTAATGCAATATTACTTGTCGATGTATTTGAACTCTCATATATATATTCAATATCTATATTATCTAAGTTAGCTCTATAATAAAATCTTGGTATCCAAACCCAATAATTTCCATCTTCTGTTTTTGCATTTGCAAATCTAAATTCATCTTCAGTATAATCATACCAATTTGGATCATTTATTTGGCTAATACTTCTTTCTTCATCACCAATCCAGTATATTCCTTCCATTCCTTCTGCTAATACTGGGGGATTACAAAATTTAAAATTTTTTTCTACTAATGGATATTGTACTCCTGTTATATCTTCCACTATAAAATAATAGTTTCCTGAAACATCTATTGTAAAATATGCAGTTTTTTCTTCTTTTATATATTCATAATCTTTTAAATTACTACATCTTTTTTTAGTTTCATCTTTATTCATATAATAATAAATTTCAGAAATATCTGAATCTGCATTTTCAAGTGATATTTTTATTTGCATATTTAATCCATTATTTTTTACAACTTCTAATTCTGGAGTTATATAAGACATATATATTGTATTTATTTCTAATTTATTTCCAATACTTGAATCATACTGTCTATATATAATTTCATTTTTATTTATATCTTCTATTCCATCTTTGGAAATTATATTGCCTGTAGTAAAATTTATTATTACATATAAATTAGAATTTTTTATATTGAAATTTTTTTCTATATCTTCTGAAGAACAATAATAATAATTAGTTATTATAGAATCTATATTTTTATCCCAATTTTGAATTTCTCTTGAATTTAAGTCATTTATGATATTTTCAAAATTTTTTAAATATGGATTTGAAGTACTATTTGCATTTGTGAAACCTAATAATTGTATATATTCATAAAAATTTCCTGTTTCATTTGGATTATAGTTTTCCCAAACTTTATATTCATCACGAATTTTATTTACATTTTCTTGAATTGTTTGCATTTGAGCAACAAATTTTTGTAATGAATATAATTTATAAATTTTTATCCCTATTCTAATACTTAAAACAATACTTACTATAATTACTATTATGATTATACTAAGTTTTTTTATTGTTATTTCTTTTTTCATATAAAATTCCTATTTTAAAATTTATTTTATAAATAAAGAACTTCTTTAAAAAGAAGTTCTTTACTTAAAGATTATTTAGTTTTAAATTTATTTATTTTAGTAAGAAGAACTCATCATGTTATATATATATGAATTATAATCAAATGCCTCTTGTATTTCTGGATTTCCATAATCTTCACCTAAAGTATCTACAGTTGCCGAAGTAATAACTGGATAAGTAGCAAATTGAGAAATATCATCTGTGGCTTGTTCTTGTCCTTCGGTATCTGCTGGTTTCATTTCTGCTTCTTGATAAATTTTTTCTAAAATATCCATTCCTTCTGTTATTCTTCCAAAACCTGTATATGCACCATTTAATGCTCTTGAATCATCACTCATCATTATTCCTATTTGTGCATTTCCTGAGTTATAACTTTCTTCTTGTAAATTTGTCAAATATTGTGAATAATCATTTCTTATAAGAGATATTACACCTTTTTCATGACTCAAAGTATTTTGTTCAAATCCATTTGCTATAAATTCACCTTTTATTGTATAATCATAATCTTGATCTGAATCTGCTTCTATATTATCAAATATTAAACTTGCTTTTGGATTTTCAGCTTCACCACTTGCATTTCTTCCAACATATAAGCATATATCATCTTTACCATATATTACTTTATTATTATAGTAACCTTTTTCAATTAATTTTATAAAATTTGTAACTGTATTTGGTGCATATTCTGGATATAATTCCATTTTTACAGTACCATAATTTTGAATTTCAAAAGTAGCAACTGGATGAGTTACAGTACTTGTTTTTGCTACTATATTATTTTGTAAAAGTACTCCTATTAATATAATTACAGCTATCATAATAATTAACCATAACACAAATTGTATTTTCTTACTCATTTTTTCCTCCCTTAAATAATTATGCTTTTTATTATTTTAATCCTAAATACTTCATAGCATCTATAATATTTTTCACACCTATTATATCTAATTTGAATTTTTCTTTCAATAGTTTTTTATTACTTTCTGGAATTATACATGTTTTATATCCTAATTTTTCTGCTTCTTTAATACGTTTGTCAATCATATTAACACTTCTAACTTCTCCTGTTAATCCGACTTCTCCAATAACTACTATATCATTTTTTATGCTAATATTTTTAAAACTTGAAGCAGCAGATAAAACAATCCCTAAATCAAGTGCTGGTTCGTTTATTTTAATTCCACCAACTAAATTAATATATACATCTTGAGAACCTAAATTAAGTCCTGCTCTTTTTTCTAAAACAGCCATAAGAAGTGTTAACCTATTATAATCTACACCACTTGCATTTCTTCTTGGTAAACCAAAAACTGTTGGAGTAGACAATGCTTGAATTTCTAAAACTAATGGTCTTGTTCCCTCAATACTAACAACAATCGCTGAACCTGATGGATTATCTTCTCGTTCGGAAATTAAAAGTTCAGATGGATTTGTTATTTCTACTAAACCTGCATCTTCCATTTCAAACATTCCAATTTCATTTGTAGAACCAAATCTATTTTTTACACCTCGAAGAATTCTATAAGAAAAATATCTTTCTCCTTCTAAATATAAAACTGTATCTACCATATGTTCTAAAACTCTCGGTCCTGCAATATTTCCATCCTTTGTAACATGTCCAATTATAATTGTTGTGATTCCAGATTGTTTACACATTTTCATTATTCGTGCAGTAATTTCTCTTACTTGACTTACACTTCCTGCAGTTGAAGTAATTTCTTCTGAATATATTGTTTGAATAGAATCTATTATTACAAATTTTGCATTTGTTTTTTGAATAGCAGATTCAATATTATCTATGTCTGTTTCAGCCAAAAATAATAGATTATCTTTTTTTATATTTAATCTATCTGCTCTTGATTTTATTTGTTCTGCTGATTCTTCTCCAGATATATATAAAATATTTCCATCTACTTTTATATTATTACATATTTGTAAAATTAAAGTTGATTTTCCAATTCCAGGCTCTCCCCCAAGTAGTGTAAGAGAACCTGTAACAAAACCACCACCTAAAACTCTATCTAATTCTCCAACTCCTGTTTTAAGTCTAAAAGTTTCTTTTTTTGTAACATCATTTAATTTTATAATTTCATTTTTTATTTGATTATTATTTTTTGAGGAATTTTTAGAATTTACTACTGCTTTTTCTTCTACAAAACTATTCCATTCATTGCAAGCAGGGCATTTACCAAGCCATTTAGTTGATTCATATCCGCAATTATTGCATACAAAAACAGTAGCAAGCTTTTTGGCCATATAATTTTTCTCCTTTATTAATTAAATTAAATTTTTGTCTATTAACTTTTCTAAAATTATTATAAACATAGCATGACTCCATGTAAGACCTATTACCCAACAAGCTTCCATTTTTTCATTGTTTATTTGTTCTCCTATAAAACCATGCTTTGTAGCAGAATCTACAACAACATTAAAACACTCTATTGCTTTTTCATTATCTCCTATTTCTAAATAATACCACGCCATCCATAAAGTTGCAATAGGCCAAGGATTTTTTCCTCCCATATAACCATCATTTTCATAGCGAAGATATCCACCTGTATATGTTCTTATAATTTCATTTATTTTGTTTATAGTATTTTGTACTCTTTTATCTTCTGGTGAAAACATTTTAAATGGTGTAACAGTACCTATAATACTAATATCTATTTTTCTATCATTTAAATTTCTTACAAAACTATTTTTTTCTTCATCATAAAATGTATTTAAACAATATTCTTTTACATCTAAAGTTAATCTGCTTATTCTTTCTATTTGCTTATCTATAAATTCTAATCTAGAAATATTATCTTTATAATCTTCTTTTAATATTTTATATATCGAAAGCATACTTGAAAAAGCTGCATATATGCTAGCAACCGAATATAAAGATACTCCTTCAAATTCTTCCCATAAATCATAACTTTTTTGGAAATTATTTTTATTACTTAGTAAATCTTCTACATATTCTTCTAAAAAGCTTATTGCATCTTCTAACATTCTCAAATTTTCTTTTAAAAAAGTTTTACTTTTACAAACTTTATAATGAGCATATGCTCCAAAAATTACACTAGCTGTTTCATCTATCTGGTATCCCCAGCAAGGAGCAAGTCTACCATCTGTAAAAAATCTTTGTTCCCACATGCCATTTCTACTTTGTGTCATTTTACAAAATACAGAATAAAATTTATCTGTAAATTTATCCATTCCAATTATATCCATTGCTTCTGTTACAAAAACACCATCTCTTGGCCAGCAATACGAATATCTACCACAATAATTTTTAAATTCATCTACTTCTATTCCTGCTGATATTCCTCCTGTTTTTTCATTTACTAGTAAAGGATATAATAAAATAGTTCTATTATATATTTTTCTTATTTTTTCATTTATGTTTTTTAAATTTATATTTTGTTTATCATGATCTTTTAAATATTTTCTCCAGTATTCTGTTGTATCTTCTTGAAGCTTTTCTACATCTAATCTTCTAATTCTATCTATTTCACTATCAAGTTCATTTAAAACATTATTTTCTTTATTTTTATTTATATACACATATATAACTAAGCTCGTTTCTTCACCAGGCTTTAGAGTATTTAAACTATAACTAATACCAGAATCTTGTGACATTCCTATATAATCTTTTCCATAAATTTCTCCTGTATGTAAATTATTTAAAATACCATTTACCTGTTTATTAAATAATTTTGTATTTGAAAATGTACATAATGAAAAATCGTGATTATATTGAATTAATGCATCTTCTTTTATATAACCACTTGTATCATTATTAACATTAGAGAAAGCTTTTGAGTATACTAAAAAATTTATATTTAAATCTATTTGATTTTCATTTTTTAAAATATATTTTTTTACCAGAAATTTTTCATCTATTGGCACAAAATCTGTTTGTGTAATACTTATTTTAAAATATGAATTAAAAATATGAGTTCTCAATATATTTGTGTTTTCTATATATTCTTGTGAATAAGTGTTATTTACATCATTATGCAAATAAATTATTTGTGAATCATTTATTTTTAAACCAGTATAGAATTCTTCTAAAAATTGTTTATAATCTGCTGCACCATATAATAATCTTATCATTTCACCATTTTGGGTAAAACTTGCTTTTAATTTATTATTTCCAACTACAGCATCATTAAAATATTTTTCCTTCATATTCAACTTATAGGTATCTGCCTATTTCCTCCTTTGTTATCTTATAAATTTAATCTCTATTTTAATGTAATAAATATGGTAATTCTCCTAAAAATGCATATACTCCTAAAACTACACAAATAAATGCCATTACTATAATTACTAATTCTTTTAAATTTAACTTAATTTGTTTTTTCTTTTTTTCTTCAATATTTTCTAAATTTTCCATAAAAATTCCTCCTTTGTAATTTTATTTCATTAAATTTTTTATTTGTTTTTGTATATCTTTAACTCTTTCTTCTAGTATTCTTAATTCACTATCATTTGTATCTATATTTTTACTTATGATACTATTTTCAACATCAGCAATATTGTTTTTCAATTCTTCGATTTTCTCTATTAAATCTATACGTTTAAATTCATTTTTATAAACAGTTATTGCATTTGTAGACTGAACAAGTTCTGGAACTTCTTTACTTAAATCATAGCATTCGCAAAATTCCGGAATAATTACTTTACATTCACTTGTTTCCTCAATTTTTTGTTTTAAAACATCTTGTCCTTCTGGTTCTCCATGAACTAAAAATATATTTTTCGGCGGATTTGTAAATGAATATACAAAATTTAAAAGCCATGTTTGGTCTGCATGTCCAGAATATCCTTCAATATATTCTATTCTTGCATTTACAGCAATTTCTTCTCCAAATATTTTTACTTTTTTTGCACCATCTACTATGCTTCTTCCTAATGTTCCAGGTGCTTGATATCCAACAAATAAGATCGTACTTTTTGGATTCCATAAATTATGTTTTAAATGATGCTTTATTCTTCCTACATCACACATACCACTTGCAGAAAGAATTATTGCAGGTCTTGTATCTTCATTTAACATTTTAGATTCTTCTGCTGTTTGTGTAAATTGAAGTCCATTAAACTCTAATGGATTATCACCTCTTTTTATTTTTTCTTGTATCTCATCTTCAAATAAATCTACATTTTTCTTAAATACTTCTGTTGCGGAAATTGCAAGCGGACTATCTACATATACTGGTACATTCATTATTTTATTGTATTTTCTTGCAAATTCTTCGTCTTGTCCATACTGTTCTTTTAATTTATCTATTTCATATAAAATCTCTTGTGTTCTTCCAACTGCAAAAGAAGGTATAATTACTCTTCCACCATTATCTAATGTTTCTGAAACAATATCTAAAAACATTTTAGCTTTATCATCATTTCTCATATGCAATCTATTTCCATAAGTAGATTCCATTACAAGATAATCTGCATTACTTATCATAGTAGGTGAATCTAGAAGTGGCAAATCATTATTTCCTAAATCACCAGTAAACACTACTTTTGTTGTTTTTCCATTTTCAGTTATCCAAATTTCAATAATAGCTGAACCAAGCATATGTCCTGCATCATTAAATCTTACACTAATACTATCATCTATATCTATAATATCATCATATTCTACAGGTTTAAAAATTTCCAAACATTTATATGCATCTTCTGCCGTATATAATGGTGGTAATGGTTCTTTATTATCTCTCATTCTTTTTTTATTTTTCCAGCCAATTTCTACTTCTTGTATATGACCACTATCTGGAAGCATTATTTCACACAAATCACAAGTTGCTTTTGTTGCATAAACTGGACCTCTAAAGCCTTCATTATATAACTTAGGAATTCTTCCCGAATGATCTATATGTGCATGTGTTAAAAGCATAAAATCAATTTCTGAAACATTAAAAGCAAATGGATCTGAATTTTCTAAGTTTTCTGTTGCTTTTCCTTGATACATTCCACAATCTACCAAAAATTTTTTTCCTGCAGCTTCTACTAAAAAATTCGATCCTGTTACTGTCCTTGCAGCACCTAAAAAAGCAATTTTCATATTTTTCCTCCACTAATTAAATAATTTTATTTTTCTGTTCTCTCTTACTTCTAAAGTCTTATTTGTAATTTTCATTTTTTTTCTTCCTTGTTTTTCAAACACATCTTTATCAAATACCTTTATAATCAAACCTTCTTCTTCTTTTTTTAGTACTAATTTTATTTCTTCTAGTTCCATTATTTTTGTATCTAATGCATATTTTATTATTTCAAAATTCAAATTTATATCCATACTAATGATTTTTATAGCACCCAGCTTGCAAAGCATTGTAATTGCTTTTTTTTGTATCTTATCAATTAAATCATTTAAATATTCAATATCTGCTATTTTTATATCTTCTGAAATTTTTAGTCTTTTATAATATCTTATTTCATATAAAATATTTATAATTTCATCTCGAGTTTTCATCTTGCTTAACTTTTTTTCTAAAAAATGTAAAAATTCTTTTTGCCACTCTGTAAGTGCATTTTCAAAACCTTCTTTACATTTATAAAAATCCAAGATTTCTTCTATCATTTTCTTTTCTTTTAAAAAATTAGATGGAATTAAAATATAATCTATTTCTGAAATTTCTAGTAAATATTTTTCTCTTTCTTTTTCTAACATTTTTTTATATTTTAATATGCTTTTTATTTTCTTTTTTTCTTCTAGTTTTGAATTTGCCTTTTGAAATTCCTTTTCCAAAGCTTTTTTATCATTTAATGCTATATCTATTCTTTGCAATTTTTTATTTAATTTCTTTTTTCTTTCTTGATGTTCATTTATAAAAGTTATTTTATCTTCCATCTTTTTTAATTTTTTTCTTTTTTCTTTTAATATTTCATCTATGTGTTTTCTGTCTTTTTCATTTGAATTTAAATAAACTATTTTGTAAAGTGTTTTTATATATTTATCATTTCCTGTAAAAAATTTTATATATTTTTTTGCTTCATCTAAAAAATCTCTTCTTGTTGAACCATATGTTCTCCATTCATATAAAAATTTTTCTCCTAAAATAACTAATAAATTTTGATAAATTAAATTATCTATAAATTTAAAATTTTTTTCATATGTTTGATCCCAAGACCATCCATTAAAATCTCTTAGTATTTCTACATTATTTAAATTATATCCATTAACTAGAGAATTCTGTAATAAATTTTTTAATGGAAAATTTGCATCTATATAAAAATATTTTGGAGAAATATCTGAAATAGCGTATAATAAAGCTATTTCAGTTGGATATGTTAATATACTTCTTTCTCTTTCGTTTGTAACTGCTCTTACATTATTTTTTATAAGCAATTTAGCCTGACTAGAATCAGGCTCAACTGTTTTTATATTATCACAATATAATCTTATAATTTCTACAATTTCATTTAAAAAATCCTCTTTACTTCTTACAGATTTTTTTACTTTTTGAAAATCATTATATGAAATTTCTAATTTATATATCATACTTAAAAGAAGGCTTTTTATATTAGAAGAAAAATATTTATTATCTAATATTTCTTCTAATTCTAAATTATAATCTTTTAATTTAGAAAACAGTCCCATAAAAAGCCTCCTTTCTTATTCTACATTATTTACATCTTCAGTTGTTTTTCCCATTTTTAATTCGTTTAATTTTTCTAATGTAATTAATACTTGTCTTGGTTTACTTCCTTCATATCCAGATATAATACCTCTTGCTTCCATTTGATCTATAATTCTTCCTGCTCTTGCATAACCTACTTTAAATCTTCTTTGTATAAAAGATGTAGATGCTTGCCCAACTTCTACAACTGTATCTATTGCATCCATTAGCAATGGATCTGTGTCATCTTCTTCTGCTTCTTTTTCAAGTTGTCCATCAGATTTATTTGATTTTTCTATTTCTTCTAAAATATCTTCATTATATGTTGCAACACCATTTGATTTTACAAAATCAACAATTTTTTCTACCTCATTATCTGAAACAAATGCTCCTTGAACTCTAACAGGTTTTGATGCACTTGCTGGATAGAAAAGCATATCACCTTTTCCCAAAAGTTTTTCTGCTCCAACCTGGTCTAATATAGTTCTAGAATCAATTTGTGATGAAACTGCAAATGCAATTCTTGAAGGAACATTTGCTTTTATTAAACCTGTAATAACATCTACAGATGGCCTTTGTGTCGCAATTACCAAATGCATTCCTGCTGCTCTTGCTTTTTGTGCTAATCTACAAATAGACTCTTCAACTTCTTTTGCAGCTACCATCATTAAATCTGCAAGCTCATCAATTATTATTACTATTTGAGGTAATTTTCCTGTTGTGCCTTCTTCTACATTATTATCTATTATTGCATTATATCCTTTTAAATCTCTAACGCCTTTTTCAGCAAAAAGATTATATCTTTTATCCATTTCTTGAACAGCCCATGCAAGTGCTCCTGCTGCCTTTCTAGGATCTGTAACTACTGGTATTAATAAATGTGGTATTCCATTATATACAGAAAGTTCGACTACTTTTGGATCTACCATTACAAGTTTTACTTCACTAGGTTTTGCATTATATATAAAACTAGTTATAATTGTATTTATACATACAGATTTTCCAGATCCTGTTGAACCTGCAATAAGTACATGAGGCATTTTAGCAATATCTGCCAAAACAATACTTCCTGCAACATCCTTTCCAAGAGCTACAGTTAATTTAGATTTATTATTTTCAAATTCTTCACTTTCTATTACATCTCTTAATGGTACTGTTTCTTTTTCTTTATTTGGAATTTCAATCCCTACTGCTTGTTTTCCAGGAATTGGTGCTTCTATTCTAATACTTTCTGCTGCTAAATTTAATGCTATATCATCAGCAAGGTTTGCTATTTTGCTCACTCTAACTCCTTCTGCTGGTTTTAATTCATATCTAGTTATTGCAGGTCCTACTGAAATATTTTCAACTTTTGCAGAAACTCCAAAACTATGTAAAGTTCTTTGAAGCTTTGTAGCTTTTTCTGTTAAAGCTTTTGCACCTGTTTTACTAGATTTCTTAGAATTTTTAGCAAGTAAATTTATTGGTGGATATTCATAATTTTCATCTTCCATTGTTAAAGTATGTTCAAGTTGCAATACAGCACGAGTTTTACTTTCTTTTTGTTCTTCTTCAACAGTAAATAAGTTATCTTCCATAACATGATTTGATTTATTTTGAGACTCGTTATTTTTTGCCATATCTTTATATATATTTGCTTCTATCACATCTGAATTGTCTACTTTTTCTTCTTTATTTTTAGATTTAAAGAAATTAAATTTTCCTTTTGCTTTTTCTTCTTTCAAATTTTCTGGTTGACCATTATTTAAATTAATAGTAATTTCATCATCATCAAAAGTCATATTAGAAGTATTTTCTTTATTTTCCATACTTTCATTTTGATTATGCATATTTTTTTCTCTGTTTCTTCTCCTTGCAATTCTTTCTTCTCTTCTTGCAAGCATCTCATCTTCTCTTTGCTCTCTTTTTTCATTTGCAATATCCATAATGTCCAAGAAAAATTCTGATGGATGTAATCCAAATGTGAAAACACAAAGAACAGCCACAATTCCTACAGTTGTAATTGCAGCACCAAACATTCCCAATAGTTTTATTAAAGGATAAGCAATAACCACTCCAACAGTTCCGCCACCAATATTTTTTACTCCTAAATCATAAGCAACTTCTATAATATCATTAAATTCTAAATCTGCATTTATAACTCCTTTTGAAATTTGATATATAGACATTGTAGCAGCGACACAAGAAATTAAAACAGCAAATTGTATAATTTTTGAAGTAACATACCCTTTATCATCTTTTGCAGTACATATAGTAAGTCCCATAAAACCTATTGGAATAAGATATTTTATAAAACCAATTATTCCGCCTAAAGCTGGACTTAATATCTCTCCTACTACTCCTTTTTCTCCATATATTAAAATAAATAATAATATACTAATAACAAATAGTATTATTACTACTAAATCTATATTGATTCCTGAACTTTTTCTTTTAGTTTGCTTATTTTTATTTGTAGAATTTTTTCTTTTTCTTCCCAATGCTACATCCCCCTAAATTGGATTTATCCAAAATTAGTAAAATTTATTTTAAAAGCCAGAATCAGAATCAATCTTCATTGATTTTGATTCTGGCTTTTATTTACTTTAACTCTTTTCTATTGTTTTGTATTGTTTCTAATGCACTTTGAACAGATGATTCAACATTACTTAAAGTTTTTCCTAGTTCCATCATACTATTTTCTATATTAGCTAAAATCCCATCTACATATGTAGTTGTTCCTTGAGTAATCTCTCTATACATTTCATTTGCATCAGCAATTATTTCTGTTTTCTTTTCATATGCTTTTTTAGTTATCTCATGTTCATCTATCATTGAAATAATTCTATTTTCAGCTTCTTTTACTATATCATCAGCATCTTTTTGAGCTTCAGCAATTATTCTTTCACGCTCTTCTTTTATCCATTTAGCCTGTTTTAATTCATCTGGTAATCTTAATCTTATTTCTTTTATTATATCTAAAAATTGGTCTTTTTCTACAATACTTTTTTCTGTAAAAGGTAATGTCTTACTTTTTTCTAAAATATCTTCCAAAGTTTCTAGTAATGTAAAGATCTCCATTCTCTTATCATTCCTTTCTAAGATACAAAACTTAGCTTTAAAATAAAGAAACTAATTTTTTACTTGTTTTGATTTAAAAATAGAAGATATACTCTTCCGTACTTTTTTATATCTTTTATCTTAATAGATTCTATATTTAAGTTTTCTAATGTTTTTTCTTTATTATCTGTTTCTAAAATAATATAACCATCCTCTGATAATAGCTTAAAGTCTATTATTTTTTTTACAGCATCTTCAGCAAAATCTGTTTTATAAGGTGGATCTAAAAAAACAATATCAAATTTTATTTTATCTTTTTCAAAATCTTCTAAAGCTTTTTTATAATCACTATTAATCAAGATAGTTTTATCATTTGTTCTAGTTTTTTCTATGTTTTGTTTTATTATTTTTATAGCTTCTCTAGACGAATCACATAAGTACGCTTTTTTTGCTCCTCTGCTTATAGATTCTAAAGCAAGAGCTCCACTTCCCGAAAATAAATCTAATATTATTGCCTCAGGCAAATCATAATTTATCTTACTGAAAAGTGCTTCTTTTACTCTATCTAATGTTGGTCTTGTATTTAACCCTTCAAGAGTAAATAGTTTTGTTCCTCTCATAGTTCCACTTATAATTCTCATATGACTCCTATATACACTATTTTATTATATTAATATTTTATTCTAAAATCCAGATAAGTCAATACGATTAACACAATTGTAATACATACTTAATTCTTTTGTAATATCATTTTGGTTTATTTTTTATAAAATAAATAAAAAAAGAGTGCTTTGATTTTGCACCCCATTTACTTCAATATATTATTCTTCATCTTCTTTGTCCTGTAACAATTCTAATTGTGAAATTAATAAAGCTTCCATTTTTGCTTTATAAACTCCAAATTGTCTTTTTAATTCTTCAGTTCTTTTTCTAATATCAAATTCCTCTTTAGTTATTTCTTCAGTTGCTCTTTTTGCTTCACTTTGAGCATCTCTTATTATTTGTTCTGCTCTTGTTTGAGCATTCTTTTTGATATCTTCTGCAGTAGTTTGTGCCATAACTAATGTGTTTTGTAAAGTATGCTCAACATTCTTATAATGTTCTAAATCTTTTTTACTTTCTTCTATTTGATCTTTTAATTCTGCATTTTCTTTATATAATTTTTCGTAATCAATAGTTAATTGATCTAAAAAATCATCAACTTCATCCACATTATAGCCTTTTAATGTTTTCGAAAATCTTTTATTTTCGATATCTAAAGGTGTTAGCATGTCTATTCCTCCTACTCGTTATTTTATCCATGAAGCGGAAAATTTACTTTCTATTTTTTCTTTTGTTATTTCATTTACAATATCATAATTATATGGAGCAACAACAAATATAGAATTTGATACTTTTTCCATATTTCCATCTAATGCTTGAGCCGCACCACAAACAACATCTACGATTCTTCTAGCAACATCTTTACTTACATATTCTAAGTTTAAAACAACTGCATTTTTTTCTTTTAATTGCATAACTATGTCACTAGCCTGATCAAAATTAGTAGGCTTAGCAATCTTCATTTTAATTTGTTGTGGTTGTGGCATAGGTACAACTTTTTTTCTTTTGAAAATACCTAAACTCTCTCCACCTTCATTTGTTTCTTCTTCCTCGTATTCATCTGCATAATCTGCATTATATACATTATCTTCATAATCTTCTTGGGAATCATCTTGTTCTCCCCATATAAAATCAACTATTTTTTTAATTGATGATGTTCCTGCCATTTTTTCTTAAGACCTCCTAATTTTTTCTCTTCATTCGTAGCTTGATATGTATATAGTATCTATCTTTTTCTAAATATTGTCAAGCTTTTTTTCCATTTTTTTCCAAATGTTATATAAAAATAATTTTTTTGTAATTTTTTTGTAACTTTTTCGTGATTAGTGTAATATAATCTCATCATATAATCGAATTTTTTCGAAATTTTCAATTTCTTCATCTGTATATCCTAATTCTTTCAATTCTTCATCTGTATAATTTTCTACAATAGAATATGTTTCATTTTGTCTCAAAACTTTTATTGGTATTTTCTCTATATATGAAGTTTTATTTCTTTCTACATATGTTTTATCATTTTCTTCAATAATACATGCATTACTTATTTTCCATCCATCGTAATTCCACCAAATAATATCAAATGAAATTTTTCTATAATCCAATAATTCTTTTACATCCTGACTAATTTTAAACACTATTATTCTACTATTATTTTCTTCCTTGATATAAACAATTTCTGCATCTATTTCGTTTGCATTTGATAATCTTAAAGTGACTGTATCTCCTACTTTTGCCACCATTGCTTTTTCTGTACTTATTGGTGTTGCTATATAACATTCAAAATTATTAACTATTTTTCCTTTTTCGCTACTTAGTGGCACAATTGCCCCAACTTTTAAGTTAAACCCATTTAACAAATCTGAACTTAAATAATCAAAATTATTTGTAACTAAAATTGTTTCTAATCCATCTACCCTATATGATGCAATACCTGCTACTGGAGCATACATTATTTCAGAACCCGCTTCTATTTGATTTTCTAATGCATTTCTTTGCTCTATTAATGTTTTAAGATATGAATCTGTAGGATTTAATGTTGCAGTCATTTGTGCCTTCTTAGATATATATGCTTCAATTTCATTTTTATTCTCATTAATTTCTTGTAAATAATTCAAATTATACATAGAATCTATTGTTGTTTCTATTTGTTTTTCAAGACTAATTATATCGCTATCACTAGTAAGTGGTGTTCCACTATTTTCTGTTATTTCACTTATTTCATCATCTAATTTTGCTATTTGATCTAGTATTGTATCTTCACTACTTGAATAATATCTAAAAACAGCTTCTGATTTTGCCGCTCTTTCTCCGTCTGAAATCACTCTTACCATTCCATTTTTATAGTTTTCTCCTTGCAGAACAACTTCATCTCTTATAATATATCCTTCTGCGAGTTCCTCAAAAGATAAAGAACCATTTTCAACTACAAAAACATTAGTAGGTTTTTTTAATATTCTTGTCATATTTGTAACTAGAACAATAAAAAACACCATAAATATAATAGTAATTACTATTTTTATTCTATTAGGTTTTTCTTTTGTTTCCTTCTCCTTCATATAGCTCCTTTATTATATTATTTACATTATCTTGTAATGAATTTTGACCATCTAACCATATTATTTCTTTATTTCTTCTAAACCATGTTAATTGCCTTTTTGCATATCTTCTTGTTTCTTGTTTTATTTTTTCTATCATCTCATCATATGTTAATAGACCATAAAAATATTGCACAACTTCTTTATATCCCAGCCCTTGCATTGCTGTTGGAAATTTTGAATATTTAGAAATTAGATTTTTTACTTCTTTTTCTAAACCATTTTCGAACATTAAATCTACTCTATAATTTATTTTTTCATAAAGCTTTTCTCTTTCCAAATTTATTCCAAAAACTTTGAATTTATATTTCACATCCTTTTGTCTTGATAAAACTTCTAATTCTGTTTTTGTTTTTCCTGTAGCTTTATAGATTTCTAAAACTCTTACAATTCTTTTTTTATCATTTTTGCTTATTTTTTTCATTGATATTGGATCTATTTTACAAGCATTTTCCCAAATTTCTTCTAATCCTTGACTAGTTTCAGCTTTTTTCATCAATTCTTTTCTATATTTTTCATCAAAATTCATTTCTTGATATTCAACACCATAAATTAATGAATTTATATATAATCCTGTTCCACCAACGACAATAGGGATTTTTTCTTTTCTTAAAATTTCTTGTATTGCTTGTTCACAATCTTTTTTAAAGTCTGAGACAGTATATCTTTTATCAGGTGATAAAAAATCAACTAAATAATGTTTTATACCACAAGCTTCTTCTTTTGTAACTTTTGCAGTTCCAATATCCATATCTTTATATATCTGCATAGAATCTGCTGAAATAATTTCTCCATTTATTTTTTTTGCAAGTTCTATAGATAATGCAGTTTTTCCAGATGCTGTCGGTCCTACAATAACTACAATTATTGGTTTCATTTTTTATCTCCTACTAAATTTTCTTTCCAAATCATTTTTTGTCATTTTTATTGCAGTTGGTCTACCATGTGGGCATGTAAAAGGATTTGGTAAATCTAAAAGTTTACTCATCAAATTTGTTGCTTCTTTTTCATCTAATTTCATGTTTCCTTTTACAGCTGATTTACATGCAATTGTTGCAATAAATTTATCTTCTTTTTCTTGTTTTGCTGTTACTGCTACTGTATCTATCTCATCTAATATATCTAAAAATAACTGTTTTGTATTTAGATCTTCACACATACTTGGCACAGATGTTAATTTTATAGTATTTTCTCCGAATTCTTCAAAAGAAAATCCTGCTTTTTTAAACATATCTACATTTTCTTTTGCTATTATCATTTCTTTATGTGTAAGAGAAATAACATCTGGTAAAAGAAGTAATTGCTCATCTTTTTCTTCATCACTATAATAATTTGCTCTTACTTTTTCATACATAATTCTTTCATGTGCAGCATGTTGATCTATTATATACATTTCATTTTTTATTTCCACAATTATATATGTTGAAAATACAATACCTATCAATTTATATGGTATTTTTTGAACTTCATTATTTTCATCAAACATATTAATGTTTTCATTTGCATATGAAAAATCATTTGCCATATTTAGTTTTTGTTTTTGTAATTCTTCTAGCTTTTTTTCTTGTCTTACTTCAAATGGATCTATACCAAATGTTTTTTTATACATTGCATCAAACTCTGGATTATCTTCATATTTTATTTCATTAGATGTTCTTTCTTCTTTTAATGCTTCTCTTATTTTAGATGTTTCTATTGCTTGAGTATTATCTGAATCTAATTTTGTTTCAAATAATTTACTAGCTATTTTAGAAAAATCATCCTTTTTTATCGAATTATCTTCTGAATTATTATTAATATTGTTATTATCATAGTTTATTTTACTAGTATTTTGAATCTCATTTATATTATTTTCTAATACCATTGTATGTTCTGGCAAATTATTTAATTTTTCTTTATCTACAATAACAGTATTTTGTTCAGCTGTTTTTTGTTTATTTATATCTACCATCTGTGTATTATCTATGTCGTCTTTATTATATAAATCAACTGCTTGTGTATTTTCACTATTTTTATTATCATTTAATAATTTCTTCTTATAATCATCAATTAATTTATTTACATTATTTACATCTATTTCTCTTGTATTGCTTGAAATAACTGTGTTTCCTAATGAAACTTTTTTACTTATTTCATCATCATTAATTACTTGTGTATCTACATTTATGTCTTCATTTGTTTTTTCTTTATTTATACTCCTATTCTCTGGAGTTCCATATAAATTATCTTTTAAACCTTGTCTATATTTAAAAATTTCTTCTAAATGATTATTACTCAACTCTTCTTGAGTTTCTTCTGGTTCTTTAATAATTTTTTGAAATAATCCAGAAATACCTGTTTTTTTGTGTGATTCTGAAACATTTAATTCCTCATTATATAGTTTTTCTTCTTTATCTTCAGATAATTCTTTTTGAATTTCTTTCTCACCATTTTCTTCTATTTTAGAAACATTTGCAACTAATTCAGATTTTGCCAAACTTGTTTTTATAGCATGATATACTGCTTTAAAAACTTTAGACTCTTCTTCAAATCTAACTTCTAATTTAGCTGGATGAACATTTACATCCACAAGCTTTGGATCTATGTCAAGATTAAGAACTATAAACCCATACCTTCCTACTGGAATCATTCCTTTATATGCTTGATCTGCTGCCGCAGACAAATTTTTATCTTTTATATATCTCCCATTTAAGAAAAATAATTGATTACTTCTGTTTCCACGAGCTATAACTGGTTTTCCTATTGCACCTGATAATTTAATTCCTTCATATTCATAATTTACTTCTATAATTTCAGAAGCAATATCTTTTCCATATATACTATAAATTACTGTTTTTAAATCACCATTTCCATTTGTTTGAATTATTGTTTTTCCATTGCTTATAAGTTTTATAGCAACATTTCTATTTACTAAAGCAATTCTCGTTACTGCGTCTTCTATATATCCAGCCTCTGTATAATCTTTTTTTAAAAATTTATATCTTACTGGTGTATTATAAAACAAATTTTGAACAGTTATTGTTGTTCCAACAGATCTAGCAGCTTCTGTGAATTCTACAGTTTTTCCACCTTCTACAATAATTTTATATGCTACATCTGAATCAGCTTTTTTAGAAATCATTTCTACTTTTGCAATAGCAGCAATGCTTGCCAAAGCTTCTCCTCTAAATCCCATTGTTTTTACAACTTCTAAATCTTCAGCTTTTCTTATTTTACTCGTAGCATGTCTTTCAAAAGCAATCTCCATATCATCTTGTGCTATTCCACAACCATCATCTGTGATTTTTATTAAAGAAATACCACCATTTTTTATTTCAATTGTTATATTTTTTGCACCTGCATCTATTGAATTTTCAAGCATTTCTTTTACAACTGATGCTGGTCTTTCTATAACCTCTCCTGCTGCAATTTTATTTATAGTTAAATCATCTAATAAAACTATATTTCCCATATTTTTCTTCCTTTCTAAGTTCGAAAGTTATTTATTTTTTCGCCTAATAATACATTTTTTCAAATTATATCATTAAGATAATTTAATATCAAGAGTGATTAATTTAAAAATATTTTTTTAAGCTGTAACAAATATTTTATAAATTCATAGTATATAACATACCAAAGATAAAAAATTAAACATTTAATTCAAATTATAGTTTTTTCTATAATAACATATTTTTAAAGGAGGATTTTAAAATGCCAGAAAACAGAGGTTGTGGTTGTGGATTATTTGGAGGAGACAATGAATGTCTTTGGATAATCATTCTTTTAATTATTTTATTCTGCTGTTGTGGTAACAATGGAACAAGAGGTTGTTGCTAATAACTAATTAATATAGTAAAATAGATTTTACTATATAGCAAGAGAGTACCAAAAAGCTTTATTATAAGCATTTTGGTACTCTACTTTTTGTTATATGTCACATCATCTCAGAAAAAAATCCAGCCAGCTTTTAATCCAGGAATAATTTCATCATATGACTTTTTTATCAAATGATTATATTCTGGATCAAAGAGAATTACTCTCTTATAGTCATAGCCAATCAAGACCACAAAATGTGAATCTTGATTTTCCGGCTCCGATTTGTATACAGAGTTCTTAACTAGAAGAACTGTTATTTTATTATCCCAGATGGATTTCATAACTTTCTCCCAGCTGTCTGCACGTTCTACATTAATTTCATATAATGCAGGCACGAACCTATCGAAAAATACATGTTTACATCCCATAGGAGTATAACTCCCACCAGGATTTTTTCTGTATCCTCGATATCCATAGCTAACAGTAGCTTTTGTAAGTTCTTCAACTGAAAAGCATTTCTCTTTTCTGAAAAAACGCTCCAAGAATTTGGCAATTAATATTGCACAACCAGAACTTGCTACTGTACTTTTTCCATCTCCGCATTCTTCCATTCTGAATGGAATATCATCATATTCTTTTTGTGGTTTTAGACCTAACCTTTTAAAATCCACAGAAAGACAAACCTGATCCCTCACATCAGAATCGAATTTTCTTGCAGATTCAATTAACCGCTCATTACACCTGTTTACATGGTGTATAAAGCGGTCATATTCATCTTTTGGCATTTGAGCTGGGAGTAATACTTCATCCCAGATGCTATTGTCTTTACTCATATTGCTCCTTTCCGGCAAACACTGCCTTCATTATTTTTATTTTTATAACGTGACAACATGTTAATTATACCACAAAGGAGCTAATTTTTCAATTAGTACATTCCACCCATTTCAGGTGATGCTTGATGATTTCCACATCCACAGTCTTTTTCTTTTTTCTCTGTCATAATACTTTCTGTTGTAAGTATCATAGATGCAACACTTTCTGCATTTTCTAATGCTGAACGTGTAACTTTTGTAGGATCTACAACTCCTGCTTTTTTCATATCTACATATTCTTCATTAGCAGCATCAAATCCAATTCCTGGTTTAGAAGATTTTATTTTATCTAATATCACTGCTCCTTCTAATCCACTGTTTATTGCAATTTGTTTTGCTGGTTCTTCAAGAGCCTTTAATATAATTTTAACACCTATTTTTTCTTCTTCTGATACTTCATCTAATAATTTTTCAACTTTAGGAATTACATTTATATATGCTGTTCCACCACCAGGTAATATTCCTTCTTCTACTGCTGCTTTTGTTGCAGATAAAGCATCCTCTATTCTTAATTTCTTTTCTTTCATTTCAACTTCTGTTGCTGCACCGACTTGAATTACTGCAACACCACCAGCAAGTTTTGCTAAACGTTCTTGAAGAGATTCTTTATCATAACTTGATTTTGTTTCTTCAATTGCTTTTTGAATTTGTGTTATTCTTGTATTTAATGCACCTTTATCTCCCATACCATCTACTATTATAGTATTTTCCTTAGTACATTTTACTTGTTTTGCTCTACCAAGTTGAGCTAAAGTAGTATCTTTTAATTCTAATCCAAGATCTGATGTTATAACTTCTCCACCTGTTAATATAGCTATATCTTGAAGCATTTCTTTTCTCTTATCTCCAAAACCTGGTGCTTTAACTCCGACAACATTTAATACTCCTCTTAATTTATTTAGTATTAATGTTGATAATGCTTCATTTTCAAAATCATCTGCAATTATTACAAGTTTTCCACCTTGTGAAGTTAATTCTTCTAATAATGGTAAGATTTCTTGAATATTTGATATCTTTTTATCTGTAATTAATATATATGGATTATCCATTACAGCTTCCATTTTTTCTGTATCTGTTACCATATATGGTGATACATAACCTTTATCAAATTGCATTCCTTCTACAACATCTACTTCTGTTGATGATGTCTTAGATTCTTCTATTGTTATAACACCATTTTTAGAAACTTTTTCCATTGCATCTGCAATCAAATTTCCTATTTCTTGATTGTTTGCAGAAATACTTGCAACTCTTGCTATATCTTCTTTTCCATTTATTGGAGAACTAATTGTTTTTAATTCATCTATAGCTTTTTTTGTAGCTTTATCCATACCTTTTTTAATAGCTAAAACATCTCCACCTGCTGCTACGTTTTTAACACCTTCTTTTAACATAACTTGAGCTAGAACAGTTGCTGTAGTTGTTCCATCACCAGCAATATCATTTGTTTTAGTAGAAACTTCTTTTACTAAGTTTGCTCCCATATTTTCAAAAGGATCTTCTAATTCTATTTCTTTTGCTATTGTAACACCATCATTTGTAATAAGTGGTGCTCCAAAACTTTTATCTAAAACTACATTTCTTCCTTTTGGACCTAATGTAACTTTTACTGTATCAGCTAATTTATTAACTCCTTCTAATAATTTTTTTCTGGCATCTTCACCATATAAAATTTCTTTTGCCATTATATATCTCTCCTTTCATATTTTAAATTCTCTTATTCAACTGTTGCTAATATATCTGATTGTTTTACAATTATATATTCGTTTCCTTCATATTTTACTTCTGTACCTGAATATTTACTAGTAATAACTTTGTCTCCTTTTTTTACTTGCATTTCTATTTTTTTACCATTTTCATCTAATCCACCAGGACCAACTTCAATTACTTCTGCAATCTGTGGTTTTTCTTGAGCTCCAGAAGATAGAATAATTCCACTTTTAGTAGTTTCTTCTGCTTCTATCATTTTTATTAATACTCTGTCATTTAATGGTTTTATCATTTTACATTCCTCCCTTTTTTAATACCATATATCAAAATTAGCAGTCTAATCTTTCGACTGCTAATAATTTATACCCAATTTAATAAAATGTCAATAGTTATTTTAAAAAAATTTAAATTTTTTATTAACAATTTTTAAATTATCTATATCAAAATATGTTAATTTGACGCCATATTCTAGTAATTTCTTGTCATACTCATTTTGTTTTAACTTTATTTCTAAATTTTTTGAATTTTCTGGTAGATCTTCTATATCTAATTTATATTCTTCTGATATTTCATTTATTCCCTTTTCTATCGAACTTAATATATAGTTTCGTATTTTTTCTATTAGTTCTTGTTTAGAAAAATGTGCCCTTAAACCTATTACTTTACTTAGTAATTTTTTAGGATTTTCTATTTTAAAATCATAAAAACCTTCTATTTTTATATAAATTTGTTTATTTTTTTTACTTTTCCAATCTCTATATTTTATTGGATTATTCATAACATATTTATTATGCTTTATAAGCTCTTTATTCAAAAATATAACACATAATTTATTATTATCTGTTTTTCTTATTTTTAAATCTTTCCATTCTTCTTTTAAATCTTTATTAGTGTCTATTATCTCGACCATAATTAAAAAACTTCCTGGTTTTTCTTTTACATCATATACAATTCCTTTTTCTATTAAAACAGCATATTGATTATCTAATACTTCTACTGTATCACCTAAAGAAACATCATATTTTTTGAAAATCATATTATTGCTTAAATTATTACATTTTATTATTTTCTCCTCATCTTTTTTATGTGTCATCTCTATAAATTTAATATTGTTCATTCCTGTCTCCATAATCATTTCATATTTTTTATTATTATAACATAAATAAGCTTTAAATAGACAATATATAATAGAAAATAATTTTTAAATTCACATTCTTTAAATTTTTTCATATTTATTATTATAGATTTTAAACAAAAAAAGCATACACAAATTAATGTATATGCTTTCTTCTTTTGTTTATCTTTTTGATTTATATTCTTTTGCTGCTTCAATAAGAGCTTTAAAAAGTGGTGCTGGTCTATCTGGTCTTGATTTAAATTCTGGGTGAAATTGACTTGCTATAAAAAATGGATGATTAATATTTTCAACTATTTCTACTAATGTACCATCTGGTGAAGTTCCAGACGCAATTAAACCAGCGTTTTCCAATTTTTCTTTATAATCATTATTATATTCAAATCTATGTCTATGTCTTTCATCTATATTTTCTTTTCCATATATTTTATATGCTAAAGTATCTTTTTTGATAGTACAAGGATATGAGCCAAGTCTCATTGTTCCGCCTTTTTCTGTTACATTTTTTTGTGTTTCCATTATATGTATTACTGGATTTAAAGTATTTTCACTAAATTCTGCTGAATCTGCATCTTTTATTCCAAGAACATTTCTTGCAAATTCAACTACTGCCATTTGCATACCTAAACAAATTCCTAAAAATGGTATATTGTTTTCTCTTGCATATTTTATTGCTGTAATTTTACCATCTATACCTCTATTTCCAAAACCACCTGGAACTAATATTCCATCATAATCTTTTAAAATATCATGTACTGTATTTTCATCTATTTTTTCTGAATCTATAAATCCTACATTTACTTTTACACCATTTGCAAAACCACCATGTCTTAGACTTTCTGCAACAGATAAATACGAATCTTGAAGTTGCATATATTTTCCAACTAATGCAATATTTACTTCTCCTTTTAAATTTCTAATTGTTTCAATTAATTTTTCCCATTCTTCATTTTGTGGTTCACTATTTTCTAATTTTAATTTTTTACAAACTGCTCTTGCTAATCCGTGTTTTTCAAGCATAAGTGGAACTGCATATAAATTCTCTGCTGTAAGATTTGGTATAACATTTTCTAACTTTACATTGCAAAAAAGAGCTAATTTTTGTTTAATTTCATTTGGAATTTCTGTTTCTGTTCTACAAACTAAAATATCTGGTTTTATACCATATGATTGTAATTCTTTAACAGAATGCTGTGTAGGTTTAGACTTTAATTCATTTGACCCACTAATATATGGTAGTAGTGTTACATGAATATATATAACGTCTTCTGGTTCTTTTTCTAATCCAACTTGTCTTATTGCTTCAACAAATGCCAAACTTTCTATATCTCCAATAGTTCCGCCAAGTTCTGTTATAACAATATCTGTTTTTCCTTCAAAACTGTATATGTTTTCTTTTATTTCATTTGTTACATGTGGAATTACTTGAACTGTTTTTCCAAGATAATCTCCTCTTCTTTCTTTATTTATAACACTCTGATATATTTTCCCTGAACTTACACTACAATTAGCATTTAAATTTACATCTGTAAATCTTTCATAATGTCCTAAATCTAAGTCTGTTTCTGCTCCATCATCTGTTACAAAAACTTCTCCATGTTCGTATGGACTCATTGTTCCTGGATCTACATTTATATATGGATCAAATTTTTGGTTTACTACACTATAACCTCTATTTTTTAATAATCTTCCTAATGAAGATGCTGTTATACCTTTTCCTAAACCTGATACAACTCCTCCTGTTATAAAAATATACTTTGTACTCATTTTAGCTCCTTTCACCCATTTATTTTTATATACTTTTTATTAATAAAAATAAAAAAACAGATTTAAAAAATGGGTTTTTTTTTTAAATCTGTTTCGATTTATTTCTTTAGACATTAATATTGTAACATTTTTTATAAGTCTTTGCAAGTAAAATTATAAAATATTTCTATAATTCTCTTTGTTTTACTGCCTCATATATAACAATTCCTGCTGATACAGAAGCATTTAATGATGTAATATTTCCTTTCATTGGAATTTTAACTAAAATATCTGCATTTTCTTTAACAAGCCTATTCATCCCAAATCCCTCACTACCTATTATAATTGCAATAGGTCCTTTTAAATCTTGATTATAATACAAAGTATTTGCTTCTCCATCTGTTCCTATAATCCAAAGTCCTTCCTCTTTCAATTTTCTTATTATATCATTTATATTATTTACTCTCGCTATTTTCATATATGATATTGCACCTGTAGAAACTTTTGCAACTGTAGCATTTACACCTACACTCCTTCTTTTAGGAATAATAATTCCATGAACACCTGCTGTTTCTGCTGTTCTTATAATTGAACCTAAGTTATGGGGATCTTCTATTCCATCCAAAATTAGTATAAATGGATCTTCTTTTTTTCCTTTTGCTAAATTTAAAATATCTTCTACCTCACAATAATTAAATGGTGGAACTATTGCTATAACACCTTGATGATTTTCTGCCATATTATCTAACTTAAGTTTATCTACCTCTACTATAACAATTTTATTTTCTTTTGCTTTTGCTATTATTTCATTTATAGAACCATGTTTTTCTCCTTTTTCAATAAACAATTTATTTATATCTTTTCCAGATTTTAATAATTCTAATACAGCATTTCTTCCAGCTATAATATCTTCATAATTATTTTTTTCATCATCTTTATTTTGATATTGTTTATTTTCAATTTTCTTTATTTTATTTTTTCTTTTTTTCTCATAATTTTCTAGTCTTTCTCTGGCAATTCTTGATTTTCTATTTTGTTTATCTCTATAGCTTTCTCTCATTTTTATTCCTCTTTCTATTTTAAATTATTCTTCATCATCTAATTTTAATACTGCTAGAAATGCTTCTTGTGGTACTTCTACATTTCCAATTTGACGCATTTTCTTTTTACCTTTTTTTTGTTTCTCTAATAATTTTTTCTTTCTAGTTATATCTCCTCCATAACATTTAGCTAAAACATCTTTTCTCATAGCAGATAAAGTTTCTCTTGCAATTATTTTTCCTCCTACAACAGCTTGTATAGGAATTTCAAATAACTGCCTTGGAATAACTTTTTTCAATTTTTCTGCCATTTTTCTGCCTCTTTCATATGCTGAATTTTTATGAACTATAAAAGATAATGCATCTACTGGTTCATTATTTATGTGTAAATCCAATTTTACAAGATCTGCTCTTCTATATTCTTTAAATTCATAATCAACAGAAGCATAGCCTTTTGTTTTAGATTTTATTGTATCAAAAAAGTCATATATTATTTCATTTAATGGAAGTTCATATTCAAGTGTTACTCTATTTGTATCTAAATATTTCATATCTAAATACACACCTCTTCTATCTTGGCAAACCTTCATAACATTTCCAACAAATTCTTTAGGTATCATTATTTCAGCTTTCATAATTGGCTCTTCCATATAACTTATTTCAGTTTGAGCTGGAAGTTCAGTTGGATTATAAAGTTCCATTACTTCTCCTGATGTTTTATGTACTTTATAAATTACAGAAGGTGCTGTTGTAATTAAGCCTATATCAAACTCTCTTTCCAATCTTTCTATAACTATTTCTAAATGTAATAATCCTAAAAAACCACATCTAAATCCAAATCCTAGTGCTGCTGAAGTTTCTGGCTCATAATTTAGTGCTGCATCATTTAATTTTAATTTTTCTAAAGCTTCTTTTAATGGTTCATATTCACTCCCATCTAAAGGATACATTCCACAATATACCATAGAATTTGCCTTTTTATATCCTGGAAGTGCTTCTTTTGCTTGTCTTGATTTTAGTGTTATCGTATCTCCTACATGTAAATCTGATACTGTTTTTACACTTGCAGCTATATATCCAACTTCTCCTGCTTCTAATTGTTCTGCTGGAACATAACTTCCAGCACCAAAATACCCTACTTCTGTAACAGTAAATACTTTTCCTGTTGCCATAAATAAGATTTCATCATTTGGTTTAACAGTTCCGTTTTTTATTCTTACATAACTTAAAGCTCCCTTATAATTATCATAATATGAATCAAAAATAAGTGCTTGAAGTTCTTTATCTTTATCTCCTTGTGGAGCTGGTATATCTGTTACAATTCTTTCTAATACTTCATCTACGTTTAGACCTGTTTTAGCAGATATACATGGTGCATCCATTGCAGGAATTCCAATAATATCTTCTATTTCTTTTTTTACTTCATCTGGTCTTGCATTTGGAAGATCTACTTTATTTATAACGGGAATAATTTCCAAATTATTATCTAATGCTAAATAAACATTTGCAAGTGTTTGAGCTTCAACACCTTGAGTGCTATCAACAACTAATATAGCTCCTTCACATGCTGCTAAACTTCTTGAGACTTCATAATTAAAATCTACATGTCCCGGAGTATCTATTAAATTAAATTCATAAAATTCCTCATTTTTTGCAGTATAATTCATTTTTACTGCTTGTGATTTAATTGTTATTCCTCTTTCTTTTTCTATATCCATATTATCTAAAACTTGAGATTCCATTTCTCTTTTAGATAATGCTCCTGTCATTTCAATTATTCTGTCTGCTAATGTAGATTTTCCATGATCTATATGTGCAATTATACTAAAATTTCTAATATGTTGTTGTTTGTTTTGCATAATTTACTCCTCATTTATTTTTAATAAATTAAATTTTAAGTAATCCGAACTTACTAATTTAAAACTAATACCATCAATTTCACCTTCAAATGCTTCTTTATGTGAATCAGCATGTAAATGAGCATAATAACATCTATTTACATTATATTTTTTTAATGTTTTTATAAAATCTATTTCCTCAGGAATATTTAATTCTTTATAAAAAGGTGGATAATGTATAAAAGAAATTATTTCTTTATCTTTACCAAAATTTTTTATTCCACTTTCTAATGAAAGTTTTAACCTATCATTTTCTCTTTTTAAAATTTTATAATTTTCTTGTGATTTCCAAGAATTTATCCATCCCCTTGTTCCAGTAACTATTTTATTTTCAATTAAATATGAATTATTAAATAAAAAATCTATATTATTAAAATTATTTGTACTTAAATATTTTCTCATCCTAGTAATTGTTGTCCACCAATAATCGTGATTCCCTTTTGATAATATTTTTTTTCCTGGTAAACTATTTAAAAAATCAAAATCTTTATAAGTATCTTCTAAATATGTCGCCCATGAAAAATCTCCTGGAAGAATAACTGTATCTTCTTCTTTTACTTTTCTATGCCAATTTTTTTTTATTTTATCTGCATGATTTTCCCAATTATTTCCAAAAATATCCATTGGTTTATCAACAGAAAAAGACAAATGTAAATCTCCTATAACATATATAGCCATTTATATAACTCCTTACTTATTGTCCGATTTTTAAATTTGGAATAGCATTTAATTTTAAATCTGCTTTTTCTCCGTTTATATAATTATAATATCCACTTGCTGCTATCATAGCTGCATTATCTGTACAAAGCACTGGTTCTGGATAATATACCTTTACTTTTAATTCTTTTTCTAACTTGTCAAAAGAATTTCTTATATATGAATTTCTTGAAACTCCACCTGCAATAACAACTTTTTCAAACTTATATTCTTTTATTGCTTTTTTTACATTTGTTATTAACATTTCAGTAACAGCTTTTTGAAAACTTGCACATAAATCAGCTTTATTTATATTTGTATTTTTATGATTTAAATTTATAACTGCAGTTTTTATACCACTAAAACTAAAATCTAATCCTTCAAAATGTGTTATTGGTAAATTTATATTTGGATTTCCTTCTTTTGATAAATTATCAACTTTTGGTCCTCCTGGATAACCGAAGTCCAATTACTCTTGCAACTTTATCAAAAGCTTCTCCAACTGCATCATCTCTTGTTTTTCCTAATATTTCAAATTCATTATATGATTTTACATTTACTAAATGTGTATGTCCACCAGATATAATCAAACATAAAAAAGGTGGTTTTAAATCTTTATGTGTTAGATAATTTCCCGCAATATGACCTTCTATGTGATTTACAGCAATAAGCGGTTTTTTGGTTACATAACTTAATCCTTTTGCATAAGAAACTCCAACTAATAATGCTCCAACAAGACCTGGTCCTTGAGTAACTGCAATCGCATCTATATCTTCTAATTTTACATTAGCTTTTTTTATTGCTTGTTTCATTATCATATTTATTACTTCTACATGACATCTAGATGCAATTTCCGGAACTACTCCACCATATTCCTCATGTATTTTTATTTGAGAATTTATAACATTTGATAAAACTTCTCTTCCATTTTTAACAATTGCAACAGAAGTTTCATCACAACTAGACTCTATTCCCATTATTAAAATATCTTTCATTTATTTTACAAAACTCCTTTTATAATCATCTATTATGAAGTTTTAGGGATAACTATTGTTATCCCTAAATTAATTTTTATATTTATATTATAAAAATAGCCCAATTATATGTTCTACTACCCAAAATATTCCACTTGTAACTACATTTATTACAGGTGAAACTATATAACCTAAAAATCCAAAAATCCATAGTATAATAAAAACCCAATAAAGTGTTTGATAATTTCTATCTAACCAATCTTGTACTTTATATGGTAATAAATGTCTAAAAATTTTTTCACCATCAAGTGGTGGTAATGGAATTAAATTAAATACTCCTAATCCTATATTTATAATAATAAGCATATACAAAAATAATATTAATATTTCACCAATAAATGATTGCATAAACGCTATACTCGCAAAATGATCTATTAAAACATATGCTATGCAAGCTATAATTGCTATAAAAAAGTTCATTAAAGGACCTGCAAGAGATACAATTGCTTCACAAAAACTACTAGATTTATTACTATTAACAAAATTATTTGGATTAACTTGTACTGGTTTTCCCCAACCAATATGAGCAAACATAAGCAATATAAATCCAAAAGGATCTAAATGTGCTAAAGGATTTAAAGTTAATCTTCCTTGACTTCTAGGTGTCGTATCTCCCAATTTATCTGCTGCCATTGCATGTGCATATTCATGAAAAGTAATTGCAACTATAACAGCTGGTAATGTTAATAATATACTTAACCATTCGGCTTGAGTCATACTCATTAAAGAAAATAATACTAATAATCCAAGTACTATATATATAACTTTTTTATCTACACCATAACCAAACATTAAATTCCTCCTTAGTAATTTATGATATACTTTGATATTATACCATATTTTATGAAAATTTCAATGTTTTACATTTAATTTTTAAAAATCCAAATACTTTATTTCGAAAAATTATAAGTTTTATAAAAACTTTTTCAAATAATTAATATTTTAATTTGACATTAATATATATTTAATATATAATCGCAAAAAAAAATTGAAAGGAGGTGTCTATATGAAAAACATTGACTTTGCAAAGTTTTGTGCAGAAGCAAATGGTATATGTAAAGATTGTCGAGTAATGCATGTTTGTCCAGAACGGGATCATGATGGCGAGTCAAATTCTTCTACAAGCGAAAAAGATTTTGATCATAAAGGCACCTAAAGCTTTAATGGTGTAACTTTATACCTGTAAAAGAATAACTCTATAAAAAGGGATTGTTATTATAAAATAATAGCAATCCCTTTTACATTTTATCACATATTTTTTTAATTTTAATTCAACGGTTTCATTGTTGGGAATAATATAACATCTCTTATTGAGGCTGAATCTGTAAGAAGCATAACTAATCTATCAATTCCAATTCCCATACCACCTGTTGGAGGCATACCGTATTCTATAGCCATACAAAAATCTTCATCCATCATATTTGCTTCATCATCACCTGCTTCTCTTTGTTTTAATTGATCTACAAATCTTTGTCTTTGATCTATCGGATCATTTAACTCTGAGTAAGCATTTCCATATTCACGTCCATCAATAAATAATTCAAATCTTTCTACTAATCTCTTATCTGATGGTTTTCTTTTTGTAAGTGGAGAAACTTCAACTGGATAATCATATACAAATGTAGGCTGTATTAAAGTTTCTTCAACAAATTCTTCAAAGAAAGCATTTATAATATATCCTCTTGTTTTTTTAGATTCTTCTATCTCTACACCTTTTTCTTTGGCTATAGCAATAGCTTCTTCATCTGTATTAATATTATTAAAATCAATTCCTGTTACTTCTTTAATAGAATCAATCATTGTAATTTTTTTCCAAGGTGATTCTAAATCTATATCTGTTCCTTGATAATTGATTTTTCCAGTTCCTAATACTTTTTGTGCTACAGTTCTAATTAAGTTTTCTGATGTATCCATCATATCATTATAATCTTGATATGCTGCATAAAATTCTATACCTGTATATTCGGGATTATGTTTTATATCCATTCCTTCATTTCTAAACATTCTTCCCATCTCATATACTCTATCAAATCCACCAACTATTAATCTTTTTAAATATAGTTCATTTGCAATTCTTAAATACATATCTAAATCTAGTGTATTATGATGTGTGATGAATGGTCTTGCTGTTGCTCCACCTGCTATAGTATTTAATATTGGTGTATCTACTTCTAGATATCCATGTTCATCAAAGAAATTTTTTATTTCTTTTAATATTTTACTTCTTAATAAAAATGTTTCTTTTACCTCAGGATTTACAATTAAATCTACATATCTTTGTCTATAACGTAAATCTATATCTTTCAATCCATGAAATTTTTCTGGTAAATCTCTTATTGATTTTGTAAGTAACACAACTTCTTTTGCATGAATAGATATTTCTTCTGTTCTTGTTTTAAATACAAAACCTTTTAATCCAATTATATCTCCTATATCAAAAGTTTTAAAAGCTTTGTAATTCTCTTCTCCTAAATCATTTATACTTACATAACTTTGTATTTTTCCTTTACTATCTTGGATTGTACAAAAAGATGCTTTTCCCATTATTCTTTTTGCCATAATTCTTCCTGCAACAGATACATCTTTTCCTTCATATTCTTCATAATTATCTTTTATATCTTGTGAAAATTCTGTTCTATCATATTTAGTAATTTCAAATGGATCTTTTCCTGCTTTTTGAAGTTCTTTTAATTTATCAATTCTAATTTGCATTAATCTGTTAATATCTTCTTCTGTTTGAATTACTTCATTATTTTCATTTTCACTCATACTATTTACGCCCCTTTTTAATTAATTTGATTTAATTATTATATATCAAATTTTAATTATTGTAAACCTGTTTTTTAATGATTTTTAAGTATTTTTCAAATATTTTATAATTATTAATAAATTTTTAAAATTTCTTCTAATACTTTCCACGTTCTTTGAAGTGAACTTATTGAAAGTCTTTCATTTGGACTATGAACATCTTCTGTATCAGGACCTAAACATACATATTCTAAATCTTTTATTTTATCTTTAAAAAATCCTCCTTCAACAACTGCTTGCCTAATCATTTTCTCTAAATCTTTTCCATATAAATTTTTGTATGCCCTATTACATAAATTTATTAATTCGTTATCTATTTCCTGATTTACTCCTTTTAGTTCTTGACTCCAAATTATTTCTAAATTATTTTTTTCAATTAATTTATTTAATCTTTTTAAATATATATCTCTTAAATTTAAATCATTTGCTCTAGTTGAATATTCAATATTTATATAATCTTCATCTTCTTTTACAGTTGCCATATTACAAGAAAGAATTACTGCTTTATTTACTTTTTCTAATACTCCATTTTCATAATTATATATAAAATCAATTATTCTATTTGTAATATCTTTTGAAAAAGCTTTTTTATTTACTTCGTTTCCTTCTTCAATTTCAATTATAACATTTTCATAAAACTCTTTTTGTTTTTTTATTAATTCTTTTACTTTATTTAGTTTTTCTTTTTTCATAAAAAATTCTACATAAAAATCTCTTGGTATTACATTAACTCTACTTCCACCTGAAATTTCTTTAATATAAACATCTTCAGTCTGTTTTAAAATATCAATTCCAAGTTTAATTGGATTTCCTCTTTTTTCATCATCTATATTGCCACCTGAGTGTCCACCTTTAAAATTTTTATAAATTAATTTAAATTCCGTATAATCTCCTAAATTATATTCATACTCTTTTTTTATTCTGGCACTCCACTCTAAACAATTCGCTGATCCAACTAAAATTTTGCCTTCCTTTCCTCCATCTAAAGATATAATTTTATTACTCTCTAACTTACTTAAATCAATCTCTTTTGCTCCTATCATAGTTGTTTCTTCTTGAACAGTAAAAATTCCTTCTATATTTATATTTTTAAATTCATCTGAATTAAGTAAAGCAAGTATTTGTGCAACTCCTATTCCATTATCTGCTCCAAGTGTAGTTCCATCTGCTCTTAAATAATCACCATCAACTATTAATTTTATTGAATCTTTTGAAAAATCATGTTCAATGTCATCTCTTTTTTCACAAATCATATCTGTATGTGCTTGAAAGGCTATTGTTTTCTTATTTTCTTCTGATTTTCTTTTTATTATTACATTGAAATATTCATCTACAAAATATTCAAGATTTCTTTTTTGAGCAAAATCTACTAAATAATCTTTTATTTTTTCTTCATTTCCTGATTTCCTAGGTATAGAACTTATTTCTCTAAAAAATCTTATAACTTCTTTTGGTTCAATATTATCCAATTCTCTTTGACTTTCACTACCTACTTCATTTATTTTTTTATTTTTTATCGTATTTTCATTATCAATTTTATCTTCCATCTTATTTTCCTTTTCTCTTTTAGTTTTTCTTTTTATATATCTTTTTTTAGTTACAATTTCAGGCTCTAAATCTATATATCTTTTTAAAAATTCTTTTGTTCTTTTTTCTCTAGGATTTTTTATAACTTCTTCTGGTGAACCTTCTTCTACAATTTTTCCATTATCCATAAAAATAATTCTATCTGCCACTTCTTCTGCAAATTTTATTTCGTGTGTAACAATTATCATTGTTCTTTTTTCCTTAGCAAGCTTTTTTATAACTTTTAAAACTTCTCCTACAAGTTCTGGATCTAAGCTACTTGTAGGTTCATCCATACAAATTATTTTTGGATTAATTGCTAAACTTCTTGCAATTGATACTCTTTGTTTTTGACCTCCAGATAAACTACAAGGATATTCATCTTTCTTATCTAACAAATCCATTTTTTTTAGTAATTCATTTGCTATTTTTTCTGCTTCTTCTTTACTTTTATTTAAAATTTTTATAGGAGCAATCATTATATTTTCTTTAACAGATAAATGTGGAAAAAGATTAAAATCTTGAAAAACCATTCCTATATCTAAATTTATTTTATTTAAAATCTCTTTATCATTATAAATAAGTTTACCTTTTTTTTCTTCTTTTATCATACTTCTTCCATTTATAATAATATTTCCTTTATCTATTTTTTCTAAATTATTTATGCATCTTAATATAGTTGATTTTCCAGAACCTGAGGCACCTAAAATTACTAATGTTTCTCCTTCTTCTACATTAAAAGATATATCTTTTATAACTTCTAAATTATTATATTTTTTTGATAAATTCTTTACTTCTACAATATTCATTTTTCACCTCACAACATAATTTCATTAACTATAATACTCTAGTTTTTTCTCTATTCTATTAAATATTAAGGATACTAAAAATGTTAAAACTAGATAGTATGCTCCTGCCATAAAAAGTGGCATAACAGAAAAATAATAATTTGCTTGTTTTTGTGCAAGAGCAAACATTTCTGATATTCCTATTATTTGTGCTAATGAAGTAGTTTTTAAAAGTGAAACTACTTCATTTGAAACTGGTGGCAAAACATTTTTTATGATTTGAGGAAGAAGTATTAAGAAAAATGTTTGACATTTATTAAATCCTAAAGTATATGCTGCTTCACTTTGACCTTTTGGAATACTATTTATTCCACTTCTAAAAATTTCAGCAAAATATGCAGCATAATTTGCCACAAAAGCAATTATTATTGCTAAAAATCTATCATAATTAATTTTAAATAAATAATATGGAGCAAAATATACTACAATTATTTGCAACATTATAGGAGTTCCTCTCATTATTAAAATATAAACTCTTGTTATAAATGATATAATTCTACATTTCGAATTTCTAAGAATCCCTATAATAATACCTAGTGGTATAGATAGAATTAATGTTATTATAAAAATTTGTAATAAAACTCCTACTCCCGAAAATAATACTTTTCCCAAATTTATTATCTGATTTAAGCTCATAAATTATCTCTCCTCTAAATTAATCATATCTGTTCCAAACCATTTTTCAGATATTTCTTTTAATCTGCCTTCGCTTTCTAATTCTTTTAAAGCACTATTTATTTTATCTCTTAGTTCAACATTGTCTTTTTTTAAACCTACTACTATTCCTTCTGATTTTGAAACTACTTCTGAAGGTATTGTAATATATTTTTCTTGTCTTGAATTTATTAAATAATTTCCAATTGTATTAGATATATATAAAGCATCAATTCCTCCTACTCCTAAATCTGTAAAAGCCGTTACAAAATCTGAAAATGGTATAATTTCAACTTCTTTTCCAAAATCTGAAGCTGCTAAATCTGCTTCTTGTATAGAACCTGACTGAACTCCAATCTTCTTTCCTTTTAGCTCATCCTGAGATTTAATTTCACTACCATCTTTTAAAATAAAAAACATTTCACCTTGTATATACGTATCTGAAAGAGCCATTGTTTTTGCTCTATCTTCTGTATATCCAAATCCACTCCAAATACAATCAATATTTCCTGAATCTAATTCTTGTTCTTTAGAAGCCCAAGAAATTGATTGAAACTTAATATCCATTCCTAGCTTTTCACATACAGCTTTTGCTATATCTACATCTACTCCTACTATTTCATTATTTTCATTTCTAAAAACCATTGGTGGATAACTATCATCAATTCCAACTACTAAAATATTTTCATTATAAAAATTTTCTTTAGTCCCCCAAAAATTTTTAAGTACAAGTATTCCAGCTAAAATAATTACTATTATTAATATAAAAATTATAATCTTTTTTTTCATAAAATCCTCCTTTTCCTTTATAAATCAATATTTTATAAAGTTTTATTTTTAATTTTAAATCTAAAGAATTTTTATTAAACTATAATTAATTTATTAGTTGCGCGCCAGTTTAATAAATCAATTATTTTAATAAGCTTTTTTATTTACAATAGTCTTAAAAAATGTTTAATTTTCTTATTATACAAAAAGAGCCTTAAAGGTTTAGTACCTTTAAGGCTCTTAAAAACACTAAAGGCACAAGCATCATCAAAAGCCTGTGCCTACATATTCTAAAGACACAAGCTATTTTTTATGATGATGTTTGTTACCATTTAATAAATTTTTCATAAAAAATAAAATTCTCCTTTGATTTTTAATATATTTAAATTTTAGCATGATTTCTAATTATTGTCAACTACTTTACTTCATTTTTATATTTAATATTAGGATTAAAAGCTATAATACTTTCAAAAATCATTGGAAATAATACATTTCCAAGTGCAAATATAGGTCCTCTCCCGAAATTTAATGGTAAACATATTTTTCTAATTATCCATACTCCAAATAAAATAATCCAACCTATTATTGGTACAAACCATAAAAGTATTAACCATGGGTTAATATCTGAAATTTGATACATTACTACATCTCTATATATTGGAATAATCGCAGCCCAAGCATGTTTTCCAGCTTTATGATATATAATTGCTCTTAAAATAGTATCATAAATAAATACAATTGCAATTAGTGTTAAAATAGTTTTTATTATTGCATTTGCAAAAAATAATTTAGTAACTATATTTAATTTCTGTTCTGTCGGAATTTCTTTTACAATACTTTCTACAATCTCATTTGCAGAATATCCTTCTTCAATTTTAGTTTTTATATCATTTATATCAATATCTTCTTTTATTATTTCTCTTACTGTTTCTGAATCTGTTGTTCTTAAAATCTCTGTTCCTGCATCTATAATATCTGAACTTATTCCTTGTTTTTCTATTTCTGATTTGTTTTCTTCAATTATTTCAGCAATATCTTCTGTAGTATAATTCTCAGATAAATCATCATATAAATTTAAAATATCTTCTTCTGTAATATCATTTATATCAATATTTTGAGTCTTTTCTTGCAATTCATCTAACATTTCTAAATCTATAGATGTAGTTGCAAAACAAATATTACAAATTGCTAATATAAATATCATTATAAATAAAATAATTTTTATAAATATTTTTTTATTCATATCATTTTACCTCACATACACATTTACATAATTCATATTTTTACATAAATTCAGACGTTTGTCAATCTATAAAAAACACTAATAAAATATTAAAAAATATTTCATTAGTGTTTTTTAATTATTTTAAATCTAATTTTATATGCACATCTTTTAATTGTCTATCAGAAACATTCCCTGGAGCCCCCATTAATAAATCTTGAGCTTTACTATTCATAGGAAATGCTATGACCTCTCTTATACTTTCTTCTCCAGTTAAAAGCATTAGCATTCTATCTATTCCTGGTGCTATTCCTGCATGAGGTGGTGCACCATAATGGAATGCTTTATATAAGCTAGAAAATCTATTCATAATTTCTTCTTCTGTATATCCAGCTATTTCAAAAGCTTTTATCATTATTTTAGGATCATGATTTCTAACAGCTCCAGAAGATAATTCTACCCCATTACATACAATATCATATTGGTATGCATATATATCTAATGGATTTTTAGTCTCTAAAGCTTCTAAACCTCCTTGTGGCATAGAAAATGGATTATGAGAAAACTCTATTTTTCCATTATCTGCAAGTTCAAACATAGGAAAATCTACAATCCAACAAAATCTAAAAATTGAATCATCTATTAAATTTTGTCTTATTCCTATTTCCCTTCTTATTTCACCAGCTAACTTTTCAACAATACCTTTATGTTCTGCTATAAAGAAAATACTATCTCCTTCATGTGTATCTGTTTGGACTAATAATTCTTCTCTAGAATCATCTGGTATAAGTTTAGCAATAGGACCTTGCAAACTTCTATCATCATTCACTTTAAGCCAAGCTAATCCTTTTGCTTTACATTCATTTATTGCAAAATTTACCATATCATCATAAAATGCTCTTGTTGCATTTGCTCCATTTGGCAAAGTTATTGTTCTAACTATTTTTCCATTAAACACTTTTATATCTAACTTTTCAAAAATATTAGTTACATCTTTTATTTCTAAAGGATTTCTTAAATCTGGTTTATCTGTTCCATATTTAAGCATTGCATCTTCATATGAAATTCTTGGAAATGGATAATCTACGATTTTTTTATCTGAAAATTCTTTAAATGTCTTATAAATAACATCTTCCATTACTTCAAAAACATCTTCTTGTGTACTAAATGCCATTTCCATATCTAATTGATAAAATTCTCCTGGTGAACGATCTGCTCTTGCATCTTCATCTCTAAAACATGGTGCTATTTGAAAATATTTATCTATTCCAGATACCATAAGCAATTGTTTAAATTGTTGAGGTGCTTGTGGAAGTGCATAAAATTTTCCAGGATAAATTCTACTTGGAACTAAATAATCTCTAGCCCCTTCTGGTGATGAACTTGTTAATATAGGAGTTTGTACCTCTAAAAATCCCTTTTCAATCATTTGATTTCTTAAAAATTGGATAAGTTTTGCTCTTAATTTTAAATTTTCTAAATTTTTTCTAGATCTTAAATCTAAAAATCTATATTCTAATCTCAAATCTTCTCTTACATTTCTATTATTAGCAATATCAAAAGGTAAACTTTTTGTTCTCTTACCTAAAATTTCAATTTTGTCTACAAATAATTCTACTGTACCTGTTTCTATATTTCTATTTATTGTTTCTTCATCTCTTAATCTTACTATTCCTGAAGCAGAAATTGTTGATTCTACAGGTATTCTTGATGCAAAATCAACTTTTTCAGTATCTCCTGAAACTACTATTTGAGTAACTCCATACTCATCTCTTAAATCAATAAATAGTACTCCTCCTAAATCTCTTATTGTATCTACCCATCCTGCAAGTTTAATTTTTTCTCCTACATTTTCTTCTCTTAATTCTGAACAATTATATGTTCTGTAAATATTTCCTTTTTTCATAATTCCACTCCTTTTTATTTTTATATAGGGACGGAATTTTTTGATACAAAAAAACTCTCGTTCCTGTAACTAAAAATGTTACAGGGACGAAAGCCTAAGTTCCGCGGTGCCACCCTATTTGAAAACAATAAGTTTTCCACTTTATATGAAATGTTTTATATACATTTATTTATTGCTCCAGTGTGTTTCACAAATTGAACTTAATTTAAAAATGCTCTCAGCCATTGGCATTTTTTCTCTGTATAAATGTTTTTCAATGCTTTCACCTTCATCGCAATGTGTAATGTAAATATTATAAACTATTTTTAATAGTTTTGTCAAGATTATTCATAAGTATACCATAAATCATTATCTTTTAATTCTTTAATTATTTCATTATGTTCTTCATTGGTTTTTGTAAAATATACTTTTCCGTTTTTATCTGCTACAAAATATAAAGCATCTGTTTCTGTATAATTTAATGTTGCTTCTATTGCTGATTTACTTGGATTATCAATAGGTCCTACTGGAATTTTTCCTTCCATGTTAGGTCCTCTTGTATTATATGGATTTTCTGTATTTAATTCTTTAGCTGTTAAATCCCTTTCTCCCATATCTACTTTAAAAGCATAATATGTTGTAACATCACTTCCTAAACTCATACCTTTTTCTAATCTATTATAAAAAACTCCAACAATTTGAGCTCTATCTTCTGTAGATTTTCCTTCTAATTCCGCCATAGAAGCTAAAGTTAATATTTGATGTACAGTTAAATTACTATTTTCTATTTCTTCTTTATACTGATCTAAATAATCTTCTGTATAATTTAATATTATATTAAAAATTGTTTCAACAGAAACTTCTTTATTTTCGAAATTATATGTATCTGGTAATAAATAACCTTCTAATGGATAATATATTCTATCATCTTTTACTTCATCTGTAATAAACCAATACTTTTCTATTAATGAATCTATATAATCCTCGTTTTCAAGTAAATTATATACATCTTCTTCTGAATTAACTGTATTTTCTGCTATTGCTTTGGCAACCCATCTCATATTTTTTCCTTCTACAAAGGTGATCTTAACTTTCTCATCTGCAATTTCACCATTTATTATATGTTCTAATATTGTTGGCATATCTTCTGTTTTATTTAAATCATATTTTCCAGCTTGTAATGTAGATATATTGTTAATTTTAGCATAAATTTTCATTGCAGAAGCACTTTTTATGACATTTGAACTTTCTAACAAATCTGCAATTGATGAAGTTCCCATACCTTCTGTTATTTCTACTCGTACTACTGGATCTTCTGTTGTTTCAGAAGATTCTACTGGCTTTAAAGAATTATTATACCATACGAATATTACGCCTAATATAGCAATAATCACAATTATAAAGGCTAAAAAAATCAGTATTATCTTTTTTGATTTCATTTTTTTTAAATCCTCACATAATATATTTAGAATACTAAAAGAACAAATATATAAAAAGTACCCTAGGATTAAATTATATAATATGACTAAAAAAAAATCCACTTTTTTTGACATATTTTTATTTTATAATTTAATTTTAATATTTTCTTAATAAAATTTAAATATAAATTCTATTTTTAGTAAAATTTCTAAAAATACATTATTTTTTTGATAAAATATGATAAAATTCTTTCTTTTTTTCAATATATATAGTATAATTATAATGTAGAAAATCTATTATTCATTTATTTAGAATAGATTGGAGGTTAATATGTGGAAAATATGGTTAGTTCTAGCTGGCATTTTTTTAATCATTGAAATTATTAATATGGGATTTCTTGTATTTTGGTTTTCGATTGGAGCTTTAATTGCTATGATAGCAAGCTTCTTTATAGATAATGTTATTATACAATCTACTATATTTTTAATATCATCAACAATATTATTATTTGCAACTAGACCTTTTGTAAACAAATTTTTAACAAATAAAAATTTTGTTAAAACAAATTCAGCTTCTTTTGAAGGAAAAATTGGAAAAGTTACTGCAGATATTAATCCAATTGAATCAACTGGTCAAGTTAAAGTTAATGGTGAAGTTTGGTCAGCTAAATCATATGATAACACATTTATTGCTAAAGGCACAGAAATAATTGTTGAAAAAATAGAAGGTGTAAAAGCAATAGTGAAACCATTAGTATAAAATTTTAGGAGGATAATCATGGGAGGATTTTTATTAGTTCTTTTTATCATCATTTGTATAATTGCTTATAAAACAATTAAAATTGTTAAACAATCAGAAGTTTATATTATTGAAAGATTAGGTAGATTCCATAAAGTAGCTGATGCTGGTCTTACAATAATAATTCCATTTATGGATCAAGTTCGTTCAGTAGTTAGTTTAAAACAACAAACAATGGATATACCACCACAAGATGTTATCACATCAGATAATGTTACAATCACTATAGATACTGTTGTATTCTATAAAATCACAGATCCTGCAAAAGCTGTATATGAAATTCAAAGCCTAAAAAAAGGTATTGAATACTTATCTATCACAACAATTCGTGATATTGTTGGTAAAATGGAATTAGACGAAACATTCAGTTCAAGAGATCTTATAAATGATAAATTAAGAGCTATTCTTGACGAAGCAACAGATGTATGGGGATGTAAAATAGATAGAGTTGAAATTAAAGATATTACTCCACCAGCAGATATCAAAGATGCAATGGAAAAACAAATGAATGCAGAAAGAAATAAAAGAGCTTTAATTCTTGAAGCAGAAGGTGAAAGACAATCTGCAGTTACACTTGCTGAAGGTAGAAAACAAGCTGCTATACTAGATGCGGAAGCTGATAGAGAATCTAGAATAAGAAGAGCAGCCGGTGAAGCTGAAGCTATTAAACAAGTAGCTGATGCAAAAGCTAAAGAAATTCAAATGGTTTATGACGCTATTAATAAAGCAAACCCAAATGATAAATTAGTACAATTAAAATCACTAGAAACACTACAAGAAGTTGCAAAAGGTGATGCAAATAAAATCTTTATTCCTTTTGAAGCAACAAAAGCTCTTAGTAGTTTAGGTGCAATATCAGATGTTGTTAATACTTCAAATAAACCATCTGTAAAAAAAGTGGCACCACCTAAAGAATAATTATTAGCTTATAATTCAAAATCACGCTCCACTTAAAACTGCCTGAAAGTTTTAAGTGGAGCGTGTATTTTAATAAGATTTTCTTAATTTAGGTATTATTTCTTCTAAAGCTTCTATTAAAAACTTTACTTCTTCAATATTATTCTCTTTTCCAAATGAAATTCTTAATGCACTTTTAGCTAAATTTTGAGATACTCCTATTGATAATAAAACATGAGAAGGATTTAATAAGCCTGCACTACAAGCCGAACCACTTGATGCGCAAATTTCTTTTTTATCCAGTTCTTTTATTAATTTTCCACCATCTACTCCACTAAATGATATATTTGCATTACCAGACAATCTTTTTTCTAAATCTCCATTTATTCTTATATAAGGAATTTTTTTTCTAACTTCTGAAATATAAAAATCTCTTAGTTGTATTAATTTCTTATTATAACTTTCTATATTACTATCTGCTAATTCCAGTGCTTTTCCTATTCCTACAATTCCAGCCACATTCTCTGTTCCTGATCTTTTATCTTTTTCTTGATGCCCTCCATCTTGAATTCTCATAAAAGGTACTTTTTCGCTAATATATGCTACTCCCATTCCTTTTGGTCCATAAAACTTGTGTGCAGACATAGATAATGCATCTATTTTTTCTTGTTTTACATTTACTTTTATATTTCCAATAGCTTGAACTGCATCCGTATGAAAATAAATTCCATATTTTTTTGCAATTTCTCCTATTTTATTTATTGGTTCAATTGTACCAATTTCATTGTTTGCATACATTATACTTATTAATATTGTATTTTTATTAATATTTTTTTCTAACTCTTCTATATCTATAATCCCATTTGACTTTGGTTTTAAATATGTCACTTTGAATCCAAAATTTTCTAAAAATTTACATGTATTTAATATAGCAGGATGTTCTATTTGGCTTGTAATAATATGATTCCCTTTATTTTTATTTGCAAAAGCAATTCCTTTTAATATCATATTATCGCTTTCTGTACCACAACTTGTAAAATATATTTCATTGACTTTACATCCTAAAATATTAGCAATTTTCATTCTATAAATATTTATTATTTCTTTATTTGATTTACCAATACTATATAAAGAAGATGGATTTCCATAGTTTTCTCTAAAAAATGGTAACATTTCTTCTAAAACTTTTTCATCTACTGCTGTTGTTGCTGCATGGTCAAAATATTTTATACTCATATAAATTCCTCCTGCCATAAATTTAATCTATATTATTCTCTATATTATATGAATTTATTTTATAAAAGTTAAAAAAAAAGAATCTCAATATATTTTTTATTGAGATTCCCATCTTTTTATTTTTATATCTTTATATTTATCTAATATTTCCATATACTTTGGATATTCTTCTTCCCAGAGCATATCTGGAACTTTTGAAAAGGCTTCAAAAATTGTATCTGCTTCTTTTAAAAACATAACTTGTTGTTGAGGTGAAAGTTTTTCATATTTTACAGAAAAAGCATATAATTTATTTAGTGTATCATTAGCTTTTATAAATGACCAAAAATCTTTTACTTCTATTCCTGCCATTCTTATTTGTGCAATAGCAAGTAATGCTAAAAATACTACTATTAATGTTAATAATAATATAATTGCTATAAATATCAATAATAACACCTATCTTTCTTTTGTTAAATCAAAATAATTATAACATATAGGTTTTTTATAATCAATATTTTATTTTTTATTTCCAGTTACTAAATTATATATTTTTCCTGGCACATATATTTCTTTTTTTATTTCAAAATTATTATATGCATCAACTATTTTAGGACTTTGTTTTATTAATTCTAAAATTTCATCATTAGTAGCTTCTGCATCTACTGAAATACAATCTTTTAATTTTCCATTTATTTGTATTGGAACTTGTTTTGTTCCTCCATTTAATTCTTTTTCATTAACTTTTGGCCATTCTTCCTTATGAATAGATTCTTTATTTCCAAGTTTACTCCACAATTCTTCTGCAAAATGTGGTGCAAGTGGTGCCAATAATTTTATATAATCTGTTACACATTCTTTAACCAAATTTTCATTGATATTTTCACTTGTTCTTAAATAATTATTCAATTCATTTAATAATTCCATATGTCTAGCTATTGCAGTATTAAATTGAAATTCATTTATATCTTGAGACATAGATTTTATTGTTCTTGCTTTTACTCTTAAAAGATCTTTTTCTTGTGTTACAAGTTCTTTTTTATTTTCTCCATATTTTATCTCATTTTCAGAAACAGAATCTATTAATTTTTCAATTCTTGAAAAATATCTTGTCATAGCTTCTATTCCTTTATCATCCCATGGTCCACCATTTTTATAATCAAAACCAAACATTAAATACATTCTAAATACATCTGCCCCATATTTATCTATATATTCATCTGGTGATACTGTATTTCCTTTACTTTTGCTCATTTTATTTCCATCTGGACCTAAAATCATTCCTTGGTGAACAAGTCTTTTAAATGGTTCATCAAAACCTAAATAACCTAAATCTCTTAAAGCTTTAGTCATAAATCTTGAATATATTAAGTGCATAGCAGCATGTTCTTTTCCACCAACATAAACATCTGCTGGAAGCATTTTATCTACAATTTCTCTATCAAATGCTTTTTTATCATTTTTTGCATCTGGATATCTTAATTGATACCATGAAGAGCATACAAAAGTATCTAATGTATCTGGTTCTCTTGTTGCTTTTCCACCACATTTTGGACAAGTACATTCCATAAATTCTTTTGATTTCTTTAATGGTGATTCTCCATCTGGTCTAAATTCAACATCATATGGAAGTAATACTGGTAAATCCTTTTCAGGTACTGCAACTGGTCCACATTTTTCACAATTTATAATTGGAATTGGAGCTCCCCAGTATCTTTGTCTAGAAACAAGCCAATCTTTTAATCTGTAATTTATTGTCTGTCTTCCCAAACCTTTTTCTTGTAATTCTAAAGTAATTTTTTCTTTAGCTTCTTCAGATGATAAACCATCATATTTTCCACTATTTATTAAAACACCATATTCAGTATAAGGTATTTTTACTTCTTCATTTTCTTTACTTTTTATAACTTGTTTTATTGGTAAATTATATTTTGTAGCAAATGCATAATCTCTTTCATCATGTGCAGGAACTGCCATAACTTGACCTGTTCCATAATCTTCTAAAACATAATCTGCTATCCAAATTGGAATTCTTTCTCCAGTAACAGGATTTATAGCATATGCACCTGTAAATTCTCCTGTTTTTTCTCTTTCTGTTGATAATCTATCTATTTCATTTAATTTTAAAGTATTTTGTATATATTGTTCTACAGCTTCTTTTTGTTCTTTTGTTGTAATTTTCTTTACAATATCACTTTCTGGAGCAACAACTACATATGTTACTCCACCAATTGTATCTATTCTTGTTGTAAATACTGTTAATTCTAAATCTGTATTTTCTATTTTAAATTTAGCTTCACTACCTTTAGATTTTCCTATCCAATTTATTTGAACCTTTTTAGTTGATTCTGGCCAATCTAAATCCTTTAAACCATCTAATAACTCTTCTGCATAATCTGTAATCTTAAAAAACCATTGTTTTAATTTTTTTCTTTCTATCGCTGTTCCACATCTTTCACATTTACCATCTATTACTTGTTCATTTGCTAAAACAGTTTTACAGCTACTACACCAATTTACTGGTGCTTCTTTTTTATATGCTAAACCAGCTTCATATAGTTTTGTAAAAATCCATTGTGTCCATTTATAATAATTAGGCATACATGTTTCAACTGAATATTCCCAATCATATGATCCACCCATTTCTTCTAGTTGTCTTTTCATTGTTTCAATGTTTTTTCTTGTTGAATCTTCCGGATGTATTCCTGTCTTTATAGCATAATTTTCTGCTGGAAGGCCAAAAGCATCAAATCCCATTGGATGAAAAACATTATAACCTTGCATTCTTTTAAATCTTGCAAAAGAATCTGCTGGTGCAAAATTAAACCAATGCCCTAAATGCAATTTTGCTCCTGAGGGATAAGAAAACATTTCTAATGTATAAAATTTTTCTTTTTTATCTTTAGGGTTATACTTATACAAGTTTTCTTCTTTCCATTTTTTTTGCCATTTTAAATCTACATTTTTAGAATAATTCATTTATGTACCTCCCAAATTATAAACTTTATTAGAATTTTTATTTATAAATAAATATGTGTGTAATTATATCACAAGATTTTTGTAATGTAAATATTTAGAAAGTTAGTATAATTTTAATCATAAATATTGTAATTTTTTTTAAGTATGTTATTATATTATTTAATGTAAAGTTTTTCGGAGGCAATTATGGAAGATCAAAAATTTAAAAGCATAAAAAAAGCAAGTCAAGCAGGAATACTTGGAAATATTTTTTTACTTGTAATAAAAGGTACAATAGGTTTTATTACAAGAAGTCAATCTATGATTGCAGATAGTGCAAATAGTGCTTCAGATATTTTAGCTTCTCTTATGACATTTATAGGAAATAAAATTTCTAGTGAGCCTAAGGATGAAGATCATAATTTTGGTCATGGAAAAGCAGAATATATTTTTTCTTTATTTATAAGTATTACAATGATTCTTTTATCTTTAAAACTCTTAATAGATTCTGCTACAAGTTTAATTAAAAAATCTGAATTTGAATTTTCATATTTTTTAATAATTATTTGTATAATAACAATTATAACAAAATTAATACTATATATTTATACTAAAACTTTATTTAAAAAATATAATAGTATACTTTTAAAATCTAATTATAAAGATCATAAAAATGATTGTATAGTAACTACTTGTACACTTATTTCAATTATATTCGGAAAATTCGGAATCTATTGGATTGATGGTGTTGTTGGAATAGGAATATCTATTTGGATTTTTATTACAGGACTTGGAATCTTTTTAGAAAGTTATAATGTACTTATGGATGTTTCATTAGATGAAAATACAAAAAACACTATACTAAAACTTGTAAAAGAACATAATGATATAAAAAATTGTTACAACTTCTATTATACACCTATGGGATATAATTATTTAGTTGTTTTTACAATAGCTGTAGACGGTAATATGAGTACATATGAGAGCCATAAGCTTGCAAATCATTTAGAAAAAGATGTTGAAGCATTAGATAAGATTGGTAAGGCTGTTGTTCATGTACATCCTGTAAATATGGATTAAAAAAGACCATATCTGGTCTTTTTTATTTTAATAACTTGGTATTATTTCATTTATATTTTTAAAATATATATTTTCTCCTTCTGCAAAAATTATTTTTTTATCATTTTTAATTATTTTTCCATTTAATATTTCTTCAGCAATCTTATCTTCTACATAATTTTGTACAGCTCTTCTTATTGGTCTTGCACCATAATTTATATCTGTTCCCTTTTTTCTTATTAATTCTATAATAGATTTATCAAATTCTAAATCATAGCCTTGACTTTTCAATCTATTTTTCACTTTATTTATCATTAGTTTTATAATTTCTCTTATATTATCTTCAGACAATTTATGAAAAATTATAATCTCATCAATTCTATTTATAAATTCTGGTTTTAATTCTCTTTTTAATTCATTATTTACTTCTTTTTTTATTTCTTCATACTCTTTTTCTTTATTTGTATCTTCTCCTAAAAAACCTAATTTTTTATTTTCTGTAATTTTTCTTGCACCTATATTTGAGGTCATTATTATTACACAATTTTTAAAACTAACAGTTTTTCCTTGACTATCTGTTAAAATTCCATCTTCTAATATTTGAAGTAAAATATTCATTATATCACTATGAGCTTTTTCTATTTCATCAAATAGTATAACTGAATACGGTTTTTTCCTTACCTTATCTGTAAGCCCATTTTGATCATCATAACCAACATATCCTGGAGGTGAACCTATCAACTTAGAAACAGAATGACTTTCCATATATTCAGACATATCTATTCTTATCATAGAGTTTTCATTTCCAAATAAACTTTCTGCAAGAGATTTAGTAAGCTCTGTTTTTCCAACACCCGTCGGTCCTAAAAACAAAAATGAACCTATTGGTCTATTAGGATCTTTTAAACCTACTCTTCCTCTTCTTATTGCTCTAGATACTGAATTTATTGCCTCATCTTGCCCTATTACTCTTTTATGCAAAGATTTTTCTAGATTTCTTAATTTTTCGTTTTCACTTTCTGTTATCTTATAAATTGGAATTCCAGTCCATCTAGATATAATATAATCTATATCTTCTTTTTCAATATTAATAATTTTTTTATTATTTTTATTTTGCCATCTGCTACTTTCTTTTTCTAATTTATCTAACAACTCTTTTTCTTTATCTCTAAGTCCTGCCGCCCTTTCATAATTTTGTGTATTTATTGCCTCTTCTTTTTCATTTACTATTTTCTCCAAATCTTTTTCTAATTTCTTCAAATGTTCTGGCTCAATAAAAGCTTTCATTCTTACTTTAGCAGATGCTTCATCTATTAAATCTATTGCTTTATCTGGTAAATATCTATCATTTATATATCTATTAGAAAGTTCTACTGCACTATTTATTGCTTCATCTGTAATTTTTACATTATGATGTGCTTCATATTTATCTCTCAATCCTTTTAAAATTCTTTTTGAATCTTCTAAACTAGGTTCTTCTATATATACAGGTTGAAATCTTCTCTCTAAAGCTGAATCTTTTTCAATATATTTTCTATATTCTTTTATAGTTGTTGCTCCCACTACCTGAATTTCTCCTCTTGCAAGAAGTGGTTTTAAAATATTTGCAGCATCTATTGCTCCTTCTGCTGCACCAGCACCAACAATAGTATGAATTTCATCTATAAATAAAATTATATCTTGATTTTTTTTAACTTCTGCTAAACATTTTTTTACTCTTTCTTCAAAATCTCCTCTATATTTTGCACCTGCCACCATTGAAGTTATATCTAATGTTATAACTCTTTTATCTTTTAAATTTTCAGGAATATTTCCATTAATTATTTTTTGAGCTAATCCTTCTATTACTGCTGTTTTTCCAACACCTGGTTCTCCAATTAAACACGGATTATTCTTAGTTCTTCTTGATAATATTTCTATTACTCTATCTGTTTCTTGAATTCTTCCTATAACCGGATCTAATTTTCCTTCCATTGCCTGTTTTGTTAAATCATTACCAAATTGATTTAAATTCTGTGTTGAATTGTAATTCAAAGAATCTTGTTTTTCTTGTAAATTATCATTTATTGCAGTATCAAATTCATTTAAAGTTTTAGCTATATCAGAATAAATATTATCTAAATTCACTCCCAAATCTGCTAATATTTTATTTGCTAAACTATCTGTTTCTTTTATTATACCTACTAAAATATGCTCTGTTCCTATATAATTTGAACCTAATTTTTTAGCTTCTAAATATGCATTTTCTAATATTTTCTTAGTTCTTGGCGTAAATCCCAATACTGAAAATTTTTCTTTAATTTGTGCTCCAAGCATTTCTTCTATTTTATCTAAAATATCTTCTGGCATTACATTTTGAGCTTCCAAAACTTTCCCAGCTACTCCATTTTCTTCACAAGATAATCCATATAATATGTGTTCTGTTCCTATATAACTATGACCTAAATCAGTAGCTAATTCATTAGATATTTCTAATACTTTTTCACCACTTTTTGTAAATTTATATACCATATATAAACCTCCCGCTAAATCTTAATATTAATATACTCATTTTCTAATTTTTTTAAACTTATAAAATTTTAATTTTGTATATTTTATTAATTTAATTAGGTAAAATGTTACAATCAGCTTTATTTTAAACATATAAAAAAATAACACCAACTTTTCAGTTAGTGTTATTAAAAATATCAAATTAATTTGTTGGTAATTTTATAGTAAAAATTGTACCTTTTGGTTCATTATGACTTGCCTTTATTGTACCATTATGAGCTGTAACTATAACATTTGCGATTGAAAGTCCTAATCCTATTCCTCCTGTTTCTCTATTTCTTGCTCTATCTTCTCTATAAAATCTTTCAAATATTCGTTTTAAACCTTCATCACTTATTCCAATACCTGTATCTTTTACTTCTATATTACATCTATTATCTTTTAAATATGTTTTTATTTCTATTTTATCTTTTGCTTCAGTATACTTTATAGCATTATCCAATAAAATTATCATTAATTGATATATTTTACTTGCATCTATATTAATATCAACTTTATAATTTAAATCTAATACTATCTCTTTTTCTTGCATTTGTGCTATTTCTTTATATGGCAGAATAATTTCTTTCAAATAATCATCTATATTTACACTTTCTTTTTGCAAATTTAATTTATTAGAATCTGCTCTTGAAAGAATAAGTAATTCTTTTACTAATTTTGAGAGCCTTTTAGTTTCGTTTAAAGTAAGTACTATATCTTCAGACTTATCTATAATTTTTGCATTTGGCTCTTGAAGTAATAATTCCTGTTTTGCTTGAATAATAGTAAGAGGAGTTCTAAGTTCATGAGAAACATTTTGAACAAATTCAGTTTGTTTTATTAGATTATCTGTTAAAGGTTTTAAAGTTTTTTTAGATAATATATAACTTGCTAAAATAGAAAGTATACATCCTAAAAGAACAGCAAGAGAAATTATTCTAAAATATGCATTTACTAAATCTTTCTCACCATCAACATTTATAAGTAATTGAATATATCTATCTTCTTGTGAATCATTTCCTTCTAATAAGAAATTTATTCCCCTATAAGGAAATTCATTTTCTATGGTTAGTTCGTATATTTTATCTAGATTTTCCTTATCAAAATTTATTTCACTAGTATATTCTGAAAGTCTACCTAAATCATCATTAATTATTTCTCCATCTAAATCTCTTACTACAACTACTACATTTGGATTAACAATCCTTTTTGTAATATAATATACATTTAAATTGCTTTGTAATATATCCTCAATTTGATTTCTAAATTCTTTAGTTCCTAAAATAGTATTTACACTTAAATTTTCTAATTCTAAAATTTTTCTCTCACTCTCATATAATTCATTATCTACATTTTCATATATAGTATCTTGTACCATAAAAAATACAAATAAACCAAAAACAATAAAAATAATCATAAATACGCAAATATTATAAATTATATGTTTAAAAAACTTTAATCTTACTTGTTCTTTTTCTTCCATACTAACTAATTAAGACCAAATATAGCCTACTCCTCTTATAGTTTTCAAATATTTATCATATCCTATTTTTTTTAATTCTTTTCTCAAACCACTTGCATATACTTCTATTACATTTGCAGTAGTTTCACTATTAAAGCCCCATATTTTATCAAATATTTGCTCTTTTGTGATTATTGTATTTTTTGAATTTATTAAATATTCAAGCATATCAAATTGTTTACCTTGTAAAACTATTTCTTTTCCATTTGCAGAAACTTTTCTACTATTTAAATCTAGACTCAAATCTTTAAACTTTATTACATTTTCTGTATAATTTCCACTTGCTCTTCTAATAAGTGCTTCTAATCTAATAATTAATTCTTCTCTATTAAATGGTTTAACTAAATAATCATCTGCTCCTGCTCTAAAACCTTGCACTTTATCTGAAATTCCATCTTTAGCTGTTAAAATTAAAACTGGAGTATAAATTTTATTATTTCTTAATGAACTTAAAACTTCATAACCATTCATAATAGGCATCATTATATCTAAAATTATTGCATCATATATGTCTTGTTTTGCATATAGCATTCCTTCTTCTCCATCGTATGCATGATCTACCTCATATTTTTCCTTTATACATTGTTCAACTGTTTTTGCTAAGATTTTATCATCTTCTATAATTAGAATTCTCATAATAAGCTCTCCTTTTTAAAGTAAATAGGAGAGCTCCTCTCTCCTATTCAATTAAAATATATTAATATATATTTTATATTATTATTCTAATTTATAAAGCTTAAAATAACATTAAATTTATTGCCATTCACAAGTTGCTGGTGGTTTACTTGTAACATCATAAATTATAAATTCTATTTTATCACCATATTTTTCTGTAATTTCATTTATAGTATTTTCTAACATTTCTTTTGAAACTTCTTTTCCAATTTCTCCTGGTTTTCCTGTCATAAAATCATTTGTAACAAAAGTTCTAATTGCAACAGAATATTTTTTTGTAATTCCTATAGGAATTAATACTGCAAATGTTTGATTTACTTTACTTTTTTCTAAATTACTTGTTACAATTTTATCTAATTCACGAAGTAAATCAACACTTTCATCGCATATTCTCATATCATAACAATTTATTTTTTCTGGAATTTCTAATTTATTTAATATATAGCCAACTCTATTTATTGATGATATAGAATCTGTCACTTCTTTTGCTTTTTTTGTTACTTCATTCCAATCAAGTTCTAACTTATTTCCTGCAAATAAACATAAATTTCTATAGCTTCTACTATCACCTTGTACGCCAACAGATTTTATTGGAAGTATAACACCTTTTTCAGTAGTATTTTCTAAAATTTGATTTAATTTCTCTACATCTTCTGGCATAATTTTTACTTCTTCTTTTTTATCATGGCAAATTAATCTGATTGCAAGTCCTGGTCCTGGAAAAGGTTGACGAGAAGCAATTTCTTCTTCTAATCCCAACATTCTTGCAACTTTTCTAACTTCATCTTTATGCCAATCACTATTTGTTTCTATTATTAAACCTTTTTCTCTAGCATCTCTTACAGCTTTTACATCATTATGATGTGTTTTTATTTTATGTGCAAAACCACTTATATCGGGATTTCCACTTTCAATTAAGTCTGGTCGTAATGTTCCTTGAGCAATAAAAGTAGTTTCTGGATTTAATCCTAATCTATCTATAACATTAGCTGTTACTTTTAAGAAAATATCTCCAATAATTGCTCTTTTTTCTTCTGGATCTGTTGTTTCTACTAAAGGTCCTAATGTTTTTCCTTCTACTTCTACTTTTGTATTAAAGAAATAATCTTTAGCATTTTCTCTAATTAAATTTTTAAGTCCTAATCTTTTTAAATTTTCACAAATAACATCACTTTCATTTTTTCTCATAAATCCAGAATCTACATGTATAGCATATATTTGATCTGGTGATAAAGCTTTTATTAGTAAAGCAGCAGTAACAGCAGAATCCACTCCACCACTTACTAAAACAATAACTTTATTATTTCCTACTTTTTCCTGAATCATTTTTATTGAGGTTTCAATTCTATCATCTAATGCATAAACTTCTTTATATCCAGCTACTTTTCTTATAAAGTTTTCTAGCATTTTATTTCCTTCTTCAGTTAAATCTACTTCTGGATGAAATTGAAATCCATACATCTTAGCATTATCATTACCAATTGCAGCAATTGCTTCACCTGATTTTCCTATTATCTTAAAACCATTTGGTACATTTTTTACTGTATCACCATGACTCATAAGAACTTTTTGATTTTTCTCTAAGCCTTCAAAAATAGGTGATGAAGTATCAATTTCTATTTCATTTTGTCCATATTCTTTTACAATGTTACTATCTACAACTCCACCAAAATGGTCTGACATTAATTGCATACCATAGCAGATTCCTAAAACTGGTATACCAAGTTCAAATATTTTTTGATCAAAGTTTAATCTTTGAGCTTCACCAATATTATTTGGTCCTCCAGATAATATAACTGCTTGATATTCTTTCAAATCTTCACTTTTTACATTAATAGGAAAAATATCAGATTTTACTCCTAATTCTCTTACTCTCCTATCAATTACTTTTGTATATTGTCCACCACAATCTAATATTGCTAATTTTTCCATAAAACCTCCTTATTTATAAAAACTTTTAAATAACTTTATAAAATTCACTTTTATTTTTAAGTTTTTAGCTACTACTTAACGAAATAATTATACTACAATAACTCTTTAAAATCAACATTTTAAGTATTATTTATCAATTGTAACTGTAATAATTTTCTATAAATTTTTTAAAAAAATCTAAATTTTCTATTGACAATATCAAAAAATAACATTATAATAATTAACGTGCTCACAAAGTACATGGGTAGGTGGTCGAGTGGTTAATGGCACCAGACTGTAAATCTGGCGACGAGAGTCTACGATGGTTCGAATCCATCCCTGCCCACCAATTTTTTTTTAAATTTAATAAAAAGATGTTGACAAACTGGTTTTGATATAGTAAAATAAATCACGTCAGTTGGAAAACAATAATGGTCGCTTAGCTCAGCTGGGAGAGCATCTGCCTTACAAGCAGGAGGTCATAGGTTCGAACCCTATAGCGACCACCACTTATTTGGCCTGGTAGTTCAGTTGGTTAGAATGCCGCCCTGTCACGGCGGAGGTCGACGGTTCGAGCCCGTTCCAGGTCGCCAAAAAAATATCTAGTCCAACAACTAGATATTTTTTATATAAGGCTTCATAGCTCAGTTGGTAGAGCAGAGGACTGAAAATCCTCGTGTCAGTGGTTCGATTCCACTTGAAGCCACCATATAAAGATAGTAGTATTTAAAGATTGATTTAGATATTACTATTTTTTTTAATTATTTTTCTAAAACATCTACAATTTCAATTGGAGCAATTATATTATTTTTATTATTCATAACTGCTTTTCTTACATAATCCCCTCGTAAATCTTCTTGTATTTTACTTGTAATTTCATCATATTCAAACCATTTTACATCTAAAATTTCTTCTTCATCAAATTTAATATCTTCTTTGAGTAATTTAGTAGTAAAAACTACCATCATAAATATTTCATTTTCTTGTATTCTATTTGCAATATAGCAAACTCCTGTAAGCTCTACATCACACCCTGTTTCTTCTTTGATTTCTCTTATTGCTCCTTGTTTTAATGTTTCACCAATATCTAAATGTCCTGCTGGAAAGTTCCATTTTTTATAGCATTTCTTTTTAGCTTCTTGTACTAATAAATATTTGCCATCTTTTTCTATAATTCCACCTACTATTACTTTCATTTTTATTTGTACAATATATTAAAATATATTGCACCTTCCCTCCTTTTATTTATTATATAAGGATTATATTATATTTACATATTTTTTTGCAATATATTTAAATATTAAAATTCTATTTTAGTAATTTCATTTTTTTCTAAATCATATATGTTTAATGAATAAACTCCTTTTTCATCACTGCTACTTAAACTATAAGCTTTATCCCCTATAATATAATTTAAACTCATATCTAACTTTTCTTTTTCTTTTTTATTATTCTTTAAATTTATTCTATAAAATTCATTTCCACCTCTAAAATAAGCATAATCATTATATACATAAATTAAAACTTCTAGAGGTGTATCATTACTCCAAATCTCATTTTCTGAATAATTTTCTGTATCTATTTTATATAACCTATACTCATTTTCTATATTATTATCTTCAGAAATATATTTTCTTGTATATACATATGTTTCATTTTCAGAAGAAAATGAATTGCCAAATCTTCCAACTTCTTTTACTTCATTTGTATCTAAATAAATTATTTTTTGTTTTTCTCCTCCTTCATAATCAACATAAGTCAAACATTTTTCTGTAACTTTAGTAATATATGTTCTACCATCTGCAAGTTTTTCTTTATTGGTACCATCAATATTACTTCTAAAAATTCCTTTTGTATTTTGATCTGTATAATAGATTTTATCACTTATAATTTCAAAACTATTTCTCACACCTTGTATAAGAAGTGTTTTATTGTTTCCATCTTTATCCATAACATATAAATCTCCCTGAAGATTTTGATTCATATCATCCCATGAAGTTTGTTTTACATAATAAATTTTATCTTCTGTAATTAAAAGTTGAAGTGAAGCATCATCACATATTTTATTTATATTTCCATTTAAATCAATTTTATATATTCCTTTTCCTCTATAATAATATGGAACTGCATAAACATATTCTCCATCAAAATACATTTTATTTACTCCATCTTCTAAAGTGCATAAAACTTTTTTAGTATTTGTTTTTAAATCTATTATATTTATATCATTATCAAAATTATTATATATTACTATATTATCTATTTTTACAAATAAACTACCTTTTCCCATACTATATTCTTTTTCTTTTTGCAAATTTATTGCTGAATTATTTGAAAAATTATTTTCTGTAGCTATATTTATTTCATTTAAAATATTTTCTGTTTGCTGATTTTGTGATATTTTATTTGTAGATTTAATATTATTATTTTTAAAATTAAATACTTGAAAAATTATTATTAATATAATAATTAAACTTGCTATTATTAATTCTTTATATTTTAAAATAAATTTTTTCATACTATTCCTCTTTTAATTGATTTTTTGCAATAATTTTAGATATGTTAAAATCCCTAAAATCCATTTTTTCTTTTTCTAATTTTTCTTTATAATTTTTTATATATTCTGAAACTTCTTCTTTTAATATTTCATCTTCTAATGTAGAAGGATTAATATCTTTTATTCTAATTATTTGACTTATACCATCTGTACCTATTTCGTTTTGTAAATAATAAAAATCTATTTTTCCTGTTTCAAAATATCTATCTACATTTCTAGTTGCTATTATATTTTCAATATTTGAAAAATTAATAATAATATACATTGTAATTATAATCATAAAATATGTTTTTACTAGATTTATTTTTTTATCTAATACATAATAAATAGTTGGTATTAACAAAATAGCTTCTGTAAATAAAACAAAATATACCATTAATCTTAAAAATGTATAGCCAAAAGTACTTTCATATAAATACATTCTATAAGCTGATGAAATTAAAATTATAAAAGTACAAATTACCATTATTAAACACATATAAGTAATAAATTTACTTTTCTGATTTTTCTTTGAAATTAATATCATTATTAAATTTATAAATGAAACAATCATTAATTGGAAAAATCCTTTTCTTGCATATGAAGAATAATTTATAATTCCATTTTGCATAAATAATGATTTTACTTGAATAATGCAAAAAATTATATAAATAATATTTAAAGTAATTAATAGCATTTTTACAGTAGTTATACTAATAACATTGCTTTCTGATTTCTTGTCTTCTTCTAACTCAAATTTATTTACTAAATAATCTAAAAAACTTGATAAATAACAAAAAACACATATAATTGTAATAATTTTTAAGATAATACTTGTTATTTTTAATTCACCAAATATTTTAGAAATATTACTAAATAAATTTGTAAATATACTACCAAAAACATCATCTGCTGAAGCAAGTAATATAATTATAAAAATAGCAATTGGAACAGTTATTAACATACCTTTAAATATACTAGCATTTCTTTCATTTTTATCAAACTTTAATTTTATTTGTATTACTGTTTTTAACTTTTTTAATGTTAATTCTATATATGATAGTGGAACAAATACTAATTCCAAAATTTTTATTACTAATTTATTTACTTGTATATTTTTACTAATTAAATTTATGCACATTAATAAAACAAGTACTAAAATTACTAAAATATTTAATTCTCTAAAAAATTCATTATTAAATATAAAATATGTACTTGCAAGTAATGCAATTGGAATAATTAGAACTTTAGATTCTTTGTATTTAATTTTATTCTTTTTTTCTAATATATTTATTATAAAATATGAAAATGGCACTACAAATAAAAACATTGATAAACCTATGCTTTTTCCCCAAAAAAGTACTACCATCCATATACTAAATAATAATGATCCTAAAAAAATACTACTCATCTTCTTCTCCTTTTTGATATTCTAAAATATCTCCTGGTGTACAATTTAATATATCACAAATAGCATTTAAAGTAGAAAATCTAATTGCTTTTCCTTTATTTGTTTTTAATATAGATAAATTTGCTTGAGTAATCCCTACTTTTTCAGCTAATTCTTGAAGAGATATTTTTCTTTTAGCCATTACTACATCTAAATTTACAACTATCATTCAAATTTGCCCCCTAATATTTAATTTGTATTTTTAGATTTATATTGTTAAATCATTTTCATTTTTATATTCAATAGCTTTATTAAATAATTCTGCTAGTAAAAATAAAGCAATTGTTACACCAACAAATAATATGAATAAAAAAACTAAAATTAATATATATGGATTTAAATTTCTTACAAAAATAACTTCATATAAAATATCTAAAAACCATATTACAGATGTAACTCCTGAAATTTTTTCTGATTTTTTTAATCTTTTTACTGTATTTTCACAAAATGGATTATTATTTTTTAAAGAATCAAATAAACCTATAAATTGATATATTATTAAAAGTAAACATATTGCATTTGGATAAAATAATATAATGTTAGGATTTATACTTATATTCGTAAATCTTAATATTATAGGAAATGAAATTAAAATTAAAATTCCTAAAACTAATACAAATTGTAATAATATTTTTAAAATATTTCCTAATCCCCTTTTACCAAAAATTTCCATTTTATTTTCCTTCTCTTATTTTTAATTTTATAAAAATTATAATTATAGTTTTTATATTTCTGCACACAATATACCATCTTGTTTTTTGTTTGTCAATATTTTTTTATTGTTTTTCGATAAATATTATTTTTTTATAATTTTTTTTAAAAATTCTCTTGACATATCTTGTTATCTCGTTTATAATAATTCTTGTCGTTAGAAATATTTCATATGCGCCCTTAGCTCAGTTGGTCAGAGCAACCGGCTCATAACCGGTGGGTCCAAGGTTCGAATCCTTGAGGGCGCACCAAACACCAGTTGAAAAACTGGTGTTTTTATATTTTACAAAAAATTGATAAAGTATGTATTATTTTAATTATTGATAAGAAATCGGCTTAAGCTTAATTTTAGGATACGTTTTTTAAAAAAGTGGAGATATAAAGAAAAAGCAAGAATTTTTTTATATATCCACTCTCATAGACTTTATTAAAAATTGCAAAACAATCATTCTAAATTTTAACACATATTATATTACTATTTCAAAGAAATATAAGAAAAATATTACATCTGTTAAACAAGGTATTTATGATTGCATTTATAATTCTTCATAAAAGTACCTCCATTAAATACAAATGAAAGCTATTTCTTTTCCACTCGCTTCCAGGTAAATAAAAGTGTTTATAGATAATAATAGAAGCGATGATGTCATAATTGGACATCTTAAATATTGTAATATAAATTTTTCAAAAAATAAATAGCTATATAAAAAATTTTTAGTATTAATTTTTTATTTTATATTATAGTTGACAAAAAATTTTATTTGTTATTTAATATTAGACAAAGAATGGAGATGTATTTATGAAAAAATATAAACAAATTTTTATTATACTATTATTAGTATTATTATTTTCAATTCTTATCCTCTTTTTCAAAAATGAAATTTTTACATTTATATGGACAAAAGAATATGAGAATAAATATAAGGACATAAATTTAATTGAAAAAACTTTATCTTTTAATAAATATGAAAATTTAATTGAAGAAAATACAACTAAAATAAACAATTTTCAAGTAGTCTTATCTGATTTAAACTATAATAAAGCTAAAAAGAATTTAGAATTTAATTTAACATTCAAAACTGAAAAAGAACTTAACAATGTTGGATATATATTAAGAGTATATAATACAGAATATTGTTTGGGTGATAGATTTAATGGACAAATTTCTTTAGATAATGCAATAGAATATATTATAAGTTATAATAAGTTTTATGAAAAAAATTTCGGCTATAAAAGTAAATCCATAGATATTACTAATTCTGAAATTATAGAAAATAATTTAATAAATGAATGTAGAATGATAAAACAGGATGAATTATTAGAAAATGGAAGTTTAATACATAAAATATCTTTTGAATTACCAGAGCAATTTGTTATAAATGATGGTTTTAAAATAGAATTATTTGATTTGAATTATCAAAACATTGGTGATAAAACAATATATCAAGTTCAAGAGCCTTTAACACAAATAGATTATATAATTAATTTTAGTGAAAATTAGCTATTAAAATAGAAAAATATTATAAATATTTTATACATAATATTCTTCGTATATTATTTTTTATTTACTCTTAAATCACATTACAATATACAACTCCAAATATCAATTTTCTATTTATATATCAATATATTTATCCGTCAGGGCGCACCAAAACCTCTAGTAAAACTAGAGGTTTTATTTTTTGTAAAAATTTATGGAAGTTTGAAAAATGTTTATTTAGAGCCTTTTTTTGTTTTAAATGTTGTTAGTATCTATTCTTTCTCTTTGAATTTGTCAAATACTGATGTATATTTACTAAAATATCTTTATGTTCCATTAATTTTGAATACATATTATATTACTATGCAAAAAAATATAAAAAAGTATTACATCTGTTAAACAAGAAGTAAATGAATTCATTTATAGTTCTCTTCTTATTAATTTTCTACTATAAACTCAAAAATAGAATTTTCTAAATAAACTCTATCACTATTAGTTGTTTTATAACTTGGATTAATAACTAATACATAAATTCTTGATAAGTCTAATGTTTTTTGTATATTATTGTCTTTTTGTGAAGAAATTAATACTAAATTAGAATTACCTTCAGTATTAACTATATTTTTTGTTGTTGAACTTGATAAGTTATAATTATCAATTTCATGAATATCAGTTGAATTATATTCATTTTTTACAAAATATTTTAAAAATTTATTTGTTTCTGTTTTTTCTTTATTATATTCTATTGAAGTCATAATAATATTTCTAGAATTATCAAAAATAAAATAATCAAAAATAGGTTCGATTATCTGCTCTCCATCTACGGTTGAAAAATCAAGCAACAAGTTATAATCATTATTTTCTGAGTATTTTAAAATGTTATTACTCGTTCCTTCATCTAAAGATATTTTAGATATTTCTTCATTATTTACATTATTAGTATAAAAACCCTTTAATGTAATTTTTAAATTATTATTCTCTATAACTGACGTATCTGACATATTGCTTTGTTTTACAGTTGTCTGATAAAAAATCGGGGAATAATAATTTTTGCTTGATAGAATTTTGTTAATAAAAAGTGTGCATATTACAGTAATAATTATAATAATTAATACTATTAAAAATCTTTTCATAAAAATTCTCCTTTCGAAATAGTAAATGATAAATTAATCATATATCTAAATACTATTTTGTCAATGCTGACATTTTAAAAAAATTATGTTATATTACCAAAGTTGTAATTTTATGATGTACTATTCTTTTACAAGTCATATAACTAAATTTGGTTTTGGATAGAAAAAAATTTGGATGCATCGATGATTGATTTGGAGGTAAATATGAACAATATTAAAAAATTGATTATGATGCTTTGCGTTTTAACTATGTGTTTCTCTATTACAGTACTTCCTGCTATGGCTATGGAGATTCCTACTGAAAAAGACACTGATATTCCGGCAGTTTATGCTACTGGAAACAACTCTTTCATGTATTATAAAAACTCCAATACATCGGTACGGATTTCCGGTTCTCCTACTCGAGCACGTTCAACACCAGCATTTACAGGTCTCTTCCATGATTCTGGAATTGTTGTTCTGAAATTTACTGGTCGAAGCACTGGTAATGTTTTTACGGTGTCATTTGAATGCAATTCTACATCAACTGTTACAAGAGATTTGGCATCTAGTATTTCTACAGACACTTATGATGTGACAACGGCTTACATGGGATTAAATGATTTGAATTATATCATAATCGATTTCCTATAATTAAGTAGTCAGAACACCAAGATTTTTCTCATGTAATATAAAATTTTATTAAGGAGGAAATTTCTATGAAAAAAATAATTATTTGTTTTATACTACTAATATCAATTTTATTTATTTTTAATTTTACAAGAAATTTAATATTATTAAACAAATTAGAAAATAGTGCAAAACTAACAGATTTAGATAATTGTTACATTAAACACAATATGGCAACTCAAAATCAAATAGCTTCTTTTGAAATTTTCAAAAAAGATAATACAGTTTTAATAAAACAATATTCAAATAATACTTTAAATTTAATTGCATGGAAAAACTACGACACTAATGAGATAAAAGCAATCAATTCAGAAGGAAAAGAAGTAGATTTTCCGGATGATTTTCTAAAAACACAACTGAAAACTATAATTTTCGAACCATTTTCTACAAAAGATAAAATAATATTTTCATTATTTCATATAATAAAAAGTAAAAATGAAAATATTACATTATCAGATTCTAATGTAAGTTTTTCATATAATATAAATAACGGTACATTAATTCAAGAAACTAATTATACTGCTTATACTAGTTACTATACAATTGAATTTGGTAATATAGAAGATTCAGATATTACAAAACCTGAAATATATTAAAAATTGGGTTTTTCTATCTTGCATTATTTATTTTGTTTTTCATATAACCTATTATAAGCAGTATTATAATCTGTAAAAATTGGACATATATAACCTCCTTTTAGCTTTGGAGTACAAAATACAAATACTTTATATCCAACTCCAAAATAAATTACTGTACCACCATCTTGATATTCAAACATATTATTAAAATTCGTACAAAAAATTGGATATTTATTATGAGAAACAGAATAATAATCAAAACTAAACATAATACTCCAATAAAAAATAATAACTAATAATATTTTTAATATTTTTATTTTTTGTTTTTTAGTTGTTTTAAATAAAATTCTCAAAAATAGTATTAAAACAAAAATACAAAAGGTTGGAATAATTATATCTAAAAGTCCTACTTGATTAATAGGAACTTTAAAAAATCTAATCTGTACATAATATACAAAAAAATATATACATATATTGGTAATATTAATTTTTATATATTTAATTATAAAATCTTTTAAACTAACTTTTTTTTGTATAATAAGAGGTATGTATATAATCATTGTAATTACCATAATAGCTATAACATAAAACGCGAAAAACATATTCAACATAATAATTCCTCATTTCTAATTTCTATAAGTTATCTATTATAACATAGTTTAAGTTATTATATCACATACATACTTTTATGCAAAAAAAATAGCGAAAAAAGTTAAATATATAATTTTTTAAATAAACATTAAACTTTGATAAAATTATGTCTTTTTTATATAAAACTTCTATTCTTATATTCAATATACATAAAACATTTTTCACCATTTTTATTAAATTATCTTTAATAAAAGTATATAATATTTAAAATATTATATAAGGAGGTATTATTATGAAAACCAAATTTCTCTTGGTAATAATGATTTATACAATCTTATTATTTTTTCCTCAAATCAATTATGCTGCTAATTCCAATTATGGTAGTGTACTTTATTCTGATAATATGGGGGGATTTTCAACCGAACAAAATACTGCTATGGTTAAAGCCAAAAACACATATGAAGAATTAGGATATTCTACATCAAAAGTTTTAGAACCGTCTGAACTAACACTAAGATCAAATCTACTATCTTCTCACTTAATCTTATTCTATTCTCATGGTGATTTAGATTCTATAACCTTTGATAATACTGGACTAATAACTGGTCCAGCCAGACTTCATGGTAATAATTCTATTTATCATATATCAACAAATGATTTTAATTGGAATCCAAAAAAATTAGTAATTTTCTGCGCTTGTAACACTGCAGGAAATGGTTCTCCAGATTCTAATTCTATAAGTAGTAAAGTTGTTAGTTCTGGTGCACAAACTTCTATTGGCTGGTATAACACTATTAATTCAATTTCATCACCTGATTGGTTAAATAACTTTCATGAAAAATTATTAGAAGGTTATAACCCTTTAGAAGCTGTAAACTATGCTAATGATAATTTATATCTCTTACCTTCTGTACGAAATACTCTTGTTTCTTATCGCTCTCTTTCATCTTTAAATACATACTCATATGAACAAAATAACAATGATAAAAAAAATATACTAGAAAACTTATCTATTCAAAAATCAGATTTAAAATCTACCGATATAAATATTGAAAAAATTATAAAGCAATATGATTCAAAGTTTAATTCTAATAACTACATAAAAACAGAATCCAATGGAATTTATTTGTACAATTTTGAAGATAACTCGATTTCAAAATATACTAGTTATATAGATTATAATTATACTATAGGCAATTATATTTTAAATTCTGGATACACTATTGTTCTAGATAAAAACAACAATATAATCAAAATAATAGATAATACAATAGATTTCGATTATAAAAAAATATATGAGAACATATCTAACAATATATCCTATAATATTAACAATAAATATTATTATGATCTTAATACAAATAAACAATATATAATACAAGAAAATAATGAAATTAAATAAAAATACTTATAGATGATATTAGAATGAAAATAAAATTAGAAATAGATAATCATAAATATTCAATTAACACTAAAGCATCCGCAAAATAATACCTAACAGTATCTAAGAATGTATCAAACACCAGTACTTCTACTGGTGCTTGAATTTTTTCATTTTAATGTTGTTAGTTATATATTAAAAATTTGGTTTTTCTATCTTGCATTATTTATTTTGTTTTTCATATAACCTATTATAAGCAGTATTATAATCTGTAAAAATTGGACATATATAACCTCCTTTTAGCTTTGGAGTACAAAATACAAATACTTTATATCCAACTCCAAAATAAATTACTGTACCACCATCTTGATATTCAAACATATTATTAAAATTCGTACAAAAAATATGTAAAAAATGCAAGTCTTTATTTTTCTAAAAATTTATGATATTATATAAAAGAAAATTTAAGAAATACTATTAATACAAGGAATAAAATATGAATATTAAAACTTTAGAAAAATTAGAATTTAATAAAATTTGTGAGATATTAAAAAAATATGTTATAACATATATTGGAAAAAATTATGCAGAAAATTTAAAACCTTTTAATAATCAAAATGAAGCTATTAAAGCTCAAAAACAAACTACAGAAGCTTCCACTTTGCTTTACAGAAAGGGTTCTATTCCTATATCTGAAATTGAAGATATTACTTCACATATAAAAAAATTAAATAGTAATTTATTTTTAAATTCAAAACAATTACTAGATTTATCAAATATTTTAAAAGTTTCTAGAAATCTAAAAAATTACTTTTTCTCAAGTGATATACAAAACATAGAATTTGAAAATTTAAATGGATTATTTAATAATTTATATATAAATCCAAATATTGAAAATACTATTTTTTCTTCAATTATAGATGAAAATACTATAGCAGATGATGCATCTTCTGAACTTAAAAATATAAGAAAAAATATTAAAAACAAAGAACAAGAAATAAAATTAAAACTAAACTCATATTTACAATCAAAATATATTCAAGAACCAGTAATCACTATGCGTTCTGGGCGTTTTGTTATTCCTGTAAAAAATGAATATCGTTCAGAAATAAAAGGGTTTATACATGACATTTCTTCTAGTGGCTCTACTGTTTTTATTGAACCTATTTCTGTATTTGACTTAAATAATGATTTGAATCACCTGAAAAATGATGAAAATATTGAGATAGAAAAAATTCTTCAAAAATTGTCTTCACTATTTTTTAATATAACTGATTTTATAACAAATAATGTTAATTTAATTGGTTTAATAGATTTTATTTTTGCAAAAGCAAAATATTCAAATTCTTTAAATGCAATAGAACCTATTATAAGTAATAAAAAAATAATAAATTTAAAAATGGCTTGGCACCCACTTATTGATAAAAATACTGCAATAAAAAATGATATTTCTATTGGAGAAAACTATACTAGTTTAATTATAACAGGACCAAATACTGGTGGTAAAACAGTAACTTTAAAAACTGCTGGTCTTCTTACCCTTATGGCTATGAGTGGTCTTCATATTACAGCAAATGAAGGAAGCTGTGTATATTTCTTTGATAATATATTTGCTGATATTGGAGATGAACAGAGTATTAGTGATTCTTTAAGTACTTTCTCATCTCATATGACCAATATTGCTAGTATTTTAAATGAAGCAACAGAAAATAGTTTTATTTTACTTGATGAACTAGGCTCTGGTACAGATCCAGTTGAAGGAGCAAATCTTGCAATAAGTATTTTAGAAAAATTATATTCCTTAAATACACTAACACTATCTACTACTCATTATCCAGAACTAAAACATTTTGCTTTGGTTACTGATGGCTTTGAAAATGCTAGTGTAGAATTTAATTTAGATACTCTTTCTCCTACTTATAAACTTTTAATTGGTATACCAGGTACTAGTAATGCTTTTTCTATAAGTAGAAAGCTTGGTATTTCTGAAGAAATTATTTCAAGAGCAAAAGAGTTAATGAGTTCAGATAAAATAAATATTGAAGATTTACTTAATAACATATATGAAAATAAAAAAATAATTGAAACTGAAAAAGAAAAAATATTAGAAGATTCAAAAAAAGTTCAAAATTTAAAAAATTCCTTAGAAGAAGATTATTCTAAACTTCAAAACACAAAAAAAGAATTAGTAGCTAAAGCAAAATCTGAAGCAAGAGATATTTTACTTTCTGCTAAAGAAGATGCAAATGAAATAATAAAACAAATAGAAAATTCTTCTAATAATAAAGAGATTAATAAATTAAGAAATAAATTAAATGAAAAAATTAATAATTTAAATGTTGTTAATTCCAAAGAATCTAATTTAAATAAAAAAATAAATTTGTCAGATTTAAAAATTGGAACTGAAGTATTTATAAAAAAAATAAATCAAACAGGAACTGTTATTTCTATTTCTAAAGATGGAAAAATACAAGTTCAACTTTCTCTTGGTAAAATGTTTTTTAATATAGATGAATTAGAAATATCAAAAATTTCAAATAAAAATAATAAAACTTATTCAAGTTCTTCTAAAAAAGATTTTAAAGTAAAAGCTGTTTCCTCAGAAATAAATGTTATAGGTCAAAATATAGATGAGGCTTGTTTTACTATAGATAAATTCTTAGATAATTGTGCTTTAAGTAGTTTAAATACTGTAAGAATAGTTCATGGTAAAGGTACAGGTGCTTTAAGAACTGGTATACACAAATTTTTAAAAAATCATCCTCATGTTAAATCTTTTAGAATAGGAACCTTTGGTGAAGGAGAAACAGGTGTTACTATTGTAGAACTAAAATAATAAGATAAATAAACTTAAAAAGAAGTTAAAATAATTTTATGAAAATAATTACTTTAACTTCTTTTTTAAACTTAAATTTATACAAAAATATTTTATATTTTTCTAAATACCCCTGAAACTTTTCCTAATATTTGACAAGTTGGCACTATAATTGGATCCATTGTAGAGTTTTCAGGTTGTAATCTAATATGATCTTTTTCTTTATAAAAAGTTTTAACTGTTGCCTCATCACCTATTAAAGCAACTACTATTTCTCCATTATTAGCTGTGTTTTGTTTTCTAACTAATATATAATCACCATCTAAAATTCCTGCTTCTATCATGCTTTCACCTCTAACTGTAAGCATAAAACTTTCCCCTGTTCCAACAAAATCTAATGGAATAGGAAATGTATCTGTAACATTTTCTACAGCTAAAATAGGTTCACCAGCAGTGATTTTTCCTATGACTGGTACATCTACCATTTCTTTACTAGAATATGCATTTTTTTCGAAAGTTACTTGTTCTCCTTCTAATGCTCCACCTTTTAATAATTTTAAAGTTCTTCCTTTTTGACTTTCTTTTTTGATGTAACCTTTTTTCTCCAAAGAAGATATATAACCATGTACTGTAGCTGTTGATTTTAAATCCACAGCTTTTCCTATTTCTCTAACAGATGGTGGATAACCATTTGTAGTTATTTGTTTTTCTATAAACTTTAATATTGCTTTTTCCCTTTTATTAAGCGCATTTGGATCTTTTTTTCTCATTTTTTATTTCCTTTCAATAAAACTTTTGTTCTTATTACAAATGTATATTATCATAAAACATTTTGTTTGTCAAACAAAAGTTTTATTTATTCTAAAAAACGTAATTTTTTCAAATTATTTATTTCTATCTTAAAATTTTCTATTTCTTCTTTAGTAAAGTATATAGCTAAAATTTTAGGATTTTCATTTACTAAATTTTCTTTTATATAGACATAAGCATTTTTTAAAAATTCTAATAAAAATTCTTTATCATTTAATTCTTTAATTCTATCTATATTTTTAAACTTAGCAAATCTTTCTTGATATACTGAACATAAAGACTTTATATAAGTATAATTATTCATATAACCTACTTCAATCCATAACTTCATTATTCCAAGTATTTTATCTAAAATATCTGCAATATATCCTTCTTTTCCATTTTTATATCCACTTATAATGTTATATATATCTTTTCCTAAAAGCTTTTCTAGTTCTTTTTCATCATTTTCTTCTATTTCTGCAAACATTGCTTTTGTTTCTTCATTATACAATTTTATTTGTGCAACAATTTCATTTCCTTTATATTCTCCAAAATCATGAAATAATGTTTTGCATATTAATTTATATTTATTTATTTTTTCGCCTTTACTTATCATATAATCTGCAAAAACTATATTTACAACTGTCATACTATATTGATGAAATAATACATTCTCTGGAACAACAGTTGTCAAAGTTGAATATCTATATACATCTTTTAATTTTAAAGCAATTTGTATCAAATTATAATATTCGGTTTTTTCAAACTCTTCATCTAAAATTAATTTATATATTTTTATTTTTTCTTTTTCTAAATTTTCAGATATATCAGTATTAGAATTCAAATAAATTTCGAATTTATTTTTTAAAGCATTTATATAACTTAATACTTCCCAGTTTCCCCTTTTAAGTAATTTATCCAAAATATAAAATTCAGCTATATTCTCACAAAATTCTATTAAATCTGAATATTTACTTTTTTCTATTTTTTTATAATTATATTTCAAATTTTTTAAAATTCTATTTTTATATTCAAATTGCTCAATCACTAAATGGTTTAATACTTCATTATATAGATTTTTTCTTTCTTTATTAGATATTTCTAATGCTAAATTTCCTGTTTCTCCATAAATATTTTGTTTTATTAGATAACTTAATAAAACCTCTTTTGAAATTTCTTCATCTATTTTTAAATTATTTAAAATCTTAACATATAAATATGCTGAAATCATAGATTTATCTATAATTGTATATTTATCATTTATATTTTGCATAATTATAGCATTATTACTATCTATTGAACTTATATATATTTTTAATAAATCTTCTACTAAATCTTCCATATTATTCATACCACTCAAATTCCCACTCAAGAAGTTTCACTGTATCTCCTTGTTTTACTCCTTTTTTTCTCAATTCATCTTCTATTCCTAATTTTTTAAGCATTCTTTCCATGTAAGCATATGATTCATTATCACCTATATTTACTCTTCCCATTAATCTTTCAATTGCTGGTCCTTCTACAATAAAATCTCCATCTATAATATTTATTGTAAATTCATTTTTATCATCTTCATCTAAAGTATATACTACTCTATCTTCAATATCCACAACATCTTCTTTTGGTAAAGTTTTTATTAGCTCTCCAACATGATTAAATAATTCATTTAATCCTTCTCCTGTTACAGCAGAAATTTTATAAATTTCCAAATTATTTTCTTTAGCCAATTTTTCTAATTTTTTGTAGTTTTCTTCATTTTGCATACTATCAATTTTATTTGCTACAATTATTTGTTTTCTATTTGCTAGTTTTTCACTATATTTTTTTAATTCGTCATTTATTTTATTAAAATCATCAACAGGATCTCTTCCTTCTGTTCCAGCAACATCTATTACATGTAATAAAAGTCTTGTTCTTTCTACATGACGTAAAAATTGAATTCCAAGACCTATACCATCACTTGCACCTTCTATTATTCCTGGAATATCTGCTAAAACAAAACTATCTCCATGTTCTGTTTTTACAACACCTAAATTCGGATCTATTGTTGTAAAATGATAATCAGCAATTTTAGGAGTAGCCTTTGTTACTCTAGAAAGAATAGTTGATTTTCCAACATTTGGAAATCCTACTAAACCAACATCTGCTAATAGCTTTAATTCTAAAATTAATTCTTTTTCTTTTCCTTTTTCTCCATCAATTGCAAATCGAGGTGCTTGTCTTGTAGACGTTGCAAAATGTGAGTTTCCCTTTCCTCCTTTTCCACCTTTTAAAATTAATTCTTTTTGTCCTTTAGTAGAAAAATCCGCAATTACTTTTCCGGTTTCTGCATCCTTTACGATAGTACCTAATGGAACTTTTACAATACAGTCTTTTCCACTTTTTCCAAATTTATGTGCACCACTACCATTTTGACCGTTTTCTGCCTTAAATTTTTTAGTATATCTAAAGTCAATTAATGTATTATTATCTGGATCAACAGCAAAATAGACATCTCCTCCTTTTCCACCGTCTCCTCCATCTGGTCCACCTGCAGCAACATACTTCTCTCTTCTAAAAGTTGCTGCTCCATTTCCACCATCTCCTGATTTAATTATTATTTTAGCATAATCAATAAACATTTTTCTCTTCCTTTTTAATTTATTTTAATATAAATTATTATTTTTGCTAGTTATTTATCTCATTTTTATTCTTCAAAATAATCTAACATCATTGCCTTTTTTACTTTTTTCATAGTTTCTTTTGCTATTTTTCTTGCTTTTTCAGTTCCATCTTTTAAAATTCTATCTACTTCTTCAATATGTTCTTCATAATATTTTCTTTTTTCTCTTATTGGTTTTAAAGCTTCTATAATGTTGTTTGCAAGTTCTTTTTTACAAGAAACACAACCTCTTTTTCCAGCTCTACATTCTTCACAAGCTTTTCTGCAATCTTCTTTACTAGAAAACAAATTATGGTAATAAGCTACCATACAAATGTCTGGATTTCCTAAATCATCTTTTTTTATTCTATTTGGATCTGTTACTGCACTCATAACTTTTTTTATGATTTCTTCTTCACTATCTGATAAATAAATAGCATTTCCAAGTGATTTTCCCATTTTTTCATTTCCATCTAAACCTTTTATTCTTTTAGTACTTGATAAAACAGCTTCTGGTTCTTTTAAAATTCCTTCACCATAAATACTATTAAATTTTCTAACAATTTCTCTACATTGCTCTATTAATGGAAGTTGATCTTCTCCAACTGGAACAAGTTCTCCTTCAAAAGCTGTTATATCTGCCGCTTGACTCACAGGATATCCTAAAAAACCATAAGTTACACTTTCTCCAAAAATCTCTCTTTTCTGTGCAATTTCTGTTTTTACTGTAGGATTTCTTTCAAGTCTTGCTATTGTTACTAAATTTGAATAAAAAACTGTAAGCTCAGCAACTTCTGGTATCATAGATTGTATATATATTGTTGTCTTTTCAGGATCTATTCCAACTGATAAATAATCCATTGCTACTTCTCTTACATTTTTTCTAATTTTTTCAGGATTATTAAAATTATCTGTTAATGCCTGAACATCTGCAATTAGAATATATGGTTCATATTTGCCACTTTCTTGCATTTCTAGTCTTGTCTTTAAAGACCCAAAATAATGACCAATATGTAATTTTCCAGTTGGTCTATCACCTGTTAAAATTCTTTTTTTATTATTCATTTTTATCCCTCACTTTAATTATATTTTTCATTTATTAAAGTTTAGTTTTGCCATCGCTTATGATTTATATTTTTAACTTTCATAGTCTTCTCCTTAATATAAATTCAATATTAATATTATACTGTATTTTTGAGTAAAAATCAATGTTTTAAAACTTTATAAAAATTATTTAAATAAATTATTATCATAATTTTTTATATTAGAAAAGCGAAACAGCGTGCCTTTAGCTCGCTGTTTCATTCATCTCATACAATAACTTTTATGGGACTTTCTTTTTATGTTAATTTGTGATATAATATATAGTATGGGAGACGTTAATAGTCTAATTTACAATAAAATTAGGCAAGTTTCCTAAGAAACAAAAAAACCTAAAACCTGCCTGCAAAGGCAGAGAAGAAAGAAAAGGAGATTTATTATGACAACTTTAAAGATGACAAAAGAACTTGACTATCAGGACTTTGAAATGCGGGTATCTTATGTACCTTCATTAGGCGGATTCAAAGCAATGAACCTGCTGAATGGTACAAGCATGCATCTTACGGAGCTCGAACTCGGTGCAACATATAATTTTTTCATAATGAGAGGAAAGCTCCGTTATTCAAAAGTCGCATAGTCCTCTCCGCCCTTGCCAGTGCAAGCTCATTGCCCTGGCGGGGGCCTTTCTTTTTACATATAAAAAATCTCTAGAAAACATCTAGAGATTTTGTATTAATAATTATCTTTCCCTTCTGGTAATGCTGGATAATCTAAAACTATTCTTATTTGCATTATGTATCTGATTGTTCTTACAAATTTACTATTTTTTATTCTTTGCCATAAAGAAGGTTTTGCTTCAAATCTGGTTTCTTCTAAATATGCATCTAATTCAGCTGTAGCTACATCATCTGCACTTACACCATTTTCTACTTGAACACCTACTTCTTCTTTTGAAACATTTTCTTCTGGTTTTTGAGTTTCTGTTTGTAATAAAGCATTTGTTACAAGATTTTCATCTACTGGATTTTCTTCTAATCCTAAAGCATCTTCAACAGGTGCTGGAATATATTTTAATGCTTCTGCAATTTCTATTCCTATGTAGCTTAATGCTTTAGATCTATCCTCTATTCTTTCCATATCTATTTCAATATGTAAGTTACCTTCTAAATTATTTATTTTAGCATCTATTAATTTTATTGCTCCTGTATATTCATCTGTTGTTTTATCTTTGCTTTTGCCTATTATTGTTAAAGCTTCTGCTACATCTGCTGGATATTTAGCTTCTATTTTTTTAACTATTTCTTTCCAATTTTTAGCTCTTGCTTTAACAGCTGTTGTAGCATCTCTTAATACACTAGCAAGTTTTATATTTTTTTCTCTTTTTCTTATTAACTCCTCAATTTTTTTTGTATTTTCTTCAAATTGATTTGTTGCATATTCTACTAAATTATATGCTGATTTATAAATACTTTTTGGAAAATTCTTTTTATTAGGATATTCTAATAAATATGTTTTTACAGATTCTACTAAATCTTTAAAATAAGAATCATCCTCAAGTTGAACAATTTGTTTTTTACTATTTGGGTTTATTAATTTTTGAATTTTGTCAATATTTGATAAAATTTTTTCTTCCGTGATTACCATTTTCACGTTTACTATGCCTGATTTATGAAAAAATGACATTGTAAACAACCTCCTTTGTATTAATCTAATTAAATACTAAAATTATTATAACCCCTTTTCCGTAAAACTACAAGAGTTTTTTCGACTTTTTACATTACATTTTTATTACATTTTTATTGCTTTTTGTAATATTTTGTAATATTTTATGGTTTATCAGTTACCATAATCTGAAAAAGTAAAGTCTAAAAATAATAAAAAGCCTTAAATTTTTTAAAGCTTTTTATCATTTTTAGACTTTTTATTATAATACTTTTTTGATTTCTTCAAATCTCTTAATTTTTAATGTTGTAGTTTTAATTAATTCTTCTTCTGTAACAATTATCTCTTTTATATATTTATATTTTGGCATTTTTTTATTTATTTCTTTCACTTTTTCCCAAAGTTTCTTTTTTATATCTTCTTCTTTTTCTACACCATAAACATCTTTTACAACATCTTTATCATAAACGATTTCTACTCCCAATTTTAAAGAATTTTCATCATCTTTATCTGGTCTACCAAAAACAAACGATTCTTTTACACCTGGTATTTTATTTATTAAAGCTTCTGCTTCTTCTGGATAAACATTTTTTCCATTTTTCAATACTATAACACTCTTTTTTCTTCCTGTTATAAAAATATATCCATCTTTATCAATATATGCTAAATCTCCTGTTGGAAGCCATCCATCATCTGTTATACCTTTTTCTATATGGTTATAATATCCAAGCATAACACTTGGTCCACGAACAGCTAATTCTCCAACTCCTAATTCATTTGGTTCAATAATTTTTGCTTCCAAACTTGGAAAGACTCTTCCTATTGAACCAAGTTTTGCACAAGTTCTATGCTCAGCTGCTACAACAGGTGAAGCTTCTGTTAATCCATAACCTTGATAAGTTTCTATTCCTAAATCATTAAAACCTTTTTCAACTTCTGGATCAAAAGCAGCAGCTCCTGCTACAAACAATCTTAATTTTCCACCAAAATTATCTAAAACTTCTTTAAATAATTTTCTTCTTATATCTATTCCAACTGCTTTAGTAATTCTTCCAAGTTTCATTCCAAATTTTACTTTTTTTAATTTGCCCTTTTCTTCAATTGATTTCATTACTTTTTTATACATATTTTCAAAAAGTACTGGAACAGAAATCATTACACTTATTTGATATTCTTTTAAATTTTCTGCAATATGTCTAATTCCAGTACAAAAAGCAATACTTGCTCCTATACTAACCGGATATAAAAAACCAACTGTACATTCGAAAACATGGTGTAATGGTAAAAAAGATAAAAATGTATCTTCTTTTTTTACATCAAAAACAGAAGAAATATCATAAATATTTGTACAAATATTTTCATGTGATAATTGTACAGCTTTTGAAGTTGAAGTTGTTCCTGATGTAAATAACATTACAGACATTTCTTTATTATTTATTTTTGCATCTAAAAAACTTCTAGCTCCATTTTTAATTAAATCTTTTCCTAATTTTACTAATTCTTTTTGAGAATATATTGGTCCATCTTTTTCATTATTATCCATTGAAATAAAGAATTTTACTTTACCAATTCCTCTTTCATGTGCTTTTTTCATTATTTCATCATATTTTGCTGAATAAAAAATTGCTTCCATTTCTGAACGTTCTAATAAATTAAATATTTCATTTTCAGGAAGTGCTTTATCTAGTGGAACAACTATCCCTGTGCCACAAACTATAGATAAATAAGCCTCTTCCCATTCATATCTATTTTCTGATATAACACCAATTCTTTTATCTTTAAGTCCTATACTAATTAATGCTGTTCCTAAAGCATTTACCTCATCTATGTATTCATCATAAGTCATTATTCTCATAGAATTTTCATCTTTAAATTTGAATGCAGGTTCTGTTCCATATTCTTCTTTAGTGTTTGTTATTAATTCTTTAATATTTTCAAATTTTTTTGCTTTTATTATTCTTTCACAACCTGTATAAATTCTTTCGCTCATTTTATTTACCACCATTCATACTAATTTTATTAAATAAAGTTTTTTCGTATTCTTTATATATTTTTTGAATATCTATTTCTTCTAACCCTATTTTTCTTTTATATATTAATACAGAACAAGTTAATGAAAATATTTCTGATGCTAGCATATCAGCATCACAATCAACTATATCTCCATTTTTTATTCCCTCTTCTACAATTTCTTTTATTACATCAATATATTCTATAACTTTTTGTTTACAAAATACATTTCTTGTCTCATTGCCCCAAGTTTGGCTCATTACTATTGTAAGTAAATTTTCATATTTTTTTATAGCTTTTAATTGTATCAAAGTAATAGCTTTTATTTTATCTAATACATTATCACATTTTGAAGTTTTAATTTCTATACTATTTTTTAAAAGTTTCATTCCCTCTTCAATCAAAAAATTAAAAATTTCTTCTTTACTACTAAAATGATAATATAATGTTCCTTTGGCTACACCTACTGTAGCTGTTATTTCTTCTATACTTGTTGCATCATATCCTTTTTCTGAGAAAAGCTTTAATGATGCTTCAAAAATTTTTCTTTTTGTTTTATTCATATATTCACCTACACCTAACACAATTTGACATTATTATATAAAATTTTTATAAAATTTGCAAGAATTATATTGTTGTAATATCAATTGGTGTTAAATCTGCATTATGTAATTCATCTTCTATAGCCTGATATAAAGCATTTACAGTATCTAGTGATGTAAAACATGGAATTTTGCATTCTACAGCCATTCTTCTTATTTTAAATCCATCTCTATTGGCTTGCTTTCCTTTTGTAGGAGTGTTTATAACAAAATTAATTTTTCCTGTTTCAATTAAATCAATTATACTATTTTTACCTTCCCATAATTTTTCAATTACAGTTGATGCAACACCATTTTCTTTTAAAAACTTTGCAGTACCATATGTTGCATAAATTTTAAATCCTTGTTTTTGGAATTTTTTAGCTATTGGTAACATTTCAGGTTTATCTTTATCTCTTACTGTAATTAATATTGCTCCAGAAGTAGATACATTAGCACCACTCGCTATAAAAGCTTTTAAAACTGCATTCTCAAACTTCTTAGCTACACCTAATACTTCACCTGTTGATTTCATTTCAGGACCTAAACTAGTATCTGCATTTTTTATTTTTTCGAAAGAAAATACTGGCATTTTTACACATACATATTTGCTCTTTTTATATAATCCTGTTCCATATCCTAAATCTTTCAATTTTTTACCTAAAATAACATTTGTAGCAATATCTATCATAGGTAAATTTGTAACTTTACTAATATATGGAACTGTTCTACTTGAACGTGGATTAACTTCTATAATATAAACTTTTCCTTCACTTATAATAAATTGAATATTTAAAATTCCTATAACATTAAGTTCTTTAGCAATTTTAGTTGTATATTCTATAATTTTTTCTTCATGTTCTTTTGAAACATTTTGTGTTGGATATACAGAAATACTATCTCCAGAATGAACTCCCGCTCTTTCTAAATGTTCCATTATACCAGGTATTAGAACATCGTCTCCATCACAAATTGCATCAACTTCTACTTCTCTTCCTAAAATATATTTATCAACTAAAATAGGATGTTCTTGCTCTATTGTATTTATTTCATTTACATATTCTTCTATTTCTTTATCATCATAAGCTATAGCCATACCTTGACCACCAAGTACATAAGATGGTCTTACCAAAACTGGATAACCTAATCTATTAGCTACTTTTTTAGCTTCTTCAACTGTATAAATTGTACTTCCTTTTGGTCTTAAAATTCCACAATTATTTAAAGCTTCATCAAACTCTTTTCTATCTTCTGCTCTATCCATATCAACTTCTTGAGTTCCTAATATTTTAACTCCCATATCTGATAAAGCTTTTGTTAGTTTTATAGCTGTTTGCCCTCCAAATTGAACAATTACACCATATGGTTTTTCTACATCAACTATATTTTCTACATCTTCTGGTGTTAAAGGTTCAAAATATAATTTATCTGCAATATCAAAATCTGTACTTACTGTTTCTGGATTATTATTAACAATTATTGTTTCATATCCTTGTTTTCTTAATGCCCAAACACCATGCACACTACAATAATCGAATTCTATACCTTGTCCTATTCTTATAGGTCCTGAACCTAATACCATAACTTTCTTCTTGGTAGATGGTTTTTCTTCATTTTCATCATCGTAACTTGAATAATAATATGGTGTTTTAGCTTCAAATTCAGCACTACAAGTATCAACCATTTTAAAATTTGCAATTATTCCATTTTTCTTTCTTAATGTTTTTATTTCTTTTTCTGTTTTTCCAGAAAGTTTTGCTATAACTTTATCTGTAAATCCAAATTTCTTTGCTTTTTCTAACATCTTAGAATTCATTTTATTTAAAATTAGTTCATTTTCCATTCTAACTAATTTATAAATTATACCTATGAAAAATCTATCTATTTTTGTAATGTCATGAATTCTCTCTACTGAAATCTCTTTTCTAATTGCTTCTGCAATTACAAAAACTCTTTCATTATCAACTTCTTTTAACATTTCTTCTATTTCTTCTTTTTCTAAGTCTTTTAATTTATCTAATCTCAAATAATCAACATTTTCTTCTAAAGAACGAATGGCTTTCATTAATCCTGCTTCTAAGCTTGGGGCTATTGCCATAACTTCTCCTGTAGCTTTCATCTGAGTACCAAGTGTTCTAGTAGCTGTAAGAAATTTCTTAAATGGCCATTTTGGAATTTTAACAACTACATAATCCAATACTGGTTCAAAACATGCATAAGTTTTTCCAGTTACTTCATTTTTTATTTCATCTAATGTATAACCAACTGCAATTTTTGTTGCAACTTTTGCGATTGGATAACCAGTTGCTTTTGAAGCTAATGCTGAAGAACGACTAACTCTTGGATTTACTTCTATAACAGCATATTCAAAACTATTAGGATTTAAAGCAAATTGAACATTACATCCACCTTCTATTTTCAATGCAGATATAATTTTTATAGCAGAAGTTCTAAGCATTTGATATTCTTTATCTGATAAAGTTTGAGATGGTGCAACAACTATACTATCTCCTGTATGTACACCAACTGGATCAATATTTTCCATATTACATATTGTGATACAATTTCCCTTTTTATCTCTCATTACCTCATATTCAATTTCTTTCCAACCAGCAATACATTTTTCTACTAAAATTTCGTTTACTCTAGACATTCTTATACCAGAACCTGCTATTTCTTCAAGTTCTTCCATTGTATAAGCTATACCTCCACCTGTTCCACCTAAAGTATATGCAGGTCTTATAATAACTGGCAATCCTATTTTTTCAGTAAACTCAACAGCATCTTCTACTGTATGTACTACTTTACTAGCTATACAAGGCTCATTTATTGACTCCATCATATCTTTAAAGCATTGTCTATCCTCTGCATTTCGTATACCATCTACACCTGTTCCTAAAAGTCTTACTTTTTTCTCCTTCAAAAATCCAGACTCTGCAAGTTCCATTGCTAAATTTAGTCCAGTTTGTCCACCTAAATTAGGTAATATACTATCTGGTTTTTCTATTTCTATAATTTTTTTAACTGTATCTACAGTAAGTGGTTCTATATAAATTTTATCTGCCATGTGTTTATCTGTCATTATAGTTGCTGGATTAGAATTTATTAAAACTACTTCTATTCCTTCTTTTTTTAGTTCTCTACAAGCTTGTGTTCCTGCATAATCAAATTCCGCTGCTTGACCAATTATAATTGGTCCTGATCCTATAACTAATACTTTTTTTATACTTTTATTTCTTGGCATTTTTCTTCTCCTTTATTAAATCTATAAATTCATCAAAAATATATGCTGTATCCTCTGGTCCTGGACATGCTTCAGGATGAAATTGAACTGTAAATATATCTTTATTTTTATATCTTAATCCCTCAACAGTTCCATCATTTAAATTTATATGAGAAACTTCTGCAATTTTTTTATCTATACTATTTTCAACTATATAATATCCATGATTTTGTGAAGTAATATGTACTCTATCTTCTTTCAAATCTTTCACTGGATGATTTGGTCCTCTATGACCATATTTTAATTTTGCTGTTTTTGCTCCATTTGCAAGTCCCATTAATTGATGACCTAAACAAATTCCTAGTATTGGTATATCTGTATTATATAATTTTTTTACATTTGCTATTTGAAATTCACAATTTTTTGGATCTCCTGGTCCATTTGAAAGCATAATTCCATCTGGTTTTATCGCAATCACTTTTTCAGCAGTTGTATCTGCTGGAAAAACTGTTACTTCTGCACCTCTTTTTAATAAAGAATTTACTATATTATGTTTAAATCCATAATCCATTAAAGCTATTCTTATGCTTTTTCCTTTTCCATATACTTTTACTTCTTTTGAAGTAACTTTTTCAACTACATTTCCTACTTCATAATTTTTTATTTTCTCCATAATATCATCGATATTACTTATATTTGAAGTAACATATCCCTTCATCGTTCCTGCATCTCTTAATATTTTAGTTAGTTTTCTAGTATTAATATTGGTAAGTCCTGGAACTTTGTAATCTCTTAAAAACTTATCTAAATTAAATTTTGTTCTAAAATTACTTTCAAATTCAGCAAGTTCATGAATAAAAACAGCTTTTGCCCATATATCATCTGATTCGTAATCTTCTGGTATAACTCCATAATTTCCAATTAATGGATATGTCATTACAATTCCTTGTCCCGCATATGAAGGATCTGTAAAGGTTTCTATGTATCCTACCATTCCAGTATTAAATACAACTTCACATGCAGTATCTATGTTGTATCCAATTCTTTCTCCCTCAAAAATTTCTCCATTTTCTAGTACTAAATATCCTACCATTTTTTCATCCTTTCTTTAAAAATAAAATATTTATTCCCAAAAAAAAACACTAAATATATTAGTGTTTAAATTGAATAATAATTAAAATAAAAAATAGAAAATGTAAATAAAACTATCTTAAAATAGATAGAATTTAATATGTTTTTTAATTCTGCTAGTTTTTTTAATTTTTTCATTTCAAACATCCTTACATTTATTTACATTACTTGAAATTTTACTATATATTTCTAAAAAAATCAAGTATTTTTGTATAAATTGCCTAAAAATATCCACACTATTTTCGCCACTTTTATATACACTTTTTCTATTAGTTATATTATAATATTTGCATAGGTTATTTAATTGAACGTATAGTGTAACTAATAAAATGATTTAAACAATCCCCTATAACTGTGAGTATATGTATTAAAAATACACTATACTCACAAGTTTAATTATAAATAAAGGAGAAAAGGTCGTTATGAAAAAAAATACTAAATTAATTCTTATTATTTTAATCATTCTTATTTTAATTGCTTTAGCAATTTTACTAGTAAAATTTTTAAGCAAACCTGAATACACTTTAAAAGATATTACATCATTAATAAAAACACCACAATTTACTGATAATATGTATGTAAAAATTGAATCTATATCTACTAATCATCCAAATAATTCGAATAGTGGAGTTATTCTAGAAGAATTTTATATATTAGGAAATAAACAATATCTAACCACAAAATCTAATGATAATTTAACACAAGCAGAGTTAATTGATTATGATTCAAAAGCAGAAATTCAAATTGATTATACTTATAAAAAAATTAATTATTTTAATGTATTGAAAAGTGATAATCCAATTATGCAACATATAACTTCTAGTATAACTTCTTATATTGGAATATTGAATACTGCAAAAAATTATAAATATCTTGGAAAGGAAACTTTAAATAATATAGAATATATAAAATTTTCTATTAATAATGAATTAACTTATTATATAAATTCCCAAACTAATTATATTGATAAAATTGAAGCTTATGAAGGAGAAAATTTAGTTTGGACTTTGAATTATACATATTCTTATAATACTGTTACAGAAGATAATATTTTAAAATTTGATATTAATAATTATCCAGATTATGAATATATAGATTCAACAATTTTCTAGGATAGATAAAAACCACAGAAATTAATCTGTGGTTTTTATAATTAAAATTTTATTTTAATTGTTTCATTACTTCTTCTGCAAAGTTCTCTTCTTTTTTCTCTATTCCTTCACCTTTTTCAAATCTTGCAAATCTAACTATTTCAGCTGATTTACCTTTTATTAAATCTCCAACTTTTATACTTGGATCTTTAACAAATTCTTGATCTAATAAACAAATTTCTGAATAGAATTTTCCAATTCTTCCTTGAACCATTTTTTCAGCTATTTCTGCAGGTTTTCCTTCATTCATAGCTTGAGCTTTTAAAATTTCCATTTCTTTTTCTGTTCTTTCAGCAGGAACAGATTCTCTATTTAAATATTCAGGTCTTGCTGCAGCAATTTGCATACATACATCTTTTGCAAGTTCTGAATCACCTTTTGCAAAATCTACTAATACTGCTATTTTTCCACCACCATGAATATAGCTTTCAACTAGTCCTTCAGATTCAAATCTTTCAAATCTTCTAATTGTCATATTTTCACCGATTGTAGCTATTTTATCTGTTAATACTTCTTTAACAGTTCTATCTTCATTTTTATATTTATCTTCTAATAGTTTTTCAACATTTTCTGGGTTATTTTTAGCAACGATTTCAGCAATATCATTTACAAAAGTAATAAATTCTGCATTTTTTGCAACAAAGTCTGTTTCAGCATTTACTTCTACTATTGCTCCAACTTTTTTATCTTCTGAAACATATGCTGCAACTAATCCTTCTGCTGCAATTCTTCCTGATTTTTTAGCTGCTTTTGCTATTCCTCTTTCTCTTAATAATTCTGCTGCTTTTTCCATATCTCCATTTGTTTCTGTTAAAACTTTTTTGCAATCCATCATTCCTGCTCCAGTTCTTTCTCTCAAGTTCTTAACTAATTCTGCAGTTATCATTTTATTACCTCCTATTTTATTTAAAATTAGGGCGTGTTTACTTACGTAATATCGCCCTTTTGTTTTATATTCTATTTATTCTTCTACAACTTCTTCTATATCTTTTGGTTCTTCTTCATTTTCAACCATCTCTTCTGCAACTTCTGCATCTTCACCTTGTCTACCTTCTATAACGGCATTTGCCATAACATCTGCTATTAATTTAACAGCTCTTATAGCATCATCATTTCCAGGTATAGCATAATCTACTTCTTCTGGGTTACAGTTTGTATCTACTAAACCTACAACTGGTATTCCTAATTTTTTAGCTTCTAATACAGCTATTCTTTCTTTTTTAGGATCTACTACAAACATAACTCCTGGCATTTCTTTCATTTCTTTAATTCCACCAAGATTTTTTTCTAATTTTTCCATTTCATTTTTTAAACCAATAACTTCTTTTTTAGGTAATACATCAAATGTACCATCTTCAGCCATTGTTTCTAAATCTTTTAATCTTTGAATTCTTCCTTGGATTGTTTTAAAGTTTGTAAGCATACCACCTAACCATCTTTGGTCTACATAGTACATATTACATTTTTGAGCAGCTTCTTTTATACATTCTTGTGCTTGTTTTTTTGTTCCAACAAAAAGAACTGTTTTTCCTTCCTCTGCTTGCTCTTTAACGAATTTGTAAGCTTCGTCTAATTTTTTTGATGTTTTTTGTAAATCAATTATATGGATTCCATTTCTAGCTTGAAAAATATATTCAGCCATTTTAGGATCCCATCTTCTTGTTTGATGTCCGAAATGAACACCTGCTTCAAGTAATTGTTTCATTGCAACTACTGCCATTTTTTCTTCCTCCTTATTTTGTTTTTTCCTCCATAAGTTTCAACATTTTAAACAACTTTTAAAAGCACAATTTAAAACTCTACTTATGTGTGTTATTTTATAACGGAAATATTATAACAGCTTTATTTCAAAAAATCAATAGTTTTCAAGATTTTTTATCCACAAATTTCATAAATTTCTAATTGTTGTTTAAACATATTATCATTTTTAGTAGTATATAATTCTAAACTAGTATCTTTTCTTAAAATATCTCTTATTTTCCACAATCCCAGTCCTGTATTTCCTTTTTCTGCTTTTGTAGTATAATTTTTTTCAAAAATTTTATTTATATCCACATTTTTATCTTTATATGTATTTTCTATAATTATTAAATCTCTATTTCTATTTTCTTCTTTTAAAAATCTAACATTTATTATTTTTTCATTACATTCATTTGTTGCTTCTATAGCATTATCTAATAGTATTCCTAATATTCTGGAAATTTCATAAGATTTTTCTTCTAAATTATTTAAAGCCATTAAAATATCTATATTCATAGTAATATTACTACTATTTGCTTTTTCATATTTATCTTTTAAAATTGAATATATTGCTGGATTTTCTGTTACTTGATAATTTAAAGAATCTAAAATATTTATATGATGACATTCTTTTGATAGACATTCAAAATATTTTTGAAGAGCATTTATATCTTTTACATCTATATAACCATTAATTGCTTGCATAATATTATAAAAATCGTGTTTGAAACATCTGACATTATCTGTCACTTCTAATAAGTTCTTATTTTTTTCTTCTAATTTCTTTATATTTATTGCATCTTTTATTTCTCTTCTTTTATTTAATATACAATAAATATTCATAAAAAGTATTACTAAACAAATTATAACACCATATGTAATAAACTTATATTTTCCTTCACTCTGTTCTAATCCATCTAGCATACAAACTATTGCGATAGTTATTCCAACTACTGAAACAATTACATTGAGTATATCAACATAATTTATTAATTTTGTTTTTTCTAAATTTTTCCTCATTCTTATCATTTGTATTCTCCAATCTTTTTTAAAATAACGTAAATAGAATATCATATATAAACACATTTGTGTTAAAAAGTGATGAAAAGTGGTGAAATTTTTTTGAAAAAACTTTTGAATTATTTGAAAAATCAAGCAAATTTCAATTTTTACTTTTTTGAAAATAAGAACCTTTTTTCACTAACTTTCGCTTTTTTTCGCTATTTTTATATTATAATTTCTATACTTTCCTTTGGGAAAGTATAGAAAAATGACATTTTTTTACATGGTCTACACTATACTAAAAAAAAATGTCATGTTCGGTACAGAAATTAAAAGAAAAGGTAACTTGCAAACTATGTTTTTTTTCATTTTAAGGAGGAAACAAAATGAAAAAATTTTTAGCACTTGTTTTAGTAACTGTATTGACACTCTCTCTTTCAGCAAATGTATTTGCAGCTGAAAATGGAGAAAATATTCAGCCGGAGAATGCCAAAACACACACTATTGAGATGACAATTGAACCTGGTGAAGAATATGGAATTATGCCATGTATGTGGGATACAAAAAACGAAACCGTTTCAAGTACATTTACTACTGATTATTTTACCGTAGACTCTCCATTTTTTGCATACGAATCCTATGCTACAAACACAAGTGGAGGAAGTGCTTCTGGCACTTATAAGGTTGAATTTTTAGGAAGTATTGGTAATGTGATATCATCAATAGAAGTACCTATAAACGGTGTCACTTACAAAGATGACTGGATTCCTGTGCATATCAATAATAGTTATAGATTTAAATTATATAATTATTCAAATACCACCATAAAAATACATCTTACATATTATTCTTTTTATTCATAATACTTAAATTCTGTACCGATATAAAATATAACGAAAAGATTAGAAATTTTCAAATTTCTAATCTTTTCGTTATATTTCAATTCTTTGTTTTAAACTCGAATCTCCAATTATATTTTATATTTTTTATATTTTTACTATTTCTTACATATATCTCATTAACATTTATATATACTTTATCACAGATATCATTTACCTTTGAATTTGCTATTCTAGTCGTTATTATTATATTTTTTTTATTTTCATTTTTAGCTATATTTCTGACACTCGTATTAACTTCATTTTTTTTATTCAAATTAAATATAACTTCTCCGTCTTCATTTTCAATCACATAATCATCAATATAACACTCATCAATCTCTTCTTCACTAAGTACATTAAACACTAAATACAGGCTATCATCTTTTATAGCATATGCGTCCACTTTTATTGAAATACCATCATTTGTTACATAATCTGTATCAACTGATTTTAATTCTATATCTGATACTTCAAATTCTTTATATGTATTTGAAAAAAAGTTTTTCATCACATCTTCTATTTCATCTGCAAAAGTACAACTTGTTAAAATTATACATGCAGCACATGCTGAAAGAATTTTTTTTGTATAAGAAATAACTTTGTTTTTCTTTCTTGATTTTATACTATTTGAATTAATTTTATTTTCTGAATTTTTTAGTTGTTCTTCAAGTTTATTTTTTAAATCATCCTTATATTCTTCAGATAAGTAAGCTTTATTTATTTTATTTTTAATGTTATTTATATCTTTTTCCATTTTATTCATCAAAATATCCTCCTTGTTGCAATAATTTCTTTAATTTTTCTCTTGCTCTTCTTAATCTAGTTTTAACATTTGGCTCACTTATCTTCAGAATTTTACTTATTTCAGATATTTTAAATTCTCTTAAATAAAATAATTCAAATACAATTCTATATTTATCTTCTAACTTATCAATACTTTCAAGTAATAAACTTTCACTTTCTGAAAATTCAAAACCTATAGTTTCTTTATCTATAAATGGTACATTTCTTTTGTAATTAGATTCTTTTCTTTTATTACAACATAAATTCATAGTAACTCTAATAATCCAATATTTCTCATATTCTTCTGTTTTGAAGTTCTTACCAGATTTTATACAAGAAATATATTTTGTAAAAACATCTTGTACTATATCTTCTGCATCATCTTTATTTTTAAAATATCCAATTGCTATACTATAGATAGTATCACTATATTCATTTACTAAATTATCAATATTCAGTTTATTTTTCATAATTAAAATACCTTAGTAATATCCTTTTTATCATAATATTTTTACTAGTTTATTTTTTTTATTTAAATTTTTTTAATTTTTTTACAAATTTTTGTCACCTTTTTGTATTCTCAATTGTTTTATTAGTGAAGGAGTTATGAAAAAATGTGTAAACAAATTATTTATGGAGAAAATTTAAAAATTATAAAATGTATGTGTAATACTACTTTTAAAACTTTTGATAAACTTGAAGGATTTGAAATTGCAACAAGTTTAGAAGAACTTTTTGATATTCATAAAAATAATAAAATAACATTACTTATCACATCAGAAGAATATCTAACAAACAATGAAATTAAAAATTTAGTCAAAAAAATTGAAAATAAAATAATTTTTTGTAATAATCCTGAACATCATCGAAATACAAAAAATATTTTGTATATACCATTTAATGCTTCTCAAGAATATATCTATAACTCAATGGAAAAATTCAAATTTAAATTTTGTGAAAAAATTGCTCGTATTAAAACACGTCAAATTCTAGAAAAATTGCATTTTGATTTCAAATTAAATGGTACTAATTTCCTATTAGAAGCTATAGTTTATTCATATTTACATAAAACTGAATACCTGTTTGAAAATTTAGAAAAAAATATCTATCCTCAAGTAGCAAATATTTGTAATGTATCTTATGAAATAGTTAAATGGTCTATTGTTCGTTCAGTAAATATAATGAATAATCATATAAAAAATTCTGAATTCTTCAATAATTGCAATGAAAAAATCACTCCTAAGTCTTTAATTTATATTATTATAAATCGTATTTAAATATAGTTTCATTTTGTAAATTATTATAATATTAAGAAATTATTTCAACTAAATATGTATTCAAATATTAACATTGCTTATTATAAAATTACTTTTAAACTTTTGCAAGTATAATTTTCAACAATTCTAAAATTACTTAGATTGTAATTTTAGAATTGTTTGAATATCTTTATCACCCCTTCCAGATAAATTAACTATTATACTATCACTTTTATTATATTTTTTTGCAATTTTAATACAATATGCAATTGCATGACTACTTTCTAATGCTGGAATTATCCCTTCTTCTTTTGTTAATATTTTAAATGCTTCTATTGCCTCTTCATCTGTAATACTATCATAAATTACTCTATGTGTTTCTCCTAAGTATGCATGTTCTGGACCTATACCAGGATAATCTAATCCAGATGAAATTGAATATGCTTCTTTTACATTTTTATTTTCATCTTGCATAATATAAGTCTTCATTCCATGTAATATACCTATATTTTTTTCATACATGGCAGAGGCGTGTCTTCCTGTTCCTAATCCTTTTCCTGCACCTTCTACACCGTAAATATCAATATCTTTCTCATTAATAAATTCTGAAAATAATCCTATACTATTACTTCCACCACCAACGCAGGCAATAATTGCTTTTGGCAATTTATTTTCTTGCTCTAAAATTTGTTTTTTGGCTTCTTTTCCTATAATACTCTGAAAATACTTTACCATTTCAGGATAAGGGCTAGGACCTACTGCAGAACCAATTAAATAAAATACATCTTTATGTTTTAATAAATATTCAAATGCCTCATCAACAGCATCTGCTAAAACACCTTGGCCTTTTGTAACACTTATAACATCTGCTCCAAGTAATTTCATTTTATCAACATTTATCTTTTGTTTTTCAATATCTACTTTTCCCATAAATATAGTGCATTTCATTTTAAACAAACTACATACTGTTGCTGTTGCAAGCCCATGCTGTCCTGCTCCAGTTTCTGCAATTATATGAGTTTTTCCCATTTGTTTTGCAAGTAATATCTGTCCTATTGCATTATTTATTTTATGTGCACCTGTGTGATTTAAATCTTCTCTTTTTAAATATATTTTTGCTCCGCCACAATAATTTGTAAAGTTTTCCGCATAATATAAAGGATTTGGTCTTCCAACATACTGTTTTAAATAATACATATATTTATTATTAAATTCCTCACTTTGTATTGCTTTATTAAATTCTTTTTCAATTTTTTCTAATTCCTTTTTTAATTCTTGTGGTACATATTGACCACCAAAATTTCCATAATTCATAATTATTCCCTCTTTCTTTCAATTTTTTACTTACTTTTATAGTTTTATTTTTCAACCACCAACCATCTTCCATATGTACCATCACCTCCATTAAAATAGAAAATACTAAATTTTAAATACAAAAAAACACATATAAAAGCTATTTGCTCATACATGTGTTTGTATTTATATCTAATTTAAAATATATTTCTATTTATTATTTTTAGACACTACAAATATGTATGAGCTTTTTTCCCATACATTCCACCAATTATTTAATTGGATATTCATTAATTTTTTCATAGTATCCTTCTTTCTTTATATTAGTATATCCAAATTATACTATTATTGTCAATACAAAAATAAAATTTTTGTATTATTTATAAAAATGCCAATAGGCGGGATTGTTATCCCGCCCATCGGACTTCATTGGGAGATATTCAAATAAAAGCTTATGCTTTTATTCGAATTCCACATGGAATGCTTTGACACCAAGTTTCTTGAGGAGCTTAAAAATCTCCTCAGTCTTAGCAGCTTCATCCGGATTTTCTTTCTTCTTGTTCTCACAGCTACAACCGCAGTTACTGTCTTTTTCAATCTCGATCTTAACCTGCTGAATCAATCCATCAATTTCTTTCTGGAAAATCTGCATATGATCAACCAAATCTGCCCGAGTGACATCATTTAATTTCAAATTATTAAGTGATTCCTCCAGCTGCTTACGTCTCTCCATCAACTCCAGATATTCCTTACTTTCCAAAAGGAAAGCATCAATTCGGTCCAAGGATGCTTTGATCTCATCCTGCGTTTTTGCTGACATCAACATCTCAGCCTCACGACTTACGAATGTACTTTGACTTCTAAGCTCCTTTAACTTTTCTTTCCGTTCTTCCATGTTTTTACCTCTCTTTTTTTTATTTATCTAGGGTCTAGGCCCCAAATATACTTATATTATAGCACATTATGTAAATAAAAGCAAATAAAACCATAATTTTATTACATATTTTAATCAGACATATAACGTCCTCCTATTACTTTTCCTGTATACATATCAACATAAAAAACTGCTCTATCTATTTCCATTTCATCATCTTCTTTTACTAATGTTACTTCATATACGTTACGTGTATAATCTGCTACTTCTAATTCTCTTTCTATGATTCCTTCTGTTATATACCAATAATTATTAGGATATACTGTTGTTCTTTGAACATCATAAACCTTTGTGTATTTTTCTAAATTATCTATCTCTTTTCCAATATAACTATTTATTTGTGGTAATGTACTTGCATATTCTTTTGCAATAATTATTGCATTTTCTAGACTTATTGGAGTAAGTCCTTCTATACTCTCATTACTCCAATTATATTTTTGTTCATTACTTTTTTCTTTATTTCTAGCATCAGTCACTTTTATTATACTTTTCTTCATATCATTTGGAATAATTATTGAAATACAATTATTTTTTTCATCATATTCTACTCCATCTGGGTATTTATCAAGTTCTATATTCAATATATCATTTTCAACATAGATATTTGAAATAGTAAGTCCTATCATTGATGTATTCTCAACTGCTGTAATAATCATAAAACTATTTTCAAAATCTTTTTCTGTCATATCTAATATATCATTCCATCTATCTTTATATATTTGATATTCTTCATATGTATAAATTGCTTTATGATATATTTTATCTTCATATTCCATATCTTGAGTATAATCATATCCAGATTCAAAAGTAGGTAAAAAAGATTTATATTTACAATTATTTATTGTAGAATAATTTAAATCTTCATTATTATTTTCTTCTTCATAATTTTCTACTACATTATCTTCTGTTTTTTCTGGTATAATAAATTCTTTATTTTTATATATAATAACTCCTATTATAATTATCAAAATAATTAAAACAATTAAAAATTCTTTATATTTTTTTATAAATCTTTTCATATTATTATTCCTTTATATATTTATAATTTGTCCATCATCTGGAACAATTAAATTTTTAATATTCTTATTTTTTGCTTCATTTCTCGTATAATCTTGCATATGTGTTGTTATAATAGTTTTTTCTTTGTATTTATCACAAATTCTTTCTATCTCATGAAGTCCCATATGTGCATGATTAATATTTTCTGCAAAACTCATGTCTAGCACAGATACAATACTGTTTTGCACTATATAGTCTATAGCTTCACACATTTTGCTGTCTCCAGAAAATCCAACATTTCTAGAATTCTCTTTTAATAAATACCCATAAGCTGGTTTACATTTTCCATGATCTACAAGTACAGACTCTACATAAATGTTATCTTTTAATTTTTGATTTTCTAAATTTTTAAATTCTTTAAATTCAATATTTATATTTTCCATTACTTTTTTATATTCACCTGGAAAAGCAAGTTCAAATAATTTTTTTACTTTTCGTGCTGTGTCTTTTGGCCCATAAATAGTTGTTTTTTCTTTTATTTTATAAAAATATTTTTCTAATATAAAAAAGGGTATATCAAAATAATGATCCCCATGTAAATGTGTAATTAAAACAATATCTATATTTAAAACATTTTCTCCAAATTGTTTTAATCTTTTTACAATTCCATTTGGCATATCTATTAAAATTTTTTTATTTACTAGTGTAGAAGCACTAGATTGAACAGCTCCTATTGAACCTGTACCAACTAATCTAATTTCCATTATTTTTCCTCTCTTATGTATTTATATAAATCTTTTAAAAGCTTATTAGAATCCCTTTTTCCTAAATCATACATTTCTTGAATTTTATTTGAGTCTTTTTCTACTCTTTTAATTTTAATAAGTTCTGATGGTCTAATTACAAATATTTTATTTTTTTCTTCTAAACTTCTTATTTTTTTTATTTCATTATTATACATTTTATATCGATTATTTATTGTTTCTACAAATTTAGGATATTTTCTATTATTTATTATTACCGATTTAGATATAAATGGCATAGAACCAGAAGCTCTCAAATTAACCCCATATAATTTTTATTTTGTTTTCCATAAAAACATCTAATACACCTGCTGTATAAAGTCCTTTCATTCCTCCACCTTCTAATACTAATCCTACTCTCACTTAAATCACCTTTTTATTTTTTGATTTTTCATAATATTTCTCCTTTAAAAATTTTTTTAATTCTTCATTATCTTTTAAAATTTTATCGAATATAAGATATAAAGAATCTGTTACATCATATTCTCCTATTGCATAACATTTCTTTCCTAGTCCATATGCAATCCCAGACTCAATATGTGCCGATTTTCCCGCTGGAAGTACTAATAATAAATTTTTAGATTTTTTTAATCCTTCCAAATCATTTTCAAAAATTATTTTAACAGTTTCACTTTTTAGTTCAAGAGATTCAAATGTATCTGCAAGATTTTCATCTTCTAAATCTAAACCCGCTTTTTTATGTGAATCTTCATTTTTTAAAAAACAATAATAAGAAATATTTAAATTATCAAAAATTGTACAAATTTTTAAAATATTTTCTTTGTTTCTTGTTCTTCCTGCTATAAAAAATTCATATTCGTTATCCATTTTTTCCTCCTAATATTTTAATAAATAAAAATCTAGCTTGATTATACCATTTAATTTAAATTCATACAATATTATTAATTTTTTGTATATTGTTCCATAATGTACATTTCTTTAAATCCTAATTTTTCATAAAAGTGCTGATTCTTACTTTTATATTCTGTGTTCAATATCAAACATTTACCTTTTAGGTCTTGAAATTTATTTATTATAAAAGTTATTAATTGTGTTCCATATCCTTTATTCCAATATCCTTGCTTTGTTCCTACATTACTTATTTCTCCAATTTTATTTATATAACTGAAAGTTCCAACACTTACAGGTATTTTTCCATCATATGCTATTATATTCATATGCTTTTGAC
>CALXPN010000002.1 GCA_944390285.1 uncultured Clostridia bacterium
ACAAAAATCAATATTTTTTATAACAATAAAACAATTTAATTCTTTACCTTATCTTTAGGATTTTCTTGAAATTTTTTTGATAATTCTATTACCTCAACTTCTGTTAATCCTGTAAAATGAGTAATTTCTCCGATTTCTTTTCCAAGATAAACCATATCTATTGCTCGTTTTCTTTTTATAGCATATCTTAAATACGTTCTAAGTTTATTTAAAGATTTTCTCATATCTACTTTTAAATCTGGTTCTTGCATAGTAAATGTTATAAATTCATTTGCTCTTTTAAAATTATTTTTTTCTATACATGCTTGTATAAAAAATCTAATATATTCTATATTATTTTCTTCTAAAAATTCTAATACTGTATGTAAGCATTCTAGTGTATCCTCACTCATCTGAGAGCAATCTTCTTTATATTTTTCTTTACATAATTCTACATATTTTTTTAAATATTCTTTGCTAGATTGTGTTTCTATAAATTCATCTGTTATTTTTTTACATTTATTTTCCATCTTTTTTAGTTTCATTTCTTCTGCTACTGCTTTTTTAGCAACATTTATATCTTCATCAGTTATATTTAGCAATAATTTACGATCCTCTTCTATTTCCTGTTTCTGTCTTAATCTTCTACTTATATATTTTCTTTTTATATTTGAGACATCTATCCCACTTTTATATAAATCATCTACTCTTTCTAATAACTCTTTATGTGTTAGATTTGTTGTTTCTTCTATTTCTGTATAACTAAAACCATTATCTAATAACTTCTTTAAAGTTGTATTTTGCCATTTTTGAAATTTATTTTTATTTTCATATGTTCTAGATACCGATAATATCCTAAACGTTTCAGATTGCTCTCTTCTGCAAGCCTTTCCATAAACTTGCCTGCTTACTTCTAATATCTCTCTTGCAAAATCAGCTTCTGAAAAAATAGTTTTTATCTGATTATATAATCTTCTAAAAAAAAGTGGAGTTATATTTTGATTATGATATAGTAAATTTCTATTTATAATCTTACTTTTTATATTTGCAACATATGCATCTGATATATTCATATTAGCAAATATTTTTGTTTTCTTACCCTTTTCTCTAATCTCACCTAGATTATCATTACTTATAAATAATACATTTTCAGCAAATTGCCTTTCTGAAAGTTTTCCTCCATATATTCTATATAATCTTAAAAATTCATTGTAATCTATCATATCTTCAGTAACATGTTCTCCACTTGTAAACACTTTTTTTCTAATTGTACCTAAATATTCTTTGCTTATGTCTTCATCTAACAAAATTCTTGTATTTTTGTTTTTATCTCGCAATATTTCATCTAATCTGTAATCTTTTATATCTAACATTTTATTTGCAAAAAATTTTTTGCTCATTCTAAAACCATATTTATCATACAGTTCATTAAATTTTTCTCCTGATATTGAATCATTTATATGTAATTTATTTTCTTTAATTATAATGTTTCTTAATTCTCTTAATTCATTTGTATCATAATCTTCATCTTTTGATTTTTTATTAGAATTTTCAATTTTGCTTGTAAATATTCTAACTGTTAAATATTCTCCTCTTTTTAAAGCATAAAATTCATTTTTTGATATTTGCAAAACATTTAATGCAAAATCTGAATCTAAAGTTATATATCCATATTTTTTATAAATTTCTAAAAATTCAGCATATGTTATTCTTTTTCCACCATATGTATCTTCTTTTTTCTTTATTTTCTTTTTTGTTTTTTCCCAAAATTCATCTGGTACAACAATATCTGAAAGAATAACTGCTTCAGATTTTCCATTTTTTAAATTCTTATAACTTGTTTTTGACATATCTAAAATTTCATCAGCAAATATTTCCTCTGATAAAATAGCAGAATATCTCTCAAAAAGCTTTTTAAAATCATCATATGATTTTAACTTATCTTTAATATGTAATTTTTTTCATGTATAACTTTATTTCTTATTTTTAGTAAATAACTTGGATTTATAATTTCATTTTTCCAAATTTCTATAAAATCAATCTTTTTATTTATTATCTGTCTTGATTTTGCATCTGTTAATCCTAAAATTATTCTTGCAAAATCATATTTTGAAAAACCTGACTTTCCATATATTTCATATATTTCTTCGAATTCATTAACACTAATTTTATCTCCAATATGAAGATTTCTATCAACTGATATACATTCTTTTATTTCCCTTATATTTGAAAGATCTTTTGAAATTTTTTCTTCTACTTTTCTTGTTAATTTTGAAATATCTTCTCTTTTAAAAAATATACTATCCGTCTTACTAAGAATTATAGTATTTTTAGATTGGTTTGATTTTATACAAGAAACAAAATGAGCAGGAATATCTAAAATTTTTTCTGCAAACATTATCAGTGGAAGCTTAGTTTGTAATGAGTTATATAATTCTTCTAGTTTTTCATATGATACTACTTCACCTTTTTTTAAATTAAACATTCTTATTAATTCTATTTTTAAATTGGCAATTTCAAATTCACTAATATTTTCTTGTTTTAATATTCTACATCTATCATTTTTTAAAATATATAAGTCTTGTTTTTTTAAATCCAAAAAACTTCTTGCGAATTCCTCTTTATTTAATCCATTCCCATATTTTTCATATAATCTTAAAAATTCATTATAATCTATTAAATCATTAATATGAAATTTTTCTTCTTTAATCATTTTCTGTCTTCTAGTTTTTAATGCTCTGGCTTTAATAGATGTTTGTTTTTCTACTGAAAATTTCACTTTTAAAATTCTCCTAATAATTATTATTAATATTTGCAAACTCTTTTTGTAAAGTTTCCCATTTATTCATATCATCTTCTATTTCAGATTTTAAATTAGTTATACTATTTTCAATTTCACATACTTTTATGTAATCCGAATATATTTCTTCTTTTAATAGTTCATTTTCTAAAACTTTTATTTTTTCTTCTTTTTCAGATATCTCTTTTTCTATCTTTGCAATTTTTCTTTCTAATTTATCCTTTTCTTTTAGAGGATTATTATACTGTTTTTTTACTTTACTTTCTTCGTTTTTTACCTCTTTTTCCTCTAATTTATTTTCTGATCTTTTTTCTAAATAGTAATCATATCCATAATTATAAAATTTTGTATTTCCATTTTCAAAACTTAAAATACAATCCGCAATTTTTTTCACAAAAAATCTATCATGTGAAACAAAAATTACTGTTCCCTTATATTCTTTAAGCATATTTTCTAAAGTTTCTTTTCCAATTATATCCATATTATTTGTTGGTTCATCTAATATTAAGAAATTAGGTTTTGTTTTTAATATCTTACAAAGTGCATATCTTACTTTTTCTCCACCTGAAAGCATTTTTATTTGTTTAAATACATCTTCTCCATAAAACATAAAAGCTGCTAAAGAATTTCTAATTTCAGTTACAGTTAAATTTGGAAATTCTTCATAAAAATCATCAAAAATTGTTTTTTCTGAAGAAAGTTCTGCCATTTTTTGATCAAAATAACCAATTTCTACATTATATCCTAAAGTAAAACTTCCACTTATAGGTCTTTCTTTTCCAATAATTGTTTTAAGTAAAGTAGATTTTCCAGTTCCATTTGCTCCAATTATTCCTAATTTCTGTCTTTTATATAAGTTAAAAGAAATTTTTGAAAGTGGAGTATCATATCCAATTTCCATTTCTTTAACTGTTAAAACATTATTTCCTGATTCTTTTTCAATATCAAAATTTGCTTTAAAGGTTTTTAAATCATATTTATTAGGTTCCTCTATTTTTATCATTCTTTCAACTTGTTTTAGTTTAGATAATGCCATTTTTGCTTTTGTTGGCTTATACCTAAATCTATTTGCAATATCTGTAAGTCTTTTTATTTCTTTTTGTTGAAATTCATAATCTTTTAATTGCCTTTCATAATTAATTCTTTTTTGTTTTTCAAAAAATTCATAATTTCCTGAATATTCTGTTATTGCTCCATATTCTATTTCATATATTTTATCAACGATTTTATTAATAAACATTCTATCATGTGAAACAATTATAACTGCTTTAGGATAATTTTTTAAATATTCTTCAAGCCACTCTATTGTAGTAATATCTAAATGATTAGTTGGCTCATCAAGAAGCAGAATATCTGGTTTACTTAACAATAATTTTATAAATGCAATTTTTGTTCTTTGCCCTCCAGAAAATTCACTTAATTTTTTATTTTTATCTTCTTTCGAAAATCCAAATTTGTGTATTGCTGTTTCATATTCTTTTTTATATGTATATCCATCTAAAATCTCATATCTATCATGTAACTTAGTATATTCTTCAGCATTTTTTTCTGATGAATCTTCTTGCATTTTTATAACTAGCTTTTCCATTTTATTTTCTAAATCTATTATTTCTTTATAACATTTTAAAATTTCATCTAGCATTGTTATATTATCATCTTCAAAATCTACTTGTTTTAAATAACCAATTATTGGATTCCCTTCTTTATAAATATTGAATTTTTCTGTTCCTATTCCTTCGCTTAAAAGCTCATTATTTATAATTGCTTTTAGTAAAGTAGATTTACCTGCACCATTTCTTCCAACTATTGCAACTTTTTGTTTTCCTTTTATTTCAAAATTTATTTCTTCTAATATGGTTTCAGCACCATATGTTACTGAACCATTTGTTATTCTAAAATTCATAATCTTTTCCTTATACTAATTTTTGCATATTATACTACAAAATTTTTATTTTTAAAAGCTTTTATAACTTATTTACCTTGAAATTTACATATTTCAATGATAATATAATTTAAATTTTATAAAATTTAAATTAGAGGTATTATGGAAAATAATAATAGATATAATCATTTAAATGAATATTTTAAGAAAAAATTTGGAGAAAAAACTTTAAAAATTTGTATTGACGGAGGATTTACATGCCCTAACCGTGATGGCACTCTTTCCACAAAAGGTTGTATATTCTGTGGAAATCGTGGTTCTGGTGAACACTTAAATTTTATAGATATTCCTTCACAAGTAAAAAACTTTTTTAATAGCTATAAAGCTTCAAGAGCTAATAAGTTTATAATATACTTTCAAAATTTTACAAATACTTATGATACTATAGAAAATTTAAAAAAGAAATATGATTCCGCTTTAATTGATAACAGAATTGTTGGAATCAGTATAGCTACAAGACCAGATTGTATTACAGAAGAAATTTGCAAACTTCTAAATTCTTATAAAAATAAACTCGAAGTATTTGTAGAACTTGGTCTTCAAACAGCAAATGATGAAACAGCTAAAATCATCAATCGTGGCTATAAATCTAGAGTTTTTACAAAAGCTGTAAAACTTTTAAACAAATACAATCTTGAAACTATTGTTCATATCATGGTTGGTCTTCCTAATGAAAGCATAATAGATATAAAAAATACAATTAACTTTATAAATAATCATAATATTCAAGGACTTAAAATTCATTCTACTTATATTATTAAAAATACAGAACTTGCTAATATGTATCAAAATGGGACATATACACCTATTTCACTTGAATATTATATTGAAACAGCAACATATATCTTAACACATATTAACCCTAAAATTATTATTCATAAAATTTCAGGAGATGCACCTAAAAATTTATTACTTGCACCTAGTTGGAATTCTCATAAAAAATGGATTTTAAATGGTATAGATAAATATATGAGAGAAAATAATTTATATCAAGGAATATATTTTAATTAAACAATTAGCCTATTAGTGTTTTACACTAATAGGCATATAATATTTATCTTTCTTCTTCTAAATCTTTTTCAGCTTTTGCTAATTTCATAGCTTGTTTAAATTTATCACCTTCTAAGTATTGCTCTATATCATATTCTATAAAACTTTTTATTTCTTCTTGTACAGCATCATTAGGAAATAATTTATCTTTTTTAGGATATAATTCATTAAAATATTTTATATTTTCTTTATCTTCATCTGAACCTTTTTTTACTTGACTTGATATAGATTTATAGTTTTGATAATCTCCAAAAGTCTGAATTAAAACTCTATCTGGCTCTGTATTATCAAATTGTGCAAAAAATTTTTTTGGTGATACAAATGCAACACAAGTTCTAAATTTTTTTACTGCATTTTTATTTGATAAATTTGGAATGTCAAATCTTTCAATTAATTTTCCCACCATATTCCCATGTGCTGTATGTCCATAATTTCCTTCATTGTTTTCATGTTGTGATTGTAATTGTATTTCTATTTTTCCAAAAGGAGTTTTTAAATAATATAAATTTGATACATAACCACTTGCTGTTCTTTTTTTCTTTCTAGTATCTTTTTCTAATTCTACCCCAAATTTTTTAAGTAATTCAGATTTATCAAATATTGAGCAAATTTGTTTTGTTAATACTGCTAAGTCTAATTTATCATGAATTCTAGCATTAAAATCTTTTTCTAATTCCAAAAAATCAACACTTTTAGTATCTTTAGGTGTTATTTTCTTTTTTAATTCTTTATCCTCTTCTTCAGATAAATTTGCTTCATCTATTGCTTCATAAATTTTTTTATATGCATCTTCTAGTTTTTCAGTAGTATTTAAATTTTCAACCTCATATAATTCTTTAATTTTATTATCACATACATAAAAAAATCTTTCTGGAACATTCTTCTTAACTTCATCTAATAATCTATTATAATACGCAAGCAGTTTAGTAGCTCTTGGATCTATCAGAGTTTTTAATCTTTCAAGTATCATAATAGAATTTATATAATATTGCTTTTTGGTACAAAAATAATTATATTCTTTTTGTTTAGTACCAGAAAATTCATCTTTTATTGCAGATAATTTAAATTTTTGCATTTCTCCTAATAATATATGATTTCGTTTTTTTTCTTCTATTAATTCTTGTATTTCTGAAACTTTAGAATAGAAAGTTGCAGGTCTATTACATGCAACTACTGTTATTGCAAATAAATCAGACATGTAATCTCTTAATTTTCCTTGATATTCATTATAATCATTATAATCATATACACTCTTATCTTGTCTTGATAAATAATCTAACACTTTATCAAAAATACTTTTAGGCGCTTTTAATCTTCCCGGTACTTGTATATCAAAAGTTTCATAAGCTTTATGATGTTCAAGCATAATTGCTGCAATTAAATTATAAAAATATTCTTGTGCTTCTGGGCTTCTAAATTTTTTAAAATTTTTCATAAATTCTGTTGTTAAACCCCTTAAAAAGCCTCTTTTTTCGCTATCAGCATTCTCTAAATTGGTAATTCCTATTTTTTTTAATACATCTCTTCTATTACTCATACTTTCATACCTCAATTTATTAAAATTTTCTACTTATCAATATATTATCCTTTTTTTCTCAATTTTGCAACAAAAAATCCTTCATATAATTCATTTGGAGCCAATAATAAAGTTCCTTTAATTCTACTTTCTAGTAATGGTATATCTTCCATTTTTTCTAAATTAATAGGTATTATTTCTACATTATTTTTATTTAAAATTTTCTCTATTTGTTTTTCATTTTCTTCATATAGTATAGAGCAAGTTGAATAAACCATACTAGAGCCTTTTTTCAATACTTTTACTGCCTTATTTAATAAATCAAATTGAGTTTTTGAAATTTTTTCTATAAAATTTTCAGTAATTTTTACTTCATCATTTAGATTTATTGTTCCACTACCACTACATGGAGCATCAAGTAATATTTGATCAAAAGAAAAGAAATTATCTATGTTTCTAGAATCTTTTTTCATCACATAAACAGAAGTTGCACCTTGTTTTTCAATATTATACTTTAATTTTTCTATTCTTATGTTATTCATTTCACAAGCTGTTATATGTGCCTTATTTTGTGTTAGTGCTGCTATTTGTGTTGTTTTTCCTCCAGGAGCTGCTGCCATATCTAAAATATCTTTTCCTTCTTCTGGATTTAATATTATAGGAGGTAGCATAGAAGATAAACTTTGAAGATATATTTCTCCATTTTTATAAATATCTAATTTTTCTATTTCACTTTCAGTTGCACTTTCTAAAATAAAGGCTTCTTTGCTCCAAGAAACTTGTCTATATTTTATATTATTTTCTTCTAAAGCTTGTACTATTTTTTCACTTGAACTTTTTAAAGTATTTACTCTAAAAGTTACCTTTCTATTTTTAGAATACCCTTCTATAATTTTTTCTGATATGCTTTTTCCATATTGATTTTCTAATTTTTTTATTAAAAATTCTGGTAATTCAAATTTCATTTTTTCACCTATTCTTAATTTTAACTATTTCTCAAATTATATTTATTTATCATTTCTTTTGTGGCAAAACCATTTTTTTGAGTTACTTTTTCTAAAAATATTATACCATCTAAATGATCACATTCATGTTGTATATCTCTTGCAGTAAATCCACTTACTTTTTTTACTATTTTTTCTCCGTTATTTATTCCCACTTGTGGTCCAGCAATTCCAAATCCACCCGTAAATTTTAAGGTTTCTTTTAAATCTTCTATATCTTCTAAAGTTTCATTATTAATATTTTGGACATCTACCTTTTAGCATACAAGATTTAAAACTGGGTCTCCTACTTCTCTAATTTTTAATATTTTTCCCATAAAATCACCTTGATTTATTATTTTCTATATTTCATTTTTTTTAAATTCTTTTGCAAGTTTTGCAAAAGCTTGTTCAGAATTTTTTATAGTTTCATAAGATACACAATATGCTATTCTTACATATCCAGGACAAGAAAAGGAACTGCCTGGAACAAATAATAAATTATATTTTTTTGCTATATTACAAAATTTTTTATCATCTGTTATTGGTGTTTTTACAAATAAATAAAATGCACCTTGTGGATAAATTGTTTCAAAACCATTTTTCGTAATTATATCATATAATAATTTTCTATTTCTATTATAAAATTCAATATCTGTTTTCACATCTAAACAATAAGGTATAACTCTTTGAATTAAAGATGGTGCATTAACAGAGCCTATTATTCTATTTGCTATAGTTACAGCTTCAATCATTTCTTCAGAATTTTCTTGAGCATTTGGAATTACAACATATCCTATTCTTTCTCCAGCTAAAGAAAGTGATTTGCTATATGAATATACAACAAAGGAATTATCATAACATTTTGTGATATAAGGTACAAATGTATCATCATAAACTAATTCCCTATATGGTTCATCTGAAATTAAATATATAGGATGACTGAATAACTTTTCTTTTTCTTTCATTATTTTAGCTATATTTTTTATTATTTCTTCGCTATATATAACTCCTGTTGGATTATTGGGTGTATTTATTATAACCGCTTTTGTTTTATTATTTATGCTTTTTTCAAATTCTTCAATATTTGGCATAAATGAGCTCGTATCTGCTGGTATTACTTTTACAATTCCATCATAATTTTGAATATAATTATTATATTCTGAAAAATATGGTGCAAACACTATAACTTCATCTTCTTTATTTAATATTGATTTTAAAACTATATTAAGACCACTTGCTGCACCAACAGTCATTATTATATTTTTAAAATTAAAATCTGTATTAAATTTTTCATTTATATTTTCTGCAATTTTTTCTCTTACATCTTCATATCCGCCATTACTCATATAGCCATGAACAAAACAAGAATCTTCTTCTTTTATTATTCTTAAAATTGCTTCATTTACTTCTTTTGGAGCAGGAACATTAGGATTTCCTAAACTAAAATCATACACATTTTCTGCTCCATATATTTTTCTTAATCTATTTCCCTCTTCAAACATTTCTCTTATTACTGAATTATTTTTTACTAAATTTTTCATTTTTTCTGAAATCATTTTTTATTCACCTACCAATTTTATATGATTCAGGCGGAGATTAGCCTCTCCGCCCATAGCTATCAACTCCCCTTTAGACTCTAGCTGTCTGCTAATTGGCTTCTCTTTCTGCTTTTGCTTTCTGAAGTTGATTATAAAGATATGGATTGATATGTTTTATTCCTTCCATAGTCTCGATAACCTCTTTTTCGGAAACTCCATGAAGTTTTGCAATATCTTCAATGGTCTTTCCCTGCAAGAAGCCCGCGGCATACTGTTCCATGTTGAATATTCTTATCCGTTCTTTTTTTTCATCTTCTGAAAGATTTTCCGGATTCAGAGCATTCCAAGGTTTGTTATTGCACATTTTTATTCCTCCTTCTTAATTAAGCAAAGTTTGTTATCGTGCAACTATGTTTAATATTATACTACATTTTACAAAAAAAATAAATACTTGTAAGTATAATTATATCAACATCTTTTATGTTTTTATAATACTTTAAGTATTTATTTTATAAATTCTATTTAATTTTTATTTAAAATACGAATTTTATTAGTATTTTCCAAGTACTCTTACATATATTCCAGATTTTTTTATTTCTTCAATTGCTTTATCTTCATCACTATTTTTATTAATTGAAACATCTATCCAAAAATAATATTCTCCAAATACAGTCTTTGCAGGCCTTGATTCTATTTTTGTAAGATTTAAGTTATATTCATTAAAAATTTTTAAAACATTGTATAAAGCACCTGGTTTATCTTTTACTGAAAAAATCATACACATTTTATTTTTTGAAATATTTTCATTTTCTTTTTTACTTAAAACCCAAAATTTAGTTTGATTGAACTCATTATCTTGTATATTTTTTTCTATTAAATTTATATTATAAACTTTTGCACATTCCAAGTTTCCAATACAAGCACAAATTTCTTCTTTCTCACTCACTTTTTTTGCTGCATAAGAAGTACTTTCTACTGGTATTATTTTTGCTTGTTTAAAATTCTTTTCTAAATAATTTCTGCATTGTGCAATAGCTTGAGGATGAGAATATATTTCTTTTATTTCTTCTAATTTACATTTTTTATTTGACATTAAATTTTGATTAATATCAAGTAATAATTCATCTATTACTTTAATATCCTTATTTTGAATTAATGTATCTATAGCATCTGTAACACACCCCTGCTGAGAATTTTCAATTGGTATAATCGCTTCATCTATTTCATTATTTTCTAGTGCTAAAATTGTATCTATGATTGTTTTATATTCTATTTTATCTTCATTGTTTTTACAATAATTATTACATGCTTCACTCGAAAATGTTCCTTTTGGTCCTAAATATCCTACTTTCATTTTTACTCCTTTTTATAATTTCAAAAATTACTATAACATAAATCCACTAAAATTTCTAGTATTAGAAATAAAATTTACTTTTGTACTAATCTACTTCTATATTTTTATTTGCAGGTGACTCTAAAACTTCACCATTTTTTAAAAATCTTGAACCATGACACATACAATCCCATGTTTCTTCTATAGGATTAAAACTTAGTTTACATCCTAAATGTGTACAAGTTGGAGTTTTTTTTGTCTTTAGTCGTTTTGCAATTATTCCTTCACTCGAATCTTTCATCATATTTAATATTTCATCTTTATTTTTTATAGGTTCTAATCTTGAACTTCTAAAAATTTCTTTGTATTTATTCATATCATCATCTATGTTTAATATTTCATTTTTTATTATATTTGACGAAATATTAGCACTTGTCATCCCCCATTTATTAAATCCTGTTGCTACATATACATTATCCATTACATTAGAAAATTCTCCTATATATGGAATTTTATCTAAACTTATACAATATTCAGCCGTCCAATATTCTAACTTTTTAGCATCTGGAAACATATTTTTTACTTTTTTATCTAAATAATCAAATGCATTTCCAATTATTTCAGAACCTGTTTTATAATCATATCCACATGCAAGTAAAAAATTTTTATCTCCATATTTTACACTTCTAAAAGAGTTTTTAGGTTCCTCTTCATTTATAAAAATACCATCTGTTTTAAAATCTGTTCTAGTATCATATATTGCAACATATGATGTTGATTGATACATTTTCAAAAAATAATATCCTGGAAATTTTATTATTGGATATCTTGTTGCAATTACAACATATTTTGAAGTTATACTTCCAAATTCTGTAGATATAATATATTTATCATCTGATTTAGTTACATCTATAACACTTGAATTTTCAAATATTTTTCCATTATTTGTTAAAATAGATTTAGATAATCCATATGCATATTTTGTAGGATTAAATTGTGCCTGATTTTTGAATTTTATTGCTCCTTGAATCTGGATTGGAATATCTAAACTTTCAACAAATTCTGAATCTATTCCTATTTTCTTTGTGATTTTAACTTCTTGTTTTATTTTTTCTAGCTCATTTGAAGTTTGTGTATAAACATATGCATTTCTATTTTCAAAATCACATTCTATTTTTTCATCTTCAATTATTTGTTTTATATTTTTTAATGCTTTTTCATTTGCTTCATAATATTTTTTAGTAACTTCTTTTCCGTGTTCATCATTTAAATACTTATAAATTAATCCATGCTGACTTGTAATTTTTCCAGTAGTTTTTCCACTCGTATGAGAACATATCCTATCTTTTTCTAAAACCACAACTTCTTTTCCATTTTTTGATAAATAATAAGCTGTACTTAGTCCTGTAATTCCACCACCTATTATACATATTTCTGATTTTATATTGTCTTGCAAATTTTCAAATTCTTTATTTTCTGATTTTTCATTATCCCAAAAACTTTTCATAATATATTCACCTTTATAATAATTTATAACTATATTTTTTTCATTTATTTATAAATTATTCATTATGAATATTTTATGATATTTTTAATTATTTACTAAACTTAAAATTTCTTCTTTTGATATAACTCCAACAGCTCTATTTACTTCTTCTCCATTTTTTATAACAATTAATGTCGGTATAGAATATGTTCCATATTCTGAAGACAAATTAGGAGCATTGTCTACATTTATTTTTACAACCTTTATATTTTCGTTTTCTTTTGCAACCTCCTCTACTATTGGAGATAAAATTTTGCAAGGATTACACCAATCAGCATAAAAATCTATTAATACTGTTTTTTCACTTTTTAAAACTTCTTGTTCAAAATTTGTTTCAGTCACTTCCATAACAAATGACGAATTTTCCTCTAAACTAGTATTTTGTACATTTAAAGTTATATTTTGATTTTCTTGGCTATTTTGTTTATTTAATATCATATTTATTCCAACTAAAATACCTATAAATACTATAATTAAAATTAAAATTTGAATTTTCTCTTTCATAATTTTCTCCTAAATTTTATTTATTAAAAAAATATCATATAAATTCCCATAAAAATTAATACAAGTCCTGAAATTAGTTTTATAATATTATAATGTTTTTTTATAAAATCAAACATTACTTTTAACTTATCAAGTAGTATTGCTGATATTATAAATGGAATTCCAAGACCTATAGAATATAATAACATTAGAATAATTCCTTTAAAAATATTCTGGTGTGTTGCAACAAGTAATAGTGCTGAACTTAAGAAACTTCCTATACATGGTGTCCAACTTATAGAAAATAAAAAACCAAATATAAATGATTTAAAAAAATTTAAATTCTTTTTATTAAATTTTAATCTTTTAGTTTTATTTAAAAAGTTAATTTTTAATATTCCTATATAATTTAATCCTAATAATATTATCAAAATTCCAAAAAATATTTTTATATATTCAATTTGTTTACTTACAAAACTTCCAAAAGTACTAGCAAAAATTGATAATATTATAAATACACTTGTAAATCCTAATACAAAACCTATTGAATTTATTATTGCTTTATTATTTTTATTATCTTCATTTTCTCCAATAAAATATGATATATATATTGGTATCATAGGTAATAAACATGGCGAAATAAAACTCGCTATACCTTCTAAAAAAGTAAATAAGTATTCCATTTTTCCTCCAAAATTTTTATATTTAATTAATTATATTTGTAAAAAAATAATTATGCAAGATAATTAAAACTTTTATTTTTATCTTTTTTTATTATCTAAATTATTATACAATATAAAAAAATATTTGAAAGGAGAATTATATTGACAAATTCTAAAGATTTTTTAAATAAAATAGTAACTGCAAAAATAGATAGGCCTTTAGGTTCTAAGCATTCCGAAAAATATCCAAAACATATATATCCTTTAAATTATGGTTATATTCCAAATACTATAAGTGGTGATGGTAAAGAATTAGATTGTTATATTTTAGGTGTATATGAACCAATAACAAATTTTACAGGCGAATGTATTGCAATCATACATAGAATTAATGATAATGATGATAAACTAATTTTAGCACCTGAAGGGAAAAATTTTTCAAATGATGCAATTATTGCTTTAACTGAATTCCAAGAAAGATTTTTTAAGATTAAAATAATAAGAAAAAGTAGTATAAATTTTAATAAAAATATTCCAGAACTTTCTGTAACAGATTTAAATAAAAGTCTTAACTTTTATAAAACAATTGGTTTTAATATAGAATATGAAAGACCTGAAAATAAATTTGTTTTTATTTCATATGGTGATATTCAATTTATGCTTCAAGAAATTTCAAATAATGATAAATGGCAAATTGCACCTCTTTCTTATCCTTTTGGTAATGGAATAAACTTTCAATTAGAAGTTACAAATATTACTCAAATATATAATAATCTAAAAGCAAATAACTATAAAATTGCATTTGAAATTGAAGAAAATTGGTATAGACAAAATAATAAACTTTTAGGAAATAAAGAATTTTTAGTACAAGATCCTGATGGATATTTACTTAGATTTTCAGAAGATTTAGGACAAAAGCAAGTATAAACTTTGATTTTTAGCTAAAAATATGGTATAATAAAAGATGAATAAAAAATTTGAAAGGAAGGTAGCAACATGTATACTAAACCAGATCGGGATACTCTCCCAGACAATGCGATAGGGAAAAGATTTTCTGAATATCCAACAGGCATCTATGAAGGACATAAAGGATATTCAAAAGAAGAAGCTGAAAAAAAGAAAGAAGAAATTGAAAAAGAACTTTTCTCCTTAGACAACACTTTTAAAATCAATGTAGTAATTGAAGATGCTCCTGCAGGTGGTTTCAAAGTAGTGGATAAAAGTTCATATGTTAGATATCCCTATTGTTAACTCCTTCTAAAAAAGAACTCATTTGTTCTTTCTGGCTCATTTGCCAGTTTTTTTCATTTATATAAGATTTTATTTATGTATAGTAAAAAGAACTCTTCTTATATATTTTCTTAATCACTTCGATTTTGATAATATATTATTTAGAGTTCTTTTTAACTATAACATTTTCAAGAATAAGTGCATCTACATATTTTATGCCATTTCTTTTAGCATGTTGCAGTATACACTTTCCTTCTAGTACCCAGTCATTCTTGCTGAGTATTATTGGTGCTGGATACCTGTGCCATTTCTCATAGTACTCAGAAATTTTCTTATATTTTGCTTTTCCAACATTTGCATCAAACCAAATAAATTTCCCAATTTTAGATATGTTATATCTTGTTAACCATTTTTTAGGAATCAAATATCTTTTCTTTCTAAATGTATTAAAATTTTTTCTTATACATTTATCAGAAAATTCATCCTTTTCACTCTGGGTTTCAAGCTTTAACCATTGTCTGAATTGGTCTGCTGTCATATTGCTTTTATCACTATTACATTTTTTGCAACACGGCAACAAGTTATTTGGTATTGAAGGTCCTCCATATGTTCTCGGATTCATGTGATCTATTGTCCGAGTTTTTGAGGTTATTGGATTTTTACAATATAAACATTTTTCTTTTCCTTTTAAGGTATATGTAATCTCATACATTATTTTTTCAAAATTTACATTTCCCTCTATATACAAGATTCCATTAATAACATAGGCATAAGCATTTTTTTGATTATAAGCAAATTTTTCTGGTAGCCGTATAATCATAAACTTCGCTCCTTCCTATAAATTCACCTATAGCTACTTATGCATTTATATTATATGGATTTTTTTTAAATGTCAAGGAGTTTTATCGTGGTATTCTTAAAAGTTCTCCTGTAAATATCAGATTAACATTTTGTATATTATTTAGCTCTGCTATTTCAGATACAGTTGTTCCAAATCTTAATGCAAGTTCACTTAATGTATCTCCACTTTGAACTGTATAAAATCTATGTCCTACTGCTGATTCTTCTACATTTTGCGTATTTCCATTAATTGGTACATTTATTCTTTCACCTGGAAATATTAAATTCGGATTATTAATATTATTTAGTTGTACCAATTTATTTACTGTTGTTCCATAATCTCTAGCAATTTGGCTTAATGTATCACCTCTTTGAACAACATAAACTATATCTTGATTATAGTTTTCTTCTGAACCTGTTTTTTGAATTATTTCTTGTGAATCTAATAAAATATTTTCTGTAAACTTATCTCTATCTACAAATCCTGAAATACCAGAAATTTCTCCTCTACTTGTATATTGAAAACCGTCCCAAAAATCCCAATTTGTTTCACCTGGGTTTGATATTCCATATTCTGCAACCCATAATGGATATTGAGAAGCAAGTTCTCTTCCAAAAACATTTCTTGCATTAGATGTATCACTATAAATTATTAAATCTTTTCCTGTAATTTCTTTTACTTTACTTAAAAATGCTTGTGATATACTGTTTATTTCTGATACAGTAAGGTCTCCAAACTCTTCAAAATCCATAGCAAGTTTGCAATCAGGAGTAGTTCCAGATATTACTGATGAAAAAAATTCAGCTTGTTCTACTGCTTCTGCTTCATTTGTAGCTGTTAAAAAATGATAAAATCCAACTTTTAGTCCATTTGCTTTTGCATTATTATAATTAACTTTAAAATATGAATCTACTACATTATTTCCTTGGCTTGATTTTATATAAACAATTTCTATTCCAGCATTTTTCACTTCCTGATAATTAATATAACCTTGCCAATTACTAACATCTATACCTTCATATATTGTGCTACTAGAAGGCTCTGTAGCAAAAACATATAAAGGTAAAAAAGCAATTGTCAAGGCTATTATACACAAAGTTTTTAATTTCATTATATACCTCCAATCATAATAATTTATATATTATTATGATTTAAAAGTTCTATATGAAACTTGTATTTATTATTTTGTTCCAAAAATTCTATCCCCAGCATCTCCAAGTCCTGGGACTATATATCCATGTTCATTTAATTTTTCATCAATTACAGCACAATAAATAGGCACATCTGGATGTTCTTTTTGAACTTTTTTAATTCCATCAGGTGCAGCTATAATACATAAAAATTTTAAATTCTTAACCCCATCTTTTTTTAACATTGTTATTGCATCAGTTGCAGATCCTCCTGTTGCAAGCATTGGATCTAAAACAATCACTTCTCTTTTAGATATGTCTTTTGGAGTTTTATAGTAATATTTTACAGGCTTTAAAGTTTCTTCATTTCTATACATTCCTATATGTCCTATTTTAGCATTAGGCATTACTTTTATAAGTCCATCAAGCATTCCTGTTCCTGCTCTCAAAATAGGAATAAATGCATACTTTTCTTCATTTAAAAACTTTCCTTTTGTTTTACAAATTGGTGTTTCTATTTCCTTCTCCTCTAGTTTTGCATCTTTCATTGCTTCATAACAAAGGATTGTAGAAATTTCACCTATTACTTCTCTAAACTCTTTTGTTCCTGTTTTTTTATCTCTTAATAGTGTAAGTTTATGTTCAATTAATGGATGTTTTAATTCTATAACTTTCATATGAGCTACCTCTTTCTTAAAATTTTATCTAAATAAATACTTATTTAACCAATATTATTATTTAAATAATTATAATACCTTGGTGTCGCAATTTTATATTTAAATCAAATTTTTTATAAAAATTTGATTATTTTTAAAGAAAATTGCTCCATTCGCACTCGCCATGCTCGTTTAATCGCTTACGCGGTATTATAAATTATTTAAATAATAATATTGGTTAATACCTTATTTACTTTCAAACTAATATTTTAGAATTAATAATTTCTGCAACTCCATTTTCATTATTAGTTTTTGTTATTTCTTTTGCATTTTCTTTTACTATTTCTTCTGCATTTCCCATTGCAATTCCAAGTCCAACTGTTTTTATCATAGATAAATCATTTTTGTCGTCTCCCATTGCAATTGTATTTTCAATATTTATTTTTAGAAATTTGCATAGACCTTGTATTGCATTTCCCTTTGAAGCATTAGAATTTATTATATTAATAGACCATATTTCTTTTCCAAAAAATATTCCTGAATAAAAATTTTCAATTTTAATATCTTTTATGTTTAAACCAGATATATAATTAATAATTTTTTCCATATCTTCTTTACTTTTACTTCCTATTGTAATTTGTAAAATATTGTCAGTCTCTTTTAACTTTTTCATCATTTCTTCATTATCTAATACAACTTCATGTTTTACAAAATATTCTTTAGAATTTATATATCTGCAATACTTATCTTCAATTCTTATATAATAATCATTTTTTATTACATAATTTAATAGTATGTCACAAATATCTTTTTCTAAACTACTCATAAAAATTGTTTGATTATCATCACAATCATAAATTTGTGTACCATTAGAACAAATTATATATCTACTACTATTTGCCATTTTTTTATAATTTTCTACTGCATCTTTTTGCCTGCCAGAAGATAATATTACATATACACCTTTCTCTTTCGCTTTACATATAGCTTCTATATTTTCTTTAGATATATTTTTTTCATCATCTAATAACGTTCCATCCAAATCTAAAAATATTGCTTTATATAACATATAGCCCCCTTTTAATTTTATGATATTTATTATACATATTCTGCCATGTAATTATTTATATTTAAATATTATTCTAATTAAAATCCTATTCTTCTTTTAGAATCTTCTGCTTTTATATTATTTACATCAGATTCTGTAAAAGTAAGTAATTTTTCAGTATCTGTAATTTCTTTTGTTTGTTTTGCATGTTCTATAATAATTTTTTGAACTATATTTTCTACAAATCTTCCATTACCAAAATTATCTACATTTTTTGCATTAATTAATATATTTTCAACCTTTTTTCTAGCTTCAGAATCTGATTTAAAACCTTTTTCTTCAACTTTTTTATCATATATTTGCAAAAGCTCATCTATACTGTAATCTGGAAAATCTATTTCATAACCTATTCTTGATTTTAATCCTGGATTTAAATCTCTAAATCTTCTCATTTCTTCTGTATAGCCTGCAAATATTATTATTAATCTACCTTGATAATCCTCCATTGCCTTTAAAAGAGTTGCAACACATTCTGCAGAATAACTGGCATTAGTACCATTATGTTCCATTATAGAATATGCTTCATCTATAAATAGTACTCCATCTAATGCTGATTCTATTACAGCTTGTGTTTTAGGTCCAGTTTGACCCAAAAATTCACCTATTAAGTCTTGTGATTGCACTTCTACTAATTTATTATTTTTTATATATCCTAGATTATAATATATTTCAGCAAGAAGTCTTGCTACTGTTGTTTTACCTGTTCCTGCATTTCCCTTAAATATCATATGCATATTAAAATCTGGTGTTCTATTTAATTTTTTATTTAATTCTATAACAGAAACAAAACCATCTATTGTATCTTTTACTTTATCAAGTCCTATTAAAGAATTCAAATCTTCAAGAATCTCATCAACACCGCGAACTCTATCTTTTTTTGTTTCATTAAAAACTTCTATATCTTTATTAGTTATAATTTTAAGATTTTTATCGTCTGAATTATTTGACGCATGTGTTACAACTAATTTATCAAACAAATTTGTTACAAATCTTGCATTTCCAAAATTTCTACCTATTTTATTTTTCATTATTATTTTTTCTACTTTTTCTAGAACACCATCTTCTAAAGTAAATTCATTTCCTTTAGCTTCATCTTCAAAAATTTGTATTAACTCATCTTTTGAAAAATCGGGAAATTCTAGTTCGTATCCAATTCTAGACATTAATCCCTGATTCAAATTTATGAAATCATTCATTTCTTTTGTATATCCTGCGAAAATTACTACTAATCTGTTTTTATATAAGTCTATTGCTCTACAAATAGTTGCCATACATTCTGCAGGATAATTAGAATTCGAACCACCTTTACTTGCCATAATAGTATATGCTTCATCAATAAATAAAACTCCATCTATTGCTGTATCAATTACAGATTGTGTTTTAGGAGCAGTTTCACCTAAATGTGTTCCTATTAAATCTTTACTACTAACTTCTATTATTTTATTTTCATTTATAAAACCTAATTTATAAAAAAGTTCTGCAAGTAATCTTGCTATTGTAGTCTTTCCAGTTCCTGAATTTCCTTTAAATATCATGTTTAAATTTGCAAAACCTTCTATATCTATTTTTTTACTATATTCTAGATATTTTAAAAGATTTTTTATAGTATCTTTTACTTCTGAAAGTCCAACAAGAGAATTAATATCTTTTAAAATTTCATCTATTTCTCTTGTTTCATCTTTTTCCGAAATATCTAATTTTTCAAATTTATTTTTAACATCTAAAGTTTTAAATTTATCAAAAACAATCTGACTATATGTATTTTCTATATACTTATATTCATCCATTATATCAGGATTATAAGTTTTTTCTATATATGCTTTTAATTCTTTTAAAAATTCTTCATCTACTTGCATTATTGCATTTAATTTTTTTACAATTTTTTCTTGAATCTTTTCTGCACTAAAACCATCTATATATATTTTTTTATTTATTAATGATTTTTCAATTGATGGGTGCTTTTGTACTACATTTTTAAATACATCTTCACATTCAACAAATATTGTTATAGATTTTAAATTTCTTGAACTATATTTTTCAATTCCGGTAAATAGAGCTTCTACTCTATATTCATTTAAAGTTCTTATCTTTCCTAAATTTTCAAAAATAAGCATATCATTTTTAGCATACATAGAATCAACTTGCATAATCATATCTCCAGAATCTTTTGTTCTTTTAACAAGCATTTCTGTATCTATCCATAATGTAGGCTTATTTGTAATATAATTAAAAGTTCTAGCAAATTTATTTATTATATTTATTACTTTATCTGCTATTATATTATTTTTTGTGTATAAAGCAATATTAAAATGAATATATGGAAGATCTTCATTAAAATAATAATTTCTTATATATGTAAGAATCGAAATTATTTCCTCTTTTTCTTTTTCCGAACATTCTAATTCTTGTACAGAATATACATACTGGTTATAATAAGAAATTCTAAATTCACTTTCTTTAAAATCCCTTAATTCTAATATTTTATTTATTACAACTTGTTCTTCAATATTTAGTTTTGAACATATATATCTTATATATACAGCAAGTTCTATAGGTGATTTATCAAATATGTATGAAAAATTATTTTTAAAATTCATTTCTACTAAATTAAAACTGTCTTCTTTTCCTTTACCATCAAAATAATTTTTTAAATTATCAAAAAAAGAATCTGTTTTCACTTCAAAGTCTAAATATTTGTAAAATAATTTTCCATCTTCTTCTTTTTCAATGCTAATAGAATCTGAAGCTAAAAGCATTTCTGCACCTATAACATCTATCGAATTTGAGATAAATTCATTTATTTCTTTTGCTGTATTATTTATTAAATTTATATTTTTAGAGTATTCTTTTGGTGCTTTGTTTACAAGCATATCAAACACTTTTTTAGAATCAAAATTATTATCTGCAATACACTTTTTTATATATGTTACTAATTTGAAAGGACAAGTTCCTACATCTAAATTACAATATGAACATTTCCCTTTTAAACTCATATCCAAATTATTTAAATTTAATCTCCATGTATTTCTGTATTCTACAATAGAATATCCTATATATGTTAAAAATATTTTTTCCATTAAATCATTTGCATCATCAAATCTTTTTGCACATAGTTTTAAATAGGAAAGTTCTAAAATATTAGTTGGCTTTATTTCTTCTTTTCCATTTTCAATAATTTTATCGTTTAGCATTGTATATGTGAGTAATTCTGTATCAAAAATAAATTTAGCAAATTTTATTTCTTTTTCACTAAATTTTCCTTTTATATAATTTACAAATTTTTCTGTTTCGTCCATTTATACCTCTTTTCCTATGATTAAAAATTATCTTCAATTGCTTCTGATATTCCTCTTATATAGTTTTCTTTTTCATTTACAATTATATTTAAATCATTTTTTATGTACCCTAACTCTATTTGATAACATTCTATTCCTTGATTCGAATTATAATATTGATTTTTAGAATATGATGTATTTCTTCCATCAACATAAGCACCTGTTGCTATTCCACCTACTTCTCTTATTGTATATAAATATGGAGTATTTGTTGTTATAGGATATGGTTCATAACCTTTCCTTTCAGCTGTTTGTTTAAATTGATCTATTACTGAATTTGTAAAATTCCAGACATAAACACCATCTGATTTCTTAAATGAATTATTATTCGAATATGTTATGTTAGAGTATTCTTTTATTTTATTTGCCATTTCATTTGCAAAATCTAAATTAGAATTTGGTGGAGAATAAATTTCAAACCCTTTTAATCCGTCTGCACCATTATTTACATGAAATGAAATCATAAGTTTAGCTTTTGATTCACAACTTTCAGTAATTCTACCATCTTCATCATACATATTAGTATCTGTATAATATCCTGTATTAGTATCATCTCTAGTTAATTTTACTTTAAAACCTTTTTCTTCTAAATTTTGTTTTAACATTTTTGCATATTCTAAAGTTATATTTGCCTCTGTATATTCTCCTAACTTTTCACCTGTGTCTGTACCGCCATGTCCTGCATCTATTACAATATCATATATATTATCTGGCAATTCAGAATCTTCTAAAGTTATTTTTAATAAACTATATTTTTGGTTATTTAATTCTGTTTCTTCAAAATTTATTAATACTTTTTTATTTTTATTTTCTGAAGTCATAGTATAATATTCGATATTTTCATATTCAGAAATATTTGAAAAAGTATAATATCTTGGATTTGCACTATTATTTAATTGAAGTCTAAGTAAAATATAATAATCTGTATTATCTAAATTGTCTAAAATAATCCCTGAATTCATCTCAATATCTGATGAAAAATATAATGTATTTTCTTCAAAATTATAATTTAATGTATATATATCTTCTTTTTCTAAACCATCTGTTATAACTAATTTTGCTCCTTCAAAATTATCTTTTTCTATATTATTTATTTTTCCACTTAAATTAAATGCTCTCCCATATGTATAAAATTTGGTGACTTCTGCTGTTTTTGTTTGAATTTTACTTAAAACATTTTCTTCTTTTTCTTTTTCAACTTTTTTTGGCATTTCTTTTTTTACAGTAATTGATATTCCTAAAATAATACCTATTACCATAAATATTAAAACAATAATTTTAAATAAGTTTTTTAGCATAATTATCACCACCATTTAAGTTTGAATTTAAATAAGTTCTCCTATTAAATCATAATTTCTTACACTTATAATTTTACATTTTATAAAATCACCTTGTTTTACATTTTCATTGTTTTTTATAAATATCGTTCCATCTTCATTTGGAATATCCATATAACTTCTTGCACATATAAACTTCCCATCATCAGAAAATCCATCTACTAAAGCAGTATAGATATTTCCTATTTTTTCTTCTAATTTAATTTTTGAAATTTGTGATTCTAATTTCATAATTTTATTATATCTTGAAAGCTTTGTTTTATAATGAATTTGTTCTTTTATTCTTGATGCTGGTGTTCCATCTTCTTTTGAATACATAAAAGCACCTAATTTTTCAAACTTGGCATCATTTACAAACTCATATAACTTAAAAAAGTCTTCTTCAGTTTCTCCAGGAAAACCCACTATTAAAGTTGTTCTAAGTATCACATTTGGAATTTTTTCTCTTATTTTTTGAATAATTTGCATTATTGATTTACTATCACTTTTTCTATTCATTCTTTTTAAAACACTGTCTGAAAAATGTTGTAGTGGTATATCAAAGTAATTACAAATTTTATCGTTTTTTCTCACTACTTCAATTAGTTCATCAGTAATACTTTCTGGATATGCATATAAAAATCTAATCCATTTGAAACCCTCAATTTGACATAACCTATCAAGCAATTCTGCTAAACATGGTTTTCCATAAATATCTATTCCATACTTTGTAGTATCTTGAGCTATAACTATTAGTTCTTTTATTCCTTTTTTAGCAAGTAAATTTGCCTCTTCCAAAATATCTTCCATTTTTCTACTAACAAATGGTCCTCTTATATATGGAATTGCACAATATGTACATCTATTACTGCATCCTTCTGCAATTTTCAAATATGCTGTTGTATTTCCTGTTGAAATAACTCTATTTAAATAATCTAATGTATTTTTAGAAGTTGTTTTTACATTTATTAAATTTGATATTTTGTCCCACAAAAAATCATACTCATCTATACTTAGAAACAAATCTACTTCTGGTATTGATTTTTCAAGTTCCTTTTTATATCTTTGCACTAGACATCCAATTACAATTAAATATTTACAATTTCCTGTTTTTTTATATTCTGCCATTTCTAAAATACAATTTATAGCTTCTTCTTTTGCAGATTCTATAAAACCACATGTATTTATAATAATAATTTCTGCTTCTTTAGGATTATTTACAATTTCAAAATTTTCTTTTTTAAATATTCCAATACACATTTCTGTATCTACTAAATTTTTACTACAACCGAAGTGAAACAAAACCCACTTTCATTATTATACATCCTTTCTATGATATAAGTTTATAATATTATTGATATTACTATTGCTACAACTAATCCTGGTACACCTAGAATGCCTGTAAGAGCAACTGTCCACCAATAAATTGGAATACCTATACCAATATAAGATAATATAGCAAGTATTACTCCACCAATTATTGAATTAATAACAAATTTCATTATTAATTTAAATGGAAATGAAATTATTTTTAAAACAACTATTAAAATTAAAATTCCAATTATAAAAGTTAAAATATCCATATCTTATTTGTATTGATTTCTCAATACTTACCTCCTTTTTATACTAATTACTTCAAATCTATTATATTATATATTATTTTAATTTTATTTACAACCAAAACTACTAAAATAAAATCCAATATACAAATTATAAATATTATTATTTGTATATTGGAAATATCATTTTTCTTTTTTACTATTTATATGTTTTCTTGTAAGTTCCATTAAATTTAATTTTGTAAATTCTTCAACCTGAACTTTTGATCTATCTTTTTTACTACATTTTTTTATTTCATCTATCACAGCTTGTTTGTTCTTTTCTTCATGCATATCTATAAAATCTATTATTATAATACCACTAATATCTCTTAATCTTATTTGCTTTGAAATTTCTTTTGCTGCTTCTAAATTTACAGATGTAACTGTTTCTTCTACATCATTTTTACCTATATATTTTCCTGTATTTACATCTATTGCAACTAAAGCTTCTGTTTTATCTATTGTAATAAACGCTCCACTTTTTAACCAAATTTTATTATTTTTTAATTCTTCTAATTTTTTTTCTAGAGAATATTTTGATAATATATTTTCATCTAATTCCAATTTAATATCTGAATCAATTTCAGATAAAATGTCTTGAACAGTTTCGTAGTTTTCTTTTTCATGTACAATAATTTTATCTAAATGATTATCTACTAAATCTATTATTGTTTTTCTTAAAATTCCTCCTTTATCATATATTTTCTGAGGAACTTTTTCAATTTTATTTTCTTTTATTTCTTTCCATTTTTTTTGTATTTTTTTAATATCTTTTTTTATCTCTTCTTCACTTTTATTTTCTGCTGAAGTTCTAATGATTACTCCTTCATTTTCATTTAAATATTTTTGGGCAATATTTTTTAATCTTTCTTTTTCTGTTTCACTTTCTATTTTTTGAGATACCGTTATAAATGGACTATTTGGCATATAAACTATAAATCTACTACTTAAACTTATATGTGTAGAAAGTCTTGGTCCCTTTTTATCTACAGCTTCTCTTTTTACTTCTACTAAAATTAAATCTCCTGGTTTTATTAGTTTATTTATTGGAACTTCCTTTGCTGGAGTATCTTTTGTTATATCTATTTTAGGCAAAATATCTTTTGCATGTATAAAAGCTCTTCTTTTTTCACCAATATTAACAAATGCTGACTGTAATCCTGTTAAAACATTTTGAACTTTGCCAACATAAATATTTCCTTCAATAGATTTATTATTTTCATCTTCTTCGTATTTTTCAACTAGTTCATTATCTTCTATTAAAGCTATTATTTTTTTATCGGTTTCTGAGTTAAAAATTATTAATTCTTTCATTTACTTTTCTTTCTTTTTATTAAATTTATTCATTGCTGAATCTACATTATTTTTTATCATTTCTATAATAGCATTTTTAGCTATCTCTGTTCCATAATCTAATATTTTTGCCTCTTCTTCTGGAATAAAACCTAAAACATAGCTAATCATATCTTTATTTTCTGGCTTTCCTATTCCAACTCTTACTCTTGTAAAATTTTCTGTTTGTAAACAATTTATAATAGATTTCATTCCATTATGACTTCCTGCTGATCCGTTTTTTCTAATTCTTATATTTCCAGGTTCAATATCCATATCATCATATATAATAATTATATCTTCTACTGGTATTTTATAAAAATTCATAATTTGAATCACTGATTCTCCACTCAAATTCATATATGTTTGTGGTTTTAATAAAATAACTTTTTCATTTTCTATTATTCCACTTCCATATAATCCTTTGAACTTAGATTTATTCACTTCTATTCCAAATTCTTTAGCAATTTTATTTATAACATTAAAACCCATATTATGTCTTGTTTTAGAATAATCTTCTTCTGGATTACCTAGACCTACTATTAATTTCATTTTTTACCCCTTATGTGCTAATAATAAATTTCCATATTCTGGATATATTACTGGTAATTTTCTGTTATTTTCTATGTATTTATCTAAATTTGTCAACATATAGTAATAATGTAATTTTTTTACATTATTACTATTTTTAACAATAAATGCCTCTAGATCTTTATTCTCAAAAATCTTCTTTGTTTGCATATATAAGTCCTTTATTATATTGTTTTCTATCAAATCTCTCATATCAAAAAAGCCAATATCATTATATGTTTTTATTGTAATATGTGCAATATTATATGCACAATATTGTTTTAAATTTGGAAAATTATTTTCAATCTCTTTATTTATATTTAAGGCTGCCTTTATATATTCTAATCTTAATTCATTAGTCTGTTTGTGCAATATGCTTCCTTCTCTTTGTCTATAATAATATAAAGGAGTATTATTAAAAACAACCTTTTCTGATTTTTCAAGTACTCTTGGTATTATATATATATCTTCAAAAACTTTTCCATTAGGAAACTGTATTTCGTCAAACAAATTTTTTTTAAACAGTTTATTCCACGCATAAGAACGAATTTTTTCATCTAATAGAATTTCTCCTAGAATTTGCTCTTTATTATAAATTTCTTTTTCATAATTAGCATCTGTTGTTTTTATTCCGTTTTTAAATAAATAGTATGAACACATAGCTACTTCTGCTTTGCTTTCCACAATATCTTTATATAACGTTTCAATCATATTATCTTCCATAAAATCATCACTATCTGCAAATTGAATATATTTTCCAGTTGAATTTAATATACCTACATTTCTAGTATCAGAAACTCCCCCATTTTCCTTATGAATTACTCTTATTCTTGAATCTTTTTTAGATAATTCATCACATATTCTTGAAGAATTATCTTTACTTCCATCATCAACTAATATAATTTCTAGATTTTTATAAGTTTGATTTATAATACTGTTAATACATTCTTCTAGATATTTTTCTACATTATATACAGGTACTATTACTGAAATTAAATCTTGTTTCATATTTTTTCTCCTTTTTTAAATGTGATAAATCGTTTAGTTTTTCCAAACTAAATTTTTGAATATCACTATCAAAACTTACTATATTTAATGACGTATTAATTTGACTATATTTATTTCTTTCTTTTACAAAAGGTACTCTTGTAATACTTCTTAAAAATGCTTCGATTGCTACTCCGTGTGAACAAACAAGTACTGTTTTGCCTAAATTTTCATTTGCGATTTTTAACATTATTTTATTCATTCTTTTGATTACTTCTTGTGTTGTTTCTTGATTTGGAATTCCCATTATTTCATTTGTTTTTATATGCATTTTATGAATTTCAGGATTTATTTTATTTAAATCTTCCCATTTCATTCCATCATATATTCCAAAATCCATTTCACATAATTCTTCTAATTGTTTTATTTTAATTCCATTTTTATTTGCCAAATTTTGAATTGTTTTTATAGTTCTACCAGATGTACTAGAATATGCTGATTCAAATTTTATGTTTTGTAAGGCTTCTTCCATCTTTTTTATATATTTTTTTCCTTCTTCTGTTATTTCATAATCATGTCTTCCTGTTAATCTTTTTTCAATATTTCCAACTGTTTGAGTATGCCTTACTATATATAAAACTGTTTTCATAAAATCATCCTTTATTATAAAAAGACCACATTTATAATTATTATGTGGTCCTTTTTATGTAATTATTTATTATCAAATTTTATTTCTATATTTTTTAATCCATCTATATTAGATGCTGATATTTTTTCTTTTTCTACATTAGGAACATCATAATTAATTGATTCTTTAGCTACTGGTGTAATTGGTATTACTTTAGGAGATTCTGATGGTATTGAATTATTAGTTACAACAGAAGGTTCTTCTCCTAAAAAAACATAATTTCTTTTTGGAAATACCGGAACATAACTTGAATCCTGTAACGATTTTAAAATCGCATCTATTCTTATTGGTACACCAAAAGTTTCATTTTTTATAAATGATAACAAATATGGTTTTAAATCATCTGGTGTTTCTTCATATAATTCCATTAAATAATATAACATTTTGTACATATCTTTACATCTTTTTATATTTGGAGTTGCCATTATACTGCCTTCTCTATTTCTATAGTAGACATATATAGGAAATTCACCATATTTTAAAGTTTTAGCTTTTATTGCTGCTGTTATAGAATATACCATATCCTCATAATACATTCCCTCAATAAAAGTTAAATTAGTTTCTTCTAGAAATTTTCTTCTCCATACTTTACTTGCAACTGCAAAATGCATATCACATACAATTCTTGCTTCTCTTGTAGAATTTTTAGTATTTGGTAAATATGCTTTATTTGTTCCACCTACATATTGAACACCAAAATATGTAACATCTGCACCATCTTTTCCTAATGTTTTATCTATATTTTTCAATGTATCACGGTTATAAAATGTATCATCTCCATCTAAATGTACTATATATTCTCCAATAGCTGATGCTATTGCTTTATTTCTTGAAGCACTTAGACCTATATTTTTTCTGTTATTTATTACTTTTACTCTTTTATCTTTCGCTTCAAATTTTTTTAAAACTTTTAATGTATTATCTTGTGAACCATCATTTACAAGAATTAATTCAAAATTTTTAAATCTTTGTTCTAAAACGCTTTCAATAGCTGTGTTTACAATTTTTTCTAGATTGTAACAACACATTATAACACTAAATCTAACATTTTCCGATTCATCCATAATTTCCTCCCAATATCCTTTTGGGATATTTAACTATTTTTTAGTTCAATATAATCATATTCGCAAGTCCTAAGCAATCTATTCATAATCGCTAAGCCCAAGCCTTCTTTTTTTATACCTTCAATAAGTATCATTTCAGGTTTTAATTCATCTGCTTTTCTTAAAGCTGAAAAAATATTTTTTGCAATTTCTTCGTAGTTATTTTTAGAACCTATATTTATAAATCTACCTTCTGAGACATAAATTTTTTCTTCATGTTCTTTAAATCCTAATACAACTACATTTCCTTTGTATTCTTTGATATACTTTTTTAGATAGAAAATTTGGTCTAATTCATTTTCGCAGTATATTAATTTACATTTAGATTCTGGAGCATAATGTCTATATTTCATTCCTGGACTTTCTACAACAGAATTTTTATCAATTTTTGCTAGTACATTTTTATCTATCTTAACCTTGCCAATAACCTTTTCAATTTCCTCTGGTGTAACTTTTCCTGGTCTCAATATTACTGGAACTTCATCTACAACTTTTACAACTGTTGATTCTAAACCTATTTTAGTTTTTCCACCATCTACTATAGCAGAAACTTTTCCTTCTAGTTCTTTTCTTATTTCTTGTATACTAGTACCACTAGGTTTTCCAGAAATATTAGCACTAGGGGCTGCTATAGGAACACCTGAAAAAGTTATAATACCTTTTGCTATTATATTGTCTGGTATTCTAATTGCTACTGTATTAAGTCCTGCTGTTACTATATCTGGAATTATATCTTTTCTTTCCAATATAATAGTGAAAGGTCCTGGCATAAAATTATCTATAAGCTTTTGCTCTACTTCTGTTATATTTTGAGCAACTTCCTCTATTTTTCTCTTATCTGCTAAATGTACTATTAAAGGATTATCTGATGGTCTGCCCTTTGCAACAAAAATTTTGCCAACAGCATTTTCGTCTAAAGCATTAGCGCCTATACCATATACTGTTTCTGTTGGAAAAATAACTAATTCTCCATTTCTTATTAAATTACATACTACTTTTAGTTCTTCTGTATTAGTTTGTACTTCCCAATTATAATACATATAAATAACCTCAGGCTATATTATACCATATTTTTGTGCAAATTGTCAATTATTGGAAAACGCTTATATATTAAGGTTTTCTTAATTTTAATATACTTGTTTTCACGCACAAAAAAAGTTTAAATATAAAAAAATTTTATATTTAAACTTTTTTATTATTTATCATGTCTTATATGTTTTTCATCATACATTATTTGTTCTAAATTTTCTTCAGAATCTTCATTATTAAGTAATTTTTGTTTAAAGAATTCTTTATATCCACATGCAATAATTATTATAACAATTATTGCAAAGGAAATTGCTTTCCATATACCACTATCTAATAATATTATAGCAAACATTCCAAATATAGCACTTATACCATATAATATTAAAACTGCTTGCTTTTGTGTAAAACCTTTTTTTAGCATTTTATGGTGCAGATGACCAGTATCAGGTTGAAATACGGCTTTTAAATTTTTTCCATGTATTACTCTTCTTATAACCGCCCATACAGTATCAAAAATAGGTAAAGCTAAAACCAATAATGGTGCCACTATAACTATTGCTGTATAAGTTTTGGCTATTCCTAAAATTGAAATTATTGATAAACAATATCCTAAAAAATTTGAACCCGTGTCTCCTATAAAAGTTTTAGCTGGATTAAAATTGTATGGTAAAAATCCACATAAAGCTCCACCTAATGCTGTAATCAAGATTATTGAGATCAATGGTGAACCATTTAAAGCAAAAATTATTAATAACGATATGCAAGAAATTAATGATATTCCTGTTGATAAACCATCCAAACCATCTATCAAATTCATAGCATTAGTTATTCCAACAATCCAAATAACAGTTACAATAACATTAAATATATCCCAAAAATCACTCATATATATATATGGTACTTCAAAAGTATCTATAATTATTCCAGAATATACTACTACAAGTGCTGCTACAATTTGAGCTATTAATTTCCATATTGCAGATACACCTCTAACATCATCTATAAAACATACTATTCCTATTATCAATGCTCCTAATACAAAACCAATTAATTTTCTTATATAATCGTCTTGATATAAATTAAGTTTTCCCTCTATAGTCATAGTAATTATTAAATAAATTACTGATAAGAAAAAACCAGAAATTACAGCTAGTCCCCCTAGTCTTGGCATTGTTATTTTATTTATACGTCTTTCATCTTTTGGCGTATCTACTGCTCCTAATCTTTTTGCTAAATTTATTGTATGTGGCGTTGCCATAAAAGCCGTTAAAAATGCTAACATAAAGGCTATTGCTATATCTCCCCACATAATTAATTTTCTCCTCTATTTCATATTTTCATTTTCTATATCTTGTATCATTTGTAATCTTTCTAAATATCTTCCACCTTTAAATTCTGTAGCAATCCAAATTCTTAACATTCTAATAGCTTCATTAGGTGTAATATAATCTCCACCAAATACTGCTATATTTATATCATCATCTGATTTCGATAATCTTGTCTCTTCTTCATTTGTAAAATTCGCAGCTCTTACTCCTCTAAATTTATTTGCAACTATTGTCATTCCTGCTCCACTTCTACAAACTAATATACCTAATTCACATCTTTTAGTACTCACTTCTTCTGCAACTTTTTTTGCATAAATAGGATAATCTGTTCTTTCCTCATTATAAGCACCAAAATCTTTATATTCTAAACCTAATTCATCTAAATATTTTTTTATTTCCTCTTTTAATTTAAACCCTCCATGATCGCAACCTAAAGCTATCATATTAGTTCCTCCTTTGTTTTATTTGTTTCGAATATATCACAGAATTTATAATAATACAAGTTTATTCTAACGCACAAATGTGAATTTTATGTGAAAATATTTTTGATACAATTTTTATAGAATAATGTATTTATATCACAAAAAACACTTTTTTTTATAAAAAGCTTGATTTTTAAATATATACATGTTAAAATATTTGAAGTAAAATTTACTTTATGTATTAAGAGGAGGTGCAAAATATGCCAAACATTAAATCAGCTATAAAAAGAGTTAGTATTATTGAAAAGAAAACTTTACAAAACAATATGGTAAAATCTGCTTACAAAACAGCTGTTAAAACATTTGAAGCTGCAGTAGCAGAAGGAGATAAATCAAAAGCAGAAGCTGCTTTTAAAGATGCTGTTAAAAAAGTTGATCAAGCTTGCACAAAAGGTGTAATAAAAGCAAATACAGCTTCTAGAAAGAAATCAAACTTAGCAAAAAAATTAAATAGTGTAAAATAAATATTACTTATATTTTCTTAAAACTTCTTTATCAAAAGAAGTTTTTTTATTTTGCTTATATAACAAATTTATTCTCTAAAATATTACTATATTTCATAATTTAACCAAATATATAAAAATATTTAATTATTTCTATTCATTTTTATTCGTATTTCTCTGTTTTTGTCATTTTTTGTTGTATTATCTAACTTTATATGTTATAATAAAGGAGATTTTTAATGTCTTTTTTAAAGTGAGGTGATTTATAATGGCAATATGTGCCCCCAATAAATGTACTGCTTGTATGGCATGTTATAATGCTTGCCCACAAAAGTGTATTTCAATGAATTATAATAGCTATGGTACTCTATCCCCCACTATAAACAAATCAATATGTAATCGGTTGTAATTTATGCAGTCTAGTATGTCCAGTAAATACTAAAACTACAAGTTACATTCCAAAAGAAGTCTATGCATGTTGGAGTTTAGATAATGAAGATAGAAAATCTAGTAGCTCTGGTGGTATGGCTTCTATTTTTTATGCTCACTTTTTAAAAAATAAAACTTCTGCTGTATATGGTTGTAGTTATGATAATAATTTACAACTAAACTTTTCAAGGGCAACTGATTTAAAAGAAATTCGTAAATTTAAAACATCTAAATATTCAATTAGTTATATAGGAAATACTTATAAGAATATACGTCAAGACTTAATTAATGGATTATATGTCTTATTTATAGGTACTCCTTGTCAAGTATCAGGATTAAATAATTTTTTGAACAAGGAATATCCTAATTTACTAACAATTGATTTAATATGTCATGGTGTCCCTTCACAGATTTATTTAGATGAATATATAAAAAGTTTAAATTTAAATACACAACCTAATTCCCTTACTTTTAGAGGGAAAAAAGATTTCTTTTTTACACTATATAAAGATAATACTATACTTTATAGTAAAAATTCTGATGAAGACATTTTTTATAAAGCATTTTTAGATGGACTTTTTTATAGAGAAAACTGTTATAGTTGTGAATTTGCAACCTCTAAAAGAGTAGGAGATTTGAGCTTAGGAGATTTTTGGGGATTAGGTGATGAAATTCCATTTAATTATGATAAACAAGATGGAGTTTCTGTTTTACTAGTAAATACTGAAAAAGGAAAAATCGTTTTTAATGAAGTAAAAGATATAATTTTCTTCGAAAAAAGAACTTTAGAAGAAGCAATAAAAGGAAATGAACAATTAAAACATCCTACAAGAAAACACAAGAACTATGATTTATTTTTAAAGCTATATTCAGAATTTGGTTTAAAAAAAGCTTTAGAAGAAACTTTAAAATAAGGAGGATTATAATGAAAAAAATCGGAATATTATCTATGCAAAGAATAATTAATTTTGGCTCTTTTCTACAAGCCTATGCTCTTTCAGATATTGTTAGATCTTTGGGAAATGAAGTAGAATTTGTAGATTTTAAAGTAGAACCATGTGCTGTTGAACCAGAAATACCATTATCTGTAGACAGTGTTCCAGAAAGTAGAAAAAAAGCTGTTAAATATATTCTAAAAGCTCATGAAAACTTTAATAAAAATATATTACCAGATATAAATGTTACTACAAGAAATGAAATTGCAAAAGTTGATACTCTTTTAATTGGTAGTGATGAAATATTTAATTGTTTACAAAAAAATCCTGTAGTAGGCTATTCTTTAGAAATGTTCGGAAAAAATGCTAATGCAGATAAAATAATATCTTATGCTGCTTCTTGTGGAGATACTACTTATGAAAGAATTTGTAAACATAACAAACAAAAAGAAATATCAGAACTACTAAATAAATTTTCAGCTATTTCTGTAAGAGATGAAAATTCTAGAGAATTTGTAGAAAAATTGTCTGATATAAAACCTATAAACCATTTAGATCCTGTTCTTATATATGATTTTAAAGATGTTGAAATAGATACTGCAAATCTAGAAAATTATATAATCGCTTATGCATACGATTTTAATTTTTCAGAAGAAGAAGCAAATTATATAAAAGAATTTGCAAAAAAACACAATAAAAAAATACTTTCTTTTAGTATCTGTTATCAAGATTTCGCAGATATTGTTGTAGATATACATCCTTTTGAAATATTTTCATATTTTAGAAAAGCAGATTTTGTAATAACTAATACTTTCCATGGAACTATTTTTTCCATAAAAACTCATACTCCTTTTGTTTCTTTTACTAGAAATTATAATACTCAAAAATTAGGAGACCTTATTGAAAGATTAGAATTTCAAGATAGAAGAATTCACTCTTTAAAAGAATTAGAAGACAAATATAACAAACCCATAAATTTTTCTAAATGTGATGAAAGATTAAAAAATGAAAGAATTAGAAGTATTGAATATTTAAAAGAGAATTTATAATGTTTTCCAAAATTTTCATTTGTTTTTATATTTTTAAAATGTTAATATTATTTTAGAGTTATTTTTCTTTCAAAGGAGTCTTTATATGGAAAACTTTAAAATCACTATAAAAAATAAAAAAACAAAAAAATTAGTAAATTTAAATTTATTTATCTCTTTTATAATTTGTACATTTGGAATCTTTATGCTTTGGATATATAATACATATTACATATCTATATACCTATTTAAAGCTAGTATTATTGTTTTTAGAACAGGATTATTTATGGGAACTTTTTCAATTATATTTGGCATATTTTTTGAAAATTATTTAGGTTGTAAATAATTTATTTACATATAAAAAATCTCAGAAATTCATTTTCTGAGATTTTTTTATTAATATTATATAATTCTTATTAATAATTTTGAGCATTAATTTCAAAGAATGCTTGTGGATGATTACATACTGGGCAAACTCCAGGAGCTTCTTTTCCTACACAAATATGTCCACAGTTTCTACATTTCCAAATTTTGTCTCCATCTTTGCTAAATACTAAATCACCTTCTACATTTTCTAATAATTTTTTATATCTTGCTTCATGTTCTTTTTCTATTGCTCCAACTGCTTCAAATAAATAAGCAATTTTATCAAATCCTTCTTCTTTTGCTTCTTTTGCCATTCTATCATACATATCTGTCCATTCAAAGTTTTCTCCTTCTGCTGCTGCTTTTAAGTTTTCAGCTGTTGAAGAAATATCTCCTCCATTTAATAATTTGAACCATAGTTTTGCATGTTCTTTTTCATTTTCTGCTGTTTCTAAGAATATAGCAGCAATTTGCTCATATCCTTCTTTTTTAGCTTTACTAGCAAAATAAGTATATTTATTTCTAGCTTGAGATTCTCCTGCAAAAGCCTCCATTAAGTTTTTTTCTGTTTTTGTTCCTTTTAATTCTGGCATTTTTCATTCCTCCTAATTCTTTAATTTTTTACATGAATTGCATATTCCTTCTAATGCAATTCCTTTTTCAGAGATTTCTACTCCTGTCTGTTTTAAAATCATTTTTTTCAATTTTTCATATTCAAAATCATATTTGAAATCAAAAACTTTTCCGCATTTTGTGCAAATAGCATGATTATGTTTTTCACGTACAGCATCATATCTATCTGGACCCACTAGCATTGATATTTTGTTTATTAAATTATTTTCAACTAGTACTCCCAAATTTCTATATACTGTACTCCTACTCACATCTGGATCTTTTGTTTTTACACTTAAATAAATTTCTTCTGCAGTAGGATGATCATATGATTCTTGAACTGTTTTTATTATTTCTTCTCTTTGTCTTGAATAGTTTTTCATAAAAATCTCCTATAAATTAGGATTAATTCCTAATTTTACGATATTATTATATCATATTTTATTTTTTTAGCAAGCTTTTTTATAAATTTTTATAATCTAAGATTTTGACTTCTTATGTAAACTATGATATACTATATATGTAGCAATAGCAATATTATAAAAAAATAAGGAGAAAAAAATGAATAGAGAAGACATAAAAAAAGAAATCAAAGAAGCATTAGAGCGGACATTAGTTTTTTATCCGTTTACGGATGAAAAAATCGATAAACTGACCGATTTACTTGTTGCACATCAAGCAGAAATCATGACAGCCATGCAAAACAATGATGCACAACAGGATAAATGGAGAAAACGGTTTTTCGAATACGCTGTCATGTCTGCCGACTCCATTGAAAGTCTTGCATATATCGACGATTTTCTCGTTGAATATGTACTTCATAGTTTCAACCAATGAGAACCTGCTGACTGCAGGTTTTCATTGGTTTTATTGTACAAAAACATATATCATGAATTTGTTGGAAGCACAGTTGTATTACTCGCACCTTTTCCAACAACATCAGGCATAATTGTATTCCATGTTAAATTTCCTACTATTCCATCTGCTGAAAATCCATTTTTATTTTGATATGCAATAACTGAATCTCTTGTTTTAACACCAAATACTCCATCTAATCCTCCAGTATCATATCCAAGTGTAGTTAAAGCATCTTGCAAAATACATACATATACTCCTCTACTTCCAGTTCTTACAATAGGATAACCACTTACAGTCTGTCTTTCATCAAAATGCACCCATCTAGGTGTTAAATAAGCTGGTTCTACATAGTTCCAAATTCCAGAAGAAATTGCCAAATTTCTCATTCTATCTCTTTCTTCTGAATTCAAATTTTGCCCTACATCAAAAGCAAGCCCTGCATAATGTTGAGATAAAGTTCCATGTCCTCCTTCCCATGGTCTTTTAAAAGCAAATCCAACATAAATTGGTCTACCATATATATATCTAAAACTATTCCATGCTTGCATTGCTCTCCTATCTGTCCATAAAAGTCCTGTATTACTACTTCCCCTAAACTCTGATACTGTTAAACTTCTACCAGAATTATATGGCATAGCTTCTGTTTCTCCACGATAATATGTTTCCATTCTATTTGAGCTATTATTATAAACTAATATTTTAGCCATAATGTACTCCTTTCTTTTTGTTCTTCTTTATATTATATGAAAACATATTATTTTAGTGAAATTTCAAAATTTTATTTACAAGATTTATATTTTTTTATATACTAATTATGGATTTTACTTTAATGTTAATAAATAAAAAAATATAAAGGATGGTATTTATGAAAAGATCTAAGCTTATTTTTATAATAATTTTAGTCATATATTTTTTACCACTTATTTTAATATGGTTTGAAGAAGCAGAAATAAATTTGAATCCTTTTGATTATGCAAGAATAACAGATATAGATTATACAGCTGTTGTTGCAGATAATCCAGGTGATGGTGGAAAAATTTTCGTAACAGAAAGATTAACTTATGATATACATGCCGCTTCTAAAAATAATCCTTTTTGGGAATTGTGGAGAGACCTGCCAGAGGATACTGTTGATGGACTTAAAGTTGAATATAAAGTAAATTCTGTAAAACAAATTTTAGATGATGGTACTGAAATCGCGTACGAAGAAAGTCCAAAACTTTATTGGAATGACAGTGATTATCTTAGTTCTTCTACTCTATATGGTCCTGGTAAATGGTATCATAGTGAGGGTCCTTATAATGAAGATAAAAGACAATATGAATGCCTTCTTTTATATGTCGATGGTCTATATAGAGAAAAAGTAACATTTGAGATAGAATATGAAATGAGTAATGCATCTTTATATTACAATGATTGCTCAGAATTATACATATCTCTTTATTCAGGAAATACGATAAAATATCTAAATTCTTATGATGGTCAAATTTTATTTCCAAATTCTATTATGCCTAAAGAAGGAAACTATGAAGTACACACCTATGGCACAAATAATTATGATTTTCCTTACACAGAATCTGATACATTAAATCCTGGATATCATACTTTTTCTTTTAAATTAGATAAAAATAATTTAAAATTTATACCTTATACTAATTATTTAGAATTTGCTCTAATTTCATTTGGTGAAGATAAACATTCTTTTACCAAATATGCACCTGAAAATTATTATTCAGGAGATAATGTTCTTTCAGAATTACGAGATGACAATACTAGTTTTGAGGAAACTAAAGAAAAATCAAAACAATATCAAATATATTTACTTATAGGAGCTATTATAACTTCTATATTTATTACGATTTATACGATTAATACTAATAAAAGAATGAGCAAAAAGCACAAATTTTATAAACCTACTACAAAGATAAAGTTTTTTAGAGAAATTCCAAGTGATTTAGATCCAAACTTTGTTGCTAATCTATTATTCAGTAAAAGTAATCGCACAAATTATAATAAAGATGGATATTCTGCTACAATACTAAGTTTAGTACGCAAAAAGTATATTAAATTAGAAAAAATCGAAGATTATTTAGATTGGAATTTTAATAATGTAAAAATTGTAATATTAAAAAAACCTGAACCTATACAACAATTAAACTTACTAGAAAATGATTTAATAAACAAAAATAACAATATCGATAAATCACTTACACTTACTCCTACTGAAGAGCATTATTTTAATTTAATATGTAAATATTCTTCGTATGGAATTGAATTACCTATGGAAATTTTACAAAGAAAAGTAGCTTCTGATTATGAAAACACAGAAACTTTTATTAATAATATTAATAGCTCTATAACAAATATAGGAGTAACAGAAGGATATTTTCAAAAATCTGATTATACTGAAGCAAAAACTTCTATACAACATTTATCTAAGACATATAGAAATTTAGGAATCTTATCTATTATTTTATGCAACCTAATTTCATACTATTTTACTTTTTTAGGAATTTCTTATGGAGCTTTCTTTATATTAGGTTTTGTATTTTTAATTAATTCATTATATTTAAGAAAGATTTCTGGAAAATATGTTTTACTTACACAATTTGGTGAAGATGAATATGAAAAATGGAGAGGATTGTATAATTTTTTAAACAGTGAAACTCTTATGAAAGAACGTACAATTATTGAACTTCCTTTATGGGAACAATATTTAGTATATGCAACAGCTTTTGGAATTTCAGAAAAAGTTATAAAAGCCTTAAAAATTAGATGTCCAGATGTAACTTCGAGTGATATGCTTAGTAATCCTTACTATAGTTCTAGATCTTTTTATAGATCTAGTCATTCATTCAGATATGCTACTCATTCTGCTATACGTACAGCACATTCTTCTAGTTATGGAGGATATGGTGGATTCAGTGGTCATGGCTACGGTGGAGGAGGCCGTGGTGGTGGCGGTGGCCGGAGGGGGTCATTAACACATATTATAATAATTAAATAAATAGAGGGAACCTTTAATACCCTCTATTTATTATTTTACAAAAAAATCATCAAATTGAATTTTGGATAAATTTATATTTAATTCTTTTTCTAGTTCTTCTTTCTTAAAAGTTTTATAAACAATTTTAGAGATATACTTTTCAGCTATTTTTAAAATATACTTATAATCTAAAATATCATCTGGAAAATAAATTCCCCCTTTATTTTTGTTTTTTATCATCCAACAAACTGCTGATAATGCAGACATTGAAACAGGTGTAATTGTAGGAGTTTGCCAATAAGAGTCTTTAGGATTTTTATATAAGAACTCTAGTTCTACTCTATTTCCTACCCAAACTGGATCAAATTTTTCGCCTAATAGTAAAACTCCAACATATTCTGTTCCTGATTCTATTTTCTCTTTATACACAATTTCATAATATTCAGGATATATACAACCTCTTATAATTGTTTTACCATTTTCATTTTCACAATCTTGTGGTTTATTTAAATCTAAATCAGGATAACTATTTACCTTTGCATTCTCAAAATATTTTTTAGCATATTCACATGGTGAATATAAAAACACTACAGTTGGTCTATAAATAATTTTATCTTGTTTTTTTACTTCTAAAGCTTTAGCAATAGTAATTGTTTCTTCGTGTGGCACAAGAAATCCCTCAAATTTTCCATTCGGATAATATGTATTACATTTTACATCTAATGCTATTTTATTTAGTTCAATAAAGCCTTCTTTTTCATCTATTTTTTTACACTTATCATTAAATCTAATATTTTCGTGTGTTCCTATATTTATTGTTGCTTCACTTAACATTTCAAAAAAAAATGAATCTATACACCATGTATTAAATAATTTATTATCTTTATATTCATCATTAATTTTCTGAAGATCTATATCATTTACATGTATCATTTTTAGTCCTAATTTGTATGCTATTTCATTAAACTTATTTTCTTTTAATAATTTTTTTAGTTCTTTATTTTTTCCATATTGATTATTTATAATAGATTCCAATCCTGCTTTTACAAAATGAGATACAAGTCCTGGATTATCTCCATGTTGTAAAACAATAGGATGTTTATTAAATTCTTGATTTTCCAGATACTTTTTTCTTAAATCTTGTTTTAATTTATTTTCATTTAAAATGCTATACCAATTATCTGGCCAATCTGCTTCTCCTGTATTAATATACATAATATTATTTTTAGCACACCAATCACAAATATCTTTTGTTCCAACTGTATCTGCAAAATCTATAAGTAAATCTCCCTCACTTAAATATTTTTTAAAAACCTCACTAAAATTCTCTTTTGTTACATCACAAATAATAAAGTTTTTAACAATTCCACCTAAATTTACAAAAGCATCAAATTCATATTTGTCTTTTGATATTACAAAATAATTATTTTCATAGAATCTTATTTCATTTGAAACTTTTTCATAAAAACTTTTTCCTACTGCTCCAAAACCAAATTGAACAATATTCCCATCAAATTTTATCATTATATAATTTACATGAATATGCCATTTTGCAAATTCATATTCTCCTTTCAATCTTCTTTATCTATTTTCGGTTTTTTTATAATAACAAACTTGGGTATTTCATATTCTTTTTCCAAGAATATTTTTAATCCTTTTTTTTGAAATTCATATAAAATTTTCTTTAAATCTTTTTGAATAACATTACCTATTATTAAAATTTTTTTTATTTTATTATTTAATAAATATTCTGCTGTTGGTAAATCTTGAGCATATATATCCCAACTATTATCAAAAACAGATTCATCTACTTTAAATCTATTCATACGATTACTATCTAATAAAAATGTTGGCATTGCATCTTCTTTTATTTGAATTTTTTTTAATTCTCTTGAACCTTTTATTAATCCATATATTATATTCTTATTATCTGTAGTAGCAATTGAATTTTCTTGTTCTAATGTCCCATTATATATAGGAATTGGTCTAAATCCTAACTTAGCTAGAGCTATTCCATATTCTACACTTTTTATTCCTGGAAAATCTACTATTATAGCTGTTTCTAGCATAAATTCATCTAATATTTCTAATTTTGGAATTTGAAAATTATTATATTTATACATTTTTAAATTATAATCTATTCCAACAAAAGGAACTGGTCTTACCCAGTCTACCCATTTTGCATTTTCTGGTGCCCATATTTTATAAATTTCTTTACCCGTCATTTTTATTCCTCTCAATTAAAACTGGTATATCTGCTGCATTCGAATCTATTCTTCTAGTTTTACTTATTCTTCCATAATATCCTGCATGTTTGCCATCAATTGCATAAGAACCTAAACACAAATGAAACTCTTCATTATCATCTCCAACTAATGGTCTGCTTTCAAATTTTTCTTGTGCTATATATTTATTAGGATGTTTTTTCACATCTTTTAATATTTTATCATATTCTCCTTCTTCACAAGCTTCTTTTATAGAAATTTTTTCACCAACTCTTCCATATACTGGTTTATATATATACTTTTCTTTATCTTCTTTACCATTAACTTGCATTGTTTTAGGTAATAATTTTTTCCATGTATTAAACACCAAGCCCTGTTCTTCTAATTTTTTCCATATCAAAGGAAATCTTTTAGTTTGAGCAAATATTGCTATTGGGTGATTACAAGAGGGTGTTATTGTATTAAAATACCCTTGCCAAAATTTAGGTTTAACTTGCATCAACCACTCTATTGGTGTGAATCTAATTATTCCGTCTAATTTTCCTTCATTACCACTAAGAATACTATAAGCTTCAGTATTTTTAAATCTTATATGATCTGAAGCTCCATAAATTATATTAAATCCTAAATTTTGTAATTTATCTCCTAAAAATTGCATAACTTGTCTATCATCACTAAAACAAGTACAATGTACTAGCATTATTTTTCCATTTGATTTTACTTTCTTTAAAATAGAACTTGTTAATATCTCTCCGAAATTTTTAAAATAATATTTATTTTTCCCAAGTAACTTTTGGGCAATTTCAGGCATTAAAGATGCTTCTGCAAATCCACCTGGAACATCACTATTTACTTCACTTACTTTAAAACCTTCATATGTTGGATGAAAATCAAATCTCATCAATCTTATATGTATATTAGGATTATAATTTTTCATTGTTTTAATTTCATTATGTATTTTAAAAGGTAAGTTTAATATTTTAGTAAATTCTAAATTTTTATTTAAAAACTCTTCAGCTTCTCTTGTTTCTTTGTCCAATTGCTCTGTTAATTTTTTTAATTGTTTATGTTCTTCTTCTGTTATAACTAGTGCATATTTTGCAATAGTATTATTATCTAGAAATTGTGGATCCCATTTATAACAATCAAACATTAAATCTAATCTATAATCTCTATATTTATCTTTTGGAATAGATATTAATTTCATAATACTATTTCCTTTCTTTTATCTATCTTTCATCATATTTAGTCCATCTTTTATCATTTTTTTCATCAGTTCATCTAATATTCTTTTTCCATCAGGAAAACTCATTATTTCTTTCATCAACTTAAAACCAATTTCCGCATCCTTAGCTTTAGAATCTGGTCCCTGTGATGCAAAGAAATGTCTATTTAATTCTTCATTTCCTATACAAATTTTTGCCAAAACTTTTTCAAATAATTCTTGGTCTTCCAATATTTCTTGATCTATTCCTAAATCATCTAATGTTACATCTAATCCTATATCATTTTTTATAAAATTACATATTCCATTTAAATCTCTACAATCAAACTCTGCTACTATTTCTTCTGGTTTTACAAAATCTGGAATTAAATATTCTCTTTCGTCATTCCCTTCATTTTCACCTTTATATCTTTCAATCGAATCTAAAAATTGTTTGATTGGTGGAATTGTTTTATATACTTCTTCTGGTTTCATCTTTATTATATATATACTACCTGCTGAACCTGTTTGTGGATTGAATTTTGAAAAACTTAAAGCTGATCCTAATTTTGTAGTAGCTGAAATAAAATATCCTCTCCCTTTCATACTTTGTTCTTCTGTTAAATCTTCTATTTTTAATTGTGGATTCTTTTTCAAAATTTGTTGTAAATTTTTTTTATTTTTTCCATACTCATATGCATAAAATCCACTTTTTTGACCTTTTCTTGTACCTCTAAAAAGATATATATATCCATCTTTTATAAATTTTTCTTCAAGTTTATCTAAATTCGGTATGTTTAATCTCCCACTTCTTTTAGGATATCCATTTTGGCTTAAAATCTCTTGAACACTATTATATAAAGTTTCTCCTTCTTCACCTTCTGCAAATATTTCTGTTCTTTTAAATAGTTTATCTAAAGTCTTAGTATTTTTTAAACTAGCTTTTGTTTTTAATAAAGTATCACTTTTTTCTAATATTTCACAAGCAAATTTTATTAAGTTCTTTGCTTCTTCATTTTGCAATCTATTTGGATCTAATGAGTCTGTCATTAATGGAATAATCTCAGGAAATCTGACCCTATCTAATTTATCTGCATCTTTCATTATATTTAATAATTTTCTGTATATAGATTTTTTATGTTTTGACTCTTTTAATATAGCAATTGCTGTTTCATTTTCACCCTTTGATTTGCAATGCTCTGTAATTATAAATTTTATTAATTTTTGTTCACTATTTGAAAAATCCTTTAATTCATCTTTTAAATTATCTGCTGCTCTTTTTCCATGCTCTTTATCTTCAAAATCATGTATTCTACCATTATCATGATATTCTATAGCAGTTAACACTATTTTTCTTTCTCTTTCTGATATATTTCCTTTTAAACTCATTAACATATCTGCATTTATTAATACTCTTTTTGTATGTTCTAAATCATGTGAAACAAACCTAAATAAATCTCTTCTTGTATCTAAATCTGCAATATATTGTAATAGACTATCTAATTTTCCTTGTTGTTTTAAAATCGCAATTCCCTCTTTAAGAGTATATTGTTTTCTTTTATCTGTACTTAAAAATTTACCTACTCTTGTATTAGGAGCACATACTAATTCTTCAATTCTACTAATTTCTTCATTCTGATTTTCTACTTTTTCATTTCTTTCTACATCCCAATTTTCAACAATATCTGATAACCCCTCACAAACAAAATCCAAAGCATCAACATCTATATTTCTATTTTTTAATCTTCCTGCTTTTAAATCTTCAAATAACTTATCCACATCTTTTGAACTTTTTGTGATATTTCTTTTAACATATTTTTCTAATTCTTCTAATTCCTCTTTTGTTAATAAATTTAAATTAGAAATCATAATATTGGTTATATCCCCTTTCTCTATTAGTTGACATAAGTATTATAGCATAGAGAAATTTACATTTCAACTATTTAGCTAATTAATATCTTATTTTTTAAATAGTAAAAACTCGCCATACAAACACTGCATGACGAGTTTGAAAAAAATAATCTCTTAAGACCTATAGATGAGAACCAATAATTATATTTTCATTTACCTTAATCTCATACGTATATTTATGGAATTCAGGTTCATGCTTATTTGCACAAGAAAGAATATCTTTTAGTAAGTCTCCCATTATCTCATACCTATTCACAATCTTACCTGTAGAATCCATAGTATACAAAACAGCAGATTCTCTATTCCTATCTACCTCTATTGTATACCCTTCTTCCATAAATTCACCAGATTGCAGAATAATGTTTGTATAATATTCTGCACATGTTTCTGGTAAGCCACGACTTAACCGTTGCTCCAAATTACAACTCGTTAATGAAAGTGCCATGCATACAATCAGGATCATAGAAAAAATTTTTTTCATTTTACCTCTCCTCTCTTATTTTTTGACTGATCCCCGGTAAAACTAGAGGATTCTAACTTGGATTTCCTTATTTAGTATAACATCATATGTAATAAAAATCAAATTTATAAAAAAACAAGTAACTATATATTTTATATAAACATCGTTTGGAAAGTAGTTTGAATATAGAAATTATTAAGTTAAATTTGTTAGGGAATCTCAGGCTTGTTCCTGAGGGCGCTGACAAATTTAACTTTAGAATTTCTATGAAAACTAGCTTGACCTTAAGATGTTTATATAAAATATATAGTTACTTGTTTTTTGAGATGTAAATTAATTTTTTACAACTTTGTTTTCTATAAAATATATTATAAAAGCTATTACAGTACCAATTGAAGCTGTTATTAATTGTGTTGTTGTCATAGCAGTTTGTAAAGTATTTACCATTTTATCTGGAAATATTCCAAATGCCTTTAACAACATAAATCCACCAGCTATTACTAAAACTTTTGTTATTATTCCAATAATTCCTGCTAAAAAATAGTTTTTTTCTTTTTCTAACATTATCCATTTATATGCATAAATTAATACAAAATTTCCTATCCATATTGCAGGTATCATGTATACCATATACACAGATGCACTTTTAAAAACATATCCACTTAATATTGTAGATATACTTGGCATTGTTACTACTCCTAATATTTTCTTCCAACCTTTTAAATTTATTGCAGATATTATTAATGCAGTATTTACAATTGAGCCTACTATAATTTGAGAATTTTGTGCAATAACACTTGTTTTTCCAAAAGTATTATTAATAATGTTTCCTAAAAATGTTGGTACTAATAATGCTAATAAAAAAATTAAAATTGTTTGAATAGTATCACTAGTTTTTGAAAAATCTTTTACTCTTTTATTAATTGCTTGTTCCATAATTTTATTAAATTCCCCCTTTTTTTATAAAATTACTATAATCATTATAACACAAAAAAAATAATTCATATCATTATTTTCATAAAATATTATTAAAAAAGTGCTACAAAAATGTAACACTTTTCATTTATTATTTTATTTCTATTAAGTCATATTCTGAATTTCCAAGTCTTATTTTTTCTGAATGACTTATTTGAGATTCCCAATTTGTTTCTGGATGATTTATATGGAACTTATCTCCATTAAATCTATTTATGTATTTTTTATCAAATTTCTTCATATTCTCACCTAAAGCACTATTTTCAAATACTGTTTGTTTATTTACTAAATCAGCACAAGCTTTATCTAAAGCCACCATATCAAATGATGCAAGCATTCCTATATTTGGAACAATAGGAGCATCATTTTCACCATGACAATCACAATTAGGAGATACATCACAAATTAAACTAATATGAAATTGTGGTTTATCTTTCACAACTGCATATGCATATTCTGCCATTTTTTTATTTAATATATCTGCTGCTTCATCATTAGGTGCTGTTATTGCATCAAAGTTGCAAATTCCTATACATCTTCCGCAACCAACACATTTTTTATGATCTATTTGTGCGATTCCTTCTTCATCATAAGATATTGCATTATGTGCACAAATTTTTATACACTGTTTGCATTTTTTACATTTATCTTTAAAAACTATTGGTTTTCCACTATTATGCATTTCCATTTTACCAGCTCTTGAACCACATCCCATACCAATATTTTTTATGGCTCCACCAAAACCTGTTCCTTCATGTCCTTTAAAATGATTTAAAGAAATTATAATATCCGCATCAGCAATTGCCCTACCAATTTTTGCAGTTTTAACATATTCTCCATTTATATCTACATACGCTTCATCCGTTCCTTTTAAACCATCTGCAATAATTACATGACATCCAGTTGAAAATGGTGTATATCCATTTGTATATGCTGCATCTATATGATCTAGTGCATTTTTTCTACCACCAACATAAAGTGTATTACAGTCTGTTAAAAATGGTTTTCCACCAAGTTCTTTTACAACATCCGCAACTACTTTTGAATAATTTGGTCTTAAATAGGCTAAATTTCCAGGCTCTCCAAAATGTATTTTTATAGCTACATATTTATTTTTAAAATCTATTTTGTTAATTCCAGCTGTTTTTATTAACCTTTCTAATTTTTGTAATAAATTATATCCAGGTCTTGCTCTAAAATCTGTAAAATATACTTTTGATTTTTCCATAAGATTATTCTCCTTTTTTTAATTCTTCTAAGAATAATTTATTTAACATTTGTGGATTTGCTTTTCCTTTAGTTTCTTTCATTGCTTGACCTACCAAGAAACCTAAAGCTTTATCTTTACCTGCTTTATAATCAGAAACTGATTGTGGGTTTGCATCTAATACTTTTTCTACAACTTCTTTTATGGCATTTTCATCAGAGATTTGTACCCAACCTTTTTCTTCAATTATTTTGCTAGGCATTTTTACTTCATTAAATAATTCTTCTAAAACTTTTTTTGCTATTGATGAACTTATTGTTCCTTTATCTATTAATGTTACAAGTTCTCCTAATTCTTTACCTGTAAATTTTAAAGAATCTGGTTCTTCTTCTCTTTCATTTAAAATTCTAGCAATATCAGACATTATTAAATTTCCAACTGTTTTTGGATTTTTACAAATTTCTACAGCTTCTTCAAAAAGATTAGAATAATATTTCGAACTTGTCACAAAGTTTGCTGCTTTTTCAGTTAAATTATAATCATCAATATATCTTTTTCTTCTACTTTCTGGTAACTCTGGCAATTCATTTTTTATTTTATTTATATATTCATCAGATAACTTTATAGAAACTAAATCTGGTTCTGGAAAATATCTATAATCATCTGCATCTTCTTTATCTCTCATTGGAAAAGTTCTTCCAGATATCTCATCCCATCTTAAAGATTCTTGCATAATTTCATTTCCGTTTTCTATTTCATCTATCTGTCTTTCTGTTTCATATTCAATAGCTCTTACTATATTTCTAAAAGAATTCATATTTTTCATCTCTGTTCTAGTACCAAATTCTTTTGAACCTTTTTTTCTAACAGACACATTAACATCTGCTCTTAATGAACCTTGTTCCATTTTACAATCAGATATCTCTATATATTCAAAAATAGATTTTAATTTTCTCATATAACTTTCTGCTTCTTTAGCACTTCTTAAATCAGGTTTAGATACAACTTCTATTAATGGAACACCAGCTCTATTTAAATCCACAAAACTTCCTCTTCCATACTCATCATGATTTAATTTTCCAGCATCTTCTTCTATATGAATTCTCTCTATTCTAATTTTCTTTTCTCCCTCTTCTGTTTCTATTGTTACATATCCATCATAACAAAGTGGTTTATCATATTGAGAAATTTGATATGATTTAGGATTATCTGGATAAAAATAATTTTTTCTATCATTTTTACTATTTTTTTCTATACTGCAATTTGTAGCAAGTCCTGCTTTTACTGCATATTCCACTACTTTTTCATTTAATACTGGCAAAGTTCCTGGCATTGCCATACAAATTGGACAACAATGAGTATTTGGTTCTCCACCAAATTCTGTTGAACATGAACAAAATATCTTTGTTTTTGTTGAAAGTTCACAGTGAACTTCTAATCCTATTACTACTTCATAATCTTCTCTTGCCATTAGCTATTACCTCCTTTAAAGCTTGGTTTATTTTCTCTAAAGTTTGTATTTTGTTCATAAGTATATGCTGCTCTAAAAATATTTTCTTCAGCAAAAGGTTTTGCTATTAATTGAAAACCTATTGGCATTCCATTACTATCTAAAGCACAAGGTATACTCATTCCTGGAAGTCCTCCAATATTTACAGGAACAGTACAGATATCTGCTAAATACATTTCTAATGGATTTTCTGTTTTTTCACCAATTTTAAAAGCTGTTGTTGGTGAAGTTGGTGTTAATAATAAATCATATTTTTCAAACAATTTATTATAAGCATCTTTTATAACAGTTCTTACCTTTTGAGCTTTTTTATAATAAGCATCATAATATCCTGAAGAAAGTACATAAGTACCAACCATTATTCTTCTTTTTACTTCTGGTCCGAAACCTTCACTTCTAGAATTTCTATAAATATCTTTTAAATTATCATATTTTTCACTTCTATATCCATAACGAATTCCATCAAATCTTCCTAAGTTTGAACTTGCCTCTGCATCTGCAATAATATAATATACAGATGTTGCATATTGTCCTACATCAAAAGAACAATCTTCCACTACTGCACCTAATTCTTCATATTTTTTTGCAACTTCTAAAATAGCATTTTTTACTTCCTCATTTATTCCTTCTCCCACATATTCTTTAGGTATTCCAATTCTCATGCCTTTTACATCATTTACTAAAGCTTTAGTATAGTCTTTTTTTTCTAAATCCATAGATGTAGAATCCTTTTCATCGTGTCCTGCAATTAAATTTAAAAGCATTGCTGAGTCTGTGACATCTTTTGTTATTGGCCCTATTTGGTCAAGTGATGAAGCAAAAGCCACTAAACCATATCTTGATACTAAACCATAGGTTGGTTTTAAACCTACTACACCACAAAGTGATGATGGTTGACGAATACTTCCGCCAGTATCACTTCCAAGTGCCCATGGCGCCATATCTGCTGCTACCGCTGCTGCACTTCCACCTGAACTTCCTCCGGGTACCCTATCTAAATCCCAAGGGTTGTGTGTTATAAAAAATGCAGAACGTTCTGTTGAACTTCCCATTGCAAATTCGTCCATATTTAATTTTCCAAGATATACTACATCTTCATCATTTAACTTTTCTATAACTGTTGCATTATATGGTGCAACAAAATTTTCTAACATTTTTGAACTACAAGTTGTCTTTGTACCTTCTATACACATATTATCTTTTATTCCTATTGGAATTCCTGCAAATTTACTTAAAGTTTCTCCTGATTTCCTTTTTTCATCTATTTTTCTTGCTTTTTCTAAAGCTGATTCTTCTAAAGTTGAAATATAAGCTTTTACTTTTGGATCTATTTCTTTTATTCTTTTAAAATAATCTTTTGTTATTTCTTCTGAGCTTGTCTCACCTTTTTCTAATTTTTCTATAAGTTCATGAACTGTATATTCATAAAGTTGCATTTATTTTCCTCCTCGTTTTTTTTACATTTTAGTAAATTAATTATAATTTTCTAATTTTTTTAATTTCATATATAAATGTGGCCAAGAATAAATTCTTTCTATTTTATCATCTTTTAATCCTTTATTTACTCTTGTATCCATTATAAATGTTTTTATACCAGCACTTGATACCATTTTACAATTTTGAAAACTATCATCTATAAAAACATCTAATTTTTCTGATTTTGCAGCTATTAATTTATTTTCTGCATTTATTATTAATTTATCATAAGGAATATTATTTTCTTTTATCCAGTTAGTTGTTATCTTTTTTACATCGAATTTATCTGTTTCCCATCTTGCAGTAATAAGTATTATTTTATTTCCTTCTTCATGAATTTTATTCAAATATTTTAAAGATAAAGTTTTAGGTTTTACGTTTGATATTATTTTTTCATAATATTCATCTAAAAATTTTAAATCTTCGCCTTCATTCCATTCATTTAAATTTCTCATATAAAAGTGATTATCACAATTACTAATATCTCTCATTATAGGTTCTTTGTTTAAAACATCTACTGTATATTCAGATGCATATGCCATCATTACTTCATAAGTGTCTGTAATTGTATCATCAATATCTATTCCAACTATCATACATTTCCTCTTTCATTTATAGTATATTTAATATATATATTAATTTAATACTTTTGGAATTCTAAACATCCCCTCATCTTGACTTGGTGCATTTGATAATAATACTTCTCTGTTTTCAAACTTTACAACTTCATCTTTTCTAAATACATTGCTTTTTTCATTAGCTGCAATTGTTTCCGTCATTTCACTTGTATCTACATTGTTTATTCTATTTGCAAATTCTAAAATTTCCTGCATATCTTTAGTATATTTTTCTATTTCATCTTCTGAAAGATTTAAATCTGCAAGTTTTGCAATATGAATAACTTCTTCTTTACTTATTGCCATTTAATTCATCTCCTTTCATAATGCATAATTATATAATGAAAATTTAAAAAACACAAGAAAAAAGTGATATACTTGTATAAATATATATCACTTTGTAAATTTTATATAAAACAATAAAATCCATATATATAATAAAAAAATAAAAATATTTCTAGTCAAGCTAGTTTTCATAAAAATTCTAAGATTAGATTTGTCAGCGCCCTCAGGAACAAGCCTGAGATTCCCTAACAAATCTAACCTAAGAATTTCTATATTCAAACTACTTTCCATTCCATATTTTTATTTTTTTATTATATATATGGATTTTTATTATACACAATTTATCTATATAATTCATCTGATGACATTAATTTTCCATAGCAATCTTTAAATTGTCCGAAAGCTAAGAAAACAAAATCATTTGCAACTAATGCAAGCATTGTAATTAAACACATAGCACCTATTGGTGTACAAACCAATAATGCAAGAACAGAAGCTATAGTTCCATACATCATTAAAAATCCTGAGCCTATTTTTCCAGCATATAAACGATGTACTCCAAAAAAACCTAAAAACCAACATAACATTAATGCTGTAAATCTGTTTTTTGTACTTACATTTTCATCTTTTTTATTTTCCATATCTTTTGTTTCTCCTTATTTTTTATAATAAATAATCTAATCTTCTTATTTAATCTTAATATTAAATGTTAATTTTTGTCAACAGATTTTCCATATGTTACTAAAATGATAAAAAAAAGTTAATTTTGTTACATAAAAAAAGAACCTTTAAGGTTCAATTTTTTAATATAAATAATTTTGTGGATTTACAGGCGAACCACCTAATCTTATTTCTAAATGTAAATGAGGACCTGTAGAATTTCCTGTAGAACCGACTGCAGAAATTGTAGTTCCTGGTCCTACTTGATCTCCGACTGATACATATATAGCACTACAATGTGCATAATATGATTCAACTCCTCCACCATGATTTATTATTACTAAATTTCCATAAGATCCTTTATATCCCGCATATGTTACAGTTCCAGAAGTAATAGGTCTTATTCCTGTACCAGATGGTGCTGATATATCAAGTCCAGTATGTGCTGAAGATCTAGAAGAACTCCTTACTCCAAATCTTGATGTTATAGAACCACTAACTGGTATTGAAAGAGCCATACCATTTATATTTCCGCTTGCTTCTGCTCTAGTTGTTGTTGCTATACTTTGAGCTTCACTTACTATAGTTTTTTTCCTTTTTTTAGCTTCTTCAGCCCTTTTCGCCTCTTCTGCTGCTTTTGCAGCTGCTTCTGCTTCAGCTTTCTTAGTTTCATATTCTGTAACTTTTGCAGTTTTAAATTCATTTAATATTAACATTGCATTGTCTTTTGAAACTGATGAGTTTTCAGTTTCATAAACTTCTACAATACCTAATTTTAAATCTACTTCTGGATTTAAATTTGTTTTTAGTTCATTTATTATGCTTTCTGCTTCTTGTTGAGTTGCAACAACAGCTTTTTGCTCACCATCTGATGTAACAGCATATGTTTTATAAGTTGTTGTTGTCAAATTTTGAACTGCAAGCATAACTTCTTTTTCCTCTGTCTTTTTATCCCTATTTATTAATTTAAATTCATATTCTGGCATATTGGCTATTTCTCTAAATGCTATATTACCAGAAGTATCATTCATATATTTATCGATTTTTGCTTTTATAATATCTATATTATCTACAAATCCAATGGTCTCACCTGATATTGTGACTTTATATGCAGGTTTGTATTTAATACATACCACAGCAATAACTATGGCAGAACCAATTGTGACAAGTTTTAGGGTTTTCACAGCTTCTTTTGTACAATATCTAACCCAATTTACTAAAATAAAATTCACTCTCCTTTTCAGCTTTTTAAAATTCGTCACTAGGCATTATTATACTATAAATAAAATTCCATTTCAAACACTAAAAACAATTGTAAATTCATTTTAATACTTTTAAATCTAAATCTTTTATCTGTACTTGAAGTTTTTCCATAGTTTTCTCTTTAAATGTTCTTTTTTCTCTTTTATTCTCATTTTTTCTGTATAATTGATTTTTATACTTTTCTTTTAAAGTGGATTTTTTATACCTTTTTTTTATATTTTTTTATATTTTTTTGTTATTCTATCCCACTTTTTATTTATTTTACTTTAGTATTTTATTAATAAATAAATATTTAATTTTTACTATAAATATATTTATATTTTATTAAAATTATAAGTTAAATGTTCAATATTATATAATTACTTTAACGGCCTCCGCCACCTCCGGCCTCCACCGCCAAATCCTCCTCCTGTTGAAAATCCTCCACCAGCACCTGTACCTGATGAATAATTTATACTACTTCCAATAGAAGAATTCATTGTATTTATAAAATTAAAATTACTATTTGAATTAAAAGCTATATACATATATGAATAATTATTTCTTAAATATTGTTCATCACCAAGCTCTGGAAATTTTACTTTTAATTGTTCTATAACTTTTTCTGAAATTCCAAATGCTGTTGCAAAAACTAAAAATTTTTCCCATAATACTAAATCTGGAACTTCTTTATCATCAAGTTTTGAAAAATCTTCCATATATCTTTTTAGAGCACTCCATTTTTCCCTCTGATTTGCACCTTTTTGTGTTAATCCATTAAATCTTGATATATAGCACATTAATTTTGTAAAAACAGCTATAGATAAAACCAAAAATATAACTGAAATTGCAACTATTGATGAAGCAAAAATCATACCAAACGCAATTATTATACAGAACATTAGAATTACACAAGGAACTGTATATTTTGCACTTTTTTTGATTATATTCTCATCATATGTTTCTTTTTGTGTATTTTCTTTTTTAGCTAGTTTTGAATATTCTTTTACTAATTCTTGTACTTGTTTTGTATGTTTTTTATTATACTTTTCAAAATCTTTTATTGTAAATATATTATTATTACTTATATTTTTTAAATAATTGTATAAATATTTTTCATCTTCATTTAATTCTTTTCCATTCTTATTTAATTTTATGATAAAATTTTTCTTAGTATTTTCAATACTTTCTTTTTTATTGTCAGATTGTTTTTCTTCAAAACTTATCCACCCTTTTAAGCACATATTAAGCATTGTAGCTGAAATTATTTTTCCTATATTATAATCTGTATTATTCAAATAATATAGAAAACTTGCTTCTAATACACTTGCATTTTCATCTGGTAATTCTCTAAAATATTTTATTTTTTCTTCTGGTAATATTTTAGGATTTTCTTTTGACTCTTTTGAAATAGTAAACCAATATTTGATACATAAAACACTTCCTATAATTCCAACAATCACAACAATATTACTAACAAGCTCTTGCATTTTTTCATTTTTTTCTCTTTTTTCATTTGCTTCATTTGCATAATCTGTCTCTTCAGAAATTATTGTATCTAATTTATTCTCATCTACTTTTTTTTGTGTATTTATAAACATAGATGTTGGTGTTGCAATTCTAATTTCTAAAAATGTATTTCTTTCTAAATTCTCTACACTAAAACTAGCTTGATATTGAGTATCTTTGTTTATATTTCCATTAAGTGGTCCATGTGCCCATACTCTAAAATCTTCTTCATCTACAATTCCATATGGTACTTTTATAATTCCATCTATTTTTTCTATTGGAATATCAAAATCATCTCCTATTAATTTCCAATAAACTTCTGCACAATCATTATATAATGTTACATGATTTGCAACTGTATAATTTATCTCAAATGTCCTTGTTTCAGTTCCACTAACATCAACTCCCCATGCAATCTCAAAATCATTATCTGGATTTACTAAAGCTTGATAATAATTTCTATCTACATGATATGAATACTCTTCTTTTGGTTCATATACAACTTTTTTTCCATCAGTTAATATTTCTGTCACTGTAACATCCTTTATTTCATCATAAGAATCATCCATTTTAAAAGTTTTAAATAATGTATTTGTATCTGATATTTCTATATTCCAAGTTTCTTTAATATCCAAATCTCCATTATTTCTAACTAATACATCAAAATTTAAATTATTAATCTTCTGCGATTCTGCAAAAGAAGATTTTGGTTTAATAAAAAATATTAAAACTGCCAAAAATATAATAAATATTACTTTTAATAAAACATTTTTTTTCATAAGTACCTCTTTCTTACTTTTATTTTTCTTCACCTAATTGTCTTTCTTTTACTGCTAATGCCTTTGCAATTCCTTTTTCAAAAGCATTTGTCCTATGATACTCTTTATTTAATCTTTTATATTCTTCTAATAACTTCTGTCTTTCTATTTCTGTAAGCGGATATATCATCCCACCCATTTTAGTTATTATTTGTAATTCCTCTGGGTTTAAATCTCTATATATTGGTGGTAAACCAAATCTTTTAAAATTCATTATTTCAAAAGGATCTAAATCTTCTGCATCTGGCATAATATCTTCTAAACCAACTTTCATACATCTTATTTGATAAATATCCTCTAAAGAATTTATTTTTCCTTTTTCTTCTCCCCATCTTTTTATTTTAATCATATCTATTCTATTTGGAACTCTTGTAGTTCTAGAAAAATATTTTTTAGTATTTCCTATTGTTTGTTCTAATAATATAGATTCTTCTATTCCATCATCATTATAAACACTTATTGTTTTTATTTCTTCTGCTTCATTTTTTTCTAATCTCATTCTTTTTAGTTTTTCATCTAATGGATCTATATAATATTTAGATGCCATAACAGTATTGGAAAGAGATGTAGGTTCTATAAATGTTACTTGATTATTCTTTTCTAAATTAACTATTTCATCTAACATATCTTTAGCTTCATTAGAATATGGTCTTATATTTTTCTGTTCTAAAAAACTTGAAAGTCTCCACAAAATTGTTTGAAATCGTGGATTTCCGTGAGATATGTTCTGAAAAATCTCTACAATATAAATATTCTTCTATAAATTCTCTAAAACTTTCAAGTTTTGATTCTCTATTTTTATCCATAACTTTCTCCTTATTTTAATTTCATAGATAATAATTTACTTATTCCTTTTTCTTCCATTGTAATTCCATAAACAGTATCTGCTGCTTCCATTGTACCTTTTCTATGTGTTATAACCAAAAACTGTGAATTTTCAGAAAATTTTTTTAAATATTCTGAAAATCTATATACATTAACATCATCAAGAGCTGCTTCTATTTCATCTAATACACAAAATGGTGCTGGATTTATTTTTAATATTGCAAATAATAATGCAATTGCTGTAAAAGCTCTTTCTCCACCTGACAAAAGCATCATATTTTGAAGTTTCTTTCCTGGTGGTTGAACATTAATTTCAATACCTGATTCTAATATATTTTCCTTATCTGAAAGAATTAATTCTGCTTTTCCTCCTCCAAATAATTCTGCAAAAACTTCTCCAAAATTTTTATTAATTATTTTAAATTGTTCTGCAAATTGTTTTTTCATTGTTTCTGTCATTTCATTAATAACTTTTCTCAATTTATTACTTGAATTCTCTAAATCTAATCTTTGTTCACTCATAAAATCATATCGTTCTTTTATTTCTTTATATTCTTTTATTGCATCTATATTTACACTACCTAATTCTTTTATTTCATTTCTTATTGAATTCACTTTTTTCTGCACTTCTGACGGGTTTTTAGCTTTTTCTATATTTTCTACATTATTTGGAGTAAGTTCATATTCTTCCCACATTTTATTTATAACTTGATTTAATTCAAGTTCTATTTTTGATTTCTTTAAATCCAACTTTGAAATTTGATTTTTTATATCTTCTATTTTTTCATTTTGATTTTCAATATCTGATTCTATAATTAATAATTTTTCATTTTTATTTATTCTATCATTTTTTAATTTTTCAACTTTTTCTTTACTTCCATCAATTTCTTCTTCTAGTTTTAATATTTTATTTTTAATTTCTTCGATTTTGTTTTCTAATTCTTTTGTTTCTTGAAGATTTTTCTCTCTTAAATTCTTTTTATTTTCTATACTTGATATATTATTTTTAATATCTGCATTTATTCTTTCCATTATTTCATTAATAGAAACTTCACTTTCATCAAATGATGATACAGATATTTTTAAATTTGTTATATCAAAATTTAAATCATCAATATATTTTTGATTATCTTTATTTAAATTTGTAAATTCTTCAATTTCAATATTTAAAGTTTCATTTTGTTTATCTATATCTGAAACTTTTTCTTTTAAGCTTTCTTGATTATTTAAATTTAATTCTTTTTCTTTGACACAAGAATCCAAATCTGTCCTAAGCTTAGCAAGTTTTGAATCTAATTTTAATATTTCTAATTCTATATTATCAATTTTTTGTTTCTCTGTTGCATATGTAATTTCAAGTTCTTGAGATTCTTTTTGTTTTATATTAAACTCTTCTAAGATTTCAGAAATACTATTTTCATATTCCGATTTTTCTTTTTCCACTCTTGCAATTTTTTCTTTAATAAATTTTAATTCTTCTTCAAGTGATTTAATTTCTTTTCCTCTCCCTAATATGCTAACTGTCTTATTCGGAGTAGAACCTCCACTTATAGCTCCTGAAGGATTTATAATATCACCTTTTAATGTAACTATTCTAAATTTATATCCATTTTGTTTTGCAAGTGCAACAGCACTATCTATATCTTCTACAATAACTGTTTTTCCAAGTAAACTTAAGATAATACCATCATACTTTTTGTCATATTTAATTAAATCTGAAGCAAGCCCTATTATTCCATTTATTCTTTTTGTATTTACACCAGATAATCTTGTTCCCCTTACAGAAGTAATTGGTAAAAAGGATGCTCTTCCTAAATTATTCTCTCTTAAATAATTAACTAATTTTTTCGCTTCATCTTCTGATGCTGTAACAATATTTTGAATTGCTCCACCTAAAGACATTTCAATTGCAATTTCATATTTTTTATCTACTTGAATCAAATTAGCTAATACTCCATAAACACCTTTTGCCAAAGAAGAATCACGTTCTATTGCTTCAAGTAAAAGTTTTACACTTTTGGCATAACCTTCTTTTTCTTTTTCTGTTTCAATTAAAAATTTAAGTCTTGATTCTTTTATTCTATATTCTGATTGATAACTATTTAGTTTCACATTAAAATCTTTTAATTTTTCCTGTGATATTTCGTTTTCTTTTTGCATTTTTTCTATTTTTTGCAAAATTTCTGTTCTTTTTTTATCTATACTATAAAACTCTTTAGATTTTTCCTCTTTATTTGTTCTAGTATTATCCAATTCTGAAATCGTATCTTGAATATCGTTTTTTAATGAATGCTCTCTTTTTTCAAAATTTTCAAAATCAGCTTTTTCTTTGTTTATTTGTGCTATAATTTCATATCTATCATCTATATTTTTTTGAACTATTTGTTTCTTAGATTCTATCTCTATTTCTTTATTTGATAATGTTTTTGAATATTTTTCAAGTTCTTCTTCTTTTTCTTTTAATTCTTTTTCAAATTTTTCTTTATTTAAATATAAATTGTCCTTTTTTTCTTGCTTTTGATTTTTTTCCTCTTCTAATTCTTTATTTCTATTTTCTAAGCTTTCAATTTCCTCTCCAAACCTTACATAATTTTCTTTATTATTTGAAATTCTCTCTAAAGAAACATTTATTTCACTATTATATTGTTCTTTTACTTTGTTTCCCTCAAAATGTAAGTTTTGTGTTTTTTCTATTTCTTCTATTAGCTTATCTATTTGTAATTTTAACTCTTCTTTTTCTAATTGTATATTATTTAAATTCTCGTCTTCTTTTACCTTTTGAGTTTCTATAATATCTATATTTTCTAGTATATCTTGTATTTGTTTTTTATAATCATCTATATTATATAAAAATAATCCTACTTCTATATTTTTTAGTTCATCTCTTAAACTCAAAAATCTTTTTGCTTTTTCAGATTGTATTTTTAATGGTTCTATATTAGCTTCTATTTCTGAAATAATATCATTTATTCTAAGTAAATTTAATTTTGTTTGTTCTAGTTTTTTTTCTGAATCCATTTTTCTTGTTCTATATTTTACAATACCTGCAGCCTCTTCAAAAATATGTCTTCTATCTTCTGATTTATTACTTAAAATCTCATCTATTTTTCCTTGACCTATAATAGAATATCCATCTTTTCCTATGCCTGTATCCATAAATAATTCTAATACATCTTTTAACCTACAAGGTACTTTATTTATAAAATATCCTGATTCGCCACTTCTATATATTCTTCTTGTTACAACTACTTCATTATATTCTATAGGAAGTTTGGAATCCGAATTATCTATTACAAGTGATGCTTCTGCATATCCTAAAGCTTTTCTATTTTGAGTTCCTGCAAAAATTATATCTTCAGATTTTGTTCCTCTTAAAGATTTCAAACTTTGTTCACCTAAAATCCATCTAATACAATCTGATATATTACTTTTCCCTGAACCATTTGGACCAATTACGGTTGTGATTCCTGGCATAAAATCCAAAACAGTTTTGTCTGCAAAAGATTTAAAACCATACATTTCTAGCCTTTTTAAATACATTTTTTATTCCTCAAATCTTCTTCTATAATTTTACAAAATCATATTATATTTTTCTACTTTTTTCAAGCTTTTCTAACAAATTCCCTTGACCAAAATTTTATTAAGATATAAAATATATGTACAAAAATTATTTTACAAATGAGGAGTTTTTAATGAAAGAAACTTTTGATTTTTATAACAGTACTTCCATAAAATCTTATAACTTAGATGAAAGAATCCGTTATCAATTAAAAATGTTAGATGGTTTAGATAATTTCACAAGAAAACATACAGATAATGTTGCAAATATTACATGTAGACTTTGTGAAAAATTAAATATGACAAAAGGATTTACAGTTTATTGTACTACTTGTGCATATCTACATGATATAGGTAAAATGTTTATTCCTCCTTCTGTTTTACAAAAACCTAGTAAACTAACAGATCAAGAATTCGAAATCATGAAAACACATACTACAATAGGATATAAAATGTGTATGAATGATTTAAAATTACGTCCATATGCTGCAGGTCCATATTATCATCATGAAGCCTTAAATGGTACTGGATATCCAAATGGCTTAACTGCAGATAAAATTCCTTACGAAGCCCAAATAATAAGAGTAGCAGATGAGTTCGAAGCAATTACTGCTAAAAGGCAATATAAAAGTCACATTGGAATTATTGATGCTTTAAATATTATGATAAGTAATGCACAACCTTCTAAAATAAACAATATGTCTGATGCTATTAAAAATTTGAAAGTTGCAAATTTAGGAAAAATAGATAAAAAGATATTAAAAACTTTATTTAAAGTTATTATAGAAGATACAGAATATGAAATAGCATCAAGAATAGACTATGTAAACTTTTTAACAGAGGAAATTAAAAGAGTTGAATCAGCTAGAAAATATTATAATAAAATGATATCTACAAAATCTGAGTATAAAAGAGAGTATTTTAAAGAAGAAATAAAATGTTATCTAAAACCACATGAAGATCCTGAAAAAATACCTCAAATGATAGATGAATTTAAAATAGCATATAAAGCTAGAAAAGAACATATTGCAAAATTATATGATGAAATTAAACAAATAAAAAAATTGAAAGTTTAAAAGACCTGATCTATATAATATAAAAATATTGCAAATATCTTAAAGTCAAGCTAGTTTTTACAGAACTACTTTCCAAACGATATTTGCAATATTTTTATATTATATAGATTAGGATTAAAAAAGATAGCCATTTATTTAGACTATCTTTTTATTATTAATATTGTCTTCCCCATACAATCATTTTTGTAGCTTTTTTTCCGCAAACTGGACATACATCTGCTAAATGCTCTTGTTTAAATGGCATACATCTTGATGGGGCTCCTGTTACTTCTTTTACTTTATCTTCACAAGCTTGATCACCACACCACATTGTTTTTACATAACCTTGATTTTTTTCTAAATTTTCTGCTATTTCATCTAAAGTATATGCAACTGTTGTTCTTTCATCTCTTACTTTTTCACAAGCTTTAAACATATTTTCTTGAATTTCATTCAAAAGTTCTCCAAGTCTTATATTAAGATTTTTTAATTCTACTGTTTCCTTTTCTCCATTATCTCTTCTTGCCAAAATTGCAACACCTTTTTCAATATCTTTTGGTCCTATTTCTATTCTTACAGGGACACCTCTCATTTCCCAATCATTAAATTTAAATCCTGTAGAATAATTATCTCTATCATCTAATTTAACTCTATAATTTGATTTTAATTCTTCAAAAATTTCATTAGATTTCTCTAATACGCCTTCTTTATGTTGAGCAATAGGAACTATAACTGCTTGAATTGGTGCTACTTTTGGAGGTAATTTTAAACCTCTATTATCTCCATGTGCCATTATAACTGCACCTATTAATCTTGTTGTAATTCCCCATGATGTTTGATATACATATTCTTCTTTTCCTTCTCTATTTTGAAATTTAATATTAAAAGGTTTTGAAAAATTTTGTCCAAAATAATGTGAAGTTCCAGCTTGAAGAGCTCTACCATCTTTCATTAAAGTTTCTACAGTATACGTACTATCTGCACCTGCAAATTGCTCTTTTTTAGTTTTTTTACCTTTTAATACAGGTATTGCTAAAAGATTTTCTATTACATCTGCATAAACATCAAGCATTAACAATGTTCTATCTTCTGCCTCTTTTGCTGTCTCGTGAATTGTATGACCTTCTTGCCATAAAAATTCTCTAGAACGTAAAAATGGTCTTGTTTCTTTTTCCCATCTTAAAACACTACACCACTGATTTCCAAGTATTGGTAAATCTCTCCAAGATTTAACCCATTTAGCATACATTGTAGAAATAATTGTCTCTGAAGTTGGTCTTATACAAAGTCTTTCTTCTAATTCTTCTCCTCCACCTATTGTAACCCATGCTACTTCTGGAGCAAATCCTTCAACATGTTCTTTTTCTTTCTCAAGCATGCTTTCTGGTATAAGAAGTGGCATATAAAAATTAGTTATTCCTACTTCTTTAAATTTTTTATCAGCATAATCTTTTATATTTTCCCAAATCGCATAACCATAAGGTTTAATCGCAATACAACCTTTAGTTTCTGTATAATCTGCAAGATCTGCTTTTATTACAACATCAGTATACCATTTTGCAAAATCATCTTCTATATTTGTAATTTCCTTAACAAATTCTTCTTTTTTTCCCATAATTTACCTCCAATTTTAAATTTAATTTTCTTCTTTTTTTTCTCTTACATTAAATTTCCCGTCTTCCCTTTCGGGCATTGGAGCCTCAATTACATCATCTATAACTATTTGTTCATTTTCATCTAATTTATATCTTGGAAGTTCTGGAAGTTCTTCTAAACTTGAAATTCCAAACATTTTCATAAATTTATTTGTTACCCTATACATTGTTGGTCTTCCAGGAGCATCAAGTTTCCCAGCTTCTTCTATTAAATCAAATTCTAATAACTTATATACTGTACCATCTGCATTAACACCACGAATAGCTTCTATCTGTGATCTTGTAATATTAGGGTTATATGCAATTATAGATAAAGTTTCAAGAGCAGCATTAGAAATATTAGGTTTTGCTCTATTATCAAATAAAGGATATATATATTCATAAAGCTCTTTTCTTGTACAAAGTTGATAACTGTCATTTACTTTTATAATCTCAATTCCACTATTTCTCGCTTCATATTCTGCTTTCATTTTTAAAATAATTTTATCTATATCTTCTGCACTAAGCTCTAAAACATTCATAATTTCTTTTACACCAACTTCTCTTCCAGCAGAAAAAAGCATTGCTTCAATTATAGATTCTTCTTTACTTAATCCCATATTTCCCTCCTTTCACAGTATTTATATATTATTACATAAAAATCCTAAAATGTCAAACTGTCTATCCCTTTAAATAGCTTTAAAATCAATATTTTTTAAGAAAAATTGACATAGATTTTTTATTGTGATATAATTATATTGGATTTATTTATAAGAAAATTTATTGTAATTCTTTTCTAACCACATTTTATATTAGGAGGGAATATAGTTATATGAAAAATAATAATAACGATAATAATAATAATAATGAAAATGCAATAAAAATAGTAGTTGGCGATGAATCTGTATTAAATATCTCTGAAGTTAATGATTATATGAATGATTTACGTCCAAGAAAAATTGATAATACAAATCTTATTATACCTGTACCTAAAAAGAAAATTGAAAAAACTAAAAAAGTTGCTAAAAAGAAGAAAAAAATAAATAAAACTATAAAAAAAGAAATTGAAAAATAAATTTCAATTTCTTTTTTTATAGTTTTATTTAGTATGAATAAGCTTCATTTAAAATCACTTCATATCTTGCATAGTTTACTAATTCGTTTTTTTCATCATTCCAAATTCCAGAATCTATAATTCTTTCTTCGTCTCCTGATTTTATATCATATATATATGTTTCTTTAACATCTAAAATATTATCTTGCAAATCGTAATAAACTATTGAAAATCCAACACAATTTATCTCTTCTGTATAATTGTTTTTTAAAGTTATATTTATTTCACCATTTTTTAATTCATTTGCAATTGAGATATAATCATTTAGATAATAATCTTTGTAACTTTCATCATAAAAATCTTCTTTAGTTATAAAAGTCTCATATCTAACTTGATTTTTGGGTAATTCTTCAAATTTTAAAAATCTTGATGAATTAGCTTTAAAATAATCTATATATTGTTTTTTAATATCTATTATTTTATTTGATTCATCATAATAAACTACATAAACCAAAATATTTGTTATATCTTCATTATTTTGATTTGTCATATTCAATATTAATTCATTATTTATACTTATTGATTGTTTTACTATTTGTATATTTTGTTTTTGTGTTTCAAAATTTGATTTTCTTATTTGTTCTTGAACTTCATAATCATAAACATCTTCATTTATATCTCTATAATCTTCATAATATTCATCACTATATTCAGAATCATCCTTATAATTATAATAATATAAAACTATTCCAACTACTACTATTAATATAATGGCTATTATTATATTCTCTTTATTTTTTTTCAATTTCCCTCTTACTTGTGCTTTTTTGCTATTTTCATCATCATCTAAACCATCTAATTCATCCATAAGTTTTTGATTGTCTAACTCATTTAAATCTTTTTTATCTTCTTTCATGCTATTTCCCCCTATATAAATTTTACCTATTAAAAAAATTTTTTTCAATATATTTTATAAAATAATGTATTTTTTTTTAATTATTGATATAATTTAAAAAAATGTTGGAGGGAATTATGAATATACGAGAAAAAATTTATTCAAAAAAACATCTAAAAGAAGTACTTCACACAACTTTAAACCCTTATGAACCAGGAGCTGTTAGAATACATCTTGTACCACCAAAGTCTTCTTTTTGGAAATCAAGACCAAGTATAGTTATTTTAAATGGAAAAGATATTATTCCTATTAATGAAGCTTGGGCAATTTTACTTTCGATTTTTATAAATGAAGTAAACAAATTTGAAGGTAAAGCTATTCAAGATAAACTTCTTGATAGAATTTTAAAAAACACTGTAGAAAAGACTAGAAAAATCTATAAGAAAACTGGAAGAATTGAAATTAAAGAAGACTTAAAAGAACTAATTAAAGTATTTACAGATATTGCATCAACTGGTACTACTGATATTGATGTTGGCCAAATGTCTATAGGAGAATATGCTCCTAATATGCAGTCTCCACATAGAATGGATTTAATGATTAGTTCAATGAGTAAAAATAATAACTGGAATTGTAATCAAAAATGTATCCATTGCTATGCTGCTGGACAAAAGCTATCTGAAAAAGAAGAACTTTCAACAGAAGAATGGAAAAAAGTAATTGATATATGTCAAAAAGAATGTATTCCACAGCTTACATTTACTGGTGGAGAACCAACAATGAGAAAAGATTTAGTTGAACTTATAGAATATTCAAAATGGTTTATAACAAGGTTAAACACAAATGGTGTACTTCTTACAGAAAAGCTTTGTAAAGAACTATATGAAGCGAGTTTAGATAGTGTTCAAGTTACTCTATATTCTAATAATCCAGAAATCCATAATAAATTAGTTGGAGCTGATAATTTTGAAAAAACTATAACAGGTATAAAAAATGCAATTAATGCTGGATTAAATGTAAGTATAAATACTCCACTATGTACATTAAATAAAAATTATATAAATACATTAAAATTCGCAAAAGAGCTTGGTATAACTTATGTTACTTGCTCTGGACTTATAGTCACTGGAAATGCAAAAGAAAAACAATCAAAAGATACTCAATTATCAGAAAAAGAATTATATACAATCTTAAAAGATGCAAAAAATTATACAGATGACAATCTTATGGAATTAGGATTCACGTCTCCTGGTTGGGTAAAAGAAGATGATTTAAGAAAATTAAATCTTGATGTTCCGACTTGTGGTGCATGCTTAAGCAATATGGCTATTGCCCCAAATGGAGATGTAGTTCCTTGTCAAAGTTGGTTAGATGAAAAATCTAATTTAGGAAATATCTTAAAAACAAAATGGAAAAAAATATGGAATAATCCTATTTGCAAAAAACAAAGAGAATTTTCAAGTAAAATGTATTATACTTGTCCTCTAAAAGGAGGTAACAATGAATAAAAAATTTATTATATTTATAATAGTATTAATTGCTATTTTAGCTTTAATTTACTTTGCTGGTTCTTCTAAAGAATTAGATAGAATTGAAAATTATACTATTACAGTAACTCCTCAAGATGATGGAACATTAAATATGATTTATGATATAAAATGGAAAGTTCTAGATTCAACTACTGAAGGTCCTCTTGAATGGGTACAAATTGGAATTCCTAATGAAAATGTAGATAATATAACTGCATTATCAAATAATATTGAAAGTATAGAACAATATAATTCTACATATGTAAAAATTGTATTTAAAAATAGTTATGAAGCAAATGAAGTTGTAAATTTTAGATATAAAATCCATCAAAAAAATATGTATACCCTAGAAGGAAGTAATTGTAAATATGAATTTACTCCTGGATGGTTTAAAGATATTGCAGTTGATAATATTTCTGTAAAATGGAAAGCAAATTCAGTTTCATCTGCAAATACAGAAACTAGAGAAAATGGTTTTTATGTATGGCAAACATCATTAAAAAAGAATGAAAAATTAAAAGTAGAATTAGAATATCCACAAGAAGCATTTTCAGGACTAACCTCTTCTGGAGAAAATTATAATTCTTCAAATTATACTAATAATATCAATGGTTTTGGAATTATAGGATTACTTATAGTTATAGCAATAATATCTGCATTTATTGGAATGTTCTCTTCTGACGGATATGAAAGACATAGAGGTTATGGTGGAACAAGCTATTATAGAAGTAGTTGTGTAAGTAGCTGTGCTTGTGTAAATAGTTGTGCATGCGCTTGTGCTTGTGCTGGTGGTGGAAGAGCTGGTTGTTCAAAAAAAGATTTTTATGGGACAAAACTAAAATCTAAAGATATTTTGAAAAAATTATAAACTTAATAAATAAGTGGACACTTATATAAAATTTGAAAAAACAAGTTTTATCAAGGTTTCCACTTATTTGTTTTATATACTAAAATCTTTTTAAAAATTTACCATATAAAATTAGTGTGATTTTACTTAATTACATTTTTTGTATTTTTACTTGACAAATTGGAATAATACTATTATAATTATATCTGCTGAAAGTTATGGCGATGTAGCTCAGTTGGCTAGAGCATCCGGTTCATACCCGGCAGGTCGTAGGTTCAAGTCCCACCATCGCTACCATTAATCAGTCGAAAGACTGATTTTTTTTTATTTTTTTTAAATTTATAAAATTGCTCAAAAAGGTTTATTTATAGCCTTTTTTTATTTTTAACTTTTTTAAAATTCTCTGAACTTTTTACAGCTTTTTTCAATTTACATGCCCAAGTACAACCCCATTTTTTCAAAAAAATTAATTTGGAGTTTAAAATTACAATCCCAAATTAAATTTGGGGTTGTAAAAATAATAATTTAGATTTCTAATTCTTTTTGTTGAATATTTTGTAATAATTTAACACTATCTAGCATATTTTCTTCAAGATAATATTTATTTACTTTTTCTATTTCTTTTTCTTTAAATTTGTCGAATACTGATGTATATGTATTTAAAGTTACTGATACATCTTTATGTCCCATTAATTTTTGAACAACCACTGGTGCCATACCGCTTTCAATACATCTTGTTCCGTAAGTATGTCTTAAACTATGTGTTGTAATATCCTCAATTCCAAAGTGTCTTTTTAATAATCTTTTTAGTTCTGTATTTACATTTTCTCTATCTGTATATTTTCTACATTCAGGTTTAAATAATAATTTTTCTTCGTTATTTTCTTTTATATATTTTAGTATTTCTAAACCTGATAAGTTTATGTTAATAATTATAATATCAATATTTTTATTAATAATACTTTGCATAGCTTCATTTATATTATGTGATATGTTATATATTTTTAAATTACTTATTGAGTTTGAAATTTTGTTAATAATTTTAGACATATAATCTAAATTGTTATCAATAATCATTAGATTTTGCATTTTTTCTTCTATCCTTTGTCAATTAATATAGTATATATCGTGAAATTTTTAAAAAAGTTGTATTTTTATATTTAATCTTTATCAATTTTTTCTAACTCAATTGTAACTGGGTTTCCATAAAACTCTATTATAACAGATATTTTATTTGTTGCATCATATTTTGTCATTTCAAATGTTTCATAAAAATCAAATTTATTTCCATATATGAAATTAGCATTTTGCTTTCTGGTTGGGCTCATTGTACATCTAAATTTTTCGTTATTAGAATTAAGGACATAACTTCCTTCAGTATTTTCATTAGATGTTATTATTTGTGATTCGCCATTAACATTTATAGGTTGCATCTTTTTCCAATATTCTTCATACATTTCTTTATATGGAGATTGACTATATAGTTCTTTTAGTGCATTATTTTCAACATTATCTACATTATTAATATTAGAAAGTATAGTTGTAGGTATAATTACTGTTTTTTCATCAACAATTTCTATATCTTTATTAACGTTATTAGAATTAATTTCATTTTCTTTTTTCTTTAACTCTTCTGGATATGTTGGTTCTTCTATATCTGAAATAGTAATTCCAATTTCAAATCCAGTATCAGAAACTTTAGCAGTATAAATATCAAAGTTATCGTTATCACAATTTACTACTTTGTAATATTCATATGACCTATTGTACATTACTTCAGGAATTTCTAAATGAATTTTCCAATTACCAGAGAGTATTATTGCATCTTCAGTATCTTTTTTAGTAATTTTAATTTTGCTAAAATTCAAATGTAATTCTTTTAAATGAGGATATTTTTCGTTATAAATATTGTAAGTTAATGTTATAATATTATTTTCTGAATTATATGCTGTTATAAAATTATTTACACCACCTTTCATATAATCTTCATATTTATAGGATAAATTGTTTTTTATGCAAAAAAATTCAAAGTCTTCTTGATTAGCTCCATTAAAAACAATTTTGTTATTTTCATCAACAATAATCAAATCGATTAAATCTATATTTTTTAAATTATTTAAATCTATTAAGTTATTTATATCATTTTGAAACTGAAAATCAAAGTGAATACCAATATTATAATCATCTATGTAAAAATCACTTATTTTAGTTGCAACATCAATATTATCTATATTTGTTGTAGAATTTACAAAATCCATATTAGTTTCTTTAATATAACCATTGTTAATTGCTGTTTCTATGCCATTTCCTAAGTTAAATTTATTTTTAATGAAATTGCTAATATCTGTGGCAAAAACGCAACTGGTAGTTAAAATTATACAAAAACAAGCTACAATTCCTATTTTTTTATTTGTAAATTCTGCATTATTTTTTTCTTTTTCTTTCATTTTAGATACAGCTATTTTAAATTTGATATATTCTTTTAGTTTATCTTCCATTTAACTATCCTCCTTTATAAAAATTCTTTTTGATTTTTTTTCTTGCTCTATGTAGTCTACTTCTAACATTTATTTCAGAAAGGTTTAATTCTTTAGCTATATCCTTTATAGGTTTATCAAAATAATAGAACATATTTATTATTTTAATATCTATTTCTTTTAAACTATTAAATGTTTCTCTTAAATTATCTATATAGAAATTTTTGTCTAAAAAATTTTCTGTATCATAATATCCGATACTATTTTCATAATCTGATAAATTATAAGTATAATTTTTTTTTCTAAAACGTTCTCTTACTAAATTCCTTGTAATACCTGAAATATATGAGTCAAATGATACGGTTATATTTTTTTGGTTTTTCCATAATATGAAAAAAGTATCTGCTAATATTTCTTCTTTATCTTCAACACTCAAATTATTATTAGACATATTATTGATTATTGTTCTAATATATGGTGTATATTCGCTTATTATTTTATCTAAATCTAATTCATTGCTATTTATTGTATTCATTAATTGCTCCTTAATAAAATCTCTCGTATATATAGTGTAATTTTTTTTTAAAAAGTTGCACTTTATTTTTAATTTTTTATTATCAAATTTTTGCAAAAAGTGCAACATTTTTAAAATTTAAGAAACTATATATACAAAATCTTAAGAAAGGAGGAATATTATGAATAGAGTCACACATAGTATTAATAGAAAGACAAGCATTATTTGTTGTATAGTAATATTTTCTTTATTATTAGCTGTGATAATAGTATTAGTACCTACTATTAATGAAGCAAGTGAAAATAACAAAACAACAGTTGATGAGAGAAGTACTAATATTCAAATGGATAATAAAAATAATGCAGAAATGGTAAATAGTAATATTCAAAAGGAAACTGATTCAGTATATATTTCTGAGGAAGAATCTAAAGAACTTTCTAAATCAATCGATGAAAGTGGAATAATCGTTAATACAGTTTGTTATCAAATTGGCAACTGACAAAAAGATTAAAAAGAATCTAAAAAATTTTCTAAATCAATTGGTGAAATTGGTATAGTTATAAATACTGTGATAATAGAAGTAAATAATGATATTTTAAATATATTAATATTACTTTAGTTAAAAATATAAGGGGCATAAACTTGTATGTTCTCTTATATTTTTTTACATTTTTTACAATTTTAAAATTTTATAAAGATATATTGTATAATAAATGTATATGTAGAGAAATTCACATATATTTTAAATCAAAATCCACAACAGTGGTTTTTGATAAAATAAAAGTTGGGATACAAAAAGTCTATGGAGGAATACTATGAAAAAAACTATTTGTACACATTTCGTTGCTGGTTTATTGACAATTTGCATGATGCTTTGTGGCTTTTCTACTGTTCCAGCATATGCAATGGAAAATGATGTTAATGTCGTTCCCACTGTGATTACTACTGGAACAGATGAAGAAAGTAAAGATGACAACATTGTTGCTTATGCAGGACATGATGTTTTTCCATATGCAACAAATTATGCTGTTGGTGGTTTCACATTTACTACAAGCAATCTTACGCCAACCAAAACAGTAGGAAATGATGCTAGAATGCATCGGCTGATTTTCAAAATTCGACTCATGCCGGCAGATACTTTGGCAAGTACTGTTCCATTTAGATTTACCATTATAAAACAGGATGGTAATCGTTATACTACTGATTGGTATACTATAACAAGTGGTGCTCCGTCTGTTATAACGAATAATCCAGATGAAACTGGAGTTAATTCTGCAATTCCAGTTTCTCCAGGCGAAACCGTTCAATTCTTTTTTGAAACGGATTATGGAAGAAGTATCCAGATTGAAAATTACTGGGTTTATTGTGATTAATTTTTTGTAGCATTAAAATCCGGTAAAAAGTTTAATAGTTACTAATTAATTATTCTCCCAACTTTTTCGAGGACGTGCTCGCGTCCTCGTTTTTTATTTATAAAAAGTTCAAATGACTTCAATTAGAAATCAATATAAATTAATACAAAATGGTTAGAATTTAGCTCTGATGTTTCCCCGAAGCCATATTAGCAAAGATGAGCAACAGAACTCTTTTCAAATATAGTAAGCACACATAGACACTATATAACCTATGCATTTTTGAAGTAAAACATATGAATTTAAAAAAGCAATTATGCTTACTGGTATTGTAAACATTTCTCAACATCTCTAAACTTCTCTCATTTTACAACTCCAAGCACAACTCCAAATGTTAAAATTATGCCTAAATATCAATAATGTCATCTGTCCGTCGCTACCAAAATCCAGTCAATTAGACTGGATTTTTTGTTGTCAAAATAAAATCTCTACAATAGTCTGCTTACAATTATACTAATACTAACATATAAAATTATTAATAAATATTTTTTCAAATAAGAACTTTATTGAAGAATTAGCACATATTATTTAAAAAATAAAAACTCTCTAGTTTCAGAGCAACTTCTTTATATCCACCCAAATGTAGACTTCCATTTGGAAACTCTAAATATTCTGTGTTTCCATGACAACAATACAGTTGAACTTGTGAAGAAAGTGCATTAGACAATATTGTTAATGCTTCAGGATTTTTTTACAGTACATTTATATATTGCAATTACATTATATAATAGTTTTATAAAAATTGTTATTATTTTTTATAAAACTTCATTTACAATTTACAATTTTAATTTTTTTATGTTATAATTCTTTTGGGGGAGATAATATGATATGAATATCTTTTTTTATGTTTTAATAATTTTAATTATTGCTTTCATTATAAGAACAATTATAAAATTAAATATTAAATTGAGACAAAAAATTTCAATTTTAATTTTAGTTATAGTTTTGATATGGACAATATTTTTTTCGATAGATTATATTCAAGTTAAAAATCAAAAATTACCAATATTTTGCACAAAATTATTTGGACTATTTTCTTATCAAGATGGTGGAACAATAGAATATATTGGTTTGGGATATAAAGTAATTGATTTTCATAAAATCGTTGGTGGATATTCAGGATGGGGAGAAGTATATAAATTAGAAGAAAAATATATTTGTCCTTGGTTTGTTAGTTATGAAGAAGCTTTTAGTCAAATAGAACAAGAACTTTTTTAGAAAATAATTAATAACATCTCTCATATTCTCTTAACTTGCAACTCCACTTACAACTCCAAATGCTAAATTTTCTTTGATATAAAGCTCACAATAAAATACTGTGAGCTTTATATCTATTTATTTTAAATTTCAAAATCATATGAATATAATTTAAAATCAGTTACCTCATCTGCAACTTTTAAAGTTACAACAGCTGTTTTCTTATTAGTTTCTAAATCATAATAAAATTTTATTTCTTCATTTATAATATCTGATTGATTTGTAATATTTTGTTTTGCTTGACTTATATAATACATAGCATCTTTTCCTTCTACTCTATAATTTTTTTCAGAAATAGACATTTTATTGAGTTGATTTGCTGATTTTATAGTATTATCAATAATCTGTTCTACTGTTCCATCATTATTTATGACAACAGTGTATCCAGAATTGGTTAAATAATCTCCAATTTTCAAAGTATAATCAAGATAACTATTAATATGTTTCATTTCATTTGTTTCTGCATTAAATGTGTAAACGCCTTCTGAATATGTCTTTTCATATGAATTCGTATCAAACGATGGGTTGTTTTCTTTTATCTTTAATTCAATTTGTTCTTCAGATAATTTTTCTTTAATATCGCTTTTTAAAATATTTTTTTGTGCTTCTGAAATTTCAATTGTATTTCCTTCTGAAAGAGTTGATATACTTCTATAAGAAAATAATGTATTTCTTACATTTCCATTAAAATAGTATTCCCCATTGGCTTTATTTACAGCAACTAATGGATCATATCCATTATCTAATTCTTTATGAAAATTATCTAGCCAATCTGGTAAAGAAAAAGGATTTACTTCTCCATACCAACCTATTGTCATTTGTGCACCTTTTGTAACTAATTGTGAAGCTATTGATGAAGAACTTGATGACTCTGCACCTGCCGTACGACAAGCAGCTAAAGTGATAAGTTTTGCTCCTGAAAAATCCACATTATCTATACTGTAAAATTCTTTCCCATTGCTACTAGTAAAAGTTGGTCCCAGGCAAATCCCACCATTTGGAAATTCTAAAAGACCTGTATTTCCGTGACAACAATATAATTGTACTTTAGAAGAAATAGAATTAGATAGTACTGTTAAAGGACTAGGATTAATTAATATACTAGTATCATATCCTTTACTATCATACGTATTCTTAGCCTTTTGCATAGAGTTTTCTCCTTCAGATACAATTCCTCCTCTTTCTGTATTAAGCATTGCCACTGCTCTGCCTTTCGAATTTGATACTGCGTAAATAACTGTTGTTGTAATTACAATTAATGTAATTGATAGAAAAATAATTTTTAAGAGTGTTTTTTTCATATAAATCCTCCTTTACATTTTTTTCCGTTCAGTTAAATTTATTCGCATTGACATTATATAACTTTTTTTAAATTTCTATATACTATTTTAAATTTTTATGATATTTTATAATTAAAGGAGGTATTTTCCTATGTTTATAAAAATATTAATAAATCTGATTACATTCATTACTATCTTATTTATACTACTTTTTATTTTAAAAAAGCGTTTTTCAACGTTCAAAAAAATTTTTTCAATTATATTATTTTTAATAATTACTTGGTTAATTCTATTTAGTATAGATTATACTCTAACCAAAAATCAAAAATTACCAATATTTTGCACAAAATTATTTGGACTATTTTCTTATCAAGATGGTGGAACTGTAGAATATTTTGGATTAGGATATAAAATTATAGATTTTCATAAAATAGTTTATGGAGAAAAAAATTGGGGAAATCAATATAAATTTGAAAAAAAATATATTTGTCCTTGGTTTGTTAGTTATGAAGAAGCTTTTAGTCAAATAGAACAAGAACTTTTTTTAGAAAATAATTAATAACATCTCTCATATTCTCTTAACTTGCAACTCCACTTACAACTCCAAATGCTAAATTTTCTTTGATATATAAGTAAATCCTACTGTCCATCGCACCAAAATCCAGTCTGATTGACTGGATTTTTTGTTAAAAGTATAAAATCTCTACAACAGTCTGCTTACAATTATACTAATACTAACATATAAAATTATTAATAAATATTTTATATATTATTTACAAGTATAGTTTTTAATGTTTAAATATAATTAAAATATTATTTATATAATGAAAGTGATAAAAATATGAAAAAATTTTTAAAATGGATAATTATTTTTATTTTAATTATTACAGTCTTAATGCTTTCTTTATATATATATCAAAAGTCTGTTTATACATTAGATAAAGTAAGTTTTATGTTAAACTCTGCTTATCTGCCAGAAAATGTATATATAAAAAATTACACTCATACAACCGAATTTGATACTTATATTGATATATATATTAAAAATAATGTCCAATATCTCTATCAAAAAACAAAATCTAATATTACAAATATTGATACTTATAATATAGATGAATATTTAATTATTAATGAAAATTCAAGAAATATTTTTATTTCTTATACAGATAAATTAATTTTAGTAAATAATAATGTAGAAAATAATGTTTCGAACATACCAGAAAAAAATAACTTTTTTGCAAAAGTAGAAGCACATGGATTACATGAATATTTGGGAATATATAAATATTGCGGATTAGAAAATATAAATGGAAAAAAATGTATAAAAGTTTCTATGACAGATAATAATGAAAATAGTATTGATAGGAATTACTATTATATTGATTTAGAAACTAATCTTATTTTAAAAGCAGAATCTGCTTATGGAAATTCCACAAATGATTTAGAAATAGTTAGCACAGATAATTACGAGTATTACTTTAATTCAGTAACTGATGATAAAATGCCTGAATTTAATATAAATGATTATCCAGATTTCTTATATTCCGAAATATAACTCAAAACTAGTTTTCAGTTTTGAGTTATATTTTTTAAATCTATAATAAACTTGCATTCTCCTATAGGATAAAAAATTTTATTAGAATTATCATACTCACATTTATATATTAAATCTAAAAATTCTATATATAAAACTTTTGATAATTCATTATCTTTATCTAAATCAAACATTAATTCTAATTGCAAACAGTTAGAATTAATTGTATTAGAAAAATCAAATATTTCATCTTCATTTAATTGATTAGTTAAAAAACCTTTAGTTGATATTTGAGAATATAAGTTTTTATTATATAACAAATAATCTGTATTTCCTACAAAAAGTGTTCTATCTCCTATAGATTTATTATAATAAATATTACTATCATCATGAACTCTCAGCATAGAACGTAAACTTTTTAAAGGTTTACTATCATTTGTATAAAAATCAAAATTCACTTTTAATGTTCTATTTGAATTTTCATAGTTAATATTATTTAATCTTATAGATATATTTCCTTTTGAAATTATACATTCTGAGCTATTTTTATCATAATTACATTCTATAATCTCTCTCAGATAATAGTTTTTTCTAAATAATATTTTATCCATAATATTATCTATATCATCACCATAAAAAAAATTATAAAAAATATTAACAAGTATAAAAAAAATAATAAAACATATAGTTATTACTAAAAATTTTTTCTTCAAATCAAATCTCCATATTTCTTACTAAACTATAGTTATAATGCAATCACTAATTATACAAATTAATAATACATAAAAAACTATATTTAATAATAATTTATTCATTTTATTACATATAAATTCGAAAAAAGGTTGAAATAAATATAAAAACATAACTCCACCTATTCCAAATCTTATTGAAGGAGATAAGGCTATTCTTCCTTCAAAATTTATTTTATAATTTAAATAGGTTTGCCAAGGCCAATATCCCATTATAGCTTCACATATATATGATGTAATTAATTCGATTATTGTAGCAATTATTGTACACCCTAAAAAGATTACTGGTAATAAAAATAATCTTTCTTTTGTATTTTTATTTTTTATTAGTGGATACATAGTAATCAAAAATGAAAGTGCTCCAAAACCATAAACAGGACAATATGGTCCAAATAACACTCCCCTGTTTGAAAATCCCCATTTATAAACTACAACTTCCAAAAAAACTTCATAAATCCAGCCAAATATTGAATATAGCATAAAATAAATAAATACTTTTTTTATTTTATCTTGTACTTTAAATTTTACCATAATTTTGCTCCATTAAATTATTGTTTCAATTTGTATATATTTTTTTCATGTCTTACCAAAATTTAAATAATCGTATTAATTTTATACCTATTTTATAATACCAAGGTTGTAATTCTTTTTTTGCTTCTTTTAATTTTTTCCTTATTTCTATATGTTGAGGACAGTGCATTTCACATTTTCCGCATTCTATACATTTATCTATATCACTCATTTCCTTTTGAAGTGCTACTATTTGATAATATTCAGTTCTTCCAGATCTTTTATTTTCTGTATACATTTGGTTATAGCATTTAAATGTTGTTGGAATATCTATGCCTTGCACGCAAGGCATACAATATCTGCATCCTGTACAATTAACTTTTATATTAGAATTTATTTCTGCTTTTACTTTTTCTATCATATTAAAATCTTCTTTTGTAAATTCGTCTATTTTAACATTCGAAGCAATTTCTATATTCTCATCTACCATATCCATAGAATTCATTCCAGATAATACACATGTAACTTCCTTTTGATTCCATAACCATCTAAAAGCCCATTCTGCTGGTGTTCTTTTTACTTCATAGTCATTTATTATTTTTTTAGCTTTTTCTGGTAATAAATCAACAAGTTTTCCACCTCTTAAAGGCTCCATTATTATTACAGGTATATTTTTTTCATAAGCTGTTTTTAAACCTTTTACTCCTGCTTGACTATTTTCATCCATGTAATTATATTGTATTTGACAAAAATCCCAATCATATGCATCTAAAATTTTTATGAACATATCAGAATTTCCATGAAAAGAAAAACCTAAATTTATAATTTTTCCTTCTTTTTTCTTATTTTCTATCCATTCTTCTATTCCTAATTTTTTTAATTTCTCCCATGCTGCAATATCTGTAAGCATATGCATTAAATAATAATCTATATGATCTGTTTTTAATCTTTTTAATTGTTCTTCAAAGTACTTATCTAATGCATTTTTAGATTTTATAAGATATTGTGGCAATTTAGTTGCAATATAGACTTTATCACGTACATTATTTTTTTCTAAAATTTTTCCTAATGCCTCTTCACTTCCAGGATAAATATATGCTGTATCAAAATAGTTTACACCTTTATTTATTGCATTCATTACTTCCTTTTCAGCTTTTTCTAAATCCATACTATTTCCTCTCTTAGAAAATCTCATACAACCATATCCTAAAATTGATATATCTTTTCCATATTTATCTTTTCTATATTGCATATATAAACCTCCTTAGAATAAAAGAACTCTTAGCACTAAATTTAAGCTTTGAGTCCTTTCTATCCTTTACTTTCCAACACTGCTATCACCTTTAGATCTATTTAATTGTGGTAAAATTTTTTGCAAATTTATTAAAATATCTACATATAAATCTTGTGAAGTTAAATAATCTGAATTTCTTTTTATAATATCTAATAATTGTACTATTCTCTTTCCTTCTATTTGTGGATTTGCGTCCATAATTTTATGAATACATAACCCAGCAGAATTTTCTAAATCTCTATTATCACTATCATAAATTAGTGTATCTTCATTATCATTAAAAATATTTTCTCCTCTACGATATACTCTTATAGCATCAAACAAGCTATTTTCTGAATTTTGCCTTAAATCACTTTCAAAAGCAATTACATTTGCAATAAAATTTTTTATTGTTTCTGAATGATAAGATAAGTCTGTATATCTTAAAGGAGCTTTAGAATTTCCCCTTGTATCTACCATATTAAGATATCTTTCAAAAATTGAAAATGCACTTTCATTTGGTGGTACAGCTAATGTATATAAAGATGTAGAATATTTTGTTTTCTTGTCTTTTTTATATCTACTAACTATTGCTTTAACCCATTCTAAATCTTTCATAGTACCTGTAACAATTATATTAGTTCCTGGAAATTCTCTTAAAATAATTTCTTGAATAATATAATATAATTCATATGAAGTTTGATTTGTTTTTATTGCAAAATCTTTATCTTTTATATCTTCTGGCATATCAGAAATCTCATTATGATAATGCCTAAAAATATCCATATTTAAATCTATAAAATTTTCATCTTGATTATCTTTTTTTATTTTTCTTACAAGAGTATCTTTTCCTGCTCCTGTCGGAGCCCCTAAAAAAATCATTTTTGCTGTAGGTATATTCTCACTATCATTTTTTTCAGATAATTTATAGTTACTAATAATTTGAGTAATTAATTTAGCATGAGTTTTATTTAAATATTTTATATCTGGATTTCTATCTTTTTCCTCTTCTATGAATTTTTCAATTCTTAAACTTAAATCTTCAAAATTATCCATTTATTTTATCCCCATATTTAAATACTATATTTTCTAAATCTTTTGCTGTACCTTTGTATAATTTTTCTTTATCCTGAAGTATTTCTTCTAATTGTTGTTTTAATTCTTCATTTTTGGAATCTTTAGAAATCTTAATATTTAAATCTGCTATCATTTTATTTAACTTATTTACAATTACTACAAAACTTGTATTATTATTCATTAAAAACTCTCTTTCTTTCATTATTTATAATATGTTACCATATACTAAATAAAATATCTATACTTTTAATAAATTTTACTCTAAAAAAATACTTAAAACATAATATGTTTTAAGTATTTTTCACTAAAATTCACAATTTTTTGGTGTTCTTGGAAATGGTATAACATCACGAATGTTTTGCATTCCTGTAATATACATCATTAATCTTTCAAATCCTAAACCAAATCCACTATGTGGTACACTTCCATATTTTCTTAAATCTAAGTACCACCAATAATCTTTTTCATCCATATTTAAGTCTTTTATTTTACTTTGTAATTTCTCTAAATTATCTTCTCTTTGACTTCCTCCAATTATTTCACCTATTCCAGGAGCTAAAAGATCAGCAGCTGCAACTGTTTTTCCATCTTGATTTAATTTCATATAAAAAGCTTTTATTTCTTGAGGATAATCTGTAACAAAAACTGGTTTTTTGAAAATATTTTCACTTAAATATCTTTCATGTTCTGTTTGAAGATCTACTCCCCAACTAACTTTATATTCAAATTCATCATTATGTTTTTCTAGTTCTTTTACTGCATCTGTATAAGTAATTCTTCCAAATTCTGAATTTACTACATTATTTAATCTTTCTAATAAGCCTTTATCTATAAAATTATTAAAAAATTCCATTTCTTCTGGACAATTCTCTAAAACATAATTTATAACATATTTTAACATATTTTCAGCTAAATCCATATCATCTTTTAAATCTGCAAAACAAATTTCAGGTTCTATCATCCAAAATTCTGCTGCATGTTTTACTGTGTTTGAATTTTCTGCTCTAAAAGTTGGTCCAAAAGTATAAACATTTCTGAAAGCAAAAGCATAAGTTTCAACATTAAGTTGTCCACTTACTGTAAGATGTGCTTGTTTTCCAAAAAAGTCTTTTGAAAAATCCACCTTTCCATCTTCTGTTTTAGGTACATTATTTAAATCAAATGTATTTAAATTAAACATTTCACCTGCGCCTTCTGCATCACTTCCTGTAATTATTGGTGTATGCACATATACAAAATTATTTTCTTGAAAAAATTTGTGTATAGCATATGATAATACTGAACGAACCCTAAATACTGCATTAAAAGTGTTTGTTCTTGGTCTTAAATGAGATATCGTTCTTAAATATTCCATTGTATGTCTTTTCTTTTGTAATGGATAATCTGATGCAGATATTGCTATTATTTTTACTTCTTTTGCTTTTATTTCAAAAGGTTGTTTTGCATTTTCTGTTTTTACTAAAATCCCAGTTACTTCTATTGATGAACTTATTGTTAATTTACGTATTTCTTCAAAATTAGATAAAGAATCATCAAATACAATTTGTAGATTTTTAAAAAATGATCCATCATTTAATTCGATAAATCCAAAACTTTTTGAATCTCTAACAGTTCTTATCCAACCTGAAACTTGTATTTCTTTTTCAAAAAATTTTTCTTTGTTTCTATATAAATCTTTTATTAAAACACTACTCATAAAATTCCTCCATTACTTACATTTTGTATTATATAAGATTTTCCTCTAATTTTCAATATCTCAACTGAATTTTATTTTCCTTGTTTCATCTATTTGTTCAAATCCAATTCTTTTATACACAGAAATTGCTGGTTGATTTTTAGAATTTACATGTAAAACTATAAACTTATATCCATCTTTTAGCAATTTTTCACAAAGTGCATAAACGCATCTTTTAGCATATCCATTCCCTCTAAATCTCTCTGGTGTAATTACTCCTCCTATTGCAGTACTATTTACTTGTTTTCTAACAGTAACCGCTTGACTCACAATTTCATTTCTTTCATTTCTCAAAACATATAATCCCTTTTTTATAAAGATTTTTGCAACTTTATTTGCTTCTTCATCCGAACAATATGCTCCATGATAAGTATCTTTATACATTTCTTTTACATTATTTTCTATTTTTTCAAGTTCTTGTTCATTTTCTATTTTCTCTAGTTTTTCTCCTGATTTTAAAATATGTTCTTCATTAAATTTATCAAATTTAAAAATTTGAACTACTTCTCCTTTTTTCATTTCTGTATTTGTTTTTTTACTATAAACCTCAGCAATTCTTTCAGAATTTTGTATACTTGTTAACACTTCTCTTAATTTTATATTTAAACTAATAATATTATCAATCAAAAATTCTATTACTTTATTTTGTATAACTGCCTCTGGTGAATATACTAATAATCCTTCTTTATCATCATCTACTAAAAAAATTAATTTGATACTTCCTCCTTCTTCTATTCTCCCCATAAGCCATTTATTTACTTTTTCTTCAGAATGTTCTAATGTAATTCCTATCATTATTTCATTTTTTGCTTCTTCGTTTAGAAGCTCTGATAAATTCTCTTCTAAAAATTCTTTTTTAGTCTCATATTTTATAAATTTCATTAAATAAATGCCCCCTAATAAATCTTTATTTATATTATCAATGAATTGTGAAAAAAGCAAGAATTTGTTAATCTTTTCCAAATTCTTGCTCTTAATTTTAATTATCTAATCCAAAACTTATTCCTATAGCATCATTTACCCTACTCATAACTACATTATCATTTATATGTCCTATCTTTTCTTTTAATCTACTTTTATCTATTGTTCTTATCTGTTCTGTTAAAACAACAGAATCAGATTTTAAGCCATTATTATCAGATCCTATTTCTATATGAGTAGGTAGCTTATTTTTTCCAGTTTGCGACGTAATTGCTGCAGCTATAACAGTTGGACTATATTTATTTCCAGTGTCATTTTGTATTATCAATACTGGTCTTATTCCTCCTTGTTCAGATCCTACCACTGGACTTAAATCTGCATAAAACATATCTCCTCTTTTTATTACCATAACTTCTCTCCTATTAATTTACATATAGAATAGAATTGTTGACATATTAAAATTATTTAATTTTTATATCATTATATATTATGCGTATACAAGCCTTTTTGGTATTATCTTTCATGATTAATTCTGTTGGAAGATTTGTTTTTTTATCTAAATATAGTTCTTTATATTTTATATATGTACTAGAATTATTATTTAAAATTGTTTCTAAAATTATTTTTTCATTTTTTTCATAAAATTTAAAATTATTATTTTCACAATCTTTTGTAAATTTATTTAAAAATAAATCATTATTTAAAATGCCATCATATTCTTCATAAATTTTTTCCATATTTATTTTTGTATTTGTTATTTTTAATGTATTATCATTTATTTCTATAATCATATCTTTTATATTTTCTGGACTATTAATAATTGTCTTACTATTTTTTTCAGAAACTTCTTGAAACATCTCATAATTATTTTCATTTTTATTTGTTGTAATAGTTACTAAAATATTTGCTTCATAATTATTAAATTTATTTAAAATATTATCAACAATTTCATTTTGATTTCTAAATTTATTATTACCAAAACTAGAAAAAATATAATAAATTATTAAAAAAATTGATATACAAATAAAAACAAAAACAAACATTAATTTTTTTGAATTCATACTTCACTCCAAAATTCGATAAAATTTTAATTTAAATAATTATATTAAAATTTATTATTCAAATTTTCTATATATGACTTTTAAATTAATATTTGTTTTTATTATTTTTCTATTTCTCTATCTCTCTAAAATAAGCTTTTAAAATTTCTTCAAATTCTTCTTTTGATTCAAGCTTATTTATTTTTTCTCTCATTATGCTAGCATTTGGCAGTCCTTTTATATACCAAGCTATATGTTTTCTTATTTCTCTTGTAGCTGTATATTCTCCTTTTTCTTTTAATACTAAATTAAAATGTTCTAATATAACTTCATATTTTTCATTATTTGAAATCTCTGGTAGTTTCTTATTATTTTCTAAATAATATAAAATTTTCTTAAAAATCCATGGATTTCCTAACGATGCTCTTCCTATCATAATCCCATCTACTCCTGTTTCTTCAAACATTTTGATTGCATCTTCTTCGCATTTTATATCTCCATTACCAATTACAGGTATTTTTACAGCATCTTTTACATCTTTTATTATTTTCCAATCAGCTATTCCAGAATAAAATTCAGTTCTAGTTCTCCCATGAATAATTATTGCATTTGCTCCTGCATTCTCAATAATTTTCGCTACTTCTACAGCAACTATGTGTTCTTTATCCCAACCTTTTCTTATTTTTACTGTAACTGGCTTCTTAGACTTTTTTACAACTTCTTTTACTATATTTTCTACTAACTCTAAATCTAATAATAATTTACTTCCATCGCCATTTTTTACAACTTTAGGCGCTGGACATCCCATATTAATATCTACTATATCTGCATAATTTGATATAAATTCAGCTCCCTTTCCCATTGTTTCTGGTTCACTTCCAAAGATTTGCATTGATATTGGCTTTTCTTCTAATTCCGTTTTTAACATACTAAGTGTTTTTGAATCTTTATATACAATTGCTTTACTGCTTACCATTTCATTACAAACAAGACCTGGGTTTCCATATTTTTTACAAATTTTCCTAAATGGTAAATCTGTTATTCCAGCCATTGGTGCTAATATTATATTATTTTCTAATTCTACATCTCCTATTTTTAATTTTTTTAAATATCTCATCTTATCATCCTATTTCATATTTCAATATTCATTATTAAGAAAAATACTGCGTATATGGCGCAGTATCTAAAACTTTTATTCAACAAAAATTGCTTTTTGTCTTCTACTACTAATATTTAATAATAATCCTATACATATAAAGTTCGTAACAAGAGAACTACCACCATAACTTACAAAAGGTAATGGTACTCCTGTTATAGGTAACAATCCTATTGTCATTCCAATATTTTCTGCCATATGGAAAAAGAATATTCCTGCTATTCCTATTGCTATATATGAACCTATATTATCTTTTGCAGTTTTAGCAACATATATAGCTTTTGTAACTAATACTATATATAAAATTGTTACACTACCTGTTGCTATAAATCCCATTTCTTCTCCTATAACAGAAAAAATAAAATCTGTTGTTTTAGGATGTAAAAATCCAAGTTGAGTTTGGTTTCCTTTAAATAATCCCATACCAAAAATTTCTCCTGCACCAATTGCAAGTTTTGATTGTATAATATTATAACCAGCACCTCTTGGATCTAAATCTGGATTTAAAAATACTTTGATTCTATTTATAGCATATTCTGGAAGATTATTATATATAATTGGTAATGCTATAGCAAGTAATATAAGTGCTAAAATTATATATTTTTTATCTATTCCTGAAACAAATAACATAAATATAATAGCAACCATATATGCTATTGCTGTACCATTATCTGGTTCTAATACTATTAAACCTACTGGTATGGCAGCCATTATAAGTATTATTAATAATTTCCAAATTTTATTTATTTCTCTTTTTCCTCTTATTTGCATTTTATTTATTAGAAAAGCCAAAAATAGAATCGTAATAACCTTACCAATTTCAGATGGTTGAAAAGACATCGATTCACCAAATCTAAACCAACTCCTAGCACCACTAATAGGCTCTGTAAACAAAACTCCAATTAAAAGTGCAATTAAAATTATATATGCAAGGCTTGAAAATCTTATAATAACATTATAATCTATTAAAAATGCTAAAATAAGAAATGGTATACTTATAGCTATCCATTGAAGTTGTTTTTTGAATTCATCATATTCTGTACTTTGAGTTGCTGAAAATAAAGCTATTAATCCTATTATTGTTAAAATTACACTCACAATAAGTATTACCCATTCTGTGTTTTTAAGTAATTTTTTTCCCATTAAATATACTCCCTAATTATTTTTCTTTGTTTTTTCCTTAGTTTTAGTATTTTTAGTATTTTTTGTGTTTTTAGAACTTTTATTTGTCTCATCAGCTTTTTTTTCTAAAGTTTCGTCTGAATTTTTATTTGCATCTCTATCAGCTGCTTCTGCTGCTTTTAACAAATCATCAAATGTAACATCATCATCATCGTCATCATCTACTTCTTCAAAAACTTCTTTAATTTCTTCTACTTCTATTTCTTTATCACTTTCTGAATGTTCTTGAGTACTGTCTGAAAGCTCTATCACTTCTGGAGTTTTTACTTCTTTTTTCTCTTCTTTAGTGGGTATTCCCATTTCTTTATTAAAATCTACACCTTCAAAATCTTTAATTTTTTCTGCCATCATATCATTTTTTATATTCACAATTGGAATATTAGCATATAATGATGGTGCTCCATTTGTTCCATCATCATTTGTCTGATTTGTAAGTCTTACATCTATTAAATCTTCATCTACTACTATATATTTTTTTATAACATCTATTATTTCTTGTTTCATAAGCTCTAAAAAATCTGCTGATACATTTGCTCTATCTTGCATTAAAACCAAATGTAATCTTTCTTTTGCTGCATCTTTTGATCCTAATTCTTTTTGCTGTTCTGTTTTTACCATTCTTTTGAAAAAATGACCTAAATTTTCAAACATTATCTTATCTTACCTCCAACATTTTATCTATCCTCTTCCAAAAAGTCTTCTAAGACCTGCAAAAAAACCTTTTTCTTTGCCTGGAACTGTAACTTCTATATTTTCTCCTAATAATCTTCTTGAAATCTCTATATATGCTTTTCCTGAAGGAGCCCTTTTATTTGAAATTACTGGCTCTCCTTTATTTGTCTGTGTTATAACATTTTCATCATCTGGTACAACACCAATCAAATCAATCGCTAATAAATCTACAATATCATTTACATCCATCATTTCTCCTCTTTTTACCATTGTAGGTCTTAATCTATTAACAATTAATTCTGGATTTTTTATTTCTGATGATTCTAGTAATCCAATAATTCTGTCAGCATCTCTAATAGCAGAAATTTCAGCTGTAGTAACAACTAAAGCTCTATCTGCACCTGCAATTGCATTTTTAAATCCTTGTTCTATTCCAGCTGGACAATCTATTAAGACAAAATCAAATTCTTCCTTTAGCCTTTTTATAAGATTTATCATTTGTTCTTCATTTATAGCATTTTTATCTCTTGTTTGAGCTGCTGGAAGTAAAAAAAGTTCTTTAAATCTTTTGTCTTTTATTAAAGCTTGTCTTAATTTACATTTTTCTTCTATAACATCTACTAAATCGTATACTATTCTATTCTCAAGTCCTAAAACAACATCTAGGTTCCTAAGTCCAATATCTGTATCTACCAAAGCAACCCTTTTTCCTGCTAAAGCTAATGCTGAGCCTAAATTTGCTGTAGTTGTTGTTTTACCAACTCCACCTTTTCCTGATGTAATAACGATTACCTCTCCCATTAAACTTCCTCCTTAAAAACTCCTATCATTTAATCATCGTTTTTTAAACATATATATCTTATATGTTTTTTCGTCAAAAGTCAATGAATTCAGATATATTTTTGTAATATTTTTGTAATAATAATATGAATATTTATTCTCTTATAAGCTTTTATATTGACTTTCCCTAAAAAAAAATATATACTTAGCTTGTAAAATTTTAAAATTAAAACAACTTAAGTGAACGATCTACAGTTTATACATAATATTATTCTAAAACAGGAGGTTACTATGAGTAATTTAATTGAAATCAGATGGCATGGTAGAGGTGGTCAAGGTGCTAAAACAGCTTCACTTCTTCTAGCAGATGCAGCCTTCAACACTGGTAAATATATTCAAGGTTTTCCTGAATATGGACCAGAAAGAATGGGTGCTCCTATTACAGCTTATAACCGTATTAGTGATACACCTATAACAGTTCATTCAAACATTTATGAACCAGATTATGTTGTTGTTGTTGATGATACACTTTTAGAATGTGTAGATGTTACAGCAGGTCTTAAATCAACAGGTGCAATAATAGTTAACACAACAAAAGATAATGATGAACTAAAACAATTATTAAAAGGTTATTCAGGAGAAATTTACAAAATTGATGCAAGAAAAATATCTATGGAAACATTAGGAAAATATTTTCCAAATACTCCAATGCTTGCAGCAGTTGTAAAAGTTAGTGGAATTATGTCTGATGAAGCATTTTTAGAAGATATGGTTGGTTCTTTCAAACATAAATTTGCTAAAAAACCTGAAGTTATTGATGGAAATATGAAAGCTTTAGAAATGGCTTTGAAAGAAGTTACTAAAGTTTAGAAAGGAGCTTATTTATGACAGAGGATAAATTAAATCCAAATACACCTATGGAAGATCTTACAATAGGTGGAAATATTTATACAGCTGGAAATGCAAAAGAATTTAAAACTGGTGATTGGCGTTCTTCAAAGCCTATTTTTATTCCAGAACTTTGCAAACAATGTGGTCTTTGTTTCCCTGTTTGCCCTGAAGATGCTATTCCAGTGAACAAAGATTTAAAAAGAGAAGATTTCAATTATGATGCTTGTAAAGGATGCGGTGTTTGCGCTAAAGTATGTCCTTTTAAAGCTATTGAAATGAAATAACTCAAAAATAATAATAGAAAGGAAATAAAAATTATGGGAATTAGAGAAAGATTAAGTGGTAATGAAGCTGCTGCTATTGCAATGAAACAAATTAATCCAGATGTTGTTGCTGCTTTTCCTATCACACCTTCAACAGAAATACCTCAATATTTTTCAAGTTTTGTAAGTAATGGTCAAGTAGATACAGAGTTTGTTGCTGTTGAAAGTGAACACAGTGCTATGAGTGCTTGTATTGGTGCTGAAGCTGCAGGTGCCAGAGCAATGACAGCTACTTCTGCAAATGGTTTATCTTTAATGTGGGAAATGATTTATATAGCCTCAAGTTTAAGATTACCAATAGTAATGTCATTAGTTAATAGAGCAGTTTCAGGTCCTTTAAATATTCATAATGATCATTCAGATGCTATGGGAGTTAGAGATGCAGGATGGATAATGTTATTTTCTGAAAATAATCAAGAAGCTTATGACAATTTATTAATGGCTCACAGAATTGCTGAAAATAAAGATGTTTTACTACCTTTAATGGTATGTCAAGATGGATTTATAACATCACATTCAATAGAAAATATTGAGCTATTAGAAGATGATAAAGTAAAAGCTTTTGTTGGAAAATATAAACCAGAACATTATTTATTAAATGACAAAGAACCTATAGCAGTTGGACCTTTAGATGTTCAAAGTTATCTTTTTGAACATAAAGCTCAACAAGCTGAAGCTATGAAAAATGCAAAAAAAGTTATTTTAGAAGTTTCAAAAGAATTCGAAGAATTAACTGGTAGAAAATACGAATTTTTTGAAAAATATAAAATGGAAGATAGTGAACTTGTTATAGTTTGTATGAACTCTACTGCTGGAACTGCAAAAGCCGCTATTGATGAATTAAGAGCTCAAGGAATTAAAGCAGGATTACTAAAAATTAGAATGTTTAGACCTTTCCCTGCAGAGGAAGTTGCAGAAAGCTTAAAAAATGCAAAAGCAATTGCAGTTTTAGATAAAGCAGACTCTCTAAATGGTGCAGGTGGAGCATTATTTGAAGATGTAGTCTCTGGAATGTATGTATCAAATATTCATGTTCCAACTGTAAACTATGTTTATGGAATCGGTGGTAGAGATACAACAGTTAATGAAATAAAACAAGTATATACAGATTTAGCAAAAATTGCTGAAACTGGTAATATTGGTGATCCATATAGATATTTAGGACTAAGAAGAAAATAAAATATAAATAATTATTTAATTTAGAAAAACCTAAATTAAATATAGAAAGGATGATAAAAATGGCATATAATCATAAAGAGGTAGTTGCAAATAAACCTTCAAGATTTACTTCTGGTCACAGAATGTGTGCAGGATGTGGAGCACCAGCTGTTGCTAGAATGATTTTAAGAGCTTTAAAACCAGAAGACCACGCAGTTATTGCAGGTGCTACAGGTTGTATGGAAGTTTCTACTTTTATTTACCCTTATACATCTTGGACTGATTCATTTATTCATACAGCTTTCGAATGTGCTGGTGCTACTTTAAGTGGTGTTGAAGCAGCATATAAATCTATGAAACGTCAAGGTAAACTACCAGAAGATAAAGATACAAAATTTATAGCATTTGGTGGAGATGGTGGAACTTATGATATCGGACTTCAAAGCTTATCTGGAGCAATGGAAAGAGGTCATGATATGGTTTATGTATGTTATGATAATGGAGCATATATGAACACAGGTATTCAGCGTTCTTCTGCAACACCTAAGTTTGCAGATACAACAACAACTCCAGCAGGAACAGTAGTTCCAGGAAAAATGCAATCTCGTAAAGACTTAGCAAAAATTATGGTAGGTCATCACCTTCCTTATGTTGGGCAAACAATTGCACTTGCAAATTATAAAGATCTATATGAAAAAGCAGAAAAAGCAATATATACTGAAGGACCATGTTTCTTAAATGTACTTGCTCCTTGTCCAAGAGGTTGGGGATATAATACAGAAGATTTAATGCAAATAAATAAACTTGCAGTAGATACTTGCTATTGGCCTTTATATGAAGTTATTGATGGTGTTTATAAAATTACTTATAAACCTGCAAAAAAACTTCCAATAGAAGAATTCTTAAGGCCACAAAAAAGATTTAGACATATGTTTAAACCTGGAAATGAATGGATGATTGAAGAATTCCAAAATGAAGTCGATTCAAGGTGGCAAGAATTACTTGATTTAGAAGAAATGACAAATAAAGCAGAAAATTAATTTTCATATTGAATTATAAAATTTATTAGAATTTAATAAAACTAAAAAAGTAGAAACCACTATTTTTTTAGTTTTATTTTTTCGCCATTTTTCGACACTTTTCTAATACTTTTTATATTTTTATATTATAATAATATCATTATATTCTATTGCATTTTCTTGCAAAAAATCCCTAATTAAAAAATAGAATATTTATTTTTTTCAACATTTTATTTCTTATCTTTATACATAAGAAAATTATTTCTATTTAATTTTTATTTCTGTTTAATATACCAAAGAGTTAAATAAGATAGATGTTTTTTTCTATAATATTCTTTTTTTATGCTCTATCTTAATATTAGAACAAAAGTGGACATATATATCCTAAAAATTTTATTTGCTAAATTGTCCACACTTTTGTTCATATATGTATTTATTATGACTATTTAATTTTGTACATTTTAAAATTGAATTTTAGAGAAAATTGTAGTAAAATATAATATAAATTTATTTTATAAAGGAATTTAAAATTATGGATTTGGAAAAGGAAACTAGATTTATTCTAAACAAGTATAACATTACTGCTAATAAAAATTATGGTCAAAATTTTTTGATAGATGAATTTACAGTAAATAATATAGTAGAAAAATCAGAAGTAAATAAAAATGATTTAATAATAGAAATAGGTCCAGGTCTTGGAACATTAACTGCTTTACTTTTGGAAAAAGCTGGAAAAGTAATATGTATTGAACTTGACCCAAAAATGATAACAATTTTAAATGAAAGATTTGCTTTATACAATAACTTTGAACTAATAAATAATGATATTTTAAAAGTAGATTTAAAAAAATTAATAACTGAAAATTCTAATTTTAAAAATGTAAAAGTAGTAGCCAATCTACCATACTATATCACCACTCCTATTATAATGAAATTATTAGAAGATAAATTAGATTTAAAAACAATCACAGTAATGGTACAAAAAGAAGTTGCAAAAAGACTTGCAGAAACTCCTGGTGGAAAAGAAACTGGTAGCATAACATATACTATCAATTATTATACAAATCCAGAAATTATCTTAGAAGTCTCAAAAGAATGTTTTATTCCTTCTCCTAAAGTAGATTCAGCAGTATTACAATTATCTGTTTTAAATGAACCTAAAATAAAAGTTTTAGATGAAAAGTTATTTTTTCAAATTATAAAATTTGCTTTTATGCAAAAAAGAAAAACTTTAATAAATTCTCTTTCAAATTCTGGTTTAGTAAGTAAAGAATTTTTAGAAAAAATGCTAAATGATTTAAATATTGATTCCAAAATAAGAGCAGAACAATTATCATTAGAAGATTTCGGAAAAATCTCAGATTATGTAACAAAAAATAATTAATACAGTATATTTATAAATATACTGTATTGATTATTTTAGCATTTTTGATTTAACTTCTTCTAACGCCTTAGCAAGCTGGTCTGGACATGAGGTTCCTTTTCCTCTGCAATCTATTCCTTTTAATTTGCTAATTGCATCATTTATATTCATTCCAGCCACTAAAACAGAAACTCCTTTTGTATTTCCTGCACAACCTCCTATTATTTCTACTGATTTTATTGTTTCACCTTCTACTTCTATATTCATTTGCATTGAACATACTCCTCTTGGATGATATTTATATACCATATTTTTTCCTCCTCACTTTTTAAAAACTTACAATTTCATTGTATACTCTTACAATATATTGATCTGTCATTCCTGCCATATAATCTATTATTGCTCTACTATAATCTTTTATATTATTTAAATCATATACCATTTTATTTGCATATTCTTCTCTATCTTCATATTCAGCATTAGAATAAACACTAAGCCAAGATGAAAATTCTTCTGATAAAACAGGATAATATCTTTTCATTTTTCTTATATTTTTTACCGTATTTAATCCATTATACTCATTTTTTAATGTATAAAATATTTCATTCATTAAAACTGTAAAATATCTTATTGTTGGCTGTATTTTTTCATTTTTGTATATTTTTTCATTATTAAATTTTTTTATTTTTTCCATTATCTCATGAGCTTCATTTGAAAATTTTAATCCATCTTCAACAGTACTATTTACACACAAATCTCTTGTTAAATATCCAATTATACTCGTATTATTTGCCCTTATCTTCTCAATTAACTTATCTAAATTTTGAAGATCCCTGTCATTTAAAAGTTTCATTTCTTTTGCATCTTCTAAATCTCTACCTAAATATGATATATTATCTGCAATTTTTACTACACATCCTTCCCATGTAAAAGGAGCATATTTACCTGATGTAGTGAAATTTTTTAAATCTATAACTTCTTCTCTCGGTTTTTGACCTGTTACAGTTGGTGTTCCACAATGCCCTGGAATACCATCTCTTACTGCATATGTTAAATTCAAGTTTCTTTTTATACCTGCTACATCACTTAATAATTCTAAATTGTCTACACAATTTAATCCGTTATAACCATGCCAGAATTTTTTACCATATTCCCTTTGTGCAATTTGTGATAATATTTTTTCACCTTGATGTCCAAATGGACTATGTCCGATATCATGTGCAACTGCAATAGCCTTTGTAAGCTCAGAATTCAATCCTAAATAATTTGCTACTGTATTACTTATTGATTCTACTAAATTTACATGTTCTATTCTTGTACAAATATGGTCATTTTTAGGTGAAAAAAACACTTGAGTTTTATGTTTTAATCTCCTATATCCTTTACAATTAATTATTCTTGTATAATCTCTGTCAAATTCACTTCTCATTGGTGCATCACCATAAATAGGATTATACATTTCTTCCATTCTAGAAATTGCTTGTCTCCATTTAGGATTTTCTTTAAACATCGCTTGTTTTTCAAATTTTTTTGTCATTTGCATATCACCTTTTACATATTTTTTAATAAATTCTCTAAGTCTTCTTTTGAAAAATAATACTTTTTATTACAAAAATGGCAAACAGTTTCTGCTTTTCCATCTTCTTCTAAAATTTTACTTAATTCCTCCTTGCCTATGGAAATAAGTGCTTTTTCAAATTTATCTTTACTACAATCACATTCATATTTTATATCTAAATCATTTTCTAACATTACTATGTTTTTATCACCTGTTACAATTTTAGCTATATCTTCTAAACTTTTATTTTCTGAAATCATTTTACTTATACTATCAATATTTTGTAATGCTTTTTCTATTTTTACAATATCTTCTTCTGTTGCGTCTGGCATTAAACTTATCATGTAACCACCTGCTGATTTTACTCCTTGACTCCCTACCAAAACTCCTAAGGCAATTACAGTAGGTATTTGTTTAGATTTAGCAAAATATTCTGTAAAATCTTCTGCTATTTCTCCTGAAACAAGTGGAACTAAACCATTATAATTTGAATCTGTTATTTCATTTTTATTAATTATATTTAAAAATCCATTTCTGCCTACAGCAGTACCTACATCTAGCTTACCATTAGATTTTAATGGTAAATCTACATGTGGATTATCTGTATAAACTTTTATTTTTGTGGTTTTATTTTTTCTTTTAATAACTGATACTAAAGCTCCCATTGGACCTCTACCATTTAGTTGGATTGTTATATGATCATCATTTTCTTTAATATCTGTAAAACCCATCATTCCAGATATAGTAGCAAGCCTACCTAGTCCTGCTGTTGTTACTGGGGTTAAATCATGTATCTTTCTTATTTCTTCAACTAATTCAGTGGTATTAGTACAAATCACATTTACTCTTCCATCATATGCTAAAAATTTTACAACTTTATTCATTTTCTCTCCCTTATTTACTAAAAGCTTTTATTACATCTTTATAAGTAGACATAAGCAATTCATATTTCATTTTTTCAGGTAAATCTTCATTATACATTGCATTTGAAATAGGAATTGTATATGAAATATATTTAGGCATAAAAAACCTTGTTTTAACTATATAATCTATTAAACAATCATTTTCATTTGTTTTTATTTCATGTCTTTCCAAAAAATTTTTTAACATTTTTGTATATTCATCATGAAAATAATTAAAAACTTTTGTATATTCTTTACTTTGCTCAAGTTCTTTCATTTTTTCTTCTATTAGCACATTTTTCACCTCATATATGACATAACTTTACACGAATATTTTATATCAAAAAATCTCTTTTGGCAAGATTTTAAAGCTTACAATTGTAACTTATTTTTATTAAAACGAATAATATAAATAATAAATTTATTTAGGAAAGGAAGATTTTATGAATACACTTAGATTAAACTCTAGAGGACCTGAAGTAGAATTACTACAAAGCACTCTACAAAAACTAGGCTTCTACAACGGAGCCATTGATGGTATTTTTGGATTTCAAACTTTTACAGCTGTTCAAAGATTCCAAAGAGAGAATGATCTTTCAGCTGATGGAATTGTAGGTCAAAATACTTGGAATGCCTTAATGCCTTATATAAACGGTTATACTACTCATGTTATAAAACAAGGTGATACTCTGCAAAAAATAGCTCAAATGCATTCTAGCACAGTTGAGGCAATCCTTATATCCAATCCTGAAATTGATCCTAATAATTTAACAATTGATGAAGAAATTATAGTGCCAATAGGTAGTGTTGTACCTACTAATATTAGTTATACTTCACAAATTTTAAATATGAATTTAAATTCATTAAAAATCATTTATCCTTTTTTAGAAATTTCTTCTATAGGATCTTCTGTTTTAGGTAGAAGAATTCAATGTATTAAATTTGGAAATGGTAGAAAAGAAGTCTTTTATTGTGCTGCAACACATGCCAATGAATGGATTACTGCACCTCTTTTAATGAAATTCTTAGAAAATCTCTCTAAAAGTTATGTAAATAATGTTAATATTTTCGGATATAATCCAAAAGACCTATTTTCTAATGTTTCCTTATATATTGTACCAATGGTTAATCCAGATGGTGTAGATTTAGTAACTGGATTAATTACTGAAAATTCTTGGGCCTATTCAAATGCTAAACAAATTTCTAACAATTTTCCAGATATTCCATTTACAAGTGGTTGGAAAGCAAATATAGAAGGGATTGACTTAAATCTTCAATTTCCTGCAGGTTGGGAACGAGCAAAAGAAATAAAATATGCTCAAGGTTTTGATAAACCTGCTCCAAGAGATTTTGTTGGATATGGTCCTCTCACAGCTCCAGAAGCTGTTGCTTTATATAATTTTACATTGCAACATAATTTTAATTTGATGATAACTTATCATACTCAAGGTCGTGTTATATATTATAAATATCAAGATCAAACTCCACCAAACTCACAAGAAATTGCTGAAACTTTTTCAGAACTTTCCGGATATACTTTAGAGGAAGTACCTCAGAATTCAAGTTTTGCAGGTTATAAAGATTGGTTTATTTTATATTATAATAAACCAGGATTTACAATAGAAGTTGGACTTGGGCAAAATCCTATACCTGTTTCTCAATTTGCTGGAATTTATAGAGAAAATTTAGGAATTTTAGTTTCTGGTATGATAGAATAATAAATATATAAAAAAACACACACTTTTTTTATTCCTTCATACTATATACTAAAAGGAGGGATATTTATGTGTAATCAAAAAAATAACACTTGTTGCTGTGCATTTACTATAATATCTAGCTTGCTTATTGGAATTGGAATTGCAGCAATATTCTTTGGTGCTCTTTTAGCTTCTGTAACTGCATTATTATATGTTACATTAGTATTAGGAATCTTATCATTGCTTGCAATTATATTTAAAATATTTTGCTCAAAAGATTGTGATTGCTTAGAAGATAATTGTTTGTTAGTTCCTAGCACTGTCGGAGCAATAATTTCTAGCATATTTGGTTTAGTAATTACTTTAGCAACAGCATCAATTCCATCAGCAATACTAGTTGCTGTAATAGGATTTTTCTTAACATCATTATTAATTAGTTTAATAGAATTTTTAATATGCACTTTTTGTGGAAATAGAAGACAATACTGTAATCCTTGTAATAATTAATATTGGTCAAAACTATTATTTAAAAGAAATTTTGTAATTTTCATTTTTATTTATAATTTAAAAAAACAGAAAACCCCGGAGAACCCGGGGTTCTGTTTTGAGAACTGATAGAAAATAGAATTGATTTTAGATGTGCTTGTACTATGCTGTTTTTACAACTACGTATCCATCTTCAATAAATCCATCAAGGATACCTTTAGCTGTATCAACATCATATGCTGCATCTTCAGGATAAACCTCCAATAATACATCAAATGGAAGCATATCCCTATGGGTAAGCTGACCTTTTTTCGGATCATCATTTCTGATTTCTCCGAAAACATATCCAGCTTTCATCTTCCCGACTACCCACTTGTCATGGAGGGTCTCAGCCATGTCTTTCACAAGTTTCTCCCTCTCTTCAGCGGTAGTAAGCTCACCTACAAAACAGCCTGCATTCATAAGAAGCTCTACTGTTGCAACAGCATTCTCAATATTGGCCTGTTTGTAGTGCTCCGGAAGCTTTTCAAATGGCACCAGCAAATTTGTGGTTTTTTTCTCGTCATCCACTTCTTCGCCGTACACATAGCCATCAGCTCTCTTTTTTTCGCACCAAGCTTCATGGCTCTTCCGTGCTTGATTTTCAGCTATAGCTCTTGCATATGCCTTAAAATCAAACACGTTACTGGTAATTCCGTCCTGTTGTAGTCTCAGCAGATACTCTGCAGAAATAGTTTCTAAATTTTTCATGTTGTCTTTGCTCCTTTCTACAACCATCTTAATGTTACCATAAAGCATAGTAATTATACTACATTTTAGTGTATTTACTATCGCTCTATATATTTATTATAGCACAAATTATATAACGCATCAAATATTATGCAAACTAGTTATTTTGTCTCTTCATCTATCCATTTAAAAATTTCTTTATTACCATCTAAAATATCGTGCATTATAATTGCAGGAACTTCATATTTATGTAGTAATTTTATTTCTTGCTCTACTTCTTTAAATAAACTTTTTTTGGTTTCCATTTTTAGAAAATATTCATATTCTCTTACTATTTTGCCATTCCAATAATAAGAACTATATATTTTATTTTCCTGTACACAACTTACTAACCTTTTTGAAAGTAAACTTTCAGTAATTTCTCTAGCATTTTCTTTATCATTACATGCAGTTGTAATAATACAATATTTATTTTCCATATATCATTCTCCTTTTTCTTTTATTAATCCATATACCATACTAATATCTGTTGGAATAATATATTTTGCTCCTACAGCTTCTGCAACATTTAATACAATTGCACACATTGGTCTTGTAGCATCCCACCACTTTGGATTATCTACTCTTTTTCTTATTTCATCTAAAGAAATTTCTTTATAATATTTTTTAGTATCATTTATTCTTGTTTTTATATCCATCATAATTGGCTCTAATTCATCATCAAATATTGTATTTTTTTCATATGATACACCTGATTCTAAAGCAAATAATTTATGCCCTCCACCTGCTAATATTAAATAATCAGATTTTTCTTTTGGTAAGTTTAAATTATCTTTAATGTAATTTCTAACATCTTCTAGTTTACTTTTAGCTAAGTCTTCTGCCAAGTCTGGAAATTTATTTAATATATCCATTACTCCAAAAGACGAATTTACCATTTCTTTTATTCCATTTTCATAAATTGCAATCTCAGTAGAACCTCCACCACCAATAAATACCGCAACTTTATCTTTTACATTTCTTACAGTTCCAAATACTGTTAACTCATTTTCTTTTTCTTGTGATATAATCTCAAAATTTACACCAGTTTTTTTATAAAAGTCTTTTAAAAATTCTGTTTTTTCTGTTTCTTTTAAAGTCCTAAAAATACTTGTCCCGCAAACATATACATTATCATATTTCTTTTTATATTCTTTTACTTTTTGAATTAAAATATCGATATCTTCACTATTTAGTTTACTATCCTTTTTATAATTTCTTTTAAATTCAATTGTAATACTTTCTAAATGTTTTACATCTTTTCCATCATATAAATCAATTTTTGTATTAGTTGATCCGACTTCTATAATAACTTTCATTTTCTTTTTCCTCCTATTTAAACTATTTCCATAAATCACCATTTATATGACCTATTAAAGCCATTACAAAAGCATTTTTGGTAAGTTCTATTCTTGAAACTTCATCATGTGTTAATATACTTATTCCACCTTTTCCTATATTTAAATTATTTTTGCTGAACAATTTGTCCATTACTTTTCCTAGTTCTGTATCAATTATTTCTTTTACATATTTTTCTGGAATTTGAAATCCTTGACTTGAACCTATTGTTTGAAATCCATTATTATCCTCAACTACAGCAGCGTTTATATCTATCCATTCGCCTAAAAGATTGGTAATCCCCGCTTCTGAAGCTATATAAAAATCTGCTTCTATATTATGATTTTTAGCATATTCTTTCACATTTTTTACTCTATTTTTTGCACCTTCAAAAATTTCTTCATTTATAGGTTGATCTCCAACTTCTGAAGAAACTTGTATTCCTTCTATTTCTACATTTCTAAAATATTTTTCAAAAGCCTGTTTAGCTCCTTCAATTTTGCCTATATTTTTTGTTCCAATTAAAATTTTCATACATTTTCTCCTTATTTTATTATATTATCCTTCTTTTCTTTTTTGCATATAATATGTGCATTTTGCAAGTATTGGTGTTGGAATAAATTTTGAAAAAAATTTTACACATTTTATTTGAAAACCAGGTATTATATAAAATTTATTTTTTAGAAATTTCTTTATAGTATATTTTGCAACATATTCACTTGAAAGAGAGCTTATTTCAAATTTTACATTTGCTACATTATTAAAATTTGTTCTAACTGGTCCAGGACATAACACACTAATTTGTACATCAGATTTTTGTTTCTTTATTTCTTCTCTTATTGCTTCTGAAAGTTTTACAACATAATTTTTAGAAGCATAGTATGTTGCCATTAATGGTCCTGGCAAAAAACCTGCTATTGACGCGACATTTAATATTTTTCCTTTATTTTTTTCTATCATATTATTTAAATATAATTTAGTAAGAATATGAAGTGCTATTATATCTGTTTTTATAATTTGTAAATCTTTTTCTAAATTTGTTTTATTAAAAAATCCAAAATCACCAAGTCCAGCATTATTAATTAATATATCTATATTTTTCTCTTTTTCATATAAACTAATACACTCTTTTTCATCACATAAATCTATACTATAATATTTTACTTTTATATTATATTTTTCTACTAATTCTGTTTTTAAACTCTCTAATTTTTTTATATTTTTTGCAACTAAAATAATATCATAATTCATTTTAGCAAACTCTCTTGCTAAATCTCTTCCTATCCCTGATGAAGCACCTGTTATTAAAACTCTCATAATTCTTTCCTTCCACAAAATTATTATATTTCATTTTATATTTTTGTCAATATCAGTATTTTTATTTATATTTTCAATTAACTATTGAAAAACCGTGTGGCGGATAGTTCCAGCCACACGGTAAGATTGATTTATATTTTAATTAACTCTTTGCCCTTGTTTTATCCAAACAGAAACACTGCCATCTTTGCAATAAAATATTCCATTTCCATCATTATCTACATACACGGTTTCAGATAAGTTACCTGTACAATCATAAAATACAGAATTAGCTAAATTTTTTCCAACATTCATCTGTATAGAACCACCTAATTTGTTAGACATAACTACTGCAAGTCCTGAATTACTGTGTTCATAATCTCCTGTTCTTGTAAAGCCAATTATATTTCTATTATTAAAATAGTCGTACTGCTCACCATATGCAAAATATTTTCTTACTTTTAATAAAATATCCAAAATATTTTGTTTTGATATAACATTTTTTGCTGGTATACCATAATAATCACCATAAAATATACATGGAAAACCATCTTTTCTTAATAAAATTAAAGAATATGCCAATGGTTTAAACCAATCCGGTATCCAAGATTCTAGTGCCTGACCTGGTTCTGTATCATGATTATCTACAAAAGTAACTGCTTTAAATGGATTTTTTTCTACTAATGTTCCTCTAAATATCTCACTCATATTAAATTCACCATTACTTATAGATGCTCTATAAAAATTATAATGTAATGGCACATCAAATAAAGACATACATCCTTCTGTTTTTTCTATGTAATTATTTATAACATCAACACTTGAACTCCAATATTCTCCAACTGTAAAAAGTTGTTTTCCAAAATCTTCTCTTAGTTCTCCAAGCCATTCAGGAAAAAAGTCACTTCTAATATGTTTTACAGCATCTAACCTAAAACCATCTACACCTGTTTCATTTAAATACCATTTTCCCCAAGCCTTTAACTCTCTTACAACATCCATGTTATTTAAATCTATATCAGCACCCATTAAATAATCATAATTACCATTTTCTTTATCTACTTCTTCATCCCAGTGCTTACCATAAAATTTATATACAGCTGCTGTTCCTGTATTTTCATCCCAATCTACTCCATGGAAATGTGTCCAATTCCATTTAAAACTAGAATATTTGTCTCCTCTTCCAGGAAAATTATATTTGGTCCATACTCTAATTGGTTTTGCAGATGTTAAACTCACATTTCTATTTGAAGCATCATCTTGTATAGCTAAAACATCTTCTGTTTCATCTGCTCCCATTTTGTGATTCAAAACTATATCTGCTAAAACTTTAATATTATTTTCTTTCAATATTTTAATAGCATCTACATATTCTTCTTTTGTTCCATACTTTGTTGGAATACTACCTTTTTGATCAAATTCTCCTAAATCATATAAATCGTATACTCCATAACCTACATCATCTTTTCCTGAAGCTCCTTTATAAGCTGGTGGTAACCATAAATGTGTTATACCAATATTTTCTAAATGTTTTACATCTTTTGTAAGTTTATTCCAAAGTGTAGAATCACTAGGTAAATACCATTCAAAATATTGCATCATAGTATCATTACTAGACAAATCTATCACTCCTATTAAATTATTTATTATAAATATTAATTTTATATCAATCTTCTATAAGTTATTTTAATGTTTGTAAAATTTTTTCTTTATTCTTCATTATTGTATCATAACCAGTTTTTACTACTTTATCTGCATCTGTTATTTCTAATAATGTCGTACCATTACAATCTATTTCTATTGCAATATCTGCTTCTTTTTGTGCTTTTCTTACATCTTTTAAAGAAAATATATCTACAGTTCTAAGTAAAATAGCAAATATATCTGCTTTAGGTTCATAATCATCTATTTTAAAGCTTAGTGCAAGTGTTTTTGTAGCCCCCATATCTTTTAATATTTTTACTGGCAAATTATCTTTTGTTCCCCCATCTATAAAATTATATTTACCATATTGACATGGTGTATATACACCTGGAAAAGACATACTAGCTCTTGTTGCAGTTGCAATTGGTGCATCATATATATAATCTATATCTTCATTTTTCAAGTCAAACTTCTTAGATAAAAATATGCATTCTTTTGTTGTAATCGTATCTACTGTTGCAATTGCATATGGTAAATTTATTTGATTCATGTTTTTTATATTCTTTTCTTCTCCAAATATATTAACTAAATCTTCTATGTTTTTTCCATCTATTAATCCCTCTATTTTGGCTCTACCAGATGAAGCATAAGTTATACCAGCCTTAACTATAGGTGTTTTATTTATTTTTGTAAGTATTTTATAATACTTCATAGTTTTTTCTTTTATTTCATCTACTTTAAAACCCATTGCATAAAATGTTGCAAATATGCTTCCAGAACTTGTTCCAGATAAGTAATCTATTTTTATTCCAAGTTCTTCTAATGCTTGCAAAGCACCAATATGAGCTAATCCCTTTAAGCCTCCCCCTGCTAGTGCTACACCTATTTTCATTATTCTTTATCTTCTTCCTTTCCTCTTAAATAAACATTTTGTCTTGGAGAAGCGAGTTCTATATTTTCTTTTTCAGCAACAAACAACATACTACATAATAATTCTTCTTTAATATCTAAAAATCTATTATAATCTGCTTCTCTTACATATAAAAATATTTTTATTTCACAACTTGCCATTGTAATTTCATGTAAAGAAACCTGTACTGTTTCTTTTATAACCATAGGATTATTTTCTAAAACTAATCTTATTTCTCTTATAAATTTCCTTATTTTTTCTGATGGAGTATCTAACCCCAAATGTAATGTACAATCAAATCTTCTACTTGTAAGTCTATTCCAATTTATTACATATGTTGAAGTTATTGTCGAATTTGGTATTGTTATAACTGTATTATCATAAGATTTTATACGTGTACTTCTAAAAGTTATATCTATAACTGTACCTTGATATGTACTAACTTCTATCCAATCTCCAACAACAAAAGGCTTATCTGTTAAAATTGTAAAACCACTAAGTAAACTTTTTACCATATCTTGCGCAGCAAGAGCGACAGCAGCAGAACCAATTCCTAAACCTGTAATCAAAGCTCCCATTCCGTTAAATGTAAAACCTACTACTCTTAATGATATAATTACAAAAATTATCCAAATAATTACTCTTATTATTTTACATATAAATTTATCTACAGCTTTATTATCTGATCTCTTAAATACCTTTTTGAAAAGTCTTGAATCTTCTGTAATTATAGTAGTTATAGCTTTTGTTGTATAATACAATACGATAACTTGAAATATATCATTTATTATAACTAAAAATTGAGCGCTTAATGGTAATGTATTTATTGTTAAGAAAAGTCCTAATAATACAAAAAATATATTTAATGGTTTATACATTGAGCTTTCTTTCGGATTTTTCTTTCTTTTTATTATTTTATAATATATTTTAATTATTATACTTGAAAATATCTTTCTAAATAAAATAAAAAATATCAAAACTGCAAGTGCTATTTGTAAATCAAAAAGCTTTAGTAAACTATCTAAATCAATTGAAGTTATCATTTGTTTCAAATTATCCATTTTTGCCTCCATTATAATATCTATAATAGTATGTATATATTGCTATTTGCATTTGCGCATGTTCAAATTCATTGTTTTCTAATTTTTTCATACATTCTTCTATTGGAATTTTTATTATATTTAAAATTTCTTCTGTTCCATCAAAATGTTGCTTTCCTTTTTCAAAATCTTTTGCTAAAAAAACATATAACTTTTCATTTGTATATCCACATGAAGAATAAAATTCTGTTAAATACTCTATTTTATTTGCTTTTATTCCTACTTCTTCTTCGAGTTCTCTTTTAGCTGCTTGTTCAGGCAATTCATCTGCATCTATCATTCCTGCAGGAAGTTCTAAAGCAATCTTTCCTATTGCTTCTCTTTCTTGTTTTACAAAAATCACTTCATTTTTATCTGTTATAGGCAATATAACTACTGCATTTCCAGGTTCTACAGAATCTCTAATATATTTTAATCCATCTTCTCTTTCATAACGTCTCTGAAATACTTTAAATCTTGGACCATCATATTTTAATTCTTCACTCAATAATTTTGCCAAAACGCAACCTCCCTAATTTTATATATGTAATTATATATTAAAAAAAATAAATTGTATAGTTTTTTTCATGATTTTAAAATAAAAATTATAAAAACTCCGCAATATTATTTGAATAATGTTAATAAGTAAAAAAAAAGAACCTTTTAAAGATTCAATTTTTTAAAGAAAATTCTTTTATCTCTATACTAGAACTTATTTGTTCATAACTTTCTATTTCAGTTATTTTTTGTAAATTATATTCACTACTCACATATGAATATAAAATAAGAAGAAATACAACCACTACCCAAGCTATTAATGATAATTCTTCTGTTATGTTTGTAAAAAAATTTGTTAATTTATTAAATTTTTCTTTATTATTTATTAAAAAACTTGGTAACTTCATAGTCATTTCTCCTTTATACTATTTTTAAGTTGGTTATAATATACTACTTATTTTTTATAATAGCAATTACAAAATTATTACCATATTTTAACTATATTAGGGAATAGGGTTTAAAGCTAATATTAAGTTTTTATTACATTTTAAATAATTATATATTTATAATTATTTTTTATTACACAAAAAAAAAACATCTAATACTTTAAAATACAGTATTAGATATTTTTTCACATATTTCTAATAGAAACACATTATTTATTTGTTATTTCAACCATAGTTGAATAATATTTAGCAATTAATTCATCAAGCTCAACACTCACCTTGTATATTACAGAATAATCTTCTCCATTAGAAATACATTTATTTAGTTTATCTCTTAAACTACAAATCTTATCATCTAATAACATAACATCATTCTCCTTTTTCTTTATTTTTTCTCTTTTGTATATTTTAAAAATAACATTTTGTTACACAAAAGTCAATAAATTATCAGTATTTGAGAGATTTTTTGATAGACAAATTTCGACATATTAATACAAGAGATGAACCAAAAAATATTAAAACAGACAAAATCCCGAGAAATTCTCCAATTAAATAACATTAAACTATCTATTCTAAGATTTTCTAAAACTGATCTTATTCCCGAATAAAATATAAGATATAACAAAATAATCTCACCTTTGAATTTTCTTTTTTTCTGAATATTCTTTAATATAACAAATATGATAAAAGTTCCTATTGCTTCATATAGGAAAACTGGATGAACTTCTGTATATTTTCCCATTTTTACTATACCCATTCTCAATATACTGTTTGTTTCATAACCATATGCTTCTATATTAAAAAAATTACCAAACCTTCCTATACATTGTGCTATTGAAATATATGGAATAACATAATCTAAAAAATTCAATATATCTTTTTTCTTAATTTTACAATTAATCATTATTGCTATTCCACTTAGAATCAATCCACCATATATAGCCAGTCCACCATTCCTTATATTAAAAATTTCAAAAACATTTTTTGAAAAATAATTAAAATTAAATAAAACAAAATATATTCTTGCTCCAATTATTCCAAAAAGCATTCCTATAATAAAGTTTTCTAAAACAAAATCATACTCTATTCCATATTTTTGTTTACTTATTTTACATAAAATTAATGCAACTAATATTCCTAAAACTATACAAACAGCGTATTTATATATATTAATTCCCAAAAACGAAAATGCTATTTTTGAAAATTTAAATTCTAAATTTAATTCTGGAAATTTTACAATATTCATATTATACCTTTAATTAATCTTTTTTAGTAAATGGTTTTATAACAGAAACCACTTTTCTATTCTCTACAAATACTTCCTCCAAAACTTTTTCTACATATTCTTTGTTCATGCTTGTAAATTCTTCTAAATACTCGAATGTATTTATATCTTTAAAATAATCTGAAATAAGATTTGTAGCTATATCTGAAACATCATTATATTCTTTTATAAAATCGCCATAAACTCTTTTTTTGGCCCTTTCAAAATCCTCTAACTTTATACCATTTTCTTTTATATTTTTAATCTGTGTATCCATTTCTTTTAAAAATTCTTCTATATAATTTGTTTGAACTTGAATTAATACATGTGCATATCTTTTTGAAAATTCATAATTTGCAGAAGGCTCTGCTAATATTTTTCCACTTTCATATAAATTTTCAAAAAATTCTGAACTTTTTCCTAAAAGCAAAACTGATAATATATCTACTGCTATATCTTTTTTTATTTTATTTGAAGTTAAATCATTATCTTTATAACCAACAAGTACAATTGGCATACTTATATTCATTTCTTTTTCTATATATTTTGTTACAATTTCTTGTGGTTCTTCCTCATAAATTCTTTTAGTTGGATTTTTATATTTAAGAATCATTCTATTTTTTATATCTTCTAAGATTTCTTTTGGATTAATATCTCCAACTAACACTAATACCATATTACTTGGATAGTAAAAAGAATCATAAATCTCATAAAGCTTATCTGGTGTTATTTTTGCTATTGATTCTTTAGTTCCAGCTACATCTATATTAATTTCATTATTTTTATACATTGCTTTCATCGCATTCATATATACAGACCATTCTGGATAATCATCATACATCATTATTTCTTGTTCTATAATTCCACGTTCTTTTTCTACATTTTCATCTGTAAAATATGGATTTTGCACATAATTCATAAATTCATCTAATGCTTCAAAAAAATTATCTGTACATTCATATAAATATGCTGTATGATCATTTGTTGTATATGCATTTGCATCTACTCCAAGTGAAGTAAGTACATCCAAACTATTTCTTCCATTTTCTTGCTCAAATAATTTATGCTCTAAATAATGAGCAATACCATCTGGAACTTCATGATATTTTCCATCTCTTGAATAAAATTTATTATCTATAGAACCATAGTTTGTACTCCATGCTATATATTTTTTTCTTGTTTTCTTAGGCATTATCATAATTGTTAAATCATTATTCAATTTTTCTATATATAACTTTTCTTTAATCTTACTATTTTCTATTATTTGCACTGTTTTTTCTCCTTATAATTTTAATTTCTTAAAAAATAAATTGTATTTAAATTTACTGAACTTGCAAAATCTATAACTTCTTTTCTAGTTACTTTTTGAATTTTTTCAATATATTCTTCTAAAGATATATTAGTTTTAGAAATTTCTTGTCCTATATAATATACAATTTCTGTATCTTGTTCTTCTTCAACATTTTTAATTCCTGAAATCAAATACATTTTAGCATTATACATGTCCTCATCTGAAAAGTTTCCATTTTTTATATTTTCAAGTTGAAGTTTTATAATTTCTAAAGTCTTTTCATAATTTTCTATTTGTATTCCACATCTTATAAATATATTTAATTTTTGTTTTACAAGTACACTTTTAGCTGAATATGCAAGCCCTGCTTTTTCTCTTACATTTTGAAACATCATAGAATTTGCTCCATCACCTAAAATAGCATTGTATACTACTGCAATTCCTTGAAAATTTTCAAAATTAGAACAAATATCTAAACCTAAAACTAATTTTCCTTGAGTAACATCTAATTTTTCTACAACTTCCTGTGGTTTTTCCACTTTTTGTTTAATTTCTGTGGATTCATTATTCAAAATATAATTTTCAACTCTTGGTCTTAATTTTTTAATATTTTCGTTTCTTACAAGTAAATTTTCCATTTCTTTTTCATCAATATGTCCAGAAATAAATATATCTATTTTTGCATTTTGAATTAACCAATTATAATATTCAGATATCTCTTCAATTGTTATTTTATCTACATCCTCTATATATCCATACTTATAAAGTCCAAATCCATTTTCACCATACATTGCAGAAATGCAAGCTTCAAATGCATAAGAATCTTTCGAATCTATTTTACTTTCAATAACTTTTTTTAAATTTTCTTTTTCTATTTCCAAAAAATCTCTATTTAATAATTTATCATTTTGTACTGGATCAAAAACAATATCTAATAAATTTTCAATATTGCTTTTCAATATATTTTCATTATTTAATGAATATTCATTATTTATAGATTCTATATAAAATTTTAAAATTACATTATCACCCATTTTATCTATTCCACAATTAAATGAAGCTCCATACATATTTTCCATTTCTTTATTTATTAGATATTGTGTAGGTAGTTTTTTAGTTCCTCTTCTAAGCATAAATGGAATTAATGCATTTTTAGTTACTGTTTCTCTTTTTAATGGTGTTGTTATTATAATACAAGATATGTCTGTTTTATATAAATCTGTTTTTATACAATGTAATTTTATTCCTTGCTTTAATTCTGTACTAATCTTATTCATAAATTCTCCTTTTTTAATATTATCTAGTTTTTTTATTAATTTATTCATTAAAAATCTAATAAATTTAATCCTATTTCACTACTTAATTTTCTTCCTACATCTCCTTCAATCTCTCTTACAATTATTTCTGATGTAGCTGATATATTGCATCTTACCAAATGTCCACCTCTTACTACTCCTTCTTCATCTTTATTAATTCTTACTATACAGTTTTCTTTATATTTTCTATATTCCATAATTACCCCCTTTTAGATTTATTTTCATGTATATATTATCATAAATTAATATAAAAAAATAGAATTTTTATTATTAATTCATTCTTTATTATTATGCAAAAAAGACAACTTTTGAATAAAGTTGTCTTTACTTGGAGGCGCCAATCGGATTCGAACCGATGATCAGAGTTTTGCAGACTCGTGCCTTACCACTTGGCTATGGCGCCATATTTATTATACAAAAAAATGGAGCGGGAAACGGGGCTCAAACCCGCGACCTTCGCCTTGGCAAGGCGACGCTCTATCAACTGAGCTATTCCCGCATAAATGAAAGCATATCTATAATACCAAAAAAAACTTTAAAAGTCAAGTTTTATATATAAAAAGATATGCCTTATTTTAAAAAAGGAATTTTTTTGTTTGGAATAAGATAATTCTATTTATATTATATTAGCTTTTAATATAAAAATTACTACTTTCTGTTATTTATTTCCAAAAATATTCTCCATTTTCATTTCTATAACAATCCATTTTTAAATAATTTTCTTTTCTATTTATAAAGAACTCTTCAATAAACCTTTTATCACTTTCTATTATATTTTTTGATTTAATAATTTCATTTTTAGTAAACCACTTATACTCAAATTCCGGATTTTTTATTATATCATTTTCATTCATTTTTAATAAACATATATATATTAAACTTGTAGAATTTTTATCATGCATAATTTCAGTTGAAATTCCTAAAAGTTTTTCAAATTTCATTTCTAACCCAACTTCTTCTAGCATTTCTCTTTTTACTGCTTCATCTAAATGTTCACATTCTTCTACTTTTCCACCAGGTATTGCCCATAATCCAACAAAATCTCCTCTTTCTCTTTTTACTAGTAATATTTTTTGTTCTTTTTGTACAATTCCTAATACAACATTTACCATATCTGTCCTCCAACTAACATTAACTCTATGATTATAATAGCATAAACTAAAAATTGTTTCAAACATTAATTTTCTATTTAAAGTAATTGTGTTTTTATATTCTTACATATTGTATTTTTTATTTGTTTATGATATGATTTTTTTGTAGTAATTTATTTTACAAAGGAGAAAAATATGGAAAAAAAGGAAATTGACACACAAACCACAATAAAATCATTACTTATTGGATTTGTATCTTATGGTATTATAACTATTTTTATATGTGTACTTTTATTATCTATAGCAAATTATTGTCTAGAAGGATTGCAAGCATCTAGCTCACGCGGTTTATATATAACTTTACCTTTACTTGCTGTCATATTTATATATTTTATTACACATCTTATTTGTAAAATGAGTACTTATGATGTATTTAAAAAATATAAAACAAATTCAAAAAATTATAAATCTATTGTTAAATATTTAAATATATTTTTTATAACATGTATAATTCTTTCCATATTAATATTTTTAGGACTTCTTTATTTAAATTTGGAATTTCAATTAAAATCTATTGAACTAGCTGAAACCAGATACAAAGAAGTATTTTCAGAAGAACATATTACATTATTAAAAAATGATATGATGAATACATATAATGAATCTAAAACCAATTTAACTATATCTACAGTAATACTTGAACTTGGATTTGCTATATCTTTTCTTTCATTAATACCTTATCAAAGAAAAATGATTAAAAATTATAATAATTTTAATGAAATAGAAAATAAAGATACAGATAAAAATAATACAAAATCTAATAATGAAAATTTAAATTAATATTATAAAAAATTAAAGATAGAGAATTTAAATGAACTAAATTAAGTTCACTTAAATTCTTTTTTATTACAATCTTTATGAATAATATATTCTTTTTAATAATATAATTTAAAAAAAGTAAAAAGGATATTTTATGGAAAGTATAGGTATTATAAGTTTATATGGATTAATTTTTGGAATGATAGGAACCACTACTGGTGGATTTATAGGAGCTTTTTTAAATATAAAATCAAATAAATTTTTAGGATTCATTTTAGAATTTGCAGCAGGACTTATGACTGCTGTTATCTGTTTTGATTTGATTCCAGAAAGCCTGGAAATTATTAATATTTCAATATGTATTTTTGGTATTTTTATTGGAATATTTTCAATGATTTTTTGTGATAAAATTGTAAGTAATTATCTAAATGAACATTCAAAAACACGAAATAATTTAAGTTCAGAAAAAAATATTATGTTAAAGGCTGGAATAATTATAGCTATAGGCTTAGCAGTTCATAATTTTCCAGAAGGATTAGCTATTGGAGCTGGATTTGAATCTTCGAGTATTTTAGGATTTAAACTTGCCATTGCAATAGCTCTTCATGATGTTCCTGAAGGAATCTCCATATCAGTTCCTTTAAAAAATAGTGGTTCTTCTAAATTAAAAGCAATTATTATTACAACTCTTTCTGGTATTACTACTGGATTTGGTGCTTTTTTTGGTGCTATTATAGGTAATATATCTCAAATGCTAATTGGAATATCTTTAGCTTTTGCAGCCGGAGCTATGCTATATATAGTCTCTTGTGAATTAATTCCTGAATCTAAAAGATTATATAAAGGAAGATTTGCATCACTTGGCAATATATTAGGATTAGTTATTGGAATCTTAACAGAAACATTATAATATAAAAATAGAAAGTCAAGATAAATCTTGACTTTCTATTTTAATTATCACCTTTTAATTTTTCTGCTCTATCTGTTGCAATTAAATTATCTATCATTTCATCCATATCTCCATTTAGGAAATTCTCCATTTGGTAAATACTTAATCCTATTCTATGATCTGTTATTCTTCCTTGTGGATAATTATATGTTCTTATTTTCTCACTTCTATCTCCAGAACCAACTTGACTTCTTCTCTCACTTGCAACAGCTTTTTCTTGTTTTTCTCTTTCCATATCATATATTCTTGAACGTAATAATTTCATTGCATATTCTCTATTTTGAAGTTGTGACCTTTCTGTTTGGCACTCTGCAACTATTCCTGTTGGTTCATGAATAAGTCTTACTGCTGAAGAAGTTTTATTTACATGTTGTCCTCCAGCACCAGAAGCTCTAAACACTTCCATTCTAACATCTGCTGGGTTTATATCTACTTCCACTTCTTCTACTTCAGGTAAAACAGCAACTGTTGCAGTTGATGTGTGTATTCTTCCACTACTTTCTGTATCTGGAACTCTTTGAACTCTATGCACACCACTTTCGAATTTAAATCTACTATATGCTCCCTTTCCTGTTATCATAAATGAAATTTCTTTATATCCACCAATTCCAGTTTCATTTTCATTTAATACTTGTACATGGAAATGTTTTCTTTCTGCATACATTGAATACATTCTAAATAAAACACCTGCAAATAATGCTGCTTCTTCTCCACCAGCACCTGCTCTTATTTCACAAATAACATTACAATCATCATTTGGATCTTTAGGAATCAAAAGAACTTTTAATTCTTCTTCTATTTTTGGCAATTTTTCTTTTGCTTCTAGCATTTCAGCTTCTGCAAGTTCTTTCATTTCAGGATCATTTAGCATTTCTTTTGCTTCTTCTAAATCATTTTCTACTTTTTTATATTCTCTATACTTTAAAACAATTTCTTCTAAGTCACTATGTTCTTTCATTAGTTTTTTCCATTCATTTTGTTTAGAAATCATTTCTGGATCACTAATTAATTTATTTAATTCTTCATATCTTTTTTCAACATCTTCTAATTTTTGAAACATATCAAAACTTCCTTTTCTTTAAAATTGCTAAAATATTATATCATAAATTAACAATTTGTACAACACTTTGAGAATTATATTTATTTTGCATATTTTAAATTTTTATCATATTATATTCTATTCCTAATCTTTTTAAAGAATTTTCTTCTCTTTGTGAGCAAGTAAAAATTATTATTTGATTCTTTTTAAAGCTTGAACTTATATATTTTAACATATTTTCTAGTCTATCTTCATCAAAATATGCAAAAGCTTCATCTAAAATTATTGGCATTCTTTCAGTAGAAACTTCTCTTAATGCACTTAATCTTAAAGAAATATACATTTGATCTACTGTTCCTACACTTAATCTTGAAACAGGAACATAATTTCCATTTTTTATTTCTACATTTAAACCTTCATCATCATTTAATACTATATTTGTATATCTTTTATTTGAAATTTTGGAAATTATATCACATAAATTTGTCATAAATTTTGGACTAATATTTTCTTTTACCTGTCTATATGCCCTTTCTATACATTCCTTCACAATATTATATGAATTATTAAGTGAATATAATTCTTGTCTTTCTGTCTCTGCTTCTTGTAACTCTTCTTCTATTTTTGATAAATTTTCCAATTTTTCATTTATATTTTTAATTGTATTATCTATTGTTTGTAATTCAAATTTTATTGTATTTATTCTATTTTCTTTTTTATCTATTTCCTTTAAAATTTCATCATAATTTTTATTTAAATTTCTATCTATGTAATCTATATCTAATATTTTTATATATTCTTCTGTTATTCGTTTTTTATCTTCTTCAATTTCTTTATCTAATTTTTCTTGTTTTTCTTCTGCTTCTTTTCTTTTTATTTCTTTATTTTGTTTTAGAACCTCTATTTCATTTATAATTTTTTCTTTTATTTTTTCTTCATCAACTTCCACAACATGCTCAATTTTACTGTTTTTTACCTTATCATATATCAAATATATTGCTGGAATTAGAAATACAAAATTTATAAGTACATGATTTCTATTAAAAATCATTAATAATATAAAAACTATTACAAAAATTGCTAAAACTACATAGTATTTTGTATTATTAGGTTTTTCTATTAAATCTTCTTTTTTATTTTTGTTATTGGAAATTTTAGAATTTAATTCTTGGATTTTTTTATTATACTCATTTTCTAAATTTTTATTGAAATTTATTTCTGCAGTTTTTAATCTATTATTATCTAATTCTGTTTTTAAAGATTTTAAGAAATCTCTTTTTGCTTCTTGATATTCTTGATCTAAAATTAATTTTTCTTTCCTGTTTGTATTATATTCTATTTTTTCTCTATATGATTCCAAGTTTCTTTTTTGATCTTGCAATCTATAAATTTTATTTTCTATTATATTAATTGGACGCTGTGAAGTTCTTCCAGAGCCAATTTCTTCATTTTGTCTTCTATTTATTTTTTCTAAAGATTTTTTATATGAAATACTATCATCACCAGAAGAAACTAAATTACTTATTTTTTGAACTATACTATTTTGACTTGATTTACTAAGTTTTACTCCTTCTTGCTCAGTTATTGCTGTACTATAAAAAGTTTCTTCATCTATACCTGTTTGTTCTGTAAAATAATCTATTCCTTTATTTTTATCAATAACAAAAGTTTTCGAAATATCTTCTTTGGCATAATTATATATAACTGGATTTTTCTTCTTAAATTCTCTATATACTTCGAATTTTTCGCCATTTTCAAGTGTATAATTTATTTTTCCTGAATATTCATCTGCATGCCATGGTTTATATTTTTCAAAATCTGAAATATCTTTTCCATTTTTATTTTTTGAAAGTCCATATAACATACCTAAAATAAATTTTTGAATAGTTGACTTTCCAGCCTCATTCTCACCAAAAAGTATATTTATTCCATCTGATAATTCTATTTCTTTATCCTTTATCTTGCCAAATGCATTTATTTTTAAATTATTTATTTTCAATCTAACCACCCTCTTACATTGCTTCTAAACCTATTTCTATTGCTTTTTGATATTCCTCTTCTGTACATAATCCTTGTTTATACATATTTATGACTTCCTTTACAAATATTCCTTTTAAATTTCTTTGGGAGGCCAGTTCTTCTATATCATAATTTAATTTAGTTAAGTTTTTTATTTTTAAAACATTTGTATTTTGTAAAGCTCTTAATATTTCTCTAGGATTTATTTCAAAATTTCTTTTTCCTTTTAATATTATTTTATACATATTTATAGAATCTAAATCTAAATTTAAAATTCTTTCTATTAAATCTTCTTTTGAATTTACATAATCAACATTTACTTCTATTTCTTCAAATTTTCTATCATCTAATTTTATAAAATTTATATTCAAACTTTCTTTTGAAAGTTCTCCTACTATCATACCATGATCACCTAATTCATCAAACCCCATTGAAATTGGTGAACCAGGATAATATATTCTATTCTTATTCTCTAAATTATTCTTATGTATATGTCCAAGGGCAACATAATCAAATCCTATTTGTTTTATTTTTGATTCTAAAATAGGATTATAGCTCATTCCATTTTTATCTTTTGAACCATTTAAATCTGCATGAGCTATTAAAATATTTAATTTGTCATTTTCCTTTAATTTTATTTTTTCTATTTGTGACTCATTCATATAAAAATCAGTAAATGCCATTCCATATATATTCACTTCATCGTCTTCATATCTTTCAATATATGAATTTGAAAAAATATTTACATTATCACCAAAATCAAATATTTCATAAAAAGAATTTTTTATGTATGGATCATGATTACCTGGAGTTATAAAAATTTTAGTATAAGGTATTTGTCTAAAAAGATTAGCAATATACTCTATAGTTGATTTTTTAACATATTCATGCTCATATAAATCACCTGATATAAAGAAATATTCAATATTATTTTCTTTTATATAGTCTATAGCTTTTTTGAAAATTTTTCTTTGTTCTAATCTTCTTTTTTCTCCTAAATCTTCTCTGTTACTCAGTGAAGTAAAAGGAATATCAAAATGCATATCTGCTAAATGTACAAAATTCATTTTATCACCACCTCTACTTTAATTTATCTCCTTTTAGTTTAAATCATTTTATCACATGATTTTTTAATAGTCAACAAAAATACACAAATGTTTGTTTGCCTTCATAATAAAAAATGAGTTTTAAAATTTAAATCTTAAAACTCATTTTTTTATTTATTATTTATTTTTCTTTTTATTTAAATATATACTATAACCTATATTTAAAATAATTACTAATATTATAACAGTAATTGCTATAATAGGTATTATATCACCAGTTTTTGGAGTACTCTGTGCTTCAGCTACTACTGGAGTTGGTGTTTTTGGAGTTTGTGGCTCTTCTGTTTTATCTATAATTGTTTCTAATTTTACTGGAGCTTCATCAATATCATCTTCTCCTTCTATTTTATTATCTGGGGTTGAATCTATATCTGGTGTATCACTATCATTTTTATCTTTACTAATTTCTGCTACATTTATTTTTACTCCAAAATTATTTTCAGAATTTTCCCATTCCAATATTACTTCCACATCTGCAGATTCTCCAGGTTCTAATTTGTTTTCTGATAATTTATTTGTAATTATAGTATTTTCATCTATTTTTTTCCAATCTTCATTGTCTTGTTCAACAAATTTTAAACCTTTTGGTATATAATCTTTTATTTCTTCAGCATACCCAGCTATTTCTCCCTCATTTGTTATTGTTATTTTATAAACAAATTTTACAATAGTTTTTTCTATTAAACTTGAATGTACTTGTACACTTGGTATGTTTGATTCTGAAGATACATCTATTTCTTTTACTTCTCCATTTTCCTCAATAATAATTTTTACTAAATCTTTTTGTAATTTTAAATCAAAATATTTTACATAAATCTCTTCATAATCTATATCATCTTCAGTTTCTTCACCATTATTAGGTATTGAATCAATATCTTCAATATCGTCTCCGTCTTTATCTTCATCATCTGTAATTTCTGCTATGTTTTGTATTATTCTAGTATTTTTGTCTATAGAATTTTCAACTACTTTAAATACTATTTGTAAATCTATATAATCTACTTCTTTTGTCGCTTGATTAAAACCTTCTAATAAACAATCTTCTGCTCTTCCTTCTGAAACTTCTTTAGATAGATAATTTGTTTTTACTATTTTAGCTTTACTTAAATCTTCTGTCTCTTCTCCATTCTCATCATATAATTTCCAACCATATTTTTTATTTATTTCACTATCTATTACAAATTCTAGTCCTTCTGGTAAATTATCTGAAATTTCTTTTGCATAACCTGAGAGTTCACCTTCATTATATACTCTTATTGTATATGTAATTAAATCATTATTACAAACTTCTAAAGGATCTTTTTGAGAAATAAATTCAATTTTTCCATTTTCATTTATTTCTACTTTTGGTTCTCTATCTACTATTTTTTCATCATTTATATTTGTAATAAATTTTTGTAAACTTAAATCAAAATCTTTATGTTTTACTACTAAATCTTCATAATCATTATCATCTTGAAAAGTATCATCTTCTCTTTTTTCAGTATTTGGGTAGTCTTCTGGATTTACTGTATCTGGGATTGAATCTATATCTTCTACATCTTTTCCATTTTTATCTTTATCTACTACAATTTCTGCTATATTTTTAAAATTGTCACATGTTAATTCGTCAGATACAACAATACAAGCTATTTCTAAATCTTTATATTCTAATTTTTCTTCTGTTTTTCTATCAAATTCTTTTATTAAATTGTCCGAATTCGTAGAACTTAACTTACTACTTGAAATTTTAGCATTTCCAATAATTACATTTACATCAGATAAATCATCTATACCATCGAAATCCTCTATTGTTAGATTTTTTGTTCCTTTTCTTAATGTATCTAATTTTACTATATTATCTCCTTCTTCTAATTTCCAACCATTTTCTACATTTAGTTTATAACCTTCTAAATATCCTAGTCCCTCTGGTATATAATCTGTTATTTTCTCTGCATATCCAGATTTTTCTCCCTCATTATATACTCTTATTGTATATGTAACTATATCACCAATTTCAACTTCTACAGGATTTGAAATTTTAGAATAATTTGCATCAGTACTTGTTTCATTCTTTAAAGGACTTGTATCTACATTTGGCTCTCTACTTTCTTCTAAAGTTATATTATTAACCTTTGTTATAAATTTTTTCAAGTTTAAATCAAATTTTCTTAAAATATGTGTATTTGTTATTGTATACCCATTTACTTCTTTAGTATATTCATCTGGTACTTTTGTTTCATCTACTGTATATACTATTTCTTTCCCATTTTTATACTTATCTAAATTGTCCCATGTATATGTTATTTGATCAGAATTAAATTCTTTAGTATCTGTATATACTACTTCTCCATCTGCTGTTCCTGTTAATGTTACTTCATATGGTGCTCTTAATTCATCTTGATTTTCTGAATCATTCCAGATTTTATTTATTGTTACACTCGTTTTTTCTGGCACATGTGTATTTATTATTGTGTAATCTTGTATCTCTTTTGTATAACCTTCTGGTACTTCTGTTTCATCTATTGTATATACTATTTCTTGCCCATCTTTATATTTATCTAAATTAGTCCATGCATATGTTATTTGATCAGGATTAAATTCTTTAGTATCTGCATATACTACTTCTCCATCTAGTGTTCCTGTTAATGTCACTTTATATGGTGCTCTTTTTCCATCTTGATTTTCATTATCTTTCCATATTTTATTTATTGTTATATCTATTTTTTCTGGAATATATGTATTTGTTATTGTATATCCATCTACATTTTTAGTATACCCTTCTGGTACTTTCGTTTCATCTACTTTATATATTACTTCTTTACCATCTTTATACTTATCTAAATAATTCCAAGTATAAGTTGTTTGATCTGCTTCTAGTGTTTTAGTATTTGTATATACTACTTTACCATCTACTATTCCTGTTAATGTTACTTCATATGAAGTCCTCTTTCCTGCCTGATTTTCATTATCATTCCATATTTTATTAATAGTGATACTTGTTTCTTCTGGTATATATGTATTTATTATTGTATATCCATTTATTTCTTTAGTATACCCTTCTGGTACTTTTGTTTCATCTATTGTATATATTATTTCTTTGTTATTTCTGTATTTTTCTAAATCTCTCCAAGTATATGTTGTTTGATCTGGACTTAATTCTTTAGTATCTGTATATACTATTTCTCCATCTACTGTTCCTGTTAATGTTACTTCATATGGTGCTCTTTTTCCATCTTGATTTTCATTATCTTTCCAAACTTTACTTATAGTTATAGTTGCTTTTTCTGGCACATGTGTATTTATTATTGTATAATCTTGTACCTCTTTTGTATAACCTTCTGGTACTTTTGTTTCATCTATTGTATATATTATTTCTTGTCCATCTTTATACTTGTCTAAATCACTCCATGTATATGCTAATTGATCTGCATTAAATTCTTTAGTATCTGTATATACTGTTTGTCCATTCGCTCTTCCTGTTAAAGTCACCTCATATTTTGCTCTTAATTTATCTTGATTTTCATTGTCATTCCATATCTTATTTATTGTTACACTCGTTTTTTCTGGTATATGTGTATTTGTTATTGTATATCCATTTATATTTTTGGTATATCCTTCTGGCACTTTTGTTTCGTCTATTGTATATATTATTTCTTGTCCGTTTTTATGTTTTTCTAGATCAGTCCATGTATATGTTATTTGACCTGCATTAAATTCTTTAGTATCTGTATATACAACTTCTCCATCTGCTGTTCCTGTTAATGTTACTTCATATGATGCTCTTTTTCCATCTTGATTATTATTATCTTCCCATATTTTATTTATTGTTATACTTGTCTTTTCTGGTACATATGTATTTGTTATTGTATATCCATTTACATTTTTTGTATATCCTTCTGGTACTTTTGTTTCATCTACTGTATATATTATTTCCTGCCCATTTTTATACTTATCTAAATTAGTCCATGTATATTCTGTTTCATTTGACTGTAATATTTGTGAATTTTCATATACTATTTCTCCATCTACTTTTCCTGTTAATGTCACTTCATAATTTGTTCTTTTTCCATCTTGATTATTATTATCTTCCCATATTTTATTCATGGTTATACTTGTCTTTTCTGGTACATATGTATTTGTTATTGTATATCCATTTACATTTTTTGTATATCCTTCTGGAACTTTTGTTTCATCTACTGTATATATTATTTCCTGCCCATTTTTATATTTATCTAGATTAGTCCATGTATATTCTATTTCATTTGACTGTAATATTTGTGAATTTTCATATACTATTTCCCCGTCTACTTTTCCTGTTAATGTTACTTCATATGATGCTCTTTTTCCATCTTGGTTATTGCTATCACTCCAGATTTTATTTATTGTTATACTTGTTTTTTCTGGTACATGTGTATTTGTTATTGCATATCCATTTACATTTTTTATATATCCTTCTGGCACTTTTGTTTCATCTACCGTATATATTATTTCTTGTCCTTCACTAAATTTTAATAAATCTTTCCATGTGTAACTTAAAGTATCAGATTTTAAAATTTGTGAATCTTCAAAAACCACTCTATCCTCTATTTTTCCTGTTAATGTTACCTCATAATCTGTTCTTAATCCATCTTGATTCTCATTATCATCCCATTTTTTTTGTACCGTAATATCTATTAATTCTGGTACTTCAACTTCTATATTATCATTTTCTTGTTTTTTATCTCTTGTTAATAATACTGTAGGTTGGTATACTTCTACGCCTTCTTCATTCACAGTTTTATTTTTCCAAAGAGTTGCAAATGATTCATATTTTGAATAACTTAAACTTAAGTTTATTTTTGTTATTTTATTGTCAGATTTTGGTAAATATATATAATAATTGGTATCAAAAATCTCATCTATTTTTTTATTTGTAAAATTACTTTCACCTTCAATTAAAATATTATAATTATTTTGTGAAATTTCATTATTTGATTGATCTAATAATTTTATAGAATATTCTGAAGAATTTACATTACCTGAATTTATTTTATAAGGTCCTATTACAAAATATTCATCTTCTATATTTACTTTTAAATCTTTAGTAGCAATACTTGGATATATCACATCAATTTCTTTTCTATCTAATGCTGAATTTATTAAATATCTATATAAATAATTTGCCATTTCTTGACGTAACTGACTTCCTGTTACATCAAGATAAGATAGTCCATCAAAACTTGATCCTTGTTCATCAAATCCAGATAAAGTTACTGCAGGTAATGTTGTTACATTATATTCTGCTGAATCTCTATTTGTAAAATACCAAATAGCATATTGTTGTACAATATCTATATCATCATCTGTTAAATATGCTTTTACTACATCTAATTCATATGTAGAATTCTCAAAAGCTTTACTTAAAAAGTCATCTTTTTGTTCAGGGGTTTGTTTTTCTAAATAAAAATTATTAAATAACCATTTTAATGCTTCATAATTCTCTTCCCATTCACTATCACCATATGACGCGCTCAAATGCAAAGATTTCACTTCTTGATTCTCAATATTCGTAAAATCACCGCAATTTTCGTATAATAAACCTTCATCTCCAATTGTAGCTGGAAATGATTTTTTTGCATCCAAACAATATAATGTATCTTCATAAGGTGAATTTTTCTCTGTTATTTTTAAAATTGGTGTACTTCCTATGGTATAACCATATTGATTTTCATCATATAAAAATTTTTGTTCATCTGTTAATGTTCCACTAGCTTCTTCACCACCTTCATGTATAATAAGTGATTGAAATTCTGCAATAGCATCTTCTTTCGTAAGTTGGACTGCAAATATACTCGGCATGTATTGCATAATTAAAATGATTATACATAAAGTACTCAAAATTTGCTTTTTAATTTTTGACATAACAAATATCCCCTTTAAAATTCTATCAATAATTATATAAATTATAGCATTTATTTAGAATTTTAAAAGTCTAATTTTAACCTTAAAGACAGCATTATCTACGCTTTTAACATATACTAGAATCGTATCTTTTTAAATACTTTTTAGTAACAAATATATTTTTTTATATTATTTTACTTTAAAATCCTGATTTCCGTAAATTCCAACCATATCCATAATACAATTTCTTATAAAAAAATACACTTCAAATATTTCTCAATATTTAAAGTGTATTTTTATTTAATCATCTATTGAACCAAATAACTCATCAAATTTTGCTTCTAATTCTTTCTGAATATCTAATAATTCTGCTTGTCTTGCAGCATCTTTTTCATCATTTTCTTTAGAATCAGTTATATCCTGAGCCATAGTACTTGGTTTTGATGATGAAACATTATTAGTATTTGCTCCAACAGTAACTGTTTCTTTTGAAGTATCTTTATCTAAATCATCATCAAATAAATCATCTAAAGATTCTAAAGAATTTTGTGCTCCACCAGAATTTTCTTCTTGTCCCTCAACATACGGATTATACGGATTATATATTCTCCATAATCCTCTTTCTATTTGTACATCATTATGATCTAATTTATATCTATTTACAAGCTTTCCTTCTGGATATTTAAAATAGTAATATTTATTTGCTTTTATTGGTTTTATACCTTTTTCATAAATGATGCAAAGATCATTATCCATTCTTCTTAATTCATCAGGAGTCATAAGTGCTCTACCCATGATTTGGTCAGATTCACTTTTACCTTGCTTCCAATCTTCTCTATCTTTATTTACAGAAACATTATCTCTTGTTATTGTTTTTTCACCTAAAGCTTTTGAAAAATATTCAACAGTTTTTTGTGAATTAGAACCTAAAAATACATGTGTATCACAGTTACCAATTATTGTTTCATATGATTCTTTATATACCGCCTCTAATTGGTCTAAGTTTTGTAATATAACACTAAAAGATATTTTTCTACTTCTTGATGTAGAAATCTTTTTATCAAAATCTGGTATTTGACCTATATTTGCAAACTCATCTAATATAAAATATGTAGGAATTGGAAGTTCTCCACCACTTAAGTCTGCAAAATCATATAATTGTTGTATCATTTGTGAGAAAAATATTGTTAATAAGAAATCATATGCAGTATGAGTATCTGATGATATAACATAAACTGCTGTCTTCTTTTTGGCAATTTCAGGAAAATCTATTGTATTTGTAGATGTTACTTCTGCAATTTCTCTTGAATCAAATTTTCCTAATTTAGATTGTAAAGTTCCAAGAACAGAACCAAATGTTTTTTCAGGTAGCATTTCTATATTTTTATAATTTTTTCTAGCTGGATGCTCTATTGGTAATTGATTCATTAAATTAGTTAATAAGTTATCTCCCCCACTAGAATTTGCTGTTCTTACAAGTTCTGAACAACTAGCTAAACTTTGTTCTTCCAAAGGTCTTGTAGCTTTTAAATAATATATTAATGCTTTCATTAGCATTTCTGCCATATCATCCCAAAACGGATCTGAACTTTTACTTTCTCCCTGTCCTTTAACAATAGTATTTGCAATAACATCAACATCTATTTCATTATTTATATGATGTAGAGGATTATATCCATCACTATTTTTAGGATGTACTAAATTTAATACTTTAATATCATATCCTTTAGCTTTAAAATACCCTGCTGTTTTATCATATAATTCACCTTTTGGATCTGTGAAAACATAAGATCCTAATAATTGCATTGCATTTGGTATAACATATGATGCAGATTTACCAGCACCAGAACCTCCGTACTATAAGCACATTAACATTTCCACGTTTATTTACAGGTAAATAATTTTTTTCTGCTAAAACTATACCTTTATTTTTACTAAGAACTTTATATTGTTCACCATTTTCACACCAATCACTTGAACCATTTTCTATATCTTCATACTCATGTTTTGGAAATGCTTTTGCAATTCCAACTATTACAAATAGAGCATAAAACATCAGAAAATACCTTGTTACAAGAAAAAAAGGTGCTCTATAAAAAGGATCTGTAATACATAAGCTAACTTGTTCTAGTGGATGAATAATTCCATTTCCAAGTTCCATTAATAGAACTTCCCAATTGCAACCTTCTCTCCCTACTGCTTGTGTTATTCCATCTTTTACAGCTACACTAAAAGGTGCGATTGCCCAAACTATTATAACTAGTACAAGAATTGCACTTACTATTAACTTTCCTTTTATTTTTCTTACAGCACTCTTTAATTTTCCAAAAAATCCCATTTTTTTCACCTTTTCTTAAGTAATAATTATTATCTTTCAATATTATTATTAGGTTTCTTTTTCTTTACAACCTTTTTAACAGTTTTTGGCTTTTGAGTTTCTCCTAAAGTAGATTCAGATTTTGAAGAAACAGGTTTTTTAGAAGCTTCTTTTTTTGTAGTAGCTTTTGGTTTAGAAGCAGATTTTTTCTTAAGCATATCTTTTGCTGTATCTTTAGTTATTTGAGTTACTTTTCCATCTTTCACATGAATATATTGTACATTTTTACGTATAAATTCAAAAATTTCTCTAATATCAACACTTCTTGTTTCTGTATCTTTAACACTTAATCTATTTCTTTCTGGATTTATATTAAAAAAAAGTTGACCAAATTCATAATCATATGAACCACTTGGATCTATAACATCTTCATCTACTTCTTCTACTGGTATTTCTGACATTTTTCTATTTGTACCATTAGTTTCATTACTCATCTAGTTCTCTCCTTCTTTTTATTTTGCTCTAATTTCGAATGCAAAATATTTTTTATATGGTTTTAATTTACATTTTCCTTTTACTTCGTTTGCCTCATCATCAAAATATAATATAGGCTTTATTTCTTCTCCTGTATCTGGATCTAATATTGTAATCGGTCTTCTCATATTAGGAGTATAAGAAAAGTCTTTATAATCTGTTTCTTCTTCATAATATAATGTTTCAAATTTCATCGGCATTGGTTTTTTTGAAATCTTTATTATGTCATAATCTAAAAATCCCATATTTACTATGACTTTTTCTTTAGCAAAAGAAAAAATTACAAGAGGATTGCCTTCTGGTGCAGGATTATTTATGTAAAAAGTTTTTTTAGTTTTAGTACCAACAAATTCTTCTGTAAAATCAAGTCTTTCAACAGTATATTTGGGCGCAGTTTTTAAAAACTCTTTTTCTGTTCTATTTACTTTATAAATTACAGTTGTTATTCCTACTGGATCTGTAATACTAAAATATTTTCCTTGTAAGTTTTCTTCTACCATTTATTTACACTCCTTTAAAGTTTCTTACAAATGTATTTTTCTTTAGCTTAAATAACATATATTATATTATATATTAACAAAACTTAAAAGTCAATTCCATATATTGCTACAAATTACTCTTCTAGAGTTCTTCTAGGATTAAACTTAGATAATTTATTAAATTCTTTAAATAATTTTAATTCTTCTTCATTTGGATGTTTTGGAATCATAATTTTAGTATCTAAAATTAATTTTCCTCTTCCACCTTTTCCATCTTTGTAACCTTTGTTTTCTATTTCTATTTTTTCTCCACTTTGAATTCCAGCTGGTACATATACAGATACATCTTCATTTATTCCATGTACAATCACTTTTGTACTAAGGGCCGCCTCCCAAGGAGTCAAATATAAATTTGTTTTTAAATCATATCCATCAAGTTTAAATCTTTCATCAGATTTTATTTTTACCCTTATAAATAAATCTCCATTTTTTCCGCCTGATACACCTTGTTTACCTTGTCCAACTATTCTGATTTTTTCATTATTTTGAATTCCTGGTGGAACTTCTACTTTAAATTTCTTTAATTTTCCTTCTACTGTTCTAACACCAATAGTTTGTTCTTTTCCTCTAAATGCATCTTCTATTGATATATCTATTTCTGTTTCTATATTTTCTCCTTTTATTGGAACTTTTTTGTTTTTCTCTTTTTTTATATATAATTTTCCATCTGCACTTCCAAAAAACATATTAAAAAAATCACTAAACAAAGAATCTTTACTTCTTTTGCTTTCCTCATATGATGCATTTCTTTTGCCAACATTTCTATACCACATTCTATCATATTTTCTTTTGCTAATATTATCTGAAAGAACTCTATATGCCTCATTTATATCTTTAAATCTTTCTTCATTTCTTGAATTAGAAATATTTACATCAGGATGATATTTTTTAGCCTGTTCTCTATATGCAGTCTTAATTTGTGACATTGTTACTTTATTATTTGGTAAATCTAATATTTTGTAATAGTCTTTAAAAATCATTTCAACATCCCCCGAACTCTTTTAAAAATTCATTTTTATTATATCATCTAACATATTTTTTGTGAAGTTTTTTTTTAAGGTTTTTAAATTTTTTTATATCTAAAAACATACCTTTTAAAATTTCTTAATACAATAAAAATGCATTTTATAAAAATGCATTTTTTTAAATTATAATGATTTTGAAATTATAAAATTATATGCCTTTAATGTATCTGGATGTAATAATTTCTCTTCTTCTATTCTCATTTTTATGGTTTTTTCTAATCCATACAAAACTGCCTTATCTAAATCTTTTTTAGAAAGATCATACATATAGTTTGTATCTTCATAATTTCTATCTTGTCCTGTAAAATCTGCTAAATATATTATTTTATCTAATAATGTCATATTTTCTCTACCTGTTGTATGATACGCAATAGCATCACAAATTTCTTTATCACACCCAAATTTCATTTCAGCTAATTTTGAAGCTAATTTAGAATGAATTAATCCTGTACTTTTTTTCTCTATTTCATCTAATATTACACCATATTTCTCAGCTGTTTTTACTCTTTCTTCTTTTGGAATCTCTTTTGCAATATCATGAAGTATTCCAGCTATTTTAGCTTTTTCTACATTAGCTCCATAAATTTTTGCATATTCGATTGCCCTTTGTGTTACACATCTAGAATGATAAAATCTTTTTTCAGACAAAGTTTTTTCTACTATTTCAAATAATTCTTCAAATTTTTTCACTATATACTTCCTTTCAAAATCATTTTTTAGCTAATTTTGAGGATTTCACACCTTTTGTTCCTGTTTTTGAACCACCTTGCATTGCAAGTATATTTTGATCATATGAAAAAGTCAATTTTTCTTTATCTCTTTGTCTTTTTATAGCTATATCTATAATTTCATCTAATTCTGTTTCAAAAGATTTACCACTTGCTTCCCATAAATAAAATGATAATGCTCCTGGAATTGTATTTATCTCATTTACATATAGATTATTAGTTTTAGTATCCATCAAAAAGTCTATTCTTGCAACTCCACTACAACCTAGTATTTTAAAAACAGATTTTGCTAAACTTTGTACTTCTTCTGTTTTTTCTTCACTTATATCTGCAGGAATTTTTTTATTTCCGAAATCATTTCCACTTTCTGTTTTGGTTCCTGTTTTTTGGGATCCAAATTTTATTGTACTTCCTTTTCCTCCTATTGTTCCACCTTTTGTTTTTCCATTTCCAATATATTTATCTGCATAACTTAGTATTTCATCAGAAAAAAATGGTTCTTCACAAATTGAAGCTTCTGTTTCTGATAAATTTCCTATTACAGAACAATTTATTTCTTTTAAATTTTCAACTGCTTTTTCAACTATAATTCTATCTGCAAATTCCATTGCAAATTCTATTGCTTCTTCAAGCTCTACCTTATTATTAGCTTTTTTTATTCCTACACTTGATCCTAAATTTCCAGGTTTTACTATTACAGGAAAATCTAATTTTTCCTCTATATTATCTAATATCTTCTCTTCTTCTTTTATGTATTCTATTGAATAAAAAGAAACAAAATCAACAACTGGTATATTTGATTCTTTTAAAACCTTTTTTTGCAATATCTTATCCATTCCTATACCAGATGCCACTATATCTGGTCCTACATAAGGTATACCTAGTAAAGTAAGAAATCCAGCTAATGTACCATCTTCACAATTTGTTCCATGAACTATTGGAAATGCAACATCTATTGTATTTAAAACTCTTTTTCCTATTAATGGAGCTGGACATCTCACTACTTTAACACCTTTTCCATCATTTACTACAGCTACTTTATAACATCTTTTTAAAAGAACATCCATATCTTTAAATGAATATAGATCTAATAAATCATCTCCTGTATACATAACTCCATTTTTAGCTATATATATTGGAACTACTTCATATTTATCTGGATTTAAACTTGATATTGCTTGATTCATTGTAATTATTGATATTTCATGTTCTACTGAATCTCCTCCAAAAAAAACACCTACTTTAATTTTCATTTACTTTTATTCCTTTCTATAAATAATTATCTGGTAAATCATTTTCTAACAAAACAACACTATCTGCTCTTAAAATTGAATTCATTTTACTTAGAGCATCTTGTAAGTTTTTAGCAATATAAACTTGTGATTCAGGATAATTTTTTTCCTGAATTCCTTTATAAATTGGAACCGCTTGATTTGCACCAACTAATATTATAAAATCACTACTTTCTGCTGCCATTTTTCCTAATTCTTTATTTATTTCTACAGACTTATTTCCAAGTTCAACAATTCCTGGTGTAATTAAAATTCTTTTTCTATGTTCAAACGATTTTAAAACTTCTAGTGCCATTGTAGCACCTTTAATATTTGAATTATATGCATCATCTATTATTATGCTTCCATTCGGATTTTGTTTTAGTTCTAATCTATGTGGAACAGGTCTAATATATTTTACACCAACTTTTATTTCATCTTCAGAAAGTCCCAATTTATCTGCAACTGCAATAGCTCCTACTATATTTAAGATATTTAAATTACCCAATAACTTTGTTTTAACACTAATATTTTCTTTTCCTGGAATTACTACATCAAAAGATGAGCCTCTTTCAGTTATATTTATATTTGTAGCATAATAGTCTGCCTCTTTTGAAAGTCCATATCTTACCATATTTTTAGTAATCTTAGAACTTCTTATATTTTCATCTTCCCAATTTACAAAAGCTATTCCTTCATCTTCTGGTAAACTATCTATTAATTCTAATTTTGTCTTTCTTACATTATCTAATGATTTAAATGTATCTAAATGTTGTGGCCCTATTGCTGTTAGAATTCCATAAGTTGGTTTTACAATATCTGTAATTTCTTTTATATCTCCTACATATTTAGCACCCATTTCACATATAAATAATTGATGCATAGGATTAAGTTTTTCATTTATTGTTCTTACAACTCCCATAGTTGTATTATAACTTTCTGGAGTCATAAGAGTATTATACTTTTGAGAAAGTATAGTATTTACAATATATTTAGTACTAGTTTTTCCATAGCTTCCTGTTACTCCTATTACTTTCAAATCAGGAATTTCTTTTAATTTTTTTTCTGCTTTTTTACAAAAACCTTTTCTTATTGTTTTTTCTACAGGTTTATTTATCATACTTACTGCAAATACAAAAGTATATGCAATCATAACACTTAAATTAGCAATTACCATTACATAATTGTAATTTAAAGTATTAGCACAAATAAAAAGTATTGCAAATAAAATTAAATATGTAATGTAAACTCTTCTTATTCGTGCTGTTACAACAAATGGTTTTTTTTCTTTTTTCTTTTTAAAGATTAAAATTAAATATAACAATGCTAAAAATTCTAATACTAGACCAACTTGACTTGTTTTTGTATCATTCATAATAAACCATATTGTAGGTATTAATAAAAGTACTATAGTTCTTAAATTAAGTACTTTATTTATATATCTTTTCATCCAAACTACATATCTATCTAAATAATAATTTTCTAATTGTAAAATATGTAATCCATGTCTTGTAACTTTATAAAAGTAAATTAGTATTAGAATAAGATTAAAGTTTAATAAAACTTTTTCCATTATCAAATTCCTTTCTATTTATCATTTTTTAAAAATTCATTTAATACACTATTCACATTATTTATGTTTTCTAAATATGAAAAATGTGAAGAACCTGCATATTCTATTAATCCGCAATCTGGTATTAATTTTTCCATAATTCTAGCATCACTTATTGGTGTTGCAGTATCTAAACTTCCCCAAAATAATAATGTTGGAACACTAATTTTAGGTAACAAATACTGCAAATCTTCATTGACAATTATTTTCATAGTTTCTTTTAAAACATTTGCAGAAGTTTTATAATCTTCTGAGCCAACATGATTTCTAATTTTTTCTTTAAATTTCTTAATAGCTTTAGTATTTGGTAATAAATTTAGAAAAAATTTTCCTGTTTTATAAAAAGCTACTTTTAAATAATATGTTAAACTTCTTTTTGGTTTTATTCCAGCACTATCTATTAATACAATTTTTTTAGCTGAAACTAAACCTCTACCAACTGCATTAATAATTATTCTACCACCATTAGAATGACCAATTAAAATAGGATTTTTTATATTTAATTTTTCTGTAAATTCCTTTAAAAAATCCCCAAAATCATCTGTTTTTAACGGATGTTCAGGTAACTGGCTTTTTCCAAAACCAATAACATCAACAAGATACACCTTAAAATTTTTACACAAATTATTTGCTATTGGTCTCATCGTCTCAAGTGTTGCAAGCCATCCATGTAATAAGATTACAGGATTTCCATCACCTAAAACTTCATAATTTATATCACATCCTTGTATCTTAATTTGCAAATTTTCCTCCTATATGTAATCCACAAAAATCTAACATTTTGTGGAATTTTATTACTATAATTTATTCAAATTAGCAGTTTTTGTTACAGATATAATATAACAATATTGTTACAATTTCAATCTTTTTTAAAGAAAAGTTTTATTTTATTCAAATTAAGATTCCATATTATACAGTTAACGTACCTCCTGGAGTATCTAATATAACTAAAATATCTTCTTCTTTACCTGTTTCAGCATTTATATAAACTAAAAACTCTTTTTCATTAACTTTTCCTTTAAATTCATAACATAAAATTTCTGTTTTCCATTCAGTAGGAATAACAGCCATATTTTCAGATAAAATCTCTAAATTTTCATTTAAATTCGATCTCGCATCTTCAATAGAAATTATATTTTCCGAATATTCTCTTGCTTGATGTGAATTTAAATATCCTGTTGTTTCCATACCTAGAATTTCACCATTATCTAATGCAACTCTTACTTTTATTAAATCTGGATAAACAATTATTCCATCATCATCATATGCATAATTTATAGTTACAATATTCCCTTGCTTTATAAAATATGTTTCTTTCATATTTGGAAAATTCTTACTTTCTAAATAACTTTTTCCTATTTGATTTGCTTCTTCTTGTGTTATTTTTTCTTCATATACTTCTCTATCTAAAGATGTTTCTATTACATGGCCTCCTTTTTTTGAAATCATTATATTAAAATTCTCATCTCTACCTTGCAGTTTTAAAACAAAATTATATGCAGGAATATCTGCATTTTCTAAATAGCTTGTATTAATTATACTCTCAAATTCTGTTCCTACAAATTCTTTTACTACATTTTCTGCCATTTTTTCATCTATATCATCTCCGGTTAAACCTACTTTTTCTGCTTTATTTACATGATCTGAATATGCTCCATCATATATTAATCCCTCATAATTATTTAAATTTTCATCTATATTAGAAAAAACACTTATACTATATGCTGATTCTGCAAATTTTCCATTTGAATTTGTATTAAGATTTTCCCAATCTATTTTTCCATTAAATATGTCTTCTGAAAGTTGATTTAGCGTATTTTCAAGATTAACACTAAGTTCATATATATTATTTAGATTTTCAAAATCTTCATCACTTAACTCTTCTCCTTCAATATTTTTTCTAGATAATGAATATGCATAATCACTTACCTGATTTAAAAATTTTGAAGTTTGTGATAATCCATCATTTTCAAGTGGTATTCTTGACAAATAAACTATTGCTAAATTAGAATCTCTCCAAACTTGTGTTAAAGTCTCTGCTGAATGTGCTGGACTTTTTGATATCATCGATTTTGCCAAATAATTCTCTACACTATTTACATAATTTACTAAATTACTAAATGCTTCTGTATAATTATTATTATTCATATTATTATATTTTTCTCTTAAAGAAAACGCATAATAACCTGTTACAAGAGTCAATATCGTAAGTACTATTATACAAAAAATTAACCATTTTGTTTTAAATCTATTTTCCATGAATATCTCCTTTTATTTTTTTCTTATTTTTCCAAAGTTTAGAAGAAATATACAAGAAAAACTTCATATATTTTAGAAATTATGCATATTATTATTTTATCAATTCATATATTATAAAAAATAAATATCGTTTGGAAAGTAGTTTGAACATAGTAATTCTTTAGTTAAATTTGTTAGGGAATCTCAAGCTTATATCTTGAGGGCGCTGACAAATTTAACTTTAGAATTAGTGTGAAAACTTGCTTGACCTTAAGATATTTATTTTTTTATAATATATGAATTGATATTAAATATAAATTTATAAAGTTGTATTTTTTCTAAAATAATGTTATAATCATAGCAATTTGAAAGGATTTGAAAATATGAAGAAAATATTGATTTTTTATGGTTCTTATGGTGGTGGTCACCTTTCTGCAGCAAAAACTATAAAAGCTTATTTAGAAAAAAAGTATAAATCAGAAGTAACTGTACAAATGATAGATTGTATTGAATATATAAACAAATATATAAATAAAGTATCCACAGAAGCATATAAAGAATTAGCCAAAAAAGCCCCTTGGGCATGGAAACATGTATATCAAAATTCTCAAAATGGTGCTTTATCTTATATAAGTAATACTACAAATAAATTAATGTCTTATAAATTAAATTTACTTTTGCAAGAATTTGAACCAGATCTAATTATTTGTACACATCCTTTTGCTACTCAAATGTGCGCAACCTTGAAAAAAAGAGAAAAAATAAATTGCAATATTGCAACAATTCTTACAGATTACCATATCCATGCTCAATGGTTAGTCTTACACAAATATGTTAATTATTTTTTTGTTGCAACTGACCAAATGAAAATAGATATGATTTCTCAAGGAGTTAATGATCAAAAAATTTTTGTAACAGGAATTCCTGTTTCTGAAAGATTCTTACAACATTTTGATAAAAATGAAATTTGTAAAGAATTTGAACTATCTCCTGAAAAAGATACAATTTTATTTTTTGCAGGTGGTGAATTTGGTCTTGGTAGAAACACAACTTATATGATACTAAAAATCTTAATAAGATTATTTAAAGACCTTCAAATTATTGCAATTTCAGGAAAAAATAAAAAAATGAATTTAAAATTTAAAACTCTTATTGAAAACACTAATTCAAAAAATAGAGTAAAACTTTTAGAATATACTAATAAAGTACCTGAACTTATGTTTATATCAGATGGTGTAATAACTAAAGCTGGAGGATTAACATTGACAGAATCATTAGTATCAAATCTGCCAATAGCTATCATAAATCCTATTCCAGGTCAAGAAGAAGAAAATGCTGAATATATTGTAAGTAATGGTGCTGCTGTTTGGATAAAAAAAGATGCAAGTATTTTAAGAATATTAAAATATCTTTCAAGAAATCGAGATTATTTAAAAAATATGAAACAAAAATCAAAAGAACTTGCAAAACCAAACTCTACTTCTGATATTTGTGAAATTTTAATAAAAAAAATATCATAATAAACAAAAAACCTCAGAATTTTTTCTTGAGGTTTTTATATTTTTATTTTCTTTTTAAAATCTTGCTTACAATAACTGTCATATCATCTTGAGCTATTCCATAATTATTATCTATAGCTTCTGCTAAAATTAAATCCGCAATTTTTTGTACATTGTTTGTAGAAATATTCTTCAAAAAATCCGAAATCCAATCTCTATTATCATCATTACTTGAATCTATAATTCCATCACTACACATAACCAATATATCTCCATCTGAAACATCTATAGTTTGTGATTTTAATTCTATATTATCTATCATTCCAATAGGTAAATTATCAGATTCAATAGTTCTTATATTTTTTTTATTTTTAATATAAGTATTACAAGCAGCATTTTTTAATATTTCAATTTTTCCAGTATATAAATCTAAAATAGAAACATCAAGTGTTGAATACCTTTTTGAAGCACCTACATAATTTAATCTTGAATTAATAAATTTAACTGACTCTTCTTTGTCAAAACCTGCTGAAAGCATTTGCTTAATCAGTCTCAAACTTAATTTACTATATTCACGTGCTTTTGGACCTGTTCCCATTCCATCTGCTATTGCAAGTAAATATTTTCCATCAGCTAACTTTATTTGAAGACTACAATCACCTGAAATCTCACTATTATCTTTAGTAATTCTAGCACTTCCTACTTGTAATACAAATTTATCTTCACTAGAATAAACTTGTTTATATATTTTTCTCTCTTCATCTTTTCTTTCCCTTTGAAGAGTTATTTTTGTTCCAATACTTTTAGATATTATATCTGCTATATTTGTTATAATATCTTTTTCTCTTAATCTCAAATCATTATAATCTAAATTTAATTCCACTATATATTTTTCATTCTTCAATTTTTTTATATTACAGTTATTAATATTTAAGTTTTTATTTTTGAATAAGATTAAAATTTCTTGTTCTTTTTTAGCAAATTTATTTTCTTTTTTTTCAGTAATTTCTTCTGCACATTTATCTATGACTTTTACAACACCTTTTAAATTCTCATTCATAGTTTTTACTGCGTTTTTTCTCTCTTCTTGTTTTGCTCTATTTATCTGAAAAATTTTTAAAGTTCTATTTGCTATTTTTACAATTTCTTGTAAGTCATTTTTTATGTTTTCATCTCTCATAATAACATAATTATTATGTTCTTTTAGTATTTCAATCAAATCCTTATCTACTATAATTTCATTTTTTGTAAGTATAGTACAAATATCTCTTGCTATACCATTATCTTCATTTGATATTTCTTCATAAAAAATATTATTTTTTACTTCTTCTAAATTATCTAGAAAATCTTGAACAAAATTTTCTCTTTCTTCAATCTCTTCTTTAGTTGAAGATGACATTAATTCATTAAACATTTCAGAAATTGTTTTTAATTTTTTTGAAACCTCTGTATTCTTATCTTCTAACCTTACATCTCCAGATGGTTTTAATAATTTATCTTTACCCAAAAGTTCTTCTATTTCTATTTTTATATTACTTGGAACTAATAAAAGTCCAATAGAAGCTATAAATATTTCTCTAAAATAAATCACCATTGTAGATGCACCTCTTACAAAATATGTAAGAATAGCATTTCCTAATAAAAATCCTACTATAACTCCTATTTTTCCAAATCTATTTAAAAGACCTGCTAAAATACCTGAAATTGCAAACATAGAAATTTGCACAAAACTTGTTCCTTCTAAAAAGCTCATCGCAAGACCTATTGAAACACCAGAAACCGCTCCTATAAGCATTCCATTTTTCCAACCTAACACCATTATCATAAAAATAATAATAATATTACTAATATTTAATGAAAATATATTTAAATCATTAAAAACCGAACTTGCAAGTGAAATAATAATTATTCCAGCAATTAATTCTTCTATTGTAAAAGCTTTTTTTTCATTCAAATCTTTTATACAAGCTAGTCCATTTACAAATATTTTATAAAAAACATATATTAAAGAAGCTGAAACTGCTCCCATAAAAACATCATATAACAAAAATACACCTATAAAACTTTTAATAATAGATATAATAAAACATGCTGCAAAAAGTTTTCCACCAGTTTTAACTATTTCGTTTCTTTCTTCAACAGCAACTTTCCCTCTAAATAACAATACAAAAGCAAAATATACTGCTATTGTAATAAGAAAATTACCAGTACTTGCTAGTCCATTTCCTATTAATGTACCTATCGTAGCAGAAATAAAAACTCCTATTAATGGTACACTTTCGCCAACACATGCTGCTACCATTGCAAGTCCAAATGGTACTACTTCTCCTTTTATTGATAATGTAGACAATAAAAAAGTCAAAACATAAATAATTATATTTTGATATCTGAAAATTTCTTTTAATCTATAAATTATTTCATCATTTTTACCTTCTATATTTTCTTTTTGATTTTCTATATCTGCAACATTTTGAAACATCCTTAACCACCTCTCACTTTCAATACATTTATTAAAACATATTTATTTTATTTTTTTTGTCATATTTTAAAAAATATATTAAAAGTTATTTACATATTGTGATAATTTACACTTATTTTATTACATTTATTCTAAAAAGACAAGTATTTATGATAAAAACTACATTTTTTTAAAGTTTTATATAAAAAATACCCCTCTTAAGTTAAAACCTTTAATTTAACTTAAGAGGGGATATATCAAACTTTTTCAAGTTTATTTAGTTTTTATTAAAACTTTTTTCTTAATAATTACTATACCTACTGAAATTATTACAAGTCCTACTATTGTAACTATTAATGCCTGCATCCAAATTGTTCCTTCTGCTTCAATACCTGTTGGAGGTGTAAATGTTACAAGCTCTGTTGCACTTGAATCTCTTTCTGTAAGTGCTGTTTTAAATTCTCCTACTTTTGGATTTGCATTACCTGCCAATGTAATTACATCTCTTCTACCAACAGTATTTTCAAATTTAACAATTTCTGCAATATTATCATATGTTAGATTATCCGCATCATCTTGAGCAGATACTGTTTTAGTAACAGTTAATGCTATTTGTGATTTATATGGAGTAGAATCATTGCTAATTGTATATGGTACTAATTCTGTCTCAAATCCTGCATTTGAATTTACTTCGGTAGCTTCACTATCTATACTTAATATTACATTATTTCTTTGATCTGTTATATAAGCAATTCCTTTATTATCTACTAATTCATAACCTGGTAAAACATCTTGATCTAATATTCTATTTGCTTCAATTCCATTACCAGATAATTCTGTAATACTTGTATTTCTCCACATATGATCATTCTCTGTATTGTAATTTTGAGTAAATATAGCATCATTATCTACATAATCTATAATTTGACGAACTTTTGTTGTAACAGCTATATCACCAGTATTATTAGTTCCTGTATAATAAGCTGTTCCTAAGTATTTACCTAAGTTTATAACAGTTCCATCTTTTTGTTCTTCTTTTACCATATTTGCTAAATTCTTAATTTCTTGTTTTACTGTTTTTTGAGAATTTTCAGCTGTTTCAGTAATATTGGCTAAAGTTTCACTTGCATAATCTTGCTCACTAACATTTAATGCTGTTATTTGATAATTAATTTCTATAGTTGTACCTTGAAGAATTGTATCATCAACATTTATAAATCTAAAGTTTTGTGTTCCTGCTTTTTCTCTATCTGGTAATTTTACTTCATCTTTATTAATAGCTTGAAGTTGATCTATTCCTGTTGATTCTTCTTCATTTAATACTACATTTGCAATTAGATATTCATCATCATTTAAGTCTGCAATAATAACTTTATCATCATTTACATCTGATTTTTGAACTGCTTCATAATTAATATCATATTTTGCATTAAATATCACATTTTGATCATTTGTTGTTAATTTTATTGAACTAATTTCTTTATCTAATACTAATGCTGTTTCTGGTCTTTCTATTATACCAAAATCTATATCTTTTATTGTATATGCTACTGCTTCTTTTTCAACAGATATACTTCCATTTTCAAAAACTTTTCCTTTTACATTTTCAGAATTTACTCCTGCAAGTCCATTTTCATCTCTAGAAGCTATATCTAAATCTAGTTTGGCTGAATCTGCAAACATACTATAATCTTGATATAACTCTGTATGTATAGCATCTTTATCATTTGCTGATGATAAAACTTTTCCATTTACATTTGTTATTGTCTGTGAATTTGCAATCACTTCTAATCTTCTTGCTTCACTATCTCTTGCATCTGATACTTTAGCATTTGCTAAGTCTGCATTTTCTAGATCATGCCATGCATTAGATACATATCCATTATCAGTATTTACAAATCCTGCTTGATAGATTGTTGATTTATAATCTTGACCATTATATACAGCAGGTGTTGATATTAAAGTTTCTCCTTCACTTGATGTAGCTACTAAATCTCCATCATAATTAGATGTATATATTAAGTCACTATCATAATAGCTTGTTCCATCTGTTTTCAATGCTTCTGCTGGTTTTAAACTTACATTACTTGTATCTTCAAGCTTCGTTTTATCATTTCCGTATAGGAATCTTACTACATAATCACCTGTTGGAACAGATACAAATTTGTATCCACCAACACTTAGCTCATCAGTAGGTATCCTTGAAGTTTCAATTGTACTTGAAAATCCACCTGTTAATTCTTCTAGTGTATTTCCTCCTAAACAATCTAATCTTTCATTTGTTGGCCATAAGAAGTCATACTCAATTCCATCTACTGCAACTTTTTCAATAAGTTCTGTTGTTAATCCACCAATTACAGCTTCATCATCATCTCTTACTCCATTTCCTATTGCAGTATTTTCATCTTCTGATTTATCTTCCCAAGCTACACCACTTATAGCTCTATTATCTTGTTCTAATGTTAATGTTAAAATTGGAGCTGAATCTGTATCATCTTCATACCAAGTTTTTTCATTGTAATCTCTAATATTAACATTTGCTGGTGCTGAATCTTTATCTATTTTACCAGCTATACTTCCATCTTGATAATATGTTGTATAACTTGAAATCTCAGCTACATTAGATTTATTACCTAATTCTATTGCATCTTTTACTCCATCTATACTATCTTTTTGTACAGCAAAGGTTACATATATTTCTGCTCTTTCTCCACTTGCTAGTCTTACTCCATTTAGATTTGTACTCATCTTATTATATGTAATATTATCTGAGCCTAAAATATTTTCTTCTGTTACTGTCCATTCAAGATCTGTTCTTGAATCCCCTACCATCATATAAGAAGAATTTGCCACTTCTTTTAGTTCTCCATTTACTATCTTTGTAACAGCTGTTTGAATTGGAGTTCCAAATGAACTATCAAAGTAATCATCTACTGAATTTATTTGTGCTATGTATGAACCTGATGTATTATATAAATTAATTTTATAAGTTAAATAAACCTCAAGTTCTGAATCATTTATTTCTCTTCCTATACTCTTGTAAAATGTTTTTACTGCATTATATAAATCAGAATTTGCTCTATAAATTTCTGCTCTATAATAATAGTCTGTGCTATATAATCCTAATTCATATGTTACATTTGCACTATCAATATTTACTTGTCTGTTTAAAGCATCTTTTCCTAAATCTTCTAATTTATTGAATGTATAATCTAATTCTTTACCATCAACTACAACTTTAGCTGAATATAAATCTTTTATGGCTTCAATATCAGATTCTTCTCTTCTTACTAATCCTAAGTTGATATGTAAACAATAATTATATGTTGCTGAATATGTATATCTTTGTTCTAATCCACTACCTGTTAATACTACATCATAGTTTTCTAAATGCATTCTGTTATCAAAAGGATACATTAATCCACCCACAGATGTTCTTGCTTTTGTTTTAAATACATCTAAAGCTGTTCCATCTTCATTTGTAGTTATTAATTCAGATTGAACTCTTGTTGCTTCGTTTTCTGTTACATTTGCCTTGTAGTAAATATCATTTACATTATCTGCACCACTTACTGTTCCAACTGTTTCTCCATTTCCATCAATTGGTGTTTTTCCATATATGTTTTGAATTCTATTATTTACCACTTCTCTGTCGAAATCTTTTGCCATAGATCTATCTGCATATGCATCTCTTTCTGAAGTAGAAGCATTTATATATTCTGAAGGATCACCTTCAACATATTGATTATTTTCTACTTTAGATAAGAATATAGTTGGTTCATAAGTTTGACCATCATATACAAATTCTACATCAAATTTTACAGAAGTTGCTCCTTGTGCTTTTTCCTCTTCTGTAAGAGCTAATATTTCCATTCTTGGTGCTTCCCAAGCTCCATCATCTGTTGTTAAAATAGGAAATACTAATTCTGAGTTTAAACTATCATCATATCCTGTTGCTAATGTTCTACTAATTTCTGTTTCTCCATTTGTTGCAACTCTATAAACATATACTTCTACTCCTTTTATACCTTCTTCTGTTTCATCTATTTTTCCATTTGGAACAGAATCAAGCATATTTTTACCTGGATCTTGACGAACATCTTCCCAAACTTGTCCAGCAAGTTCTATAGTTAAATCCATTACAACATGAACTGGTAATTCATTTGTAATAACTAATTCTATTTCGCCATTTTCTACTAAACTTGCTCCATTATTACTTGGTGATCCTACTTGTCTCCAACCTTCTGGTAAATTTATCTCTTCAATAGTAACTGTTGGAGCTTCATCACCCCACCATGTAATATCTGGTGATACATATGAAGCAGTATTTGATTTAGACACATCTACACCTATTGTTTCAGTATATTCATAAGCTCCATCTTCTGCATAATGCATTTTTCCATCAATTTGGAATGTTCCTGAAATAGATATTTTTATTTCAAAATTTTGTATAACTGCTGCATCTATGTATTTATTTGGAACTACCTCTTTTGTTACTTTAAACCTTCCTGTTTTAGGTACCAAACTATTTTCAGCAACAACTGTTACTGATGAGTTTTCACTTAAAGTACCTTCTCCATTTATAATTTCTACTAATTCTGCACCATCAGGTATATCTATCTCTTTTACACTATATGTTGGCGCTCCTTCTGAAATATACCATTCAATATAATCTGATTTATATGTTTCATTAGCTTTTAATCCAATAACAAATGGTTCATTATCTCCTATTCTTACTTCAAAGTAGAATACTTTATCAGTACTTATTCCATCTGTTATTTGTTTTGTTATTTCTAAATAACCACCTGTTTTTTTACTAATATTTCTAAATGTTACTATATTTACATCAGTTCCGCCTTCTTGTATTGTTCCTGTATTATTATCCATTGAAACAATTTCTGAATTTTCAGATTCTTGTTCTTCTACGCTATAAGTTGGAGCTACATTTCCATACCATTTTATTTCATCTGAAGTCCATGAACTTCCTCCTGAAACAACAACATCTTCAATTGTATACTCACCATTATAACTATTCTCTCCATATGTAAATGTACCATTTAGAGTTACATTAAATTTGAATTCTTTGCCATTTAAACCTTCAGATAATACTTCTTTATTAATAGTTAAAGTTCCTTTATGTTCTTCTATTCTATTTACAAAGGTATTATCTGTTGTAACTATATTTATATCACTTGTTTTATTTTCTATTAATGTACCTTCTACTTTATTTGTAGTTTCTCCATTTGCTGATACAAATGTTACACCTTCTGGAATATCAACTTCTTCTATTGTATAATTTGGAGCTTCTTCATCAAATCTCCAAGAAAATGCATTTGAAGTATATTCCCATACCCATTTATCATCTTTAAGTTCTGGAACTAAAGTAACTGTATATTCTTCATATCCATCTACTTTGATTTTAAATTTAAATTCTAATGTTTTAATATAATCAACTGGTGTTTTATCTGAATTCTCTACTTCTTTTATGATATGTATATATCCAACTTTATCATGACCATTCCAAGCTGTTACTGTAATTAAATATTGTTTGTCTCCAGTAGAGTTATCTTCTAATGTTCCTTTTGAAGGATTTATAGAAGAATTTATATCTTCACCATTTAAGTTTTCTTGTACTTGATATGTTGGAGCTTCACCATACCATGTAAATTCATCTGAAGACCAAGAGCCACTACCTAATACTCCATTTTCTTCATCCATATTAGTTTTTGAAGCATTTATTACAACAAATTCCTGATCATTATATACTTCTGGATCTTCTAAAATATTATATCCATTAGCATTATTAGCACTTGTTGTTAATTGTATTGTTTGATTTTCAAAATGTACACCTTTATAATCAAAAGTACCTGTTACAGTTACAATAAAACTATAATCTTTATCTGCTAAAATATCTTCATCAACTTTTTTAATTAAATTTATTGAGCCCCTCTTTGGTGTTATATTATTTACTACATAATTTTCAATAACACCTGTTGCTTCATCTCCAGCAATCAATGTTCCTGATAATCCATCAGCTGAAACTGAGATTGAAGGATTATTTGCATTTGCCTCTTGTGTTTTTTCAAGATCAAATTGTGTACCTTCTGGGTTATTTACTTCTTTTATTGTATAATTTGGATTATGTCCTTTTAACCATTCATAATCTTGAGATTCATATTTCCATGTATAAGTATATGCTCCTGAAGTATCTTGAGTTTTTTCGAAAAATGTTGCTACTGCATCTTCTTCATCATGTCCATCCACTTTTATTTTAAAATTGAATTCTAATGCTTCTAATTCTTCTTCTGTAAAATTTGAAGCATTTTCTAATGTTTTTATAATTGCTATTTTACCTTTTTCTGTTTCTTGAGCATTTATTGATGTTACTGTTACTTTTCCAGCTTCTGCAAAACTTCCTGAATTTGGTGTAATAGAAACATTTTGTACACCATCTGGAAGATTTACTTCTTTTACTGTATAAGTTGGTGCTTCATCTGTATACCATTTAATTACATTATCAGCAATTACAGTATGAGATGCTCCATCAGCGACAACTGAAACTGGTATTGTAACTGTTTGCTCTTTATATTCACCATCATTATATTTAAATTTACCGCTTACTGTTATTTCAAATTCAAATGTATTATCTGCATCTATTAAATCAGATTCTCCAAGTGGATTTTCCTCTGCTTTTTTAACAAGATCTAGGCTTCCTGTTTTTGGAGCAATTGTATTTTTTGCAATTACTTTTACTTTTCTTCCATCTACCAAGCTTCCTTCTTGTGCTTCTATAGTATTTATTTCGTATCCTTCTGGACAATTTATTTCTTTAATACTATATGTTGGAGCAGTATCTCCATCCCAAACATATGCTTTTGAACTTACAGTTTCGCCTGCTTTTACTCTTAAAATTTCGCTTTCTGATGCTTCACCATCTTGTTTTGCACCATTTACAGTTAATTCAAATTCAAATGCATCATCTGTTTCAACAGTAATTTCATTTCCATTTTCATCAACTAAAACTTTTTCTATTTCAATTTGAGATTCATTTTCAGTTTCTCTATCTATTGAAGTATAGAACATTCTTATTTCTGCATCTATATTACCTGCTATCCTTTGAGATGGTAAAGTACCTACTTGAATAGACCAATTATAAGTAAATATTTGTTCTTGATATTCGTTTCCTTCGCTATCTGTTCTAGTTACCCATTCTGAAGTTGTTGTTAAATTTGTTGTACTTTGTTTTATTTCTCCATAGAAATAATTAAAGTCTCCTCTTGCATTTGCATAAGCAAATTCAACATGAATATTTTTTATTTTTGTTGCATTATATTTGTTTTTTATTATTATATAAAATGGAGCATTTGGTCCTGGATATTCTGTATTTGATTCATCTACATTAGATATTACCCAGTCTGTTCCATAAACTAATTCTTTATGTTCTGGATCGTCTGTTTCTAAAGTCATTTCTGTTATATAAGAAAAGTTTTTATTATATACATAATTTATTGCAAAAGGTCCAACTATTATATTTGATCCTTCTTGAGTTGCTTCATCAAAAGCAACTGTTGGTTTAGAACAATCATATGTTTTTCCTTCAAATTTTATTTCTTCCTCAACCCAACTTGGATTATAATTTAATTTGAAAAATCCGTCTTCTTCTCTTTCTACTTCATCTACTGTATTAACACCTGCTGCTGCAATTATATAATTTTGAAATTCTTTTGCAGCATCATTTAAATTATTATAATTTTTATCTGGATCAAAAGTATTACCTACAGTTTGACTTAAAGTTGTATCTAAGATTGTTCCACTTGCTGGTTCTGTATTTTGATTTGATATTTGTGTTAAATCATCACTAAATGCATTTACACCACTTACTGCAATAAAATTTCCATTTTCTGTTGCTAATCCTTTTCCAGCAGGTGTATTCCAGAATGCAATTTGAGCTGGAGTATATTCACCATATGTTGCACCATCTTCATGTTTTGCATATGCAAGTATAAAAGCTTCCTCAGGTGATGCATACATTGTATCACTAACTGTATAATAAGCTTGTGTTCTTACTGGTGTCAAATCTGGAACTTCTGATCTGTTATGAGTTGAACCACTAGAACTTTCTCCTAAACTATCATATGTTGGTGCTGAAGAACCTGTTAACAAAGCTCCTCTTTCACTACATAAATAATCTCCATGTGTGACTAAATCATCAAATGTAAAGGCTCCTCCTGCAAAATAACATCCTTTATTTATTGTTTCAAAGTTTGTTGGTTCAGTCCATGAAACATCTATATCTTCTGAACCTACTAAACTTCCATCTGTTGAAGATGTTGTTACTTTACTATCACCATTTGCATTTGTAGTAGTCGTTGTTGTTGTTTTATTTTCTGTATCTTCTGTTGTGATAGTTGCTGCAAAAATTCTTGAAGCAGTTAAGATGTTTAATATTAAAAATAATGATATTATTGATACTAATACTTTTTTATTTAATTTTCTCATATTAAACACCTCCTTTTTTCTTAGCTTGCACAATTTTGCTATGAGTTACAAATATTGCTATACTTCCTAATAAAATTGTTACTATTATTACTGAAATATATATTAATACTTCTCCTGTTTTTATTGATACAATTATATCTGCCGCACCTAAATCATTTTCACCCTGTATTTTGTTTGCTGGTGTTGAATTTATATCAGCAGTACCATATGTATTGTAATCTTCATAAATTTCAGCTTGATTATTTACAAGTCCTGTATTTTCTTCTGTCATTTGTTTTGTAAGTACTAATTTTAATGTTTCAGATTCTCCTGCCTTTATTTCTTTATTTTCTAAAGCTTTTGTATAAAGATTTCCATCAAGACCTGTATACCAATCGGCATTCGCTTCTAGTGCTGAATTAAATGTCATTCCTTCTGGTATATAGTCTACAAGTGTTTTGGCATATCCTGATATGTCTCCTACATTAGATACTGTAATTGTATATTCTACATATATAATAGAACCTGAGATATTTTTAGCTGCAATTTCTGTTTTTGCTAAATTTGTATTATCATAATTTTCTGAAGTTGTCTTTCCATTTGCTGTTTGAACTGTTACTTTTGAAATACCTTTATCTAATCTTAAATCAAATGTATTTGCTAATACTAAACCTATGTCAACATCAGAAATACTTCCATTGTCTATAGTAATAACATCTGTTACAGCTCCTTCTCTTGTTTTTCCATCTTGTTCAATTGTAGTTGAAATAACATCTGAGTTCACATTTGCTAAAACACCATCTTTTCGATATGTTGTTACTTTATATGTAGCTGTATCATATTCAAACAATACTAAGTATTCACCATTTTGTACTCCTGAGAAAGTATATGTTCCATTTGAATCTGTTGTTATAGAATTTTGAATTACACCAGATTCACTATCTACTAATTTTACAACAACTCCTGTTAATAATTCTTCATTATCATTTCTCATTCCATCTTCATTACTATCAACCCATGCTGTACCTGTTATTTTATATGTTTTTGTTGTAGGTAATTTACTTGATGATGAACTAGATTCTGATTGAGCTATATCTTCATTTGATGATTCTATAATATGAGTAATTGAATTACTTTCTGTTTCTTGAATTTCATTAGAAGATAATTTTGCAATATTTGTTGCAGATTGTTCTTCTGCTCCACCTAGAGATGTAGCTTCTCCTTGAAGTCTTAATTGCCATTCTTGTCCTGGTTCTATATTTATTGCAACTTCAACCTTATCATCAAAATATCCTGTTTTATTTATTGGAATATCTCCAACTTGGTAACTAATTGTGTTTATAACAATTCCTTCAGGAATTTCATCTGTTAGATTCACATTTGTTGCTGTTACTCCACCTTCGTTTTTGACTGTAAATATATAATTTACAGTTTCTCCCTCTTTTAAATATGTATTTACATTATCTGTTGTTTGAGTAATTGTTAATACTGGTTTTCCAATAGTTGTAATTACTGTGTTTGATTCATATTCATCAGAATTATCTGCCTTAACTTTACTTGTTGTTTTTACATCTAATATTCCTATATTTTCTTCTAATTCATTTACACTAACTGTTACTTTTAATAATACTTCATCAAATTTTTCAAGAGTACCTAAGTTCCATGTTATTGTTCTTGTATTTTCATCATAATTATATCCTTCTGTTGCATCTATGAATGTAAATTCTTTAGGTAATACTTTAGTTACAATAACATTGTTTTTAGCTTCTGTTGATGAATTTATAATTGTTGTACGGAAATATACTTCATTTCCTGCTTTTTCTATTTTAGAATAATATGAACCTTCTTCTAATATATAAAATTCAGCAAATTCAATTTGTATAGGATCAGATTCTGCAGTAAGTACTGTTTGTAAATCTTTTGCTGTTACATTAACTTTTGGTATAATTTGATTTTGGTATTCACCAGTAGTTGATAATGGTTTGGCTATTAAATAAACTGTTAATTCTATACTTTCACCAATTTCTAATTTATCAAATGAAATCATAAGTTTTTCATTTTCAAATTTAACAATACCTCTTTCGTTATCTATTTCATAACGACTATATTTTGCCCCAAGTGGTACTGGAACTTCTATATTAACATTTTCTGCTATATTTTCTCCTGTATTTCCTACTTGAACTTTTACAGAAAATTCTTCATTTTCCTTTACAGTATCTGTATCATCAGTAATATTAACACTTAATTCTGGACCTATTCCTGTTGTTAATCCTACTAAATCTGCTATAGATATTTCTTCTGATTGTGATAATTCAGAATTATTCATATAATATACTCCAAATGTTCCATATGAATATTCATTATGTGTTAAATTTTCTGGAATTGTATATGTATATGTAAATCTTAATACTTCTGATGGATCCATATAATAATTTGTATCTTCTGGAATTATTAAATATGATTTTATATTTTCTATATTTGCTGGTGTTTCTGTCCAGCCATTTGCTCCATCTGATAGATCTTGTGTTGCTTCTCCATTTTCTGAATAATATATTTTAAATGTTCCTCTATTTCTTTCATCTCCTATAAGTAAGCTTGCCATTTTGCTTTCTATTGTTGTTCCTAATTCTTCTCCTGTTTGTATATCTTTTACTCCTACATGTGGCACTCTTCCTAGTATTTTCATTTCACTTACTGTATTGCTATTATTGTTCATTACTATTATTTCTGTTGTAACTTCTCTTCCTTGTGCATATACATTTAAAATACCTTCTTTTTTACCTTGTCTTACAGATGTTGTAACTGTACCATTGTCATCATAATTAGAAACTGTATTTACAGCAACTAAACCTGTTGGTGCTGAATAATTTATTCCTACTTCTTTATATCCTCCATCTACATAGTTTGTTGCTTCACTATTTGTATATCTCATTACTATATTTTCTGTTTTCGCTGGAGTGTATAAGTTTACTTTTATGTTCGCTTTTATTACTATATTTGTTCCATTTGTTAATACTCCTGAGTTTATTCCTTCTTGTTTTCCATCTACTATTACTCTTATTGTTTTTCCATTTACTTCACTTCCTGTTATTTCTAGCCCTTCTCCATATAGCATACTTACATTTGTTACTTCTACACTTTCTATATTCTCTGGTAATACTATTTCAAATTCTGAATGTCCATATATATCTGATGTTTCTCTTGCATTATTTAATTCTATTCTCATCTCTACATCTTTATTTTCTTCTATTGTTGATAAACTTTCTCTATCTATTACCAAATTTGCTTCTGTATTTGTATCTACTAATTTTGTACTCGTTTCTACTGTTCCTACTTCCACTGCTCCTTCTACATAACTATATTTTGCTGTTATGCTTGAACTTGTACTTATTCTATCTATATTTATATATGTTTGTTTATCTACTCCTGCTCCATTTATCGCTTTTACTGTACTTATTACTAAGTTTCCTTCTCCTGCTGGTTTACTTATTTCAAAACTTAATTTTCCATATCTTCCTTCAAATCCTATTTCTATATTTCCTGCTTCATTTACACTACTATCTTTATTTACTACTGCTATTACATTTCCTGCTTCATCTTTTACTTTTACTTCTCCTGTTTCTCCTAATATGCCATCAAAGTTCTCTTTTGCTATACTTATTCTCTTATAATATATATCTCCTGTTTCTACTCTATTTCCTGCTTTATCTACATATTCATTTCTTTCATCTTTTACTTCTATTCCTTCTACTATATCTTTATATGATATATTTACTATTACTTCTTCTCCTATTTCTGTTTCATATTTCCCTGCATTATTATAATTTACATATGTATATGCTTTACTTATTTCTCCTTTTTTATTTTCTTTATTTAATGATACTATGTCTCCTGCTTTACCTTGTAACTCATAATTATATTCTTTATTTTCTGTTACTGTTGTTTCATTATTTTCTCCTTCTACTCCACTTACTGTTGTCATTTTTGTTGTTACATTTGTTCCTACTGTTACTTTCTCTTCTTCTCCTACTTCTACATTCTCATATGTATATGTTACTAAATATTCATCTATTCCTGTTCCATTATAATATCTTTCTTCTTCTTTTGTTTCTCCTTCTTGTAAGTATTCTCCTTCATTTTCTTTTACTTCTACTTTTTGTTTTGTATTTTCTACTTTTATTATTAATTTATTTTCTTCTGCATTATATTCCCAGTTATCTTCACTAAATTCTACTTCTCCTGCTCCTTCTCCATTTGTTGCCTCTAAACTGTTTGCTACTACTGTTATTTTACTTGGCTTTGCTTCTTTTAGTGTTGGTACATTTATTTCTATTTCTGTTGCTTTTACTGGTAATGTTTTTTCTTCTGATTCATTATTTATTCTTTCTACTGTTTGTAATATTACTCCTGCTCCATAATCTATATATTTTGTTGCTTCTGATTCTGTATTTATTTCTTTTTCATCTTTCCATGATACATTTAATGTTACTTCTTTTGATACCTCTACTTCTTCTCCTTCATTGTCTACAAATGTACCTGAAAAAACTATTTTATTATCACTTGAAATCTGATTTTCATTTACAAATTCTTCATTTTTATATTCTATTGGAACTTCAATTCTTACTTCTGAATCTCCATCTATTTGATTTAGATAATATGTATTATCTTCAAAGTTTTTTACAACCTCTTCAAATTCTGTTTTCTCTTTTAAATTAAAGTTTAGCTCTTTATCTTCTGTACCTAGTATTTGAATTTTAGAATCTTTTAAATATCCATTTCCTTTAATATTCAAATCCATGTTGATAGCTAAATCTTCATTATTTACATCACTAATAACCGAAAAAGCTTTTTCTTCTTCGGTTCCAAAATACGCATCAAATTCTACCTCTTTACTTCCTGTATCCGATTTTTCTCCAAATAACGTATCTGCAAAACTTGCATAACTCTTGGTTACAAATGCAAAATTTGCAAAGGTTAATGTAAATATTAGGACTATGACTAACAATTTTTCTAGAATTTTGTTTTTGTTCATAATCTTTTTCCTCCCTTTAAACGATTTACATAGTATCTAAATTCTAACTTATTCTAACCTTTTTATACAAATATAATTGTACTACTTTTTATAAAAGTATTCAAGCTAAAAACCGCAATATAAAAAGGGTTATAAGAATTTCATTTAATATACATTTACGGAAACTCGTTTTGTAAAATTTTACTATTTTAATATAAAATTTTCATTACATTTATAAGGATTTTTTTACTATCCGCAAAAAGACCCTACACAGTATAATTATACACCTTTATGTCAACTTTTTCAAGGGTTTTCAGGGATTTTTTGCCTTTTTTTCAAGTTTTTAAAAAACAATTTTCAGTATTTCTAATATTTTCCATTTTTTTCTTGTCGTATTGATAAAAAATGAACCCTAAGGTCTTTCCCTAGGGTTCATTTTTTTATTTAAGAACTTTTTTCTTAATTATTACGATTCCAGTTACTATAATTCCTAATGCTACAATCACTATTACTAAAACTTGTGTTGTCATAGATTCTTCAACTGTTAGACCTGTTGGAGGTGTAAATGTTATAAGTTCTGTTGCACTCGAATCTCTTTCTTCTAGTGCTGTTGTAAATTCTCCAAATTTAGGATTTGCATTACCTGTAACTACTGTTATATCTTTTCTACCAACTGAGTTCTCAAATTTTACAATTTCTGTTAAGTTATCATATGCTAAGTTATCTGCATCATCTTGTGCTGATACTGCTTTAGTTATTGTTAATCCTATTTCTGATTTATATTGATAACTTGATTGATTGTCAACATATATATTATATGGTACTAATTTGCTTTCAAAACCAGCATTTGAATTTATAGTATCTGTTATTTCAGATTGATCATCAACACTTAGTATTAAATTATTTCTCTGTCCAGTAATATATGAAACATTACTATCATCTACTATTTCATATTCTGGAATTACTAAGTAATCTAATAATCTTTCTGAATCATAACCATTACCTGTTAATTCATTTATACTTGTATTTCTCCACATATGATTACTTGATGTATTATACTCTGGAGTAAATACTGCATCATTATCCACATAATCTATAATTTGACGTACTTTAGATGAAACTACTACATCTTTTGATTCTGTTCCTCCACCTGTTCTTACATGATTTTTACCAGTATAATATGTTGTACCTAAGTATTTTCCTATTGTTGGAACATAATCTTCACTATAATAATATTGACTATCTTTCTTAGCATTTTCTGCAAGTGCTAATATATCAGCTTTAATTTTAGCACTATCTGTTTGATTTGTAATTTCTTCAATTTGTTCACTTGTATAATCTACTTCACCAACATTTAGTGCAGAAATTAAGTAATTAATTTCAACTGTTGTACCTTGAAGAATTTCAGAGTCAACATTTATATATCTAAAGTTTTGTGTTCCTGTATGTTCTGCATTTACTGGTTTTATTTCATTTTTGTTCATTGCTTGAAGTTGGTCTATTCCTTTTGAAGATTCTGTATTTAATTCTATTTTAGCAACTAAATACATTTCTTCATCAGTTTCAGATATTACTGTTCCTATAACCGTCATATCTGAAACATCTGTAGATAAAGGTACAGTTTCATAAGTTATATTGTAATTTGCATCAAATATTACTTCTTTATCATTTGTTGTTAGTTTAATTTCTTTAATTTGTTTATCTAAAACCACATTTGTCTCTGGTCTTTCAATTAAACCAAAATCTATTTTGTTAACAGAATAGTTAGTTGTTTTTTCTTTTAAGTTAACACTTGGTGTATCTATTTCAACATCACTATTATAATCTCCTTTGATTTCTTCAGATTGAATTCCATTTAAGTTTTCATCTGCTTCAATGTCTAAACTTATTTTAGCTGTATCAGCAAACATTGAGTAATCATCAAATAGATCATTGTGTGCTTCAGATAAATCTGTTGCTGTTGCAAGAACTACAGAGTTTTCATTTGTTATAGTCTCAGATTCTGCCATAATTTCTAGTCTTCTTGCTTCACTATCTTTGGCATCAGATACATTTGCATCTGCCAAATCTTTATTTGTTAAGTCATGATATTCTTTTGCCAAGTATCCTGTATTTGAATCTACAGCAATATCTTCAAATCCTTTTTGATAGATTGTTGATTTATAATCTTGACTATTATATACAGCAGGTGTAGAACCTAATATATCTCCATCATAATTTGCTGTATTAATATCTTCATTTTCAGAATATCTTTCTCCATTTTCTTTATATGCTGTTGCTGATGCTAAAGTAATTCCTGATGTATCTTCTAATTCTGTTTTATCATTACCATATAAAAATCTTACAACATAATCACCTGTTGGCATACCTTCAAATGAATACTGTCCTACTTCTGTAACTTTTGTTACATCATTTCCTTCAGAATCCTTTACTGTTTCTTCTATTCTTTCTCTAGAAGTTTCTGTTGTACTATCAAATCCTGTTAGATATTCTAAAGTTTTACCACCTAAACAATCTAAGTTTTCACTTGTTGGCCATAAGAAATCATATTCTTTATATACAGGATTTCCAGATTCATCTACAGTTGGTAATTTAATTTTTTCAACAAGTTCTGTTGTTAAACCACCAATTCTAGCTTCATCATTATCTCTGATTCCTTCTTCTGTTTTACCATCTTCCCAAGCTATACCAGATACGTTTCTGTTTTCTTGTAATAATGTAATATTCAATACTGGTGCTGAATCTGAATCATCTTCATACCAATGTTTTTCATCATTATGATTTCTTACATTTATATTTGATGGTGCAGAATCTTTATCTAATTTTCCTGCTATAGTTCCATCTTGATAATATGTTGAGTAATTTGCAACTTCTACAATATTAGATTTTTCACCTAATCCTATTACATCTTTTACTCCCTCATATGTATCTTTTTGTACTGCAAATGTTACATAAATATATTTTGTTTGACCACTTGTAAGTCTTACATCTTTTAAATCTGTTTGAAGTTTATTATATGTTGCTCCATCTGAACCTCTAATATTAGATTCTACTAAACTCCATGTAACATCTTGCTCTTTTTCTCCTTCTTCTGTACTTGTTAAGTAAGAAGGTTTTGCTACTTCTTTTTCAACCCCATCTATTACACTAGTTACACTAGTACTAATAGGAGTTCCTAAAGAACTTTCTACATAATCATCTAATGAATTTATACCTACAACATATTTTTCTGATGAACTATTATATAATCTAATTTTATATGTTAAGTATACTTCCATTTCTGAATTTTCTGGTGTTCTATTATTTAAGTTTTTATAATATGTTACTATATTATCATATAATTCTGCATTTGATTTATAAAGTTCTGCTTTATAATAATAGTCTGTACTATATAAACCTAATTCATAACTTACATTTGCAGAATCAATGTGTTCTACTCTGTCATAACCTTTATTGTTTGCATCATTTATAATATCTGCTAATTGATTAAATCTATAATCTATTTCTTTTTCATCTACAACTACTTTAGCAGAATATAAATCTTTTGTAACTTCTATATCAGCATCATCTCTTCTTACTAATCCTAGATTAATATGAAGACAATGTTCATATACTGCTCTATATGTTTGTCTTATTCCATTTAATGTATAATCTGCATCTACATATTCTAATCTGTAATAATTGTCCACTGGGAATTGAAGTCCTGCAACAGATGTTCTTGCTTTCGTTTTAAATAAGTCATATGCTATTCCTGATTCATCTGTAGTTTGAAGTTCAGATTTTACTCTTGAATTCTCACTTGAAGGAACACTTGCATTATAATATACATCTTTTGATCCTTCTGAACCATTTACTGTTCCTATAGTTTCTCCCATTCCATTTATAACTGTTTTTCCATAGATTTCTCTAATTCTATCATTTACTTCTTGTCTATTATAATCTAAAGCAAGTGATGAATTTCCAAAAGTTTTTAATCTATCTGATGGATTCATATTAGCATATGTTTCTGCAGTTGCACTTGAGTATTTATCTCCATCATCATATGAAAGTAATGTTGTTGGTTCATATGTTTGACCATCATATACGAATTCTACATCATATTTAATTGACCAACCTGCTTCTGATGAATAACCTGCTGCTTTTTCTGCCTCTGTAAATCCTGTTACATTTAATCCTGTTACTTTCCATTTTCCTCCGTCTGAGGTAATTACTGGATATGCCATACCAGAATTATATATATTGCCATGTGCTACAGCAAGTTCTCTTTTCATTTCTCTTCCATTTTGACTTGCAACTCTATATACATAAACTTCTACACCATCTAAACCTTCTTCTGAACCATCTACTATTCCATTAGGTTTAGAATCTTTTGTATTTTTACCATTAGGATCTTGGGCTATATCTTCCCAAACTATTCCTCCTAAGTCCATAGTTAAATCTAAGTCTACTTGAATTCTATTTGTAATAACTATGATTATTCTTTCTCCTTCTGTAAGTACAACACCTGTATCTGCATTATTAGAATAATCTGGTCTATCCCATCCTTCTTTTTGTGTTTCTTCTACTGTAATTGTTGGAGCATTATCTCCCCACCAAGTAAGCTCTGGTGAAACATAAGCCTCTCCATCTTTTAAGTTTTTAGTTAGTTCATATGTTCCATTTACTATATTTACATCTTGTCCATCAAAGTTTCCAGCAAATGTACCACTTATTCTAATCTTAACTTCAAAACTTTGAGATAATGCTGAATTTATTAATTTATTGAAAATAACTTTTTTAGCTACACTAAAGCTTCCATGTTTTTCTTCTAGTTCATTTATTGCATTTATTTCTACATTAGTATTTCCATCTAGGCTTCCTGTTGCTACATTTCCATTTACTGTTCCATTTGTAGTAGTCATACTTGAGAATTTACTTCCTTCTGGAATGTTTATCTCTTCTACTGTATATGTTGGTGCAGGCTCTCCTTCTTTCCATAAAACTGTATCAGATGTCCAAGTTTCTCCTGCATGAATTTTTATTGTAAATGGTGATGCTTTTTCACCATCTTTTTGAATTGTAACTCTGAATTCAAAAAGTTCATCTTCTGAAATTCCATTACCTGTCATGGTTTTAGTAATTTGTAATTTACCTGAATCATCATCAGGTACAGTATTTGGTTCATTTACAAATACTGCTGTAGCTGTAGAAATTGAATTATCTTCTATAACTCCTGTTGTATTTTCACTTGAAACAAGTTCAGCTTTATCACTTTCAATTTCATCTACAGTATATCTTGGTGCTTCACCATTCCATTTGATTTCTTTAGATGTCCATACACCTGAATCATCTAATTGCTCTGCTGAATCTCCACCTATTTCAAATGTATAACTTCCATCTTTAAAATCACCATCATAATAGAATTTTCCACTTAATGTAATTTTAAATCTGAATTGTTTTAAATCTAATCCATCACTTGTTAAAAGTTTTTGTATTTTTAATTGTCCTACATGATGATCTCCATCTGGTGGTGGTGGTTCATCTGGTGGTGGACTCACTTTATTTACAAAAGTATTATCTGTTGTTATTATAATTTCTTCTGTTGATTCTGGATCTACTGCATCTCCACTATCTTTTAGTTTTCCTGTAATTGTTTGTCCACTAACAGTTGAGCCATCTTCTCCTTCTGCTCTCACAAAATACATATCATTCATATTTGATTCAAGCTCTGTTATTGAATAATCTGGTCTATCATCTGTTTCATCATTTCCATCATCTTTCCAGATATATTTTGGAGATATATATTCCCAATAATATTTATTTTCTTTTTCATTATATTGTAAATCATCTTTGTCAAGTGTAACTATAATTCCTTCATCTGAACCTTCTATTTTTTCATATCCTTCAACTTTAACTTCAAATTTAAATTTTACTGAATTTAAATAATCTATTGAAAGTTCATTTGAATTGTCTACTTCTTTTATAATGCGAATTCTACCTGCATTATCTTCATGTTCATCTCCTGGTGGAGGTGGATTTGAACTATTTACTGCTTTTATAGTAATTTCATTAATTCCGTCTCCATTGCTGTCCTTATCATCTTCTAAAGTTCCTTTTTCAGGTACTACTGATGAATTAATCTCATGTACTACTCCATTTTCATCTGTTATACTCTTACCATTTAAGTTTTCTTCTACTGTATATTTTGGAGCTTCTCCATACCATGAAAATTCATCAGATGTCCAAGAAGCATTATTTACATTTCCTACACTAATTGTAACATAATTTTGAGTATCTTTTGCTTCCTCATTTTCTAATAATACATAACCATTTGTATTTGCTACAAGATTTGTTAATTGTATTGTTTGATTTTCAAAATGTTGCCCTTTATAATCAAATGTACCTGTTACTTTTAATGTAAATTCATAATTATTATTTTTTAATAAATCATCTGTTACCTCTTTATTTATTGTAATTTTTCCTTTATGTGGCATCTGAGGAGGTGGGGGAACACTATTTGTTATATTAACATTATATACAGCTTCTACTATTTCATTGCTCTTTAGTTGTCCTTTTACTTTATTATCTGCTGTAACTTCTGTAACAGATGCTTTTCCTGTATTTGCTGTAGTTGTTTTTTCTTTATCAAATACTATTGTTCCATAATATTCACATTCTGCACTATTACACATATCTCCATGTACTGGACATGTATCAATTTCTTCTATTTCATAATATGGATTATTTCCTGGTGCCCAAATATATTCATCTGTTTGTCCTCTCCATTCCCATGTTCCAGAATCTGAACGACTAGCTTTTGCAGTAATTATTTGTTCAGAATAAGGCTCTCCTGCTAGATTTTTTAATGGTATAGTATGAGCTGAATCTGCAAAAATTTTTACTTTAAATTTAAATTCAAATTTTTGTAAGTCCTCATCTGAGAAATTTGAATCTCCATCTAAAGTTTTTATAACTCCTATTGATGCTTTTTCTTCATCTGGTCCTGGTTCATATTTGTTTATTGCAATTACTTCTGAAGTAGCATCTTTTGAAATATATCCTTCACTTTGTCTTATTTCTTGTACTGTGCTTCCTTCTGGTACAGTTTCATCTATAATTTCTTCTACTTTATATTGTGGTGCATCCTCATAAAATTTAATATTTGTTATTTTTACAGATTTTGCATCTTTTTCGGCTTCTGACGCAGTGTCTGCTACTGATTCAATTTGTATTGGAATTGTAACTGATTTTTCTGGTGTTACTGTATAATTTTGACCACCATAACTAAAGCTACAATCTGCTCCACTTATTGTTACATTAAATTTAAATATTTTTCCTACTAGTGTATATTGATTTGTATCTAATTTTGTACTTTCTATTTGTTTAGAAATACTTAAATTTCCATAATTTTCTGTAATTTTATTTTTAGCTTTTACTGTTACTGTTTGACCTGAACTTAAGCTTCCTGATTGATTTTCTATACTTACTAAAGAAGAATTTGAAGGTAAATTTACTTCTTCTACAGTATATGTTGGTGCTGTAGAACCATATGCCCATGTATATACTTGAGATTCTACAGAATTTTCTGTTCCTTCTTGATATACAATTTTCAAGTTTTCTGTTGTTGTTTGATTTCCGTTATTTACTGTTACTTTGAAATTAAATTCGTCACCATTTTTAGCTTGTCCATCAGTCTCTTTTACAATTTTAATTTTTCCTTCTTCATTGCTTGGAAGTTCTTGATTCCAATGTATTGTTTCATATTCCCACCATCTTGCTGCACCTCTAGATGCTGATTGATCTTGTGCTGTTACTTCACCTTGATCAATAAATTCATAGTCTTTCCAAATTTCTATTGATAATTTACCTGGGATTACCTTACTTTCTTTTTCGGCAATTCCTGCTTCAATTGCACTTTTTATCTGATTAAAGTCATTTCTAGAATTTTGATATTCTAATATACGTCCATATAAAGTATTTAAATATTCTGTGTCTCTATCTTCTATATCCTTAGCTTCTTCTTCTTCTATTTTAGCATATGTACTATCTAATAATTCTTGTAAAAATTCATCCAATCTTGCTATTGACTCTAAAGTATTAAACATATATCCCGGTCCACCTTGTCCTGATAAAGATATGTCCTCATCATTACATAAAATATATCTAGTTTCTTCTTCCCATAAATTCACAAACAAATGATTCATACTTGCCCAATTCTCAATAGTTTCAGTAAAAGGATCTGGACAATACCATTTTCTAAAAGCTTTTGCTACTTCTCCTTCATTCCATTCATTAATAGCTTTATTTAACCTTCTTTCTACAGCATCTTGAAGTGTTTCCCCTTCTTCAACATATGAAATAGCTGTTAAATCAGATGCACTACTTCCTAATACTATACCTTTATCATCCTCTATCTGTTCTGCTAGCCATTCACTAAATTCTTTTATTTCAGTATACAACCCATAATCAAACCTACCATAAATATGACCTTTTATAGCAACTTTAGTATATGTTCCTGTATAATATGTATAATGTCCTCCTGCATTCATATATTTAAAATCTACTTGTATATCTGTAAGTTTTTTGAAATTTTCATTATAATTTAATATAATATAAAATTCATCTCCACTAGATGGATATTCACCATTTAAATTTACTAATTCATCATTTTCAGATACTGCTAAATAGTACTGATCTTTACTTACAGGTGTTTGAGAATTATCTGTATAAATTTCCATATTATTAATAAATGAAAATGGTTTATAATCTACATAATCAATTCTAAATGGTCCTAATATATATTTTTGGCTTATAGAATCAAAACTAACTGTTGCTTCTTTACTTGTAGAAGTAAAGTTTGGATCTATATCTATAGCAAAACCTGTGAAAGTTTGTCCATCTTCTGTAGTATATTGAGTTCTTTCTCCTCCTGCTGCTGTGTTTACATAGTTTTGGAAATCAAATGCTGCTTCACTTATTTCATTTCCACCAGAACCACTTTTTGTTACAGCCCACCATGCATATTGAATAGGTGTATATTCATTAGGACTACCTATTGTACAATTATCTACTTCAGATAATACTATAGCTTCTGCTGGTGTACATTCTTTATCTACACCTGTATATTTACTTGAAGTTCTGAAATATTTTTCATAACTTTGAACTTTTTTATCAAGTTCTGCAATTTTGGCCATTGCTTCATCTGCTTCTTTTAAAGAATATGTTTCGGTAACAGGATATTCTAATCCTTCTACTTGTGCAATTAATTCTGTTATAGTTGGATCATCATGTTCCCAATAATTTCCTGTTGCTTTGTAGTCTTCTACATAATTATTTGTTCCTGTTAATCCAGTCCCTTGTGCTGTACATAAAAGTCCTACCTCGTTTTGCAAATCTTGATACCAGATTTCTCCATTTGCACCTGGTTGGAAACCAGAATCTGCAGATACTACTTCTTTTTCAAATCCATCGACTCCATTCCAACTCCAAGATATATTTCCATCATTTCCTCCAGCACCTGCTCCTTCATAAAAATCTAAAACTCCATCATCTATTTGAAGATCTACATCTTCTGAGCTTCCACCTTCATATTTTATAATTCCATCTGTAAATCCCATGTTTTCCCATTCAGGTGGACCATCATTTATAGCTGAGTTTGCAAGCATTGGAAGTGCTCCTGCAAATACTTTGTAGATGATACTAATTATAGAAAATATTATTATAGCAATAATTAGAATTCTGTTTTTTAGGACTGTTTTTCTATCATTTTCCATATTAGATCACCCACTTTCTTTTTGAAACTTTTAATTTACTATAAGTTATAAATACAATTATACTTCCTAATAATATACTAGTTATTATTATTGAAATATAAATAAATACCTCTCCTGTTTTTATTGAAACAATTAAGTCTGCTGAACTTAAATCATTTTCATTTTGAGCTCTATTTCCTGGTACTGAATTCATATCTGAGATTCCATATGTATTATAATCTTCATATATTTCTACTTGATTATTTATAATACCTGTATTTTCCTCATTCATTTGTTTTGTAAGCACCAGTTTTAATGTTACAGAATCTCCTGGATTCAATTCTCTATTTGCTAAAGCTTCACTGTAAAGATTTCCATCTGATCCTGTATACCAATCAGCATTTGCTTCTAATGCTGAATTAAATGTCATTCCTTCTGGTATATAATCCACTATTTTTCTTGCATATCCTTTAATATCTCCTACATTAGATACTGTTATATTGTATTCTACATATACTGTAGATGCAGATACATATTTTGCAGCAACTTCTGTTTTTGCAAGCTTAGTATTATCATATTCTTCAGTTGTTGTTTCATTTGGAGTTTGTAACATTACTTTTGAAATTGCTTTATCAATTTGAAGATCAAATTTATCTACAGACATCAAACCTATATCTATATTAGATATACTTCCACCTTCAATTTTAATTATATCTGTTACTGCTCCTTCTTTACTTTGTCCTTCTTGATTTATTGTTGTTAAAATAACATCTGAATTTACATTACTTACAACACCTTCTTTTTGGTATGTTGTTACAATATATTTAGTTGAATCATATTCAAATACTATTAAATATGTTCCATTTTTTACACCTGAAAATACATACTCGCCATTTGAATCTGTTGTTTGTGTATTTTGAATTACACCTGATGAACTATCTACCAATTTTGCTGTTATATTACTTAATAATTCTTCATTTGAATCCCTCATACCATTTTGATTTGCATCAAACCATGCAACACCTGATATTCTATAAGTTTTTTCTATATTATTACCTTCTGCTAATGTATATGAATTTTGACCACTCGAATTATCTTTTTCAGTTGATTCTACTATATGAGTTATTGAATTACTTGTAAGCATACTTACTTCTTCTGCTTGTACTGTAGCATAATTAATAACTGATTTTTCTTCTGCTCCATTTAAACTTAATGCTACAGCATCTAAATCAACTACCATTTCAGCTCCTGGATCTAAGTTTGTCAATATATTTACATTACTTTCTATTACTCCACCTCTACTTGTTTCAACTCCATTAACAGTATAGCTTACACTTCTAATTCCAACTCCTTCTGGAACAAATTCTGTCAAGTTTACAGAATATGCCACTACCTCTCCTTCATTTTTTACAAGATATTGATAGTGTATTGGATCTCCTTCTTTTACATATGTATTAGTAGTATTAGATGTCTGTGTTATTACTAATATTGGTTTTGCAATACTTACTGATAATGTATTTGATGTATAGGTCTCTGTACCATCTGCTTTTACTGTACTTGAGAGTTCTACACTTGTTTTTGAAACATTTTCTTCTAATTCATTTACAGATAATACTAGTTCTAAAGTTATATCTTTATTTTTCTCTAATTTTTCTATATTCCAAGTTATTATTCTTGAATTTTCATCATAATTATATCCTTCTGTTGCACTTACAAATGAAAATTCTTTTGGAATTTCTTTTGTTACTACAAGATTAGTCATTTCTTTATTTGAGTTTTCATTTTCAACTTTTATTCTTAAATTTATCTCATCTCCGAATCTTTTAAGTACACTTATATCTGTATTAGTTGATTCTGTAATTGAAATTTCAGCTGATCTTACTTTAAAACTTACTACTTCTTTTAATTCTTTTCCAAGTTGATCAGCAGTAACAATTACTGTTTGAGTTGCATCTGCTTCTGTTATATTTTCTAATATGTCATATGTACCATCTTCATTTGGCTCATCTGCATAATTCATACCATTATTTAAATTCAATGCTGTTGTATATATTTTTAATTCTGCCTTTTCTGATACATTTAAACTAGGTACTGTTAAAATAAGTCCATTATAATAATCAGCTTTTTGATAAGAAGTATTTTCTATATTACTTTCATGTCTTATATAAGCAACTCTTGTACCTAAATGTATATCTACTTTAATATTACTTGCAGTTACTTGTCCAATATTTTCTATTGTAATATTTAAACAATTCTCTTCATATTCTTTTACTTCGTTCTTGCTTGGAGATATAGTCAAACTTAATTCTGGACCTATTCCTGTTGTTAATCCTACTAAATCTGCAACTGAAACTTCATTTGTTTTAGCTACTTCTGAATTGTTTTTATAATATACTCCAAATGTTCCATATGAATATTCATTGTATTTTAGATTTTCTGGAACTAAATATGTATATGTAAATCTTAATACTTCTGATGAACCCATATGATAATTTGTATCTTCTGGAATTATTAAATATGATTTTATATTCTCTATATTTGCTGGTGTTTCTGTCCAGCCATTTGCTCCATCTGATAGATCTTGTGTTGCTTCTCCATTTTCTGAATAATATATTTTAAATGTTCCTCTATTTCTTTCATCTCCTATAAGTAAGCTTGCCATTTTGCTTTCTATTGTTGTTCCTAATTCTTCTCCTGTTTGTATATCTTTTACTCCTACATGTGGCACTCTTCCTAGTATTTTCATTTCACTTACTGTATTGCTATTATTGTTCATTACTATTATTTCTGTTGTAACTTCTCTTCCTTGTGCATATACATTTAAAATACCTTCTTTTTTACCTTGTCTTACAGATGTTGTAACTGTACCATTGTCATCATAATTAGAAACTGTATTTACAGCAACTAAACCTGTTGGTGCTGAATAATTTATTCCTACTTCTTTATATCCTCCATCTACATAGTTTGTTGCTTCACTATTTGTATATCTCATTACTATATTTTCTGTTTTCGCTGGAGTGTATAAGTTTACTTTTATGTTCGCTTTTATTACTATATTTGTTCCATTTGTTAATACTCCTGAGTTTATTCCTTCTTGTTTTCCATCTACTATTACTCTTATTGTTTTTCCATTTACTTCACTTCCTGTTATTTCTAGCCCTTCTCCATATAGCATACTTACATTTGTTACTTCTACACTTTCTATATTCTCTGGTAATACTATTTCAAATTCTGAATGTCCATATATATCTGATGTTTCTCTTGCATTATTTAATTCTATTCTCATCTCTACATCTTTATTTTCTTCTATTGTTGATAAACTTTCTCTATCTATTACCAAATTTGCTTCTGTATTTGTATCTACTAATTTTGTACTCGTTTCTACTGTTCCTACTTCCACTGCTCCTTCTACATAACTATATTTTGCTGTTATGCTTGAACTTGTACTTATTCTATCTATATTTATATATGTTTGTTTATCTACTCCTGCTCCATTTATCGCTTTTACTGTACTTATTACTAAGTTTCCTTCTCCTGCTGGTTTACTTATTTCAAAACTTAATTTTCCATATCTTCCTTCAAATCCTATTTCTATATTTCCTGCTTCATTTACACTACTATCTTTATTTACTACTGCTATTACATTTCCTGCTTCATCTTTTACTTTTACTTCTCCTGTTTCTCCTAATATGCCATCAAAGTTCTCTTTTGCTATACTTATTCTCTTATAATATATATCTCCTGTTTCTACTCTATTTCCTGCTTTATCTACATATTCATTTCTTTCATCTTTTACTTCTATTCCTTCTACTATATCTTTATATGATATATTTACTATTACTTCTTCTCCTATTTCTGTTTCATATTTCCCTGCATTATTATAATTTACATATGTATATGCTTTACTTATTTCTCCTTTTTTATTTTCTTTATTTAATGATACTATGTCTCCTGCTTTACCTTGTAACTCATAATTATATTCTTTATTTTCTGTTACTGTTGTTTCATTATTTTCTCCTTCTACTCCACTTACTGTTGTCATTTTTGTTGTTACATTTGTTCCTACTGTTACTTTCTCTTCTTCTCCTACTTCTACATTCTCATATGTATATGTTACTAAATATTCATCTATTCCTGTTCCATTATAATATCTTTCTTCTTCTTTTGTTTCTCCTTCTTGTAAGTATTCTCCTTCATTTTCTTTTACTTCTACTTTTTGTTTTGTATTTTCTACTTTTATTATTAATTTATTTTCTTCTGCATTATATTCCCAGTTATCTTCACTAAATTCTACTTCTCCTGCTCCTTCTCCATTTGTTGCCTCTAAACTGTTTGCTACTACTGTTATTTTACTTGGCTTTGCTTCTTTTAGTGTTGGTACATTTATTTCTATTTCTGTTGCTTTTACTGGTAATGTTTTTTCTTCTGATTCATTATTTATTCTTTCTACTGTTTGTAATATTACTCCTGCTCCATAATCTATATATTTTGTTGCTTCTGATTCTGTATTTATTTCTTTTTCATCTTTCCATGATACATTTAATGTTACTTCTTTTGATACTTCTACTTCTTCTCCTTCATTGTCTACAAATATTCCTGAAAAAATAATTTTGCAATCATTTGAAAATTGATTTTCATTTACAAATTCTTCATTTTTATATTCTATTGGAACTTCAATTCTTACTTCTGAATCTCCAGCAACTTGATTTAAATAAAAAGTATTATTTTCAAATTTTTCAATATGCTCTTCTGATTCAATAACTTGATTTATTGTTTTTTCTTGAGATTCTTCTTGTATCTCTGGTTCTTCTTGAATATTTTCATCTGAAACTTCTGAATTTGATATTTCTGCTTCTTCTACTGTTTCTGTTTGATTTTCTGGCTCTCCTGTAGTTTCTGTAGACTCTTCTACTATATTTGCCATTTCATCAGTAATAGTATTTTCAGAACTTTCTATTTCCTGTGCTTCATTTTGAACATTATTTTCTTCTTGAATTTGAGATACATTTTGATTTTCAACTTCTTCTGCACTATTTAAAACTTCATTTTCAAATTGTTCTAAAATTTCTTCTTGTAAAAGATTCTCATTTTGTTCTTCTGTAGTTTCATTTACTTCTTCTGAATCTTCTGTTGGAACAATATTATTTTGATCTGTTGAACTAATCTCTTCTTCTGTTTCAAGCTTTTTAGATGATTCTGAAACATCTTGTCTTACATCAAAATTAATACCTTTTCCTGGTTCAGTTTCTGCAATCGAAATTTTAGCATCTTTTAAATAACCTTTATTTCTTACATTTAGCCCAATTGATATAAATAAATCTTTATTATTTACATCACTAATAACTGAGGCACTATTTCCTACCTCAGTTTCAAAAAATGCATCAAAACTAACATTGTTGCTACCTGTATCACTTGTCTCGCCAAATATCACTTCTGCTAAACTTGATGCATAACTTTTGGTTGTAAATGCAAAATTTGCAAAGGTTAATGTAAATATTAAAATTATTGCTAATAATTTTTTTAGGAATTTGTTTTTAGACATAATATTAACCCTTTCTTTAGTAACGTTTGACATAGTATTCTTTATTTACTATTTTATAAATAATATTTTACTAGATTTTTTTAATAAATCAATATCCCAAACCTTTGCAGTGCAATACATTTCAAGTTTTTAACTTCTATACCTTTACGGAACTTCTTTTTAATAGTTTTAAGTCATAAAATATAAAATTTTTATTACTTTTTACTTATTTCTTTTTTACAAAACCTATAAAACTTATTTGCGTAAGATTTTTTAAAAATACTCCTCTTTTTGTAATATATTTGCAACTTTTATTTATTCTTTGCATATATTGATAGTAATATAACACAAGGGAGGTAATAGTTTTGAATAATATGGATATAAATAAACTTCTTGCTGCTATTTCAAAAATGGATAAACAAGAATTAGAAAAAAATATTTATAAAGCTCAAAAAATTTTAGAAAACTCAAATATAAAAAAAGACATAAAAAAAGGTGAGGATTAATATGGAAAATGATTTCTCTGAAGTAATTAATAAATTCTCAAAAATTTTAAAAGATAAAAATATAGATTTAAATAACTTAGCAGGTGGAAATCCACCTGCTGAAAACATAGATTCTTCTGCTAATAGTAATGATTCTACTATTGATATAGAAACTATATTAAAAATTAAAGAAATTATTTCTAAAATAAATAAAAATCAAAACTCTCCAAGAAATAATCTTTTACTTGCTTTAAAACCTTATTTGGAAAATGACAAACAAGAAAAACTTGAAAAATATATTAAAATTGCAAATCTATTAAGTATTTTAGAGGATTTCGATGTAAAACTTGATTTTTTTAATGATGAAAAAAAAGGCTATGATTTTATTTTAATCATAACCTTGTTTTTACTTATCTTATAGGAATTTAAAATTATTTAATCTTAGCAAATTATAATTTCATTTTTTTCTATTTTACAAATTGGACATTTATTTGTTCTTTCTGGAATTTCTGTAACTAAATTTGCTATTCTTACTTGTGTAACATCTATATAGTTTGCTGAAATTATTGCCATTGTATTTCCATTTGCTCCAGCATGAGCTACACCTCTTAATGCACCTAATACCATTATATTTCCTCCTGCAATAACCTCTGCACCTGAATTTACATCTCCACATATAACTAGACTACCAGAATATTCTTCTCTTCTACCACATCTTAATGAACCTTGTATAAATTTTGTTTCTGAAATATCTGTATCAACCTCAAAGGTTTTCTTTATTGCATGCAATCCTAAAAGATCTGAAATATCATCAAACCTAATCTCTACAGGTATTTGACTTGTTATTATTTTTTTCACTTTTTCCATCTCAGAATCTGTAAATAATCTTCCTTTTATTCTAATTGGAATTGTTGAGGTCTGGTAAAAATCTTTTAATTTTGGTAATCTTGTTTTTAATTCTTCTAAAACCTCATTAATTGTTGCTATAACATTTACAGTCAATATAACTTCTTCTGTTGTTTGGCTTATTTTAATATTGTTTAACATCCTTTTTCCCTCTTTCTATCTAAAAGATTCTGTTTCTGTTGAAGCAGACATATCTTCTGTTACTTCTTGTATGTTCATTCCAAAATATTCTGTCATAATTTCTTTTACAACTTGTGCTGTATAATATCCATGTCCACCTTTTTCTACCATAACAACTATCGCAATTTCTGGATCTTCATAAGGAGCAAATCCTGCAAACCAAGCTATTACATCTTTTGAATCCTTATTGCTTGAAAGCTCAGCTGACCCTGTTTTTCCTCCTAATTCTATTGCAAAATCTCTAAATACCGAATATGCTGTTCCTCCTTCTTCTTCTGCAACAGATTTCATTCCTTCTTTAACTGCATTAATTGTTTCTGGATTTATATTTTTATCCTCTGTAACTTGTGTTTCAGTACCTAATTTTTTATTTACATATGCATCTATTTCTTCTTTTGAAGCTTGTGAGCCATTTGAATTTATTACATTTTTTACAATTGACAAATCTATAGGATGACCACCATTTGCTACCATTGAAATATATTTTGCCATTTGTATTGGTGTAAACGAATTATAACTTTGACCAATTGATGCAGAAGCAGTATATGCTGCTGACCAAACTTCTCCATTTTCTTCTGCCACTTCTCTTGATGCAACTGTTCCGGTTGATTCTGTAAGCTCAATTCCTGTTCTTCTTCCTAATCCAAAATAATCTGTATATACATTTAAAGTATCTATTCCCATTCTATTACTTACATCAAAGAAATAATAATTACATGATTTCATTAATGCACCTACTACATTTAATCTTCCATGTCCTCTACCATATTCATTATAATACCAACATGCAGGGTTATTATAATTTGGATCATCTGAAACTATAAATCTTCCATTATCATTTATTGTTTCATCTACTGTAACAACTCCAGATTCTAATCCTGCTATTGCTGTAACCATTTTAAATATAGAACCAGGAGGATATAATCCTTGTGTTGCTCTACTAAATAATGGTCTTAAAGAACTTGGATCATTATATTCATTATATTTATCCTGTGATATTCCATCATAAAATAATGCTGGTTCATAGTCTGGGTAACTTGCCATCGCTAAAATTTCACCTGTTTTTACATTTGTTACTACAACTGCACCACCTTCTGCTGGATAAGCATTTCCCCAATATCCTTCTCTTATTTGCATTATATTTCTTTCTAGAGACTCTTCTGCTACTCTTTGAAGATTTGCATCTATTGTAAGAACAACATTAGCACCTCCTATTGCTTCTTGTGCAGTATATTCACCAGTAACTGTTCCATCTACAGACATATCTATTTGTTTTATTCCATCTTCACCTCTTAAATAGTTCTCAAACACTTTCTCTATTCCAGATTGACCAACTTTATCATCTGAATCATATTCATGTGTATCTCCTTCTTCTTCAAATTCTTTTTTATTATTATCTGAAATTCTTCCCATATAACCAATAATGTGTGAAGCTAAATTTCCAGTATGATAAACTCTAATTGGTTCTACTACTATATTTATACCTGTTAAGTTTTGAGAATTTTCTTGAAGTTGTACTGCACTTTCTCTTGATATATTATCTGATATTTCAATTGATCTTGTTGTAGAATATCCTATTGTTGTGATTGCATATCTTATTGCTAAAATTCTTCTAATTTCTTTTACATCTTCACTTTGTATTTGATATTTATCTCTAAATAAATAAAAAGCTTCTTCAGCAGATGCAGTCTCTGGTATATCATATTCTTCTTTCCATTTTGCTAGTTCTTCATCACTTTCAAAATGATATTCAAAAGGTTCTATACTTATTGGAAATGTATCTACATATGAATTACCATTATTTTCTAGAATTTGTGTCATTAAAGAAATAGAATCATTAAGCTGTGCATCATCTGTTTTTGATTTATACATTTCTAGCGAAAAATTCATTTCAGTACTAACAAGTACATTTCCACTTCTATCTAAAATACTTCCTCTGGCCGCCTCTATTGTAGCTTCACGTGCAAGTCTAGTATTAGAATCTTCTCTATATTCTGCTCCATTTACAATTTGCAAATTAAATAATCTAAATAAAATAATTATACCTACTATATATACAATTGCTATCATTAAATTATATCTAAAATTTGAATTTTCTATCTCAGTTTTATTTTTCAGAGGTCCACCTTCTTTCTGTCCACATTTTTTAAAAATATCTTGTTAAAATATTATTTTTCTTAAAATTTCTATCTATTGAATACCCCAATTTTTGAATAATTGGATATAAAATTATTGATAATAATACATTGTATAATGTTTCTATTAAAACAATCTTAAAAAAGTATAAATATTCTCTTTCAAATTCCAATATAATAGAATTTATAAAATATGTCCCAAACTCAAAAATTATTGTAGCTCCTATTACCATAAAAATTATTGTCAATTTATTTTCTTTTGAAAAGTTTTTATCAAAATAAGATCCTAAATATCCTATAGCACATAACATTATAGCTGTAACTCCTATTGCTTTACCATAAATTAAATCTATAATCAAACCACATATAACTCCAAATGATATTCCGGACTGCTTGATTTGCAAAAAGTCCTATGAATAATACATACATTATAAAAAGATTTGGTTTCACTCCAGCAATTGTAAATGTACTAAAAATATTAACTTGAAGAAAATATATTATAAAAAAAGTTATTATTAATGCAATTATTATAGAGATTTTTTTCATTTTTTCTCCCTTTGTTTCTTTTTAATTTGATTTTAATTAATTATTTTTTATTAATAATACAGTATCTACCTTAGAAAAATCTACTGCAGGTTCAACTATAGCATATCTATCTGTAATATTACTTGTTGTAATTATTTCCTTTATTGTTCCTATTATAATTCCTTTTGGATAAATTCCTCCGATCCCTGAAGTATATACAGTATCTCCTTGTATTAATTCTGCACCAGTAGGAATATATGAAGCTCTTAGTATTTGACTATTCTCCTCAAGAGTTCCTTTACAAATTATACTTTCATTTGTTGTACTAATTGTAGAACTTACTGTACTCGCTGGATCTATTATTACTTGTACTTTACAAGTTGATTCTTCAACTGAAATTACATGTCCAACTAAACCTTTATCCGCAATTACTGTCATATTTTCTGTTATACCGTCATTTGATCCAACATTTAAAATTAATGTACTACTAAAATTACTTACATCTTTATTTATAACATAAGCTGGAATTGTATCATAAGACGAATATTTTTGTGTTAAATTCATATATGCTTGAAGAGTTGCATTCTCAGCCTTTATCATTTCTAATTCTCTTAATTGTGTTTCAAGTTCGCTATTTTTAGCTTTTAATTCTTCATTTTCTTTTGTTATACTATCCATATTTGAAAAATAAGTAGAATTTCCTTGAATTTTATTTCCTAAATCTGCAAATACTCTTTGAATTGGATTTACAATAGAACTCGCTACACTTTCGATATAAGAAAGTTTATTTGTTTCAACATTTGATAAAAAAATCAAAAGTATTAAAATTATTACTGTTATAATGCCACCTAATATTTCAGTTTGTTTATTTCTATTCATTAAAATCTTCCTTTCTTTAAAAAATGTTTTTAAACTTTTCTATACCAAAAAACAGCTATTGCCATACCTATTATACTTGCTATATTTATTCTAAACATACATGAAAAAGAAATTTTAAGTACACTTAAATTTAAAGTAACTGGATCTGCAAGTCCAAAATCTTCTCCATATGACAACCACCAAAGCCAACTTACTCTGTTTGCTAGTTCTCCTAATAATCCTCCTAATACTAATCCTGATAACATAAATATTAAAAATATCCAAAAATTTTTTTCTTTTGTTGCCATTTTTTACCTCCATTTTTTCTTACGGAAATTTGCATTTTTTTACTGTTATATTATATATTGATAATAGTATTTTTTCAAGTAATTTATTTAAGATTTTTTAATATAATTAATTACATGGAACTATATTTTAAATTATTTTTATTAACATTTATTAACATTTACTTTTTATTTATATGTTGTATAATTTATTTATATCGGAGGTTGCAAATGAAAATCAACTTATTGAATAAAAATAAAATAAAAATTATGTTTGACTATAAAGAATTAGAAGAAAATAATATATCTGTACATTCGTTTTTATCTACTCCTTTAGAAAAACAATCTTTTTTTACAGCAATACTAGATATTGCTAGAGAAGACTTTGGATTTGAATATACATCTTTTCCAATTTTTTATGAAATAATTTCATTTAATAACAAATACTTTATTGTTTTTGTAAAAAAAACAACAGAAGATCAAAATCTAATACATAATTCTGAATACAGTTCTACTTATACAAAAACTCTTTTTTTTAAATTTAATGACTTAGATACTGTATTTAGTTTTTGTAATAATTTAAAAATATTATTTCCAGAATTGAAATTTGATAGTAACTTATATAAATATGAAAATAATTTTTTTTTAAAAGTTGATTTAAAAAAATTTAACACTGAATTACAAAATAAAATAAGTTTAATTATTTCTGAATTTGAAGATAAAATAGTTCTTAGTAAATTATCTATGATAAAATTTGAAGAATTTGCAGATATTTTGATAGAAAATAATGCAATATCAGTTTTAAGTATTTTATCTAGATATAACTAATATTATAAAATAATAATAAATATCTTAGGGTCAAGCAAATTTTCAAAGAAATTCTAAAAATAGACTTGTCAGCGCCCTCAAGAATAAACTTGAGATTCCCTAACAAATCTATTTTAAGAATTTCTATATTCAAATTTCTTTCCAAATGATATTTATTATTATTTTATACTATTAGTTAAATCATACAAAAAACGAAGAAACAATCTGTTCTTCGTTTTTATATTTCTTATTAATATACATAATTTTGTGGATTTTTAGCAACACCATTTACTCTTACTTCTAAATGTAAATGTGGCCCTGTAGAATTTCCTGTTGAACCTACTGCTGCTATAGTCTCCCCCTGTGAAACAGTTTGTCCTTTACTTACATACAATTTACTACAATGGCAATAATATGTTTGAATTGAATTTGTATGTGCTATAATTACCATATTACCATATGAACCTTTGTATCCTGAATAAATTACTGTTCCAGCTGCAGCAGCTTTTATTGGAGTTCCAGCAGAAGTTGCTATATCCAGACCAGTATGTGTTCCACTTGATCTTCTTCCAAATCTTGAAGTAATTGTTCCATTAATTGGTTTAATTAATGCTATTCCTAATGCTGTATTTGTATAATCAACTGTTTTCTTTGTAACAAATTTTGTAGTTGTTATTTTTGGCATTTCTTTATATAATGCCGCAACTGCAGTGTTTGTATCAGTAAAATCTTTTAGTTGTGTTTCATATTTTAAAGTATAAGTTATTGTATCTTTATTTTGACTATTTTTATTTTTTAATTCTTGAACTATTGCTTCTGCTTCTTCATAAGATTGAACATAGTATTTTTCTTCACCATTATCTAGTATAGCATAATACTTATAATAAGGGACTCCAGAACTAATAACTTTATCAAAAATTTCATTGTCATTTGCAGTAAGCCCTTTTTGCAATAAGCATAAATTGTATTCTGGTAAATTATCAATCTCAACAAAAGCTACTGTTTTACTATCTCCACTTTTAATATACTCATTAATTTTCTTTTGTAGTCTCCCTCTATCTTCTGTATATCCTATAAATTCTCCATTCAGAGAAACGCTATACATTGGTTTATATACAACAAATACTATGAATCCTATAATTGCTAATCCTATTAATAACAGAACAATTAATTTTGTCCAAGTTCTTAAAAAGATAACAATATTTCTAAAAATGCTAGTTATTGTTCTCACCCCTTTTGTGATAACCTTTTATAAGGTTTTGAAATATTTTTGTAATATTTTTACAAACTTTTACATATTTCATGTTTAGCTTATAATATTTATAAAATATTGTCAATAGATAAATTTACCAAAATTTTATTAATTTTTTCTTTTTTTATTGAAATACTTTACTTTTCTTAAATTTTTATTTTTTTCAAAAAATTTTTTATTTTAATTCTTTTATACGGATTGACGCATAAGAAAACTTTTTAATCAATTCAATATTCATTTATAAAAATAAATAGCAAACTATATAGTATAATTTTTATTATTACTATAAGTTTGCTATTTATTTTTATTTAGAATTATGAATTTGTTACTTCATTTTTAACACAAGTAATTTCTTCTTGTGTTGCATTTTGAGCAGGTGTGTAATATCCTTTTGATTCTGCAAGTTTAAATAATTCATATTGAAAACTTTCAGACGAATTTCTTAAATTTTGAAAAGTTTGTCTTAATTCCATGTTTGCTGTTTCTATAATTGCTCCTTCATAATCTTTTAAACATGATTTTGTTGATGATAAAACATCATTTACTATTGCTTTTTCTTCCATATTAACCTCCTAACCTAAAAAAGATATTAATTTTTGTTTTGAATTTAGAGAATCTTGTGCTGCTTTATTTAAAATTTGTTTTATTTGTGGATCTACTGCTGTATCTGCATAATGAGTAAGTTTTGCATATGAATTCTCCTGCTCACCTATAAAATGACGCAAATTTTGTAATTCCATTTGATTTAAAGTTCCCATAATTCTTCCTTTCTATAAATTTTTTATTTATTATTTCCAAGAGTTCAATTATTATTCAATTTTTTTAAATATACAATTCAATTTTTTAAATTCATTGACAAATATACCTTTTTTGTTTTATAATATATATTGTGTTTAAGTTATGCGCCATTAGCTCAGTTGGTAGAGCAGTTGACTCTTAATCAAATGGTCGGAGGTTCGAATCCTCTATGGCGCACCAAAACCTCTAGTAAAACTAGAGGTTTTATATATATATTTATTCTTTTCATAATATAATATATTTTATTATAAAATATTCTTGCTAACTCTATAGCTTTTTATTATGCTAATATGTTATAATTTATTTATAAATTTAAGTTTTTTATATAAGGAGAATTTAGTATGGATTATAAAGGATGGTTAGAAAGATATAGGACAAAAAAAATTCTAGATTTAAAAAAACTTTTAACTGATGACGAAATAGAACTTTTGAAAAAATTAGGATTAGAAATTGAAGATAAAATATACACAGAACAAGAATTTGATTTAATAGATGATGAACTTTGTTCTTATTATAGAGAAGATGGTTATACAGAAGAAGAATTAGCTGTTACAAAAGAGCTTCCTAAAGATGTCTCTTTTGAAGAATATAATAAACTTCTTGAAAAATTTTATAATATTGCAGCAAGTATTTAATTTTAGCAAAAAAGAAATCCCCAAATTGTAAAAATATTGGGGATTTCTTTTAGTATTTAATTAGATTTTGAGGTTTAAGAATTCATTATATTTGAGAATTCTTCTCCATCTATCTTTTCTTTTTCTAATAAGACACCTGCAACTTGATGTAATTTATCCATGTTTGCATTTAAAATATCAACTGTTTTTTGATATGCAGTATCTATTATTCTTTTTACTTCTTCATCTATTAATCCTGAAGTTTCTTCACTAAAATTCTTTTGTTGAGCAAAATCTCTTCCTAAAAATACTTCTTCTTGTCCTGAACCAAAAGTTATTGCTCCTAAACGTTTACTCATACCATATTTTGTTACCATGTTTCTTGCAATTTTAGAAGCTCTTTCTATATCATTACTTGCACCTGTAGAAATATCTCCTAAAACTAATTCTTCTGCTACTCTACCTCCTAATAATGATACAATTTGTTCTTCCATTTCAGATTTACTCATAAATTGTTTATCTTCTGATGGTCTATACATTGTATAACCACCAGCCATACCTCTAGGAATAATAGAAATTTGGTGTACATCATCTTGAGTTGGTAAAAATTTACTTACAACAGCATGACCTGCTTCATGGAAAGCAACAAGTTTTTTCTCTTTATCACTTATTACTCTAGATTTTTTCTCTGGTCCCATTGTAACTTTTACCATAGCATCTTCTATTTCTTCCATTCCTATTTCTGTTTTATCTCTTCTTGCTGCAAGTAATGCTGCTTCATTTAAAATATTTTCCAAATCTGCTCCAACAAAACCTGCTGTATTCTTAGCTATTGTTGATAAATCAACATCATCTGCTAATTTTTTCTTTCTTGCATGAACTTTTAATATTTCTTCTCTTGCTTTAATATCTGGTGCTCCAACTACTATTTGTCTGTCAAATCTTCCAGCTCTTAATAAAGCTTTATCTAATACATCTGGTCTATTTGTAGCAGCTATTACTATTACTCCTTCGTTAGCTGAGAAACCATCCATTTCAACTAATAATTGATTTAATGTTTGTTCCCTTTCATCATGTCCACCACCAAGACCAGCACCTCTTTGACGTCCAACTGCATCTATTTCATCTATAAATATAATACATGGTGCATTCTTCTTAGCTTGTTCGAATAAATCTCTTACTCTTGATGCACCTACACCAACAAACATTTCAACAAAATCAGATCCACTTATTATAAAAAATGGTACTCCTGCTTCTCCTGCAACAGCTTTTGCTAAAAGTGTTTTACCTGTTCCAGGATGCCCCACTAATAATACTCCTTTTGGAATTCTAGCTCCCATATCTGTAAATTTTTTAGGTGATTTCAAGAACTCCACTATTTCTGCTAATTCTTCTTTTTCTTCTTCTATACCTGCAACATCTTTAAATGTTACTTTTGTTTTTCCATCATTTGTATTTAACATTCTTGCTTTACTTTTTCCAAAGCTCATAGATTTATTATTATTTTGATTTGGATTCATAAGTATTAACCAGAAAATTAAAAATACAATTAATATAATAAATGGTGAAAAAGCACTAAGTACTGTCATGATTATAGATTCTTCTTCTTGTGTTATTGTAACTTGTCCATTTACTATATTTTCTGATATTTGATCCATAAATGAATCTAAACTTGGGATTATAACTTCTTTTTGTGGTTCATTGGAAGTTTCCTCACCTTTTAAAGTAACATATGCAGTTGATTTATCTGAAGATATTAATACTTCAGTTACTTCTCCTGTTGATATTTTACTTATTAATTCAGAATAACTCATTTTTGTTTCTGGATTATTGAATGCAGCATTTAGTAATCCAACAAATATAATAGCTAATATTAGCCATACTGCCAATGTTTTAATTCCGTTTTTCAAATTCAATTCCTCCATATCTTTTATACACTTTTTGCTTTTAATGTTTTCTACTGGATAAAATATAGCATAGCATTTTTTCATTTGCAAGACTTTATTTCAAAAGAAATATTCTTGTAATATTTAATTTTAAAAATTGCTACGGATACTTATTTTATTAGTTCTATATAGATTTTTTTATTTTTTATTACAATTTTAGTTTTTTTATTTGGAGTTAGATATTTATTTCCAATATTTTTGTTACACAATTTTATTATATCTTCTATATGTATTTTCTCTATGCCTTTTGTAGTTTTGAATAATTTATTTATAGAATATAATATAACTCTTTTTTGGATAGCTTTATCACAGCTATTAAACTTTTTTAAATCTAATATAATTCTAGCCTCTTTTTCCACAATATATACATCATTTGTGATATTTTTTTCCTCTAAACATAAATTTTTGTATATACTTTCTGTCTGATGATTTAAATATTCTACATCATCTTTTACTATATCAGATAACCTATTTATTGTATCTATAATATTAGGATTTAACTCCTTTTTTATATAAGGTATTAATACATTTCTTATTTTATTTCTTGTATATATATTTTCATCATTTGATTCGTCATGCCTTGGTGATAAGTTATTTATATCACAATATTCTTCAATTTCCTCTCTTTTACTATTTATTAGAGGTCTTATATATTTTCCATTTTTAGGTTCTATTCCTTTTATCCCTGTAAGTCCACTTCCCCTAAAGATATTCATTAATATAGTTTCTGCATTATCATTTTCATTATGTGCTATTGCAATTTTATTTGAACCGGTTTTTTCTAGAATCTCATCAAAAAAAGCATATCTAACTTTTCTTCCAGTTTCTTCTAATCCTTTTTTTTCTTTTTCTGCAATCATTTTTATATTTGTATTTAAAACATAACATTCTACATCTATTTTTTCACAAAATTTTTTAACAAACTCTTCATCCTTTTTTGCATTTTCCCTTATTCCATGATTTATATGAGCAACATATATATTAAATTTCATTTTTGATTTAAAACTATTTAATATATTTAACATTGCTAGTGAATCCGGTCCCCCTGAAACACCTAAAACTATCTTATCATTTTCTTTTATTAACTCATATTTTTGAATTGTGTTTAATACTTTCTCTTCTAACATATTTACTCCTATTATATAAAAATAATGAAGAAGTTGTTTAAGCTCCTTCAAAAAATCTTTTTTCTAAGTTTGCAAATTTTGTATAGCTTGGAAGCCAAGCCAAATCAACTGTACCTGTTGCTCCTCCCCTATGTTTAGCTAATATTACTTCTGCTACATTCTTTTTTTCACTATCATCATTATAATAATCATCTCTATAAAGAAACATTACTATATCAGCATCTTGCTCAATTGCTCCAGATTCTCTTAAATCTGATAACATTGGTCTTTTATCATCACGTTTTTCTACACCACGTGAAAGCTGTGATAAAGCAATTACTGGAATATCTAATTCTTTTGCAAGAATTTTTAAAGATCTACTTATTTCAGATATTTCTTGCTCACGACTTGAATTTCTTTTTCCACTTCCTTGAATTAGTTGTAAATAATCTATTACTACAAGTCCTATATCTTTCTCTAACTTTAATTTTCTGCATTTTGCTCGTATCTCCATTATGGAAATACCAGCAGTATCATCTATATATATAGGTGCCTCAGATAATCTTCCAAGTGTTGAAGCAAGTTTCATCCAATCTTCATCTTCTACTTGTCCTGTTCTAATCTTATTGCTATCTACCATTGCTTCACTACACAAAATTCTATTTCCAACTTGTTCTTTTGACATTTCCAAATTAAATATCGCAACTGGTGTTCCACTCAAAGCCAAATTTGTTGCTATATTTATTGCAAAAGCAGATTTACCCATTGCAGGTCTTGCAGCAACTATTATTAAATCAGAATTATGTAATCCAGATGTTCTTAAGTCTAAATCTGTAAATCCTGTTGTTTTTCCACTTATTTTTCCTTTTTGATTATATAATTCTTCTAATTTTGCAAAAGATTCTACTAAAACATCTTTAATTGGAGTATATCCTTTTGTATTTTTTTTCTGTGCTAAATCAAAAACTTTTTTTTCCGCTAAATCCATTATGCTATCTACTTCTTCTGTTTCATTATAGCCTAGTGAAACAAGTTCATTTGCAGTAGATATTAAACTTCTTAGCATTGCTTTTTCTTCTACAATTTTTATATATCTATCAACATTTGATGTTGTTGGCACTCTTTCTGGAAGTTCTGCTAAATATTCAAGTCCTCCAATTCTTTCAAAATTCCCGTTTTCTACAAGTTCTGCTTTTACTGTTATTATATCTATAGGTTCACTTTTAGCATACAAACTTAAAATAGCTGCATATATTGCTTTATTGTCTTCTCTGTAAAATGCATCTTCTTTTAGAACTTCAATTGCACTAATTACAGCATCTTTATCTGTAAGCATAGAACCAAGTATTGCTTGCTCTGCTTCAATATCATGTGGTGGTATTTTTCCTAGTTCCATAATTATTACCTCTTAAAAAATTATTATTTTGGTACTACCATCACTTGAACTTTTGCCATAACACCTTCATTTAGTTTTATATCTACATTTGTAGTACCTGCTACTTTTATAGTTTCACTTAGTAAAATCTTCTTTTTATCTACATTTATATTATAATCTTTCTTCAATGTTTCAGCTATTTCTTTTGCTGTAACACCTCCAAATAATTTTCCATTTTCTCCAGTTTTTACATATATTTTAACAATTATGTTTTTCATTTTTTCTGCTATTTTTTTTGCTTCTTTTAAATCTTCACCTTTTCTGTATGCTATAGATTCATTTTTTGACTTTAAATTATTCATATTTCCTGCATCTGCTGGTACTGCTAGTTTCTTTGGAAAAAGAAAATTTCTAGCATATCCATCTGCAGCATTTATAACTTGGTCTTTTTTTCCTACACCCTTTATATCTTGTTTTAAAATTACCTTCACTTCCAAACCTCCTATTCTTTTAAAACTTTATTCCGTTTCAGATAAATATTCATTTATTTTTTCAATAAGTTCTTGTTTTGCTTCTTCTAATGTAACTCCTTCAAGTTGTGCTCCAGCCAAAGTAATATGACCTCCACCACCTAATTTTTCTAATATTAATTGAACATTAATATTTCCTATTGAGCGTCCACTTATACAAACTTTATCACTCATTTTAGCCATTACAAAAGATGCTGTTATATCACTAATAGTTAAAAGCTCATCTGCAGCTTTTGCACAAATTAAATTTGAATCATCATTTTCTTCATTATAAGTGGATATTGCTATTGTATCATCAATTATTTCAACATTTCTAACAATATCTGCTATTGTATTGTAACTTTCTAAATCTGCTTGAAACCATTTTTTTACTTTTATTATATCTACACCATATTTTCTTAAATAAGCTGCAGCTTCAAATGTTCTTACACCAGTTTTAAAAGTAAAATTTTTAGTATCAACCATTATTCCACCATATAAACTTTCTGCTTCAAGGATTGTTAGTTTTATACCTTCTTTAGCATATTGTATAATTTCTGTTACAAGTTCTGCTGCAGAAGATGCATATACTTCATGAAATGATATTAGAACATTTTCTATACAATCTGGAGCTTTTCTATGATGATCTATTACAATTTTCTTATCAATTTTTTCTAATAAACTTGGAAATTCTACATATGAAATTTTGTGTGTATCTACTACAATAAGTAAAGTATTGTCTGTAATTATATCAAAAGCTTCTTCTTCTGTTAATATGTTTTCTTTATATTCTTCATCATTTCTTAAAATTTCCAAGAATTTTCCTAGTGATTTTCCTGTAGGTTCTGAAACAATATAACATTCTTTTCCTAAAGTTTTAGATAATCTATATAATCCCAATGCAGAACCTATTGCATCAATATCTATATTCTTATGTCCCATTATAATTACATTATCTGAAGATGTTATGATACTTGAAATTGATTGAGCAATAGTTCTTGCTTTTACTTTTGCTCTTTTTTCTACCTCTAATGTTTTACCACCATAAAATTTATATTTTCCGTTTTTTCTAACAACAGCTTGGTCACCACCTCTACCTAAAACAATTTCCATTGCAGATAAAGCTGACTTATATTTTTCATAATTATTTGTTCCCTCATTTGAAATTGCTAAACTTAAAGTAATAGGAACTCTACTATCTATTTCTAATTTTTTTACTCTGTCAAGAATATTGAACTTTTCTTTTTCAAATTCAGATAAATATTTTTGTTCAAAAATATAAACAAAAGCATCTCTTTCGGTTTTTACTATTAAACCACCTGTTTTTGTTACCCAATCTATAAGTTCTTTTTCTATTTTAGCAAGTAATTCAATTTTTCTTTCTGGAAGAATAATTTGCACAATTTCATCATAATTATCAATCATTGCAAGTCCTATACATACTTGACAATTATTATAATTATCAAAAAGTTCATTATATTTTGTTTCATCTATAAAATATAATGATAATATATATTCCTTTTCTTTTCTTCTCTTAGTTCTTACAACACTACCACGTATCTTGTATACTCTTTTTTCAATATTAAATTGTTTCACTATTTCGATATTTTCATTATTTTTTTCTATGTCAATCTTTATTTCTTTTATAATTGGATTCAAATATGTTGCTATATCAATATTTTGAAACTCTTCAACAAATTTTCTACTTCTCCAAATTATATTTCCACCTGTTTCTATTAATACTAATGGTATTGGTGTATTTACTAAATTAACTTTTGAAGCTGAGCTCATATCTGATGTAACATCTTTTATATGATTTTCTATCTCTTCTCTTTTTTTATCTGATATCCATAATGTATAGGTTATAGTCATAGCAAAAATAACAATCGATGGAATTACCCATCTTAAATTATATACACTTAATGTAATACATAAAAAAGCAATTACAAGTATATAAACTATATTTTTACCTGTTAATTTATCTAAAATTTTATCATTTCTATACGGCATAAAATCTCCTTATAAACATAAAATAACATAATAATTATACTACCATAGAGTCTTTTTGTCAAACGTAGCAATAGTAAAGAAAAATAGATGTAACTTTATTTACATCTATTTTATTTAATATTATTTTTTTATTGTTAATTTTACAGATTTTTCTGTATCTGTATATGAATCATATACTGTGATAGTCACTTTTCCAGGTGCAACTCCTGTAACTATTCCACTTGCATCAACTGTTGCTATTTCTTCATCACTAGATGTATATGTAAGTGTGTCTATATAAGCATCAGAAGGCGAAACTTTTAATTTCATTTGTAAGTCTTTTCCTACTCTAATCGTACTATTTGTTGAAGTAAATGTCATGCTTTTTATAGGTGTAATTACTCTTATATCTGCTGTTGCATCCATTCCATCATAATTAGCTGTTATTGTAGCTTTTCCATCTGATACAGCTACTAATTCATTATCATCATTTATTTTAACTATCTCTTCATCTGATGAAGAAAATGTAACTCCTTCTGTGACTATTTCATTATCTATTGTAACAGTCATTGTGGCTGTCTCTTTTTTATTTTTTGAAGATAAATACTCATCTGATAATTCTAATTTTAACTGTGGTAATATTTGTTCTTCTTCCTCTTCTACTGGTTCTGAATATACCAAAGCATAACTACCAATATGTCCTTTATTTAAAACCAATACTAATGATGCTATCGCTATTATTACAAAAATACATATTGATATCTTTAAAGCTATTTTAGTTTTCATAGTTAGTCTCCTTATATTCTTTTATTAAAGTAAGTTATATTATATACTATATACTATTTTAAATCAATACCAGATTTTTCAATTTAAAAGAACTTTAAGGAAAACCTTAAAGTTCTTCTTCAGAAGTTTCTTCTTCTTTTGGTTGAGATTTTTTCTCTGTATTTATTTTAATTTTTTGATAACGTTTTAAACCAGTACCTGTTGGAATTAATTTACCAATAATAACATTTTCTTTTAATCCCATTAAGTTATCAACTTTACCTTTTATAGCTGCTTCTGTTAATACTTTTGTTGTTTCTTGGAATGAAGCAGCTGATAAGAAACTCTCTGTTGCAAGTGATGCTTTTGTTATTCCAAGTAATACTCTCTTATATGTTGCTGGTTTTTTACCTTCAGCAATTAGTTCCTCATTTCTATGCTCAACTTCTAATAAATCTACAAGTGAAGCTGTATAGAATTCTGAATCTCCTGGATCTTCAATTCTAACTTTTTTAAGCATTTGTCTTGCAATTACTTCAATATGTTTATCATTTATATCAACACCTTGGTTTCTATAAACTTTTTGAACTTCTGAAATTATATAAGTATAAACTCCTTCTACACCTTTAACTGCAAGCAAATCTGATGGATTTATAGATCCTTCTGTAAGTGGATCACCAGCTTTTACTTCATCTCCATCTTTTACTTTTATTTTTGATCCAAAACTAATTGTATATGTTTTACTATTATCTTTACTTGTAACAATAACTTCTTTTCTTCTTTTTTCATCATTTATTTTAACTACACCATCAATTTCAGTAATTATAGCTAAACCTTTTGGATTTCTTGCTTCAAATAACTCTTCAACTCTAGGAAGACCTTGTGTAATATCTCCACCAGCTACACCACCTGTATGGAAGGTTCTCATTGTAAGCTGTGTACCAGGTTCACCTATTGATTGTGCAGCAATAATACCAACTGATTCACCTTCATTTACTCTTTCACGAGTTGCTAAGCCCATACCATAACATTTACTACAAGCTCCATGTCTTGCTCTACATTCTAATATAGAACGAACTTTTACTTTAGTAAATCCAGCATCAACTATTTGTTTTGCAATTTTATCATTTATCATTGTATCTTTATCAACAATTAATTCTCCAGTTTCTGGATTTTTAATATCTTCTAATGGGAATCTTCCTACAAGTCTTTCTTGTAATGGTTCTATTATTTGATTTCCATCTTTAATATCTTCTACTTCTATACCTTTTGTTGTTCCACAATCTGCTTCTCTTATAATTATATCTTGTGAAACATCAACTAATCTTCTTGTTAGATATCCAGAGTCTGCTGTTCTTAAAGCTGTATCTGTTAAACCTTTTCTAGCACCATGAGCAGAAATGAAATATTCTAGAGAATCTAATCCTTCACGGAAACATGATTTAACTGGTATTTCGACAGCTTTACCAGATGTATTAGCCATAAGTCCACGCATACCTGCAATTTGTCTTAATTGGTTCATATTACCACGGGCACCAGATTGAGCCATCATGTATATTGGATTTAATTCATCAAAATTATTTTTCATTGCTTCTGTAACATCATCTGTTGCTTTTTCCCAAATTTTAATAATAGCATCATATCTTTCATCATTAGTAATCATACCACGTTGATATTGTCTAAATATTTGAGAAACATCCTCATCTGCTTTTGCTAATATATCTTTTTTAGCTTCTGGAACCGCAACATCGGCAACAGAAACTGTTATAGCACCTTTTGTTGAGTATTTATATCCTGTAGATTTGATATAATCTAATACTTCTGCTGTTTTAGATAAACCATGTACATTAATACAATTTGCAACTATTTTTCCTAAATTCTTTTTAATTACAGGAAAATCAATTTCTAAATCAAATTCTTTTTCTGGATCTGTTCTATCAACAAAACCTAAATCTTGAGGTATACCTTGATTATAAATTAATCTACCTACTGTTGTTTCTATAGTTTTATGTCTTACTGTTCCATCTTCATCTGTTTTAAATCTTCTAACTTTTATTTTGCAATGTAATCCAACATCACCATTTTGATAAGCCATCATAGCTTCATCTTCATCTTTAAAATATAAACCTTCACCTTTTTCTCCATCAATTTGAACTGTCAAGTAGTAAGCACCTAATATCATATCTTGTGTAGGTACTGTAACTGGCTTACCATCTTGTGGTTTTAATAGGTTATTTGTTGAAAGCATTAAATATCTTGCTTCTGCAATTGCTTCTGGTGTAAGTGGAACATGAACTGCCATTTGGTCACCATCAAAGTCAGCATTAAATGCTGTACAAACTAATGGGTGAAGCTTTATAGCTCTACCTTCAACAAGTATTGGTTGGAATGCTTGAATACCTAACCTGTGTAGTGTAGGAGCACGGTTTAACATTACAGGATGATCTTGAATAACTTCTTCTAATATATCCCACACTTCTGGTTTTAATCTTTCAACCATTCTTTTTGCATTTTTTATATTATGAGCTATTCCTCTTGAAACTAATTCTTTCATTACAAATGGTTTAAAAAGTTCAACTGCCATCTCTTTTGGAAGACCACATTGATAAATTTTAAGTTCTGGACCAACAACTATAACTGAACGTCCAGAATAGTCAACTCTTTTTCCTAAAAGATTTTGACGGAATCTACCTTGTTTTCCTTTTAGCATATCTGATAATGATTTTAAAGGTCTATTTCCAGCACCTGTAACTGGTCTACCTCTTCTACTATTATCAATTAGAGCATCAACTGATTCTTGAAGCATTCTTTTTTCATTTCTTACTATTATTTCTGGAGCTCCAAGTTCTAATAATCTTTTTAATCTATTATTTCTATTTATAACTCTTCTATATAAATCATTTAAATCTGATGTAGCAAATCTACCACCATCTAATTGAACCATTGGTCTTAATTCTGGTGGAATTACTGGTATAACACTCATTACCATCCATTCTGGTTTGTTTCCAGAAACTCTAAATGATTCTACTGTGTCAAGTCTTTTTATGATTTTAGCCTTTTTTTGTTCACTTGCTTTTGCAAGCTCTTTTTTTAGTTTATTTGATAATTTTTGTATATCTATTTCTGCTAATAATTTCTTTATTGCTTCAGCACCCATTTCAGCTTTAAAAGAACCTTTGCCATATTTTTCTATTGCTTCTATATATTCTTTTTCAGTTAATACTTGACATTTTAATAGTCCAGATGTTCCTTTATCTGTAACAATATATGATGCAAAATATATAACTTTTTCTAAGCTTCTTGGTGATATATCTAATAATAATCCTATTCTACTTGGAATTCCTTTAAAATACCAAATATGTGCAATTGGAGCAGCAAGTTCAATATGTCCCATTCTTTCTCTTCTTACTTTAGAAGTTGTAACTTCAACTCCACATCTATCACAAACAATTCCTTTATATCTTACTCTTTTATATTTTCCACAATGACATTCCCAGTCTTTTGTTGGACCAAATATTTTTTCACAAAATAAACCATCTTTTTCTGGTTTTAAAGTTCTATAATTAATAGTTTCTGGTTTTTTTACTTCACCATGAGACCATTCTCTTATTTTCTCATCTGAAGCTAATCCAATTTTTAACTTGTTAAAAACTTCTAATTCTTCCACTTTTAAAGTAGCCCCCTTATATTTTTTAATTTTTATTAGGTGGCAAATAAATATATTTACCAATTTCCAAATATGCTTTAAATTAACACTGCTGTACAATTTATTATGAATTTAAAGCATTTTGGAAATATACATATTCAATTGTTTAATTTTATTATTCATCTTCTGAATCTAAATCTTTAAAAATTTTATCATCCGGTATATCATCTTCATCTAATATATTTGTGAAAAATTCATCTTCATTTTCTAATTCATCTTCATTTTCTAGTTCTTCTTCTGTTACTTCATTTAAGTTATCTGCTTCTAATTCACTTTCATCTATTCTTTCTTCAACTCCATCAAGTCCTTCTTCAGTATGTTCTTTGATTTCTATTTCTTCATCTTTATCACTATAAAGTTTTACATCTAATCCTAAAGATTGTAATTCCTTAATTAATACCTTGAAACTTTCTGGAATTCCTGGTTCTGGAATGTTTTCACCTTTAACAATTGCTTCATATGTTTTTACTCTACCAACAACATCATCTGATTTTACAGTTAATATTTCTTGAAGAGTATATGCAGCACCATATGCTTCTAGTGCCCAAACTTCCATTTCACCAAATCTTTGTCCACCAAATTGTGCTTTACCACCAAGTGGTTGTTGTGTAACTAAAGAATATGGTCCAGTTGAACGAGCATGTATTTTATCATCTACTAAGTGGTGAAGTTTTAACATATACATTACACCAACTGTAATTGGATGATCAAATGGTTCTCCTGTTCTACCATCATAAAGAACTGTTTTTCCAGTTGTATCAAGTCCTGCAAATTCAAGCATTGATTCAATATCTTCCTCTGTTGCTCCATCAAATACTGGTGTTGCCATTTTCCATCCAAGTAATCTTGCTGCTGCACCTAAATGTACTTCTAGCACCTGTCCTAAGTTCATACGAGAAGGTACACCAAGTGGATTTAAAACAACATCTACTGGAGTTCCATCTGGTAAGAATGGCATATCTTCTTCTGGTAATATTCTAGAAATAACACCTTTATTACCATGACGTCCAGCCATTTTATCACCAACTGAAATTTTTCTTTTTTGAGCTATATAGATTCTTATTACTTCATTTACACCTGGTGCTAATTCATCAGAATTTTCTCTTGTAAATATTTTAACATCTACAACAGTTCCTGCTTCACCATGTGGTACTCTTAATGAAGTATCTCTAACTTCTCTTGCTTTTTCTCCAAATATTGCTCTTAATAATCTTTCTTCTGCTGTTAGTTCTGTTTCACCTTTTGGTGTAACTTTACCAACTAAAATATCTCCTGGTCTAACTTCGGCTCCAACTCTTATTATACCATTATCGTCTAAATCACGAAGTGAATCTTCACCAACATTTGGTATATCACGAGTAATTTCTTCAGGTCCAAGTTTTGTATCTCTACATTCACAATCATAATCTTCTATGTGTAATGATGTAAGTACGTCTTCTTTTACTAATCTTTCATTTAATAAAATAGCATCTTCATAGTTATAACCTTCCCAAGTTGTAAAAGCTATAAGTAAGTTTTTACCTAATGCCATTTCACCTTTATCTGTTGCAGGACCATCTGCTATAACATCTCCACGTTTAACTTTTTCTCCTTCTTTAACTATAGGTCTTTGATTTATACATGTACTACCATTTGTTCTTTTAAACTTTCTTAAATGATATATTCTTTTTTGTCCTGCTTCATTTTTAACAACAATTTTATCTCCCTCTACTTTTTCTACAGTACCATCTTCTTCAGAAATTACCATAACTCCTGAATCTTTCGCTGCTTTATATTCAATACCTGTTCCTACCATTGGTGAATCTGTAATCATTAGAGGAACTGCTTGACGTTGCATGTTTGAACCCATAAGTGCACGGTTTGCATCGTCATGCTCTAAGAAAGGTATCATAGCTGCACCAACAGAAACTAATTGTTTTGGTGAAACATCTATGTAATCTACCATAGATCTTGAAACTTCCTTAATTTCTGCTTTATCTCTTACTCTAACTCTTTTATTTGCCAAACAATTATTTTCATCTACTGGTTCAGATGCTTGACAAATAATGTATTGATCTTCTTCATCTGCTGTCATATATTTTACTTCATCTGTAACCTTGCAAGTTTCTTTATCTATTTTTCTATATGGTGTTTCAATAAATCCATATTCATTTATAATAGCAAATGTTGAAAGTGCTGATATAAGTCCGATATTTGGTCCTTCTGGTGATTCTATTGGACATAATCTACCATAGTGAGTATAATGAATATCACGAACTTCGAATCCAGCTCTTTCTCTTGATAATCCTCCAGGTCCTAATGCTGAAATTCTTCTTTTATGTGTTAATTCTGATAATGGATTTGTTTGATCCATAAATTGTGATAATTGAGAACTTCCAAAAAACTCTCTAATTGAAGATGTAATTGGTTTTGTGTTAATTAAACTTTGTGGTGTAACTACATCTAAATCTTGAAGTGTCATTCTTTCACGAACAACTCTTTCAAGTCTTGTTAAACCAATTCTAAATTGATTTTGTAATAATTCTCCAACACATCTAATACGTCTATTTCCTAAATGATCTATATCATCAATATATCCTAATTTTGGTTTTGCTGGATCTGTAATTAGAACATTATATTCCAAATTTAACAAATAGTTTATTGAAGCTAGAATATCTTCTGTAACTATATGTTTTGGAACTAATTCATCTAATCTATCTTCTATAGCTTTTCTTAATTCTTTATCATTTTTTGCTGTTTCTAATATGTTTTTTAATACAGCATAATTAACATCTACTTTTATTTTTAATTCTTTAGCAATTTCAGGATCTACATATTCTCTAATATCTACTGTACCATTTCCTATTACTTTTGCTTTTTTACCTTCTATGTTTACATATACAACATTTATTCCAGAATCTTGGATTTCTTTTGCTTTTTCTTTAGAAATTTTCTCATCTTTTTCTACAATAACTTCTCCAGTTTCTGGATTAACAATATTTTCATATGAAATATGATTTGCTATTCTTGAAGCTAAACTTAATTTTTTATTATATTTATATCTACCAACTTTTGCTAAATCATAACGTCTATTATCAAAAAATAAACCATCAAATAAATTTCTTGCAGCATCTACTGTTGGAAGTTCACCTGGTCTTAATTTCTTGTAAATTTCTATTAAGGCTTCATCTGCTGTTTTTACTGGATCTTTTGCAATTGTTGCTAATAATTTATCTTCTTCTCCAAAGAAATCTATAATTTTTTCATCTGTATCTAAACCTATTGCTCTTAATAATGAAGTAACAGGTAATTTTCTTGTTCTATCTAATCTTACCCAAAAAACATCATTACTATCTGTTTCATATTCTATCCATGCACCTCTTATAGGCATTACAGAACCTGTATAAAGTTTTTTACCAGTTTTATCATATGATGAATCATAATAACAACCTGGTGAACGAACTAATTGGCTTACTACAACTCTTTCTGCTCCATTTATTACGAAAGTTCCACTATCTGTCATAAGTGGAAAATCACCTAAATAAATTTCTTGCTCTTTAATTTCTCCTGTTTCACGGTTGATTAATCTTACTTTTACATGTAGTCTTGTTGAATAAGTTGCATCTCTTTCTTTTGCTTCCTCTAAAGTATACTTTGTTTTATCCTCCATGTAATAATCAAAAAATTCTAATACTAAATTACCAGAATAGTCTACTATTGGTGAAATATCTTTTAATACTTCTCCTAAACCTTCTTTAATAAACCAGTTATAAGAATCTTTTTGAACTTTTAATAAATTAGGTATTTCAACAAAATCACCTATTTTAGAAAAAGTTTTACGTACACATTTTTCATGTACAACATCTTTTACTTTGATTTTTTCCAAAATAAAATACCACCTTCTCTATAAATTTAGCAGGTAATGTATAATTATTTTCTAATAGGTCCCTCTTGCAATAAAAGGTTTTTATTCCCAAAACTCCCCCCTGCCAAAAGGCAAATTTTAAAAATAGTTCCTCTTTTACTCAATTCCTCCTATTAGAGATACGCATAAAATTACTACAATATTATATATTACTTGTGCATAATAAGTCAAGCATTTTTTCATTTTTTCTTAGGGAATTACGCCTTTAGAATGTAACATTTTATTTTTATCTAAAAAAGTGGAGAGAACACCCTTAAGTATTCTCTCCACTTTTTTGTTTGCTTTTTCACCTCCGGTCACTCTTCTTCATCATAATCTTCATCATAACCTTCAGTCAAAAAGTGTCTGATGGCTGAGATGTCAGCTTCCGCTCTCATCAGATTATGCTTGCATGTAGCAAGCTCCTCTCTTTTCTTTGAAACATTTTCTTCTACTTCGGGAATTTTCTTAATAGAAGACACATAACGCGTGATGTTGTTTGCAATGTCTGTGAGTACTTCCAATGATTGAACAGTTCTTGCACTTGTTCTTAACACACGTCCCTGACTTGCAAAGTTTTCTTTGCAAATTCTTGCCGTTTCCTCCAGTTCTGCTAAATGCCCCTTTTCTTCTTCAAAAGCATTTTCTGCTGTTTGGCGGATTTCCGCCGCCTCATCTCTGTTTTCCAGTGCGTCAGCATACATTGCTTTAAATACTTCTTTGTATGCCGCCCGTAAGTTTTTTGCCATCTCTTTTCCCTCCTTATACTGTTGTGGCAAAGTTGTATTGTTACTTGTTGATACTAAGGAAGTTTATATATTACTTTACAAAGTATCTTTATATAGTATAAAAGATTTTTTATATTATGTCAACAGTTCATTTTTTAAAATTTAAATATAGCTTGATTTTTAATAAAAAATAAATTATTATTAACATGATGAAAGGAATTAGTAAAATGAACGAACTTTTTGAATTTCACAGAAAATTAAATTTTAAAAAAATCGCTATAATTATTATTTTTGCTTTGTTTACTATTATAGTTATTTTTGATATCTTATCATTTATTTTTAAGAGTGATGATGAAAAATTAGATGATACAAAAAACTCTAATAATCCTAATACAATTTTTTATGACTCTAATAATACTATAAGTCTTGAACTTTCTAAGCAATATAATTTATCTCAATATGAATCAAGTAATAATTATTTAATAGAATTAAGATCTGAAAATAATTTAAATATATTTGTTTCACATCAAGATTTAGTACAAAATAAAACATTATCAGAAGTTGTATCAGCAGACCATAGAACATATGTCAATGAGTTTACAAGTTATTCTAATTTATCTGAAGTAAAAGATATTTCTACAAATGATAAACAAGCCTATACATATAGCTTTCATTATTTAGATTCAAAAACAAATACGGCTTATTATCTTCAAATTGTTTGGATTGAAACAGAAAATGGATATTACATATTAGATATTGAATTTCCACTTGAAAATCTGAATAATTATACACATATAATAAATGATGTTTTAGATACATTTAATACTTTATAAATTAAAATAATAATAACTATCTATTAATATCTTAAGCTCAAGCTAATTTTCATAACAATCACTTTCCAAATGATATTAATAAATAGTTATTATTATTTTTAATAAAAAACTCAGAATTTATACTATCTTATTTCTTTTCTTCTTGTGGGTAAACTTTTTCTAAGAACCCTTTTTTATTTCTATATTCTATGATATCTTCAAGCATTAGTTTTAAAAATGCCATAACAGGAACTCCTAAAAACATTCCCAAAACGCCAAAATAAGCTCCGCCTATTGTAACTGAAAAAATCACTAAGATAGGACTTAAATCCAGTGAATTTCCAAGTATTCTTGGGTTTATAATATTAGCATCTATTTGTTGTAATATTATTACTATAATTCCAAGCCATATTGCTTGAATAAAACCACCTGTAAAAATTGTTATTATTATAGCTATTATTACAGCTGCTATTGCACCAAAATATGGTATTATATTAAATAATCCTATCATAAAACCTAATAAAATAGCATATTTTACACCCATTATACTCATTGCTATTGAAGTTATTATTCCTATTATAATAGCATCTAATATTTGTCCAGATATAAAATGGAAAAAAATACTATTTGTTTTTTTATAATATCTTCCAATAGCCATATTAGTTTTTTTACTAAAAATCGCTTTAGATAATTCTACTAAAAAGTTTTTTATATTATTTCTTTCAAGTAATATATATATTGAAACTACAATTGTTACAAACGAGTCAAAAATTATATTTGCAGCTCCCATAATTCCTTTTATATATGAATTTATATTATCTAAGCTAATCCATTTTATTATTTCTTTTGCAAAATCAAATTCTTGTAATGATTCAACATAACTATTTATATTTAATCTTACAAGTATTGAATTCTCATCTAAATTATTAAAATAATCTATTGCACTATTATAGTAATTTGGAAGATTTTCTGTTAAATCTTTTACACTTGTTGTAACTGCTGGAATAATAAAATTAATTATTACAAAAATTAATAATATTGAAATTATATATACTAATAAAACACTTAATCCTCTTGCATGTTTTTTAAATATTTTAAATTTTATTCTTTTTATTCCACTTTCTACACTTTTACATGGAATATACAATATATATGCTATTAGTATTGCCATTAAAAATGGCATAATTAAATCAAAAAAATTAATAATTCCAGTTATTACACTTGAAACACTATCTATAGTTTTATATACAACTATAGCTGCTACTGCAAAAGAAAACCAAAACAACCACTTTTTCCATTCTTTATTATTCATAAAATTCTCCTAATTGTTTTACAATATTATTTAATTTGTTTTTATGTTTATGTTTTGATATTTTCTAATATTTTTAATATAAGGAGAACATATAAGTTCTCCTTATATTATTTGTTATTATGATTTTAAATTTAAGTTTTATTTATAGAATTTTTTGAATGTTACATTTTTCAAACTTCTCTTTAAAATTATTACTACTATAACTACAGCTATTACTATTGCAACCATTACAATTTGATCTCTTGCTATACTCAAATAATATTCAGCTTTCTCAAGACCAGTAGGCGGTGCAAGTGTTATTCTTTCTGTAAAGTCTGAGTCATCTTCATATTCAGGATTTGAATTCATATTTAAGTTACCAACTGTTGTTGAAAGCTTTGTTACTCTACCTGTTACAGAAGTATATTCTATAATTTCTGCACTATTGTCATAAACCATATCTTCTGTATCAGATTCACCTGAAACTACTTTTGAAGCTACCATGTAAACACTTCCTGCACTCTTAGTAAAATCTGAAACATGTGGTTTTAAGAATATTGATAAAGCTTTATTTAAGTTATTACTATCATTTTCTGATATTCTATCATCAACAGATACTGCTAAATTATGTCTTGTGTCTACATCATATGTAACATCATCTTCGTCTAATAATTGTTTTACACCCTGTACTTGTGTTTCTCCATCTTGTTTTATTGTCTCTTGAATTACCTTAAATATTCCTGGTGCTACTAAACCTTGATCTAGTAATTCATCATCTGCCATTGTTCTCCAATATCTATTTTCTGCTTGATTTTTATCTTGTTGCATTGTCATATTATTATCTACATAATCTAAGATTTTATTTACTTTTAATTCTGCAACTATATCATTTGAACCAACATTTCCTGAATAATATGTTTCACCTAAGTATTTTCCATAATATCCGTTTGTTCCATCATAAGTTGTTTTTTCTTCAGTTCTATATGTTGCTCCATCTGTTTTAAAGTATTTAGAGTATAATTCATTTCTTGCTGTTCCTGCTGCAGTATACTCATCATCAAAATATTGTTCATATCCAGTTGCATCAACTTTATATCTTAATTTATATAAATTTTGACTAATTCTGTCTACTTCACTATCATTGTTTACAGAAAATACATATGTGATATCTACTGTACAACCTTGAAGTATATCTTCATCCACATTTAGATATGCTAAACCTTTTACATCATCTACTGTTGGAAGATATTGTAAGTTTTCATATCCTACTGATGTTTCTGTATTAATTGTTGTTCCAATAATTCTTCCGCTTTGCACTCCATCTGCTTCTTCATATACATTATCAAAATTAATGTCTGCTAAAATATTTCCGTCTGAAGTTGTTAATTTAATTTCAGATATAAATTCTTCTATACTTACATTTACTTCTGGTCTATATTCTATACCAAAATCAATGTTTTCTACTTTATATCTTAAATCACTGTTTACTCCTGATTCATATTGATCAAATGTATACTCTTTTATGTCATATGTTGTTTTTTCTGCTCTTATAGGGAAGCTTTCAGTATTTGCATTCATATTTGTATTTTCCATGAATTCTTCTGAATATTCTTCAGGTGAATTCTTTTGAGCTTCTTCTGTTTTTCTATTATTTACTGTTTCACTGTATCTTATTACTTCTAGTCTTCTTATCTCATCATCTCTTGCATCTGATTTGTTTTCCTCTTCAAGAGCACTTAATACTTTATCTCCTGAATCTGGTTCTTCTGTGATTTTATCATCTATATTATAATATGTTGTTGATTTATATTCTTGTCCATTATAGACAACATCTTCTACACTTTCACCATAATCAAATCTTACTATATATTCACCAGGTATAAATGATTCTAATGTATATGAACCATCTTCAGATGTTCTTGTAGTCATAATTGAATCATCCCAAGTTTTGATAGATTCTTCATAAATTCTGTTTTCACCATTTTTTGGAACATTTACTATTTCTACAAGATTTACTTTTATTCCTTCAGCAGGTTGATCTGTGCTTTCATCTAGTAATAAATTATCATGTTCATCTACTTTTTGGTTACTTGCAGCTTCTGCAATTTTACTATCTACTCCGATATTTTTTATACCATTACCACGATATTGTGTATCTCCTCCTTGTCCAGAAGTTGTAGATCTTGCATCATCCCATACACTACCTTTTATAACTCTTTCTAAAGTTCCTTCATTATCTGTATCTTCAGGATCATCTGGGTCTGGGTTATCAGAATCTCCATCTTTTAATATACTTAATGTAACACCTGTTTTATAAGCATCATTTTCGTATTCACTATAATCCTCAATACTTGCATTTTCTGTTCCGTTTGGATTATTTGCATCTGTTTGTAATCCAAGGTTACCTGGATTTGAGTTAGTATCTACATATCCAGCTGGTCTATTATCATCTGCATAATATGTTGAATATGCATTTATCTCTACAATATTATTTTTATCACCTAAGAATTGGTTTGTAGCTGTTGTTCCATCTTCTGTATCTACAACAAATTTAATATAAATATCAAAACTATCTCCTTCTGATAAATTGATATTGTCAAATCCACTTAAATATACAACATCATATTTTGCTTCTCCTCTATCATTTGTACCTAAATCTACTTTTGCATGTTCAGGATAAATTGGAGTATTACTTAAAGTTACTTCACCTGTGATTTTTTGATTATTTGAATCTATAAATTCATACCAAGCTTCTACATTGTTTATAACTTTATCTTGTAAATATCCATCTTCACCCATTACTTTAATTGTTTTTGTATTACTATTTGGATCATATTTTATGAAATCTTGACTATAGTAATCAACAACTTCTCTTACTTTAGTATAAACATTGTTATCATCTTGTACATCATGATTTGTAATTGTCATCTTATATGTTATTTCTGTATTTAATTCTGTATTTACTTTGTAATCTACTACATCTTGATTTGTATATTGTGTATGTTTATAGTAGTAGTCTGATGCATATAATTTGAATTGATAATTAATTGGATTCTGTTCTCCACCAGTTACATATTCTCCACCATAAGGTGAATTTGATTTATTACCTTGGTCTAGAACATATGTCATTTCTGTTCCATTTACTGTTGTTTTTAAACTATAAACATCTTGATCTATACTTATATCAAAATCTCTAGTTTGTAAACCTAAATTGATGTATTTTAAGTATTCTGTTTCTCCTTCTTCTGAGAAGAATAACATATTTATGTTTTTACCATCTTGTATGTTACCATTATGTGGTTGATTTTGCATTATAAAACTATATGCACTCATACCAGAATTTTCTGTTAAATCTAATGTACTTATATGTCCATCTTTTGTATAAGTAATATTTTGTGTATTATTTCCGTTTTCTACAGTTCCGTTAATACCTTTATTGTATTCTATTGTTTCTAAGTTATTATTAAACTCATCTCTAACATCTGAATATTCATAAGCATTAGAGTCTGTCATATATGCTGTTGTTATTGAATTATCAGCTTTATTTATATTTTGCATACCATCATTTCCAGCATATATTGTTGATGTATATCTTACACCATTATAATAGAATTCTACATAGTAATTAATATATTCACTATTTTCATTATAATTTCCTGTTGTATCATCTCTATTTGTAGCTTTTATAATTCTTCCGCTATTGTCGCCACCTTCAACCATTTTCTTATTAGAATCTGATCCATCTGCATTTTTACCATTTGTTTCACCAAATAAGTAATTTCCTTGTGCATCTGTGAAGGTTGTTGCAACTTTTTTATTTGTATCATCATGTAATATTACTTCTATTCCTGATAATTTACCTTCATTATCATCCATTTTTCCATCTCTGTTTGTATCTACCCAAACTTTACCAGATAGAACTAAGTTCTTTAGTCTTACATATTCGATATTATCGTTATTAGTATATTTAATCATATCTATTGGTATTAAATCTATCTCATTTCTATTAAATATACTTGTAATCTTAAGTTCATTCTTTAAGTTTAATAAATACATATTTGATTTTGTAATATCACATTTTAATTCTATTACAATATATTCACCAGCATTTAATTCTCCTGAATAATTATATGTAATCTGATTTCCATTTACAGTTTCCTTAATATTTGAAGATGTAGAATCTTTTGATCCATTTGACTTATATTTTGTCATTGACACTGTTTGAGAATATGTTAATCCATCTTCTAAAGTATCTACAAGTGTTGCATTATTTAATATTGTTGTACCTTTATTTCTTAATACAATTGTATATACTATATTATCATATTTTTCTACTTCAACAGGAGAATCATATTTTGCAGTATTTGTCATACTTTCTCTTCCTGTAACAGCTTGTGAATTATGACTAGATAAGTATTTTCTTACTTCTAATTCATATATTTGATATTCCATTGTTGCAGTTGAACTAGTTGGAACTATATGTGTTAATGTTACATTATTTTTATTTACTGCTGTTGACACTGTTGCTGTATTTGAAATTTGGACTTTGTCTTTACTTTGTAATATTACTTTCATATTTATAGTTAAAGTTGCTGTTTGTCCTGGTGCTAAAGGTCCATTATATGTGTATTTTGTATTACTATTTCTTGTCCATCCACTTCCACTAGCAGATAAGAATTGTAATTGACCTGCATCAAATGTATCATCTAAAACTATTCTGTAAATATTACCAAAGTCTGCTGAACTTCTTCCTGTATTTTTTACTTGTATTGTATATGTAATTGTATCTCCTAATTCACATTTTGTAAGATCTGTTACTTTACCATTGTTTATACTGGTTACTTTCTTAGATACGCTAATATTATATCCAAGTATTTTTACAGTAGATTCACTCTTTAGGTTAGAATTTATTAAGTATCCTCCATTAATCAAATCTACACTATTTCTATTTCTAGCAGACACTATTTCTACATAATTTGTTCTTGATTGTGATTCTTTACTTAATAAGCTTTCAGTAACTCTCATGCTAATATATTTTGTAGTTGTTCCACCAGAATTCAATGTTGCCTCATATACATAATTATTTCCTTCTTTCGTCCAACCACTTGATTCTGTTACAGCAAATCCATCCGGTACTGTTTCTGAAACCTTATATGTAATTGCTCCATATGCATCAGAAGCTGAACCATTATTATTTTTAACTACAACTTTATATTGAATTACATCTCCTACTTCAACTGAATTTACTGTTGATTTTGGAGCACCATTTGCACTTGTTATAGCATTTACTGTTTTTTCTATTGAAATATTATATTGTTTACATTTTACATATGTACTATCTTTTGTTTGATTTCCTTTTTTATTTATTGTAACTTTGTCACCAATTCTAAAGTTACTAATTTCGGCAGTATTTGTTAATTGTGTGTTACTATCAGCAGATACATTTTCTTTAACTCTTAATGCTACATAATATGTATATTTTGATTTCTTTGGAAGTGTAATATTATTTTTAGTTATTGTACCTCCACTTACATTACAGTCATTAGTATTAAGATCTTCATGATACATTCCAACAAATTCATATTGGTTTGTATCAAATGTATCTTTTAAGTCAATTTTAACTGCCATTCCATTATTTTGCATTACTATTTTAAAGTATACTATATCTTTTCTATCAACATAATCGCCTTCTTTAATGTTAGTTCCTGTACTATATATGTTTTCATTTGTAAGTGATTTTCTTATAACTTCTTTTGTTAAAGTAACGTCTGCGACAGAATCTAATTTGTATTCAGCTTTTGTAGGCTGTGATCCTTTTTTACCTCTTAATAAAGCTCTATTTTGACCACTACCATCCAAAAAAATACTAAGAATTCTAGCCTCATATACTTCCATAGATGCACTAATTTTCACTCTTACTTTATCTAAGTCAGCATCTCCAAATGCAGAAAGCGGAATATAGAATTTCTTTTCGCTACAATTACTTGTATTGAAATCTACTAATGTACCTGATGCATTTAACACTTTTCCTGAATATTGTGTATAAGAGTCTCCAGAATTTGTTGAGATTTCTAATTTAGCATTTGTTGGAAATTTTGCATAAATAGCACCGAAACCATCAATATTTGAATTATACTGTAATTTTTCGGTATTATCCTTTTTAGATACTCCTCCACCACTTGCTTCAAGATTGTTAGCGTAAGTTTCTCCTTCTCTCTTAGCTCTATTATAATTCTCTTTATAAGCTGGTGTCTTTTCGTCTTCATAACCAGTTACACTTAAATTCAACACTGCATTTATATTTCCTGAATTATCCCTTAAATAATGTGCCATGAAGTTTTTATAATAATAATCATCTCCAATACTTCCATATGAAGTATTCTCTGCTATGTATCCCATATATGCTAATACTGCTGCTGTTTTACTATCATCCGATTTTGTTCCACTAACTGAATTAGCATCATAATGTAAACCTTTAATATCTGTTATACCAACAATTTTTCTATATTTACCACCCTCATCATTACTTATATTAGCACCATGTATACACATATCCGTAGGATTACTATCTGGATTATTAACAGCTACTTCAGTTCCTTTATAAAAATTTCTTGTTAAATATGTATTTATATTCATACTAACATAATCATCCATACTGTCAGCTGCATAGACTTTTATTATTATGCATAATATAGAAATTATTATTAATGAAATTACAATTATTAATTTATTAATAAAATTAACTTTTTTCTTATCATCTTTTATTAGCTTACTTACTATAAGCATAGCTATAAATGCTATTGCCAAAGCTACCAATATAACTATAATATAATAAACTGCACCTGTTTTTATACTTAACATTACTTCTACTTCTGAGCTATTATTTTCTTCATTAGCATCAGATAATTGTAAATCATTTGTAGATTCTAATATCTGCGCTGTATTTTTATAAACACCTGTTGTCTCACCATTCACTGCTTTTGTTAAGATTAATGTTAACTCTTCTGTTTCTCCAGCTTCTATTAATTTTTTACTCAATGATGTACTATATAATGCACCATCTTCTCCCATTTGCCAATTAGGATTTAATGTTTCATTAAATTCAAAGCCTTCTGGTATATAATTAACTATTTGATTAATATATCCAGCAGTTTTTGCATTATTAGTAATTTTTACTCCATATTCTACGGTTATATTACTTGAATTTATATATTTAGAAGCTATTTCTATTTTAGCTATTCTATCATCTTCTGTAAATTCTTGTATATCTGTTCCTTTTTCATTTTCTGTTGTTATTTTTTTAACATAAGTTGTTATTGCCATATCAAAATCAGAATTTTCTTTTATTCCCATATTGATATTTATAATGTTTTTATCAGAAATTTCTATTATATCAGATACAGCATAATATTTTTGTTCATTATTTAAAGTAATATTTTTTGAGAATACACTTGATGACTTAGAATCTATTTTTCCATTTGCTTGATACGTTGTAACTTCATATTTTGTATTGTCATAATCAAATACAACAACATATTTACCTGAATCTAAATTACTAAATACATATTCACCATTATTATTTGTAGTTGTTTCATCAACTATATTAGAATCATTTAATGAAATTTCGGAATTATCACTATTTAAAAGCATTACTTTTATATTACTCAATAATTCTTCATCATTAAATATACCATTTTTATCTTTATCTAACCATGCCTTGCCTGAAATAGAGTATTTTATAGAATTTACATTTTGCATAGTAAGTTCTTCAGGTATATTAGATTGAGATTCTTCTGTAGTTTGATTTTGATTGTTTAAATTATTATTTACATTATTATTATTTTGTTCATCATTTTGATTATTAGATTGGTTATTGTTTTGATTATTATCATTGTTTATACTTAAATCATTATTACTGTCATTATTATCTTGATTAATATTTTGTGAATTATTATTTTCGTTTTCAATAATATTTTGTTCTTCTTCATCTGAATTAATATTTTCATCTGAGTTAATTGTATTATCTATAATATTACCATCGTTTTCTTCTAAATTCTCATTGTCTTCATCATCTGGCACTCCATCATCCGGTTCTTGTGGAAGTTGTGATGGATCAACATAAAATACAATTTCTTCTATATCTGTTCTGTTTATTTCTGGTAATATTTCTAAATCATTTTCAATTGTAGTTTGATTTGTTCTTAAATCATCAATATCCACGACACTATCTATATCAATTGATAAGCTTTGTTGTGGTTCTAATGTATAATTTGTCATAAAATAATTATATTCTGTGATTTCTAAATCCTCTTGACTTCCATCTGGTAATGTTAATTTTACACTGCCAACATTTAAACCATATGGAAGATAATTTGTTATATCAACAAGTCCATTTACTAATCCTGTATTTTGAATTTGAATATTATATTTAACATCATCATTATCTTTAACAATAGAGCCATTTTCTCTATTTGCTGTATAGTTAACATTTAAAAATGTTTCACTTTGAGTAACTATTCTTGTATATTCATTACTTAAATATAATTGTCCATCAATACTTGCATTTGATGTTACTGTAGCTATTGTTTCTAAAATGTTTAAGTCTATACTATCAATATTAGTAGCAATAGTTAAATTTTTACTTTCTCCTTTTTCAAGTGTTGGAATAATAAAACTAATCATTTTTCCGGTTGATGTATCTTGTGATGAAATTGTTACATTCTCATTATAAACTTCTGTTTCAGCTTGATTAAAAATAAGTAACTCTGGCACAATTAAATTTACTTTAATATTTTCTAAATCATCATTAGAAATATTTTTTATAGTGGCAGTTAAATTATACATATCCTTCGTATATATCTTCATTATATTAGCATCTTCTTTACCAGATCTTGTTAATGAAAGCTCAATTTTTGCATCTCTTATTTTATTTTTAATTGTTTGATATTCTTTTTCTTCAATTCCATCTGCTGAAATTATTATTTTTCCATATACTTCATCTGAATTTGCATCTTCTAATTTTTTTACTTTTACTTGATAAGAAAATGTTTTTGTCTCACCAGGTAAAATAGAATCTATTGTTCCTTCTTCATATATATGTGAACTATCTGTATCTTCTTTCCATTCACCTGTTAAAACTTCTGTTCCATCTGTACTACTTGTTGTTGTATATGTATACCAATAATAACTATTAGTATTTTCACCATAACCTTGTAATTTTACATTTGTTATAGGATTACTTGTATTATTTGTTAAAACAACATTATATCTTAATATTTGACCTTCATTTATTTGGTCATTTTCATCAACTGTCTCTCCACCTCTTGTAACTTGTGTTCCTATTGTTAATTCAGGAGTTTCTTCTATAACTTGACAATCTTCCATAGCTAAAGCTTTTACTTCAGATTCTAAACCTAGTATTGAGCTATCAGCTACTTCTTGATTATTTAAATTATAATATGTTGTAATCAAATTATATGCTGATGCATTATAACCTACATTTTCTGGTATATTTAAATTGTAAGAAATTTCTATTTTTTCTCCAACTTTCATTGTAGGATTTTCTACTACTACTTTAAAGCTTTTTATTTGTGAAAAATCAGTAATATTTTCTTGCCAATTTCCACTGTCTTTATCAGGATTTTCTTCTGTTGAATAATATACTTTTCCTACTAAACCATTTAATGTTACAGGTCCTGCTAAGCTTGTATTAAATGTTGTGTTTAAATCTACACCGTCTTTTGTATTTCCTATGTATGGTATTTTTCCAACCACCTGTACATTTCCTATTTCATTTGCATAGTTATTCATTACAACTGTTGAAACTTTAGCAGTTTTTCCTGTATTGTTTGCTTCTATTGCTCCTACTACTGTTTCATCTTCATATGTAACTAAAACATCATTTGCATCATTAAAGTTTTCAAGTTTTGCTTCTTTTAATATACCACTTCTTGAAACATAATTAACTTCTACATCTTCACTAGCTTTTCCAGCTACTTCATAAGATATATTATTTCCTGCTTCATTTGTATATCTCAATTTTACTGAACTTTTTCCATTTGCTGTTATTTTATTTAAGTCTAAATTTGCTGTTATTAATACTGTTGTTCCTTCAATTAAAGTTCCTGGTGCATATTCTGCTTGTGTACCCTCTAAAGCAACTTGAATTGTATTTGTTCCCATTTCATTTTGAACAACATTCCAACTACTTAATGATAATCCATTTTTATACATTAAATTAACATTTTTTATTTCAACATTTTGTACAGCTGAAGGTAATTCAATAGAAATTGTAGGGTTTCTAAATAAATCATATCTTTCTTCATTTGTTTTTAATGTTACTGAAAAAGTAACTTCATTTTGTTCTGTTGTAATGAAATCTGTTTTATCTAATTCTAATGTCATTTTAGATTCTGTTTCTTCTAAATTCATACTACTTTCAGATTGAATTTGTTGAACTATTATTTCATTATCATTTACATTTTTTGCTATTTTATTTACAGAACTAAATTTAATTGATTTAAAAGAAGAAATATATTCTCTTGAAAAATCATCTGTTCCTTTTAGTACTTTATCATTTTTTATGTTTAATGTTTTATTACTTTCTGCATTTATTATTCTAAATATAACTCTATCTACATCTGTAGAATAATTAAATACATATCTATTATTTACTATTTCTGAAGACTTGTTTATTTCTCCTAATTTTTCACCTAATACATTATATATTTCTATATAACCACCAGATCCTAAAATTGAATCAAACTCATCAACACTAACAGAGCTTGTTTTATAAGACACTTGGTTTATTAAATCTATTTCACCTCTTGTGTCTGAAACAAACTTATCTATATTATTTTCAACTATAATTTCATCTATAAAATTAGCGTCTTTTACATCAACCACATTTGTTGTAGTATATGCAATATCTTTCTTATTTTCTAATAGATTATTTGCATATAAATATCCTTTATATCTACTAGATGTATCTGTATTTAATGAATAATTTGCTAAAGGTTCAGAAGTTTCTTTAGCTTCTTGTGTTTCATTAAATTCACCTAATACTTGATATCCTTGAACATTTACTTTTACTCCACCATTAATTTTTACTTCTGTTCCTGAAAAAGTTTCTTCAGAATATATTAATGTCATTCTCAATTCTTCTTCATAGTGGTTTACAACTTCATTAATAGTTAAGTAAATCTTTTTAGCTTCGTCATCTTGAACAATTTCCATATTATCTGATATTTCTTCTACTTTATATATAGTAGGTAACACATCAGATATATTAGGAAGAGTAAAATCAAGCTCGACACTATCTACATCAAAATCTTTAGTATCAATATCAAATTTAAATGTTAAATCTACTAAAGTTCCTTTTCCACTTTCATTATCATATTTTATTAATTTATTAATTTGTAATCCAGTATTAGCAGTTATTTCTTGAAGTGCTTGTAATTCTTCTTCTGAAAGTTCAGGCTGTGTTTCTTCTGGAACTGTAGTATTTAAATCTACTTCATTTTTTTCCTCTTCAGAAACTATCTCTTCAGAAGTTTGATTTTCTTCATTTTCTACTACATTTTCTTCTGAAACTTCTGCAGTATTTTCTTCTGAAATTTCTTCTCCTGGAAGCTCTTCTACTGGTTGTTCTTCATTATTTGTAGTATTTTCTGAAGTATCAGTTTCTCCTTCCTCTTCTGGATTAATTTGGCCATCATCTTCTGTTCTTACATTGCTTGTGAAATCAGATTGCCATTCAACTTCTGTTGCTAAAGCAATATTAGAAAATTCACCTAATATCATTATATGATTAGCAAGTAAACTAATCACAAAGGCAATTACTAATATCTTTTTTAGCACATTAATTCTCCCCTTATTCTTTTTCATTTGACTCTCCTAACTACACAAAATTATAGTGTTATATTTATAATAATACTTACTTAATAATTATAAATATTTTTTATTTCTTTTCAATACCAGTATTTTCCAGTTTTTTCTATAGCCTTAAATTCATCTATCGGAAGCTTATTTTTTAAGTTTTAACTATTTTTGTTTCTTTTTCATATCTTTTTAGTTACATTTTTTACAAAAATACTATTTAAACTAAAAAAATCATATAAACTTTATTTGCGTAGCATTTTTAAAAAGTCTTTTTATGAGAATATATTTTTAATATGATTAATAAAATAATTCTTCTTATTTATATATACTTCTATAATATCAAATCTAATTAATTTATTATCAATTTTATTCTTATATATGAAATATCTACTCACATCTAATATGTGCTTTATTTTTTCAGCATTTACAGCATCTACAGGTTTTCCATAAGTTCCTGAACTTCTGCTTTTTACTTCTATAAAAACATATTCTTCCTTATCTTTTGCAATTATATCTATTTCTCCTTGTCTGCTCACAAAATTTTTTAAAAGAATCTTATATCCTAATTGTTTTAAATATTTTGTAGCTTTTGTTTCCCCAAAGTTTCCTAAGTTTTTTCTATAATTTGAATTTTTTATAATTTCTTCTTTTTTCACTCACATTCCTCCTGTTTTTTTATCATATATTTTCCACTAATTTGTCTATAAATTAAATTTTTAAGTTCCATTTCCATCAAAAGTGTAATTACTTCTTTATATCTAAGTCCTGAATTTTCAATTAAATCTTCTAAAAATTTACCTTCATCTTCTATTAGTTTATAAATTTTTAAATATTTTCTATCAACTTTGTTTAGTTTTTTTATACTGGTTTTCCTCTTTTTATTCATAAATTGTGGATAATGTTCTATAATATCATTTATATTAGTTGTTAATATTGCTCCTTCTTTTATAAGCTTATTTACACCTATTCCAAGATAACTATCTAATTTTCCAGGTAGTGCAAAAACTTTTTTACCTTGATCTTTCGCATTATTTGCTGTTATACTTGTCCCACTTCTATATGCCGCTTCTATTACTAAAACTCCTTCAGAAATTGCTGTTATTATTCTGTTTCTAGCCGGAAAATTTCTTTTATATGGTTCTACATTTTTCTCATACTCTGTAATTATAAGTCCATCATTCTCTAAAATTTCATAAAAAAGTTCTGTATTCTCTTTTGGATAAATATGATTAAATCCACTTCCAAGTACTGCTATTGTTTTTCCACCATACTTTAAAACTGTTTTATGAGCAACAGCATCTGTTCCTATTGCCATACCACTTACTACTGGTATATCTCTAAAAGCAAACTCTTTTGAAATTTTTTCACAATTTTCTTTTCCATAATCTGAAATTTTTCTTGTTCCAACTATTGCAAAACATGAATCATTTAATAATTCTATATTTCCAACTCCATATAATACTTTAGGAACTTTTTTTATTTTTTTTAATTTTTCAGGATAATCTTTTTCTTCTAACTTGATAATTTTATATTTTTCCTTAATCTTCATTCTCATCTAAACTCCTATATTGTATTGCTTCTATTACATGTTCTAATTCTACACTTTCACTTTGTTCTAAATCTGCTATTGTTCTTGCTACTTTTAAAACCTTGAAATATGCTCTTGTTGTCATTTTCATTTTCAAAAAATATTTATCTAATATTTGTTTTGCTTTATTTTTTAATATACAATATTTTTCTATTAAATTAGGTGTCATTTCTGAATTAGAATAAATAGAATATTTTTTATATCTTTCATATTGTATTTTTCTAGCAATATTAACTCTTTCTCTTATTGCTTTTGAATTTTCTATATCTGTATCATTTAATTCTTTATATTTTATTGATGATACCTTTATATGCATATCAAATCTATCTATAATTGGCCCACTCAGTTTAGCTCTATATTTTTTTATTTGTTTTTCAGTACAAATACATTTTTTTAATTTACTTCCATAATAACCACAAGGACATGGATTAGTACTTGCTACTAGCATAAAATTAGCAGGATACGTTACATTCATTCCCACTCTACTTATATTTACAGTTTTATTTTCGATAGGGATTCTTAAAAGTTCTAATGTACTTTTATTAAATTCTAAAAATTCATCTAAAAACAATACTCCCATATGTGCCAAACTTATTTCTCCAGGTTTTGGTATTTTTCCTCCACCTATCAAAGCTGTATTTGTAATTGTATGATGTGGACTTCGAAAAGGTCTTTTTTTCATTAAAAAATCATTTTTTAATATTCCAGCTACACTATAAATTTTACTAATTTCTAATGCCTCATCAAAACTCAAATCTGGCATAATGCTTGGAATTCTTTGTGCCATCATGGTTTTCCCGCATCCAGGACTTCCTATTAGTAAACAATTATGACTTCCACTTGTTGCAATTTCTAATGCTCTTTTTATCGTTTGCTGACCCTTAACATCTATATAATCTAAAATATCTTCATTCTTAACAACATTTGTTACTACTTCTTGTTCTTCTTTAATATTAATTTTTCCATTCAAATAATCTATACATTCATTTAAGTTTTCTACTCCTACTATTTTTATTCCATTTATTATTCTTGCTTCTTTAGCATTTATTTTGGGTAAAATAATTTTTTCTATTTTTTGTTTTTTAGCTTCTATACACATTGGTAGAACACCATTTATTTTATTTAATTTACCACTAAGTGATAACTCACCTATAAGTATCATATTATTAAAATCTTGATTTTTTATAATGCCAATAGATTTTAGGATTCCTATTGCAATTGGTAAATCTAGTAAAGTTCCTGTTTTTTTTATGGTAGCTGGAGATAAATTTATAATATATTTTCTACTTAATAATTCTATTCCACAATTTTTTATTGCTGTTTTCACTCTTTCTTTTGCTTCTCTTATATTTGTATCTGGTAATCCCACTATATCCCAACAAGGCATTCCTCCTGATACATCAACTTCTACATTAATTAAAAATCCCTCTAAACCATGTAAAACTATACTTTTTATTACTGATAACAAAAAGATCCTCCTTTCTTTTAGGATTTAAATTTTTACGTTTTAATTTAAATATTTTTTTACCACCTCCTATACATATAACTAAGTGTTTTTTGATAATTTCATAAATTTATTATTATTAATTAATTGAAAAAATTTGGCGAACGCCTAGAAAATTGAAAAAATTAAATTTGAATTATAATACTATATTGAAATTTAGTTGTCAAGAATAAATAAAAAAATAATCAGAAAATTTAATTTTCTGATTATCTTTATTATTCATATATATAACACTCTAAATTTTTTCTTCCAAATGATATTGCAGAAGCATGTGAACCCATGTAAATATCTATTCTGTTATTAGATATTGCTCCTCCTCTATCTTCTACTACAAACCAACCACCATTTGGTTTATTTGCAAGTGCTGGAATATAAATTACTGTTCCAATTGGATAACCACTTCCTGCTGCTACTGTATACCATTCTTTTGCTTTTGCACCAGAACTTGTTATACCATTTGTTTTTCCTGTGCATTTAGCACAAGCACAATATGCAGAAGTATTTAAAGTTGCTACTTTTGGAGTCATCCCTGCAACACTTGCTTCTAAAGCTGATGGAGAATATGTTTGATTTCTTGAACTAGATCTTGAAATTATTTTAGTAGAAATTTGAATTATTTTATTTACAGGTTCTTTCAAAATTTGTTCTGATATAACATTTCTTTCTACTTCTTGGTTGTCTTGATATTTTACTTTATATTTTATTTCTTTTAAACCATTTTCTCCTTCTTGAAGAACTGTATCTTTTGTCTCAGTTCCTGCTGTTGAAACATCCTTTGTTATTGTTTCATAAGGTATTTCTACTTGTTCTGTAATAATTTTTTCTGTAACAGTTATATATTTTCCTAAAATTTCCTCTGTTGACACACTAATATTTTCTTCTGCAACTATTTTAGGTTCTTCTGTTTTCTTAGAAATTGTAATAGTTTTAGTGAAATCTATATTAGAATTTTCTTCTGGATACACTTTTTCATCTGGTAAAACTATTATATGATTCTCCGCTAAAATATCTGACACTAAAACACTTGAAGTCATAACTGTTATTTCATAATCTTCTGGAAATGTTATCGTTACATAATTCACATCAGATTTTGATGCTTTTACACCTATAGTTAATAAGAAAATTAAAATAATACTTATAAAAACGATTTTTCTAATTATCTTAATTGATAATTTTTCTTCTGTTTTCATAAATCTCCTCCTTAAACTCGCAAAGCCATTATACTATTAAAGTCGATTTTTGTCAATGCCAGTTCATTTTTATAATTATCTCAAATTCTCTAGAGCCTCAATTCTTTCCTCAATAGCTGGATGTGTAGAAAACAAATTACTTTTACTAGTTTTTCTTTTATTTTTAAATGGAGTTACTATATACATATGTGCATTACTATTACTTGCTACATCTAACTCTGAATCATCTGAACTAATTTTCCTTAAAGCAGATATTAAACCATCTGGATTTCTAGTAAAAGATACTGCTGTTGCATCAGCTAAATATTCTCTTCTTCTAGATACTGCAAGTTGTATAAGTTGTGATACTATTGGTGATATTATGAGAAAAACTAGTCCTAAAATTAATAATATTGCATTAGCATTTCCTCTATCATTATCATTACTTCTTCTTGGCATCCAAAATACTCTTAAAAACATATCAGAAAGCATTATAACAAAGCCTACCATTACACTTACAACAGCAGATAATCTAATATCATAATTTTTTATATGTGCAAGCTCATGTGCCACAACACCTTCTAATTCATAATAATCTAGTTTTTCAAGTAATCCTTTTGTAACACAAATTACAGAATGTTCTGGATCTCTACCTGTAGCAAAAGCATTAGGTTGCATAGAATCTACTACATATAAATCCGGTTTATGTTCAAGTCCAGAACTTACCATTAATCCTTCTAAAATATTAGTAAGTTGCAAGTCTTCTTCTTTAGTTGCAGGTCTTGCTCTTACAGAAGCAAGTACCACTTTATCACAATTATAATAAGTGGCCACAGTAGATATTATTGAAAATATAAGAGCTATTATAATAGCATATTCACTATATCCAAATGCATAACATATATAATATATAATTAAAGTTATCATTGTTAAAAATGCAAATACAATTATTCCTGTTTTAAATTTATTTTTCTTTATATCATCATACATTTATTTCTTTCTTCCTTATAATTATATTTAGGTTTTTAAGGAATATACCTATAACCTTTAAAAATAGAATAAAAATCCGCTACTCAAAATTAGAATAGCGGTTTTATTTTTTTATTATTTACTAAAATCAACTTTTACATTTTTTCTAGCTTCTTCAGAATCTGTTTTAAATAATTCTTGTTCTTTAAAATTAAACATTGAAGCTATTATGTTAGTTGGTACAACTTGTAGTTTAGTATTGTACATTGTGGCAGAATCATTATAAAATTGTCTTGCATATGAAATCTTATTTTCTGTATTTCTTAATTCTTCCTGTAATTCACTAAAATTTTGGCTTGCTTTTAAATCTGGATAATTTTCAGAAACAGCCATAATTGTTTTTAATGCTCCTGTTAATTCATTATCTAATTCAGCTTTTTCTGCAACTGTTGTTGCATTTGCCCATGAAGATCTAAGTTCTGTAACTTTTGTTAAAGTTTCTTGTTCATGAGTCATATAACCCTTTACAGCTTCTACTAGGTTTGGAATTAAATCAAACCTTCTTTGTAACTGAACATCAATTTGACTCCATGCATTTTCTACTTTATTTCTTGATTGAATTAAACCATTGTACATTCCAATAACCGCTACTATTATTACTACAATAATTATTACCAATATAATCATTTCTTTTTCCTCCATTATCTAAATATAATATATTATATCAATTTAACTTATTTTATGCAATACTTTAAAAATAATTCTTCTTAGATTTGATAAATATAAAATTTGTTTATAACTTTAAGTGAGGCTTTTATTATAAAAAAAATCCAAGTTATTTTTTCATAACTCGGATTTTAATTTCATAAATTATTTAATTTTTACTTTATATCTTTATATTTTACGTATCTATTATAACTTACTATTGCAAGTATAATTAATACTATTGCTGGTACTATAATTACTTTAGCACCTGTTGCTGGCAAAATTCCTGATACTGTATTGTCGTCTTGATTTCCTGCAGAATTTGTGTTTGAATTTCTGTTTGTATTACTATTTGTGTTACTATTTGAATTTCTATTTGCATTTTGGTTAGTATTTTTGTTTGTATTTTTGTTAGTATTTTCATTTTTGTTTTGATTATTATCGTCATCATTATTATCACCAGCAGAAGCTGATTTTATTGTTAAAGTAACGCTTTTAGTAATTTCCTTAGATTGTTCTGATCCTGCAGTTATAACAAACATTGAATATGAAATTGCATCTTTAATTTCACCTTCTGTTGCATTTTCTTTTACTTTAAAATCTATTTTTAATAAATCTTCATCTGTTGTTATTCCATCTTGAAAATCAATAACTATTCTTGAATTATTATCACCTGATGGATTCCCATTAAAAGCTACATATGAAGATGATGTTGGGATTTCATTTATATTAGCATTTGTTAAATCCTCAACTTTTAGTGTTTCATTTCCTATTGTTACAGTATTATCTTCATTTTTTTGAATACTATCTACACTAATAGCTTCAATAACATTTGTATTATAATTAATATATCCTTCTATACTTTCAACTTTTTTACTGCTATCTACATCTTGTAAAGATAAAGTTACTGTTACAGTATCTCCTTTATTTAAAGATGTACTTGATGCTGATAATCCAATTGTAGTGCTAGCAGCATAGACACTTGTGCATAATAGTATTAAAATAATAAATACTTGTACTAATATTAACTTATTTTTCTTCATAATCATCATTCTCCTCATTTGCTTGCTTATACACTATAAGGATATCATTTATTGTTTTAAATTGCAATACCTTTTTTTAGTATTTTTTTATCAAATACTTAGGAGGTTTTTGAACCTCCTAAATACTATATTTGTACTATATTTGTTTAGATAGATTATTTTTTGAAGTTTAAATCATATCCTGTTACTTCAGCTCTATGATATAATAATAATTTAGCATCTGTAACATTTACAACTCCATCATTATTTATATCAGCAGCTTCGAATTCATATCCTTCTAAAACTTGTACTTCATTTCTATGTGCTTTGATTAAAACTGTATCTAATGAATTTGCATATCCATCTCCATTAATGTCACCTTTTACAACTACATGATATGCTATTTCATCTCCGTTTTCATCAACTGCTGTATTTCCATTTGTATCTACAAGTTTTACTTCCATACCTGTTGTCATATATCCTGATGTAATTTCTCTATTATCTTTTGTAACTTCTACAGTATATTCTAATCCATTTAAGAAAATTGATTCAAAATCTTTTATTGGTGTTTTAGCAGCTACATTTGTTAAATAAGTATTTTCTTTATCATATCCTAAATCATCTGGATCTACTACTGAACCTGTAGGATCATCTGGATCTACTGTATTATCACCTGGATCTACTACATTCTCACCTGGATCTACTACATTCTCACCTGGATCTACTACATTCTCATCTGGATCTACTACATTCTCATCTGGATCTACTACATTCTCATCTGGGTCTACTACATTTTCATCTGGATCTATTACATTCTCGTCTGGATCTACTGTATTTCCTGGATCTATTACATTCTCGTCTGGATCTACTGTATTTCCTGGATCCACTGTATTATCATCATCTGATATTCCAGGATTTGATGGCAATTTTACTTCTACCATATCTAGTACACTTGGTTTAAAGTTTGATCTTGCAATAACTAGTATACTATCAGATTCTTCATCTTCTCCAATTGTTAATAATCCTTCTGGTGAAATAGTTGTATTTTCACTTGAATTATCTTCTACTTCCCATGTAACTGTTTTATCATTTAAGTCTTCCCCTTCAACTGTTGCCATAAATTGTATTGTATCTCCATTTTCAGCTTCTAAATTATCTGATGGATAAATTCTTACACTATTTACTGTTCTATCTTTTACTGTATAATAAATTGTTGCTGTTGTTCCTTCTCCTATACAAGTTTCAACTTCTTCACCATTTCCACTCATTGCTAAAACAACAACTTTTCCCATTTTATCTCCAGTTGTTCTGGTATTTAATGTTACATATGTACCTTCTGATTCTATTCTACCATTTTGACTTGTTTCACCAAAAGCTGTTCTTTCAGTATCTATTGCTAATAATTGTGTAAATATTTTTGGCAATTCAACATCAATTGTTGTAGGATAATCAGATAAGTATATAGGATCATATACTCTAAGTTCTATATTTTGTTTACTTAAATCAATATTAATTGTATCTTCTCTTGCTAAATAATTAGCATAATCTCCACCTGAAATATAATCTAAATATACTAATAAACTTTCAATATCAGTAATTTGATTTCCAGATAAGTTAAATTCTAACATATTTTTAAATAATTTTTGATATTGCTCTTCAGGAATATCTAATTTTCCTGCAATCAAGTTATTACTTAAATTTAATGATTTTAAATTTGGTAAATTTGTAAGTGGTGTAATATCTGAAATATAGTTATAAGCTAAAGATAAATTTTTCAATTTAGTCATACTAGCCCAATCTACATTTGAAACATCTGCTATATAACAATAACTTGCATCTAAATTATATAAGCTTGTTAATTCTGCAATTCTTTCAATATTTTCTAATTCGGCATTATATGATATATCCAAATCTTTTAATCTTGCAAGTGTAACATATCTTTCAACATCACCATTTAATAATTTATTAGCTAATGTTATCATTTGATTATATAAGAATCTTACATCTTTTTCTCCTAAATAATCATCATTTATTACTTCATATAAATCAACTGTATTTATTATTTGATCTGCTCTTTGTCCTAATTTTCCTAAAACATATTCAATATTAGCTTGGCTTGCTGTATCAGATTTTGCTGCATTTAATGCATTTGTGATTAATTCATCTTGTGTATATGCTGTATATTCTACAAGCATTTTATCTAATGGTATATATTCTCCTTTACATGCATTTACTATAATTTCATCAGAATCTTCATTTGTATAAGTAGCATATCTATTTACATAACTTTTGTATGTGTCATATAATGAACTATATGATTTATTTTCTTTTATTGCACTTAAAACTGCTTCTTCTAAAGGTGTATCAATATCTTCTATATCAAAATCACTTATTTTTCTTTCAAGATATTCTTCTTCATAGCAATATCCTGATGCTGTATCTACATTCATTCTTTTAATTAAACAGTAATTTGCCATTTCAGAATATAATGCTATTTCTCTAATTCTATTTATAATATCTACTGTTTCTGTTCTACTAAAATTATTTTTTTGTAGAAGTTCATCAAAATAATCTGCAAGAGGTGTTTTTGTTTTTGTTGTATCAAAAACTACACCAAACTCTTTAGTAAACAATAATTTATCTAAATCTGATAATCCATTTTGTGTTTCTAATGTTTTTAAGAAACTGATTTCGCTATTTAATAAAGCTTTAGCACTTTCTGCTGATTCATGAATTGCTTGATCATATGCTTGATATTCCTCATAATTCATGTAATTTAATTCTGGACTTAAAAGAGTTGTTAATTTATATTCATCAACATATTCTAAATATAATATTTGTAAATAATAGTATATTTCATTTATTGAATTATTAATCTCATCTATTGCTCCATCAAATTCTTCTCCATTAGCAGTATAGCCTTGAATTAAATCCCAATATCCTGGTTTATAATTTCCTTCATCATCTGTTTTTCCATAAATATCATCTAAAATTGCATTTATTGAACTAGCTTTTGACTCTAAATCAGACTGATAATTTTCTTTAGTTGTATCTACATCTGCAGCTTCTGCTAAAATATTTAAAATTCTACTATAAGCATCTGTTATAGATTTTTTATTTGTTCCTATTGTTTCAAAAGCACCATTTGTATCTCCAGCAGCTGTTGCTAAACTTCCTTCTTCTCTTCCTTTTAACCATTTTGTATATTCAGCTACCATTTGAGCTTCCCAATTTGCTTTTTGTGTTTCCATATTATAAATTGGTTCAATATCATTTAAATAATTATGAGAAACATTTAATTTAGATTTTAATCCAATAAAATATTCTATTCCTGATAAATCTCTTATTTGTTTATTATTTAATATTAATGATGTAATATCATTTGTTAAAACTGCATCATAAATAACAAATGTTTTTGCATCATCATATGCTTGAATATATAATGTTCTATTTGAATCTTCTCCAACAAAAGCTATTTTATATCCAGCTTTACTTGAAATATTTCCTTCATCATCTTCTTCTGATATTGTTATTTCTTCTATAATTGTATTTACAACATCTCCTATATCTGATCCATCATATTCATATAAAGTTTTTGTTTCTGGATTGTATGCATATTGTTCTTTCCCTGTCTCTATATTTTTTAATATTCTATAATCTCCATCTACTTTATATGTAAATTCTTCATATACAATATTTCCATTTGGATCAATTGCATATGGATAACTTGGTAAATCTGAATTTATAGTTTGTCCTGCTGTTAATTGTTCTTTTATCGCATTATATAAATTTGTATCCATTGTTGTAATTGCTTCAGAAGATTTATCATGAACAACATAGTATAATTTAAACTCACTTCCATTTAAAATATTTTCAGCTGCTTTATTTGGATTTTTTTCACTCGCTGCTTCTGTTGCATCATCATAAATGTGAATAATTACTTCTAATAATCCATAATATCCTTTACCTGATTCACTACAAATATTTACTTCTATTGTATGAGTTTCTGAATTAACATACATTGGAATTCCATCAGCATCTAAAAATGGTGCTGTAGAATAATATGTTTCAGGAACACTATTAGTTGATTTCCAACAAGATTTAATGTACCCTGCAAGTTCAAGTATTGGTGGTAATTCAAATGTTGCGGTTTCAGCATCATCTGATCCTTCCTCAGAATCTACATAAACACTTTCTACTATACTAACACTTTGATTACTTAATATAATTGTACCTTGAGATTGTAATCTAGATATTAATTCTCTTATTTCGCTTACATCTTCTAATCTATTTGTAGATAAATCTAAGTAAGTTAAAGGCAAACTATTTAATACTCCTAAATTACTATCTTTTGTTAAATTGTTACCAGATAACTCTAAATGTGTTAAATTTGAAAAAGCATCTAAACCTGTTAAATCTGAAATTGAACTATCATTTAAATTCAATTCAGTAATAGAAGCTTTTGCATCACTACTTAAAATTATTGTATGTGTAACATCATTCTTTGAATAAAGTATACCTTGTTTGCTAAGGCTAGACTTTACTGCTTTGTATAAGCTACTGTTTAGTTGAATCTCTTCTCCCTCTACTGCATTTACCACAAAACTTGGCATAATGCAATTCAATAGCATAATCGTAATCAATGCAATTGAGATTAACATTTTCCTTTTCATAATAAATCCTCCCTGAATATTTTCATTAGCAATATCATAGCATTTTAAAAATTTTTTTCAATAGTATTTTTTTTCAAAACTTCCAAATGATGTTAAAACCCTTTACGGATTTGAACTTTAACTCTTTTTATTCTATTTTATTAAGTTTTTATTACTTTTTTTGCCAAATTTTATACTTTTCTTACGAAATAAGGATATTGGCGGCTTATTTCATATAAAAAATTCCTATATAATATATAGGAATTTATAATACATAAAATTTAATTTATATTATATATTTTGTTTGCATTTTTAAATGTTATTTCTGCAATTTCTTCTAAAGATTTATTTTTAATATCTGCTATTCTTTGTGCAACATATATAACATTTCTTGGATCATTTCTCCTGCCTCTAACTGGTTCTGGTGACAAATATGGTGAATCTGTTTCAATTAAGATTTTATCATCTGGCACTAAAGAAACAGCTTCTTCAGATTTTGCATTCTTGAACGTTATATTCCCACTAAAAGATATGTAAAATCCTAATTTTAAACCCTCTTTTATAAGTTCTTTATTTAAAGGACAGCAATGAAATATTCCTTTCTTCTTTACTGGATATTTTTTTAAAATTTCTAATGTATCCATAACAGCTTCTCTTGTATGTATTATTATAGGTTTTTCAATTTTATTTGCTATTTCTATTTGTTTTATAAAAGCCTCTTTTTGTTTTTCTTTATTTTCTTTATTCCAATAATAATCTAAACCTATTTCTCCAATTGCTACAACTTTATTTTTTACTCCTAAATTTTCAACTTTCTTTAGATCTTCTTCTGTAAAATTTTCTATATCATTTGGAGAAATCCCTACACTTGCAAAAATATATGGAACTGAATTTGCTATTTTAATTGCAAGTTCACTTTGTTTTATATTATAGCCTACACAAACAGTTCTAGTTACTTTTTCTTTATATATTAATTTTATAATTTCATTTCTATCATTTTCAAATTTTTCATCATTAAAATGAGAATGTGAATCAAAAAATTGCATTTTATTTTCCTTTCTAATCTTCATAGTTTTTAGATATCAAATCATATATTTCTATTAATTCTTTTAAAAGCAATTCATCTGAATAATTTAAATTTAATGTTCTATAAAAAGACTTTAAAATAAAAGCTTCATCTGCTGTTAAATATTCTTTTGCACTTTCTACTAATTTCTATCTTCTTCTGAAAGTGATTCTTTAAAAAGTCTTATTTCAGTTAATGCAGATATGACTGCACGTCTTGATGAAACTAATTTATTGCTTGTATACTTAATAGTATTTCCTTTTAATTCAACTCGTTTTTTCTTTTTTTCTTCTTCTCTATGTATTTTATCATATGTTACTCTTAATGCATTTGGATTTTTTAAAAGATAATTACATATATTCAATCTCAATGTATCATTACCAATTGATGGTATGAGAGCTAAATCATAACTATACTTTTCAGACAATTCAAAAAAAGCTAAAAAAGCTTCTGAATTAGAAGCATCTGGATATTGTTCAAAATATCTTTTTACTAATTTAAAAAATGGTTGTGAAGACATTTCTGAATAACCTATATTTTTTAAAATATTTTTTGAATATTTATTTTGAGACCTTGCTAAAATATTATCAAAATTATACATAATTTCTCCTCATAATTTATATTTTATTATAGATTATTCATCTTTAGTTTGAAATATAGCTATAACATTTGCTATTGCATAAGTTTTGCAATGTGAAAGGCTAACTTCTAAACTTTTTAAATTATTTATTTCAAAATTCAATTTTATAACTGGTTTTCCGTTTTTTTCATTAATAACTTCAAAATCATTCCAATAATATTTAAAATTTATATATTCACTTAATGCTTTATAAGTTGCTTCTTTTGCTGCAAATCTCACTGCATAACTTTGATATTTGGAATTTTTCCTTTTTTCACAATATTCTATTTCTTTTTTGGTAAAAATTCTTTTTAAAAATTTGTCTCCATATTTTTCAATATTTTGTTTTATTCTATTTATTTCAATTATATCTGTTCCATTAGTTATTTTCATTTAAAATTTGTTCAGGATAGCCAGTACATTAAGAATATAATATTTATTGTATTAAATATTAGTGAAAAAATTAATAATATAACTATTATAGAATAATATGTATTATTTTTTTCAATATTTAATTCCTTATATATAACTTCATACTTATTTTGAATTTCACTATATAATTCTTCTAATTCTAAAGTTTTAATTAATGTTTTATAATACAATGCACCAGTATCGTCTAAAGTTACCTCCTTATTCCATAATTTTCTAGTAAATTGTGTAAAGCTATCTCTCATTTTTACAATTACATCATATTGCCTAAATTCGGCATTAAGCTTCATTAAAAATATTTTTTTATATAATGCTAAAATATATAAATAAAAATATTGATTTTCATACTCATATGGTAATTTCGTATAATTATAAGTATCTATACCAGAACATATTACATTTGAACTCATATTTGAAAGTGTAGTTTTAATATATTTAAATTTTTCAATAATATGTAAATTGTGTTCTATATTTGCTTTATTAAAATCTGAATTATAATTACTTGGAAGAACATTTGCATATCTTAAAAAATCATTTTCGATATTCGCAAAACTTGCTTTTTCACTCCAATTACTTGTTTCTACACATACATATGAATATGTATAAAACTGTGAATTAATTACATTTTCTCCACTACTAGTATTTTTACTTTTAGTATTTATTCCTGTAACCTGATTTATAAATTCAGAAATATCTTTTATATCATTAAAAGTATCTGTTTGAATATTTATGTTTTCATAATCTTTTAATGAAGCAAACTCAGAATTTATATCTTTAAATCTATAATTAAAATCCAATAAATCAGTAAATTTATTTGTGTTTTCTAAGTGTGTTTTCATTGTAAAAAAACATATTCCGGTTCTAAAACATATTAATTCTATTCCTTCTATTTTGAAAAAAATTCCATTTTCTGTTCCAACTTTTCCCTGGATATCTTCTGCAAAATCATATGTAAAATATTGAACAGGATCTTTAAGTATTTTTCTTTTCTTTTCTTCTATTTTTAAATCATTAAAATCTTTTAATGCTTCTCCTCTTAATTCAAAAGTTGGAAAAAGATGTGATCTTACATTTGGTAAGAAAAAATTATATATATCTAAATCTTTTTCTTTTTCAAATATTTTATAAGAACATCTTTTGTCTTTTAATAATTTCATTATGTATTTATCATACCTTGTTTCATCTATAATATACGGATGTATAAAATATGTATATTGATACTTTGTCATTAGTTCCACAATTATTACCTACCTTTTCATATGTTACTTCGTATATACATTTATACTCAGATCATTAAATCTATTCCATTCTCCTATAAAATCTATATACAAATAATTATCAAGATTTCTACTAGGTTCTACAATATTAGTTCCATCTGAACCCAACACTCCCCATAAACCTTCTTTATTTACAGCACAGAATCCAAATTCATTTTGCTCTTTAGCATCATCATATATGCAATCTACAATTCTTTCACCATTTTTATTTTCATAACCATATTTTCCATTTTCTTTTACTAAGAATAATGTATTTGTAGCCAATATTTCTTTATTAGATTTTTCCTCAAATTTAAAATTATAAAATTTATAGTCTTCTCCTTCTCTTACTCTCAAATATCCATCTTCTACATTTAATTCCGAAATTATAATATTACTTAAAACAGTATTGAAATTTGTATCTATTATATCTGTTGTATAATCTGATTTATCTGCTTCAAAAAAATCTGCTTCTTTTATATAAGATATATTTTCATAATTAAAGTCTATTTTAGTAACATTATCTTTCCCAATTATTCCGTATTTTCCATCTCTTTGAGCTATAAAGTTTCCTGAATTTGCAAATTTTATATTTTGATATTCTGCTGGTATCACTTCATTTCCTGTTTTGTCCAAAATTCCATATAAACCATTTCTTATAATTATAAAATTATCTGACTCTATTCCTTCTATACTATCGAATCCTGAATTAAATATTGTTTCTTCTGAAGAATTTATTACTTTTGTTTCTCCATTTTCTACTACTACATAGTATTTATTATCTGTTATTCTTTTTATATCATCATATTTTTCATCTAATATTTTTGTTTTATCTACTCCTATTAATCCAAGTTTATTTTGATCATTTCTAACTATATAACCATTTTCATATGTATTTGAAATAGAAGATATTTCCAAATAATTTGGATCTATTATTATTCTTCCAGTACTTGAGTTTACTAATCCTTTTTTTCCATCTTTTTCAATTATAATACTTTTTTCTATTCCTGGTAATGCATAAATATTATCATATTCTGCTCGAATTAATTCTTTTCCTGAAAAATCAATTAATCCATACTTTCCATCTTTCGTATATTTTAAAACATTATCTTCATACCAGATTGTAGAATCATCTGTATTTTGTAAAGGTTCAACATTTTCATATTGTGTCAATATATCATTTCCTTGAGAATCTATAACCTTTGTTTTATATGTTTCATTATCATAATTTACATCATATGTACAAATAAAAATATCTTCATTTTTATTTGGTATTAAAATCATCTCATCATAACTTAAATTAATTACAATATTTCCTTTATTATCTATTACTCCCCATTTACCATTCTCATATGCACTCATATATGTAGTAAGAGAAGAAACATCTTGACTTTTAGTACTTGAGCCTGTTAATAAATTCTTTAATGAAATTATAACTAATATAATAATTATAATTACTACTATAGTTGCAAAAACCTTTTTTTTATTTAGTTTTGGTGAATCATCATATCTTCTTCCTCTACGTCTGCTCATTAATACCTCCACAACATACAAATTCTTATAATATCACATATTTAATATAACATTTTAGGAGAAAAAAAACAATACTTTAGCTAATATAATAAAAAAATTCCAATTCAAAATTGGAATTTTTTTATTATATATTTATTTTAAATTATAATTTTAGAAAATATTGATATATTTCATTTTTATTTACATTTCTATCTTTCGCAATTTTTTTTATAATCTCTTTTTTAGTAATACCTTGACTTTTATAAAATTCATAATGTTCTTCTAAAGTTTTAGAATTTAAATTAGAAATTTCTTTATCTTTTTCAGATTCAGTACTTCCTTCTATTAAAATAACAAATTCTCCTTTTATTTCATCTATTTTATTTAAAATTTCTGATACCTTTCCTCTTATAAATTCTTCATGAATTTTAGTTAGTTCTCTTGCAAGTACTAAATTTCTGTCTCCCAAAATTTCTAAAATCATTTCTAAAGTATTTTTCAATTTATGAGGTGCCTCATACAATATAATTGTTCTTGTTTCATTTTTAATTTCCTCTAATTTTTCTTTTTTATCTTTTTTTAAGGAAGATAAAAATCCTATAAAAATAAACTCTTTTGTGCTCATTCCAGAAGCAATTAATGCATTTACTAATGCACAAGCCCCTGGAATCGGAATCACTTTTATATTATTATTAACAGCTTCTCTTACTATTTCTTCTCCAGGATCTGATATTCCTGGTGTTCCAGCATCAGAAACTAATGCTATATTTTTATTATCTAGTAATTTTTCAATTAATACTTTACTTTTACTTTTTTCTGTTTGTTTATAATAACTTATAAGAGGTTTTGAAATATTAAAATGGTTTAATAATTTTAGTGTATGCCTTGTGTCTTCAGCTGCTATAAAATCTACTTCTTTTAATATTTTTAAAGCTCTTAATGTTATATCTTCTAGATTTCCTATTGGAGTTGCAACTAAATATAAATTTCCAGCCATTTTATTCCTTTATCCTTCTAATATTTTACATATTTATTTTAACATTTATCACATTAAATTTCAAACTTTTCCATAAATATTCAAAATCTCATCAGTGTATTCTCCATTTTCTTTATATATTATTAATGGTTTATCTATCTTTAAAAATTCTTTCGCATTTTTTTTAGATTTTATTAATATTAATGTAGGAGGCTCATTTATTTTTGAATGAACAAATCTGATATTTTTTGGTTCTAATTTATATTTTCTAAGTGTACACATAATATCTACAATTCTTTCTGCCCTATGTATCATATAAAATTCACCTAGTGATTTTAACAGTTTACTTGCATTTTGAACAATATCATCTAAAGTGCATTCTACTTCATGTCTTGATATTAATTGTCTTTTATCAACACTTTTTAAACCTGTATTATTTTTCTTATATGGTGGATTCGTAATAACTACATCAAAAATATTTTTTTCTAATATATTACATACATTTTTTACATTTATATTTAATATTTCTATTTTATTTTGAAGTTCATTTAAAGAAACACTTCTTTTAGCCATATCCGCAACTTCTTTTTGAATTTCTATGCCATATATTTTTTTCAAATTAGTTTTTTTACATAATAATAAAGATATAATTCCTGTTCCTGTTCCTATATCAACAGCAATTGCATCTTTTTTTATATTTTTAGCATAATCAGCTAAAAGAACAGCATCTATACCAAAACAAAATCCTTTTTCATTTTGAATTATTTTTAATCCTTTATATTCTAAATCATCTATTCTTTCATCTTTTCTCAAAAAATCTTGCAATTTTTATCTCCTTATTTTTTTGTATATTTTACCACTTTTTATTATATTTATCAAATGTAGCCTACATATATCCTTCTACTTCATTTCCATCAACTAAAATCTTAATATTATTAACTTCCGTAAGTTCTGTTAATGTATTACTTATAGATGTTCCAATATTAAGTTTTGCAGTACCATCTAAATTAGCTTCTTCTAATTCTTTACTAAAATTTATTATAACACAACCATTTTCAAATTTAGTTTCTAAAATACTTACTCCATCTGGAATTGTTTTTTCGTAATTAGTATTTTCTGGACCAGATATTAGTAAATTTAATATTTCATCATATGGATCTTGTAATAATGCTTTTGAATCAATCATTCTTGTTTCTTTAGCAAGTTCACCTGTAGTTTTATCTTTAAAATACAATGCTACTATAGTTTTTCTGAGTTCAACATCATCTACCTCAGATTCTGGAGTATATTCTGTTTCTATACTTACATTCATTGCAATAAATACTCCAATTATCACAATAATTAAAACAACTAATAAAATTATCCATTTTTGCATAGCTTTTCCTCCTTTGTAAATACTATTCTTAAAACTTGTATTTATTCATCATAAAATTTTATTTATCTTGTTTTCAAAACTAGGTTTTCTTTTTTCTTATATTATGTTATTGACTATTGCATAAAACTATAGTATTATTGTATATATTATATAATGAATTATGAAAGGAGTTTACTATATATGGCAAAAGTTAGAGACCTTGTTAGTGGTTTAACTCATTGTATAGGTGCAGGTCTATCTCTTATTGGTCTTGTTGTATTAATTGTTTTTGCAGCAATTTGGGGAGATGCATTTGATGTGGTTTCATTTACTATTTTTGGATTAGGCTTATTTTTAATGTATCTTTTCAGTACATTATATCATTGGTTAAACATAAGTGAAAAAGCTTTAACAGTTTTCAGAAAATTTGATCATATTATGATTTACATTTTAATCGCATCTAGTTATACTCCTATATGTTTAGGTCCTTTAAGAGGTCCTTGGGGTTGGACTATATTTGGAATCGTATGGGGAATCGCAGTTTTGGGAATTGTCCTTACTTCCCTATGGATAAAAGCTCCAAGAGCTCTTACAACTACAATTTATATTGCAATGGGATGGATAGTTATTATTGCTCTTATACCTCTTATACGTGTGTTTCAATATGCTGGTTTACTATATAGTTTAGTTTGGCTAGCTCTTGGTGGTGTTTTCTATACAATTGGTGGAATAATTTATGGATTAAAATGGCCCAAAATAAATTTTAAACACTTTGGTTTTCATGAAATTTTTCATATATTTGTAATGCTTGGAAGTGCTTGCCAATATTGGTTTATACTAAGATATGTATTAATGATATAATTAATCTATAATAATTTAATTCTAAAAAACATCTTAAATTTTATCTTGTTCAAAATTTAAGATGTTTTATTTTTTTATATTTTTTATATTTTTTTAAATAGGAAAATATAAACATTGACAAAATACGACAAAAGATATAATATACAAGATATTAAGGTATATATTTTTTATATAAATATATATTATTAATTATGGTTTATAGGTAATTCCATAAAACCTAAATAATTATAGGAGAAAAGTTAGATTTTCTAACAAATATATATATATTATGAAAGAAATATTACATATTGGATTAGATATTGGATCAACAACAGTTAAAATAGTAATTTTAAATAAAGATTTAGAACTAGTATATTCAAATTATGAAAGACACTTTTCAGATACAAAAACTACTTTATATAATGTTCTTCAAAAAGTAGTTAAAGACTACAAAGACAACGATTTTACGATTTCTCTTACTGGTTCTGGAGCTCTTGACATAGCAAAAGTTCTTAACATCAACTTTATACAAGAAGTAATTGCTTGTAAATCTGCTGTAGAAAAATTAATACCTCAAACCGATGTAGTAATAGAGCTTGGTGGAGAAGATGCTAAAATAATATATTTTGATAAATTTATAGAGCAAAGAATGAATGGTACTTGTGCTGGGGGTACTGGAGCATTTTTAGATCAAATGGCTTCATTATTAAATACAGATACACAAGGATTAAATGAACTTGCTAAAAACTATGAAACAATTTATCCAATTGCTTCTCGTTGTGGTGTTTTTGCTAAAACAGATATTCAACCTTTATTAAATGAAGGAGCAAGAAAAGAAGATATTGCTGCATCTATTTTCCAAGCAGTTGTAAATCAAACAATCAGTGGTCTAGCTTGCGGTAGACCTATAAGAGGAAAAGTTGCTTTTTTAGGTGGTCCTCTAAATTATTTATCAGAGTTAAGAAAAAGATTTATAGAAACTTTAAATTTGAAGAAAGATGAAATAATTATACCAGAAAATGCTCATCTTTTAGTTGCAACTGGGGCAGCTTTTGCATCACTTGAAACAAAACCGGTTTCTAATAATGATTTAAAAGAAAAATTAAAAGAATTTAAAACAGCAAAATTCACAGAAGGAAAAACATTAGATCCTTTATTTAAAACTGAAAAAGATTATAAAGAATTTAAAGAAAGACATGATAAAGACAAAGTAAAAAGAAAAGAATTAAAAACTTATAAAGGTGATGCCTTTTTAGGAATAGATGCTGGATCCACAACAACTAAATTAGTTTTAATAGATAAAGAAGGGGCTCTTTTATATTCATTGTATGGAAATAATAAAGGAAATCCTTTAAAAAGTGTTATATCCATGCTAAAACAATTATATAAAGATTTACCAAAAGATGTTATTATACGTTTTAGTGGTGTAACAGGTTATGGTGAAAAACTAATACAAACTGGATTAAATGTGGACTTAAATGAAATAGAAACAATTGCTCATTATACTGCTGCACAAAAATTTTTACCTGATGTAAATAGTATTATAGATATCGGTGGACAGGATATGAAATACATAAAATTAAAAAACAATTCTATTGATAACATTATGTTAAATGAAGCTTGTTCATCTGGTTGTGGTTCATTTTTGGAAACATTTGCAAAAAGTTTAGGTTTACCTATTGAAGAATTTGTAAAAGAAGCTATAGAATCTAAAAATCCTGTAGATTTAGGTTCTAGATGTACAGTTTTCATGAATTCTAAAATAAAACAAGCCCAAAAAGAAGGTTATTCTGTTGGGGATATTTCAAGTGGACTTTCTTATTCTATTATAAAAAATGCAATTCAAAAAGTAATGAAAGTTAGAGATGTAAAGACACTAGGAAAAAATATTGTTGTTCAAGGTGGTACATTTTATAATGATGCAGTTTTAAGAGCTTTTGAATTAATTGTAGGTAGAAACGTAGTAAGACCAGATATTGCAGGTCTTATGGGGGCATATGGTGTTGCACTTTTAGCACAAGAACAATATAATTCAAACTTGGATATGACTTATAGATCAACAATTTTAAAAAATGATGAATTAGATAAATTAAATATAAAAATTACTCACGTTCGTTGCAAAGGTTGTGAAAATAATTGTTTATTAACTATAAATACATTTGAAAATGGCAAAAAATTTGTATCAGGAAATAGATGTGAAAAAGGTGCTGGTAATCAAACAGAGAAAAAAGATTTACCAAATTTATATAAATATAAATTTGAAAGATTATTCGGATACAAACCTCTTTCAGAAGCAGAAGCAACTCGTGGTACAATAGGAATTCCTAGAGTTTTAAATATGTATGAAGATTACCCTTTCTGGTTTACATTTTTAACTAAACTTAGATTTAGAGTAATTATTTCAGAAAAAAGTACTAGAAAAACATATGAAAGAGGTATGGAATCTATGCCTTCAGAATCCGTATGTTATCCTGCAAAATTAGCTCATGGACATGTAATGAATTTATTAGATCAAGGCATAAAAACTATATTTTATCCTTGTATTCCATATTCTAGAAAAGAATATGAATCATCAGATAATCATTATAATTGTCCAATAGTAATATCTTATTCTGAAGTAATAAAAAATAATATAGATGAATTAAGAAATAAAGACATAAAATATATAAATCCATTCTTACCTATTGATGATACAAAAAATCTAGTAAAAGTAGTTTCTGAACTTGCTTGTTTTAAAGAATATAAATTTACAAAAAAAGAGTTAAAAGAAGCTGCAGAAGCTGCAGAAACAGAATATCAAAAATTTAAATCAGATGTACGTAAGAAAGGAAAAGAAACAATTAAATATATTAAAGATAATAATCTAAGAGGAATTGTTTTAGCTGGTCGTCCATATCATGTTGATCCTGAAATAAATCATGGTATAGACACTTTAATTACTAGTTTAGGACTTTGCGTTCTTTCTGAAGATAGTATATGTGAGCCAAATCATGGTGTAAGCAAACAATTACGTGTTGTTGATCAATGGGTATTCCACTCTAGATTATATGCTGCTGCTGAATTTGTAGGAAAGCACGACTTCTTAGAAATGATTCAATTAAATTCATTTGGGTGCGGAGTAGATGCTGTTACAACTGATCAAGTAGAAGAAATTTTAAAAAGTTATGATAATATGTATACACTTATAAAAATTGATGAAATAAACAACTTAGGAGCTATTCGTATTCGTATTCGTTCTTTACTTGCTAGTATGAATAAACGTATTGCTACAAAAGCACAAGAAAAAGCAGAAAGTGAAAGCTTAGGAGATTACCAAGTAAAAAGAATTCCTTTCACTAAAAAAATGCGTGAAGAAGGATATACTATATTAATTCCTCAAATGATTCCTATTCATTTTGAATTAATAGAATCAGCAGTAAAAGATTTAGGATATAATGTAAAATTATTAAGAGAATGTACAGAAAAAACCGTAGAAACAGGTTTAAGATATGTAAATAATGATGCATGCTATCCTTCAATATTAACAACAGGTCAATTTATCGAAGCACTTCAATCTGGTGAATATGATGTTAATAAAACAGCATTAATAATGTCTCAAACTGGTGGAGGTTGTAGAGCAACTAATTATATTGGATTTATAAGAAAAGCATTAAAAGACGCTGGTTTTGCAAATGTTCCAATTATCTCATTTAATGTTGTTGGTATGGAAAAAGCAACAGGATTTAAAATTACTATACCAATGGCAGTACGTTTAATTAAAGCTGTATTCTATGGAGACTTATTACAAAAAATGTTATTAAAAAATAGAGCATACGAAATAAATAAAGGTGAAACTCAAAAATTATATGAGCACTGGTTAGAAAAATGTAAAAGTCTTTGTGCAAAATCTACATATAATCAATTTAAAAATAGTATATATGATATGGTAAATGATTTTGAAAAAATAGAATTAGATACTTCTATAGAAAAACCCAAAGTTGGTATTGTTGGTGAAGTACTTATAAAATATCATCCATTTGGAAATAATGAAGTAATTAAAGTATTAGAAAATGAAGGTGCAGAAGTAATTTCACCAGATTTTATGGGATTTATAAAATTTATCGCAACACACAAGATAACAAATAATCAATTATTAAATACTGATAAAACTAAATCTAAAATTTTTAAAACAGTAATAAAATTAATTGAAATGTTAGAAGAAGATTTAAAAAAAGCCTTAAAGAATTCTAAAAAAGATTATCTTCCTCCTTGTGATATTTTTGAATTAGAAACAAAAGTAAAAGATATCCTTTCTATAGGTAATCAAACAGGTGAAGGTTGGTTTTTAACTGCAGAAATGGTAGAATATATTGAACATGGTATTCCAAATATTGTTTGTGTTCAACCTTTTGCATGTCTTCCTAATCATGTTGTTGGTAAAGGAGTTATAAAAACAATTAGAGAAAAATATCCTTCTGCTAATATAACTCCTGTTGACTATGATCCTGGTGCTAGTGAGTCAAATCAAATTAATAGATTAAAATTATTAACTACTGTTGCAAAAGATAATTTAAAGAAAAAGAAAAAATCTCAAAAAGCTATTGAAATTGAAAATGTTGTAAACGAAACAGAAAAAAGTAATATATAATAAAAAATATCTCATTAGAAATGATTTTTCTAATGAGATATTTTTTTGAAGTAAATTATATTAGCTATAAAAAACGTCTTAAAATTTATTTTCATATGTGTTTATTTTAAAATATTTAATTACACTTTTATTATAAAAAAAATCTTAAAAAATTAAAAATTTTGAGAAAACTAAAAAATTTTTTTTATTTATATTTTATATTTTTCATTTCTTTTTATAAATTATTTAACTTTTAATTTTTATTTTATTAATATTTATTTTAATATTATTTTTTTTTATGATTTTCTATTTAAATTTAAAATAAATATAAGAAAAAATAATTTCTCTAATGCCTTATCTTCTTAAGTTTCAGATTGATTTTCAAAATATTTTTTTAAGTATTTTTTATATATTTATCTAAGAAAATTATAAACCAAATTATTAATTTTAATTATTAAATTTTAAAAGTAAAATAAGTATTTTTTTATAAAATAAAAAAAATTTAAGTTTTCATTTTATATATTTTCTTAATTTTGAAGTTTTTATAAAAAAATTCAATATTTTTTATAAATATTTTTAAAGTCAGTATTCAAGCACTTTTCAAAATATCTTAAAAAAACTATTGCAAGATTTATTAATTTTAAAACTTATTTTTTTATTATATTATAATAATTTATATTATTATTTTATATTAATATTAAGATTTTAGAAAAAATATGAAAAAAAAATAATAAAAATTTTAATTTTTTTCTATATTTTTATATATTATACCCCTTTATTTTCAATATAAAAAACTATCTGAATTTTAATAAATATATTTTACAATATTTACTTTATGTATACATATTTTTCACATAATATTTATAAAAAAAAGATATCTTATCTTAAGTATTCCTGAATGTTTCACTAATCTATTTTTTACATATTTATTAAATGTTTTGATTTAATTTACAACTTGTTTTTTTGTCAACTATATTCTTATATTTATATAACTTTTAAGTATCTGAATCCTATTTTATGAAAATATTTTTCTTTTCTGTTTCTACTTAAGGTTAATTATCATAATTATGCTCTAAAATATAATTAATTAGATATATATCAGTATACAAGCCTATTATATAAGATCTACTATATTTTTCTTACATTTCTTTATTTTCAATATTCCAATATTATGATTAATTTTAATTTTTAACTCTATTCCAATATATAAAAATAATAATTTTATACTTAAAAATTATTATAATACAATACTCAAAATATCAATTTTTTTATTATAAAATGGTTTACCTAAAACAGATATACGAACTTGAAAAAATCTTATTAAAAATTAGCTTTTTATCATTAATATTCTCTGCATTTCCCAAGTATTTTATGGCCTTTATTATTTGCTTTTTTATCTTAATTTTTTATAAGTTTTTTTGTTTGTTTTTAAGACAATATGCTTGTTAAAAATAAAACATATCATATTTACATTTTCTATCTTTTTTTTATTTTTCTTTAAATTATACATTTATATAATTATTTTTTCTATATTGCTGAAACATCTGAGAAATAAGTATTTGTAAGTTTTCTTATCCTCTTTATTGCTTTTTATTGTAAATTTTAAAATTTTTTAATCTAAAATTTTTTTATTTTAGTAAAAAAATTAGATCTTTTTGTTTAAAAAAATACATATTTTTTCTATAAAAAATCATAAAATTTCTTTATCAAATTATTATTATATTTGATAACATAATTCTTGATATTTTTAGCAAAAAAACATCAATTTATTATAAAAAAAATAATACTCTATCCCTTCATTCCCTTTAAAAATTCGTAATTTATTTCTAATCTATAATTACTAGTGTTTTTTATTGTTTTTTTGTCAATTTTTATAATTAACAAATAAAATAATACTATATTTTATTTTCTTAATTTTTCTAATAATTTAATTAATTAAATTATTGGAAAAATAGTTTTATATAATTATTATCATATCCGCCAAAACGCTGTATTTTCAATAATTATATAAAAATAATTAAATATAACTTTATATTTATTATTATTTTATAAATAAAATCTGAATTTAAATATAATATTTTTTATTTTTAAATAAAAATATTTTTTATTTTTACTTAAAAAATTTTATCTTTTTTTATAAAAATTTTTTAAAATTTAAATTAAAAATAATAATATTATTAGATAAACATAATTCCATATAAAATGTATATTAAAATTGATATTTAATATATAGAGAAATAATTTCATATCTCTTTTACCCCTTAAGTTTTAGCTATTTATTTTTTATATATTTTTTCATATTTAATTTATTTGTTTTTTTGTCAAATTATAATCAAAATATTAATAAACATTATAATAATTATAAATTATATTTTTCTTAATTTTTATTATTTATTTCTTTGAAATTATTTTATATTGACTTTTTCAATAATATCTTTAAAAAGCCTGATATATATGACTTTTTTGAAAATTAAGAATTATGATACATTATTTTTTATATCTTTTGGTTTATTTTCATACACTTCTTTTTTTATTTTCATCAGATTTTTTTTGTTTTTTTAATTTATTTTTTGAAATAATGCATTAAAAATAGTAGCTTTTGTTTTATAAAATTCAAATAGTATTGATTTCAATTTTAGTTTACATTATATATATATTATTTAATCTAAAATTTATTTTTAATCTTAAAAAAAACGACTTTTAAATTCTTTATTCCCAAACATTTCATTAATTTAATTTTTTTATTTTTTTAATATTTATTTTTAATTGTTTTAAAGACAATATCGTTTTATATTTTTATAACTTTTTTTATCACATTTTAGAAAATAACTTTATTTGCTTACTTGTATTTTTTTATATTTTTATTAAATTTATAAAATTTATATCAATTCTTATAGTTTTTATATTTTCACTGATATATCAACATTTTTTTATTATCTATTCTTTTTATTTATATATTTAATTAACATATTTTTTGCTTAATAAAAAAACATATTAAATTTTTAAAAGTTTTTAAAAATTTTCAGAAAAATAAAATTTTATATTTTATTTTTTACTATATATTTTTCAAAATTTTATTAATTAAAAATTTAATAATTTATTTATATTTAAAAATCATAAAATAAGATTATTAAAAGTTGCATTTTTTATATTTATGTTTACCTTTTTCTTTTCTATTTAAATTTTATAAATATATTTTCTATTTATTCAATCCTATAGTATTTTTTAAAATCATATTCTGTTTTAATTTTATTTTTTATTTATAAAAATCTGTTTTGACTTTTGGGATAAATTTTTAATTATTTTTTATAAAAAATAGTTTGAAATTTAATATTTTTTGATCCGCATTTTTTTTTTTAATATAAAATACTATATTTGTATTATATTATCTTTTTATTATTCAAATTCAAATTTAAGCGTTTTTATTATTTAATATAAGTAATTTGTTTATTATGAACGTAAAAAGGTTTTATTTTTTATTTTAAGCGACGTCTTTTTATATTGTTTATTTAAAGCATTTATAAGTTTCTACTTTAATTTTTATTTTTATATCTAAAAACATTATTATTAAATCAATTATCATTAAAAAATCTTATTTAAAAATATATCTTTTATTATAAAATAGTATTTTTTTAAAATTTTTAAGAAAAACTTTTATTATAATTTTAAGTAAAAAAATTATTTTCTTTTTTTCACTAAATCCTAGATTCTTTGATTAATGCTAGTTATAGCATTATAATTTTTTTTATCTTTTTATTTTTCTTTAATTTGCTTAATTTTTTTTATTAATATTATATACTTTTTTTTACTTTTTTAGATCTTAAACTATAATTTTGTTTTTTTCAATTTTTTTATATAAATTATCATTTAGTTTTTGTTTCATTTTTATTTATAAACTATATTTTGTATTTAATTTATATTCAAATTCTGATTTTTTTTGAATGAAAGTATTGATTTTAAAGCATTCAAAAAAATTTTTCTAAATTTTTCTTATTTTTTTACTATTTTTTCTGCCTATTTTTTTTCAAATTTTTTCATTTTATTTGTATTTTTTTTATTAATTATTAAATTAACATTATTTCTATAAAATTTTTTCGTAATTTTTTAAAAAAATTTAAATAAACTAAAAAATTTTTATAATTTTTTTATAAATTTATATTTTCTTTTATTTTATACTTAGTATTTTCTAACTCACTTGTATCAAGGATTGCATAAGTTTTCCACAGGGGTTGTTTTTAACCTTTTCTTCACCTTTTCTAAAATTTTTTAAATTTTTTAATTATTTTTTTACTATTTTTTAATTATTTTTTTAGTAAAAACATTTATTAACACTTTTTTTATTAAAAAAATAATTTTTATTCAAATTTTAAATAAAAAAAATCATTTTGATAAAAAATTTTTTTACTTAAAATTAAAATATTTTTCCACATATAAAAAAGCAATACTACAGAAGTATTGCTTTTGGCGGAGATTGAGGGATTTGAACCCTCGCGGCCACTTACGCAACCCTAACGGTTTAGCAAACCGTCCCCTTCAACCACTTGGGTAAATCTCCAAATGCTCTCAATTTTAATAATTTATATTTCATATTAAAAATTGGAAGCTTATAACAAATATATTTTGCTTCCAATTCTTTGGCGGAGAGGGTGGGATTCGAACCCACGGTAGGCTACAAACCTACGCCAATTTTCAAGACTGGTGCCATAAACCAACTCGACCACCTCTCCATTAGCTAGTGTCGTTTTTCAACAACACATATATCTTAGCATACTTTTATTACTTTTGTCAATAAAAAAGAAAAAAATTTATTTTTATTTTTATCCACAGCAAATAAAAAATAGATAATATATTATTATCTATCTTCATTTTATATTAATTAAATTTTCTAGCTCTTGCTGCAAAATTTTTACTTTGCTCAGCTATTTCTAAAGCATATTTTTCTTCATCTGATAATTGATATGTTGATACTCCACCTTTTATTGGTTTTGCATATATATTCGATGAATCCGAACCATATAACCCATTTAATACTACACCATTATCGTTTCTATCTAACAAAGCTATTGCGAAACTTAAATCGCTTCCTACGTCTTTAAAAGCATTAAACCTTACCAATCCCACTTTTTGAATACATGATGCTATATCACTATCTAATTTAGTATAGTATGCTTTAATTTCTGAATTATCTCTTTTTATTTCTTTGACATCTTTTAAATACTCTTTTAGCATCTCATCTAAATTTGAACCATTACCTATTTTTTTCATAAAATTCAAATATTTTTGCTTTGTTCGCACTAACAATATTATGTTAACTGTTACTAATATTACTAATATTATATTAGTAATTAATATTCCTATTAAAAAATCTTCATTTTGAAAAAGTTCCACAATACTATCCATTTCATCACATCCTTATTTTATTAAATTCAAAATTCTTTCCAAATCTTCATTTGAATTATATTGTATAATTATTTTACCTTTTCTTTCTCCTGCATCTAATTTAACTTTTGTACCAAAAAATCCTTGAAATTTATCTTCTATATCTCTATATATTGGTATGTATTTATCATTATTTCTCTTAGTTTTTTTACCTCTTTTTACTTTTTTCTCAGCTTCTCTAACAGAATCACCAGATTCTATTAGATATATAGCCATATTATATTGTTTTTCAGGATCATTAATAGACATTAAGGATTTACAATGTCCCTCTGTTAGTTTACCCTCTAATGCTAATTTTATTACTCTTTCATCAAGATTTAATATTCTTACTGTATTTGCTATACTACTTCTACTTTTTCCAAGTTTTTCAGCAACTTGTGCTTGTGTAAGATTATATTCATCCATTAAAAGTTTAATCCCTCTTGCTTTTTCTATTGGATTTAAATCTTCTCTTTGTATATTTTCTATCAAAGAAATTTCTGTATTTCTTTGTTCATCATCATCTCTGATAATCGCTGGAATCTCATCTAATCCAGCTCTTTTTGAAGCTCTCCATCTTCTTTCACCAGCTATTATTTCATAATAACCTGTCTTTTTACTTACTATTATTGGTTGAATAACCCCATATTCTTTTATTGAATTTGACAAATCTTCTATTGATTCGTCATCAAAAATCTTTCTTGCTTGTTGTTTATTTGGTTCTATTTCATTAATTTTTAATTTTTTTACTACTTCTTCGTCATTATTTTCTATAACTGGTGTACTAAATAAGGCATCTAAACCTTTTCCTAATCCTGTTTTTTTTGCTCCCATTTTTTATTCCTCCTTACTATTTTCTTTTTTACGTATTTCATCATTTTTTAAGACTTCTTTAGCAAGTTTTTCATATGCTCTTGCTCCTTTTGATTTTCCATCATACAAAGTAATTGGTAGTCCATAGCTTGGAGCTTCACTTAATTTTATATTTCTAGGTATTACAGTTTTATAAACTTTATCTTCAAAATATCTTTTTACTTCTTTTACAACCTGATTAGAAAGATTTGTTCTCATGTCATACATAGTTAGAACAGCACCTTCTATTTCTAGTTCTTTATTTAAATGTTTTTTTACTAAATTTATAGTATTCAATAACTGTCCCAAACCTTCTAAGGCGAAATATTCACATTGTACAGGAATTAAAACTGAATCTGAAGCCGTAAAGGCATTTAAAGTTATTAATCCTAATGATGGTGGACAATCTATTATTATAAAATCATATTTATCTTTTATTTCATCCACTTTTTCTTTTAATCTTTGCTCTCTCGACATTTGAGAAACCAATTCTACTTCAGCACCAGCGAGATTCATATTTGAAGGACATACTTTTAAATTTTTCACACATGTGTTTTTTAAAGTTTCTTCTATACTTACATCATTTATTAAAACATCATATAATGAATTATCTGTTATTTTTTCTAATCCTAATCCACTAGATGCATTTCCTTGAGGATCTGCGTCTATTAAAATTACTTTTTTGCCTCTTTTTGTTAGAATACTGCTTAAATTTACTGCTGTTGTAGTCTTTCCTACCCCACCTTTTTGATTAGCAATTGATATTACTCTTCCCAAAGTAAATCCCTCCTTTATTTTACCTTACTATAATATAAAATTTTTAATAATATGTCAATTGATTTTTTAAGTTTTATTCAATTTTTATTTTACAAATTTTAAATTTTCGTTTTGATATCTTTTTTTAATCTATGTTTTTAGATATTTATTTTTAGATATATGTTTTTGAGTATATGTTTTTAGATACTTGTTTTTGGATATATGTTTTTGAGTATATGTTTTTGAATATAAAAATAAGTTATGTTTCATGTGAAACATAACTTATTTTATTGGTTCTCTCAAGGGTTTGCCTTGACCTCTTGGATATTTTTTTGGTGTTATTGATACTTTTTTTATAATAATTATATTTCTCTCGAGAGAATTCATTTTAATATTCTCTACTTTTTCAAATTTTCCACCTAAAATTTTTATCGCACTTTTACTTTCATTTAATTCTTCTTCATAATTTGGTCCCTTCATGCATATAGCTTGTCCTCCTATTTTTAAAAAAGGAAGCATATACTCTAAAATTGTTGGAATACTAGATACAGCTCGTGTTGTTGCAACATCATATTTCTCTCTATATGATTCTTTATTTGCAAGATCTTCTGCTCTTGTATGAATTATGTCAACATTGTTAAGTTTAAGTTTTTCATTTATATCTTTTATTACATTTAGCTTTTTATTTACAGAATCTATTAATAAAAATTTCTTGTTTTTATTTGCAATAGCAAGTGGTATTCCAGGAAATCCTGCACCTGTACCTATATCAATAATATCCTGATACTTTTGTAAATATTTATTGATTGTCAATGAGTCAATAAAATGTTTAACAATAAATTCATTTTCTTCTTTTATAGCTGTTAAATTTATTTTTTCATTCCATTTTAGAATTTCATTCATATATATATATAATTGCTCTTTTTCAAAACTTGTTAAATTTACATTTAATCTTATCAAATATTCTTCTATATTATTTTTAAATTCCTCTATATTCACTTAAACTCCTACCTTATTAAATTTACTTATTTATTTTTTATTTTGTTCCAAATATATTAATAATACAGAAATATCTGCTGGCGAAACTCCTGAAATTCTTGAAGCTTGTCCTATAGAATATGGTTTATATTTATTTAGTTTTTGTCTTGCTTCTAACCTAATTCCTTTTATTGTATTATAGTCTATATTTTCAGGTAATAATTTTTTTTCTAACTTCTTAAAACTTTCAACCTGTTTTTTTTGCATATTTATATAGCCTTCATATTTTATCATTATTTCTACTTCTTCTGTAACTTGTTTATCAAGTTTAGGCCTTTCTACATCAAGTTCTTCTAATGACTTATATGTAATTTCAGTTCTTTTAAGCAATTCTGCTAGTTTCATTCCTACTGTTATTTCTGTTGTACCTTGTGCTTTTAAAAATTCATTTGTCTTTTTATTTGGTTTTACATTAGTTGTTTCTAATCTACGAATTTCATCTTCTATTTGTTTCTTTTTTATTAAAAAGTTTCGATATCTCTCATCAGATATAAGTCCTATATCATGCCCTATTTCTGTTAATCTTAAATCTGCATTATCTTGTCTTAATAGCAATCTGTATTCTGCTCTTGAAGTCATCATTCTATATGGTTCTGCAGTACTTTTAGTTACTATATCATCTATTAAAACACCAATATAAGCGTCTGATCTATCTAATATTATTGGTGGTTTTCCATTTAGTTCTTGTACAGCATTTATTCCGGCCATTAAACCTTGGCAAGCTGCTTCTTCATATCCAGAAGTTCCATTTATTTGACCTGCAAAAAACATTCCTTTAATATTTTTTAATTCTAAAGAACTTTTTAATTGAGAAGGTTCTATACAATCATATTCTATTGCATATGCAGGTCTTGTAAATTCTGCATGTTCTAATCCAGGAAGAGTTCTATACATTTCTATTTGTACATCTTCTGGTAGAGATGAACTCATTCCTTGAATATACATTTCCTCTGTATCAAGTCCAACAGGTTCTACAAAAATCTGATGCCTTTCTTTGTCCGCAAATCTTACTACTTTATCTTCAATTGAAGGACAATATCTTGGACCTGTTCCTTCTATTACTCCTGAATACATTGGTGATCTATGTAGATTTTTTCTTATAATATCATGTGTTTTTTTATTTGTATATGTCAACCAACATGGTACCTGTTTTATATCTGGTACTTTATCTTCAAATGAAAATGCTTCTATATCTTTATCACCTTCTTGTATTTCCATTTTAGAAAAATCTATACTTCTACTATTAATTCTTGCTGGTGTCCCTGTTTTGAATCTTTGAAGTTCTATATTTAATCTTTTAAGACAGTCAGATAATTGATTTGCTGCTGCTACACCATCTGGTCCACTTTCATATGATGTTTCACCTATAAATATCTTTCCTTTTAAATATGTACCTGTCGCTAAAATTACACAATCTACTCTGTAGATAGCTCCTAAATTTGTTTCAACCCCTTTTATTCTTCCATTTTCAACTTGTATATCAACAATTTCTGCTTGTTTTAAAAAAAGATTTTCTTGTTTTTCCAAAGTATGTTTCATTTCCATTTGATATCTTTTTCTATCTGCTTGCGCTCTTAAAGAATGTACTGCCGGTCCTTTTGATGTATTTAACATTCTTATTTGAATCATTGTTTTATCTATATTTTTGCCCATTTCTCCACCTAAGGCATCAATTTCTCTTACCAAATGACCTTTAGATGTTCCACCTATATGTGGATTGCATGGCATATTAGCAATACACTCTAAACTAATTGAAAATAGTAAAGTTTTTTTCCCTAATCTAGCAGAAGCTAGAGCAGCCTCACATCCAGCATGTCCTGCACCTATAACTGCAACATCAAATTTTCCTGCATCATATTTCATTTATAACTTCTCCCATCTAATTTTAAATATATTTGTTTCTTGTGGAACAGACCTAAAACATTTATTTCCCTAGGCAGAATTTAGAAAATATTTCAGATATTACATCTTCTGTAACAGTTTCTCCTGTTATCTTTCCTAACTCTTCTAAAATTTCTTTCATATATGTAGAAATTATATCTATAGGCATGTTTTTTCTTATAGTATCTCTAGCTATATTTAAATTCTTTCTTGCATTTATAATTATATTTTTATGTCTTACATTACTCACTATTGTTTCACCATCATTTGCAATTTCTTTTAATTTAAATAGACTAGATATTTCTTGATATAATCTATCTATTCCTTCCCTTGTTTTTGTAGACATTTCTACAACTGGTTTTCCTAATTTTTCTATTTCTTCTATATTTATTTTTCTCTCTAAATCTATTTTATTTAAAATTATAATAGCATTTTTATTTTCTAACATTTTTAATATTTCTTTATCTTCATCATTCAAATTTTTATTACTATCAAAAATAGCTATTATTATATCACTTTTTTTTGCAATTTCGATTGCTTTTTCTACACCTATTTTTTCTACAGCATCATTTGAATTTCTAATACCAGCTGTATCTATTATTTTAAGGGGAACTCCGTCTACTGAAATATATTCCTCAATAGTATCTCTTGTTGTCCCTTCAATATCTGTAACAATTGCTCTTTCTTCATTTAAAATTACATTTAATAAAGAAGATTTTCCGGCATTTGGTCTACCTATAATTGCTGTATTAATTCCCTCTCTTAATATTTTTCCATTATAAAAACTTTTTTCTAAAGATTCTAATAATTTATCTGCTTCATCTAAAACATTTAAAATTTTGGAACTTGTTACTTCTTCTAAATCATATTCTGGATAATCTATAGTGGCTTCTATATCTGCCATTATAGAAATAATCATTTTTCTTATTTTACTAATCTTTTCTGAAAGATTTCCTTGTAACTGTTCTAAAGATATTTTAGCTTCTTTATCTGTTTTAGCATTAATAACATCAATAACAGCCTCTGCTTGTGATAAATCTAATCTTCCATTTAAAAAAGCTCTTTTCGTAAATTCACCTGGTTCTGCTAAATTCGCCCCATTTTTTATGCATAAATCCAATATTTTATTCATAATAACAATACCACCATGTGAATTTATTTCACACATATTTTCAGATGTATAACTTTTAGGAGCCTTAAAATAAGATACTAGTACTTCATCAACAATTTCTTTATTATCAACAATATTACCATATTTTATTGTATATCCTTTTATTTCATCAATATTTTGATATTTTTTAGGTTTAAATATTTTTTCTAATATCTCAAAACAGTTTTCTCCACTCATTCTTATAATTCCTATTCCACCAATTCCTGGTGCTGTTGAAATTGCTGCAATTGTACTCATCTTTTTTCTCCTTTTTTATAAAAAATTCGCTATAGTATTATATCATTATTTACATAAAATTTCAATACAGCTATTATCTAAAAATAGGATTAAATTAGTTTTTATCAAAGTTATTATAATTAGAACTCTATTTTTATTACAATATAATTTTAATAAAAGTAATAAAAAACATCTCTATTTCTACTATAGAGATGCTTTTTTTATTATTTTAATGAAACAACAACTTTTCTATAAGGTTCCTCTCCTATACTAAAAGTTTTTACTTTATCATTTTCTTGTAGTTTTGTATGAATTATTTTTCTTTCATATGCTGTCATAGGTTCTAAAGTTATAGATTTTCTAGTTTTTATAACAGTTCCAGCTATTTTTGTAGCTAAATTCTGTAAATCTTTTTCTCTTTTTTCTCTATATCCACCTATATTTACAACTACTCTTATTTTTTCTTTATTTGATTTTGAAGCAATATTAGAAATAATTGTTTGAAGGCTATTTAATACCTCTCCCCTATATCCTATTAAGTATCCTGTATCTTCGCCATCCATATCAACTTTTATAATATTGTCTTCTTCTTTTATTGTATATGTTAATTTGTTTGGAAGTTTTGCTGTAAATTCTTCTAAAAAAGCTTTTATCTTTTTTATTGCTTCTGTTTTATCAACATAAACATCTTGTTTTTTTTCCTCGTTCTTATGATGTTTTTCTTCTTGAATATTTTCTTTTAATTTCATTTCAACTTTAACAATTCTTGGTGTTAATATACTGAAAAAACTTCTTTTATCTTCTTGTTCTAATATTTTTATATCTACTTTATTTTTACTTACTTTTAATTCTTTTAATCCTTTTTCTATTGCTTCTGTTGATGTTTTTCCTTCAAATACATAAGTTTTATTATCCATTTGATTCTTCCTCCTCATCTTTAACTAAATTATTTATTACTAATCTTTCTACTATCATAAGTATATTACTTACAAGCCAATATAAAGCTAATCCCAAAGGAGCTATAAGTGCAATACTAACAGCCATAACAGGCATCATTATTGTCATTTGTCTATTCATTTCTTCCATAGCATCCTGTTCTTTTTCTTTTGGCTTGTCTTCTTCTTTTATAGTATTTTCTTTTTTAGATTTTTTATTTAAACTTGTAGTTAATTTAGTTGAAATAATTGATGTTATAACATAAAGTCCTGGAATTATATAAACTCTTGGATCCTTATAATTTTGTGTAGGAACATCGCTCAAATCTAATCCTAAAAAATTCATATTCAAATTTACTTTCTCATCTAAATATCCTTTTTCTTTTATTATACTTATTTCTGGATATCTCAATAACTCACCTGAAGAATCTGAAATTTCTGTTGAATAAGAATTTAATAATTCTTGATCTACATGCTTCATATATGTTAGTGGTTTACTTACTAAATAAAATACTGATATTACTATTATTATTTGAATAATTGATGTTAGACAACCACTAAATGGACTCATATTCTCTTTCTTATATAAATCCATCATTTCTTGACTTTGTCTTACCTGATCATTACTATATTTTTCTTGTATTTCTTTTACTTTTACTTGAAGTTTTGCTGATTTTTTTAAAGTTTTTTGTTGTTTTATAGAAATTGGCAACATTGCAAGTTTTAATATTATTGTAAAAATAATTATAGCAGCACCATAATTATTAACAACATTATAAATTACATTTAATATATATCCAAATATATTAGCCAAAAAATTAAACATATTTTCCTCCTCTACTTTAATGGATCAAATCCACCTTTTGAGAAAGGATTACATCTTAAAATTCTTTTTATTCCCTTAAATATTCCTTTTATTACTCCATATTTCTCAATTGCTTGTTTTGTATACTCAGAACATGTTGGATAATATTTACAATTATTTCCAAGAAGCTGAGAAATATGTTTTTGATAAAATTCTATTAATAATATAAATATTTTTTTCATATTATTTTACCCAAACATTTGCTTTTTTCAATGTACTTTCAAAATTTTCTCTTATATTGTAAAATGTAATATCTTTAATATTTTTATCTTTATTTATAACAATTAAAATGTTTATTCCCTTCTCTATATTTTTTTCAAAACTTTTATAATTTTCTCTTATTAATCTTTTTATTCTATTCCTTTTTACAGCCTTTCCCTGTTTTTTAGAAATAGCAATTCCTAATTTATTATAATTAGAATTTGTTTTTTTTATATACATATGTATATATTTTCCATAAAAAAATTTTCCTTTTGAAAAAAGATTTTTAAATTCATAATTTTTCTTTAACATTATAGTATTTTTCATTACTATATAACACTTCCCTATTAAATAAAAAAGGGCGCGTGATGCCCTTTTTTTAATTTTAAGCTGATATTTTTTTTCTTCCTTTATTTCTTCTAGCTTTTAAAACTTTTCTTCCAGCTCTTGTTTGCATTCTTTTTCTGAAACCATGTACTTTATTTCTTTGTCTTTTTTTTGGTTGGTATGTTCTTTTCATTTTGCACCTCCTAATTTATATTTATTTTATTTTTTACTTTTATTTGTAACAAATATATTCTATTTATTCACAAGTAATATAAATTATACTATAAGTTATCAAAAAAAGTCAAGTAATAAATAAAATTTGTAAGTATTATCTCCCTAAAGATTTCTATTTTTATTTTTTTATTTTTTTGTAGACTTTTATTTAAATTTATCTTGATATTTAAATTTTTTTTTGATATTATATGAGCGTAATGTAATAATAAAAATAAGTTTTCCACAATTTGTTGAATCTTACAGCTTGCTATTTGCCTAGTGTTTTAGAATTCTATGTGGACAACCTTGTGGATAAATAAAATGTAGAAAGGACGGTTTTTCCAAAGGATGTATTCTGATAAAAACGATTTACTTACAAAAGCAAAAGACCTATTAAAAGAAGAAATGACTACAATTTCATACACAACTTGGATTAAAAATTTAGAAATACAATCTGTAAATGATAATAAAATCGTTTTAGTAGCCCTTTCAAAAATGCAAAAAGATGCTATTGAGTCACGTTTATTTGATTTGGTTTCTAATACTTTTAATTTTATAACAAATAAAAATTGTGAAATAGAAATAATAGAAAAGACAGATGAAATAGCTAATAATAGGGTAGAAGAAGAAATAAATTTTACAAATACAGAAAATTATACAAATAGTTTTTTAAATCCAAAATATACTTTTGATAATTTTGTAATAGGAAATAATAATAAATTTGCTCAAGCTGCAGCATATGCCGTTTCTGAATCACCAGCTACTGCTTACAATCCTTTATTTATTTATGGTGGAGTGGGACTAGGTAAAACTCATTTAATGCAAGCTATAGGTAATAAAATTATGCAAAATAATCCTAATGCAAAAGTTTTATATGTAACTTCTGAAAAATTTATTAATGAACTTGTTAACTCTATAAAAGATGCTAATTATAAAAATGAATTATTTAGAAATAAATATAGAAATATAGATGTTTTATTAATAGATGATATTCAATTTATAGCTGGTAAAAAAACAGGTCAAGAAGAATTTTTTCACACTTTTAATAGTCTTCATCAGAATGGAAAACAAATTATAATTTCTAGTGATAAGCCACCAAGAGATATACCTTTATTAGAAGAACGTTTAAAATCTAGATTTGAATGGGGAATACTTGCAGATATTTCTATGCCTGACTATGAAACAAGACTTGCTATTCTTAGAAAAAAAGTTCAAACTGATAAAATAATAATAGATGATTATATATTATCTGTAATTGCTACTAAAATAGATTCAAATATTAGAGAATTAGAAGGAGCATTAAATAAAATTGTTGCTTATGCTTCTCTTACACATAGTCCAATTACAATAGAAATAGCTGAAAAATCTATAAATGACATTGTTCTTCAAAAAGAAAAAGTTATATCATCTGAATATATACAAGAAATAGTTGCAAAATATTTTAATATAGATAAAAAAGATTTAATTTCTTCAAAAAAATCTAATGATATAGCTTATCCAAGACAAATTGCAATGTATTTATGCAGAAATGTTGCACAAATGTCTTTTCCAAAAATAGGAGCAGACTTTGGAAATAGAGATCATACTACAGTTATGCATGCCGTAAACAAAATTGAAAAAGAAATAAAGGAAAAAACAAACACAAAATTAATTGTGGAAAGTGTGAAAAATATAATTCAAGATTCAAATTAATTTATATTTAAGTAAAAATTAATAAAATAAAAAAAAGATGTTTTACAAACATTTTTTTCACAAAAGAAGAGGTATTAACTCTTACGGAATAGCTAGATTAGATTTCCACATATATATGTGAAAATCCTGTATATTTTTTGTTAATAACCCATTATTCACAAATGATATTGAATAAAGTGGATAAATATAAATTTTATTCACATACTTTTACACATAGTTTTTGCTAGGGAAATAAAGGATTTGGGAACTTTTCCACTAAATCCACAAGCCCTATAACTAATACTACTATTAATATTATTTAATAAAAGGAGAAATAAAATGAAAGTTATTTGTGAAAAAGAAAAAATTTTAAAAGGTATAACTTCTGTTATAAATGGTGTAGCTTCAAAAACAACTATGCCTATATTAGAAGGGATATTAATACAAACTAATGATAATGAATTAAAATTAACTTCTTATGATTTAGAAATAGGTATAGAATATATTGTAGAAGCACAAGTTGAAGAACAAGGAAATACAGTTGTAAATGCAGTAATGTTTAGTGAAATAATAAAAAGATTACCAGTAGCAGAAATTAAACTAAATATAAATGAAAATAATCTATTAGAAATAGAATGTGAAGGATCTTTATATAAACTTGCTACAATGAATCCTGATGAATTTCCAGAATTACCAAAAATAAATGTAGATAACTTTATAGAGATAGAACAAACTACTTTAAAAAATATGATAAGAAAAACTATTTTTGCTGTTAGTACAGAAGAAAATAGACCTATTTTTACAGGATGTTTATTTGAAGTAAATGAAAACAAATTAAATGTTGTAGCAGTAGATGGCTATAGATTAGCTATAAAAAGTACATATTTAAATAATAATTCAAATGTATTTAGTAGTGTTATTCCAGGAAAAACATTAAATGAAGTAAATAAAATAATTTCAGATTCTTTTGATAATATAAAAATAGGAATATCAAGAAATCAAGCTTTATTTGAAATGGAAAATTGTAAAATAGTAACACGTCTTTTAGATGGGGAATTTTTAAAATATTCAAATACAATACCACAAAATTGGGAAACAAGAATTAGAGTAAATAAAAATAATATTCAAAATTGTTTTGAAAGAATATCTTTAATATCATCATCATCAATAGAAAAAGAAAAAAAATATCCTGTAAAAATAAGTATAGAAATTGGAAAAGTTACAATTTCTTGTGCTAACCAAACAGGTGATGCAAAAGAAGAAATTTATGTAGAAACAGAAGGGAAAGAATTAGAAATAGGATTTAATCCAAGATTTTTCTTAGATGCATTAAAAGCAATAGATGATGAAGAAGTTTATATAGAATTTGGAACAAATAGATCTCCATGTATAATTAAATCTGTTGAAGATGGAGATTACATTTACATGATATTACCAATAAAAATGAAAGAATAATTATCCACAAAAAGATAACAAAAAGTGGATAAGTGAAAGGAGATATTAGTTTTAACAAACTAATAAAGAAAAATGCCAGAGAGTTTAAAAAATATATTAGAAAAAATATCAGATATATTTATGATTATTTCAAAAAAATTTGATAAAATATCAGAAAAGATATATGAGCAGACAGGAAAAAAAATAAATGTAGGTGCAATAGTATTAGGAATTATATTACTTATTTTTGTATTATTTTTTGTTAAATCTATACTAACTTGGCTTTGGGGACTTTTAAATGGTTAGAGGTAAATAATGTATATAAAAAATATATTATTAGAAAATTTTAGAAATTATGAAAAAGAGCAAATAGATTTAAATAAAAATATAAATATTATATATGGAAATAATGCTCAAGGAAAAACAAATATAATTGAGTCTATATTTTTATGTGCCTATGGAAAATCTTTTAGAGCTAAAAAAGATAGAGAGTTAATTAAATTTGAACAAGATTCTGCAAGAGTAGAAATAAAATATAAAAAAATAGATAGAGAAGGTTCTATAAAGGCAGAAATAAAAGATAAAAAAACTTTTTATTTAAATGGGATAAAGCAAAATAAAATAAGTGATATAATAGGAAAAATAAATATTGTTATTTTTACACCAGATGATATAGAAATAATAAAAGATGGCCCCCAAAGAAGAAGAAGATTTTTAGATATGATGATTAGTTCTTTAAGACCTAATTATATACATCTGTTAAATAATTATAATAAAATATTAGAAGAAAGAAATAATTATTTAAGACAAATAAAATTAGAAAATAAAAAAGAAGATTTACTTGATATTTGGGATACCCAACTTTCTGAATATTCTTATAAAATATATGAATATAGAAAATATTTTATAAATAAATTTTCCGAAAAGATAGAAGATATCCACAATTTGATAACAAAAAGTGGAAAAGAAGATATAAAAATAAGATATATAAGTAATAGCAAGGATAAAAAATCATTTTTAGAGAATTTAAAAAAGTCAAGACCTATGGATATAAAAAGAGGTTTTACAGCAACTGGTATACATAGAGATGATTTTATGATATATATAAATAATAGACAAGCATCAATTTTTGGTTCACAGGGACAACAAAGAACTGTAGTATTAACATTAAAACTCTGCGAATTAGAAATTGTTAAAGAAGAATTAGGAGATTCACCAATATTATTATTAGATGATTTTATGTCTGAATTAGATGAGAAAAGAAGAGAAAGTTTTTTAGAAAATATTAATGAAAATCAAGTAATAATAACATGTACAGATAAAATAAATATAGAAAAAAACAAAATAGAAACATATTTTGTTGAAAATGGAATTTGCAGAAAAGTTAAGGAGCAAAATTAAATGTATTTACATATAGGAAAAGATATTGTTATAAATGATAAAGATATTATTAGTATATTAAATTTGAATTATGTAAAAAATACAAAGACATATAAAAAAATGTATAAAAATTTGGAAGAAAAAAAAGCAATTATAAATATAGCAGATAATAAAGAAAAAACATTTATATTAACAAAAGAAAAAAGTGTAGAAAAAGCTTATATTAGTAATATAAGTGTAAATACGTTAATAAAAAGAGTTATATAATAGGGAGGCAGAGAATGGAAAAATATAACCATGAGTACAGAGCAGAACAAATACAAGTGTTAGAGGGATTAGAAGCAGTTAGAAAAAGACCAGGAATGTACATAGGAAGTGTTTCTGTAAGAGGATTACATCATCTAGTTTATGAAATTGTTGATAATGCAGTAGATGAGGCTTTAGCAGGATACTGTAAGAATATAAAAATAGTAATAGAACCTGGAAATATTATTTGTGTAGAAGATGATGGTAGAGGAATTCCTGTAGATAAACATCCAAAAACAGGATTATCTGCTGCTGAAACTGTTTATACAGTTCTACATGCTGGTGGAAAATTTGGTGGAGATAGTGGATATAAAGTATCTGGAGGACTTCATGGTGTTGGTGCATCTGTTGTAAATGCACTTTCTAAGTGGACAGAAGTAACTATTCAAAGAGATGGTGGAATTTATACAATGAGTTTTGAAAGAGGAAAAACAATAAAAACTCTTGAAAGAATAGGAGATTCAAATAAAACTGGAACAAAAGTAAGATTTTTAGCAGATGATAAAATATTTGAGACATTAGAATATGAATATGAAGTATTAGAAAACAGATTTAGAGAAATGGCTTTTTTAACAAAAGGATTAAATATAGAGATAGAAGATCAAAGAGAAGAAGTTCCTAAAAAAGCTAAATTTTGTTATGAAGGTGGACTTATTTCATTTGTTGAATATTTAAATAGAAATAAAGAAAAATTACATCCAAAACCTATTTATATTGAAAAAGATGGAGAATATCCAGTTGAAATAGCAATACAATATACAACATCTTATTCTGAAAATATATATACTTTTGTTAATAATATAAATACAGTTGAAGGTGGAACACATCTTGAAGGATTTAAAAGATCTTTAACAAAAGTATTTAATGATTATGCAAGAGCTAAAAATATATTAAAAGAAAAAGATTCTAATCTACAAGGTGATGATATAAGAGAGGGAATAACAGCAGTTATTTCTGTAAAAGTAAAAGAGCCACAATTTGAAGGACAAACAAAAACAAAATTAGGTAATAGTGAAGTTACAGGAATAGTTCAATCAATGATGAATGAGCATTTGGCTAATTTTTTAGAAGAAAATCCAAATGTGGCAAAATCAATACTTGAAAAATGTATAAGTGCATCAAGGGCAAGAGAAGCTGCGAGAAAAGCAAGAGAACTTGCTAGAAAGAAAACTTCTCTAGAAACATCAACACTTCCAGGAAAACTTGCTGATTGTAGTAGTAAAGTTGCAGATGAATGTGAAGTATATATAGTTGAGGGAGATTCTGCAGGAGGAAGTGCAAAACAAGGAAGAGATAGAAAATTCCAAGCAATACTTCCACTTTGGGGGAAAATGCTTAATGTAGAAAAAGCAAGAGCAGATAAAATTTATGGAAATGATAAGTTAAATCCAGTAATACTTGCTATTGGTGCTGGAATTGGACAAGATTTTGATATAACTAAAATTAGATATGGAAAAGTTATTATAATGGCTGATGCAGATGTTGATGGAGCACATATAAGAACTTTGTTATTAACATTTTTCTTTAGATATATGAGACCTTTAATAGAAAATGGAAATGTGTATCTTGCACAACCACCTTTATATAAATTATCAAAAAAAGGAATGGAAGATATTTATTGTTATACAGATGATGATTTAGAAATTAAATTTAAAGAATTAGAAGAAAAAGGAATTTCAAGAGACCAAGTAGGAATACAGAGATATAAAGGTTTAGGAGAAATGAATCCAGAACAGTTATGGGAAACAACAATGAATCCAGAAACAAGAACATTAATAAAAGTAACAATGGATGATGCAATATCTGCTGATTCTACATTTTCTTTATTAATGGGAGATGAAGTAAATCCTAGAAGAGAGTTTATAGAACAAAATGCGAAATATGTAAAAAATTTAGATATTTAAGAAAAAGCACTATAAAGAATAAAATCTTTATAGTGCTTTTAACAATATAATTGAGTACCTTCTAAAATTTTGGTTTTAATAATTTCTTTATATGGAACTTCTTTATAAGTACGCGTGTTCTTATCAAACAAAAAATAAGTAGTAGAAGGAGGTACATTATTAGATGGTGGCATAAAACTCTTAAAATAATAATTTTCTTCGTGAATTTCAGGATTATAACTTCTATATATAGAGTTATTTTGTGATTTTAAAACACGTTTATTTAAAAATTTTAATACTTTAAATTGTTCATCATCTCCAATTTTTTGTGGATCAAAAAATCTAGGAAGAAAATGAAATAATAACTGTAATTTTTCAGATTCTTTTATATCATATCTATTAATTAGTCTACTACAAGGTTCTAAATATGCATCTATATATGGATTTTTTTTACTTATATATCCTATTTTTTCGTCGATTTGAGCTAATTCTTGTTCAGATAAAGTAGTAGAAGCAAAATACTTTGTTTTTGAATGAGATTGTATTCTTGATAAATCATTTGCAAGTGATGTCAAATGTTCTATATTGTTATCATCAAAAAATACAGCTTCTGAATGATATGTATTTGTAAAAGGATCAATATTTACTTTTTTTTCATAACATTTGATTCCAAGAGCTCTTAATATTTCGAGATATTGACATGTAAATTTATTACATATTCCTATATTAGGATTTCTATAAGATGTAGGACTATTAAAGTATTCATATTGTTCATAATCACTTAAATATTTGTAAATAGGTTCATAAAAACTCACTTTTCCGAGTTCTAAATATGCAAGTCTAGCTTTTTCTAATATAGATAAATTTGTAGGGATTTTTTGTATAATGTCTTGCAATGAATTTATATCAGTTTTTATAAAAATCACACTCCTAATTTTAAATTAGAGATATTATATCATGAAAGTGCTAAAAAATAAAGAAATAATAAGATTTTATAATTGATAACGCCATAAAGAATAAACTTTATGGCGTTTATCATCATAAAACTTATATTAACTTTCAGCTAAAACTAATATATATAATAGTTTAACCTAATGTATATTACTATACAAGTAAGCTATATATCACATATACTAATCCTTTGCTAGAATATAAATCCACTCGAAATAGCCATATTCGTCCATATAGGATTAAAAACAACCATTTTTGAATAAAAATATAATCATAACTTCAAATATATTATATACTTTTCAAATCCTTTATATAAAATGATTAATTAGATTTAATAATATATTAAAAAATTAACTAAGAAAGAACTATCAAGCAAATAATATATTCTTTGTGACCAACATAACTTACTAAAAGTATTTCTTTTAATAAATTACATTTTTACTCGAAATAATTACCACTAATTATTTAAAATATTAAATCAATTAATAATAATTATCTCTAAGTTAGGCTAATATAAATTTTATAATATTATTATGAGCATTTTGAAAAAATATATTCAAAAAATTTTAAGGAAAATTTTTCAAAATATATTAATAATTTCTTAATAAATTCTCTATTTTTTCTTAATAAATTTCTGTTATAATATGAATAATAAATAGATAATAAAAGATAGGGGATTTAAAGATGTATAATGTTTTAGTATGTGATGATGATAAAGAAATAGTAAAAGCAATTGAAATATACTTAAGTAAAGAAGGATATAATATTTTAAAAGCGTACAATGGAAATGAAGCATTAAAAATATTAAAAAATAATAAAATTCATTTAATTATTTTAGATATAATGATGCCAGAAAAAGATGGTATAGAAACACTAAATGAAATTAGAAAAACTGCTTCAATTCCAGTAATAATGTTATCTGCTAAATCTGAAGATGAAGACAAGATAAATGGACTAAATTTAGGAGCAGATGATTATGTAACAAAACCATTTAATCCATTAGAATTAATTGCAAGAGTAAATTCCGGAATTAGGAGATATACAAAACTTGGCAATATAAAGGATGAGGAAAATCAAAATATATATTCAACAGGAGATTTAATAATAGATGATAATCTTAAAAAAGTTTCTGTTGATGGTAATGAAGTAAAACTAACACCAACAGAATATAATATTTTAAAATTTTTAACTCAAAACAAAGGAATTGTGTATTCAATAGAACAGATATATAAAAATGTTTGGGAAGATGAAGCATATGCAGCAGAAAATATAATTGCAGTACATATAAGACATATAAGAGAAAAAATAGAAATAAATCCAAAAGAACCAAAATATTTAAAAGTTATTTGGGGAATTGGATATAAAATAGAAAAAATATAAAAGGAGAAAATAAAATGAAGGAAAGTAGAATTTTAAAGTGTACAAGTTATATTTTAATACCAATTCTTACATTAATAATTATTATAACAGCTTTTTATGAAGTTGGAAAAGAAGTAGTAAAAGAAGATAATTATAATTCTGAATATTTTAAAACAGATGATTTTTTGAATAATTTTATGTATTTATTATCTGATGGAACATCAGAGTTAATTTATGATAATGAAAAATATAATAGTGTTGAAGATGGTGAAAATAAAATCTGTTATTATGGAAATTTTGAAGAATATAATTATAATAATATAAAAGATTTTTATTATTTAATACAATATCAAAATTTGGCTTTTACAAATGTAGAGTTGACAGAAAATACTAATACAATTGATGAAATAAAAAATTATATAACTCAAGAAGATGGAAAAAAAGCAAATATAATAAATGGAAATGTTGAAGCAAATTCAGAACTTATAAAAAATAAAGCATTAAAATACTTTAATAGATTTAATTTTACATATTATACTATAAATATAGAAGAACAAAATCAAAATTTAAATGAATACGAATATGAAAATATGACTGAAGAATATTATACAGAGGATGAGGAGTTATCTACAAATACAGTTACAAGAGAAAAAGAATATCATGAAACAAATATAGCAGATTTTCAAATATATACAACATATAAAGAAGAAATTTTATTAGGAACGGATAATATAATATTAGAACAGATTATCAATATTTTAAGTCCATATGAACAAATAATGATATATATAATGCCAGTATCAGCAATTTTACTTGCTTTAATACTAATATATTTGATTATATCAATAGGACATATTAAAGGAAAAGAAGAAATAGATTTAAATGATTTAGATAAAATTCCATTAGAAATAATATATATAATAAGTTTTTTTATAATAGGAATGATTATATGTATTCCTGTTGCGATTATTGAATATAATAATACGAATTTAAACCTTTTTATAAGTTTATTTTTACTTGCATACTTTGTATCATATGTATTTGGAATGTCAAGCTTAGTTACAACAATCAAAAGAATAAAAGCGAAAGCCTTTTGGAAGTATACTATAACTGGTAAAATATGTAAATGGTTTATAGGATTTTGTAAAAAAATATGGAAAGCTTTAAAAGGTGGATATAATAGTATAACTGCAACATGGAATAAACTTGCAAAGCTAATATTAATAATATTTTTGTATATAATAGTTTCTATAATATTAATGGCAATATTTAATATATTAGGACTGCTTATATCTATAGGAATTGGAATATATTTATTATATAAATTTAATTTAAGAATAAATTGTTATGAACATATAGAAAGACATTTGAAAGCTATTTATGATGGAGATCATTCTAGCAAACTAAATCCAGATGATTTTACAAAGGAATTTCAAGATATTGTAAAATATATAAATGATGTATCAAGTGGTTTTGAAAATGCAATACAAGAAGGTATAAAAAGTGAAAGAATGAAAACAGAACTTATAACAAATGTTTCACATGATATAAAAACTCCATTAACATCAATAATAAACTATGTAGACTTATTGAAAAAAGAAAATATAGAAAATGAAAAAGCAAAAGAATATATAGATATATTAGATAATAAGTCTCAAAGATTAAAAAAATTAATTGAAGATTTAGTAGAGGTTTCAAAAGCATCTTCAGGAAATGTAAAATTAAATATGGAAAAGATTGATATTTGTGAACTTATAAAACAAGCAACAGGTGAATTTGAGGATAAATTTAAATCAAAAAATTTAGATGTTATATATAATGCAAATGAAGAGAATATTTATATAAATGCAGATAATAGATATATGTATAGAATTATAGAAAACCTTTTTGTAAATATTTCAAAATATGCATTAGATTCTTCGAGAGTGTATATAGATATTATTAAGAATGATTTAAAAGTAAAAATAGCTGTTAAAAATATTTCTAAAGAAAGATTAAATATAACACCAGATGAGTTAATGCAACGTTTTGTAAGAGGAGATAAATCGAGAACAACAGAAGGTAGTGGACTTGGAATTTCAATTTCAAAAAGCTTGACAGAACTTCAAAATGGTAAATTTACATTAAATGTAGATGGTGATTTGTTTAAGGTAGAATTAGAATTTGATATAATTTAAAGTATAAATAAATTATATCCCAGTACTTATATGTGTACTGGGATATTTTATATTATAAAATATCAAAAAAATCTTGACATAAAATAAAAAGAGTTGTATTATATAAAAAATTTAAAGAAAGGAGAAAATAAAAATAAAAAAAGAGAATATAACTCAAGAGTGGTTACCATTTGATCATATTCTTGAAAATGGAATTATTATTAGTAAAAATTCTTATATAAAAATTATAAAAATAAATCCTATTAATTATAATCTGAAATCAACACTAGAGAAAGAAGCAATTTTAAATTCTTATAAATTATTTCTAAAAACATGTAATTTTAATATTCAAATAATTATTCAAAGTAAAAAAGAAGATCTTTCAAAACATTTTTATAATCTCGAAAAAATTTCCGAAAAAGAAGAAAATAAAAAAATAAAAGAAATAACTCAAAATTATGTTGAATTTATAAAAAATAAAAATAATGAGAATAAATCAGCATCTAAAAATTTTTACATTGTTATAAAATATGATGTAGATACCAGTTCAAAAGAAAATAATGATATTAGTATAAATAAAAATATTGCAATTAATTTTTTAAATGAAAGTTTTTTCAAAATTAAAGAGGCTTTATCCAGATGTGGAAATACTGTGTATGATATTAATACACAAAAAGAATCAGAAGAAATTTTAAGTTCTTTTTTTAATCCAACATATAATTCTAATCAAATAAAGATGGGAGAGTGATATTATAGAAAATTTTTATGAAGGTGTATTGAGTATAAAGGATAAACTTGCGCCGAGCTATATTAATAATAAAAATCCTAAATTTTTAGAAATAGATGGGAGCTTTTATAGTGGTCTTTTAATAATTGATTATTATAGAGAATATACAGATATTTTATTAAAAAATATTATAAATACAAATGTAAATATGAATATTACAATGTTTTATGAAAAACAAGATACATATAAAACAATAAAAGATTTAACATACTTTATAGGAAATGTAGGAGTTGATTTAAAATCTGGAAATCCTAATAGGCAGGACATAGATATAGCGGCTTATAGTTATAATGATGCTAAATATATTAGAAAAGAAATGCAAGTAAATAATGAGGAATTATATTATTTATATACATATATAACTATAATTTCAGAAGATGAAAAAGAAATGGAAAGAAATATAAATAAAATAGAAGGATTGCTTCAGGCTTCTGGAATGCTTACAAGAAAAGGAAACTTTAGAGAAGAACAAATATATAAATCATGTTTACCATTTATGAATAATAATAAAGATTTAAAAAGTATAAGTAGAAGAAATATATTAACAAGTGGACTTATTGCAACATATCCTTTTATTTCATCTAATATATGTGATATAAATGGTGTTTTTATAGGAACAAATATATATGATGATTCAATTATATTAGTAGATAGATTTGATAAAGAAAAATATAAAAATGCTAATATGTGTATTTTTGGAACAAGTGGAGCTGGAAAATCATTTTATACAAAGCTTTTAATTTTAAGATACAGGTTATTAGATTTAGAACAATATATAATAGATCCAGAAAGGGAATATGATAAAATATGCGATAAATTAGATGGTGTTTGTATTAAATTTGGACCTAGCTCTGAATCATATATAAATATAATGGATATAAGAGAAGATAGTATAGAAGAAGAAAAAGGATTTTTAACAAGTAAAATTAGTAAACTTAGAATTTTTTTTAGTTTAGTTTTTGGAGATTTAGATGAAGATAAAATAGCTTTATTAGAGGAAAAATTAATAGAAGTGTATAAAGAAAAAGGAATAACATTTAATGATAACTCTTTATATAATTATGATGAAAATGGATTTAAAAAAGGGTTTAAAAATACATATCAAATGCCAATATTAGAGGATTTATATAATATTTTTTCAAAAGATAAGAAAACTTTATTTTTTAAAAGAAAATTATATCCATTTGTTTTTGGTTCATTAAAATTTTTAAATAATTATACAAATGTAGAATTAGATAACAAATTAATTGTCGCAGATATATATGAACTTGGTGAGGAAAATCTAAAATATGGAATGTATATTTTTACTGATTTATTTTGGGACAAGATAAAAAAAGATAGAAATAAAAATAAAGCAATATATTTAGATGAAATTTGGAGACTTATAGGAATAACTTCGAATAAATTTGTTGCTAGTTTTATATATAAAATATTTAAAACAATAAGAAAATATGGTGGAAGTGCAGTTGCAATTACTCAGGATGTTTCAGATTTATTTAGTTTAGAAAATGGCATATATGGGAAAAGTATTTTAAATAATTCAAGTATTAAATCATTTTTCTCATTAGAAGAGGAAAATATTTTGGTGCTAGAAAAATATTCTAATATTTCAGATAAGGAAAAAGTAGAAATAAAATCTTTAAAAAGAGGTGAAGCGTTGTTATTTATAGGAGATAATCATATACTTGCTAAAATTGAAAGTTCAGAAGAGGAAAAAAATATAATTACATAATGAAAATATTAACAGCAATGGGAAATCCAGAACTAAATATGAAAATGCAAGAATATGAAGAATTTGAAATTATAAGTAAAGATATACAATATAAAGAAGGAATATTAGAAATTTTGGAAGATAAAAAAGAAGTTGATATATTGATTTTGACAAACAATATATTAGGCGAACTTGATTTTAAAGAATTAATAAATAAAATTATAAAAATAAAAAATAATTTAAAAATTATAGTTTTTTTAGATAAAGAAGATGAAAAGATTGAGCAATATTTAAATAGTAAAAATATATATAAAATATATTTTTTAAATAAGATAAATTTTGATTTATTTATAAAAGATTTTTTTAAAAATTCTCAAAAAAATAATTTTAAAATAGCACAAGAAATACAGGAGTTTAAAGGATTAATTTATGAAAACAAAAAAATAAAAGAAAATAAAAAATTAAATTTAAAAAATTGTAAAACAAAAATAATTAGTATAACAGGAAATTATAATTCTGGAAAAACACTTTTTTCTTATATATTTTCAAACCATATTTCAAATAAAAATTATAAAGTACTAATAATAGATATGAATTTAGAAAACAATGATTTAGATAGTATTTTAATAAGAAAAGTAAAAAAAAATTTAAAAAATAATTTAAAGATTTTAAATTTCAATTTTATAATTAAAAAAATTAATAATAATTTATTTTGCTCTATTAATATGAAAAATGAGTTAAATAAGTTAAATGAATTAGAAGTATACAAAATAAAAGAGATATTTACAAAAGTTAATTTGGATTATGATATTATTCTTATAGATACTCAATCTAATATAAAAAATCTTTTTATAGAAAAAATACTAAAAATATCTGATAAAATTATATTTTTATCAGAAGAAAATTTATTTGAAGTACAAAAAATGGAAGATAATTTAGAAATTATTAGTCATGATATAAAAATCAAAAATGACAAAATAAAGGTAATATTAAATAAAACAAATGAGTATAAAATTTTAGATTATGATACAAAAATTATAGGTAGAATTCCATATAATTCTTTATATACAAAATTAATAAATAATAATTTTGAAAAAAACGACCTAGAAAAATTAAATTCGATTTATGAAAAAATATATAGCAATTTATTTATGAAAGGAGAATAATATGTCTGAACTGGTAGTTGAAAATGAGTTAAAAATAGAAAATTCATTAAAAGAAAAAATATCAGATTTTCAAGAGAAATTTTTAGAATCTGATATAGGAAAAGCTGTAAATTCAGCTATAGATATAGGATTAAAAGCGGTCCTTCCTGACTTAATTGAAGACCAAATAATAGATATAAAAAATGCAATTCTTGAAAATGGATTTAAAGAAGGTATTAAAGAAGTTATAAATAGTGGTATAAACACTGGAAAAAGTGCTATAGGAATCGTTACAGGTGAATTTGAAAACATATCTCAAATACAACTTGCAGTAAAAAATGGAGGAATAATAGATAAGTTTTCTGAACTTTTGGATTATGTTATAGAGTTAGCAGAAAAAAAAGAAATAATAAATAACAATATTTCAAATTTAATAAAAAATGGAAAAAATACTATAATGGAGTCTATTAGTAATAAAATAGAAGATACACTTACAAATCAATTAAAATCAATTGAAAAAATAGAAAAATACTGTGAAAATTGGAATTTGGCATATAGTATTCAAGATATTTCGGGAATGGAAAAAGCATATAATAACATAAAAAACAACTTAGAAAAAGTTATACCATTAGAAAACACTTTAAATAAAGCAAGAGTTATAGAAAATTTGCAAAATTTAATTAAAAGTAAAAATTATGATTTTAATTTAACAGAAAGTGAATTAAGATTAGCAGAAAAGCTTTAAAAATAAAATAATAAACATCGCGAATCCCTAATATTTTTTGATGTTTTTTCTTGATTTTTTTTGTATATTTTTATATAATGCAATAGGAAACAAATATAAGAAAAGAGGGAAATAAATGGAAAGGCAAGATGGAAAAATAATCGAGAGAAATATAGAAGAAGAAATGAAGACAGCATATATTGATTATGCAATGAGTGTTATAGTTTCTCGTGCACTGCCAGATGTTAGAGATGGATTAAAACCTGTACATAGAAGAATTCTTTATTCTATGCATGAAGATGGAATAACATCAGATAAACCATATAGAAAATGTGCAAATACTGTAGGTTCTGTTTTAGGTAGATATCATCCTCATGGAGATTCATCAGTTTATGATGCTATGGTAAGATTAGCACAAGACTTTTCAATGAGATATACATTAATAGATGGGCATGGTAATTTTGGTTCAATAGATGGTGACGGAGCAGCAGCTATGAGATATACAGAATCTAGAATGTCAAAAATTGCTGAACAAATGCTTGTAGATATAGAAAAAAATACCGTAGATTTTATGCCAAACTATGATGATAGACTTCAAGAGCCAACAGTATTACCATCAAAAATACCAGCATTATTAATAAATGGTTCATCAGGAATTGCAGTAGGTATGGCAACAAATATACCACCACATAATTTAACAGAAGTTATAGATGGAGCTATAAAAGTAATAGATGATGATAATGTAACAAATGAAGAGTTAATGCAAATAATTAAAGGACCAGATTTTCCAACAGGAGCAATGATACTTGGAAAAGAAGGAATAAGACAAGCTTATACAACAGGTAGAGGGAAAATAACAGTAAGAGCTGAAACAGAAATAGAAGAAATGTCTGGAAATAGACAAAGAATAATTGTTTCTTCACTTCCTTATCAAGTAAATAAAGCTAATCTTATTGTAAAAATAGATGAGCTTGTGAAAGAAAAGAAAGTAGAAGGAATTTCTGAAGTAAGAGATGAGTCAGACAGAAAAGAAAAAGTAAGAATTGTAATTGAGTTAAAAAGAGATGCAAGGCCACAAGTTATTTTAAATCAATTATTTAAACATACCCAAATGCAAGATACTTTTGGAGTAATAATGCTTGCACTTGTAAATGGAGAACCTAAAATATTAACATTAAAACAATGCTTAGAAGAATATATTAAACATAGAAGAGAAGTTGTTTTAAGAAGAACAAAATTTGAACTAGATAAAGCAGAAGCAAGAGCTCATATATTAGAAGGTTTAATTATAGCTATTGATAATATTGATGAAGTAATAAAAATAATTAGAGAGTCTTATGATGATGCAAAAGAAAGATTAATGGAAAGATTTAAACTTACAGATATACAAGCACAAGCAATCTTAGATATGCAATTAAAAAGACTATCTGGTTTGCAAAGAGAAAAACTAGAAGAAGAATATGCGGAACTTATGAAATTAATTGCATATTATAAAGAAGTTTTATCAAGTGAATCTCTAGTATTTGATATAATTAAAACAGAATTATTAGAAATAAGAGATAAATTTGGAGATGAAAGATTAACTAAAATTGCACCTGCAGAAGGAGAATTTGAAGAAGAAGATCTAATAAAGGAAGAACAAACAGTTATTGCTTTAACACATTTTGGGTATATAAAAAGAATGCCAATAGATACATATAAAAGCCAAAAAAGAGGGGGAAAAGGAATAACAGGTATAGCAACAAGAGAAGATGACTTTGTAAAAGAAATATTTATTGCATCAACTCATGATACAATATTATTCTTTACGAATAAAGGTAAAATGTATAAATTGCGTGGATTTGAGATTCCAGAAGCGGGAAGAACAGCTAAAGGAACAGCTATAGTAAATCTATTAAACTTAGATCCAGGTGAAAAAGTTTCTGCAATAATCCCACTTCAAAATTTTGCAGAAGGAAAGTATTTAATGATGGCAACTAAAAGTGGATTAATAAAGAAAACAGCTTTAAAAGAATATGATTCAAATAGAAAAAATGGATTAATGGGAATAACTTTAAAAGATGATGATGAACTTATAGATGTTAGAATGACAGATGGCCAAGATAATCTTGTTTTAGTTACAAGAAAAGGAATGAGTATCACTTTTGAAGAAAAAGATGTAAGACCAGTAGGCAGAACAGCTCAAGGTGTAATTGGAATGAGACTTAGTGATGGGGACTATGTAATAGGTATGGAACCATTTATAGCTGGAAGTAAAGCTACTTTACTTGCAATCACAGAAAATGGATTTGGAAAAAGAACAGAACTTGAAGAATATCGAGTTCAAAATAGAGGCGGACATGGAGTTATAACATATAAAATAACACCAAAAACAGGAGAGATTGTAGGAATAAGAATAGTAGATGGAACAGAAGATGTAATGCTTATAACAGATACAGGAACAATTATTAGAATGAACAGTAGTGATATAAGTGTTCTTGGAAGATCTACTCAAGGAGTTACTTTAATGAGAACAAATGATGGAAAAGTAGTAAGTATTGAGAAAATAGTAGATTCTGATTCTGATTATGTAATTTAAAAATTAAGGCTACTTTAAATAAGTAGCCTTTTATAAAGGAGAAAAATGGATATTTTAACACTTAAGTCAAAAGTAAAATTAGGATGTATAAGGTGTGAAAAATGTTGTATATATAGAGGAGATATTAGGTTAATACCATATAATGCATGTAAAATAAGTAAATACCTAGGTATACCAATAAAAGAATTTATAAAGCAATATACAGATAGATTAGAAAATAACAAATTAGAGCTAGTTCTTAAAACTATAAAGACAGAAAAGCAATGTATCTTATATGATGAAAAAATAAAAGGTTGTAGTATTCATAAAGTAAAACCTATGCAGTGTGTGATGTTTCCACTTGTTCCTGAAAATCTAAAAAGAGATTATTTTTACAATTCAAATCAATGTATTTTAAAAGATGTAAAAGAAATAACTGTTAATGAATGGGTAAATGGTAATAATAAAATATATAGTAGAAATAAAAAGATATATTTAGAGTGGATAAGATTTATAGAATGGGCACAAGAAAAATTAAATATCTTAACTAATATTAATTCTGATGAACTTGACAAACTATATAAAATATTATTTGAAGATTATAATTTAAATAAATGGAATTTGAAATCTCAAATGAGAAAAAATATGTTTAAAGTTGAAAGATTTATTATAAATAAATATAAAAATCAATAAAAAAGGTTTCTAAAAATTAGAAACCTTTTTATTCTATTTTTTTATTTTTCTTAAATCTTAAGTCTTCTCCAAAAAATCTTAAAAAACGATAATATCCTGCTAACCTAGAACCAATTCTTGTAGTATATGTTTTAAATAATTCATCTACATTTAGATTAGTAGATATAATTGTTTTTGTGATTTTATGATTTTGATTAAGAAGTCTTGTATTAATAATTGTAAATAATTCGGTAATTTTTGTATCTGTAATTTTTTCTGTTCCCAAATCATCTATAATAAGTAAATCTACATTTAAAATATTTTCATATAAATCAAATTGAGAATTATCTTTTGAAAATTTTGATTCATTAATTCTGTCAAACATTACAGGAGCTGTTTGATAAAGAACTGTTTTGCCCATCTTTAAAATTTCGTTTGCAATACAGTTTGTTAAAAATGTTTTCCCAACACCTGTGTTCCCAGTAAAAATCAAGTTTTTTTCTTCAGGGTCTTCAAAATTATTTATAAAATCTTGTACCTTTTCTTGTATGATTTTCATATTTTCTCGAGGAGATAAATCTGATTTATACAAATCTTTATTTTTTTTATCTGAAAAAATTTTAAGATTAAAATTTGAAAAATTTTCTCTTTCAAGATTTCCTATATTAGATTTATTATATGCAATATCAAATATTCGTTGTTTTAAACAAGAACACATAGTTGTAACATTATCTTTTTGAATATATCCAGTATCTTTACACAATTTGCAATCAAAATGTGGATTAAGGTAGTTATTTTCTTTAGATAATTGTTTTATAAAAGCATTTTTTTCTTTTATAAGACTTGCATTTTTCTTTTTTAAATCTGAAACAAGTTTATGTTTTTCTTTTGATGGAGCTAAAATAATTGATTTAGAAATTTTTATAGAATTCTGAGCAATTTCTTTTTCTATTTCTGCAAGTCTTGGATTTACTGTAAGTAAATCTTTTTTTCTAAGTTCTGCTTCTTGTATATGTCTATTTCTTTTTTCATCATATTCTCTTAATATTTGTTTTAATAAAGAATTGTCCATTTATTTATATATCCTTTAAAATTTATTTAGGTAAAACCTATAAATTAATTATCATATAGTGATTCTAAATTATCAAATGTACTTTGAGTATATTCAAGAGCTACTTTTTCAATTTGTTTTGTTTTCTTATCTTTATCTTTTAAAGAATTTAGGTAAGTATTTACTTCATCTGTTGAATGAAGATCTTTTTTATGCCAATCAGTTATAAGTGTATCTATATAATCAAATCTTACTTTATTATTTGAAGAAGCTTTTTTCAATGCTATTTCAATAATATCCATTCCATATCCATAGTTTTCTGTCCATTTAACAATATCTTCTTCTTCATATGTTGTTAATTTCCTATAAAGGTTTAATTTTTTTGAAATTTCATTATTTATACTATTTCTTTTTTCTTGTTTTTCAAAATAATTTTCTAAATCATTAAAAGTTTTAATATTATTTTTACTCCAAGCATCAGCTGTTGCTTGAATATAATTTCTATGTAATGCTCTTTTATCATATGCATAACTAAAAAGAGCAAGCATAACTTGTTCATCAAAACCATATTTATTAAACCATAGATTTATATCATTATACCATGTAGGAGACATAACCCCTTGGAAAAACTGAGAATTAATATTTTCAATAGCTTTTGCACGATATTGACTTTGAGAGCTTTTAATAGCATCTTCAGGAGAAGATGTTACTTTAGGACTATATAGTTTTGCAAATTCTATTTCTTGAATATTAGCTAAAGTATAGCCATCTGTTTTTTTTACTAAAATACCTTTTTCTTCCCAATATTTTATAGCATCCTGAACTATTGGAAAATCTAAAGATAACGTTTTTGATAGATCATTTATTTTAATTTCTTTATTGTATTTAGATAAAAATAGCATATATAAATATACTTTAATAAAATTACCATTTGCTTCTGGTAAATATTCTGTAAAAAACATATCTGATAATTCAGTACTAGAAAATATAAGTGATTTTTCATTGTGTGATAGTTTCATATCAAAAGCGCCCCTTTTCAAATTAAAATTTAATATATTTTCTTTAGTACAATTTAAAAGATTATATCATTTTAAACTTTTAAATACAACAAAAATATAAATTTTATATTTAAAAATTGGCTTTTTATAAATATTAAAAATAGTATAACTTATCTAGTTCCTATATATTATTTTAAATATACTTGGAAAGTGATTTGAGTTTAGAAATATTTAAATAAAATTTGTTAGGGAATCTCAAGCTTGTTCTTGAGGGCGCTGACAAATTTTATTTTAGTATTTCTACGAAAATCAGCTTGACTTTAATATATTTAAAATAATATATAGGAACTAGAAATTGTTTTATATGATATGAAATTTATTATTTTTTTTATATAGATAAATATTTTGATTTTTAAAAAATTTAAACATATATATAACTATAGAAATAATGTTTTCTTTATTTATTCCCAAAATGCTTATAAGCAAAACAGGAAAAAATAAAGAAGTAAAAACATATATTTTTAAATTAATATTTTCAAAAATTAAATTAACTAATAAATAAATTAGTATTCCGATAATTAAATCTAAAATAGCTGTAGAATAGTCTATTATACCTAACAATTTTGATTTAAAGTCATAGTTTTTTGGAAAAATAAAATGCATAATAATAAATCCTTTCTTAAAATAAAATTATAATTTTTTTCCTGCAAAATCTGACAAGTTTGCATTTACTGTAGTAGAAATTCCACCAAATAATTCCTTCATATATATATTTGCTCTTATTAATGCATATATTATTCCAATAAATAATAATTTCGAAATAGTTGTATTTTGATTAATATCTATTGTAAATGAAAGTAGTAATATAAGAGAAATTAATATTTGAATTAATAAAAGTGATATAAAAGATTTTAACCAAATTCTAAAAAACCACTCAGATGAATTTGTAATTAAGCTTAAAAAGGCAAAGGGACTAATAAGGACAAAAATTTGTACCATAATATATCTGAGAGAATAAGTAAAAACTAAACTAATCAATCCAAAACTAGTAAAAGATTTTATTAGGCCATCAAAAGAAAATACATTAAAAGTGGTATTAGAAATGTATATAGTCTTATTTATACTATCTATAAAATTTGAAAAACTTATATTATTATGAAATAAATTATTACAAACATCTGATATACTAATATTTATTAAAGAAATAATATTAATAATTTGTTCACAAACCCATAAAGAAGAATTCATAATAGCAATAAAAATTATAGATTTAAATATAAATTGTTTTGGAGTATCTATCCTAGAATAAGTTAGATGAGATATTAAATAATTTGTGGCATAATAAATTATGAAACCTAAAACTAGACTATTACAAATAAGTAAAATTCCAGAATCAGTAGGCGAACCAAATAAGTTTTTAAAAGTAGAGCTAGATAACATGTCTGGATTAATGAAAACAATATCATCTAAAATAGTATAAATATTATTATCTATAGATGAAAACATTTGAGAAAATATTTCATTAATAGAATTTAAAATTGTTTCTGTTAAATTAATTGTTTGTTCTTCCATTTTTTTCCTATTCTAAAAATTTAAGTTAGTAAAGATTGGAATAAAGATAATACTAAATCTATACATAAAATAAATCCATAAGAAAATAAACTACCTTTTATTAATTTATTAGATGTACGTATTTTTTCTTCATCACCAAAACTAAACTTTTTCATTAAAACACCTGTGCCAACAGCAACGGCAGCTGCAGGGGTAGAAATTTTAACAATATATTCTTCAATTTTTTCAAAAGCAGAATTTATTGTGGAAACAAGTTTAGGATCTGCAGCAAATACTGTATTAGACATACACACTATAAATAATATAGTAAGAAAACAGATGTAAAAAATTGAAATTTTATTAATTTTCATTTTTAGTTTATTCCTTTCATAAATTTTTCTTTTTCATAATATGGTATCATTTGTAATTCTAATGGTTTAAGTATTTTTGTGCCATCAGAAATAAAAGCTAAACTTTTAAATGTTTCAAGCTTTTGAGAAAAATAATTGGTATCAAATATATAATCAGTTTGTGTATATTTATTATAACTTTCTGAAAGATTAGAGTTTGATGACATAAGTCTATTTGTAATTAAATTAAGTTTAGTTTCTCTAGCATTTTCAGAAATAGTAGTAGAAATTTTTTCTTTTTCTTCTTTTCCAATTTGCTTTTGAGCTTCTTCAATTGTAAAAATATCATCTGTTCTAAACCAAAATTTGTTTATTAAGTTTTGTAAAATTACTTTTGTAGTAGATTCATCTTTTAAAGTATTTTTTATAGATGTATAACTTTGTGTTGCAACAATATTAATACATTTTGCTTCTCTACAAGTAGCAAAAAAGTCTGCATCTGTAGTTGTCACATATTCATGGTATTCGTCACAAATAAAGGCACTTTTTCTTAAACTTTTTAAATGATTTAGATTTGACATAACTTCTGTTTGGAAATCTAATTTTAAATAAGATGCAATTATTTTAGATAAATTTCTATATTCAGAAATATTCATATTTAAAACAACAATTTTTCCTTTTTCTAAAACATCTTTAAAACCATTAAAATTAATTTCATTTTTAGAAGGACAGAAAGTTTTTGAAATATTATAATCTGACACAAAAGTATTTGTAATTCTGCTAATTTCAGATTTTAATATAGAAATAGTTCTATTATCTAATGCAAAAAATTCTTTTTCAAAAAAATCTATACATGAAAGTAAATCATAAATATCAGAGTCACTTAAATTTCCAGTTTTAAATAAATGTTTTAGAAGTGAAAGTTTCTCAGAATAATAATCTGGAAACATTATTAATTTATGTATTTCCGAAAAAGATACATAAGAATTATTATATAATCTACAAAATTTAATACATTCTGCTAATATTTGTTCTACCTTATCGAGCCAATAGGATTCAGAAGAATTTGGACTAAATAATGTTAAAATAGTTTTTAATCTATTTGCTAGCACTGTTGGTTTTAAATTAGGTTTATCTAAAGGATTATATTTAAATTTACCAGATAAATCTATAACTATTAAATCATTTAATCTATTAGCTTTATTTGCAAAATCTAAAACTTGAGAAAAATAGTTGCCTTTTACATCAAGAATTAAAAGTGCTAATTTTTCGTTTGGATTTTGCGCATTATATTCAATTAATTGTTTTGTAAATGGATACATTGCAGAAGATGTTTTTCCTGTACCAATAGTACCAGTTATAAGAATATTTTGATATAATCCTTTTTCAGAAATGTGAACTTTTTGTTTTTTGGATATTCCAATAAATAATGAAAGCTCTGATGGATTATTTATTCTATTTGAAATATATTTTTTTTTCTTTTTTGGGAATTTAATATAAATAAGATTAAAAACTTTATTAAAAAGAATAATATAAGAAATACTAAAAGAAATGCAATATATTTTTTTAATAGATACCCATGTTTCAGGATAAACAGTAACAATATCAAAAGGATGTATTGCATAAGGAAAAATCAAATGTTTTGCTGTAAAAATTGGTTTAAAACATTTATACATAATGATAAAAGCAATTAAAAAAGTAATAAAAAAGAATAGTATTTTATAAAAAAATCTTTTCAAATTACAACCTTAATATAATTGATTTTTCTTTATATTTAATTTTGTTCCTTGAAGATTTTGTAGTAAGAAAATTTCTACCAAAGAATAAATAAAATAAATGATTATAAATATATTTATACCAAAACTTATGAAAAAGATGTGAAAAAGTATTTGCAAATTACTCACCTCTTTCATTAAATTTTGAATATAATACAACAATTTTTTTTGTTTGTCTATACTTTTTTAAAAAAATGTGTTAAAATATTTTTGTTATAAATGAAGGAAACTTAAGATTAATAATTAAAAATAAAGAGATAATAAATAGAAAAGGAGGATTCAAAATGATTGATAAAAATGTAAAAATAGGTGAATTATTAGAAAAATATCCAGAAAAAGCAGATATATTATTAGATGCTGGGATGCATTGTTTAGGATGTCCTGCATCACAAGCAGAAACACTAGAAGAAGCATGTAGCGTACATGGAATAGATGTAGAAGAACTAATTAAAGAATTAAATAAATAAACATTTAAGTAAAAGCCAAAATTATTAGTAATTTGCTAATAATTTTGGCTTTTTTTAGTTCTATACCAAGATTAATTTCAAAAAATTGATACTATAACAAAAAATAAAATTATATTTTATAAAAATAATGACATTTAAAATAAATTAATATATAATCTTGACAGTGTTTTTTTTAGAATATATAATACAAACATAAGTTTGATTAAGAACTAAGATTGGAGAAAAAATGAATTTATTAGAAGGATTAAATGATAAGCAATATGAAGCAGTTACAAATGTGGATGGACCATGTTTAGTAATAGCAGGAGCAGGAAGCGGAAAAACAAAAGTATTAACACATAAAATAGCGTATTTAATAAGTGAAAAAGATGTAAAACCTTGGAATATACTTGCAATAACATTTACAAATAAAGCAGCAAATGAGATGAAAACAAGAGTTGAAGCTTTAGTTGGAGATATTGCTAAAGATATGTGGATAGGAACATTTCATTCAATTTGTGTTAGAATTTTAAGAAAACAAATTGATAGAATTGGTTTTAATACAGATTTTATTATATTTGATACATCAGACCAAAAAACTTTAATGAAGCAGATAATAAAATCACAAAATTTAGATGATAAAATATATTCAGATAGATCTGTTTTATACGAAATAAGTAATGCTAAAAATGAAATGTTAGATTCAGATGCGTACACTGCAAGAGTAAAGGGAGATTTTAGAAAAGAGAAAATAGCTGAATTATATGAAATATATCAAAAAAAATTAAAAGAAAATAATGCTATAGATTTTGATGATATTATTAATTTTACTATAAAAATTTTAATGGATAATCCAGATTTATTAGAGTATTATTCAAATAAATTTAAATATGTTTTGGTAGATGAGTATCAAGATACAAATAAAGCACAATTTACATTAGTTACATTGCTTGCCTCTAAATATGGAAATATTACAGTTGTTGGAGATAATGATCAAGGAATATATTCTTTTAGAGGAGCAGATATTACAAATATTTTGAATTTCGAAAAAGATTTTCCAGGAACAAAAATAATAAAATTAGAGCAAAATTATAGGTGTACACAAAATATTTTAAATGCAGCAAATGAAGTAATAAAAAATAATGAAACAAAATATGAAAAAAAATTATGGACAAGTAATGAAAAGGGAAATTTACCAAAAGTATTTAGAGGAGATAATGAATATGATGAAGCAAATTATATAGTAAGACAAATAAATACTTTAAAAATGGAAGAATATTATAAATATTCTGATTTTGCAATTTTATATAGAATGAATTCACAGTCTCGTAGTATAGAAGATATTTTAAGAAGAGAAGATATACCATATAAAATAGTAGGTGGGTTAAAATTCTATGAAAGAAAGGAAATTAAAGATATAATTGCATATTTAAGATTAATTCAAAATACTTCAGATAATTTAAGTTTAACAAGAATTATAAATGAACCTAAAAGAGGTGTTGGCAAAACTAGTTTAGATAATATAGATGCAATTTCTGCAAGTAATGGAATATCTATGTATGATGTTATAAAAAATGCAGATTCTTATGGCTTAAATAGAGTGTTTGCAAACACTAGAGAATTTATAAATACAATAGAAGAATTAAAGAGTAAAAAAGATGAAATAAAAATATCAGAATTAATAAAAGCTACTTTAAACCAAACAGGATATACTAAAGCATTAGAACTTGAAAATACAGTTGAAGCAGAAACTAGATTACAAAACTTAGATGAATTTCTAACAGTTGCAATAGAGTTTGAGGAAGAATCAGCTGATAATTCTTTAAGTGAATTCTTAGAGGGAATTACATTAAGTTCAGATTTAGATGGAATGGAAGAAACAGAAGATTCTGTTACACTTATGACATTACATAGTGCCAAAGGTCTTGAATTTCCAGTCGTGTTTTTAGTTGGAATGGAGGAAGGAATTTTTCCAGGCTACAAATCTATAGGAGAGCCAAAAGAATTAGAAGAAGAAAGAAGACTTTGTTATGTTGGAATTACAAGAGCAAAAGAAAATTTATTTATGACTTGTAGTAGGCAAAGAACTATTTTTGGTTCTACTAGTTGTAATCCAGTTTCAAGATTTTTAAAAGAAATTCCTGCAAATATGTTAGATGGTTATGAATATATAGAAGAACAAAGAAATAATAGATATCCAGAAAATGAATACGAATGGTCTTATGGAGAATCAAGAAGAGGATATGATAATTACAGAAATAATAGTGTATCTACATACAAAGACATTGCAATGGCAAAATCTAGAGAAAATTCAAGTAATACATTTCAGTTTAGAAGTGCAGACAGCTTTTTAAAAAGTTTAAATAATAAAAAAGCAGTAGAAAATATAAATCTAGATGAATATAAGGCAGGAGTAAAAGTATATCATAAGAAATTTGGAGAAGGAACAATAAATTCTGTTGAGGCAGAAGGAGATGATTTGAAAGTAGATATAAATTTTAAGAAAGTAGGACATAAAAGATTGATGGCTAAATTTGCTGGTTTAGAAATTATAGAATAAATTGTATAATAAAAAATAAATATAAATACATTTTATGGTATTTATATTTATTTTTTTATTACAATATTTATCTTTGACAATTTTTAATCTAATGGTATAATTATTATATAAATTGGATGAATAGGGGTTAAAGTGAAAAAAAAGTTTATAGATTACCAAGATATTATAACTTTATATAATTCTAAAGGTTTAGATACTTCTAGTTTAAAAAGAAAACTAGAAATATCTAAGCCTTTAAATGCTAGTAAGAAATATGAAACCCTTGAATATAGTGATAATTATGCGGTTTTTTATATTGATATTAGAAATATATTAGTTATGATGTCAAGAAAAAATAAGATAGAAGATTTTTATGAAGATGTAAAATATAGAGTGACTGATTATTATGAAAAATTAATAAAAAGAATAAAAAGGCAAAAAGCATGGACAATTATGAAAGTAAATGCAAAAGAACATACTTTGGACAAATTTACTAGTTTAAAATTACCAGAAAAAATAAAAGAAGCAATAGAAATAAATAAAAGTTATAGAAATTTTTTGGAATATCAAAATATAGCAGATATAAAAGAGCATTTATGTGGAAAAAAAGATGAACTAAGTGAAGATGAATTACAAAAAATTCAATTTTTACAAAATATGTTTGATAATATGAAAAATCCTGAAGTAAAAAGAGAATTTTTTTGTTTTGATCAAGATTTTTTAAAAGCACTTATAACATTTAAAAAAAGTAAAAAAACAACTTTAGATAAATTCATGGAAGAACAGAAAAAATCTGTTAAGCAAGATTATAAAAAATTTTCACATTATTTTACTACAGAAGATTATAGAGATATTATAGAATGTTTAACAAAAACGAGAAAAACACTTAAATGTTCAATAAAGTCTGTTATAGAAGCTTTTAGCATTTTCTCGGAATCAAAGGAAAAGATTTGTTATTTAGAAGAAGAACAAGAGATGCTAGAAGATTTATATGCTAAATATCAAGAAATAGCAAAAGCATTATTAGAAAAAATAGCTCAAAAAAATAAAGTTTCTCAAAAAAATGGGGAGAGAAAAATAATTCAAAGTCAAAAGTCAGTAATGAAAAGTAGAAATTTAAGAGAAAATACTCTTGAAAAAGTATCAACTGGTTCAAATACACTAGAAGAAAAACAATATCAAAATAAATTAAGAAATGTGCATAATGTAAAAGAAAAAGTAAAACCTTTATTGTTTTCTTGGCTTGAAAGAGAAGATATGACATTGACTAGAAGAGTAGGAAATAAAAATTTAGTTGCATTTTTCGAGAAAATAAAGCAAATAGAATCAAAAACAGGTGCAAGAGTAAGTTTATTTTTAGTTACAAATGCTAGTAAAGAAGTTACTTTAAAAAGACTGCAAGATTTTCAAAAGAAGGCAAGAACACATGGTCTTCCAAGATTAGTAGAAGGAGCACTTGGTGGATATGGAAGTTTTAGAATAAGTAAAGACGGGAAAATTACAGATATATCTAAAATGTCAGAATTAAATAGAAATAGAATAATAAGACTTTTTAATTCTAAGATTTTAATAAACGGAGATTCAGAAGAATTAGTTATTCCGGAAGAAACTAATTATGTTAGATATCAGTTTTCAGATAAAAAAGATAAATCTATTACAATAAAATGGTTAAAATATATTAAAGATGGATTACTAAAAGATCCTAAAATAAAAAAACAACCAATAGTAATATTACCATTTATAGAAGGAAGATATTCTGGAATGGATATAGTACTTGCATCTCAATTAGAAGCAATTAGAAATTTACCAATGTTTTATGAACAAAATTTTTATGTAGTTCCAGGTAAAATTTTAAAAGCAAATTCTACTTCATTACAGGATTTTTTAGAAAACAGTGAAGACAAGCATGTCAAAAAAGAAGAAGATATACAAAAATAACACACAAATTAATATAAAATTTTGTGTGTTATTTTTTATCTATTGGTTTAGGTATAATAATATCTTGAGTGTTAGTATTTAATTTGACATTTTCTGAATTTTCAATATTATTATTTTCATTTGAAATATTTTTGCCAATAATTTCTGGTTTTAAAAAATTGGAATTATTTTCTAAGTTTTTATATAAAATCGAATTTTTTAAATTATCTAAAGTATTAAAAACTGAATTTTTTATATCTCCTAAAAACCATAGGTAAGAAATACTTTTATATGTTTTTTGAGGTTTAGTATTTCCAGAAGAAAGAAGTTTTTGATCTTTGTGTTTTGTAATTTTATAAAATAAATTTGCCCAAAAACCTATTTTTTTAACAACTTCTATTTCATAATCTTGTAAAACATCAGTAGAGTTTGAATTATTATTTATATTACTAGAATTTCCTTTATTCATAATAATTCCTCCATACTTTTAATTATTTTCATTTTATAATCAAAACATGAAAAAAACAATATATTTAAACAAAATTTAATTAAATTGTAAAACAAATATAAATTATGAACTAATTAATAATATTAAAATAAAAATAAAATGTTAAAAATGAAGAGTTACAATTCACATTTCAAAATAAAAATCTAAAATGTTGATATATTAATATTTCATAAATTTTTAGGCTCAATACGGAAAATAAGAATTTCTAAAATGCTTTTATGGCACCCTTTCACTTAGTCCTCGCTAACGCTCGACGCGAACATTTTCCATAAAATCATTTAAGAAATTCTAATATTCTTCCAATCACACAAAAAATTTAATCAATATTAATATATCAACATTTTATTAAATATTATCGGCTGTGAATTGTAACAATGGAGAAAATATTAATCTAGAAAAAGTTAAAAAAATTTGAAATATATATAAAAATGCTGTATAATATAAAAGCAAAATTATTAGGAGGTTTTAAATATGCTTATATCAAATGGTGTAACTCTAAGATTTGGAAAAAGAGTGCTTTTTGAAGATGTAACAATAAAATTTACAAAAGGAAATTGTTATGGATTAATTGGTGCTAATGGTGCTGGTAAATCAACATTTTTAAAAATTTTATCAGGAGAGATAGAGCCAAATAAAGGTGAAGTAATTTTGGATAAAGGTGAAAGATTATCTGTATTAAAACAAGATCACTATGCTTTTGAAGGATATACAGTTATAGATACTGTTATGATGGGAAATAGTGAGCTTTATAAAATAATGAAAGAAAAAGATGCAATATATTCTAAACCTGATTTTTCAGAAGAAGATGGTATGAAAGCTGCAAAACTTGAGGAGAGATTTGCAGAACTTGATGGTTGGAATGCTGAATCAGATAGTGCTAAACTTTTAAATGATTTAGGTATAGATGTAGACATGCATTATAAATATATGAGCGAAATAGAAGCAAAAGATAAAGTTAAAGTGCTTTTAGCACAGGCATTATTTGGAAATCCAGATGTTCTTTTATTAGATGAACCTACAAATGATTTAGACATAAAAACCATTAATTGGCTACAAGACTTTTTAATAGATTTTGAAAATACAGTAATTGTTGTATCACATGATAGATATTTTTTAAATAAAGTTTGTACACACATTGCAGATGTAGATTTTGGGAAAATTAAAGTCTATCCAGGAAATTATGATTTCTGGTATGAATCTAGCCAACTTGCTTTAAAACAAATGAAAGAAGCAAATAAGAAAAAAGAAGAAAGAATTAAAGAACTTCAAGATTTTATTGCTAGATTTAGTGCAAATGCTTCAAAATCTAAACAAGCAACATCAAGAAAAAAATCATTAGAAAAAATAGAGCTAGAAGAAATAAAACCATCTAATAGAAAATATCCTTATATAGATTTTAAACCAGATAGAGAACCAGGAAAAGAAATATTAGAAGTAAAAAATATATCAAAAACTATAAATGGTGAAAAAATATTAGACAATATTAGTTTTACAGTAAAAAGAGATGATAAAATTGCAATATTATCAGATAATGAAATTGCAAAAACATTATTATTTCAAACAATAGCAGGTGAAATAGAACCTGATGAAGGAGAACTTGTTTGGGGTACAACAATAACAAAAGATTATTTTCCAAAAGATAATAATTATTTATTTAATCAAGATTTAAGTATTACAGATTGGCTTCGTCAGTATTCAAAAGACCCAGATGAAACTTATGTAAGAAGCTTTTTAGGAAGAATGTTATTTTCTGGAGAAGAGGCATTAAAAAAAGTAGAAGTACTTTCAGGAGGAGAAAAAGTAAGATGTGTACTTTCAAAATTAATGCTTTCAGGAGCAAATTTTTTAATATTTGATGAACCAACAAATCATTTGGATATGGAATCAATCACAGCTCTAAATGATGGAATGCAAAAATATAAAGGAATATTATTATTTACATCACATGATCATCAATTAACACAAACTGTTGCAAATAAAATTATAGATATTACAAATAATAATGTTATAGTAAGAGAATGTACTTATGATGAATATTTAGAAGAACAAGAAAAATAATAAAAAGAAAAAGCAGGGGGTATTACCTATCCCCCTGCTTTTTTGTGAGGTTAATTAGCTACATGATATCACTTAGATCATGTTGATCAAAGCGATATCGTCACAATGATGCTGTACGGCGAAGTTCTCAAGATATGCACGTGTGTACGCAACATATTCTTCTGCCGGATATTCTGCTGCCTTCATAGCCTCAAAGACTTTAGAACGGTTACCCGCCTCAGTTTCTTTCAGCCCAAGTTCAGCAAGCATATCACTGGAGAAAAACTCCACCTTTTTCCACGGACCTCCCATTGTCCAAGCTCCCTTGGGATATGCATATTTCAGCACTACCTTGTAGAGCTTAAGAAGCTTCTGCTGTTCCGGCATAGTTTTTACAAAATCTTCGAAATCGCCATTCCATTCGGTGACTTTTCCTTCATATGAGGACCATTCGAAGCGTTTGTTTACCATTGTGCGGATTCCACTGGCAGCATCTCCGGGATTTCCCTGGAAGATCTCGACAATTATGTTCCCATGAGCCAGATTCCTACTGAACCAGTCTACATTCTTTCGGAACACTTCGTTGTCAAGCGAGCTTGATTCTGTCGCAACAAGGGTATTTCCCTTGTCTATCTGCGACTGCAGCTCTTTCTTTACTGTTTCCACTCCATTCTTCCGAATGGCAAGACTTGTTAAATAAGAATCAACATAAAGTTTACTCATGGTAAACCTCCTTACACACTAAGAAAGCATTGCCTTAGTGTGACCTTTAAAGGATTTTAATTCTTGAGAATACTGGCCTGCGAAACAAACTCAATGTTCCCGATAAAATCCTATGGATTTTTCCAATATTTGCAATGCTAATTAAATTATAGCATTTTTAAAATTTTATGTCAATTAGTACATTATAAATTTTATAACAAATAAAATTTTTATTAGTATAAAAAAGTACTAGCAAATACTAGTAAAATCTGTTTTAAAATAATAGATTTCTTGACAAAGAAATTTTAAAAAGATAAAATCATTAAAGCTAGAAATTAAATAATTAAGAAAAAGAGAGGTAAAAAGTGAATAAAATATTTAAAAAAATTGCAGAAGAATTAAAAATTAGAGAAACTCAAGTAGAATCTGCTGTGAAACTTATAGATGAAGGAAATACAATTCCTTTTATTGCTCGTTATAGAAAAGAAGCTACAGGAAATTTAAGTGATGAAACTTTAAGAGATCTTGGTGAAAGACTTACATATTTAAGAAATTTAGAAGCAAGAAAAGAAGAAATTATAAGACTTATAGATGAACAAGGAAAACTTACAGATGAACTTACTGTTAAAATTGCAAGTACTATGGTACTTTCTGAACTTGAAGATATTTATAGACCATATAGACCTAAAAAAAGAACAAGAGCAACAATTGCAAAAGAGAAAGGATTAGAGCCACTTGCAAATATTATATATCTTCAAACAGAAAAGAGAGATTTATATGAAATTGCAAAAGAATATATAGATAAAGAAAAAGGTGTGGAGACAGAAGAAGATGCTATCAAAGGAGCTCTTGATATAATCGCAGAAAATATAGCAGATGATGCAGATTATAGGAAGAAAATAAAATCTTTTTGTTTTAGAGAAGCTGTTATTGCAAGTAAAGCAAGCAAAGAAGATGAAAAATCACCTTATGAAATGTATTATGATTTTAAAGAAGGAATACTAAAAATTCCAAGTCATAGAATTTTAGCAATTAATAGAGGGGAAAAGGAAGGATTTCTAAAAGTAAAAATTGAAAAACCAGATGAAAAAATTCTAGATTATTTAAAAAAGCAAATAATAAAAGATTATAAAAGTATGTATTATGAACCACTTTCAAATGTAATAGAAGATTCTTATAAAAGATTAATAGAACCATCTATTGAAAGAGAAATTAGAAATGATTTAACAGAACGATCTGAAGAAAAAGCAATAAAAGTATTTGGAAAAAATGCAAAACAATTATTATTACAACCTCCAATTAAAGGAATGACAGTTATGGGATTTGATCCTGCATATAGAACAGGTTGTAAAATCGCTATTATTGATAAAACAGGAAAACTTTTAGATACCACAACAGTTTATCCAACAGAGCCACAAAATGATGTTGAAGGAGCAAAAAATACTTTAAAAGCATTAATATTAAAATATAATGTAAATATGATAGCTATTGGTAATGGAACAGCATCTCGTGAATCTGAAAAATTTGTATCAGATATGATAAAAGAAATATCTGGTAAGATTTATTATGCGATAGTGAGTGAAGCAGGAGCTTCTGTATACTCTGCATCAAAACTTGCAACTGAAGAATATCCAGATATTAATGTATCTTTAAGAGGAGCAATATCAATTGCAAGAAGACTTCAAGATCCACTTTCAGAACTTGTTAAAATAGATCCTAAAGCTATTGGTGTTGGTCAATATCAACATGATGTAAATCAGAAAAAATTATCAGAAAGCTTAACAGGTGTTGTAGAAGATGCAGTAAATTCAGTAGGAGTTGATGTAAATACTGCTACACCATCACTTTTATCATATGTATCTGGAATAAATGGAACTATAGCTAAAAACATTGTTAAATACAGAGATGATAATGGTGAATTAAAATCTAGAAAAGAATTATTAAAAGTTCCAAAACTCGGGCCATCAGCATTTAAACAATGTGCAGGTTTTATACGTATATTTAATGGAGATAATCCATTAGAATTAACAGCAGTTCACCCAGAAAGTTATGAAGCTTCTGAGAAGTTATTAACAAGTTTGGGATATTCTGTGGATTCTTTAATTCAAAAAGAGAGCTTAGAAAAACTAAAAGAGGATTTATCAAAAGTAGATATTTCAAAATTAGCAGAAGAATTAAATATAGGTGTACTTACTTTAAAAGATATAATAGATGAAATTTCAAAACCAGGTAGAGATCCTAGAGAAGAAATGCCAAAACCAATACTAAGAAGTGATGTTCTAAAATTTGAAGACTTACAAGAAGGAATGGAGCTTACTGGAACAGTTAGAAATGTAATAGATTTTGGAGCTTTTGTTGATATCGGTGTAAAGCATGATGGATTAGTTCATATTTCAGAAATGTCAGATAAATTTATAAAAAATCCTTATGATGTAGTTTCAGTAGGAGATATTGTAAAGGTAAAAGTTATTGGAATAGATAAAGAAAAGCAAAAAGTAAGTTTAAGTATGAAAATATAAGATTTATTTGACTTATAAGAAAAATGCTAGTATAATATGTTCTATAAAAATATAGAAAGGGGCTATGAATATGGCAAACAACAGAATAACTCGGAAAATGATGCATGAGGGATTAACAACAGGAGAAGAAGAGTTTGAAGAACTCTTTGACCATGAAGAGGAAGGCCGTGATGATGAAGAGGACAAGGACGAGGATAACCTCGAACTCAGAAAAGATATGACAAGAGCCCAAAGGCGCGCAAGCACGAAAGCCTATAAAAACCGTGTCAAAAAACGCGCAGAAAGTGCTAGCAGAAATGAAGGCAAAAGAGTGGGGCATGACGCAAAAGCGTCAGGTTCTTGTAGAAATGTAACCGGGCAAAAAGAAGCAGTCCGTTCGCCAAGAACTGGCAAAATGGAAAACATCTGCAAAAAGGCGGGCAAATATAAGACACCTGAAGAAAAGCAGGAAGAAGCCAGACGGAATCTTAAAAAAGAATTGGAAGTCTGGGAAAGCCGGCGAGATGAAATAACCTCACAGCTTGAAGAAGCAAAAAAAGGCCACGAAAAAGCAGGCTATCTTACAATGCTGAGAAAAGAGCTTGAAAAAATCCAGCGAAAAATAGATGAGCTGGAAGAGCGTTTGGCAGGCTGATATCAGCTTGTGACTGGCACTAATTAAAAAAGAACCGAGTGAATCTCTATATTAGAGAATCTCTCGGTTTTTTATATTATTATATATTAATAATTTTTCCTGGCATATTTCTAGATGCTACACTAACACTAATTTGGTTAATATCTGCATTTGAATTCATTAATTCTTCTGCAACTGTTTGATATGCAAGTTCTGGAAAATTATTTTCTTTACTTAAATGTCCTAAAACTACTTTTTTTAAATCTTTTTTCATTAATGCTGAAATTGTTTTTCCAGCTGTTTCATTTGATAAATGACCATTAGGACCTGCAATTCTTTTTTTCAAATGAAAAGGATATTTAGAAACTTTTAATATTTCAGGATCATAATTTGCTTCTAGTAATACAAAAGAACTATTTTCTAATTGTTTAAAAATATCATTATCCATATGACCTAAATCTGTTGCAATACTTAGTTTTCTTTTTCCATTATGTATGTTAAATCCACAAGGATTAGCTGCATCATGTGGTGTAGAAAAAGGATGTATTGTTAAGTCATTTAATGTAAAATCTTTGTCATTATCAAACATTTTTATGTTATTTGCAGAAATTTTTTCTTTTTGTTTATTCATAGCATTCCAAGTATCAAGATTTGCATAAACAGGAATATCAAATTTTTTAGAAACCATTCCTAAACTTTGAACATGATCTGAATGTTCATGTGTAACCAAAATAGCATCAATATCTTCTATTGATGAATCAATTGATGCTAATCCTTCACAAATTTTTTTACAACTTGCTCCACAATCTATTAAAATTTTTGTATTATTTGAGCTTACAAATAAACAATTTCCTGAACTTCCACTATATAAGCTACAAAACTTTAACATATTTTTACCTTTCGTTAATCTTCTATTACTCTTTCGATTTTTGCACCTAATTTTCTAAATTTTTCTTCTATATTTTCATAACCACGATCTATATAGTTTAAATTATATATTTCTGTTTTACCTTTGGCTATAATTCCAGCTATTATAAGAGCTGCTCCAGCTCTTAAATCAGTAGCATAAACTGGTGCTGCAACTAATTCATTTACACCTTCAAATATTGCGGTTTTACCTTGTGCAGTAATTTTTGCACCCATTTTATTTAACTCAGCTGTATACTGAAATCTAGATTCCCAAATACTTTCATTAATTATACTTGTTCCTTCAGAAATTGAAAGTACTACACCCATTTGAGGTTGTAAATCTGTTGGAAATCCAGGATAAGGTAAAGTTTTTATATTTGCTTTATGAGTTCTTTTTGAATACCAAACTCTTAAATGATCTCCATTTGCATCTACATTTCCACCTATTTCTATTACTTTTGCAATTATAGATTCTAAATGTTTTGTAATACAATTTTTTATGATAACATCACCTTTAGAAGCTATTGCAGCAAGCATGAATGTACCAGCTTCTATCTGATCTGGAACGACTGAATATGTAGCATTACCTTTTAGTTCCTTTACACCATTTATTTTTATAATATCTGTTCCAGCACCTCTGATATCTGCTCCCATTGTATTTAAAAAGTTTGCAACATCAACTATATGAGGTTCCTTTGCAGCATTATCAATTACAGTTGTTCCTTCTGCTAAAACAGCAGCAAGCATTGCATTAATTGTTGCTCCTACAGATACAACATCCATATAAATAGAAGTACCTTTTAATTTTTTGGCTTTTGCTGTTATATTTCCATTTGAAACATCTACAGTAGCACCTAAAGCTTCAAAACTTTTTATGTGTTGATCTATAGGTCTGGCACCTAAATTACATCCACCTGGTGTACCAATTCTTGCATTTTTTGTTCTTCCAAGTAAAGCGCCTAAAAGATAATAAGATGCTCTGAATTTTCTTGTAGTTTCTAGTGGTATTTGTTTATAATTTATTTCTCTAGTATCTACAGTAATTTCATTTTTTGTATTCCAAGTAATTTTAGCACCAATTTCTTTTAATATATCACAATATAATCTTACATCACTTATATTTGGTAGATTATCTATTGTACAAATTCCATTTATTAATAAAGTAGCTGGTAGAATGGCAACAGCAGCATTTTTTGCACCACTTATTACCACCTCCCCTTTTAGAGGTGTTTTACCAGTAATAACTAACTTTTCCAAAATATATACCCCCAATATTTTGTTATAATTAATGAGTAAAATATACTCACTAGGAAATATATCATAAAAGTCAAAAATTTACAACACTTTTGTAGAAAAATTAGTTTGAAAACATTTCTACTATTTTAAATTTAAATTTAATTGTTTCAGAATCATCTGTAATAATAGAAAATTCCTCATTTGTAAGGTTTTCTTTTAAATTTTTTTCTGCATTATCATCAATTACTCCAGAAGATACATCAACAAAACATAAAGGTGGGAAAAGTGAACACCACCAATTTTCACCTTCGGCCTTACCTATTTTAATTCTAAGAGCATCATAATTTCCAGCTGGAAGTGAAATATTACCATATGTTTTGGTTGGAAAATAGAAATTACCTATTTCAATAGATACAGGATAATTAAACCCTTCATTTTTTATAGTATTTTCTGCAATTTCTTGAAACTTATCTAAATTTTCATATGTTAAATCAATAGCTTCTTTTTTTGAAATTTCAGAATATGTTAGTGTATTCATATAACTAATAATATTATCTCTTACTTTTAATTTTAAATTTTGATCTTCAGTAGAATTGCTATTTGCTAAAATATGAAGTCTAAAAAAGTTATCAGATAAATCTTTTGAAATTGTATTAGCATATGAAGAAACTGTTATAAACAAAAATGCAAATAATAAAACAATTAAAATTAAAAAAGATTTTATTTTTTTAGACATAAAATTTCCTCCTTTTAATATATATGGAATATAAATAATTCCAAATATTATTATTAAAAGTAAGTATTTGCAAAAAATAAAAAAATATACAAAAAACTAATATAAAGATTTTAAAATTCAATTGTCGAAAAAGAGGGGACGATTTAAATTGACCATACTTTTTCATAATGATAAAATCAGAATAGTTTGAAATATATGGAGGTAGATTTATGAATAATCAAAAAATTTGTACTTTTTATATAAGTGAATTTCACTTATTGACAATATTATTACCATATATAAACGGAAAATTATTAGAAGAAAAAGAAATTGCAGTTATTTTACAAAATGATATTAGTGGGAATGTAAAAACATATTTAAAAAATGTGAGAAATTTAAATTTAGATAATGAAAAAATAATAAATATAGGCTGGAACAAAAGTAGTGAAAAAGAGCTAGAAAATGATTTAAACGGAAAATATATTATAGTAGTAGGAAGTAAAGAATATATAGAAAAAGTAAATTCTAAAATAATTCAAAATTTTACTACTGAGGAAATTTTAAATTGTTATAAAGTAAATGAAATAGAAAGAATAGATAAAATTTTAATGAATCATAGCAAAGTTTTAAATACAAGAGGAAAAAGAGATGTAAAAAAATTTTCACAAAATGCACAAAAAAGCAAAACAATCAGAACACAAATATAGAATAGCATGACAATATAAATTTTATTTTGTCAAGTAGAATATTACGAAAAATATATATTTTAAAACATTCAAAAATAAGCAAAAAATAAGCATAAAAACAATGTTGACTAAAATAAAAAAATGATATAATATATAACACAGTAAAAGTTCAAAAAAATGTTTATATTTTTGAAAGGAGCAAAGAAACATAATGAAAGATGAACTAGAAAATGTGAAAAAAATTTTGAAAAAATATGGTCAAGAACATTTATTATTAAAATATGATGAAATGGATGATGACCATAAAAAAGAATTATTAAATCAGATAGAAACTATTGATTTTGATTTAATGAAAAATCTTTATGAAAATGCTACAAAACCACCAAAACTTGAAAAAGTTACAGTAGAACCTATAGAACATGTAGATAAATCAAAACTAACAGTTGCTGAACGTGAAATGTATGAGAAAAAAGGAATTGAAGCAATAAAATATAATAAATTTGCTGTTGTGACTATGGCTGGAGGTCAAGGAACTAGACTTGGACATAAAGGACCAAAAGGAACATTTATTTTTGATGTAGAAAAAAATAAGTCTATATTTGAAGCTTTATGTGATACTATAAAAGAAGCTTGGAGAAAATATGATACAGTAATTCCTTGGTATATAATGACAAGTAGAGAAAATAATGATGCAACAGTTGCCTTTTTTGAAGAACATAATTATTTTGGTTATCCAAAAGAAGCAATTAGATTTTTTAAACAAGGCGAATTGCCAATGGTTTCTTTAACAGGTAAAATTTTGTTAGATGAAAATGGAATGGTAAAAAAAGCTGCAAATGGACATGGTGGAACATTACAATCTATGGAAAAATGTCATATTATTAGTCAAATGAAAGAGGCAGGTATTGAATGGGTATTTATAAACGGTGTTGATAATGTTTTAGTAAAACCTGTAGACCCATTATTAATAGGAATGTCTATACATAATAAAGTTTTAGGTGCTGTTAAATCAATAGAAAAAACAGATCCAAAGGAAAAAGTTGGTGTATTTTGCAGAAAAAATAAAAAAGTTGGAGTTATAGAATATACTGAAATCTCAGAAGAGATGGCAAATTTAAGAGATGATGATAGATCACTTGTTTATGGAGATGCAAATGCTATATTCCACTTATACAATATAAAAGGATTAGAAAAAGTATGTGAATTAAGCTTGCCATATCATACTGCAGTAAAAAAGGCTGTATATATGGATGAAAATGGCAAAATAATAGAAGGTGATAAACCTAATGCTTATAAATTTGAAATGTTTATATTTGATTCATATGAAATGTTTGATGATGTAGTAGTTTTAAGAGTTAAAAGAGAAGAAGAGTTTGCTCCTATAAAAAATGCTACTGGACAGGATAGTCCAGAAACAGCAAGAAAACTATATAAAGATTATATGAATAAAGTAGAATATACTAAAAAATATAAAGAATGGTCAACAAGTCCAATATTTGATGATAATACAAGAAAAGAATTATTAACAATAGCTGGAAATGAAGAAGAGATAAAAGATAGATTTTATAAAGACTTAGAATTTGGAACTGCTGGAATGAGAGGAGTTATAGGAAACGGTACAAATAGAATGAATATTTATACTGTTACAAAAGCTACTCAAGGATTAGCAAATTATATTTTAAGAAAGGGTACAGAATCTAAAGGAGTTGTAATAGCATATGACTCAAGAAATATGTCACCAGAATTTAGTGAGGCAACAGCTCTTTGTTTAAATGCAAATGGAATAAAAACATATATATTTGATTCTTTAAGACCAGTTCCAGAACTATCATTTGCAGTAAGAGAATTAGGATGTACTGCAGGAATTATGATTACAGCAAGTCATAATCCACCAGAATATAATGGATATAAAGTTTATTGGGATGATGGTGCACAAATAGTTGCTCCACATGATAAGGAAATTATTGCTGAAGTAAATAAAGTAAAAGATTATTCATTAATAAGATCAATCACATTAGAAGAAGCTAAAAAATTAAGATTATATAATGTAATTGGAAAAGCAATGGATAAATTATACTTAAAAGCAATAAAAAAACAAGTATTAAATCCAGAAGTTATAAAAGAAGTAGAAAAAGATTTAAAAATTGTTTATACACCATTACATGGAACAGGTAATATACCTGTGCAAACAGTTTTAGAAGATTTAGGTTTTTCTAATGTATATGTAGTTCCAGAACAAGAGTTACCAAATGGAAGCTTTCCTACAGTAGATTATCCAAATCCAGAGGATATTAGAGCATTTGATTTAGCATTAAAACTTGCTAAAAAAGAAGATGCAGATTTAGTTTTAGCTACAGATCCTGATGCAGACAGATTAGGAGTACTTGCAAAAGATAGTAAAACAGGAGAGTATATGTCATTTACTGGAAACATGTCAGGATTATTAATTGCAGAGTATATATTATCACAGAAAAAAGCTAAAAAAATACTTCCTAAAAATGGTGCTTTAATATCTACAATAGTTTCTTCAAACTTAGCAATTGCTATTGCTAAAGAATATAAAATTGATTTTATTGAAGTTTTAACAGGATTTAAATATATTGGTGAACAAATTAGAAATTTTGAAGAAACAGGTAGTCATGAATATTTATTTGGATTTGAAGAAAGTTATGGTTGTTTAGTAGGAACTCATGCAAGAGATAAAGATGCAATAACTGCAGTTATGATTCTTTGTGAAGCAGCAGCTTATTATAAAAAACAAGGATTAACTTTATGGGATCAAATGATTAAAATATATGAAAAATATGGATTCTATAAAGAAGGTATCTCAACAATTACTCTAAAAGGAGCTGATGGTGCAGTAAAAATGAAAGAACTTTTAGAGACAATAAGAAATAATCCACCAAAAGAATTGGGAGGTTATAAAGTAATTAAAATTAGAGATTATCAAAAAGGAATAATTACAGATATCAAAACAGGAAAAGAAACAAAAACAGAACTTCCAACTTCTAATGTATTATACTATGATTTAGAGGATTCAGCATGGTGTTGTGTAAGACCTTCTGGAACAGAGCCTAAAGTTAAATTTTACATGGGAGTAAAGGGTAAATCTTTGAAAGATGCAGAAGATAAATTATCAGTTTTAAGTAAATCAATGATGCAATTTGCAGAATAATAAAAAAATAGAAATAGAAGTTCTTTTTGAGCTTCTATTTTTAGTATTTTGAGAAAAATAAATAATTAATTAAATAAGAAATTTAAGAATGTATATTTGACAATAAAAAGATTTTTTTATAAAATAAACTTGTTAAAACAAATTATAAAAAGTTTTGAACAAAACAGTAAAGAAAGAGGAATATATGGTAGTTCAAAGATTAAAAAATATTCAAAAGGAAACTTCTGAAGAAGGAGATGTTTTTCTCGATTTAGCAGGAAGAAAAGATTATAAATATAAAATATTAAGTGGATTAAAGATTGGAGTTGATATTATATTTCAACCTAGATTACCAAGTATAAAGAAACCTTATTTAGAAGTAATGCCAGATATGAATATAGATAGAAATTATAGTGGTTTTTATCATTCAGATAATAGTGAAAATGAAAAATATTATAGTTTAACTGAAGCCTTAACTGCATATAATAGTTCTATAATAAGTAATTCACAGAATAAAGAACAAGCTCAAAAATATTTGATATATAATGTTCCTTCAGAAAGTGAAGAACTTCAATTAAATTCAATAAGAAAAGAAGGATATTCAAAAGATAATTTAGAAACAGTTATTATACTTAATTTAGCACCTTCAACAAAAAATTTAGATAAATTCGATGTTTTAATGTTTTATAATGGGAAATATGGAATAGTTAAAGATGTTTCAAAAAGAAAAAATGGAGAATTAGATTTATTAGATGTAGAAAGAGAAGATTTTGAAACACAAGATCTACAAGAAGCATTAGATGTTTTTTCTGAACAAACACAATGTAGAATACAAGAAGGTACAGAAAAAACTAAAATAGAGCATAAAGAAGAAGCTGAACCAGAAGTCTTATTAGATGAGATAGCAATGCAAATTGAAAGATATCAAAAACAAAATGATTTATGGCAAAATAAAAAGTTACTTTTTTCAACACCAGTTATTCCAGATAGTTCAAATAAAGACGATGTTGTAGTACCATTAAGAGAAGTTAGTATTACAGATTATATAGCATTTAATGGAAGAAATAGTGCTAAAGAAAAACCTCCTATAGAAACAGGAAATTTTCAAGATATTTTAGTGTCAAAAGAAAAATTTAATCAATTTTTAGAAAATACTTTATCATATAGAGGAGCAGTAAAAAATAATATTTTAGAATTAGATTTAGATTATGAACAATTACGAAAAATGTTATCTAAAGCTCAAGAATTCAGAAAAAGCAAAGAGGTAAATACAGCAGTATATACAGCAACATCAATAGGAGATGGGCTAAGAGAGAGTGGTTTAATGGAAACAGAGCTAGATAAAATAATGGGAGAAGTAATATCTTCAGAAGAAAGGTCAGATGAAATTAAGGTAAAAGATGATGAATAATGAATTAAGTGAAGCCTGCTCGGAGGTTTTAATAATTTTGAATAATACTTCTAGAGAGGATGTAAAAAAAATACCAGATAAATTTTTAAAATTTTTAGTAGAAAATAAATCTACTGAATATATTCCTAATTTGGTTATTAATCCTGATATAAATAAAGTGAATTTAAAACCTAAGTCAAAAGCTTTATTAGGTTTAATTTATAAAAAATATTGGTGTAATTCAAAAGAAGCTAATGAGTTTGATATAATATTGCATAATAATCAAGTTAGAGAAGAAGAGAAAAAGATACAAAAGTATGGTATAGATGTATTTTCTAACACAAATTCAGACAATACTATAAAATTTGAATCATCAAAGCAAGAATTATCTAATATTAAAGAAGAAAATTATTTAAAAAGAATCTTTAATTGGTTAAAAAGTATTTTTAAAAATGAGTAAAAAGATAAAAAAATATAAAAAATTTAAAAAAAGTGTTGACAACTTATGAAAAATAGTGTAATATATAAAAGCAGTTGCTTTTGAGCTACTGCTTGTAAATTATGGGCTATTAGCTCAGGTGGTAGAGCACTTGACTTTTAATCAAGTTGTCCCGCGTTCGAGTCGCGGATAGCTCACCAAAGAATATCTTTATGGTATTCTTTTTTGGCCCCTTGGTCAAGCGGTTAAGACATCGCCCTTTCACGGCGGAGACATGGGTTCGATTCCCGTAGGGGTCACCATTTTTTATTTAGGTGATAAAATTAAATATTTGCCGCTGTAGCTCAGTTGGTAGAGCAACTGACTTGTAATCAGTAGGTCGTCAGTTCAAGTCTGACTAGCGGCTCCAGAATTAATCGAGTAAATCTTTTAAACTTCTTGTGGAAGTAAGATTTACTCGATTTTTCATTTTATGGTCAAAAAATATTAGAAAAAAATATAAAAAAAATGTAAGGTTTTTATAAAAATACCCCACTATATAAGTGAAGATATCTTTAAAAGGGAGTTTTAAAAGTGAATAATTTAAAAGAACTAAAAAGTTATATAAATGAAGGTGAAGTAGATTTAGATAAAATAATAAATGATTTTTCTCCATATATAAGAAAAATCATAAATAATATGGTTGGAGAAAACTTGAGTTATGAAGATAAAGAAGAAATTTTGGCTGATACATTTTTTGTACTTTGGAAAAATCAAACAAAAAATATAATATATTTAGATTCTTACATAGCGGGAATTACAAGAAATTTAATAAAAGAAAAATTAAATAAAAGAAATATTACATATAACATAGAAGATTATGAGAATTTTATTTCTTATAGTAATATGGATATGTTTTTAGAAGAACGAATTGAAATAGAAAGATGTTTAAAAATTTTAAAGAGAAAGGAATTAGAAATTTTCAATATGTTCTATTATTATTCTAAATCTACAAAAGAAATTTCTTATGAATTAGGAATTTCGGAAATGAATGTTTGTACAAAACTAAGTCGAATAAGAAAAAAAATAAAAAAAGAGTTTAGTAAAGGAGGACATTATGGAAGATAATAATATTATTAAAGAAAAAGTAATTTCTAAAATATCTATATCTAAGTTTAAAGAAGAAAATAAAGTTATTCAAAAGAAAAAAAGTTATAAATATATGAAATATGCTATGGCAGCATGTATTTGCTTAATGTTTTCAACAGGAATAGTTTTTGCAAAAGATATAGAAAGTTATATTAAAAAAATATTTAATAATTCAACAGAAGCTATTGATTCAGCAGTAGAAGAAGGGTATGTACAAGAATTGAAAGATGATTTTACTTATGATAATGGTTTAGGTATAAAAGTTGATAATATTTTATTAGATGATGTGAATTTAATTTTTTCTTTATCATATAGAGTTGAAGAAAATAATATTGAAAGTATATCTATTAACCATTTTTCTATATATACAGAAAATGAAGAACGAATATATCAATGTGATGGAACAAATCAAGCTTATGTTGGAATTGCAAGAGGTATGCAACAAGCAACTTTAGAAAAAATTTCTGAAAAAAACTTTAAAAATACAATGATATTGAATTTATGGGAAAATAGAAATGAATTTAGCGAATTAAATATTAAAATTACAAATTTAAATATAATGTATTCTGATGGAAATTTAAAAAGTTTAGATGGAAATTGGGAATTTAATATAAAAATTAGTGATACTTTTAAACAAAGTAATGAAATTAACTATGTTTTTGATGGTGAAAATGAATATATAAAAAGTGGATATGCAACTATATATCCAACTAAAATGATTGTAAAATTAGAGTTGTTTGAAGATTATGATATTAATCAAATAGTAGATATTGCATTAGAAGACCTTTCTCAATATGGAATGCTTTTTTCATTAAAAAATAACGAAAGGATATTTAAACATACGAATTTTGATTATATAGCTGATAATAAAGAATTAATTATCATATTTGAAAATATTGGATCATATATGGAAATGGAAGATGAACTAGAATTATCTTTAAAAACCTATAATACAAAAATTTTATTAAAAAGGCAAAACAATAAATAGAAAAATAATAAATAGGATCGCTAAGAAATCTTAGCAATCCTACTATATAGGAGATATGAGTTAATGTTATATGATGTAAGGAGATACTTACAGTTATATAGAATAATAAAAGTAAATAAAATTAACAAAAAGGCGAAGCAGACTTCGCCTTTTGCTATGAGTGGATGGAATTTTTAATAATTAGTTGTCATAGTATATGTTATAGGCAAAATTGTATTTAACATTATTATCTTCAGGTACTACTTTAAAATAATAACTAGTATTACCTTCAAAGTAAAATACGGCTGAATCTAGTCCGACTAGCGATTGCAGTATTAATCAATTAAATCTTTTAAAGTTCTTCTGGAAGTGAGATTTACTCGATTTTTATTTTGATAATATAAATTCAAAAATTGTATTTGATACTTGTGTAAAATCACTCTTTCCATATTCTTGATATTTTGGATTTATAATAAGAATATGTATTTTATTGAAATTATCTTCATATTTTTCATTATTACGTTTAAAACCAATTATACTTATTGTTAAATCATTAGAAGTTGTTTCTTCTAAGTTTTGAATTTTTTCTAAAGTATAACTTGAATTTAAAATTCTATTCATATAACTTGCATTATCAGTTGAATTAAAAATAGATTTATTTAAATAAGATTTAATTGAAAATAATTCTTCTTTTTGTGGATAATCACCATATATATTAGTTGACAATATTTTTCCGTTATTATCATAAACAAGATAATCAAACATTACTGCTTGAATAGCAGTTTCTGTAGAAAATTTAACTCTTTGAACACAATTAAATTCTTTTTTTTCGTTTTCTACGATAGAATTAATATTATCAGGTATTTGTCCATTTATAAAAAAGTCTAATAGTTCAATTTTTAAACCATCTTTTTGTAATGTTGGAGTATTTTCAAAGTTATTGAAATTTAATGCAGTCTGATAAATAGTCATTGTATTATTTATACTTTTATTATCTAGCATTAAATAAAGAAAAATTAAAATAACAATTATTAATAATAATACTACTATTACTATATTTTTTTTCATGCTTATCACCTCTATATTAATATTATATAATATACATTATACATTATACATTATACATATCTTTTATTTCAATACTTGACATTGTATTAATAGAGTAATATAATTTTATAGTTGTTCGCCACAATATATGAAGATAAGTTTTGTGTACTTGAAAGGAGATTACATCTATGAGAAAAATTTTTAGTCTTATTTTAGCTTTGATTTTTATACTTTCAATGAACAATGGAACTGTTACATATGCTGCAACTTCTACAAATACCAAAGTTGCTGATGAAGTGACAACTCAAGTTACTCGGGCATCTGTGTCCGCACCATTGTATTTTTCTTCAGGACATACTGCATCGGCTTCTCTTGTTGGTGTTGGAGCATTTCCAACTATTACAGTGACTATTTCTGGCAATCCTCAAATGCTTTTTAGCATTGTTGCCAAATCTAGCAATGGCGTAACTACTATTGCTAATAATGTTCCTGCAGATGGTTCTTCCGTTTCCAAATTCATTTTAGCGATTTCGCCAACCAATTACATTATTGAAGTAAGACCTTCTGGTGGCAGTTCTTCTGGTCAGACCTATTCTGGAACCGTAACTGCAACTTGGTAATTTCAAGTAACACGACATCTCGGCAAACAACAAATCATTAATATGATAGTTTAAACATTCTCATGAAACTTATCTTCAAAAGCTAGTTATTACTATACTAAACAAAGACATTGCTCATTTCGGTGGGCAATGTTTCTTTATTTTTGTTATAAGAAAGTTCTAAAGATAAATAAGAAAGAAGATATTAAAAATAAACTTAAAAAATATTCAACATACATACTTTTATATATGTTAAAAATATTACATGTTACATAGAGATAAAAAATAAAAAAGGAAATGCCAAATATGATAAAATGTTTTTAACCACAAAAACGAAATCATATAAAGAGGTATTTCCATGAGTAAAATTATAACACAAAAATTAAAGTTTAAGTAGTCGAGTAATATTTTTTAAAATTTTAAGTAACCAAAAACAATACACTATGAAGCAAATAAAAAAATATATATATAAAGATATGATGAACATGCTATATAAAAATTATTATTTTGTAACAAATTTTGAAATCAATTGTCTTATTATAAAGGAGAATAAATATGAATGAGTTTGAAATGATATATTTAAAATATTTTAATATAGTATATAAATATTTATTAAGTATAACCAATAATAAAGAAATTTCTGAAGATTTAGCTCAAGAGACTTTTTATAGGGCAATTTTAAATATAAACTCATTTAAAAGTAATTCTAAAGTAACAACTTGGCTCTGTGAAATTGCTAAAAATTTATGGTTAAATGAAATAAGCACAATAAGAGATTAAAATTTGTTAACTTGGATACTATTGAAATTTCAGTAATTGATGATAATATTGAGGAAAAAGTTATACATCAGGAGGAACTAGATATTCTATATAAAAAGATTAATTTATTAGATACTATGACTAAAAAGTAATGTTTTTACGTATAACAGGTGAGCTATCCTTTTATGAAATTGGTAAAATATTAAATAAAACTGAAACATGGGCTAGAGTTACATATTATAGAGGAAAGAAGAGAATTAAGGAGGAAAAAGAAAATGATAAATAAAAAAGAATGTGAAATTGTTAAAGATTTATTTCCTAATTACATTGATAATTTAACTTCAAAAGATACAAATAATTTTATAGAAAATCATTTGAATGAATGTAAGGATTGCAGATTAATATTAGAAGAAATGCAGGAAAACGAAAAATTAGACCTTGAAGATAATGAGATTATTAACTTTGCTAAAAAATTTAATAAAAAATATAATTTACTAAAATTAATAGTAGCATTGTTAGTATTAAGTTGTGTTATTGTATTTTTAAGGAAAGGTATTATTATGGCAAATCTTTTAAATAAAACTAATTTGTTAGCTAATATAAATAATTATTATATAGAATACTATCAATATAATGATGATTCTATTACAGTTATTACATCATATGTTAAAGATAATAAATATTTAAGAAAGCTAAAAAATATAAATAAAATTGATGGAAATATCATAGATGAAATGGTAGAACAATTTGATGGTGAAAAATGTAATTTGTATATTAAATCTGAAAATGAATATCAAACATATTATGATGTAGAAAAAAACAATATCATGCCAATAGCATTAAAATCCTATTATTTATCATCAAATATTTTTGATTTTATAAAAAATTGTTTATTTACTAAAATACAACAAGTTGAATATAATGGGATTATAGCTTATAAATTTACTAATTTATATAATAATCAAATGATAAATAAAAACGATGATAATTATGTTTATATAGATAAAGAAAATGGATTAATTTTAAGAGCATCATCTGGTGTAGTTTCTACTGATAATACAGCTTATAATACTTTTATTGAATTGAAGTATAAATTTAATTCAGTAACAGATGATGATATTTTAAATGTCGATTTAAAATAAATGATTTTGTGAATGATATATTTAACTATTATATAATAAAAACAAGCATATTGACATAACCTTAACTTGATTTTATAATAAAATAGTAATAAAAATGGGGAGAATAAATATGGAAGAAAAAAAAGAGAGAAAGAAATTCAAAATGATTACTCCAGAAGAAGCTTGGCAAAAATTTATAAATTGGTTTGATATAAGAAAAAGATTAGCATTTTTAGTAACATTTTTTGTAGGAATAGTAACACATATAACTATAATAACAGAAATGGTTATGAGTCAGGATGGATTGTGGAATTCAATTCAATATTTTAGACCAGGAGCATGGGAGACAACTTTAGGTAGATGGGGAATTGCTATTGTGGAAAGATTGAATAATTTTATTGCAATTCCTACTGTAGCCACAATTTCATGTTTACTTGCTATGGCAATTGCAGTAGTTTTTCTAATAGATATATTTAATTTAAAAAGCAAATTATCTATTATTTTAACATCTTTAGTTGTAGCAGTTACACCTACACTTACTATAACATTATTATATATATATACAGCTTTTGCTTATTGTTTTAATTTTTTAATTTCAGTACTTGTAATATGGTTTTTATACAAATTTAAATATAAAAAAATTGGATTTTTTTTATCAGCTTTGTGTTTCATGTTTTCTTTAAGTATTTACCAGAGTTATATAGGTGTAAGTATAGGACTATGTGCCATGGTATGTATATTAAATTTAGTAAGAAATACAAAAACTATAAAAGAAGTTTTAGTAGATATTTTAAAAGCAATTGCAGTAGTTTTAGTAGGTGGAGCTTTATATTATATTATAACAATGATAGTTTTAGATGTATTACATCTAGAATTATCAGATACTTATAAAGGAACTCAAGGAATATCTATTTTAGGGATTCTAAGTAATTTACCAAATACAATATTACAAACATATCAAGACTTTTTGGCTTTTTTCTTTAAAGATACAATAGTGTATAATTCTAATTATAGAAGAGAAGTTATGTTTTTAATATTTTTTGCAATGTTTTGTATAGCTTTCTTAGTATCAGCAATTTTCATAAAGGGAAAAACGAGAAATGAAAAAATATTAAAAGCAATTTTATCTATTTTATTTTTACTTGTAATACCAATATGTTTAAATATAATTGATATTATATTAGTAGGTAATATAATGTATGCACTTACAACAGTGCAAATGATTTTAATGATTCCATTTGCACTTGCTATATTTGAAAATATCAATAATTTTATAATAATAAAATGGATAGCGATTATTTTCTGTTTAGGAATAATTTTAACTTATTATATTGCAGATAATGTATCATATTCAGCAATGAAATTAACATATAATCAAGCTTATTCAACTGCAATTAGAATAGTAGATAGAATGGAAACTGCAGAAGGATATAAAAAAGAATATCCAGTCTTATTTGGAGGAATTGTAGGGGATTATAATTATCCAAGAACTTCATCGCTTTATAATTATAGCGTAGGGTCTATAGTTCTTAACCCAGCTTTTCATGGTTCATATAATGGATCTGTAGGAACATGGGTAAATTTCTTAAAGATTTATTGTGGACTAGATGTAGTACCTTGTTCTGCAGATGTATATTACAGAATAGTAAATAGTGAAGAATATAAACAAATGGAAAATTTTCCAGGTGAAACATCTGTAAAAGTCATAAATGGAATTGTTGTAGTAAAATTTACAGAAAACCCAGACTTACCTTTTTAAAAATAGGAGGAAAAAATTGAAAAAAGTAATTATAATAACAGGAGCAAGTAGAGGAATTGGTAGAAATATGGCATATAATTTAGCTCTTGAAGGAAATAAAATAATTGCAAATTATAATAAATCAGAAAAAGAAATATTAGATTTGAAAAATAAATTAAAAGAAAAAAATATTGAAATTGATATATTTAAAGCTGATGTTTCAAAAAAAGAAGAAGTAGATTCATTAGTAGATTTTGCGATAGAAAAATATAATAAAATTGATGTATTAATAAATAATGCAGGAATAGCAGAACAAAAACTATTTACAGACATAACAGAAGAAGATTTTGATAAAATGATGAAAAATAATTTATATTCAGCTTTTTTTGTGGCTCAAGCAGTAGCAAAACATATGATAAGAGAACATTCAGGTGCAATTATAAATATTTCATCTATATATGGTTTAACAGGTGGCTCATGTGAAGTACACTATTCAATGGCAAAAGCAGGAATAGATGGTATGACAAAAGCATTAGCAAAAGAATTAGGACCATCAAATATAAGAGTTAACTCTGTGGCTCCTGGAGCAATTGATACAGAAATGAATAAAGATTTAACAGAAGAAGTTTGGAATAGCATATTAGAAGAAACACCATTAAATAAAAAAGGTAGACCGATAGATATTACAAAATGTATAAAATGGCTTATAGAAGATGAGTTTACAACTGGACAAGTAATTTCACCAAATGGAGGAATAGTAATAATTTAATATATAATAAATATTAAGAAAAAGAAATAAAAATAAATCATCTTATTAGATTTCTAATAAGATGATTTATTTTAATGATTATTTTGTTCTTGATTTGTTAATTTTTTTCTATAATTTCCAGTAATTATTTTTGGTATAGAAATTAAAATTTTATATATAGTAATTTTTAGTTTTTTTGACCAAATATATGTTTTACGTAATTTTTTTAATGATTTTTTATCATCAATTACAGCTAATGAAGTTTCAGGTTTTTGAATTTCAAAAATATAATTTTCTCCATTATTATTATCCCATTCATCTTTTTCATTTTTTATACAAAAATTAAGAGTTCCTTTATTTTCTAAAGGAATTTCTATTTGAAATCCAAGTTCTGTTTTAATCATTTCCTTTTCTACAAGGTTTTCCCATTCTTCTCCAAAACCATATCTTATATAAACATTTGTAGCACCATTTTGAAAAAATAAACCTGTATATGATATTTTTACAATTTCATTTGCTACTAATCTATCTGTATTAAAAAATATATTTTTAACTAATTCCATAAAAATCTCCTCATAAGTAAACTAAAAATATTATAGTATTAAATAAATTATTATTCAATAAAATTAATAAATATTTAATAAAGTATTTTTTATATGTAAATACGACCTATTATTTGAAATAAGTCACGAGAATTAATAGTTATATCTTTAAAATCTTTATTATCTGCTCTTAAAACAAATTTATCATTTTTATAGATAAGTCTACGAATAAGATAATCATCATTTAATTTAAATAATCCAATTGCTCTATTTTCAATAAGTCCATTTATTTCAACAAAAGCATAAGCACCTTCCTTTATAAGTGGTGCCATAGATGAGTCTGGTACTTTATATGCAAAAGATGCATCAGAAAAATCAGCTGGACAATTTATATAACCATCTATTTTAGAAATAGCTGGTACTTTATTATATTGAACATAATCAATATATCCATATTCTAATTGTTCATCAGAAAGAGTTTTATCATATGTATATAATAATTGTTGATAAGGTATATCTAATGCTAAACAAATTGCTTTTAGGGCTTTATGACTAGGATTTCTTTCACCTTTTTCAATATGTGTTAAATGCCCAATATTTATTCCTGTTTGATTAGCAAGTTCTGTTTTTGTAATTCCTTTTTCTTTCCTTATTCTTGAAATCATATTTCCTATCATTTCTATTGCACCTCTTTTGTTATATATATTTGTTCTTTTTTGTTCTTTTTTTCATTTTCTTTAATAAAATTAATTAGATATAACTTAAAGATATTATATATATAAATTTTACTATTGTCTAGTAAAAATATTGCGGAAAAAAAGAACATATGATAAAATGCTTGAGGAAAAAACATGAAAGGAAGAACATAAAATGTCTGCTGCTAAGAAAAAGAAAAATAAAAAAATAAATAAGAAAAAATCAAATTCAAAAAATTTAAATAATCTAGAAAATAAAGAAATAAAAAAAGAGGAAAATAATTTAGCAGAAACTACTTCAGTAGGAAATCAAGATAATACTGAAAATAAAAATATAAATGAAAAAGATTTAAATTCTACTGATAAGCAAATTGAGAAAGATAATTCTATAGAAGAATTAAATGAAGAAGCTGTTAAACAAGATAAAAAAGATTTGGAGGAAAATGAAAAAACTGAAGAAGTTTCACCAGAAGATGATAATAAGAAATCCGAAAAAACTTCGTTAGTAGAGATAAAAAAAGAAGATGAACAGCTGGTTGCTACAGATAAAGGAAAGCCTGAATATGTAGAAGAAATGATTAAAAATAAAAAAAGAAGAACATATATATTTATTTGTATAACAATACTGATTATTCTTGCAATATGTTTTTCAACAATATTTGCTTTGTTAAATATGAATAATTCTAATATTATAAATGGTGTGTCTGTAAAAAATATAGATGTTTCTAAATTAAGTGTAGAAGATGCAAAAAATAAAGTAAATGAAGCAATAACTAGAGAATTATCACCAGAAATATATTTAAAATATGGAGATGGTTATAATATTTCACTAAAACCAGAACAAATAGAATACAAATATAATATAGATGGAACAATAGAGAATGCATATTTAATTGGTAGAAATAATAATATAGTTTTTAATAATTATACTTTACTTAAAACAGCATTTATAGGCGAAAACATAAATCCAGAGTATACATATAATAAAGAATTATTAGATCAATTTGTAAGCAATATAAATGCAGAAATACCAGGTGTAGTAGTAGAGCCATCATATTACATAGAAGGTACAAAATTGATTGTAAACAAAGGTGTTGATGGAATAGAAGTAGATACTGAGAAATTGGAAAAGGAAATTATAGATGCGATTTTTTCAAGAAAAGCAGAGAATATTATAGACGATAGTTTTAAACAAGAAATCGAAATTCCTGTAAAAGAAAAAAAAGCAGATAATATTGATATGGCAAAAATACGTGAAGAAATATATAAACAACCTCAAGATGCCTATTTTGAAACAGATCCATATAAAATTTATCCAGATGTTGATGGTGTTGATTTAAGTATTTCAGCAGAAGAAGCTCAAAAAATTATAGATTCAGAAAATAAAGAAGAATATTCTTTTGATTTAAATATAACAAAAGCTCAAAAAACTATAAAAGATTTAGGAAAAGAAGCTTTTCCATATTTAGTTTCTTCTTTTAGTACAAAATATGACGCAAGTAATACAGATAGAAGTACAAATTTAAAACTTTCAGCAAGTAAAATAAATGGAACAGTTTTAATGCCTGGAGAAGAATTTTCATATAATAAAACAGTTGGAAAAAGAACTGTTGAGGCTGGATATAAAGATGCAAAAATATATGAAAATGGTGCAGTTGTAGATGGATTAGGTGGAGGAATATGCCAAATCTCATCAACATTATATAATGCTGTACTTTTAGCAAATTTAGAAGTAACAGAAAGAAAAAATCACTCATATACAACTTCATATGTTGCAGCTGGAAGAGATGCTACAGTTGTTTATGGAGTTAAAGATTTTAAATTTAAGAATTCAAGAAATTACCCTATCAAAATAGAAGCAACAGTAAATAATGGGATAGCAGAATTTAAGATATATGGTGTTCAAGAAGAAAAGGAATATGAAGTAAGAATTCTTCCAGTTACAACAGCATCTATTCCTTACACAACATCATATGTTCAAGATGCAACACTTGCTCCTGGACAGCAAGTAGTTTCACAATCTGGTCATCCTGGTTATAAGGTAACTACATATAAAGAAGTAAGATACAATGGAGAAGTAATTTCAAAAAATATAATTTCAAATGATACATATAGTCCAATGCAAACAATAATAAGAGTAGGACCTGGTGTTCCAGTTCCAGCACAGTAAAAAAGTACTTTAGATTATTCTAAAGTACTTTTTTATAACTATTTATTATAATGTTAACTTTTATTCTAATTTTCTTCTTTATTTTCAGTTGATTCACTACTATCAGTAGTTGTAGTTATAGAAGAATTTAAATCTTCATAAAATCCAATTCCTGAAAAAGCTATATATGGTACTAAAAGAAAACTTCCTACAAAAATAAATAAAATAGCTATTATAGGACTAACCATCATAAGTATAATTGTTATAAGATAAATTAATAAATACCAACCTATAAAAGAAAGCATTAATCCTATATATTTCCATCTATTACCATTCATTAAATTAGCACTTTTTTCAACAATCTCTTTACTACTAGAATTTTCTTCATCATAAATAAGATATGAAGATAATCCATATAATAAAGCTTTTGCAATTAAATAAATAATAGAAGCTACTAATAGAATGATAGCAACTATAAGCATAGTTCCATTATCTGGATTTATTGCAGTACTTATTATTGAGTACATACAAAATACAAATGCTGCTATATATAGGATAAGTGGTAATATTAATTTTAATAGAGTTCTTCCAAAAACTCCCCAAACTCTTCCCATGTTTTGTAAACCAATTGTTATGAAATCCGTTACTTGTACATCTTCTTCACGAGAAAGTTTAATTAAAGAAGCTACAAATCCATAGCTAAATGGTAAAGTAATAATTAATAGAGCTATTGAATAAATTGTACTTAAAGCCTCTTGTTTAATTAACATAGAGATAGATTCTAAAAGTCCAATAATGATAGCATAAACAACATAAAGTAAAATAGTTTTTCCAAGTTTACCTTGTAATTTAACTTTTGCTTCTTTTTTGATTTCAGATATTGTCATAGCTTAAATTTATCTTAGATAATTCTAAGATATCTCCTTTCTTTAAAAATAATTTATTTAAATAAGTAAAAATACTTAACATTAATACCTGTTTTTAATTTCTGATATAATTCTAGTTTCATTATTTATAATATCTAAAAATGTAGTTGCGACAATTGGGTCAAATTGTGTTCCAGATTTAGATTTTATTTCATTTTTGACGTATTCTATATCTAAAATATCTCTATAAGAACGTTTAGAAGTCATTGCATCAAAAGCATCTGCAACACAAACTATTCTTGCTAAAAAAGGAATATCTTTATTTGAAAGACCTTCAGGATAACCTTTTCCATCATATCTTTCGTGATGATATAAAACTATAGGAATAATATCTTGAAAAATAGCAGCATTTGAAAGAATATTTTTTCCTATAATAGGATGTTTTTTAATTTCATCATATTCTGATGCAGTGAGTTTTCCTTTTTTTAAAAGAATAGTATCTGAAATTCCGATTTTACCTATATCATGAAATAATCCTCCAATTTTTAGAGTTCTTAAATCTAATTTAGAAAGACCTAAATTTTTTCCTATCAAAACTGAATATTCTGAAACTCTTTCTGAATGACCTCTTGTATAAGTATCTTTTGCCTCAACAATATATCTAAGTATTTCAATACTTTCAAGATAAGACTTTACAAGTTGTTCCTTTGAAGCAAGTAATTCTTCATTCATAGTTTTTATCATATTCATTTGATCTAAAGATTTAATAGCCGTTTCTATAAATATTGATAACTGATTTAATTTATCATCTTTGCTACAATAACCTTGTGCTGAAATTTCATTTAAATCTTTAATTGTAATAGAAGAATCTTGAGAATCTATTATTAGGAAAATATAAAGATCTTTATTTTCTTTTCTTATTTTTTTTAAAATAGATAAATCCATTTCTTTTGCATATGAAATATCTGATATTAAAATGTCTATTTTATTTTTAAAAAATTCATTATAAGCATCTTTTAAATTAGTAAATTGAGATAATAAGTATTTTGATGAAGGAGTAATGTTTTTTAATGCTGTAGAAATTCTTTTTCCCTTTTCTACAGAAACAATATTATAAATATTAAACTCTTTTTCATCAAGTTCCATTAAAATTTCCCCCAAAATAAATCTCTAATATTCTAAAGTTATTATATCTTTTTTTAGAGAAAAAAGTCAATATTTATCGAATAATTAGAAAGTAATGTTTACCAAAATAATAAATAATATAATTTAAAGTATAAAAAAAGAAATATATGGAAAAATATTTCTATAAGTTGAAAGGAAAAGATATATGTATTATGAAAATAAAAAAGAAAGAAGATTGGAAAAAATTCTTTTAATTTTTTTTATGACAGTAATTATAGCATTATTATGTATTTTAATCATAAAGTTAGATTTTGACAGATCAAATCAAACAGAAGCAGATACTTATGATGTAAGTGAATTATCCACAAATTCTGGAGAAAATGTGGAAAACAATGTATCAGAAACAGTAAGCAAAGTTGTTAGAACAGTAGTTGGAATTTCTAAGTTAGAACAAAGTGGAAATTCTATTTTTCTTGACGATTCTGAAGCAAAACTTGGATTAGGAAGTGGAGTTTTACTTACAGATGATGGATATATTTTAACAAATCAGCATGTAGCAGGAAATAAGTATGGTAACTGTTATGTAACACTTGAAAATGGAAATGTGTATAATGGAAATGTAATATGGTCAGATAGTAATATAGATCTTGCAATTGTAAAAATTACTGCTGGAAATCTGGAACATATAACATTAGGTGATTCAGACAATATAAATTTAGCAGACGAAGTATATGCAATTGGAAATCCAATAGGAATTGAATTTCAAAGAACTGTGACAAAAGGAATTATAAGTGGTATTGATAGAACCATAAAAATTGAATCAGAAGAAAATTACATGGAAGATTTGATACAAACTGATGCAACAATAAATGAAGGTAATAGTGGTGGGGCGCTTATAAATAAAAAAGGAGAATTAATAGGAATAAATACTGTAAAAATTAGTGATGCAGAAGGAATTGGATTTGCAGTGCCAGTAAATATTGTAAAACCAATATTGGAAAAATTAAATGAAACTGGTAAGTTTGAAGAGGCATATTTAGGAATTTATGGATATGATAAAGAAGTAATCCCATATTTAAATTCAAATCTTAATATAACAAATGGAATTTATATAGCAACTATTCTTCCTGATGGACCTTTATTTAATAAAGGAGTTCAAATTGGTGATGTAATTACAAAGATAGATAATGTAGAACTAAACAAAATGAATGATTTAAAAAAATATATTTATACTAAAAAACCAAAAGACAAAGTAAAATTAAATATCAGGAGGGAAAATCAAGAATTTGAAATAGAAGTGGAATTGGGATATAAAATAAATTAGCAATAGAGAAGTAAAGCTCTATTGCTAATTTTTAAAATTTCATAAGATTTTCTGTTGATAAATCTTCTGTGGTTATTGTTTTTAAAGCTTTTTTAGAAGTAGTATTTTTTGTGTTTTTAGCATGTTTGATAATTGTTTTTTCATAAAGATTTCTAACAAACCTTGCATTTCCAAAATTTTCTGTTTGAGCAAAATCTTCAATTATTTTTTTAGCTTTTATAATAGCATTTTTTTCTACTAAAAAGCCAGATTTTTTAAACATGGATTTTAAAATTAAAACAAGTTCATCTATAGTATAATCTTTAAAATCTAATGTATAACCAATTCGAGAGATTATACCAGAATTAGATTTTAAAAATGCATCCATTTCTTTTTTATATCCAGCAAAAATAACAACAAAATCATTTCTATAATTTTCCATAGCCTGAATCAAAGTTGAAACACATTCTTCGTTAAAACTATTTCCACTTGAAGAACTAGCTAGTGAATAAGCTTCATCGATAAACAAAACTCCTCCTAAAGCTTTCTCAACTACAGACATTGTTTTAGGTGCTGTTTGACCTACATATTGACCTATTAAATCTTTTGCTGAAACTTCTATTAATTTATTTTGTTTTATATATTTTAAATTATATAAAATACCTGATACCATTCTTGCAACAGTTGTTTTTCCTGTACCAGGATTTCCTAAAAAAACCATATGTAAATTAGTATTTTTTATATTAAGAGAGTCTTTTGTCTTGTTTTTAAATTGCATAAAACTTACTAATTCTTTTAAAGACTCTTTTATATTATCTAATCCTATTAGACTATTTAAATCTTCGAAGATTTCATCAATAGTTTTATTTTTCTCATATGTTGGAATAGAGTTTGCTTCTATAATATTTTCAGTTTGATTAAATAAAATCTTTTCAATAAGAGAGTTTTCATATTCAGAAGGTGTTAAATTACTTGTTTTAAAAGTCTCAGTAATATAATCTAAAAGCTTTACTTCAAATTCACCAGTTACAATATAATCTTTTTTTAATATTTTTAAAATATCTTGATAAATTTCTTGTATATTAAAACTTGTAGTAGAAAGTTCAAAATCAAAAATTTTGTCTTTTAATGTAGAGTTATTTGAAAATAACTCATCAATTTTTTCTTTATTTTTATCTACAATAATAGTTGTAATACCATCTATACTACTATAATCACATATAACATCTTCCCAAATATTAAGTAATTTATTGCGAGTAATTGTATCTTTATTTAATAGTCCATCTACATCTTTAAAAACAACTAAGCTATTAAAATTGTTATATAAATCTGTAATATGGTTTCCTTCTTCTACTACAAAAAAAGATCTTTCTACAGCTTCTTCATTTTTCATATAATTAAAGTATGTAAAACTATCTATTATTAAATTTATGATTGAATATAAAATTTCATCATCTTGGCTATAAATTCTCATGTTAAATGGAATATAGTGTTTAACTATTTTTTCATCATATTTTCTTGCATAGTCAATCATCTTTTTTAAAACTAATTTCGATGTATCTTCTAGATGTAATTCATCAACTTTTTTAAAAAAATATTGAAGTTTTTCTTCTTTTTCTTCTTTTGAAATTTCTTTAATATTTTTATCAGTTTCTTCTTTTAATTTTTCAGTTTTTTCAGAGATGTTTTTTTCTATATTTTTAGAAGTAGAATCTTTTTCTTCTATTTCATATTCATCAAAATATCCACTACTTTTAGAATCTATTGTTTTATTTTGTGTCTTAGCTCTAGTTTCTGCATCTTTTAAATATTCTTCTCTAGTTTTAAAATTAAATTTCGATGCATTCTCTCTATTGTATTTAATTTTTTTAACAGTATTTTTTGCAGCATCAAAAGCATCTGGATCTGATGAGATAAGCCAAAAAAAATCATCATATAGTTCGCTTAAAAATTTATTTTGAGGTCTTTCTTCCATAAAAACTCCTTTTTTTAATTTATTTTGTATTTTTGTTCATAATAACATTTATAAATAAGTATTTCAATGGATAGATAAAAAATTATATATAATTTATTAAAAAGCTTACATTGACTTTTAAAAATCTTTGTGTGATAATTTAAAAGTAGATTATATTATAATAAATTAATTCATCAGAGATATAATAAAAATAATAGGAGATGATTAAAAATGCATAATCAAAAAGAAGATGTTGATGTAGCTAAGATGTATGGAGAAGATAGTAAAATATCAAAAAATGAATTTATGAAAAAATATCATATTAGTGAAGAAGGACTGTCAGAAGAAAAAGCAAATGAAAATCTGAGAAATTTAGGATTAAATGAAATTAAGCAAGCTAAACCTAAAAAATGGTATCATTATTTTTTAGAAAGTTTACTTACACCTTTTAATTGTATTTTAATAGGAATATCAATTATTCTTGTTTATACGGATATTTATTTAGCAGAAGTACCAAGTTATGCTAATATTATAGTAATAGCTGTTTTAGTTACAGCAAGTACTTTACTAGATTTTTTCGAAACATATAGATCTAATCGAGCTGCCGAAAAACTAAAAGAGCTTGTTGCAACAAATGCAATTGTTATAAGAAATGGAAAAAAAATAGAAGTACCAGTAAAAAATATTACTTTAGGTGATATAGTTGTTCTTTCTGCTGGAAGTATGATACCAGCAGATTTAAGAATTATAGAATCAAAAGATTTATATGTAGGACAATCTTCTTTAACAGGTGAATCAGATAGTGTTAAAAAAACAGTAGAATTAGAAGATCCTAAAAATAAATTAGATAATTTAGTAGAATTAGATAATATATGTTTTATGGGAACAAATGTTGTTTCAGGTTCTGCTAAAGGTGTTGTTATAAAAAAAGGTGATTCTACTTATTTTGGTAAAATTGCACATACAATAAGTTCAGGAAAAGAAAAGACAGCATTTCAAAAAGGAATAGAAAATATAAGTAAATTATTGATAAGATTTATGCTTGTTATGATTCCTCTTGTTTTTATAATAAATGTAGAAAAACATGATATAGTTTTAGCATTTACATTTGCTGTTGCAATAGCAATTTGTATAACTCCACTTTTATTACCAGTTATATTATCTTCTAGCTTATCTAAAGGTGCAGTTAGAATGTCTAAAAAGAAAACAATAGTAAAAAAGCTTGATTCAATACAAAATTTTGGAGCTATGAATATCTTATGTACAGATAAAACTGGAACTTTGACAGAAGATAAAATTGTTCTTGAAAAATATTTAGATATTAATGGTGAAGAAGATCCAAGAGTTTTAAAATATGCACTTTTAAATGCTTATTTTCAAACAGGTTTAAAAGGAAGTATTGATGAAGCAGTTATAAAAAGAGCTTTAGATAATGGTATGCAAGAAGAGACAGAAAAATATAGAAAAATAGATGAAATTCCTTTTGATTTTTCTCGTAGAAGATTATCTGTTGTAGTAGAAAATAATTCTGAAAAAGAATTAATTACAAAAGGAGCAGTAGAAGAAATTATAAGTATTTGTACAAGTATAGATTATAAGGGAAATATAAGTCCAATAACAAAAGAAATAAAAACAAATATAGAAAAACTAACTAAAAAATTAAATGAAGACGGTTTAAGAGTTGTAGCAGTTTGTAAAAAATCAGATATTAAAAATATAGAAAAGTTTGATGTTTCAAACGAAAGAAATATGACATTAGTTGGATTTATTGGATTTTTAGATCCACCAAAGGAAAGTGCTAAAGCTTCAATAGAAAAACTAAATAATGCGGGAATAAGAGTAATAGTTCTTACTGGTGATAATGCAGAAGTTACAAGATGTGTATGTAATAAAGTGGGAATTAATTCTAAAAATATTATACTTGGAAGTAAAGTTGATAAACTTTCAGATGTTGCATTATTAAGAGTGATGAAAAGAACAAATATATTTGCTAAACTTTCACCTATTCAAAAAGCAAGAATTGTAAGAGTTTTGAAAGAAGCAGGAAATATTGTAGGATATATGGGAGATGGAATAAATGATAGTCCATCACTTACAAATTCAGATGTTGGAGTATCTGTTGATACTGCTGTAGATATTGCCAAAGAATCAGCAGATATTATTTTACTAGAAAAAGACTTAAATGTATTATTAGATGGTGTAACAGAAGGAAGACGCACTTTTGTAAATTTAATGAAGTATATTAAAATGGCAACAAGTTTTAACTTTGGAGAAGTTGTATCAGTAATTATTGCAAGTGCTTGTTTACCATTTTTACCAGAAACACCAATTCAGTTATTGGTAGAAGGTTTGTTATATGACTTTGGTCAAATGACAATACCTTTTGATAATGTAGATAAAGAGCTTTTAGAAAAACCAAAAAAATTAGATATAAAAAGTTTAAAAAGATTTATGTTATTTATGGGACCTGTAAGTTCAATGTTTGATTTAGTAGTTTTTGCATCATTATGGTTTTTATTTAATGTAAGAGATGTAGCTACTTTCCAAACAATTTGGTTTACTTATAGTATAGTTTCTAATTTAATAGGAATGCATATAATAAGAACTGGAAAGCTACCATTTATACAGAGTAATGCTCATAAAGCAGTATATATATCATCAACATTATTAATTTTGGTTGGTATATTAGTACCATTTACAGCTTTTGGAACAGCTATTGGATTAGTACCAATAGCAGGAAAATATATAGGATTAATTTTTGCAGTAACTTTCTTATATTGTATAGTAGCAAGTTTTGCAAAAAGAATTTATATTAAAAAGTATAAAGAATGGATTTAAAAGAAAAGCTACTAAACTTTTGTTTAGTAGCTTCTTAACTTTTTTAGATAGTATAATATGTAAAAATAAATTAAAAATTTATTTTAATAAAAAGTATTGACAGTTGAGTATATATTCATATATAATATAGTAAAGGTTGAGCAAATATTCAACTATATTAATGAAAATAGTTACAAAGTGAGGAGGTAATCGATGTCTAGAAATGAGTTTGTTTGTGATTGTAATGTAATACATCAAGAAGTAGTTGATGATACTATAAAAAACATGCCTGAGGAAGATACATTTAATAAACTTGCAGAATTTTTTAAAATTTTAGGTGATACTACTAGAGTAAAAATTTTATTTGCATTAGATCATAATGAGATGTGTGTATGTGATATTGCAAATGTATTAGAAATGAGTAAATCATCAATTTCACACCAATTAGGAACTTTAAGAAGAAGTGGAATTGTAAAATGTAGAAAAGTTGGAAAAGAAGTTTTTTATGCATTAGATGATGAGCATGTAAAACAAGTTTTTGAAATAGGTGTTGAGCATATAGAACATAGAAAATAAGTTTTAAGTAAAACTATGTCTAGTAATATAGAAAATATATTTATAAAATATAAAAGTAAGGAGAAAAGATATGAAAAGTAAATTTAAAATTAAAGGTTTAGATTGTGCAAATTGTGCTGCAGAATTAGAAAGAGCTATCAATAAAATAGAAGGAATAAACAGTGCAAGTATAAGTTTTATGACAGAGAAATTAGAAATTGAATATGATGAATCAAGAAAAAATGAGGTACTTGAAAAAGTGAAAAAAGTTATAAAAAAAGAAGAACCAGATGTAAAGTTAGAAGAAATCTAGGAGGCATTACAACATGAAGAAAAAAGGAATTAAAATTATAATAGCATTAATATTATTTATTATTGCTATGTTAATAAATTTTAATAGTGAAATTATTAATAAAATAATTTTTTTGGTAGCTTATATTATTGTAGGATTTGAAATTGTAAGAAAAGCATTAAGAAATATTATAAGAGGAAAAGTTTTTGATGAAAACTTTTTAATGACAGTTGCAACAATTGGAGCTTTTGGGATTGGAGAGTTTCCAGAGGCTGTAGCAGTAATGCTTTTTTACCAAGTGGGTGAGTTATTTCAAAGTTATGCTGTAGATAAATCTAGAAAATCTATAGCAAATCTAATGGATATCAGACCTGATTTTGCAAATATTGAAAAAGATGGAAAAATTCAAAAAGTAGATCCAGATGATGTAAAAATTGGAGATATCATTGTAGTAAAACCAGGTGAAAAAATACCTCTTGATGGAATAGTAATTGATGGAAATTCTAGTATAGACACAAAAGCACTAACAGGAGAAAGCTTGCCAAAAGAAATAGAAAAAGGTGAAGAAGTATTAAGTGGTACAATAAATTTAAATGGTGTTATTAAAATAAAAGTAACAAAAGAATTTGGAGAATCTACTGTAAGTAAAATTTTGGATTTAGTAGAAAATGCAAGTAGTAAAAAATCTAAATCAGAAAACTTTATTACTAAATTTGCTGCATATTATACTCCAATAGTTGTTATAATTGCACTAATACTTGCAATAATTCCACCACTACTAGTAAAGGGTGCAAGTTTTTCAGATTGGATTTATAGAGCATTATCATTTTTAGTTGTATCTTGTCCTTGTGCATTAGTTATTTCTATACCACTTAGTTTTTTTGGTGGTATAGGTGGAGCCTCTAAAATGGGAATACTAATAAAAGGAAGTAATTATCTAGAACAATTGGCAAATACAGAAATAATTGTGTTTGATAAAACTGGAACATTAACAGAAGGAGTATTTGAAGTACAAAAAGTAAGCCCAGTAGATATAAGTGAAGAGGAATTATTAAGAATAACAGCCTATGCAGAAAATTATTCAAATCATCCAATTTCAGTATCTTTAAAAAAAGCATATAATAAACGAATAGATGAAAAAGAAATTATTAAAACAGAGGAAATATCAGGACATGGAATAGTTGCTCAAATAGGAAATAAAGAAGTATTAGTTGGAAATGAAAAACTAATGAAACAAAAAGAAATTGATTACCAAAAATGTGATGAAATAGGAACAATTCTATATATTGCAATAAATGGAAAATACGCAGGATATATTCTAATAGCAGATAAAATAAAAAAAGATTCAATAAAAGCAATAAAAAATTTAAAGAAAAATAATATTAAACAAACAATTATGCTAACAGGTGATAGAAAAGATGTTGGTGAAAGTGTAGCAAAGGAATTAGGACTAGACAAAGTTTATACTGAATTATTACCAGATGGAAAAGTGGAAAAAGTAGAAACTTTATTAAAAGAGAAAACTGAAAAAGGAAAACTTGCATTTGTTGGAGATGGAATAAATGATGCACCAGTTTTGGCAATTTCAGATATAGGAATTGCTATGGGAGCTTTAGGTTCAGATAGCGCAATAGAAGCTGCAGATATTGTTCTTATGACAGATGAACCTTCTAAAATAGTAGATGCAATATATTTATCTAAGAGAACAATGAGAATTGTTAAGGAAAATATAGTATTCGCTATTTTTATAAAAGTATTAGTTCTAATATTAAGTGCAATTGGATTATCAACAATGTGGGAAGCAGTATTTGCAGATGTTGGAGTTTCTATAATTGCAATTATAAATGCTTTGAGAGTATTGAAAGTGAAAAAATAATTAAATAAAAAAAGTAATTATTTAATATAGATAATTACTTTTTTTTTGTGCTAATATAAATTTATAGATAAAGAAGTTAAGGAGTAAAATATTATGAAAAAAGATAAAGAACCAAATGAATCTGAGGAAATTGATATTGAAGAAGGACTTATAAGATCATATTGGTTTAATGATGAAATGGTAGAAAAAACTTATGCTAAAATAAAGGAAATTTTATTAAATGTTGCTAAAAATAGAGGGATAGATGTATCAGAAAATGAAACTTTTATAATAAAAAAGCAACTCAAAATTTAAAAATAGAAAATATTACTGAAAATGATCAAAATAATGAAATACATTCCATTATGAAATATGAAAAAGAAAATATTTTTCATAAAATATTAAATTATATAAAAAAATACTTAATATAGAGAGAAAACAGCTATATTATTTAAGATTTTGAGATATTTTATTATAAATTTTAATAATTTTATCAGATTTATCTGTATATAATCTTAAAGTTTTATAACCTTGTTTTTGAGCCAAATTTATTGTCTTTTCTAATAATTTCTTACCATAACCTTTGTGTCGATATTTTGGCAAAATGCCAAACCATGCAAGCCAAGCTTCATCATTTTGAATTTTAATTGCTTTTTTATAATTATTAAAATTTACAATAGTTAGGTCCATAAAAAATACTCCAAATTATATTTTTATTGTTTATTACTATTTTTTAGTAAATAAATGGCTAAACAACTTATTCCTATTCCTAACATAGTAATAGCATTATTAATATCAATTTGTTTTAATATAGAAGTAACAATTATGCAAATTCCCATTGCTAAGGCAATTCCAATCAATGCGATATTAATAATTTCATCAATGTTAGTAGTCTCTTTTTTAGATTGAGCATTTAATAATTCTTCTACTGTTGTTCCTAAGATTTCTGCTAATTTTGGAATAGAATTAACATCAGGACAAGATAGGTTTCTTTCCCATTTGGACACAGCTTTATCTGTTACATTCATTTTTTCTGCTAAATCATTTTGTGTCATCCCTTTTTCTTTTCTTAAAAGATTAATTATTTCTCCCATACTTTTATTAGACATATGAATTCCTCCTTTGCTAATCCTATTGTAATATCATTTTTTAACAAACTCAACCGACAGTTAGTTTAATGTAATAAACTTTTAGTTTAGTTCTAGTTTATTATACAAACTACTATTTTTCTAACAAATATAATAACAAATTTCTTTAAAAAAATAAAGAAAAATATTGTTTAGTTAAATAAATTATAATATACTAAACTATATTGAAAGGTAAAAAAGAATGAATAATAATTTAATAAAAAAAGAAACTGGATTTATTAAAAGAATTAAAGATTGGATAAAAAGCAAATTTAAAAAGACATTTGAGAATGGTAAAAAAGTAATGGAAATTACTGAAGAGAATGAACAACAATCAAATATTACTATCCCTCCAGATACCCAATTAGAAATTGATGATAATTCTGCATTAATACCAGATTTGCCATCATATTTTCCTCTTGAACACGTAGACAAAGATTGGGAGAAGAAAATAGAAAAAGCAAAAAAAGTTTTATATAAGAAATTAGCAAAGTATGGTATTACGAAAGATGAATGGGAAGAAATAGAAAAAAGAAAGAGTAATTCTTATAAATACCAATATATTCCTGGTGATGAACAATATTTAGATGATTATACAATAGCCATACTAAATCAAATTTACTTTAATTATTTTAAAATAAATTAACTAAAAATGTTTTCAATAACTAAAAGTATATTTTTATTATTGAAAGCATTTTTTGTATAATTACATTTATCATTAGATTGAATGCAATTATTACATTCAAACCATTTTAGCTGAATGCAATATTGAATGCAGTAACACAAATATAGAGAAATTTTGAAAAAGTTAGAGAAAAGAAAAAAGGCTTAAAATAGCCCAAAAACAAATTAAGAGACTTGTAAAAAGTCTCTTTTTCTGGTCGAGGTGATTCTAAACCAATTCTTGTAATCATTGCAATTACTGCATTACAGTTTTTTTCTTGAGAAATAATTGAGAAATAAATATATAAATGAATGATTTTGAATGATTATAAATGCCTCTAAACTATCGAAGTCGAATGGTTTAAATTGTATTTATAGTTTAATAAATCATAATTTAATTTATATTTTTTGTTATTTAAGTTTCATTTTTAATTAATATATAAACTAATAGTTATATAATTGAATATTGATAATAATTGTGATATAAAAAAAGTATCAAAATTCATTGTTTTAGTAAATGTACAAATAAAAAGAATTATTTAGGAAGTGTATATATGAAGAAAATAAATAGTTATGTTTTTTTGAAAAGAGTTGATGATAAGTTAAAAAAAGATAAAGAAGGCAATTATATATTATATATGACAGATAATGTGCGTTCTGTTTTGAGAGAAATTTTTAATGCAGAAGATGATGATTTAACATTGGAAGAATTAGAAACTCCAACAGATGAAACAGAAGAAAAATATGAAAAAATGCTGTTAGGAAAAACTATGGGTAATTTTCAATTAGAGGTTGAAGGAAGAACAAAAAATATAGACTTTAAATTATCTGTTGTTGATTCGACTGAATATTTGGATATCATAATTGAAGATGATAGTGAAGAAACAATAATAAAGTTTATGAAAGAAATAGATAAGGCAATCATTACTAATAATAAATTGAGTAAGAATTATATTATTATAACATCATATGATTCGATATCAGAATATTATTGTAATAAAGTTTATCCAAAGTTAAATGAATTTGAAAGAAAATTTAGAAAACTATTATTTATAACATATACAGCACAATTTAAAAAGGCATATTTTGAAAGTACAACATCAAAAGAACTTCAAACCAAAGCTAAAGAGAAGATAAAAAATAGGAATGCTGAGTATAGAATTCAACAATATTTATACTCATTAGATTTTTATGATTTTAAACAACTATTATTTGATAAGAGTTGGAACGAATATGATGAAAAACAATTACATAAATACTTAAAAAAGCATAGTGATTTAAGAGAATTAACGGATTCAGAAATAAGAAATAAAATTCTAAGTATACACCCAACGAATGATTGGGAAAGATTATTTAGTAATAAAGGTTTAGATGAGGATTTTGAAAATATAATTGTTAAAATTGGAGAATTAAGAAATATTGTTGCTCACAATAAGATAATAAAAGAAGATCAATATAATGAATTAAATGAAATGTTAGATAATTCTATAATTACTATAGATGAAGCTATTAATATAACAGAGACAGAAGATTTTAAAAGGATTAATAGTGAAAAGATTTCCGAAACAATGGAAATTTTTGCAGAGGATTTAAAGAGAATTACTTATGGGATTACAGAGAAAATTAATAAGTTATTTGAAAGTACTAATTTAAAAAATACTTTAAATCTTTTTAGAGATTTAGCAAAAGGAACAATAATTGATGATGAAGAAAATGATAAAAATGATGAAGACACAAAGAAATAATTGACAAAGTAAAATGAATAACTATTAAGAAATTGTCTAAATCAAGAATAATTTAAATTTTATAGTAGTGTATCTGACTATCAAGCTAAATTAGAAGCAGTTGAAATGTAGTTATTTTGGTCGATGTGCTTAACATAAAATAATTATGTGCTTACAGTCACAATACATTTAATTTTGAAATTAAGAAATAATTATAGTAATAAAAGTATATTTAAATCGTAATAGAAAGTACTTTATTGAATAAATAATAAAATTATGTTAGTTTAATAATTAAAGGTATAATTGTACGGAGAAAATATGGGTCATATGCAAATATAAATATAGGAAAATATAATTTTTGGTGGCATAAAGATGGATTCGGAAATTTATTATATATTTTTAATCAGAATGATTACAAAAAAGTAGTAGAGAAAGATGAAAATGGAGAAATTTATACTTATTATAAACTTATTACAAATGTAAAAAAGGCAAAACAAATTTTAGATTCTACTGGATATACAATAGAATTGGCTGAAAAAAATTTTAATGAAGCACTAAAACAAATAAATTTCGAGATGAATCTTTAGTTAAATAAATTATACATAAAGGTAATCAATTGAATGTTGATTACTTTTATGATATAGTATACAAAATATAGATTTTTGAAAGGAGAACTAATGGTATCATCAGATATAGAAAAAATGGCTGTTATAAAAGTTCAAGAAGAGATTTTAAGAAACAAAGAATATTTGTCAGAATATATTAATTCTAATGATAAAACACCTATGTGGGATGGAAATATATATGTATATAATAATTCAAAAAAAGAAAAAAAGTTTTATCAAGGAAAAATTGAAACTCAAGTAAAAGGTGAAGAAGTAAAAAAAATTAAAAGAGGAAACAGTAAATATAGTATTGAAGTTGAAACATTAGAAGCTTATAAAAAAGACAAAAAAGGTACATTATTATTGGTATGTAAATTTATTGATGTAGATAATTATCAATTATATTATGCTAATTTATTGCCAATAGATTTAGATGATATACTTAGAAAAGCTCAAAATAAAAATAAAAAAGGAAAAGATAAAATATCGATTGATATTAAACCAATTAGAAAAAATGCTGTATCATCATTAAAAAATATATGTTTAAATTTTTTAAGAGAATCAAATAAACAGTTAAATATAAAAATAATGGATATAAATGATTTAAAAGATATTAAAAAAGTAAATTTCCAAGTTACTGGAATTGATAAAGAGAATGAGTTAATAGAATATATGTTAAATAATGACATATATACTTATGCGATATGTGGAGATAATAACGAAATGGTAGCTTTAAGGAAATCAATATTATATAGTGTTGAAACTAAACGAGAACATAGTATTAAGATTAATAACATTTTATACTATACATCTATTAATATTATGTATATTAAAGAAAAAGAAGTAATAAAAATTGGAAAAGGTATAACTTTAGATGGATGTAAGATTACGATGACACCTACTGGAAATATTAATGAAAGAATAAAAGATGTAGAATTTATTATAGATTTATATAAATATCAAAAAATCAATATTGATGGAAATGAATTTAATTTTCTGTTAAATTCTACATCTCGATGTGAAAAAAATATAGTTCAAGAGAAAGAATATTTAAAATGGTTAAAAAATGTAAAAAGTGTATTTGAAAAATTTCATATATTTTTAGATACAGATTTAAAAATATTTAATGATGAAGATTTTAAAAATATTAATATTTTAATTGAATTATGTAATGGTAATTTTAATAACATAAAAACATTTAATAAGTTATATTATACGAAAATAAATAAATATAAAGTTATTTATATTATACGCAAGAGAAATAATGGAAAAACAGATTTAATAGATTTTTATTCTGACTTAAGTAATATATGTAAAGTAGTTTTAACCGTAAAAAATGAAGAAATTTTGGTTAGTCCATATATAGAATTAACGGAAAATGATTTGTTAGAACATATTAATTTTAATTATGAAGTAGTAAAAAAATCATTTGATTATATTGATATTAAAGCAGAATCACTTATAATAGAATTTATATTAAATTGTTTGAGAGTTTATGACAAACATAATGATAAAAAAATGTTAGATTTGGCTCTATATGTTAACAATAAGTTGCTAGAAAAGAATTATTCTAGTATAAATATTATTAATAAATTACAAATATTAAAAAGAATGAGAAACTTAGAAACAGACGAGATTGCACAATTAATAAGTATAAGAGATAAAGAGAATGATAAAAAAATAAAAGTCGGATGCAGTATTTTATTAGAAAGTAATTATGAAACAGATAAATATTTTAATGAATTATCTAGTGAGGAAAAAAATGAATTTGAAACTTTTCCTATTTTTAATTTAAAAAATAATAAAACTAATGGTAATTAGTTACTACTCCTCTTTAAATAAAAAGAGGAGTTATTTTATATTAAAAACGAGTAATAGATAGTAATGAAAAATTAAAAAATATTGAGAAATAATTATTGTAAAATGTCAGTTTTAGTTGACATATATAGTGTCCCAAGAATTGAGTTATTTCTCAAGAATTTGATGACCTCTTGAGAAATGATTGAGAAATAACTATCAAAACACTAATATAAATGAATGATGATAAAAAAGACTTAATGATAAAAAGCTTTATTTTAAGCTATTTTTACTTAAATCCAATGTAAATGAACAAAAATAAAAATCGTTAAAAGCTACTGTTTTCAACGATTCTATGGTCGAGGTGGAGACACTCAAAACCTTCTAAACCTTTAGTAGAGTGGATTTGAAAAATGCTATGAAATGAGAAATGAAAGGAAAAACTAAGGTTTTATATGGTTATAAAAGGTTATAAAAAATATACAAATTCCGATTGGGTTCGGAATTTGTATAAAAATATTAATTTTATTAAATATACTCAATTGGTATCATATAGTTCTTATCATCTATCGGATGTATATTTTTTGTTAAACAAATAACAGCACCATTAGGAGAATTCATTTCAAATTTTTCTACGATGTTAAAATTTTTAAGTGCACTTTTATCTGGATTAGCATTTTTCTTTATTTCGACTGGATAAATATTATCTTCATATATCACTAATAAATCAATTTCTTTTCCATTGTTATCTCTATAATAATATAAATGTTTTTTGGGGTCACGCTGATTATTAGTATAACTTTTTACAATTTCAGAGATAATATATGTTTCAAAAATTTGACCGCTATAATTACTTTTTTGTAGAGTCTCACTACTTACATAACCTGTTAAATAACAAGCTAATCCTGTATCCATAAAATAAATTTTTGGTCTTTTTACAATACGACCAATATTATTATTCATATGTGGTTGTAAAAGAAAGATAATATAAGTATTACTTAAAATTCCAGTCCATTTAGTAACTGTTTCAGAATCAATGCCAATTTCCCTAGATATATCTGAAGCATTGAATTCCTGTCCTGTTCTAGCTGCTAAACTAGATATAAATTTTAAAAATTTTGGTTCATCTTGTATATTAATAATTTTTCTTACATCTCTTTCAATATATGTTCTTAAATAAGAAGAGTAAAAAGCTTCAAGATTTATATTTTTATTTTTATAAAGTTCTGGATAACTTCCCTTAAAAATTCTTTCAAAAAGATTATTCATATATTCATATTTTATAGGTCTTTTATTTTTTATAATATTTATATCAGGAACAAATATTTCTTCTGACGAATTATATATTTCTCTTGTAGACAAAGGATATAAATCAATAATTCCGACTCTACCAGCCAAAGATTCTGTAATATTTTCCATTGTTTCAAAAACTTGAGAGCCTGTTAAGTAATATAATGTTCCAACTTTTTTTCCATCACCGAACATCTCGTTTTTTCTAGCTTCATCAATTGCCAGTTTTATATAAGATAATAGATTTGGTGCATATTGAAATTCATCTATAATTAAGGGAACGCCGTGTGCTCTTAAAAAGGTTTCTGGGTCTTCAATGGCAAGTGTGCGTTCATTTAAGTCATCAAGACTTACTTCATTAATAGTTGTATTTTTTACAGTTGTTAAATATTGTAATACAGTACTTTTTCCAGATTGTCTTGAACCAGTTATTAAAATAGAAGGAAAATTATCATACATTTCTTCCAATCTATTTTCAATTGTTCTGTGAATATAATTAGACATTACTTATACCTCCTTATACAAATTCCGATTGCAATTCGGAATTTGTATAAATTATAACATTTATTTTAAATTTTATCAATATATTTTATACAAATAATGTTTTTATATTACAGAAGAAATATGCTTTGTTACAATTAAATATAGAGGATATACTATATCTATGAGATTTTTCTATAATCTTAATAATATAGTGTCAAGGTTATTATATCATAATTTTTTGAAATTTAGATACGAATGAATAATAATAAATCTTGAGAAATAATTATTGCAAAAATGTCAATTTTAGTTGAAATATATATAGTTACAAGACTTGAGTTATTTCTCAAGAGTTTGATGACCTCTTGAGAAATAATTGAGAAGAAACTATATAAATGAACGAATTTTAGTGATTTTAAAAATATATTTAATAATAAAATGTTTGATTTTAAAGGTGGAGATATTTAGAAATTATAAGTATAAAATATACAAACATAATAAAAAACGACTATTCAATATTTTCAGGTAATAATTCACCATTTGAAAGTAATTCGATTACTATTTTAAATTTATTTTCATCAAAATTGTTTCTGCTACGCATTTTGTTGTAATCTTTTTTAAATTTAGTAGTCATTTGAATTTTATATTTACTCATTCTCGCTATTCAACTCCTCCATTAATTCTTCAACATTATTGAAAGATTTGTATTTATCAGGATTTTTAATCATTTCTAAAGCTTCTTTTATTGCCTCTAGAGTTTCATCATTATATTTAGGTTTTTTTATATTAAAAGGAATACTTTCAGTTAATACAACTTGTTTTAAGAAGATAGTAACTGCGTCAGCAACATTCATTCCTAAATCATCAAGAGTTTTTTCAGCTTCTCTTTTTAATTCAGGTTCTATTCTTATATTTAATGTATCTGTTTTTGCCATAACAAACACCTCCGCCTATTATTTATTGATATAATTGTAACACAACGCATATACAATGTCAATAACATTATATTATTTTATCCTAAAAATGTTACTTTATGCATAATATGAAAGTTTTATGTGATTTTTTTAAAATTAAAGAAAATTTAAACCAAGTACAAAATATATAATTTATACGATAGTTAGTAAATATTATTGGTATATTGAAAATGAAAAAAATATTGTGAATATTAGGCAAAAATAGTAGAAAAAATTACATATGTATAATATAATAACATTGAATAAATAGACAGTTTGAAATAAAATTAAAATTTAACGAATTATAACATAATAAATTATTCAGATAGGGGGTGTTTTGGGAATATTTTAATTATAAAATATAGAAAGGAGACTTCCTATGAAAAAGAATAATTTTTTAATATTTATAATAGTAATATTAGTAATTTTATTAGCAGTGTGTTTGGTAATTATTTATAAAAATAATTATCTAGGAACAAAAACTGAAGTATTATCGAGTGGAGAAAATATAACTTCAGAAGAAAGTTTAAAAGAAAATACAACTGAAGTATCAAATGTAGCTGGAAAAAATAATGTAGTCGAGGAAATAACAGATGAAGAAAGACAAGCAGTTGAAGAATATGTAAATGTAGTTTGTAATGGGATAATGAAAATAGATGAATTTGATAATATTAATGAAGCTAATAAAGAGTGGATATACTCTCATTTATTGACTAATGGCAAAGAGTATGGAGATTATTTAACTGCAGAGCAAATACAAACTGATTTAACTCAAATATTTGGAACGGATTTAGTTGTTAATGTAAAAAATGATACAGATTCTTCTGATGGTTACTTTATTCCAATTAATAAAGGTGATAATAAATATGAATTTATACCTGTGGGTGGAATGATAGAAGTAGATTATGCTGTAAACTCAATAGAAAAGGAGCAAAATATATATACTATCAATTTAATTGAATATAGTATACAATTTGATAAGGATTCAAGTAATCCTGAAGAAAATTATGCTGTCTTTTCATATAATCCAAATGTGACATCAAAATGGGAAAAGGTATTTAATTTAGAAATTAACAAGAATGAAGATGTTATCAAAAAAGTAATAGAGAGTAAAGATAAATTTTTATCCTATAATTTAATAATAGAAAAAATTAATGAAAAATCTGGATTTAAAGTACTAAAACTAAAACAGAATTAAATTTTCTAGGTGTTTTGAATAAAAGTAGACTTCAAGTCTACTTTTATTCTTTTTTTATATAAATTTATATTGTTGATACTATAAATGCAATGAAATTTGCAATGAATGCTATAATCATACACCAAGCACACAATAATAGGTTTCTATTATTGTTTTGTTTATATTTATAAAAATAAACAACTGCAGAAAATCCAAATAATAAAGTTGTATAACCAGAACATTCTATATTTTTAACAAGAGAATATATAATAATAATTGCAATTGTTACTAATATAAATATAGTTCCAATAGTAACACTTTTATAGTGATTAAACTCAGATAATTTTATAATATTTTCCTCTGATTTTTCTTTTATCTTATCTTCTGGTATTTTTTCTCCTGATAAAATATCATTTACACTAACACCAAGTATTTCACTTAATGGCTTTAAAAGTGACATATCCATTAAGCAGATTCCTCTTTCCCATTTGCTAACTGCATTTTTGCTTATATTTAATTTTTCTGCTAATTGCTCTTGAGTTAGTTTTTTATCCTTACGACAATTTGCAATAAATTGACCTATTTTCACTTTGTCCATACTTACCACCTCTCTCTTAACAATTTAGCATAAAAATTCTTTCTTTTCCACATACCATAGGTTTATTTTTGAAAAAACATACCTATGGTTTACTTACAAATTAACAAATATAATAACAAAATTCTTTAAAAAATAAAGAAAAATATTGTTTAGTTAAATTACTAAACAAGTTTTAAAAGGTTATAAAAAATCATAGAAAGAAACTGAAAGAAAAAACTAATTTTTGTATGGTTTTACAAGGTTTTGAAAGGTTAAAACAGAAAAAAGCAAGCTTTTCAGCTAGGCTCTAAAAGATAATGAAAGGTTACAAATGCTTATGAAAAAGATAAAAATCGCTGAAACTTTAGAGTTTCAACGATTTTCTTCTTGGTCGAGGTGGACGCTTGGGTATAGCCTCTATCCTTAGAAACAAGCCATATTCAAAAATACTTGTCAAGCAGTTTGTAAGCAGT
>CALXPN010000003.1 GCA_944390285.1 uncultured Clostridia bacterium
TATGATCTTTTGTATCGTTTGTTTCTTCATACTCTTCGTCATCTGTATCATCTACTTCTTCATACTCTTCATCTTCTTCATCTTCTTCATCTTCGTCGTCTTCTTCTGTATCGTCTACTTCTTCATACTCTTCATCTTCTGTATCGTCTACTTCTTCATACTCTTCATCTTCTGTATCATCTACTTCTTCATATTCTTCGTCATCTGCATCATCTACTTCTTCATATTCTTCGTCTTCTGCATCATCTACTTCTTCATATTCTTCGTCTTCTGCATCATCTACTTCTTCATACTCTTCGTCATCTGTATCATCTACTTCTTCATACTCTTCGTCATCTGTATCATCTACTTCGTCATATTCTTCGTCTTCTGCATCATCTACTTCTTCATATTCTTCGTCTTCTGTATCATCTGCTTCGTCGTACTCTTCGTCATCTTCATCATCTACTTCTTCATACTCTTCGTCGTCATCTGTATCGTCTACTTCTTCATATTCTTCATCATCTGTATCATCTGCTTCGTCGTACTCTTCGTCGTCATCATCATCTACTATTTCGTACTCTTCGTCGTCATCTGTATCATCTACTTCTTCATACTCTTCGTCATCATCATCTACTATTTCGTACTCTTCGTCGTCATCTGTATCATCTACTTCTTCATACTCTTCGTCGTCATCTGTATCATCTACTTCTTCATACTCTTCGTCATCATCATCATCTACTTCTTCATACTCTTCGTCGTCATCATCTACTTCTTCGTATTCTTCGTCATCTGTATCATCTACTTCGTCGTACTCTTCGTCATCGTATTCTTCATCAGATTCTTCAGAATCTTCAGTCGTTTTTTTAACATTTTCATTATTACTTTTTTTAGGTTTTTTCTGCGCTATTTGTGCATTACCACTATCATCTTCTTCATATTCTTCGTCATCTACTAGTCCATAATTTTCAAAATCTTCAAGATCAACTATAAGATCATCATCATTTTTACGTTTTTTTCCAATCAAAATAACTACCTCCATTTTTATATCATTTGATAGTATTATCTCATTTTACAATAATTTTATATCTAATGATTTTTAATTACAATGCTTTTAATATAATTGTAATATAAATAAAATACTACAGAGATAATAGGTTATATTGATTTTTAATATTTAACACAAAAAGCGATATTATATAAACATCGCCTTACTTTTCTAATATTATCCTGTTTTACTCATAATTTCTTTTTTCATTTTATTCATTATTTTTTTTTCTAATCTTGAAATATAACTTTGAGAAATTCCAAGCATATCTGCAACCTCTTTTTGAGTTTTTTCTTTTCCTCCTCCTTCAATTCCAAACCTTAATTTCATTATATATTTTTCTCTGCTATCTAATTTACTTATAGCAACCTTAAGTAAAGACATATCTACTTCATTTTCTATTGCTCTTGAAGTTACATCATTATCTGTTCCTAATATATCAGAAAGCAATAATTCATTACCATCTCCATCTTTATTTAATGGTTCATCTATTGAAACTTCATTTTTTATTTTTGTGTTTCTTCTTAATTGCATTAAGATTTCATTTTCTATACATCTTGATGCATATGTTGCAAGTTTTATATTTTTATCTATATTAAATGTATTTACTGCTTTCATTAAGCCTATAGTTCCTATTGATATTAAATCTTCAAAATCAATCCCTGTATTTTCAAACTTTTTAGCTATATATACTACAAGTCTTAAATTTCTTTCAACTAATATTTGTCTTGCTTCTCTATCATCTAACATTAATTTTTGTAAAAGTTTTTCTTCTTCTATTGTATCTAATGGTGGTGGTAATGTCTGATTTCCCTTTATATAAAATATTGGAAATTTATTTAAATTATCTTTAAAAATATACTTATCAAATATTTTCTTTATTTTAATTTTAAACTCTTTAAAAAAACTCATAAATATTACCTCCTTAAAAAAATTAATATTTAAACTGTTTCTCTAGCTTTTTTTGAAGTTTTTAATATTTCTAATCCTATCAAACTTGTATATAAATTGGTTTTAGATAGTTTCCCATCATAAATTCCTATTATCACATCATCTCTCAAAACTTCTTCATCTTTATATATTTTTACATAATCAGGCTTAAACCCTATAAGTAGACCATTTTCATTTCCCAATGAAGTAAAAGGAATTAATTTAAACTTATATGAATGAATACTCGAATTATCTATCCATTTTCCATTTAAAATTTGTGAAATATTTTTTATAATATCTTCATCTAAAACTCCAATCAAACTTTCTTTTTCAACAATAATTACATCAGCATTACTTATTGGTTCTTTAAGAAGATTTCCTGTATCTAACATCGTTTTTATTTTTTTACTTTTTCCTTCATAAAAAATTTCGAGTTCATATATCATAGATTTTTTATTTAGCCTAGCTTTTATTAATTGTGTCACAATATTTATAATTATAAAACCAATTACAGCTGATAATATAGCAACTTTTATAGGATAAGTTCCAACAAAATAATTTCCTTTCATTATAATTTTATGTGGATCTATAAAAAATAAAAGCATAAATGCTATCCCACCAAATGTAAAGGAAACTAAATAAAAAAATATCAATTGTTTAATAATAGAATTATATTTATAATTTCTAAATGCAATTATAATAATTAAAATTGATATTAAAATTTTTAGTACAAAGCTTGTTAATAAATTCAAACTCGCTATATAATTCAATATTGCAAAAATCCCACCTATACTACTTGCAATTATTATTCTTCCTAAATAAATATGAGATTTACTTATAATTGCTGTTGATAAAATTATTATATAATTTAGAATAAGATTCTCAAAAAATACAATATCTAAATATATAGTCATTTTAATTCCTTTCTTTAGTTTAAATATTAACATTATTTTAATACTTTAAATTTAAAAAAACTGTCATTTTTTAAGGCAAAAAAAAAGAAATAGTCTACAAAAATAGATTATTTCTTTCATAATTATTAAATTTGTATTTTAAAATACTATTTATTTCCTAAACCTTTGTTTTTTCTTAGGAATGTTGGAATATCTAAATCTCCGTTTGAATCATTTGAAGATGTATTAGATGAAGAAATATTATTATTACTTCTTTTTCTCCAAGCATCTGCTACAATATTTTCATATTGTGAACCTGGTCTTTTTTCATCTTCTTTTTCAAAACCTGTTGCTATAACCGTAATTTGGATTTCATCTCCCATAGAATCATCTATTACAGTACCAAAAATTATATTAGCTTCAGGGTCTGCACTTCTTTGTATTAATTCTGCTGCAGTATTAGCTTCATGTAAGCCCATATCACTACCACCAGTTATATTTATTATAATTCCTCTTGCACCTTCTATTGAAGTTTCAAGTAATGGACTTTGAATTGCTTGTTTTGCAGCATCTTCAGCTCTATTTTCTCCACTTGCTGATCCTATACCCATATGTGCCATTCCTTGATTTAACATTATTGTTCTAACATCTGCAAAATCTAAGTTTATTACACCTGGTACAGAAATTAAGTCTGAAATACCTTGAACACCTTGTCTTAAAACATCATCAGCCATTCTAAAAGCTTCTATCATTGATGTTTTTCTGTCTATAACTTGTAATAATTTATCATTTGGTATTACTACTAATGTATCTACTTTTCCTTTAAGACTTGCAACACCACGTTCTGCTTGTGCCAATCTTTTCTTTCCTTCAAAAGTAAATGGTTTTGTTACAACACCTATTGTTAAAATTCCTAATTCTTTAGCTGTAGCTGCTACAATTGGAGCTGCACCTGTACCAGTTCCTCCACCCATACCAGCTGTTACAAACACCATATCTGCACCTTTAAGTACTTCTGCAATTTCTGCTCTACTTTCTTCTGCTGCTTGTGCACCTATATCTGGATTTGCACCTGCACCTAATCCTCTTGTTAATTTCTCTCCAATTTGAATTTTAGAATTAGCTTTTGATTCATTTAATGTTTGTCTATCTGTATTTACTGCTATAAATTCTACATTTCTTATTCCAGCTTCAATCATTCTGTTTACTGCATTATTTCCAGCTCCTCCTACTCCAATAACTTTTATTGTAGCTGTTCCATCCATCATGTAATTCAAGTCATTTTCATCCATAATCATAAGGTATTTCCTCCTTTAAAATATCTATATATTAAAAATTAAAAACTTATTTTAGGTATAGAAAAAATCTTTTATTTTTTCTATAGCATTTTTTAGAAAATTCTTTTCTGTTTTAACAGATATACTGCTAGAAACTGTTTTTGCATATGGCCTTGCAGCTATATATCTAACAAGAGCATAACTTACTCTATATGTAGATTTTACAGTACTAACAAGCCTTCCTGTAGAAATCTTTACAGGAATATTTAGAATTATTTTTCCTGCCATATCGCTTTTATTTATATTTATGATTCCTTCACCTGTTAAAACTACATTATTTATATTATTCTTAATTCCATTAGAAATTATGTCCTTATTTACTAATGTAAATATTTCTTCTATTCTAGCTTCAATTATCTCTATAAGTTCTGAACTTTTTATAGTCATATTTTTTGAATCCATACTTCTACATGTATTTAATACTATGTTGTTATCATTATCTATAAAAGAACGCAAAGCTAAACCATATTGTCTTTTCAATTTATCTGCTTCTTCTTTTGATATATCAAGTACATATGCTATATCACTTGTTATATTATCCCCACCTAATGAAATAGTATTAGTATATACAAAAGTTGAACCATTAAATATTCCTATTTCTGTATTTCCAGCTCCTATATCTAAAATCATAACATTATCTGATAACTCATTAGTATCAAGCACCAAATTTCTCTCAGCAAGTGCTATTGGAACTACACCATCTATTTCAATACCTGCTTTTTTAAATACAGAAGTTAATTGTCTTATATAATCTTTTTCAGCTAAAATAATTTGAGCTGTTAATGTAAAATTACTGCTAAATTTACCAACAGGGTCTTCTACAGCCTTGCCATCATCTAAGATAAATTTATCAGGTACTATATCTATTAACACTTTATCTTCTGGGATTTCTATATCTCTAACTTGTATTATTGCTGATGCAACATCTTTAACAGATATACCAGCCAATTTATCTTTTGCATCTTTTACGATACTGTTTTGCACTATTGTTATATACTTACCTGGTATAGTAGTATATGCAGAATTTACTTGAAAATTTGAAATATCTTCAACTTCTCTTATTGTTTTTGCAATAGCTTGACTTAATGCTTCTTCATCAACAATCTTTCCTTTTTGAATAGCTTTGCATTTACTACTTGTACTACATATAATTTCAATTTGATTGAAATTATTAACTTCGCCAACAAATGTACTAACTTTAGAGGTTCCAATATCGATACCAACAATTATATCCCCTATTGCCAAAGTTAACTCCTCCATTTAAATCAATTACTCTTTTTATTTTCAAAATCTTATGGGATAAGAATATTACATTTTTAGTAAAAAGTCAAGTAAAAATGACATATTTTTGTAATTGAAATGTAATATTTTTGTTATCCTTGAAAAATTTTAGATACATTACGTACTATATACCATTTTTAAATTAAATTCAAGATAAATTTATACAAAATTCGACTTTTTTTATGTTTTTTTGTCTTATTAATCTCTACATAAAAAAACTAATACAAATCCGTATTTTAATATTTTACCTCAAAATACTTATTTATATTAGTTTTACTTATACTAATTTTATAATTTTTAAGCTTCAGTTTCAGTAGTTTCATCTTCATCTTCTTTAGATTTAGATTCTTTTTCTAATTTCTTTTTTTCTATAAATTTAACACATTTATCAATATAATATCTTCTAATAATACCAAGATTTGTAAACATTCTTCCTACAAAAACTACTATTGCTGCTAAATAAATATCTACATTTAATTTTTCTCCTAAATATGTTAAAGCTATTGACAAAATAGAATTACCAAAAAAACCTGATAAAAATATTTTTAAATCAAAATTTCCCTTTATTACAGAAGCTATTCCACCAAAAACTGTATCTAAAGCAGCTACAATTGCTATTGATAAATAACTTGAATATGTATATGGTATTACTGGTGCAAAAGCTCCTAGTATTGCTCCTATAATACAACCTATAATTATAGCAATATATATCATTTTTCTTCCTCCTTATTCTTCACTTTCTATATATTCTCTTGCATATTTTAATTCTCTTTTTTCTGTATCATCATATGCTGGTACTATAACATTATCATCAGTTACATATTCAATATCTTTTCCTGCTGCTTTGATTTCATCTATGTAACCACCTTTTATACTTAAAGCACTTTCAAAATATTTTTTATCACCTATCGCTTTTACCGTATATGGTCCTGATATTCTTTTAGCATTTACTAAAATTATTCTATTATTTACCATCGTAACTTCTGACATTGATACAATTCTTTCATCATTAATTGAAATTGCTTCTGCTCCAGCATTATTAAGTTCATTTATAAGTCTCAATAAATCTTGATATTCTATGTTGTATATATCATTATCTTTTAAAGTAACTATTATACCTTGTCCTTTTAAACTAGTATATCCTAAATATGCTTCTGACTCTTTTACTTCATTTTCTAAAATAGATGATGTATTTGCATCATTCAAAAGTTCATCTTCGTATTCTTTTATTTTACTTTCTCTTTCTTCGATTGTTGTTCTTACTTCTTCATATTTTTCTTTCCAACTTGCAAGTTCTGTTCTTAATTCTGTTTCTCTCATTGTTTCTATAGCAGTTATATCTGTCTCATCAACAGTTTTAAATTGTGTGAACATGACTAAAGTTAAAATTAGTGCTATACAAGCAATAGAAATTGTCATTGTAATTTTTGCTTTCAATATAATCACCTCTATTCATATATAGTTGCATAATTAAATTTATATATTCCATTATATCTTGGAATTATTATTGTTTCTTTTTCAACTTGTTCTACATCTACCTGTACTCCAGCATTCTCTAATAATTCTAAATAACCACCTGGCATTGTAACAGAACCATAAAGTTGACTTGTAAGACCTATTGCTTGTATTTCATATGGAACACCAACTTTTTCACCATTTATAGTTATAACATTTCCCACACAACTAATACCGGTATTGGAAATAATTCTTTGTCCATTTACAGAAATTGCTTCTGCTCCAGCATTTTTTAATGCATTTACAACTTCTAAAATATCGCCATCATGAACAATATAATCAGTTGCATAACCTTTTACCTTATCACTATCTCCATCTTTTAAAGTTATTATAATTCCTTTTCCTATTAATTCAGTATTTCCAAGCAAAAGATTATATTGTTCAAGTTTATTTGTCAATCCACCATAACTTTCATCTTTACTTGCAACTTGTTCCCTTAAAGAGTTTAATTCTTCTTCCTTATCTTCTAATTCTGCATATGCTTCTTCATATCTTTGTTTCCAGCGTAATGTACTATCTCTTAGCTCATTTTCTACTAATGTTTTTCCAACTGTTGTTGTACTATTTTTTACTGTATTTATCTGTATTGCAATACCTAATGTTAAAAACATACACATTATTCCTAATAATAATGATATTTTTAAATTTCTTATTTTGCTCACTTTAGTTCTCCTTTCTTATGATATTTAATTGCCACTTGGTCTAAAATATGCATCATCTGTATTAAGATCCATATTTAAGAAAATTTCTCCATTTTTACCTTTTGTTTTTTCTAAAATAGATTTCAAATATAATATTCTTGTATTCAAATCAGCACATTCTCCTAAATGAACAGTTTTCCCTTCAGTATCTAAAATTAATATATAATCTTTCGAATCAGAAATATTAATTTTTGTAATTAAATTTCCTATTTCATTACTTTTAGCTGTTTCATATATTCTTATTACTGTATCCATTTTCTTTAAGTCGTCTATATCCATTCTATTTCCTGGTGTTGTAGTGCTTAAATCTGTATCATAACCTATTAAAATTGGAAGATCTAATTTTTCATTTGTTATTTCTAAGATATATCCCTGATTATTTATATAAGCATAACTATTAGCATATTCAAGCATATAATTAACTTTTCTTTCTTTAATAGTTATTTCGATTGTAGAAGGCAATTTCCTAGAAATTTCTGCATTTTCAATATATGCATTTTCTTTTATTTTATCAATAACTGAATTTTTATTTAGTTTAAATATATTTTCATATAAATTCAATCCAGATAAACTAATTATTGCTTCATCAGATATTTTTTCATTTCCTTCTACATATATATTTTTTAAATCAAATAAACTTGAACTTAATAATATTATTGAAGCTATAATAATTATTACTATAAGCATAAAAAACTTCAATACTTTTCTCTTATGTAATACTTTTTTATTAACTTTTGAATTTTTTTTTACATTTTGAGATTTATTTTTCTTATTTGTTTTATTACTAGTTTTTTTATTAGAGTTTTCTTTAATATTTATTCCTACAATTATTTCATCATCTTCAAACATCTATTCACCTTCTTCTCTAATAATATCTGCTCCTAACTCATTAAGCTTTTTATCAAATTCATCATATCCTCTAAGCAAGTATTGTAAATTAGTAACTCGTGTAATTCCTTTTGCTGCAAGACCTGCAAGTACCATAGATGCTCCTCCTCTTAAATCAGTACTTACTAAATCTGCTCCATGCAACTTTCTTATACCTTTTATTACCATTGTTTTTCCTTCTATTGTTACTTTTGCACCCATTCTTTGAATTTCTTGCATAAATTTAAAACGATTTTCAAAAATATTTTCTCTTACTATTGAAGTTCCTGCACAGATTGTAAGTAATGTAGAAAACTGTGGCTGTAAATCTGTTGGAAATCCCGGATATGGCATTGTTTGTATATCCACTGCTTTTAGTTTTTTATTTGCATTCAAATATACAGATTTATTTATTATTTTTATTTCACACCCTATTTCTTCTAATTTACTTAATAATGGACTTATATGTTCTGGAATAGCATTATTTATTTTTACCATTCCTTTTGTAATTGCACCTGCAATTAATAAAGTACCTGCTTCAATTCTATCTGGCATAATTTTATAAGATATTTCTCTTAAGTCTCTTACACCTTTTATTTTTATAATATTAGTGCCAGCTCCATATATTTTGGCTCCCATTTTATTTAGAAAATTGGCTAAATCTATTATTTCCGGTTCCATAGCAGAATTTTTGATTGTAATTTCATGATTTCCTATAACAGTCGCTAATATTAAATTTTCAGTTGCTCCCACACTAGGAAAGTCTAACTCAATAATTTTCGTTTCTATTTTATCACAATTACACTCAATATATCTAGTATTTTCATTTATTTTTATTCCAATTTTTTTAAAATTTTCTAAATGTAAATCTATTGGTCTTGCACCTATATCACATCCACCTGGATAAGAAAATCTTGCACATCCAAATCTTGCAATAATTGCTCCTGCTATTATTACTGATGACCTTAATTTTCTCATTAAATTATCTGGTATTGTTGTTTTAGTCATTGTCTTTGAATTTATGACAATTTTATTTTTATCTTTTTTTATTTTACATCCTAATTCTTTTAAAATTTGAAGTGTTGTTTTTACATCTTCTATATCTGGAACATTATATAATCTTGTAGTTTTTCCATTTATAATACTCGCAGCTAATATTGGTAAACTAGCATTTTTAGAACCTGAAACTTCTGTCTCTCCATGAAGTCTCTTGCCACCTTTTATTATGTACCTATACATATAAAATTTCCTCCTCATAATATCTTGGTACATATTATGAAGATTTTACATAAAAAGTTCTTATTTTATTACAAGTTTATTTATCTTAGAATTTATATATTTCTCTAGTTTTTCCATAAAAATTTCTGGTTTTATTTCTTTCTTAGCAACCATATCTAAACCTTTTTCCCAGCTAGCTGTTAGTTCTGGATTAAGCATATCAGGAATTGATTTCAAAATTACATCATATATTGCTTCACCTTTTTTTGTTGGTGTTATTATCTGAGTTTTTGGATTTATTGAAATATAATTTATTCTTTCTAATTTTTTTATTATCTCACCTCTTGTAGCTGATGTTCCAATTCCTGCACCTTTTATTTGCTCTCTTAGTTCTTCATCTTCTATGAGTTTTCCAGCATTCTCCATTGCAAGTACCATTCCTCCTGAATTATATCTAGAAGGGGGTGTTGTTTCTCCTTCTTTTATTTCATAGTTAATAACATTTATTTCTTGACCTTTTTTTAGATTTTTAAAAATTTCTAAATCATTTCCTTCATCGTTTTTAATTCTATTTTTTAAAACTTCTAAATAGCCTTGTTTTACACATACCTTTCCATTTGCTGTAAATAACTCATTTTCTACATTTATACTTACATTAATTTTATTATATTCTGCTGAGGGATAAAAAATTGCAATAAATCTTTTTACAATTAATTTATAAATATCTTTTTTTAAATCTGATAATTTATTATAATTTTCAAATCCTTGTCCAGTAGGTATAATAGCATAGTGATCTGTAATCTTACTATCATTTACATATTTTGTTTTTACAAGATTGGTTTCATATTTTTCATCAATCATTTTAGAAATATATTTATTAACTTCTTCATCTTTAAAATTCTTATATAATCCATTTAAATTTTTCCCTATTTCTTTGGCAATTGCTGTAGATAAGACTCTTGCATCAGTTCTAGGATATGTTACCAACTTTTTTTCATATAATTCTTGAATAATTTCTAGTGTTTCATCTGGTTTTATTTTAAATACTTTTGTACATTCATTTTGAATTTCTGCTAAATTAAATAAAAGTGGTGCATTTTCTTTTTGCTTTGATTTTTTTATTTCTACTATTTTTGCATTTTTATCCTTTAAACTCATTATAAATTTCTTTGCATCATCTTGTTTTTTAAAACCTGTATCATTATATAATAAATTACTTTCAAACATTTTAGATTGTTCTGAGACTTTCCAATCTGCTTTAAAATTTGAATGTTCTTCTCCAAAATTACCAATTATTTTATAATATTTAGTTTTAACAAAATTTCTTATTTCTCTTTCTCTTGAGACTACCATTCCTAAGACGCAAGTCATAACTCTTCCAACAGCAATAGAAACTTTATCTTCATCTATTTGTTTTGCAATTCTTCTTCCAAATATAATAGATAAAAGTCTTGAAAAATTTATTCCTATTAAATAATCTTCTTTTGCCCTTAAATATGCAGAATCTGATAAACTATCATATTCACTTAAATTTTTGGCTTCTTTTATACCTCTTTGTATCTCTTCTTCTGTTTGGGAATCTATCCATACTCTTTTCATTTTTGCCTTTGGACTTGGCTTTGCCATCATAAATACTAATCTTTGTATATATTCTCCTTCTCGTCCAGAATCACCTGCATTGTATATTTCTGTTATCTCTTCCCTTTGCATAAGTTTTTTTATAATCTCAAATTGTTTTGCTTGTATACCCCCTGGTATAACTTCATATTTCCATTCTTTCGGTATAAAAGGTAATGTATCTAATCTCCAAAATTTTAAATTTTCATCATATGCTTCTGGATAACTCATAGTAATTAAATGCCCATAACACCATGTAATAATCCAATCTTTATCTTCTATATATCCATTTTTTCTATTTGTATTCAATTTTAAAGCTTTTGCAAATTCCATTGCAACTGATGGTTTTTCTGTTATTAATAATTTCATTTAATACATCCTTCAAATTTAATAGTATTATTATATACTATCACTTACTTTTTTTCAATTATCAAGTTTATTAAAAACCTTTTCATTATTTAATAAAATTTAAGCACAAAAAAAGCTTTAAAGATATTTCTTTAAAGCTTTTTAATTTTTAAAATTATTTCATTTCTTTGTTTACCTTTTCAAATTTTATATAAAATACTATTGATAAAATAATTGCTGCTCCAATAAAATATATTAATGTATCTTCAATTCCTGTATATGGCATTTCTTCATTTACAGAATTAGAACTATTTACATAACTAGGAACATATGTGTTAACATTAGTATTATTAACAGAATTATTTACTGTATTATTTCTAGTTGAATTTACAGTAGGTGTTATAACTTGTGCATTTCTGTTTGTATTTCTATTTGTGTTTCCAGTATTATTAGTAGTATTATTTCCAGTTGTATTAGTATTTGCATTACCTATTGTAATTGATGTTGAAACATCTGAAGCTGTAATATCTGACTCGCTATTTGATGCAACAATATTTGTTAATTTGATTTCTCCAACAGTTCCGTCTTCTACATCACTTTTAGCTTTAAAAGTAATTTGGAAAACTTGTTCTTCTGCTTTTACAAATTCTTCTGTATGCATAAGTATTTTTTTAGTTTCTGCATTATAAGAAGATTTCCATGTATTTATACCATCAATACTACTATCTATTATTTCTTCAAATACATCTGTATCATAATCTAAAACTGCTTCTAATGTATTTATTCCTTTTTCACCAACATCTAAATTAGAAACTTTTACTTCTATTGTAAATTCAGCTGATGGATCTACATTTGTGCTACTTGGTGTCATTGTTGCTGTAAAACTAAATGCATTTACTATTCCATTTAACATTGCAATTATTAATACTGCTACAATAGTAATTTTCAAAAACTTCTTTCTCATATTAACACTCCTTTATCTTAGTATAACTTTTTACATGTTAAAAATCAAGTATTTTTTTATTGTTTTTTTGTTACTTTTGTTACATTTTAATAACAAGTTTATATTGAAGTATATAAAACAATCATTTGAGATACATCTGTTAATGACATTTTTCCATCTAAGTTCATATCACATGCTTTTGCAGCATCACCTGTAAGCACATATCCTCTTTTTTCAAGATAATGTAAAAGCAATTTAGAAAAATCTGTTAGTGTCAAAACACCATCACAATTTGCATCTCCTCTTATTATCAAACTGTACTCTGTATTATTTGACAATCTTAATTTCATTCCAGTTTGAATTATTTCATTATTATCTAAAAATTCGCTACCATCTTTATTTATAATTTTATACTCTAAATCTGTATTTATATTTGATAAAAATTCTTCTCTTGTTGTACTATATCTTATATTCATTATATATCCATCTTCAATTAAATATAAATCTGAATTTATATTTCCATCTTCTTCTGGTTCTTGATGATTAGGTTCTGCACTTGTAAATGCTTTTATACATACATCTGCTGTACTCATATTTACTCCTCCTACACTAAGTGCAGATAAATTTGTCCATGTACTTCCATCTAATGATATGTAACTTCTATGCTCTGATGTTATACTATCATAATTTGTATTTTCAACAGCAGCTTCTATTTCAAAACTAAAATCTTCTGTTGATGTTTGTTTTATAACTATTCCAAAACTATCCCCTGTTAGATTTGTTGGTGTTATATCTATTCTGTGATATCCAGGTTCTAATGTAACTCCTGAGTCTCCTACTTTTATTAAATTATTTAATTTTAAATCACTTCCTTCAGGATTTACATATATTTCTACTCTTGAATAATCACATAATGTAACACCTACACTATTTAAAACTTCTTCTTCATTTATGTTTCTATCAAATGTATTTCCAAAATATCCAACTTTTGAGCCAGTAGTACCTAATTTTAAAATACCACCAAAATAATCATATTGATATATTTTATCATAATCTACTTCTGATGTTCCACATACTCCATATAATTCGCTCTCTATAAAGAAATCTTCATATGAAATATATATGTATCCAGAATCAAAATTTTCTTCTCCATATGTATTTAATGCTATATATGCACCATCTGTTGATGGTTTTGTTCCTTCTTTAAAATTATCTTTTGAATAATTATCATCCCAGCCTACTATTGTTATAGCATGATCTCTTATTACAGATGTATTATTGCAATTATATGCTGTCGCATCAAAAATGTTTGATGTATTATAATATTCAGATTTTGAACCAGCTGTAAAAGAAGCTATTGCACCATTATCTATTATGTATTGCTTTATAATATTTCTTATTGCTTTTACTTCTTCATCTGTATAAGGATTTCCATTTGAATCTGTATATTCTACTAATATTGTATTTCCTTTACTATCTTTTGTATATTTTTTATTTATAGTAGGCAATAATTGATAATCTGTAACAATTGTATCTACATCTTTATTTAGACTTTCTAAAGAAATTACATCCATATTATTTTCAAAAGGCATATCTTCTTCTAAAACTGCTCCTGAACCATTTGTTAAGTAAGCAAGTCCCATTATAGGTAATCCGCCATCACCTGCTTCTCTATTTAAAGCATTTGGATTTGTACCATCAGTAAATGTTTTTATTAATGAATAATCCATATGCCTTTCTGAAAAATCTCTTAGTTCTGTTACTCCACTTTCTAATGCTATGTTAGTTTCCATAGATTTTAAAACAGAAAAAGCCCAACATTCATTTGTAATACCCTGATTTTCCACTCTAATGTTTAAATCATTTGCCAAATTATAAACAGAATCAGAACTACTTGCAGAAACATTTTCTAAATTTATTTTACTTTTTGGTTTTAATGAACCTACTAAATCTGGAATACTATTTTGCTTTTCCTCTTCCAAAATATTATCTGGCACATTAAAAGAAAACGTCTTTGGCATTATAGAGTTTTCTTTTTCTTCTTCAGACATTTTTTCCCATTCTTTATATTCATTTGTAAGTTCTAATTCAAAGTCACTAGCTAATACAACTTTTGAAATTACGATTCCAAAAGCAAAAATTATTGTCAAAGTAATTGCTAGTTTTTTGTAAAAAGACTTAAAACTCATAATTTTATCTACTCACTTTCAAAACGATTTATATCAATTATACTACTTTTTAAAAGAAAATCAAGTGTAATGCCAGTATTTTCAGTACTTTTATATACTTTATATTATTTTTCTTACTACGGAAATTAAATAATTTGCATTTTATAATATAAAATATTAAATTTTTATAACATTTAATATTTTATATTTTTTGCATTTTGTAATACAAATGTAATATTTTCTTAATAAACTTGATATTTATATTTATTTTTTTTGTTGTATAATAAATATATACGAATGAATTAGAGGAGTTATTATGAGTATAAGTTCTACTTTAAAAAATGAAGGGATAAAAGTTATTGGTAAATTAAATACATTAGAAATAAATAAAATTGCTTCAAATATATCAGAAGCAATAATAAATGCTTTTCCAGAACATCATTTAGATCAGAAGAATTTATTTATTTCTATAGCTAGATTAGACATGTATATAGCTGAAATGCCTAATGATATGGCTATGGCAAAATATTTTTATAAAAATAACTCTATATATTTTAGTAAAGATATGAATTTAGAAGATTTAAATACATTAGCTGTACATGAATGTTTACATTTTATACAAGAAATTAAAAATAAACGTGGAAAACTTTTAAGAATGGGTCTTTATAACATGCAAGGAACATCTAATAATGGAATGGCAATAAACGAAGCTGCAGTTCAGCTCATGGCATCAATCGCAACAGGAAGCAAAACAGATAATGTAAAATATTATAATATGGAATTTTCTACAGAAAGTCCTGATTTTTATCCATTACAAACAGCTCTTCTTAATGAAATGATATATTTTACCGGTAGTTATGCATTATTTCATAGTACATTATATAGTGATGATATATTTAAAAATACTTTTATTGCAAAATCTAATCCTAAAGTATATGCTCAAATTGAAAATAATTTTGATTTAATTTTTGAATATGAAGAAATACTTTCAAATGAAACTCACAATTTATCTGTATATACAGAAGAATCTGTAAATTCTTTTAAAATAAAAAATTTGACAGAAAAAATAACCAAATTAAAACAAATCATATTTGAAAAAACTCTTGAAACACAAAATTTAATAATGTTTAATTGTTTTAATAATGACTTAAATAATATTAGAACTCTAGATGATGTAAGTGATTTAGAATATAAATTATATAATTTCAGAAATATATTAATAAATGCAGAAAATTATAATTTTTATAATGATTTTTATGCAGATATGATTACTAAAATTGATGAGAAAAGAGAATTCATATTAAAATATGGGAATATTTTAACATTAGATTCTATGACAACAGAACTTTCTAGTGTCGCAGAAAAAACCTACGGATTCAAGTTTTTTAAAAAATTATTTGATAAATTAAAACTATTAGTAGAAGAAACTTTTAGACAAAAAGAATATTAAAAAGCGATTTTATATATCGCTTTTTTTTAATATTTCTATTTCTTCTTTTATTTTCTTTAAGTCTCTCCAAAAATCTATTTTTTTATTTTCGTCTCTTAATAATGCTGCTGGATGAAATGTAGGCATATATTTTATATCTTTTTTTATTATCCATTTCCCTCTAGAAGCTGTTATTCCATATTCTTCTCCCAAAATATTTTTTAAAGCAACACTACCAAGTAAAACAATTATTTTAGGTTTTATAATCATTACTTGATTTCTTAAATAATCTAGACATGCAGTCGATTCTTGTTTTAATGGATTCCTATTATTAGGTGGTCTACATTTTACAATATTTGCTATATAAACTTCAGATCTTTTTATACCTATTCCTAAAAAAGCTTGATTCATTAATTTTCCAGCTTTGCCAACAAAAGGTATTCCTTGTTTATCTTCATCTGCACCTGGACCTTCTCCTATAAACATAACTTTTGCATTTGGATTACCATCACCAAAAACTGTATTAGTTCTTGTTCTACATAAATCACATTTATTACATTTTCTTACTATTTTTTCTAATTCATTTAAATTTTCTACCATTCTATCTACCTTCACTTATAAACTAATTATTGCAGTCGCTCTTCTAAATTCTTTACCTTCTACTCTATATGAAGCAATTTTGTCACTATTGCAAACACTACACAAATTACAATCTATTATGTTTTTCTCTTTTAAGCCCATTTCTTTTAAAAGAATTTTATTTATTAATACAGTATCTATAAAATATTTCTGTTTATTTTCTTTAATATCTCCTTTTTTTATAAAATCATTTAGTTTATTTGTAAAACCAAAAATATTTTCACATAATATTTTTACATCTTCATCAACTTCAAAATGACATTTACGTATACTTGGACATATAAAACATAATATTTCTTCTGGTTTACATTGATAATATGTTATCATTTTTGAAACAGTTTTTTCTGCAATTTTTTGAAATGTTCCTTTCCACCCAGAATGAACATTAGCAATAACTTTTTTTATTGGATCATAAAACAAAAACAATATACAATCTGCATTAGTAGTTGCTAATGTAATACCTTTTTTATCTGTAATTAATCCGTCTATATCTTTTAATTCTTCTAATTCAAAAATTTTATCTATGCATTTTACTCTATCTGTATGTGTCTGAATTGGCTGAACAAGTGTATCTAAATTTAAACCTAAAGATTTAAATAATTTTTCAAAACTTGATTTTCTTTTCTCAGAAAAACTATAAAAATCTAGTTCACTATTTTTTAATGTATATGCATGCTTTATATTTAAATCTAGTAATTTTTTAAATTGAATATACTCTATACCATTTTTATTGTTATATATTATTTCTTTATTATCTTCTATATTGAACATATTAATTTTAATATATATAATTAAAAATTTATATATTCTCCTCCTTCTACAAAAATTCTTGGAACTCTATCTGATATAGTACTTAGAATTTCATAATTAATTGTATTTGCTTTTTCAGCTATATCTTCCAATGTAATTATTTTATTATCCCATATATATACATCTGTATTAATATTAACATTTTCTATATTTGTTACATCTACCATTATACTATCCATACATATAGTTCCTATAATAGGCACCTTTTTATTATTTATTACTACAAATCCTCTATTTGAAAGTATTCTTTTCAATCCATCAGCATATCCTATTGGAATTGTCGCAATTATCGATTTTTTTTTCGTTATAAAACTTCTCGAATATCCTATTGAAGTGTTTTCTTCTACTTGTTTTAAAAAAGTTACTTTGCTTTTTAATTTACAAACTGGTTTTAAATTAATTTTTTCATAAGTATTTTTATTCGATTTATACCCATATAAAATAATTCCAGGCCTTACTAAATTATAATAACTATTTTTAAAATTCAAAATTCCATTTGAAGCAGAGGCATGTATATATTTTATTGTATCAAATTCTTTAATAAACTTTAATACGCAACTGTCAAACAATTCTATTTGATTTTCTGTATAATTAAAATCTGTATCTGCTGAAGATAAATGTGTATATATTCCCTCTATTATTAAATTAGGATATTTTTTTAGTATATCTATATATTTTTCAGTATCACATGGATTTATTCCAGTTCTCCCCATTCCAGTATCTATTTCCAAATGAACTTTTATTTTAGCATTTGTTTGTCCAAGTTTTTCTATAAAGAATTTATCTGATACTCCGATTGATATATCATACTTTATTATTTCATTAATTTCAGATGTTGCCGGCTGATTTAAAACAAAAATCTTTTTATTAAAACCTTGCTTTCTTAATTCTATAGCTTCACTAACAATTGCAACAGAAACTATATCAAATTTATTTAAAATTTCATTTATTTTATTTATATAAGTTCCATAAGCATTAGCTTTTATTACAGGCATTATATTAACATTTTTACCCACATACTCTTTTATTTTTTGAATATTATATTCTAAATTAGATAAATTAACTTCTAAAATAGTTGGTCTTATGTTTTTCATTAATTCCCCTTATTAAAACTTTTTATTTATATAGTTATATTCATTTCCTTTAATATTAGAATTAAACATACAAATTGTTTTATATTTGCAATAATCACATCCTGTTTTTTTATTGTAATTATATGGTTTTATATCTATTTTACCTCTAAAAATTTCTTTTGAAATTTCTTTAATTATATTTTTTACTTCTTTTTGTAAATTATCAAAATTTTCCTTATTTATTACACTTGATTTTTTTTCACTTATATTTCCATCTTTGCTTATATATACTGGAATTATATCTGATTGCCCAGCTTCTAATTTATTGTCCATCATTTTTATAACTGAAACATCTGCAAGTACTAATCCTTTCATTCTAAAATTATTTCTAATTTTTTTGGCAATTTCCTCTTCTGATAAATTTTTAGCATTTTTTACTACATTATCTACAAGTCCCATATATAATACACCACTTGCCTCAAAATTTGTTCCGAGTACAAATTGCATCTAAATATGTAATTAATTGTATTTGTAATCCAGAAAGTACTTCATTTAAATCTATATCTTTGTATGAAGACTTATAATCTATTATTCTTACATATTGTTTATCAGAAATTCTAGCAATATCCACTCTATCTATTTTACCTGTAATTTCTACTTTTTTATCTTCAATCTCTAATTTTATTGGTTTAAAATTTCCATTTTCACTAAATTCCATTTCATGTCCAAATATCGAAAAATCGCTATTTTTTAATGAATATACTATATAACAAATAGATTTATAAATAACCTTTTTTAATTTTTTAGTTAATAATTTAAATTTTGCTGTTGCAGAAAAAATATAATATTTTGTACTACTTAATAAATTTTCTACTATTTTATCTATAATCTCTGAAATTTCTTCATCTTTTATTTGTTTTATATTGATATTATTATTATCTAATTCTTTAAAAAACATATCTATTACTTCATGCATAAAAGAACCTGTATCTATGCTTTCCAGTTTCATTTTTTCTTTTTCTTTTAGTTTCAATCCATATGTCAAATGAAATGAAAAAGGACATCTTCTATAACTTTCAAGTCTTGATACACTAGTTTTCAAATAATTACCATATAATTTTTGAATATTTTCTTCTGAAAGAACTTCTGCACTATTATCATAATATATACCTGATATAAGCTTTTCAAATCTTTTTTCATCTTTTAAATAAAAATATCTTATTACATTTTTCCACTCATCAGATATTTCTTTTCCACCTAAGTAATCTTTATAAAGCTCAAGTGCTTCTTCAAAAGTTGCTTTTTTATTTGTTTTTATGAATTTTTTTTGAATAATATCACTTTCTTCTTCTATATTTGGAAAAATTCTTTTAATTTTTTTTATTAAAACAGATGGTCTTATACTTTTTCCCTCTTTATCTGATGATGAATATGTTAAAAACAATTTTTCTTCTGGTGTTGTTAATGTTCTATAAATATTATATTGTTCTTCATATAAGTCTTCAATAGAATTTTTTGCAAGTTCTATTCCAGATTTTTTTAAAAGCTCTCTATCTAAATCATTTAAATAACCCTCTACTCTATTGGTTTTTGGAAAATTACCATCATTTATACCTATTACAAAAATACATTTAAGTTTACTACTTCTAGTTCTTTCTGTATCTCCTAAAATAACTTGATCTTGAGTTGCAGGGATTTTTCCTAATTTACAAGCATTTAAACCTATTTCCAATAAATTCTTATATTTTTCAAAAGAAATTGTTTCATCATTAAAAACTAAAGTCATTTCATCTAGTACTTGAACTAATAATTTATAACTAGTATTGTATTCATCCGAAATTTCTAAACTATTATACGATTTTACTTTTTTATCTAGATTTATATTAATATCATTCTTAATCAAAAAATTATATATCTCTTTTGAAATTTGTGTTACTGTTCGATTTGAACTTACATTTCTTTTAAATTCTATTAATGGATTAACTATTTTTTTTCTTAATTCCTCTAGTTTTTCTTGAATTTCATTAATTTCTTCATAATTAAATTCTCTACTATAAAATTTACTATTTTTTATTCCCCATTTTCTACAATAGTTTTCAAATACATATATATCTTCTTTTTCTATATCTAATAATCCTATTTTTAAATAATTAAAAACTGAATCAAAAGACCAGTTATTGGTAAATATCTCTAACATTGCAATTATAAATTGTATCAAAATGTTCTGATTTAATTCTTTTTTATCATCAATAAATATAGGAATTTCATACTTATTACAAATTACTTTTGCATCTTCTTTATAATTATCAATATCTTCTGCAATAATTCCAATTTCATTATAATGATATCCACATCTTTTTACCAAATTGTGGATATTTTTAGCAATATATTCTATTTCTGTATATGGATTTGAGGCCAAAAATATTTTTATATTTTCAGGTTTTACTTTATATTTTATATTTGTTTCATTAAAAGATCTTTCTAAAATTCTCAATTCATCATTTTTAAATCTATAATTTTTTTCAAGATAAATTTTATTTATTTTTACATTATTTTTTTTAGCTATTTCAATTAAATTATTTGCATATTTTTTATTAAAATAAAAAATATCTTTCTCTTTTTCAAGCTTATTTTCTAAATCATCTGTTGATATTGCTATTGTAATATTTTTACATTGTTTTACTAACTTATTAAATATATTATATTCTTGTTTTGTAAAACCTAAAAATTCATCTATATAAATTAATGTATTTTTAAAAATATCTGTTTTTTCTAAATTTTCAGCTAGTAAAGTTAATTCATCATTTTCATCAATAAAATTATTTCTAAGTTTTTCTTCATATTTTTTATATAATTTTGTAATATCTTTTAACTTTAATTTTGTAACTTTATCATCTATATTTATTGTTTCCAGGTCACTTGTCTTAACTTGATGTTTCTTAAATTCTGTGAATAATCTATTTACAACATCTACATTTTTTTCATTTTTCCCTAAAAAATTTAATTCTTCTTTTTCTTTTGAAAGAATATCAAATATAAGCATATTTTTTCCTATGTTTGAAATCGTTTTATTATTTTTCCCAACTTCATTTAAAACACGATATGCCATTCTACTTAATGTTAAAATTTCAACATCTATCAGAGTATCTTGATTTAAGACATCTAACAATTTTTTCTCAGCAGAAAGATTACTTTGTTCTGGCACAATAAGAAATATTTTTTCAGAACCTAAATTATTTTTTATATCATTATAAATATATTCACTTTTTCCTGTTCCACTTCTACCACACACTAAATCTAAGCTCATTTTTTCCTCCAAAATTAGAAATTTGTAATACTTAATTCTGGATAACTCAAAGCAATTCCATCTAATAATTGCTCATCTTCTACATGATTTTGAAAAAATTTTTCTGAACCATTCAAAAAATATCCATATCTTATATCATCTGGTAAATCTCCTAATAATTCTCCTCTTATTATAGGATCATCCCATGTTACATCTACAGCATACCATACTCCATCTATTTGCACATAATTCCATGCATGGTTTTCTGTTACGCCAACACTATTTGTTGCAGTTCCACAAACTAGTATACATGGTATTTCTAATTCATCCATTATGTATTTAAATGCTTTTGCATAACCTTCACAAACTGCTTTTTGATTTATTAATGCACCATAAATATCACGTATACCTGTTCCAGCATTTACATCATATTCAACTGTATCTATCAAATAATTATGTACATATCTTATTTTATCTACTGTATTTCCACTTGTATTACTTATTATTTCATTTTTTATATTCTCAATATTACTTATTGCAACATCTACTTCTTCTTCACTATTAAATCCTTCTTCTAAATATGAATCTCCATTTCCACTTATAGATACTTCATATGTTGTAGATAAAATTCTTGTAGTTATATTTGTTAATAAATACATTTTTGTAATATCTATATAAAATAACTCTGGGTTATCAAGTACTAATGAATTCATAGCAGAATCTAAAGCTTTATTTAAAACATCTTCTCCATTTTCTTGTTTAAGTAAATTATCAAATTTATTACCATATTCAGCCACAAAAGTTCCTGATTTTAACTTATCTTTATTATTATATAATTCATCATATAATATTTTTCCATACTGGTCTAATTGATTATAATAAAATCTATCTGTATTTAATTGTTCTTCTTCAATTGAATTATTATCTGAAGACTCTGTATATTCTGGCATTAAATCTAAAGGGTCTTCTACATTAGTAGCTAAATTCTCTTTTGAAACATTATTTTGAACTACTACCTTTTTCTTATTTTCTCTATCTATAACATTTTCATCATCAATTGTATGAGCTCCTGATGCAATCACTTCTATTCTTGAATAAAATAAAGAAGCAATACTATATTTTGCTGGCACTTTAATTATTCCAAAAACATCTAAAGTAAAATATACTGTACAAAGAAAAATAATAACTATTAACATAATTATTATAGATATTATAAAATTATCTTTTTTTCTATTTACCATATGATGGATTATTACCTCCATAATTTTAAATATTTTATTTTAAGCTCTCTTTTCTTGTTCTCTTTTCCAATAAAATAAATATTGTTGTGCTATTCCTGGTATTCCTAAAAATTTTTCTTCAGCGAGTTTTTGAATCATTTTTTTATTTACTTTATTTTCATCTTCATTATGAATATATAAATCATTCATAACTCTTCTTACCCAAACATCAATAGGAAATGCATCAAATCTTTGCAGAGAAAATAGTAAAATACAATCTGCAACTTTAGGACCTACTCCATCTAATTTAAGTAACTCCTCTTTCATCTGCTTTGTAGTTTTCATTTGTTTCAAGTTTTCTATATATTTTTCATTACTTAAGATTATTTGGGTTGTATTATAAATTCTTTTATCTCTAAAACCTGTTCCAAGATTTCTTAAATCTTCAACACTTGCCTTTGATAATTCTTCTGGTGTTGGAAAAGTATAATATGTATTTCCTTCAAATTCAATTTTTTCTCCATAATTTAAAGCAATTCTTTCTATTATTTTTTTTATTCGAGGAATATTATTATTTGCAGAAATTATGAATGAAATTATACATTCCCATACATCTTGTTTTAGAATTCTAATGCCTTCACCAAATTTTATGCTTTCATCTAAATAATTATCTACTTTTGATAATTTTTCTTTATATTTTGAATAATCTGTATTCAAATCAAAATAATATTCTACAAATTCTTCTAAATTCTTAAACTTCGAATTTTTAGTTTTATTTCCTTTAAAAATTATATCTTTATTCTTTTTTTCTAACCTTATTACATATTTTTCTGCAACACCTAAATAAGTATTATCTCCTTGTTTATTCCATCTGAAGCATTGTCCACATTCAAAAATATGTTCTAAATTAAACGAATCTGGATTTTTTAATACATAAGTTTCCATATTATTTTTTCCTTTTACTAATTTTATTTATTTTATTATATTTTTCGTAAATAATCAATAGAAAATTAAGGTACAGTTTCACATAAGAATAGTATTTAAATAAATACATAAAATAGTATTTGTATGAGTACATGATAAAATTTAAGTAGTAATAATTCTTATAAATTAAGAGGTTAAAATAGATGTATTTAAAACGTTTAAAAGATTTAAGAGAAGATAATGATTTATCTCAAAAACAAATTTCTGAATTATTAAAAATTACAAGACCACAATATAGTTTATATGAAACTGGAAAAAGAGATATTCCAGTAGATTTATTACGTATTTTAGCTAAATTCTATAATACTAGTATAGATTACCTAGTAGGAGATACTAATATTCAGAAAAGATATCCAGAAAAACAAAAATAATTTTAAGTATCGAAAAACATTATTGTAAAATTTTTTCTATGTATATATAATTTATGTATATATTTATAGAAGGAGTTTTTAAATATGTATAAAAGATTAAAAGAACTTAGATTAAAAAACAATTTAACACAACAAAATATTTCAAAAAAATTAAAAATATCACAAGGTTTATATTCATCTTACGAATCAGGTAAAAGAAAAGTACCTATATACATTCTTTCTAAACTTGCAGAAGAATATAATACAAGCATAGACTATATCATAGGTGAAACAGATTTAATTATTCCACATAAAAGAAACACATCTATTTAAATCCTAATCCATACACTTCTCTTGCATCTGTTACTATTATAAAAGATTTTGGATCAATTTGTTTTGAAACTAATTTAATTTTTTCTATATCTCTCCTTTTAGAAACACACATTATAATCACCTTATTTTCACCGTGTATAGCTTCCTTTACCATATAAACCTGTTGCACCTCTATTTGCTTCTAGATTTATTGCTTTCATAACTTCATTATACTTGTCAGAAATAATATATATAACCTTGCAGAAATTTATTCCTTCAAATACTAAATCTATCATTTTTCCTATTATAAAAATTGAAATTGCAGAATATAAACCTATTTCTAGTTCGCTAAAAACAATTAAATTTGATATTACAACAATTGTATCAATAATCACTATAATTTCACTCATTTTTATATTGAATTTATATTTTTGAGCAATATAAGCAATTAAATCTGTACCACCTGTAGATGCATTTACTTTAAAAACTAAAGCAAGACCTATTCCTATTAATATTCCTCCATAAATACATGAAAGTAACCTATCATCTATGAAAAAAACATGTTTTTCAAATATATCTATAAAACTAGAATATATTATTGTCGCAAAAATAGTTTTTAAAATAAATTTAAATCCTAATTTAAAATATCCTAAAATAAATAATGGTATATTTAAAACTATAATAGTTGTTCCCATTGGAATATTAAAAAAATAATAAAAAATTGTAGCTATCCCAGCAAATCCACCGCTTGAAAGTTGATTTGGTAATAAAAAATTAGCAGTTCCAAATGCTATTAGTATACAACCTATTATTATAAAAATAACATCATAAAAAAATCTAAAAATATTCATACTTTTATTATCAATATTTTTAGATTTTTTATACTATTATTTTTATTTATACTTTTTCTTTATCATCAAGAAAATCTTTATACATTTTTGAAACAACTATATCTATCTTTCCTACTGGCCTTTTTATATCTTGTTTTATAATAACATCAACATCATAATTTTCTTTTAATTTATTTATATTTTCTCTTTTATATCCAACCACATTATTAACATCTTGAGGATTTACAATAATTTCTATTTCTTTTACTTTTGTATTAATTGTTTTTATTTTTTCTATAATTGTATCATAATATATTGAAGATTCTACTAATTGTCTAAATGTTTCATGATATGGTCCTGCTACAACTTCACTTGTTTCTTTATTTGGAGAAGAAATTTGTTCTGTACTTTGAAGACCTATTCTTATTACTTTTATTTTCTTTTTTCCAAATAAATAACATATTTCTTTACATCTTTCAACAGCTTGATTTATTGTTAATGGTTCATATTCTCCTTTATTATATTCATTCTCAAGTTCTGTTCCTTTTATAACTAATACTGGATATATCCTAACAATTTTTGGTTTTAGTTTTATTAAATCTTTTGCAGTTTTTATATCATCATTTTCTGTACTCTCTGGAAGTCCTATCATCATTTGATGTCCTAATGTAAATCTATATTTTTTTATTAATTTTGAAGCCTTCACAACATCTTCATATGTATGTCCTCTTTTACATCTTGCCAAAATATAATTATTTGTGGATTGCACACCTAATTCTATAGTTTTTACTTTATATTTTTTTAATCTTTTTAAAGTTTTTTTATCTATATAGTCAGGTCTAGTAGAAACTCTAATTCCATTTATTTTTTTCTCTTTAATATAATCATATACTGTTTTTAATAATCTTTCTTGGAGTTCTGGATCTATTCCAGTAAAACTTCCTCCATAAAATGCTACTTCTTTATAAGCATCTTTTTCTTTAAAATTATCCAAATAAAACTCAATTGTATCTCTTACATCATTTTCTGTTATGTTTCTTAATTCACCACTAATCTTTTTTTGATTACAAAAAGTACAATCATTTGGACACCCTAAGTGAGGCACGAAAATTGGAATTATATATTGCTTCTTCATACTACACCTCCTTAAATTTATTTTATTATTTCTTATCTAATAACTTTATAGCTTTTCTAGCAGCTTCCATCTCTGCTGATTTCTTACTTCTTCCCTTTCCTATTGCTAACTTTTTACCATCACATTCTACTTCTGCTGTAAAAGTTTTGTCATGATCTGGTCCTTCTTCTTTTATTATGTTATATAATATTTTAACTTCTCCATGAACCTGTAATTTTTCTTGTAAAACTGTCTTATAATCTTTAGTTCCAATATGTTTACTTGCAAATTCAATGTTATCTTTTATGTTTTCTAAAATAAAGTTTTGTACAATTTCTATTTTATTTGAATCTAAATACATAGCTGCAATAACAGCTTCAACTGAATCTGCTAAAATTGCTTTTTTGTCGGTATGGGCAGATTTTTCGCTTTTTCCTAAATATAAGAAATCACTAAAATTATGCTTTAATGCTATTTTATATAAACTATCTTCACATACTGCATAAGCTCTAACTTTAGTCATTTCTCCTTCTGTCAATTTTTCAAAATTTTGAAATAAATACTTACTACTTATAAATTCTAATATACTATCACCTAAATATTCTAATCTTTCATAACTTTTGACTTTATTTTCATATGCATATGATGTGTGTGTTAATGCTGTTTTTAATAAATTTAAATTCTTAAACTTATATCCTATACTTTCTTCTAGTAATTCTAAATTTTTTCGCATAGTTTCACCCCCTATCTTTTTGTATTATAATATTTTATATTTTATATTTTTTTTCCAATATTTACAAGTGATTTAAATAAAAAAATATATAAATGATACTTTATTGTAAAAAATCAAAAAAAACAGATTCTTTTTATTTTTAGAACCTGCTTTTAATATCTAATATTTTTATAATATTATACATTTTCTTTTATATATTCCACTACGTCACCAACTGTAACTACTTTTTCAGCATCAGAATCTGGAATTTCTAAATCAAACTCTTCTTCTAAAGCCATAACTAATTCGACTATATCTAAAGAATCTGCTCCTAAGTCATCTATAAAAGATGCCTCCATTTCTACTGAAGTTTCAGCAACACCTAATTGTTCTACAATTATTGCTTTAACTTTTTCAAAAATTTCTTCTGTGTTCATAAAGTTATACCTCCTTTTATTTGTTACTAAATTTTATAATCTAGTTTTATTATATGTTTATTAAATTGTCAAGCTTTTTTTATTTTTTTTCAAATTCTTCTTTCATTCTTTCAACTGCTTTACTTTTTACAAAGTTTTCAGCCTGTTTTATAGTAAAATAAAATAAATATTCATCACTACTACCATGTGCTTTTACTACAGGTTTTTTTACTCCTAAAAATAATGCTCCACCATATTCTTTATAATCCATAGTCTTAGCAAATCTTTTAATTGCAGGTAAACATGGAATTGCGCTTAAAGTAGTTAAAAAATTTCTTTTTAAACTTTCTGTTAAATTTCTTTTTACAAGTTTTCCTATTCCTTCAGTTGTTTTTAAAAACACATTTCCAGTAAATCCATCTGTAATAACTGCATCTACTTCTCCAGAAAAACAATCTCTTCCTTCAACATTACCAACAAAGTTTATACCATATTCTTTACTATGTTCTTTAAGCAAATTATATGTCTCTTTTACCAAATCATTACCTTTTGTTTCTTCTGTTCCTATATTCAGTAAACCTATTTTCGGCTCTTTTATTCCAAATGTATTTTTTAAATATATTGTAGACATTTGAGCAAATTGTACTAAATTTATAGGTTTACAATTTGTGTTTGCTCCTGCATCCATAAGCATAAAACTCTTTTTATATGCTGGTAACATTGGAGCTATTGCTGGTCTGTCTATGCCTCTTATTCTTCCAACTAATAAAGTAGCACCTGTTAATAATGCTCCTGAATTTCCAGCAGATATAAAAACATCTCCTTCACCTTCTTTTAGCATTTTAAATCCAACTACCATAGAAGAATCTTTTTTTGTTTTTATCGCAATAGTAGGTTTATCTTCCATTTCAATTTCTTCTGTTGTGTGTCTAATTGTAACTTTATTTGTAAGATCAGATATTTTTTCTTTGTTATAAATTTCCTTTATTTTAGAATTAATTATTTCTTCATTTCCAATTAAAACTATTTCTGATTCTATTTCTTTAGAAGCATCAATTGCACCTTTAATATTTGCATCTGGTGCATTATCTCCTCCCATTGCATCTAATAATATTTTCAAAGTCTTTACCTCCAACAATTTCCTTTATGTTAAAATATTAGACATTAATATTTTAATTACTTTTATAAAAAAAATCAATACTTTTATATAAATTTGACCATTAAGTCAATTATTACCTATTTACTTTAAATTTATATTCTTCATATGGAAAAGTATTTATTAATACTTCTTTAGATATTAATTCTTTTTGTACTTTATTCATCATTTTAAAATCATCTAAATACAATATTGTAAAATCTTCTTCTTTGCTTTCTCTTATAAGATCTTGAATATCATCATATATCTCTAAAAATATGTTTTCAATATATGTATATTTCATAATTTTTTTATATTCTTCTTGATGTTTATATTTATCTATATAAAGTTTTATATAACCATAATTATTATATTCTACTTTACTTTTAAAGAAATATTTAAATTTCTCATATTCAAAATAATCACCTACATAAACTATTTTATTGAAAACTTTTTCATTATCTCTTAAATATATCTCATTATAATTTGAATTATAATTTATCCATTGATTTTTAATACCACATTTTTTCATACTTTCAAGAATAATACTTACTAAAACTTCATTTATTATTTTATTCTCACTTATACATAATGTTAATTTATTATTATAAAGAATAGAATCTAATATATATGTTATTGTAATTTCAGGTTTTCCCGTATAGCACACTGCTATATTATTATTTTCTGGATTAAAATTGTTTTCTAGAGCTTTATTAAAATCTTCTAGTATATTTATTATTTTATCTATCTTAATTGAATTCCCTTTGCTAAATTCTTGATTTATAGCTTGTAATAATATTTTCTTATTTGTAGTTATTCCATTTCTAATCTCTTTAATTAAACTTTTTAATACATTTTTTTCCATATTTATTTCTATTCCTTTTCTTATCTATTTTCTAAGAGTTCTTGATAATTATCTTTTATCTTTTCACTCCATATTTTAGTATTTTCCTTTTTAAATTCTGCTTTTGGATTTAATACTTTTGCTTTACTTTCTAGATTCATTACCCAATTCATAGTATGAGATGTTCGTCTTACATATGGGCTTTTTATAAGTTCTTGCTTATTCTTTTTTTCACAAAAATCTTTTGCCATTCCTATAGGCATTATATATGTAGCATTTTCAACTGCTGGAATTAACATACCATTTTTATCTTTTTTGTATTCTACATCTCCAGAATTATTTCTAGTTACCTCATAAAACTTTTCTAATATAGCCACTTTTTTATCTGGTATAATTATAAGTTGATATCCATCTAAAGAATTTTTTTTGTTTTCACTAGAATCATCTTGTATAATACTCTGTCCTTTTATAAATATATCTTTAATATCTCCAATACTTCTTAAATATTCTCTTCTTAATTTTGGATCTATTGTAACACCTCTTGGCATAGTAGGTGATATTGGTGAAGAAACAGAAGTTTCTCTTTCTACAATTCCATTTTTAGCACTATTTAGAAGTTCTTTTGTTTTAAAATCATTCATTATATCAGTTAAATATTCTTTGTCTTGCTTTGATATTATATGGGAATTAGTTAATATATCTAAAAATTGCATAGATTTTGTAAAATCTAAAACATTATGTGTTAATAGTTCAGATATTTTATTTATATTTTCTTCATAATATCTTGAAATGTTTTGTAAAGTTTTTTCTGATATTTGTTCATCAATAGAATCTATGTTAATAGAATCTTCTAATTCTTCAATATTTACTTTACCTATACTATATAATAGTAATTTACTATCTGATGTCAATTTTTTATCTTTTAATAAACTACTAAAATCTTTACTATTAAATACTTTACCTAATAATTCTTCTTTATTAATTAATCCTTTTTCAAACATTTTTATAGCAATGTTTATATCTAAAGTACCTTTATTAATTAATTTTATTAAGTTCCATTTATTTAATAATCCTTGTGAAATATATTCTTCAATTTTATCTGGATTTATGTTTGAAAGAATCATATCACTTTTTGCTAATTCTTTCAATTCTTTTAATGAAAATCTTTCTTTTATATTTTCAGATACAAATCCTCTTTTTACAAATGTACCCGAAATATCTAATCTTCTATTTTTATCTTTAGTTTGCAGTTCTTTATTTGCTATTAAAATTGTTTCTACTAAATCAGATTTTAAATCTTCTATACTATCATGAAACTGCATTGAAATTTTACTATCATCAATTAATACAACCTCTCCTGTTCCAAAACAGATTTCGTCATGTCCTTTAAAATTATCTTTTTCAGATAATAAAATACTATTTAAATATTTTTTAGCAAGCATTGCATAATATAGTATAAGTTTATCTCTATTTATTGATTTTGAATTTGATTTCAAAATTTCCTTAGTTTTTTCTGAACCTCTCCATGTTGCAAATGAATCACTATCTTGAGCTAACACATATAATTGTTCTATTTTCTTATCTAAACTTGACTTTTCTTCAAGTAATTTTTCCTTTTCTTTTATTAAACCCCTTATTATACTTCTTTTTTCCTCTACTTTTTCTAATTCTTCTATTTTTAAATCTAAATTTTCTATTTGTAAAGATAATTCCTGTAATCTACTAGATGTTTCTTCAAAAGGTTTTGCTAAACCTTTTGAAGTTAAGTCTTCATAACTTATTACATAATCATCATTTGTTTGAGCCACGATTTTTTTCATTATGTCTCTTTGTTTAGATATATTATCTATAAAAAAAGATACTTCTGATGGGTTAATATAGTAATCAAATGCTCTACTTTCTATAATTTCTTTTACTGATTTTTTCATTTTATTCCTCTTTCTTATCTTATTATATTTTATATAAAAAAATATATAATGTAAATACTAAAAATTATAAAAGGGACTTTCATTGTCCCTTTGTTTTATTATTTATTATTTTTTAAATAAATTATCTGGATTATATTTTATTCTCGCTTCTTTTTCTTTTCTTATTTGATTCTCAGCTAATATATTAAAATAATTTTTCTTTTCTTCTGGTGTACACCAGAATTTCATATATATAATTGTTAATATATCTTTTGTTTTATTTTTTAAGTTCATTTCATTTATTGTTTTAGAATGATCTAAATTAGGTTTATAAGTTTTTGATTTATTTTTTTCTAAAAACTCTCTAAATTTTATAGGAATTTTATCAACATAGCTTCTATCCATATGATTTAATATATCTAAAGTTTCTGAAATTCCTTCTGCCAATTTTATATTTACCATACTTCTACCTCCATACTTTAATTATTTATTTGGTTCATCATTATCATCTGGCTGTTCGTGTTTATTCCCATTACCTCTTTTTGCCTCTTCTGCTGCTAAATTCATTTCTTGAGTTGTTTCAGATATATCTGAGATATTTCCCGATCTTGCAAGTTCTTCTGCCATTTCTTTTACTTCACTAATATTGTGTGTTGATGGAACTAACTTCATTTTTACTTTTTTTCCTGCTTTATCACGACAATTTTTTTCTATAATTCTGCTACCTTTTGTTTCTATAAATTCTATATTATCATAATTTACACAGTCCTCTGGAAGTAGTCCTTTTTGTAATTTTATTGGAATAATTTCATAACATCCTGGCAAATATTTATCTGGAATTTGAGCTTTATTTAAAAATTCATTTCTTGTTATTCTTTCACCTGTTTCATTATCATAATATTTTTCTGAAATATTTGTAACATATACATCACCATATGAATAACTAGTATTAGCTTCTACATATGAATCATAAAATTTTCTACCATTCATACTCAATCTTTCTGTAATTATCTCTCCACCATTTTCATTTCTATACTCACGATAAAGATTTGTTTTTTCTTCTCCTGTCATCTCATCATATTCTATTAAATGTAATTTTTCATAATTTCGATATTTTTCATCCATTGGACAAGTTTCCACTTCCATTGTTTTATTTCCATTTTTGCTATAAAAAGTTATTTTAGTCCATGGATTATTTTCAAAGTCTGTTAATCTTCCTATTTTTTCTTCTTTCTTTAATAAAATTCCATCTTTATCATAAAATTCAGTTCTTCTTTCATCTATTTCTTTTTTTATATATTGTGTATTCTCATAGTCTCTAATATTTTTATCATATGGTTGTAACTCTGTTTTCTTTTCTGGAAATCTAAATAAAAATTCATCATATGTAATTTTTCTACCTTTTCCATCTGTAAAATATACATCTAAATCGTAATCTTCTTCACTTTCTCTACATTCTATATCAAATAATAATCTTTTTTCTCCATTGTCATCTCTCTTATATTGATAAAATCTTTTTTCAAAACTATTATCAGAGTGACTTTGTTCAGTTTCATAACTTAACTCTTCTCCTTTATCATCATAAAATATTTTTGTAGATTCATATTCAAATTCATTTGATTTATATATTTCTTTATATTCTTTTTTGCCAGTAGGTCCATATAATGTTTTTGTATAATCGCTTTCTGGATAATATGAATCTCTTTCTATTTTCATTTCTAATTTATTATCATCTAAATAATATAATTCTATATCATTTTTACTTAAACTTGGATTTCTAATTTCTACATATACTAAATTTCCATCATCATATTTTTCTTTAACCTGATATTTTAATTTTTCAAATCTTTTAATTTTTCCAGAAATATAATGCCACTCTGGAATTTCTTCGCTAACTACATATTCCACTTCTCCCTTTTTTTTAGGAGTTGGTAATGAAACATTTTCGATGTCTCCAGCAATATATGTTTTTAAATTCTCTTTTCTTATTTGATTTATCCTAGCTAGTTTTTCTTCTCCAAATTCTTTTTTATATTCCATATCATCATTTGTTTTTTCTTTTGATTTTTCATCAGTACTACCTAGAATTTCACTTTTTTCCAATTTTTATTTTCCTCCTTATTTATAAATTATAATTTTTTAATATTGTAAGAGTTTATTAAATTTTATCTATTTATTTGGTTCATCATTATCATCTGGCTGTTCGTGTTTATTCCCATTACTTTCTTTTACATCTTGTTCTGCCGAATTTAATTCTTGTGTTGTAGACTGTATATCAGATATATTTTTACCTTTTATTACTGGTTTAAATTCAGATATATCATGATTGAAATTTTTTCCATTTAATTGATTAGCACGTAATTGTATTTCTTTATAAAATTCTAATTCTGAATCTGTAAAGTTTTTTATAGGTGTTCCTGTACACTTAATTATAGTTAAAGCATCTTCTGCATTAATTGTTTGTCTACATTTTCCATTTTCTGAACATAATTCTATTTCTCCATCTTCAGATAATTTTATACTTAAATCTGATACATATCCTTCCCTACTATATGAATTAGAATCTAAATATCCATATATTATTGGTTCTTGAAAACGTTCATTTATTGGCTCTGGTGTAGCCAAACCTGCTAAATATTCATTTGCATCTTCTGCTAATATATTTCTATTTTCATCTCTATTATACGCTTCATATCCATATGGTGAAAAAAATAAATATATTTTTTTATTTCCATAAAGTACCAAATTTTCTTTTACATCTTCATATTTTAAAAAATCTCCACCATTGCCAGTATTATAAACTAATCTTTTTACATTACCAACATTTGTTCTTATAAGCATTTGTTCTCCATTAACTTTAACACAATCATAATGTTGTTTTCCTGAAAATTCGCTTCCTCTTGTAACTACATATCCATCTAATGTTAACATCAAAATATCTCTTAAAGGCATTTTACTTAATGCTTTTGTATCTAATACTCTGTTAATTTTATCAAAATATTTTTTAAATGTTGGATTGTGAATACGATCTCTATAAGAGAAACTATTTCCAAAGTTTTTTAACCATATTTCATTTTTTAAGTTTTCTTTACTTTTCATATTTTATCTCCTCTTTTTATAATATTTTCCATAATTTCCTTATTTATCCATCTAAATATATTTTACAACTTTACATAAAGTTTGTAAAATTAATAATTTTAATTCTAAATATTAGTAATACTTATAATTGAACACACAAAAAAAAGATAGAGTTTTTATACTCTATCTTTTTTGCTATTTATATATTATTCAACTATATCAGAAACTACACCTGAACCAACTGTTCTACCACCTTCACGGATAGCAAATCTTAATCCTTTTTCAATAGCGATTGGTGTAATTAATTCTATTGTCATAGAAACATTGTCTCCTGGCATTACCATTTCTACACCTGCTGGTAAATCGATAACACCTGTAACATCTGTTGTTCTGAAATAGAATTGTGGTCTATATCCATTAAAGAATGGTGTATGTCTTCCACCTTCTTCTTTTTTCAATACATAAACTTCTGCTTTGAATTTTGTATGTGGATGAATTGTTCCTGGTTTAGAAATAACTTGACCTCTTTCGATATCTTTTCTATCAATTCCTCTTAAAAGAACACCGATATTATCTCCAGCTTCTGCTTGATCTAATAGTTTTCTAAACATTTCAACACCAGTAATAACTGTTTTTCTTTTTTCTGTTGATAATCCAACGATTTCAACTTCGTCTTGTAATTTAACAACTCCTCTTTCTACTCTACCTGTAGCAACAGTTCCTCTACCAGTAATTGTAAATACATCTTCAACTGGCATTAAGAATGGTTGATCTACTGGTCTATCTGGAGTTGGAATATATGAATCTACTGCATCCATTAATTCTTTGATTGGTTTATAAACTTCATCATTAGGATCTGTAGATGTAGACTCTAATACTTTTAATGAAGATCCTTTTATAATTGGAATTTCATCTCCTGGGAAATCATATTCTGTTAATAGATCTCTAACTTCCATTTCAACTAATTCTAATAGTTCTGGATCATCAACCATATCGCATTTATTTAAGTAAACAACGATATATTTAACTCCAACTTGTCTTGCAAGTAATATATGCTCTCTTGTTTGAGGCATTGGTCCATCAGCTGCTGAAACAACTAATATAGCACCATCCATTTGAGCAGCACCTGTAATCATGTTTTTAACATAATCAGCGTGTCCTGGGCAGTCAACGTGTGCATAGTGTCTGTTTTCTGTTTCATATTCAACGTGAGCTGTGTTAATTGTGATTCCTCTTGCTTTTTCTTCTGGAGCTCCATCAATTTGATCATAAGCTGTATATTGAGCTTTTCCTAATAATCCTAAGTATTTAGTAATAGCTGCTGTTGTTGTTGTTTTTCCATGGTCAACGTGTCCGATTGTACCAATGTTAACATGTGGTTTTGTTCTTTCGAATTTAGCTTTAGCCATTTTTTATTCCTCCTTTAATTTTTAAAGATTTCTCTTTTATTTTTATTTAATTTTTAAAATTTAATGACTTTTTTAATCACTTGCATTTTACACTATAAAGTGTAAAAATGCAAGCTTTTTTCTATAATTATTCTTCTTTTTTAGCTCTTGTAGAAACTATAGTTTCTAATATTGATTTTGGAACTTCTTCATAATGAGATGGTTCCATAGAATATGTTCCTCTACCTTGTGTTTTTGAACGTAAATCTGTTGCATATCCAAACATTTCAGAAAGTGGAATAAATGCATGTATTTCTTGCATTCCATCATTTCCATCCATTCCTTCCATTCTTCCACGTCTAGAATTTACATCTCCTATAACATCTCCCATATATTCTTCTGGAACTGTTATTTCTACTTTCATAATTGGTTCTAATATAACTGATTTAGCTTGTTTACAACCTTCTTTAAACGCCATAGAACCAGCAATTTTAAATGCCATTTCTGAAGAGTCAACTTCATGGTATGAACCATCAACTAATGTTGCTTTAAAGTCTATAACTGGATAACCAGCAAGTACACCGCTTTCTGCAGCTTCTCTAACACCTTCTTCAACTGGTTTAACATATTCTTTTGGAACAACACCACCAACGATTTTGCTTTCAAATTGAATACCTGTACCTGGCTCTAATGGTTCCATTTCAAGCCAAACATGACCATATTGTCCTCTACCACCAGATTGACGAATGAATTTTCCTTCAACTTTTACTTTATTTCTAATTGTTTCTTTATATGCAACTTGTGGTTTACCTACATTACATTCTACTTTAAACTCTCTTTTTAATCTATCTACAATTATATCTAAGTGTAATTCACCCATACCAGCTATAATTGTTTGACCAGTTTCATGATTTGTATATGTTTTAAAAGTAGGATCTTCTTCTGCAAGTTTTGATAATGCGATTCCCATTTTTTCTTGATTAGCTTTATCTTTTGGTTCAATAGCTATATCAATAACTGGTTCTGGGAATTCCATAGATTCAAGTATAATTGGATGATCTGGATCACATAATGTATTTCCAGTTGTAACTTCTTTTAATCCAACTGCTGCAGCAATATCTCCAGCATATACTTTATCTATATCTTCTCTGTGGTTTGAATGCATTTGAAGTATTCTACCAACTCTTTCTTTTTTATCTTTACTTGAATTTAAAACTGTTGATCCTGATTCTAATGTTCCTGAATAAACTCTAAAGAAACATAATTTTCCAACAAATGGATCTGTAGCAATTTTAAATGCAAGTGCAGCAAATGGTTCAGAATCAGATGTTTTTGCTTCTATTTCTTCTCCATCTAATGTTGTTCCTTTAATATGTGCAATATCAAGTGGTGATGGCATATAATCAACAATAGCGTCAAGTAATTCTTGAACACCTTTATTTTTATATGAAGAACCACATGTAACTGGAACTATTTTATTTGCTATTGTTCCAACTCTTAAACCTTTTTTTATTTCTTCGTTTGTTAGTTCTTCACCTTCAAGATATTTCATCATTAATTCTTCATCTTGTTCAGCAACCGCTTCTACCATTTTCTCACGATATTCTTTTGCTAATTCTTTCATATCATCTGGTATATCTGTTTCTTCAACAACTTTGCCTAAATCATCTTTATGGATGAAAGCTCTCATTTTAATTAGGTCAACAATTCCTTGGAAATTATCTTCTGCTCCGATTGGTAATTGAATTGGAACAGCATTAGCTTTTAATCTATTTTTTAATTGATCTACGCAAAGCATAAAATTAGCACCAGTAATATCCATTTTATTTACATATACCATTCTTGGTACACTATATTTATCTGCTTGTCTCCAAACTGTTTCTGTTTGTGGTTGAACTCCACCTTTAGCTGCTAAAACTGTAACAGCTCCATCAAGAACTTTTAAAGATCTTTGAACTTCAACTGTAAAATCAACGTGTCCTGGTGTATCAATTATATTTATTCTATTATTATTCCAAAAACATGTTGTACAAGCTGATGTAATTGTAATACCTCTTTCTTGTTCTTGTGCCATCCAGTCCATTGTTGCAGCACCTTCGTGAACTTCACCAATTTTATGAGTTTTACCTGTATAGAAAAGTATTCTCTCTGTAGTTGTTGTTTTACCAGCATCTATGTGAGCCATTATTCCTATATTTCTTGTTCTCTCTAATGGGTATTGTCTTCCAGCCACTATTTTTTCCTCCTTTTACCATTTATAATGTGCAAAAGCTTTATTAGCTTCAGCCATTCTATGTGTATCTTCTTTCTTCTTGAATGCTCCACCATTTCCGTTTATAGCATCAATTATTTCTCCTGCTAATTTTTCAGACATTGTTTTTTCATGTCTTTTTCTAGCATATGCTACAAGCCATCTTAAACCTAATGTTTGTCTTCTTTCAGGTCTTATTTCTAATGGAACTTGATATGTTGCTCCACCAACTCTTCTTGCTTTTACTTCAAGAACTGGCATTATGTTTTCTAATGCTGCTTCAAATACTTCTAAAGGATCTTTTTGTTCTTTCTCCTTTATTATATCAAAAGCACCATATACTATACTTTGAGCAACTGATTTTTTACCATCAAGCATTATATTATTTATTAATTTAGTAACAACTTTACTATTATATAATGGATCTGGTAATACATCTCTTTTTGCTATATATCCTTTTCTTGGCACTATACTTCCCTCCTTTTAATTTTTTAACTTCTGTACATAATACAGAAAGGTACTCTGGAAAGACTATTTCACTTTCCCGTAATAGTGCAAGAATTCTTTTTTATTTATATTCATAAAAGAATATGCACTATTATCAATTAATAATTTTTAGACCAAATTACATTTTATTTTTTAGGTCTTTTAGCACCATATTTAGATCTAGCTTGCATTCTATCTTTAACACCAGCTGTATCTAAAGTACCTCTAATAATGTGGTATCTAACACCAGGTAAATCTTTTACTCTTCCACCTCTTATTAATACAACACTATGTTCTTGTAAGTTGTGTCCTACACCTGGAATATATGATGTAACTTCATACCCATTTGAAAGTTTAACTCTGGCAACTTTTCTTAATGCTGAGTTAGGCTTTTTAGGTGTAACTGTTTTAACAACTGTACAAACACCTCTTTTTTGTGGTGATCTATTATCTGTTTGAACTTTTTTTCTAGAGTTATATCCTTTTTGTAAAGCAGGCGCTGTTGATTTTGTTGTTGATGTTTTTCTACCTTTTCTTACTAATTGATTAATTGTTGGCATTCTTCTTTTTCACCTCATTTCATTTATAAATTATAATTAGATAAGCTTTAAGCTTTCTAAAACAAAATAATACGCCAAAATATAGATTTCCCTATATTAAACAGCGTATCTATTTTATCATCTTTACATTCTAATGTCAAGATTTTATTTTACTTTTATTTTGTCTTATTTCCGCATGTTTATAAACATATTATTAATTATAGTATAGTTATAATAAAATTAGAAAAGCGACCTCTTTATAATAATCTTAGAGGTCACTTTCCTTTTTTCACCCTCCCAAGCGGGTGGGCAGGAGTGGGGTCAGAGCACTACTCTTCTTACTTTTCTTTCTTTTTCTTCTTCTTCATTGTCTTCTTTAGCTTCTTCCCCTTTTGTTGCTTCCTTTCTTTCAGTCCTTTTATTTGCAGTAGAGGATGATGCTTTTTTCTCTTCTAACTTTTCTATTATCTCACTATAAATACATCCAGCAAGATAACTTACTGTCATAAGAAGAAGAGTTAGCCAGTTTCCTTTCAGGAAACTTAAACACCATGTCCCCAGCTTACTGATATAGGTTCCCGCTAGCCCTAAGGCTATCAGTACTACTAACAGTACAATCAGGATGATTAAAGGGATAATTTTTTTCACAAACCGGTTCATATTTTTTTCTCCTTTCGATACGGTTTTATACTCATTTATAATTATAACACAAACACCTCTAAAAGTCAATTTTTAGGCTTTTTAGGATTAATTGTCTAAAATCTACACTTAAATAAAGGCAAAAAAACATACAGCATTGACTGTATGTTTTTTTATTTTTAACGATCTATTTCTTCATCATTTAAATATAGATTTTGTTTTGCATCATTTGATAATTCTTCTGCGACTGCTTCACTACCATTACGAGAAATTCTTTTTTCATCTTTTATATTGATTAGTTTTTTAATACCAATCATCTTACTCTTTACTTTATCTAAAATTTTAAATCTTTGTTTTTTATCTTTTAATTCTGTTGATTTCTTATTTATTTTTTCATTTGCCTCTTCCAAATTTCTATTTTCAGTAGATTCAATTCCAAATAATTCTGTAAGTCTTGTCTTTATTTCTGAAATTCTTGCTCCATTAGTTCCTTTTGATAACTTGTCTATTTCATCTTGTTTTTCATTAGCTCTTCTTTGCTTATCAGCAACTTTAATTGGATCATCTATTTCTTGTGCAGTAGATGCTTTTTCACGTTTCAAGCTACTAATTTGTTCATCGATTTTATCTACATCAACTGTTGCTTCATATTGTGGTGTAGAATCTAATTTTTGTTTAGCCATTTGTAGTCTTTGTCCTAGTCTTTCTAATGCAGTTTTGTTAATTTCAGGAGTTATATGTTTCATCTCTTCTCTTAGAGTTGCTATTTCAGACTTATTGTCATTATATTCATTATATTTATCTTCTCCTAAAACTTCTTTAAATTTCTGATCAAATTCATCTTTTAAATCAGCTATTTCTTGTGTTATTTTACCTAATTCTTCATCTTTTTTATCTTTTTCATCTTTCTTATTAAAATAATTCTCTAAGTCTGTTGATTCATTTTCAGGTAAATCATATTTTTTTTCTAACTCTGGCAATTTAGCTTTAAAGATTTTTCTCCAAAATGGTACTTTAGCTTTTTCTTTGGGCATACCTGTTCCTGTTAATACCTCTATTACTTCATCTGGAGATTCAAAATTATTAATAGCTTCATTATGCCTGCGTATATCTGCTTCTAGATCTGCATCTGTTCTTTCTTTTCCAATTAATATGTCATTTAAATATTTTGTTAATGTATCATTAGTTGCTTTTAAACCTTCTAAATCTCTTAAAAAATCTTCATCCTTTTTATTTTGATATTCTAAAATCTTAAATCTATTTGTTACATTATTAGAATCATATGCATCATCTATTTCAATTCCTGAATCTAATTCGCTTCTTATAACACCTATTAAATATTTATGCATTGCCTCTGGTGTTGCTACTATACTAGATGAACCTATATCTAAAGCCAATGCTTTTTGGAATAAATCCATCATAGTTTTATATGTTACTATAGCATTTTTCAATAAAGCCATATTATCTTTTGATGGATCTTTTTGCAATGATATCATAGCTTTTCTAAGTTTAAGTTCTGCATCTCTATATTCTTTAAAAGCTTTTGCAGAATTTGAATCAGGATTCTCAAGTTCTGGATATGTTTCTTCTCCTACATATTCTTGCATAGCTTTTGATTTGTATGTACCTAAGTCTGCTTCTATATTTGTAAGTTCTGCTTTTAAATCCTTCTCATCTTCTATATTTTCAACTAGCTCATTTCTTAATTCTTCTAATTCTGTATCTTTATATTCTCCAGTTGATGGATCTTTTATTGATTCTAAAATTTTATTATTTTTCTCTGTTTTTTTGTTAATTTCATCTTTCTTTTGTAAATATTCTGGATTAGGTACAATTTCATCACCATCAAGATAATTATTAGTCATTCTAGGAAGCATAGGTTTTCTAAGGCTTGGTATCTTTTGTTCGCCTTTTAATAGTCTTTCTGCTTCTTCAAATTCTTTTTTAGCTTTTTTATAATCTTCTGTTTCTACATCTCCTTTTCCACCTGATGCTTTTTTATCTTCTAAATCTTTTATCTCTTTATCTATTTCTGCAAGTCTTGGATTTGTAATTTTTGAAACTGGTTCTGCTTCTATTGCTCTTTTCTCAGCTTCTAATCTTGATATTGCTTCTGTATCTATATTCTTTTCTAAGTTTGCAAGTTCACTTTCTAAGCTTGCTCTTTCTTCTGGTATTTTAGCTAGTTTTTCTGTTGCTTTTTGTTTTATTTCTTCTGCTGATTTTATTTCTCCTTCTATTTGTTGTATTTCTGCTAATAATTTTTGATATTCTGGTGTTCCTACATCTAAGTTCTTAGCCATTTCTTTCATTATATTCATTGATTTTATTGTTTGGTCTTTTTCATCTAAAAGTCTTCCTATTTCTGTATCCAATCCTGAATCTCTTCTGTCTAATTCTGGCACAAGCATTCTTCCTTCACTATCTTGCTCTAAAGCCATTCTATCTATCTCTGCTGCTGATATTTTTCCACCTTTTATTCCTATTGCTTGACTTCTTAATCTTCTTCTTATCGCTTCTCTTTTTTTCTTTATTTCTTCTGCCATTTTTGTTAGTTCTTGTGCATTTTCTGGTTTAACTACTGCTTTTTTGGCTTCAAAATCTTGTAATAATTTTCTTAAATCTGCTACATTTTCTTGGATTCTTTCATCATCATTTATTTTTGTTTTTAATGCATCTATTTTACTTTTTTCATTTTCTTTTTCTGAAATTTTATCCTCAAAGTCAACTTCTACTTCATTTACAAGTGTATTATATATTGTTTCATTAGTTGCAAAACTTACTAATATTAAATTCATTCTATTGTTTGAATTTTTTGCATTTTCCTCAATTATTGAAAATGCATTTTCTGATTTTTTTACTTCTTCTTGTCTTCTTTTTAAAAGTGCCTCTGCTATATCCATATCGTTTTTTGCCCTGTCTACTTCTGTTTCAAATGATTTCAATATGTCTTTACTAACATTTGCTACTCTTGAAGCATCTAATGCTGCTTTTTTTGCTTCATAAGTTTTTTTTGCATCTTCATATGATGTTTCAGCTGTTTCTAAAAAATTTACAGCTACTTTTTTAGCTTTTTTGGCTGTTTCTAAATCTGATTTTAATTGTTCTGTTTCTCTTCTTAAACTTACATACTCTTCATTAAGTTCTTGTAAAGTTTTTTCTTCCATTTTATCTCTCCTTTTAATTTAAATTATTTTAAGTAATTAATATTCTGATTTTTCTTTTTCACATTCAGCAATTATTTCACTGATTTCGCCTTTTGTTTTTGCTAATTCTTTCATTAGCTCTTTTCCTTTTTCACTTAACTTTTTTTCCATAATCATTCTCCTTTGTTTAAAATAAACTCTTACTCTTTTATTATAGCAAGTTTGGTATTTTTTGTCAACCATTTTATGTATACTATATCTTTGTTTTATACTGTTTTAGTATATTCAAAGATCTTTTTGAAAGCTTATTATATCTTTCTTTTTTGTCTTTTATATTTTCTGCTAATTTGGGCAGTATCCCAAAATTAGCATTCATTGGTTGAAAATTTGTATTTTCTGTTGATATATAATCTGCTAAAGCTCCTATAACTGTTTCTTTTGGCATAATTATTTTTTCTTTATTCAAAATTTTATTTGAAGCATTTATTCCAGCAATTAATCCTGAAGAAATAGATTCTACATATCCTTCAACACCTGTTATTTGTCCAGCAAAATAAATATTAGAATTTTTCTTCATATTATATGTATTATCAAGTAACTTTGTAGAATTAATATATGTATTTCTATGCATTACTCCATATTTTACAAATTCTGCATTTTCTAGTCCTGGAATTAATGAAAAAACTCTTTTTTGCTCACCAAACTTTAAGTTTGTTTGAAAACCTACTAAGTTATATAGATTTCCTTCACTATTATCTTGTCTTAATTGAACAATTGCATATGGTCTTTTTCCTGTTCTTAAATCAGTAAAACCTACTGGTTTTAAAGGACCAAATCTTAATGTATCTATTCCTCTTTTTGCCATTATTTCTATTGGCATACATCCTTCAAATATTTCTCTTTTTTCAAACTCATGCAAAATAACAACTTCTGCATTAATAAGCTCTTTATAAAAATTCTCATATTCCTCTTTATTCATTGGAAGATTTATATAACTTGCTTGTTGCTCTGAAATTCTTTTTTTCCAAACTTCTATATCTTCGTCTTTTTTTCTTTCTTCTTCATACCTATCACCATAAAACCCAATTTTCATATCTATAGAATTTTTTTCGACTATAGGTGCTGCAGCATCATAAAAATGTAATTTATCACTTCCAGTTAATTTAGAAATTTCAGAAGATAGATTATCAGAAGTTAATGGTCCTGTTGCAATAATTACTATTTCTTCATTTGGTATTTCAATTACTTCTTTTCTAATTAATTCTATATATGGATTTTCTTCTATCTTTTTTGTAACTTTTTCTGCAAACTTTTCTCTATCTACTGCTAATGCTTGTCCAGCAGGAACACTTACACTATCTGCAATAGGAATTAATTCACTTCCAAGTACCCTTAATTCTTCTTTTAATAAACCACAAGCATTTGTTAAAAGATTAGATTTAAAAGAATTACTACAAACTATTTCTGCTAAATTTATATTTGTATGTGCATCAGAATATTTAATTGGTTTCATTTCATATAATTTTACTTTAATTTTCCTTTTAGCAATTTGGAGTGCTGCTTCTGTTCCAGCAAGTCCTCCACCAATTACAATCACTTCATTCATTTTTTCACCCATAATTATCCAATATAATAATTTTATTATATGTATTTGTTTTATCTTATTCAATAACAGAAACATTACATTTATCTTACTATTTTATTATTTTTTTAGCAGTTATACTACGGAAAACTGATTTTTATATTTGTAAGAATCATCTAAATCATAAATATATTAATAAATATCGCTTGGAAAGTAGTTTTAATATAGAAATTCTTTAATAAAATTTGTTAGGGAATCTCAGGCTTGTTCCTGAGGGTGCTGATAAATTTTATTTTAGAATTTCTTTTTGAAACTAGCTTGACCTCAAGATATTTATTAATATATTTATGATTTAGATAATAAAAAAACATAAGCCAAATATCATTGACTTATGTTTATATTTATTTTTCTGATTTATTAGAGGTTTTCTTTTTAGTTTTCCTTTTAGATGTTGTTTTCTTTTTTACTGTTTTCTTTTCTTTTTCTAATTCCTTAACATCTTCTTTTGAAGCATTAAAAACTTCTCCTGGTTTTGGTTTATTCCATGAAATATATGGACAACCTTCATTTTCACCTTTATTATTTTCACATATATAATAATTACGTCTTTTCTTTGTTTTTCTTACTTGTACTTTTCCACCACATACAGGACAAGGTACATCTATTGTTTCAACTATAGGTTTAGCATTTTGACATTCTGGATACCCAGGACATGCTAGAAATTTGCCATATCTACCATATTTTATTACCATCATTCTTCCACATTTTTCACAAGGTACATCAGAAACTTCATATTCTAATTTAACATGTTCTAATTCCTTTTCTACTTTTTCCACAACTTGTTCAAAAGGTGTGTAAAATTCTGAAATAACTTTTTTCCATTTTTCTTCGCCTAATGCAATTTTATCAAACTCTTCTTCCATCTGTGCTGTAAATTCAACATTTATAACATCACTAAAATTTTCTACTAATAACTTATTTACAATTTTTCCCAAATCTGTTGGAACTAATTGTTTTTGAATTTTTTCAATATATCTTCTTGTTAAAATTGTAGTTATTGTCGGAGCATATGTGCTAGGTCTTCCTATTCCTTTTTCTTCTAAAGTTTTTACTAAGCTTGCTTCTGTATATCTTGAAGGTGGTTCTGTAAAACTCTGTTTTGCATCCAATTTTTCTTTTTTTACTTTTTCACCCACTTCTAATTCAGGAATAACATCAAAATTTTCTTTTTCTTCATTTTCTACATATAAAGTCATATAACCTTTAAATTTCATTGTTTGCCCATTTGCTCTAAAATTATATTCTTTTCCATTTATTAAAACTGATACTGTATCATATATAGCAGAAGACATTTGGCTTGCCATAAATCTATTATATATTAATTTATATAACTTATATTGATCTGGTGTTAAACTAGATTTTATATCATCTGGAGCAAGATCTATATGTGCTGGTCTTATTGCTTCATGTGCATCTTGTGCTTCAGATTTAGTTTTATAAAATCTATTTTCATAATATTTTTCTCCGAATTTATTTACAATATATTCTTTTGCAGATTCTCTTGCTTCATTTGAAATTCTAGTTGAATCTGTTCTCATATAAGTAATTAAACCTGTAACTCCAAATTCAGGTAATTTAACACCTTCATATAATGTTTGTGCAACAGACATTGTTTTTTTAATTGCAAAATTTAATTTTCTAGATGCATCTTGTTGCATGGTACTTGTTGTAAATGGTGGGGCTGGATTTCTTTTTCTTTCTCCTTTTTTTACATCTGATACAACATACTCTGCATTTTCAAGTTCTTTCAAAATCAAATCTACTTCTTCTTTATTATGAAGTTCTATTTTTTTGCCATTTTTCCCTGTTAATTTACATTCAAATTTTGTTTTTGTTTTTTTATCAGATACTAATAAATTTATATTCCAATATTCTTCTGGGATAAAATTTTCTATTTCTTCTTCTCTTTCTACAATTAATCTCACAGCAACAGATTGAACTCTACCTGCAGATAAACCTCTTTTTACTTTTTTCCATAAAACAGGACTTATTTTATATCCCACTATTCTATCTAATACACGTCTTGCTTGTTGAGCATCTACTAAATTTAAATCTATCTGTCTTGGATTACTTATTCCATTTTTTACTGCTGTTTTGGTAATTTCATTAAAAGTCACTCTACAAACTTCATTTTCTGGTATTCCAAGAAGATATGCTAAATGCCATGCAATTGCCTCTCCTTCACGATCAGGGTCTGTTGCAAGATAAACTTTTTTTGAATTTTTAGCCTCTTTTTTTAGAGAATTAATCAAACTTGCTTTTCCTCTTATATTTATATATTCTGGTTCAAAATTATTTTCTATATTTATTCCAAGTTTAGATTTTGGCAAATCTCTTATATGTCCCATAGAAGCTACTACTTTACTTTTATTTCCTAAAAACTTTTTTATTGTATTTGCTTTAGCTGGTGATTCAACAATAACTAATTTATCAATCATCTATTCTCTCCCATTAATTTAATAATATTTTTTATATTATTTCATTACTTATGTATTTTAATCCAATATTTTATTTTTGGCAAGCAAAATTTAAAAGTATAGATTTTTTTCTATACTTTCTCTTTATCTTTTAATAATTCTATTAATTCATTATATATTTTTTCTTCTACATTTACAGGTGCTATAGTACTTGCTATTTTTCCCATTTCATCTAATTCTGATTTATCATTAATTATATCATCAATTTCATGACTTAAATTTTCACCATTTATTTCATTGTTTTGTATGATTTTAGCTGCTCCAATTTTTTTCAATACTAATGCATTATCTTCTTGTCTATTTGCTGATTTTGATGGAAGTGGTACAAAAATTGCCGGCTTTCCTACTATCGAAATTTCTGTGACAGTCATTGCTCCACTTCTACATACTATTAAATCTGAAATATTCATTATTTCTTCCATATTATATATATATGGTAAAACTTTTACATTTTTAATATTATTAATATATATATTGTGATCTTCGAATTTTCCTTTTACTATATCAAATTGTTTTGTTCCTGTTGCCCATAAAATTTGATATTTTTCATTTTTTTTAAGTCTTATAAGGTCCACTATAGCTTCATTTATTTTTTGTGCCCCTTGACTTCCACCAAATACTAAAACTAATGGTAATTTATTTTTTATACCTATTTTTTCTAATATTTCTTTTTTCTTTTGTTCAGATAAATTCAATTTTTTTATTTTAGTTGGAGTTCCTGTTACAACAATTTTTTTGCAACCATCTAACTTATTTTTAGTTTCTTCAAATCCAACTAAAATTTCATCAACTTTTTGTGAGAAAAATTTTACAGCTTTTCCTGGATAAGCATTACTTTCATGAAAAACAGTTGGTATATTTCTTTTAATAGCCACACTAAAAACAGGTCCACATATATATCCTCCTGTTCCTAAAACTAAATCAGGTTTAAAATTATCAAAAATTTTTTCCACATTTTTTCTACTTGATATAGTCTGATAAATATGTATTAAATTCTGAATAGAAATTTCTTTTTTTAAGCCATATGCTTCAATTGTTCTTAATTTATATCCCGCTCTAGGAACTAAATCATTTTCTAATCCTCTATTAGTTCCAATAAAAAGCACTTCTGATTTTGGGTCTTTTTCTTTTATTTTATTTGCAATTGCAATCCCAGGATTTATATGTCCTCCTGTTCCTGCAGCTGAAATTACAACTCTCATTAAAACATCCTCTTTCTATTAAAATTATTTTCTATTTCTCGAAACACTAAGCAATATTCCAACAGCAATTAAATCTGCTAGCATTGCAGAACCACCATAACTAAAAAACGGAAGTGGCATTCCTGTTACTGGTATAGTATTTGTAACAACCGCAATATTTATCAGTGCCTGAAGTCCTATCATTGTTGTTAATCCTATTGCAACTAATGTTCCAAACATATCTTGTGATTTCATTGCTATTACAATTCCTCTCCATATAAAAAGAGCAAATAATAGAATAACTATAACACAACCAAAAAAACCAAGTTCTTCTGCAAGAACTGCAAAAATAAAATCATTTTGTGGTTCTGGTAAATATAAATATTTTTGTCTACTATTTCCTAATCCTAATCCAAATAATCCACCTGAACCAATTGCATATAAACTTTGATTTATTTGCCATCCCTCACCTGTTAAACTAGCTGATTCTATATCTAGCCATGTTTGTATTCTTTCAGACCTAAATCCACCTTCTGCTCCAGATATTGAAGACTGAATTATTATTACAAGAACTGCAATTACACATAATACGCCTCCACCTACCATGTATTTTGTGTTTGAACCTGCAACAAACATTTGAACTACAGTTATAGCACATATAATAAATGTCGCACTAAAATGGTTTTGCAACCCATACACTGATATAACTACTGGAATTAAAAATATTAATGGAAATATTATTCCTGGTACTATTTTTTTTAATTTATTTTTTTCTCTTAATTCAGTTAGTAATGCTGCAAAAAAAAGTATAAAACCAACCTTCGCAAATTCAGATGGTTGAAAAGAAAAACCAGCAATATTTATCCATCTTCTAGCACCACCAGCACCTGTTCCAACAAATCCAACTGCAACTAAAAAAGCAATACATACAGCATAAATTAACCATTTAAATTTCTTGAATATTCTATAATCAAATTTTGAAAATACAATCATAGCAAATAAACCTGCTATAGCCATTATACCTTGTTTTGTTACATATTGGTAACTATTATCTCCAGTTTCTGAAAGTGATGTAGGAGCACTTGCAGAAAGAAGCATAATTAAACCTATACTAAGTAATAATAAAGTTATTATTAATATAGAATAATCAAATTTTTTATTAAGAACTAAACTAAATTTTTTTTCTTTATTTGCCATATTCTTAAATAATTATAATCCTTTGTAAATTTAGGTTTTTAGATACCTATAAACTTTATACTATTCCTATTGCCACTATTGAAGCAATTAAAGTTATTCCTGAAAAAATTGCTACAACTTTATTTTCTCTCCATCCACTTAATTCAAAATGATGATGAAGTGGAGACATTCTAAATAACCTTTTTCCAGTTTTTCTAAAATATAATACTTGCAATATTACTGATAAAGTTTCACATACAGGAATTATTGCAATTAAAATCAATATTAATGGATTTTTTAAATATATTACCATACTCGAAATTACTCCACCTAACAATAATGATCCTGTATCACCCATCATAACCTTTGCTTTATAGAAATTATATATTAAAAATCCTGCACATGCTCCAACTACTATTGCTCCAAAAACAGAAACACTTTCTATTCCCATTTTTATAGAAATTATAGAGATGGCAGTAATCATAATAGCACATACACTACCTGCTAATCCATCCACTCCATCTGTTAAGTTTACAGCATTTGTAGCTGATAACATTACAAGAATCGTAAATGGAATATATATCCATAAAGGTAAAACAAGATCATAATTCAATATTGGTATAATTATGTCTGTTCCAATATTTGAATAATTTACTAAAAACATTGTATATCCTGCAGAAATTATAAGTAATCCCAACATTTTTAATTTCGGATTTAATCCCTCTGTATTTTTTAAAACTACTTTTTTGAAATCATCTATAAATCCAACTATTCCAAATCCTATACTAGCAAGTAAAATAGCTAATATGTTTGTTACATTGTCTTTGGCAACTAAACAATAAATTAATGTAATTATTGTTATTGAAATAATCATCATTATTCCACCCATAGTTGGTGTTCCTTGTTTTTTTAAATGTGCTCTAGGTCCATCTAATCTTTCACTTTGCCCTACTTTTAATTTTTTCAAAATTGGTATTATAATTTTACCTAAAATAGCTGTTAAAATAAAAGATACAATTAGACAAATAATTTGTTTAGTCATTCTTCTTCTCTCCTAATATTTCTTTTACAATAATTCTTTCATCAAAAGGATATTTTTTGCCATTTATTTCTTGATATGTTTCATGTCCTTTTCCAGCTAAAATAACAATATCTCTTTTATTCATCATCTTAATAGCTTTTTTAATGGCTTTTTTTCTATCTACTTCAACTTCATATTTTCCTTTTGTTTTAGATATTCCTTTTTCAATTTCTTGTATTATTTCTTTTGGATCTTCTGTTCTTGGATTGTCTGTTGTCACTATTGTATAATCTGCAACTCTACCTGCAACTTCTCCCATTTTCTCTCTTTTTTCTTTATCCCTGTCACCACCACAACCAAATACACATATTACTCTTCCAGGAGTATAAGTTTTAGTTGCTTGTAATATATTTTCTAAGCTCTCTGCAGTATGAGCATAATCTATCATAATTGCCAAATCTTCTTTATTTGGTACAAGTTCATTTCTACCAGGTACAACTATATTTAATAAGCCTTCTTTTATTTTTTCTGCATCTATTCCTATACTTAAAGCTAAAGAAATTGCTGCTAATGCATTATATACACTATATCTTCCTGGTATTCCTACTTTAATTCTTTCATTTCTAGTTCCTATTTTTACTTTAAAATCTACACTTACATTTGTTATAGTAATATCTTTGGCAAGTAAATCAGCTTTATTGTCTACTGCATAAGTTTTTATATCACAATTTGGTGATGCTTTTATTATTTTATTACACTTAAAATCATCACTATTTACAAAGCCTTTTGGTACCATTGAAAATAATTTTAATTTAGATTCAAAATACTCATCCATACTTGAATGTTCTTTTAAGCTAATATGATCTTTATATAAATTTGTAAAAATAGCATAATCAAAAAAACATCCATCTACTCTTGATAATTTTAAGCTTTGAGAAGATACTTCCATAACTACATAATCTACTTTTTCTTTTGCCATTTTAAAAAATAATTCTTGAAGTTCTAAGCTTTCTGGAGTTGTTCTATCACTAAATCCTAAACATTCTTCACCAATATAATTTGCTATAGTTCCAATTAAGCCTACTTTATAACCTGCTTTTTCTAATATTGATTTTATCATATATGTAGTTGTTGTTTTTCCCTTTGTCCCTGTAACTCCTATTAATTTAAATAATCTTGAAGGATTTCCAAAAAAATTACATGACACTTTTGCAAGTGCTTTTCTTGTATCTTCTGTGATAATAACTGTAATATCTTTTGGAACCTTTATTTTTTTGAAATCTGCTGACATATCTAGCATTACTGCTGTAGCTCCATTTTGAACTGCTTCTTCTATATATTCATGACCATCAGAATCATAACCTTTTATAGCAACAAATAATGAATTTGGAACAACTTTTTTGGAATTACATTCTATCTTTTTTATTTCCAAATCCATATCACCTTTTGCTTTAAAATTTTCCATTCCTACTAACAATTTTTTTAATTTCATTAGACATATACCCCCGAAATTTTATTTTATAAATTTTTTATATTAATATTTAAAATTTATATTTTTAATTGCATATTAATTCACAGATATTATATAGCAAAAAACTTTTTTTGTACAGTTTTTTATAATTAATTTATTTCCTTTGCAATTTAAATTTTTACTTATGTTTCTTCAGTAGGTTCTATTTCTAAATAATCTATTACTTCATTTAAAATCTTTCCAGCTACTGGCGCAGCGACTGTTCCGCCTTGATGACCAGATTCGCCTGTTGGATTATATAATGTTACTAAAATACAAATTTCAGGATTATCTGTTGGAGCTACACCTATAAATGAAGTTACATATTTTCCTGTATTTACTCCATCTTCTGAAGTTCCAGTTTTTCCCCCAATATTATAACCTTGAACTCTAGCATTTTTTCCAGTTCCTTCTGAAACAACAGATGTCATCATACTTAAAACCTCTTGTGAAGTTTCTTCAGATATAACTTGATTTTTATATTCTGGCTCTATTTCTTGTTTTTCACCTGTTTCTGAATTTATTATAGCTTTTACAACTCTTGGTTTTACATATCTACCTTTATTGGCAATTGTAGATACCATTGTAATCATTTGAATAGGTGTAACTTCGAATCTCTGACCAAAACTAATAGTTGCAAGCTCTACTGGTCCTACTTTATCTTCCTTTAAAAAAATAGAACTAGCTTCACCAATTAAATCTATTCCTGTTTTTTCTAAAAAACCAAATTTATTTAAATATTCATAATATTTACTCACACCAATTTTTTGCCCTAATCCTATAAATACTGGATTGCACGAATTCATTAATGCTTCTCTCAAACTTTGCATTCCATGTGGTCTATAATATCTCCAACATCTAATTCTAGTTCCTGCTATCTCAATATTTCCTGTACAAGAAAAAACTGCTTTTTTGTCTGGTTCTGCTATATTTTCTTCAAGTGCTGCTGATGTTGTTACAAGTTTGAAAGTAGAACCAGGTTCATATGTATCTGCAATTGCTTTATTTCTCCAAATTCCTTGTAAATATGTTGATTTTTGATTACTATCTAGTTCACTCCACATATTTTTTACTTCTTCACTTGTTGGTTCATATGGATTATTCAAATCATAATATGGATATGTAGCCATTGCAAGTATATCTCCATTTTTAGGATTCATAATTATTACATTTCCACCATCTGTACAAACATTTTCTATACATGCTTCCTCTAAATATTTTTCTGCAATAGCCTGGATATTCATATCAATTGTTAAAATTAAATCATTTCCTTTAATTGATTCTTCATATACTTCACTTTTATCTTCTAATAAATTTCCTTTCCCATCTAACATCTTACTTATATTACCATTTTTTCCAACAAGAACTTCATCATATTTTGCTTCTATTCCATCTAATCCTTGATTATCACTTCCAACAAAACCAATAATATGTGATGCAAGTGTAGAATATGGATAATATCTTTTTGTATCTTCATCAATATTTATTCCTGAATACAAATTATTATTTTGCATCCAAATTCTTAATTCATCTGCTTTTTCTTTATCAACTCTTTTAATAATAGTTTCTATTGAACTTTCTTTTTTTACTTTTTTTAAAACTTTTTCATAATCTAGTTCAAATATATCTGAAAGTGCTTTTGCAACTTTTTCTTTATTTTCTTCACTTATATTTAAAGGATTTACAGAAATTGTTTCTACACTACTACTTTGTGCTAAAACAATTTCTCCACTTGTATCATATATTGTACCTCTTCCAGCTGTAATACTTCTAGTCGCATATTGTTGATTTTCTGATTTTTCTTTCCATTCATTTCCTTCTATAAATTGAATAATAGCCACTTTTATGCATAAAACAATACATACAATCACAACTATGAAAAAAATGAATACTATTCTTTTTTTAGCATCTAAATTACTATTTTGCATTAAACTTCTCCAAATCTTTAATAATTAGTAAATTTTATTAGAAAAAAATTAAAATAGAACTTCAAAAAAAATCCTAATACTTATATTATATAAGTATTAGGTAACATTTAGTTTATGATTTTATCTTCCCATAGTAGTTATTCCATTTTCAAAATTTATATATCCACTTTCTACAACATTATCTGTTTTATTATTATATATCATTATATCAAATCCTTGATGCTTATTCGATCTTTCACTTCCTTGAAAAAATATAGATGCCTCTTCTGTATTTATTTTCAAATTTTTTCCATCATCGATTTTAGTATCAATTTTTAGTGGTGCATCACTTCCCTCTTCTGCAATTATTTTACCTCCTTCAACAATTGCATAATAATTAGGTTTATTTACTTTGTTTATATCAAATCCTAATTTATCTATCATTTGTGAAAAATTAGCACTTCCATCATTTATTAAATTATTTTTTACATATACTACTGTAAAATTATTGCTTTTTAGTGCTTCTATATATTGTGCTGGTTCAAATATATTTACAAGTTTTGCATTTTCTACAGCATATTCATATTGCTCTAACTGTTCATCTAAATAATCATAATTCGGATCATTTCTTCTATCTGGTATATCATAATGCTCTTTGATATATTTTCCCAAATAATTTGTAACTTTTTGTGCTCCATAGATATTTAAATGATTTAGTAGTTCACAATCTGCTGCATAAAGAAAATCTATTTCTTTTGATAAGCTTTCCAAATTAAAATCTATATATGGTATATCATTTGCATCTGCTACTCTTTTTACTGCATTATATCTTTCCATATCCCAATCCATATCTGGACTTTTATAAATAATTAAATTAAGATTATTGTTCTTACAATAATTTATAAATTTAACTAAAAGTTTTTCATAATCCCAGAAAAATTCTCTTTCTGATGTAACACTTTCGTCTAATGTAACATAATCCTGGTTTCCACATACTTCATTAGATAATGAATATCCTCTATAGTTTACAGGTTGTACTGTATTTTCATTTTCACCTGCTAACACCTCGTTCCATCTTGAATGAAATCTAAGTACCGGAAATATTAAGCTTGCAAAATTTTCAAATGAATTTCTTTGAATCGAATCATAATATGCACATTCGATTTTATTAAAAGATAATTTCATATTATCCATACCTTTTCTATTCTGTGGTTCAGGTGTTTCTTCAAAAAGCATATGTGCCTCTAGTAAAACAACTTTCTCATTTTGAGTTTTTAAACTCTCTTTTACCCAAGCATATGAATTCATAAGAGATTGTTGTTCTGTTCCAAGTCCATATGCAGATATTCCATAATTTTTATATAATTCTAAACTAGAAAATCCTTTTATTATGTGACTTGAACCAACTGCAAAAACATCTATCGAATTTTTATCTAAATCATAAAAATTCTTTACTGTACTAGTATTTAACCATTCATCATTCCATTCTGGAATAACAAAGTCTCCTAATTTTAACATTACAAACACTAGTATAATCAAAAATATTATTATTCCTAATATTGATTTTAATATTTTCATTTAAATCCTCCATAATATAACTTAAAACTTCTGATATAAGAAATTTGATGCATCATATCCTATTCCATAATAACCAAAAATAAGTATACTTGATATTAATATAATCCAGATAGCATATCTGATAATTATATGCTGTTTTGAAATTTCTTTTCTTATATCATATTTTTGTTTTAATACAGATATTATAAATAAAAGTATAATTCCTAAAATTGCAATTATAAGATCTGAAACAGATAATCCTATATTTCCAACACTTATATTTATTTTGAATAAATTCTTAACCATACTATTTGCTTGAATAACTGTTTCTGCTCTAAAATAAATAAATGCAAAACATGTAAGAGCAAATGTTACTAACATCTGCCAAAATTTATATAAATTTCTTTCTTTATTTATTCCTAAAAATCTTCTTAATCTATCTAAAATAGGTGCTAAATTTTTATTAATTATTCTATCTAAACAACTATATATTCCATTTAAAGCTCCCCAGATTAAAAATGTCCAAGCTGTTCCATGCCAAATACCACTTACTAAAAAAATAATCATTAAATTTATATAAGTACGTATTGTACCTTTTCTTGAACCACCTAATGGAAAATATAAATAATCACGGAACCATGCACCTAAAGTAATATGCCATCTACGCCAAAACTCTGGTATACTTCTTGAAAAAAATGGCGTATTAAAGTTCTCTGGCAATTTAACTCCAAGAGTTTGAGATGTTCCAAGTACTATATCCATACAACCTGAAAAATCTGTATATAATTGAATAGCAAAAGCTACAGCTCCTACTACTATTCCAAGTCCACTATATTCTGTATAATTATCAAAAATAGTATTTGCAACTACAGCAAGTCTTTCTGAAATAACTAATTTTTTAAAAATACCCCAAAGAAGTCTTTGGAAACCTAAACAAATATTTTCTAATTTGAATGTATGTTTTTCATATAATTCTTTTTCCATTTCTGGATATCTTGTGAATGGACCCGAAGTTAATTGTGGAAAATATAAAACAAATAATGTATGTTTAAATATATTTTTCTGAGGTATTACATTTTCTCTTCCAACATCTATAACATATCCTATTGCTATTAATGTATAAAAAGAAATTCCCAGTGGCACAATTATTTCAAGCATATTCCAATTTAAATTTGCTCCAAATATATTAATAATATTTACTGTGCTTGTACCAATAAGATTAATATATTTTAAAATAACTAATTGTAAGACCATAATCACAACAGTTATAAATTGTATAGTTTTTTTATTCTTTTTGCTTTTTGCTTTTCCTATCAAATTACTTCCTATATAACTTGTTAAAACTACAAATGCTATATAAAAATATACACTTATATTTGAAGTTGAAAAAACTATAAAAGCTAAACTAAATAGTAATAATAAAAACCACTGAATTTTCTTTGGAAATATATAATACATAAGTAGTAATACAGCTAAAAAAGTTAAATATATACAAGAAGTTAATATCATTTAGAATTCTCCTTTCAATATATTTTTAAATTATTTATACAATATCATAACTTACTTTATTATTCAAGAAAAAAATAGACTTTCTATAAATTCAGAAAATCTATTTTAAAATAATTTTTTTATTTTTTCTATTAATGAATCAAGCCAGCTATTATTTTCATCTATTATTACTTCTTCAGTTCTTGGTTCAACATAATCTTTTTTCTGTAAATCTATGTATTCGGTTTGTTTACTTGTAAGTTTTTGCATTCCTAATAAAGCTTTAGCTTGTTCTTCTATATTACTCAAATTTATACTGTTTTGTATATTTATTTCTAATTGATCATTTTCTTTTTCTATTTCTGAAATAGTCATTTTTAAACTTTGTATTTGTGAAAAAGCTTGACTTATTTGTGAATTTCTAAGAATTATTAAAAACAATATAGCAAATATTATTATACATTTTATGCAAATAGAAAATTTTGTTTTTAAAACTAATTTCTTTTGTTCTTTTTGATTTTTTTGAGTATTTATATTTGTTTCTGTCTTTTTTGATTTACTAATATTTTTCTTAGGAATCTTCTGTTTTGGTTTATTATATTCTTTTTTCTTCTTCCTAGGCATATCATAATTCGGCTTTATTTTTCTAGGACTTGTATCATATTGATATGCATAATTTCTATTTGCCATATTCTTCCTCCTTTCTTATGTTTTTATAAAATTTAAACTTTCTCAAATATTCTTAGTTTAGCACTTTTACTTCTCGAATTTTCTTGCAGTTCACTTTCTTTTGGCAATATTGGTTTTTTAGTTATTATTTTTCCTTTTGATTTTGCACCACACATACAATATGGTAATCCTGGCGGACAAGTACATTTTCCAATAGAATCTACAAATGCATTTTTTACAGCTCTATCTTCTAATGAATGAAATGTAAGAATACATAATCTACCACCAGTTTTTAATAAATCAATTGAATCTATTACTGTGTTATATAATGGTTTTATTTCATTATTTACTTCAATTCGTATAGCTTGAAAAGTTCTTTTAGCAGGATGTCCTTCTCCTTTTCTTTTAGGTAATACTTTTTCTATAATCTTTACAAGTTCATCTGTTCTTTCTATTTGTTTTTGCTTTCGATATTCAACAATTTTCTTAGCTATTGGTTTAGCAAATTTTTCTTCACCATATTCATGTATAATCTCATATAATTCTTCTTGACTGTAATTGTTTACAATATCTTTAGCTGTTAAAGTTTGAGATTTATCCATTCTCATATCTAATATGCCATCTCCTATATAGCTAAAACCTCTACTTCTTTCATCTAGCTGATATGATGAAACACCTAAATCTAATAAAATACCATCTACTTGATTTATATTTAAATTTTCTAATATTTTTTTTATATTATCATGATTATCATGCACAAATATTATATTAGAAAACATTGATAATCTTTTTTTTGCAACACAAATAGCTTCTTCATCTCTATCAATTCCAATAAGAAGCCCTTTATTTGTTAATCTTTTTGCTATTTCTATACTATGACCAGCTCCGCCCATTGTTCCATCAACATATATTCCTTCTGGTTTAATATTTAAGCCTTCAATACATTCACTAAGCATTACTGGTTTATGTTTAAATTCCAAATTAATACCCTCATAAAAAATTTCACATATTAGCATAAACAGTTGGTAAAATAATACCAACTGTCTTGCTAAATTGTAATTTTTTCTTTTGTAACTTCAAATTTTTATCTTTCGTATTTTAAAATTCTTTTGTATTATATATTTTTTACCTTAGTAAATTATATATTTTTTCTTTAGTATTACAAAATTTCTTTTGTAAATACTTTTTTTAACCTTAGTTTCTAAAGGTTTTATCTTTTGTAAATTTTTGATTTTTTCTTTTGTATTTTAAAATTCTTTTGTAACTATATAAACTTTAGCAAGTTATATACCAAGCATTTCCATTTTTTCAGCAATTTCATCTGCTGAAATGTCTTCATCTGTATGTTGCCATTTTTCTTTGCTCCAAATTTCAATTCTTGAATCCATACCTACTATAACAACTTCTTTTTCAAGTTCTGCAAATTCTCTTAAATTACTTGAAATCAAGAATCTTCCTTGTTTATCTATTTCACAATCTATGGCTCCAGCGAAGAAAAATCTAGAAAAAGCTCTTGCATCTTTGTTAGAAATTGGAAGGGTTCTTAGTTTTTGTTCAAAGTTTTGCCATTCTTTTAATGAAAAAGCAAATAAACAACCATCCAAACCTTTAGTTATTATGAACTTTTCACCAATATCTTCTCTAAGTTTTGCTGGCATTATTAATCTACCTTTAGCATCTAGAGAATGTTCATATTCGCCAATTAACAACTTTTAATCTCCTTCCATTTTGTTACCACTTTGTTCCACTTCTCTCCACTTCAATTAAATTTTAATATATAACATTTGATTTTGCAAGTATTTTTTTAAAATTTTTCAAAAAATATTTTTATTTTAGTTTTTTATTTTATAATATAATCTTTATATGTTAAAATATTATTTGAACTTACAATTATCTATTAATAAATATTAGAAAATTTGAGGTATTAATTTTATGAATAAAATTCAGACCTATGCTTTATTTTATAATTTAATAATATATTTAATTATGATATTTCCAATATTTATAATACTTTTAAAAAAAGATTTTACTAACTCTTTTAAAAAGTTAGTATCTTGTTTTATATATATAACTATTTTAGAAATATTTTTTTCTTTATTTTTATATATTTTTGCTAGAGAAATTTTTTCAATTTTTACCAAAACAACAGGAATAATAAATTATGCAGTATATGCTTCTAGAATACTATTTATATCTAGTAGTTTATATGGAATCAAATTTTTAGTCCCTACATTTTTATTTAATATTTCTTCAAATAAAAAAACAACAATCCTTGTTTTATCAAAAATTGTTGTTCATATAATATTTATTTTTACATTTTATAAATTATTTTCGTTTAAAGGAATCTTATATTCTTTTCCGATTTGTGATTTAATATATTATATCATTTATTTAATATTATTTTTTAAAAATATTCCAAAAAAGAATATTTAAATATTTTCAGATAATATATCTAAATTTGCTTCTAAGGCATCTGATGTTGTAAATCCTGATTTTGCATTAAATACCTCATTATTTTTACTTATATAAATTATTGAAGGAACTTCTGTAACATTATATGTTCTAGCAGTTTCTTTATAAAAATCATAATATATTTCTAAAGAATATTCTTTTTGTAATTCTTCATCTACATCTTGCGCTGTATTTATCATTATAAATTTTATTTTATCTTCATAATTCTTATAAATTGACTCAACTTTTTTTAAATCCTCTATTGAATCTTGTGTGTCTTTATTAAAAAATAATAGTACAACTGCTTGATCTTTAAACTCTGATAATTTTACTTCTGAATTATCTGCTCTATAAAAAGTAACATCTGTATATGATACATTATCTATATCTTGTGTTTTAGAAATTTCTTCTGCCTCTATTATCTCTTCTTTCGGTCTATTAAATACAAAAACATCTAAACAAAAGAAAATAGCAATTATTAGTAAAATAATTGAAATTATTAAAAAAATTATATTTTTCTTATCTTTCATCTTTCCTCCTTGTATAATCTTTTTTATTTATTTTGTATTTTATCAATAAAATTACTATTTGTAAATAAATTTATATTTTTCATTGACATATTAATATTTTGTGCTATATTATTTAATAATATAAATTTAGAGGAGGTGAATTTATTGGATTTAGAAATAGGAAATGAAGAAAAAACACATAATTTTTCAAATGCTTTTTCTAAAGAATTGTCTTTACATATTGAAAAAAGACCAAGTTTTTTTTCAATAGATAGATTTGAGGATAACTTAGCTATTTGTGAAAATTTGGAAACTGGTGAAATTGTTAATATACCTATACAATTATTACCTAAAGAATTAAAAGAAGGTTATATTTTAAAATTTGAAAACAATTCTTATACATTAGATTTAGAAAAAACACACGAAAAACAAGAACAAATAAAAAAATTAGTGGATAACTTATTTAAGGAAAAATAAATTATCCACAATATATTAATTTCCATCAAAACTAACATCTATTTTTATTACTTCATTAGAATTTCCATCACTTAAAATTTGTATAGTTCCATCTTGATCTGTTCTATATATTTTAGTTCCTATATTTTCAAATCTATTTATTATTGTTTCTTTAGGTAAATTATAACTATTGTTTTCTCCTACTGGAATAATTGCAATTTCCGGTAATATCTGATTTAAAAATTTTTTTGAACTACTAGTATCTGAACCATGATGTCCCACTTTTAAAACATCTATATCTTCCCAATTTCTTTCCTCTTCATTTTTTTCTACTGCATCACCCATAAATAAATATTTTTGTGCTCCATAATTAATTTGAAGAACAATAGAAGCTTCATTTGCATCATCTGGATCATTATTATCTACACACATTATTTCACAAGTTATATCATCAATAGAAAATCTATCTCCTATACTCGCTTTATTTATATTTTCCTGCTTATCAGATAAAGATTCTAATAAATTTTCATAATAACTTGCTGTTGTTGTAGTATTATATGGCATATAATATTCTCCTATTTCAAAAGAATTAACTATATCACTCATCCCACCTAAATGATCTTCATGTATATGAGTACCTATTACATAATCCAGTTTTGAAATTCCAAGTGCCTTAATACCATTTACAATAAGTTCTCCATCACTTCGATTTCCGGCATCTATTAAAATAGTTTTATCCTTATAAATAATAAGTTCTGAATCTGCTTGACCAACATCTAAATATAAAATATTCAATTTATTGGGTTCAATTTTTATACTTTTAGAAACATTTTCAATTAATTCTGTATTTTCTTTTACAGATTTTTCTTCAAAATTAATTATATTTTCAAATCCTAATGTAGAAGAAATAGTATTTACTGTATTAGTATTTAATATATTAAATTTTGCTAAAAGAAGCAAAAAAATTATTATAATAACACTTATAATAATTTTTTTAATATTTTTTTTACTTCTCCATTTTTTTCTTTTTCTCATAATATCACCTTTTTATCTTCCGTCATCTTCATCAGCAAAAATTTTTGTTTTAGTTACAGCATCTCTATTATCAAAATCTATTTCAACAAAATCATATGGAGATATTCCTTTTTTCTCTCTGAAAAAGTCCGCTACTTTTTGTGGATCTATATCATCAAATTCATACATTTTATATAAATTTCTTTTCTTTTCTGATCTTATTTTTTTATAATATGATTTATCTCTTTCTATTGCTTTTTTTATATCTGAAACTGGATTTTTAGAATTTCTATATTTATATCCAAGCCAATATGGATAAACTTTTGCCATTACATCTGGATTTTCATGTTCTGTTCTTATATCTAGATAACTTCTACCTGTAAGTTTATTATAGATATCTTTATCTGTTAAGAATTTTATAAAAGCATGAAATTCTTCTTTTTTCTTTTTAGTCATAGTTGATTTGTATGGTAACATCGGTTGATGAACAACTTGATGAGCTAAATAAGCAATTATTTTACTTGGATTTTTTTCTTTCAATTTTCCAAAAAACAAATTAGTTTGATTTGATTTTGTTTGACAAGTTCTATGTACATTAAAGTTTGGAAACATTATATATGTACATATTGTTCCTTTAGGTGTTGGTTCATAACCTAAAGTCTCTTCTATTGAAGACATAACATAATCTTCATAGTTCTCCCAAATTTCTTTAATTGAATTTTTATATGTATTTGTATCATCTAATATTTTTTTAAAACCCGAATCTTCAGTTACATCCCATAAATCATCTAAAAAACCTTCTATTTTTTCTTGCTCTTCCTCTGACAAATCATAAATGATTCCAATTCTCTTTCCTGCTTCTTTTTTATAAATCTCTTTACCATATTTTGAAGATATTGGTAAAATCTCTTGAAACATATTTATTTTAGATGTAATAAGTTTTTTTAACTTTTTATCGCTAAAAATTTGCATATGTTCATTTATAAATTTAGTAACAGCAGGAGTAGAATCTATTATTCTGTATTTTTTATAAAGTGGTTTTTCTTCAGGTTTTTTTCTACTTCTTCTTCTAGCTTGTATTTCAGCATTCATTATATTACACAATACAGCCATTTTGTCAACATCAAAATTAATTTTTGTTTTTGTCATATTTTTCCTCCTATACATGTAATCACATTTATAGATTTTTATAAAGCTATTTTGCTATATTTTTCTTCTGTATGGTATTTTATTTAAGTAAATGCATACTTTAAATATGTATACACACTCAGCATTTATATTTTATCACATTTTGTGTCTAAAATAAATATATTTTTGTGATTTTTTTGTAAATTTTACAGATTTTGGATATTTCCAATTTTTATAACTTAATAAATAAGAAGGTAGTTATGATTTCTACCTTCTTAATACTTAAGTGTTTATTTATTTACTAAAGCTTTTCTAATATTTTCCATATTTTCAGATAATATTTTGCAACTATTATCTAATTTTTTTTGATTTTCTTTACTTAATTCTAAATTTAATAATTCTCTTGCTCCATTACTATTTATTACAGCTGGAACACCAATATAAATATCTTTATGACCATATTCACCATTTAAATATGCAGATACTGTTAAAATCTCATTTGTATCATTCATAATATTTCTAACAATTCTTGCAAGTCCTAAACCAATTCCATAATAAGTTGCTTTTTTTCTATTTATTATTTCATAAGCTGAATCTCTTACTTCACAATAGATTTTATCTAAATCTGATAAATCTTTATTTGCATCTTTTATGATATCTGTTATTTTTTTACAACCTATATATGCATGTTCCCATGGTACAAATGATGAATCTCCATGTTCTCCCATTACATATGCATGTACATTTTTATCTGAAATATTTAAATATTCGCCCACTAAAAATCTTAATCTTGCAGTATCTAACGCTGTACCTGAACCTATTACTCTTCCTGTTGGAAATTTAGAAACTTCTTGAACAACTTTTGTCATAATATCTACTGGGTTAGATGCAACTAAAAAGATACCCTTAAATCCACTATTTACTACATTAAGTGTTATATCTTTCATAATTTTAGCATTTGCTTCTGATAATTCTAGTCTTGTTTGTCCTGGTTTCTGGTTTAAGCCAGCTGTAATTACAACAATATCTGCATCTTCACATTCTGAATATTCCCCTGCTTTAATTTTCATATGACTTGAAGTACAAGGTAATCCATGAGATAAATCCATTGCCTCACCAATAACTTTATCTTTTTGTATGTCAATTAGTACAAGTTCATTAACACCACTTGCTGTTCCCTGTGCTACTAGTGCATATGCCATACTCATTCCGACAAATCCTGTTCCAACTAAAACTAATTTTCTTTTTCCTATCATATATATTCCCCCTATTTTTAAATCCTCTAATTGGGTATTATATCACTTTTTTGAAGGGATATCAAGTTTTATAATTTCTTCTATTTTATTTAACCTTTTAATTGAAATATCTTTTATATTATTAAACTTTCCATTTCCTATATAAATATCTTTATATATATTTAATCCATGAAAATCGCTACCTTTTGAAATAATTAAATTTCGATCTTTTGCTATTTTTTCATATACAATCATTTGTTCATTACTTTGTCTTGAGTGAAAACATTCCATCCCTTTTAAACCATAACTCATAAGTTCATCAATTTTATTTTCTAATTCTAAACCTCTTAAACCTAATGAATATGGATGGGCAAGTATTGCTTTTCCACCAAACCTATTTATTATTTCTATAACTTCTTTTGGAGAAATATCTGTATTCTCTCTTTTTATGTTTTTAAATTCTTCGGTAAAGAAGTATTTTTCATATACTTCTTCTTTATTTGAAACATACCCTTTTTCTAATAAAACTTCTGCAAAAACTGGTTTTCTTATATTTTTAGATTTACATATTTTACTTATATCTTCAAAGCTTATCTTTGCTCCTATTTTATTTATGCAATTCAAAAATTCTGCATTTTTCCTTTCAACATCTTTCATACATTTTTTATAAATATCTTGTAGTTCTTTATTTTTATAGTCTATATTATAACCTAAAATATGCATTTTTTTTACAGATTTGTCATTTGCTGTAAATTCAATTGCTGGTATAACTTTTATTCCTAATTTTTTTCCTTCTTTAATTGCTTCTTCAATTCCACTTCCTGTATCATGATCTGATAGTGCAATAATATCTAAATTATTTTTTTTAGCTATTTGCACTATTTCTTTTGGAGTACATTCTCCATCAGATTCAGTAGAATGTATATGTAAATCTATTATCATATATATTATTTCTCCTATTCTTTATTTTTCTTCCTCTACCATATCCCAAAGCATTTCTTTTTTTAAAGACTTACTATCTCCACCTAAAAGATCTACTAATTTATATGCAAATAAGAATGTAGTAGCAGGACCTCTACTTGTTATTAAATTACCATCTATAACTACTAATTCATCTACATAATTTGATTTTTCAAGCATATTTTCAAATTTATCTCCAGGATATGAAGTTACATATCTATTTTCTTCAATTCCTGCTGATTTTAAAACCATTGCAGGTGAAGCACATATTGCAGCTATATATTTACTATCATCTTTATTAAATTTTCTAATTACTTCTAATACCATCTCATTTTCAGCTAAATATTTAGCTCCTGGAAGTCCTCCTGGACATACTACCATATCATAATCATATATGTTTTTATCTATTATTTTATCAGCTTTTATAATTACATTATGTGCACTTTTTACATATTCTTCATTAATACTTACTGTATCACAAGTAATCCCTGCTCTTCTTAAAATATCTACTGTTGCTAAGGCTTCTATATCTTCAAATCCATCTGCTAAAAAAACTGCTACTTTTTTCATAAATTTTACCCCCCTCAATTTTTATTCTATTTTATTACAATTTAAATTAATATTCAATGATAAAAATTATATATATATAAGATGTGTTCAAATAAACACATTTTTAAGTATTCGTTCGAATACATGTTAAAATCTAGTTAAAGTTAAATATATTAAGAGGTATAGTATGTATTATAAACGTCTTAGAGATTTAAGGGAGGATCATGATTTAAAACAAAAACATATATCAGCTATTTTAAAAATCAGTAGATCTCAATATAGCTTATATGAAACAGGTAAGAGATCTATTCCTGTTGATTTACTAGTAATTTTAGCAAAATATTATAATACTAGCATTGATTATATAGTGGGATTAACAAATCTTCCCACAAGATATCCTTCAAAAACTGAAAAATCCACAAATATTGACAAAAAATAAATACTATTATATATTTAAATAAATTTATTAATGGAGATTTCGTTATGTTGGATGAATTTAAAAAATTTATTTCAAAAGGTAATGTTGTAGATTTAGCTGTTGGTATTGTAATTGGTAGTTCATTTCAATCAATAATTAATTCTTTAGTATCTGATATAATTATGCCTACAATATCTATTTTAACTGGAAAAGTAGACTTTTCAAATATGATGATTAATATAGATAATGTTTCTATAAAATATGGAAATTTTATTACATCAATTGTAAACTTTTTTATAATAGCATTTTCTATTTTCTTGGTTATTACATATATAAATAAACTTAATGAAAAAATGCAAAATATAAAATTACGGACATATAAAAAAAATTAATAAAAAAGATCAAAAAGAAATTACTTCTGAACCAATCGTAAAAACTTGTCCATATTGCTTAAGTGAAATACCTTATAAAGCAATAAAATGTCCAAATTGTACTTCTGATTTAAATAAAAACTAAAAATTCGACATAAATTATGTCGAATTTTTAGTTTCTCCAATTACTTCTTCAGCTTGATTAACAACTTTATCCGCTTCTTCTTGCGATAAATAATTATATTTTACCATTTTATATAATACTTGTTCTTGTCTTTCTTTTGCAAGTTCTGGATTTTTAGTTGGTGAATATACTGATGGAGCATTAGGAATTCCTGCGAGTAATGTACATTCATATAAATCCATATCACTTACATTTTTTCCAAAGTAACCTTCTGCAGCTTCTTCTACAGAATAGTATCCATCTCCAAAATACATAGTATTTACATAAAGTTCTAGTATTTCTTCTTTAGTACATTCCTTTTCATAATCGAAGGCCATAAAAATTTCAGCTATCTTCCTTGTAAACTCTTTTCTTTGTGTAAAATATGTATTTTTAGCAAGTTGCTGTGTTATTGTGCTTCCTCCCTCTACTAATTCCATTTCCTTTATATCTGTTATAACTGCTCTTGCTATAGAAATCATATCTATTCCATTATGTTCAAAAAACCTTCTATCTTCAACAGCAACTATAGCATTCACATAATTTTTTGGAAATTTATCATATGTAGTATAACCATCTTTACTTTTAATTTCAGCTATTTTTTCTTGAATACTCATTTCATTTATAGCTTCTTTATAAAGTGAATATCCTTTATATACAAAAATTCCACCAATTATACATATAAATAATATAACTAATATTAGTATAATCTTTAGTACTTTTAAAATTTTTTTCATATAAACTCCTATATTTATTTCGATAAATTTATCTTTTTTATTAATGCTTTACATCCTTCTAAAATCTCTTCATATGCTTTATCAAAATTCCCAGTATACCAAGGGTCAGCTATATCTCTTGGATTATTAGTAAAATCTAATAATCTATATACTTTTTGATTTTTATCATTTCCTATTATTCTTAGTATATTTATTATATTGCTTTTTTCCATTCCAATAATATAATCATATTTATCATAATCTTCTTTTTTTAATTTTTTTGCAACTCTATCTTCTACTGGTATTTTTTCTTGATTTAATTTTCTTATAGTTCCATAATGAACCCCATTTCCAATTTCCTCAGAACTTGTAGCACTTGAAGAAATATAAAATTCACTTTCTAAATTTTGTTTTTTTACTAAATCTTTTAATACAAATTCCGCCATAGGTGATCTGCATATATTTCCTAAACATACAAACATTATTCTAATCATTTAAATTCTCCCTCTACATTTTATATTCTATCATAAAACTTCTGCTTTTCAAGTGAATTAATTGTGAATTTTATAAATTTAAAAATTTAATTGCCTTTTCCTTATCTTATATTTATAATTAAAGTGGTGATAAAATTGAAAGAAAAAAATATAAATATAAAACTAATTATTTTCAGATTAATTTCTGCTCTAATAATTATTATTTGTTTAATTGTATTATTTTTATGGCAAAAAGATAATTCTACCAATAGTAACTTACAAAATGATTTATTTGTTTTTATTACTGAAAAAAATTTGGATCCAGAAAATAATCCACCGCAATATAATAATTATATTGACAATAGTAATATATTAAATGATTTATCAAATAATAAAAATATTATTAATGATTTAGAAGTAGATTTTGATTCTTTAGATTCTATTAATTCAGACACTGTTGCTTGGATAAAAATAAATAATACAAATATAAACTTTCCTGTTGTACAAACTTCAAATAATTCATATTATTTAACTAAAAATTTTAATAAACAAAATAATAGCGCCGGATGGATTTTCGCAGACTATAGAAATAATTTTGATACTTTAGATAAAAACACAATAGTATATGGGCATAATAGAAGAAATGGTACTATGTTTAGTAATTTAACTTATTTTTTAGATTTTAATTGGTATGAAAATAATGAAAATAAATATTTTAATTTTATTACAAAAAATCAAAGCTATATAGCTGAAATTTTTTCTATTTATAAATTACCCTCTAGAAATATAAGTTTGATTAATAAATTTTCTTCTACTGAAGAATTTAAACAAAATATTGATAGCTGGAAAAATGCTAGTTTTTATGATTTTAAAACAAATGTTAATGAAAGCGATAATTTACTAACTCTTTGCACTTGTGATAATACTTCTATTAATCGAATAATTATTGTTTCTAGATTAATACCTATAAATTAATAAAAAAACTCTATTTACAAAATTAGTAAATAGAGTTTTTTATTAATTTGTTACATGTTGTATTTTTTTCATTTCTTCAAATCTCTTTATTTTTGCTGTAGTTGTTTTTATAAAATCATCTTTTGTAACTATCATATTTTTTATATATTTATATGTTGGAAGAGTTCTATTTATTTCCTTTATCTTCTCCCATAATACATTATTTATATCTTTTTCATTCATTTTTGACAAATTACTTTTTACATATTCTTCATCATATTGTACTTTAACAGATACAACTAAATCATCTTCTTTTGGCATTCCAAATACCATAGATTCTTTTACTAGTGGAATCTTGTTTATCAATAACTCTAATTCTTCAGGGTATACATTTTTTCCATTTTTAAGTACAATAACATTCTTTTTTCTACCTGAAATAAATATAAAACCTTCTTTATCTATATAAGCTAAATCTCCTGTTAAAAACCATCCTTCTCTAAATACTTTTTTAGTTTCTTCTTCATCATCATAATACCCTAACATTACATTTGGCCCTTTTACTGCAAGTTCACCTATTCCCTGTTCATTTTTATCAAAAATTTTTACCTTTACACCTTTTAACGGAAATCCAATTGAACCTTTTTTTCCATATTTAAAATTCTCAGCTGCTACAACTGGTGCAGTTTCAGTAAGTCCATAGCCTTGTATTATTTTTATTCCAAATTCGTTAAAAGCTTTCCAAACTTCTTTATCTAAACTTGCTGCGCCACTAATTATTACTCTTAGTTTTCCCCCTAAATTATCTATAATTTGTTTAAATACTTTTCTTTTTATAATTGGTATTATATTAGTTACTTTTCTTGCAATTTTTACAGAATTTATTTTTCCTTGTTTTTCTATTTCTTTCATTATCTTTTTATACATTGTTTCTATTAAAATTGGTACTCCAATAAATACTGATATGCCATATTCTTTTAAGTTTTGAGCAATATATCTTAAACCATCTGGAAATGCAGTGGCAGCACCATAACTTAAAATATATAATATTCCTGTTGAACCAAAAGTATGATGAAATGGTAAAAAGGCTAAATTCACATCTGTTTCCCTAAAATCTTCTGTTGCATGCATAGCAGAAATATCAAAAGCAATATTTCTTTGTGAAAGTTTTACAATTTTTGATGTTGCACTAGTTCCAGATGTAAAACATAATTCACTTACTTTTTCTGAATCTATTTTTGCATTTTCAAAATCTAAATCTCCATTTTCACGTAACTTTTTTCCTTTGTTTTTAATTTCAGATAATGTCTGATATTTTTCATTATCATCCATACATATATATTCTTTAATATTTACTTCTTCTTTTTCTTTAATTTTAGAAATCACTTCTTCCATTGCATTATCAAATATGATAGCATCTGGATTTGTTCTTTTTACACTATTTTCTATTTCTATTTCTGTTAAACCTTTATCCAAAGGAACTACTACCATATTTCCTAACAAAGTAGAAGTAAAACTCAAAACCCATTCATATCTATTTTTAGAAATAATTGCTATCCTCTTATTTTTCAAATCTAAATTATATAAACCTGTTCCTAAATTATTTATATCATCTAAAAACTCTTTAAATGTTATATTAATATATTCTACGTCTTCATTTTTCTTTTCTTTTAATATAAAAGCCGTATTATTAGGATATTTTGACACTGAATCATAAATAATTTCTTTTACATTTTGAAAATCTGGATATTCAAAAAAATACTTATCTTTTTTATTTTTTATTTTAATCACCTTCTTATCTAGTTTTCAAAACCATTATATATTATTTTGTAATTTAAGTCAATTGCTTATTAATATTTTATTTACTCTTATAATATATTATTCAATTTTAAGTATTAAAATTGAATAAAAAAAAAGATAAAATTAATTTTATCTTTTTTATTCTATAGAATCTTTTCTGTTTATCTCTGAAATTTGTGATGCAATATATTTACTCGCGCTAGAACCTATTGCCATATATAAAGCTGTATCAGCCAAAAAACTATCTTCAAACGAATTTTTTTTGCTAAATTTTTTTCCAATTGCTATAACTGTATTAAAAGTAGAATCATATAAGTCACTAAAAAAATTTAATGTTTCTTCTATTGAAGTTCTTTTCACTCTAAGTTCTATTAAATCTTTTATATCTGAAATAGGTAATGCCTGTTTCAATGTACATATTATTATTAAATATGCTATATGTTCTCTAGAATATCTCTTTTTGATTGGAGCTGGCATTATTCCTAGTTTTACATAATTATTAATCATTGAATTTGTAATTATTTTCGAAGAATTATCAGTTTTATGAAAAGATAAATATTTCTCCATTAAAGCAATTACTTGATCCATATATAAATCTATTTCTGGTAGTTCGTCCCAATATGGTAATTTATGTTTTACTATTTTGAAATAATCCTCAAATTTTTTTTCATTTTTTTCCATAATCAAATAAATTCTCCTTTTTATTATAATATTATAATAACACAAAATATTGAAGAATTCAAATTATTAGGGATTTATTATAAAAAACTTTTGAACCTTTTAAAATCTTCTTCTATTTATTACATATGTACTTCCAAGAATTGTTTTTGCTTGATGTTTTATTTGACTTGCTATCTCACCTATTTCAAGTGTTGATTTATATACTGTTGAATCCACTTCTAAAACTGCAATAGAAATTGATGTTAATGGAAATTGTTCAATTATTCCTCTTCTATTTGCAACTTCAACATATCCCCTTTCTATATCAACATCATTATAAAAATTTACTACACATTTATCAAATTCTGCAATTATATTTTGACATACTAAATCATAATCTGTTTTACCTATTACTGCGACAAAATCATCTCCACCTACATGCCCTATAAAATTATTACTATTTTCTATTTCATGTATATGTTTTGAAATTGTTCTAGCTGTAAACTTTATTATTTCATCTCCATTTGAAAAGCCATATACATCATTATATGCCTTAAAATTATCTAAATCAAAATAAAGAATTGCAAAAGTTTCTTTATTTAAAAGTCTTTTTTTCATTTCAGCTTGTATCTGAACATTTCCAGGTAAACCAGTAAGAGGGCTTATTCTTCTGTTTTTATTCAATAAATTTATAATATTCTTTATTGTATAATATAAATATTCATCATCAATTGGTGTTTGAACATAAAATTCTACATCTGTTTTAAGAACATCAATCACATGATTTCTGTCCCTATTTCCACTTACCACAATAATAGGTGTAATACTATTATCTTCATTTGATCTTATATTTTTACAGAAATCAACAATATTAATATTTGATGTATTTTCATCTATAATTATTAATGATGGTATATTTCTAAGTGCTATATCTAATTCTGTTGCTTTTATTGTTTTAAATTTATACTCATCCAACTCTTTATTAAAAAGTATATTTAATTTATCTTTTAATTCAGTTGTATCTTCTATTACATATATTTCATGAATCATAGCTATCCCCTACAATAATTTTTATAATGGGCAAATTTCATTTAATTTGCCCATATCCGTTTTATTTTGTAATTTCTTTTACTTCTTGTTTTTCTTCACCATTAACAGAAATTATTGTTAATGTAAATCTATTGTTTCCATCTACTAAGTCATATTCAAAAGACATTTCTGGTGGTGTTTCTCCACCTAAATCTACTGGTATATCTACATCATTTACATTTAATTTTACTTCTTTTATACCATCACTGCAAACACCTTTTATAAATGCTTTATCTGGGTTTGATTCAGATTTTTCTATTGTAATTTCTATATTTGAATTATCTTGATTTTCTGTATCTTGTTCGTCAGCTTGTACTTGCTCTGAAACCTCTGTACTTGTATTATCAATACTTATCGCTGTTACTACTATATTATTACTTGTTCCTTCAAGTGGTACATCAAAGTTAGCATCTGTTGGTGTCTCCCCACCTAAATCTACTGGTATATCTTGATCATTAACTTTTAATTTTATTTCTTTTATACCATTTTCATGATAACATTTTACATTTGCTGAAGTTTTATCTGCTGAAATTGTTATTGTTACATCAGGTTCTGTAAGTCCTGAAAAACTTTGTATTTCTGTTGTTGTATTACTATTTTTATCTACCGCTACAATTGTTATATCATTATTTCCTTTTAATATATCTATCTCAAATTTTATTGTTTTATTATCTTCTTCTGTTGCATCAACTCTTTGTTCTTCTTCATCATTCCATCTATATGTAACAAAATCTAATGCTGTTTCATCTGTTGCTGTAATTTCAAGTTTTTTATCATCTGTAACATTTAATTCTATAACTGGGTATATCTTATCTTCTCCGTTTTCAGAAGTTATACTCTGCTCAAAACTTGTTTCGTGTCCAGTAACATCAACTACTTTAACATTCAAAGTATGTTCTCCAGCAAAAAGTGCTATTTCTTCTTCCATTGTAGATTCTCCACTACCTTTTATAGTAGTTTCTTTTTCTGCATCCCAACTATATATTAACTTCTCTATTACTTTATCATGTGTAACTTTTATTACTGCTGTTGATTCTTTTTGTTCAACAGTTATTTGTGCATCTGTTGCAGATTCTGTAGGAATACTAGCTTCAGCTTGACTATTTTTATATAATCCATATGCTCCTCCTCCTAATAGACATATAGCAAAAATAGCTAATATTATTGCAAAAACTCTAACAACTTTATCTGATCCTGATGAACCGCCACCTGGGTTTTTATTTGGATTGTAATCTAAAATTTGATTCATATGTGAAACACCTCATCTTAACTTATTTCAAGCTAAATTATATCATATAGAAAATTTATTGTAAACACAAAAAATTACCTTTTTATACATTTTTTGTATCATTTTTTTGTTTTCATAAAACTTTATAATTTATATTTATGTAATGATTTTTCTTGAATTTTTAAATAAAAAAAAGGACTCTAGTAATTAGAATCCTTTTAATTTATTTTATAAAACATATTTTTTGATTAATATTACTCCTGTTGACATTATTGCAAGAATAATAGTTGTTAATGCAATATATGTTGGTGCAGTACCTGTAGAAATTCCTAAGTAAATCTCTGCATTATCTATATCATCTTCTCCTTCTACTTTATTATTAGGAGTTGAATCTATATCTGGAGTATCACTATCATTGTGATCTGCACTAATTTCTGCCACATTTACTTTTAGTCCTAAATTATTTTCAGAATTAATCCATTTTAATACAACCTGTACTGAAGCTGAAGCTCCTGGTTCTAACACTGTTGTTGATAAAGCATTTGTTGTTATAACATTTTGTGAAACTTGTGTCCATGCTGTATTTTCTTCTGGAATAAATTCTAAGCCTTCTGGTATATAATCTGTAATTTCTGTTGCTGTTCCTTCAATTTCTCCTTCATTTGTAACTGTTATATTATATACAAATTTAACAGTTGTTGAATCTAATTTTTTTCTATGAATTTCTACTTTTTGTAATCCATCATTTGGTGAAAGTGATATTTCTCTTGTTGTACCATCTTCTGTAATTATTACTTTTATTAGATCTTTTTTAAGCGCCAAATCAAAATATTTAACATATACTTTTTCATCATCTATATCATCTTCATCTTCTTTATTATTACCTGGTGTTGAATCAATATCATCTATTGGATCTCCATTTTGATCTTCATCATCAGTAATCTCTGCTATATTTCTTATAATTCTTTCTTGACTTGTCACATCATTTTCTACAACTTTAAAAACAATTTGAACATCTCTATAATCAGGAGTTTCTGATGTTTCTGGATCGAATCCTTGTAATAAATTATCTTCTTCTCTTTCTTCAGATTTTTCTTTTGATAAGTAATCTGTTTTTACTGTTACAGCTTGACTTAAATCTGTTGTTTCATTTCCATCTTTATCATATAATATCCAACCATATTGCTTATTTATATCATTATCTGGTAGGAATTCTAATCCTTCTGGTAAGTCATCTGATATTTCTTTTGCATATCCTGGTGTATTTCCTTCATTATACACTCTTATTGTATATGTGATTATATCATTATTTTCAACTTGTAATGGATCTACTGTTGAAGAAAACTGTACTTTTCCTTCTGAATTTACTGAGACATTAGGTTCTCTACCAGTAATTTCTCCACCATTTAGTCCTGTAATAAATTTTTGTAAACTTAAATCAAATTCTTCTGGTTCTTTTGTTGTTAAATTCTCATAATCATTATCATCTTGATTTTGATCGTTTCCAGGATAATTGCCTGGATCTACTGTATCTGGAGTTGAATCAATATCAGTAATTTCTTCTTTATTTTCATCAGAATCTTTTGTTATTTCTGCAATATTTCTAAAATTATTTCCAGAAACTGAATCTGCAATTACTATACAAGCAACTTGTATGTCTTTATAATCTAGTGTTTCTGAATTTTCTTTATCAAATGCTTGTAATAAATTCTTTTCATCAGTGTTTGAAGATTTTAATTTTGTTGATGTTATTTTTGCATTTCCTATAACAACATCTACTTCTGATAAATCTTTAATACCATTAAAGTCATCTACTGACAAATTATTTGTTCCATTTGTTATTGTATTTAATTTTACTGTTTTTGAATCAGCAGGTATTGACCAATAGTTATCGATATTTACTGTATGATTTACTAAAAACCCTAATCCTTCTGGTAAATAATCTGCTATTTCTTCAGCATACCCTGAAAGTTCTCCTTCATTATATACTCTTATTGTATAAATTACTATATCTCCTTGTTCAACTGTAATAGGTGTTTTTACTGTAGTATATGTTGCATCTGTACTTGTTCCATTTTTTAAAGGTGTAACATCTACCTCTGGTTCTCTACTTTTAGCTAATGCATCACCATTTAATTTAGTAATAAATTTTTGTAAACTTAAATCAAAGGCTTTTCCTTCTATTTGAACTTTTTCAAAATCATCATCATCTTCTCTACCTTTATAAAAATAATCTGAATCTGTTAAATCTTCTTTATTATCTTTATCTCCTGTATAATTAGATGAATCTAAATCTCCCTGTGTGTAATCATTATTACCTGGTATAGAGTCTATATCAGAAATGTTATCTTCTGCTATTTCTGCAACATTAGTTAAAATACTAGATGCAGTAGCATTTTCAGATATTCTACATTCTATTTGTACATAGGCACTATCTAAAGTATCTGATGTTTCTTTATCAAATGCTTGTAATGTTTGATTTGCTAAATAGTTACTTGAATAAACTTTTGTATTTTCTCCAGTTTTAATTTCTTGCCAACCATATGTAGTATTTATCTCGCTATCTGGTATAAACTCTAACCCATTTGGAATTGAATCTATTATTACCATTCCTGATGCATCTGTATCCCCTTCATTATATACTCTTATTTCATATATAACTGTATCTCCTGCTGAAACTAATACAGGATTTTTAGGATGTTTATATTCTGCTGTTGTACTTGTTCCATTCTTTAAATTTGTAACATCTACAACTGGTGCTCTGTCTATATTTGTATCATTTACTTTTACTATATATTTTCTTAACGCTAGATCAGATGCTGATCTTTTTATTTCTACTGGTACAGTAGCTCTATGTGGTGTTTCTCCTCTTGTTAATAAAACAACTGGTTGATATACTTCTACACCTTCATCATTTGTTGTTTTATTTTTCCAAAGTGATGCTTCTGTACCAAAACTAGAATAAGTTAGTTCTAAAGTTATATTTGTAATAGTTGTATTTGTTTTTGGTAAATATATATAATAATTTGTATCAAAAATTTCATTTACATTCTTGTCTGTAAAATTGTCTTCACCTTCAATCAAAACTTCATATTCATTTCTTGCTATTTCATTTCCATTTCCATCTAATAATTTTATTGAATATTGTGTTTGACTAGCTGTTCCTGAATTTACCTTATAAGGACCTACAACATAATATTCATCATTTTCTGTTGCAACAGCTCCTGTATCTACAATTGATGGATATGTAACAGTTTCTGTTTTTCCTTCAATTGCTGAATTTATTAAATATTGATATAAATAATTTGCCATTTCTTGACGTAGTGCACTTCCTGTTGCATCAAGATAAGACAAACCTTCAAAGGTTGTACCATCATCATTAAATCCTGATAAAGTAATAGCTGGTAGTGTTGTTACATTATATTCTGCTGAATCTCTATTTGTAAAATACCAAATAGCATATTGTTGTACTACATCTATATCATCATCTGTTAGATATGCTTTTACTACATCTAAACCATATTCATATCCTTCAAAAGCTTTAGTTAAGAAATCATCTTTTTGTTCAGGTGTTTCTTTTCTTAAATACATATTATCAAATAACCATGTTAAAGCTTTATAATTTGATGTCCATAATGCATTATCATCAGAATAAGGTGTACTTAAATGTAATGATTTTACTTCTGAATTTGTAGAATCTTTAAAATCAGCTACATTTTTATACTCTAAACTGTTTTGTCCTGGTGAAGCTACTCCTGGGAAAGATTTTTTTGCATTTAAACAATATAATGCATCAGAATAAGGATCATTTTTCTCTACTATCTTTAAAACAGGTGTAGTTCCTACTGTATACCCATATTGTTTTTCATCATAAACAGTTCTTTGTTCTTCTGTTAATGTACCACTTGCTTCTTCGCCACCCTCATGTATTATTAAGGATTGAAGTTCTGCAGTAGTATCTTCTTGTGTTAACTTAGCAAATACTGTTGTATATGGTGCTGTAAGTACCATTACACATGCTAATACAAGAATTATTTTTGAAATTCTCTTCTTTAACATAATTTTACCTTCCTTTATATCAATTTACATAGTTACATTATTATATAATACATTCTAACTCAAAATAAACTTCTGTCAATATTATATATTTTCCAAAAGTCTTATTTTCCTAGAGCTAGCTAGCATATACACTACGTAACAATTATATTACATTTTTGACTCAAAATCAATACTTTATGTAAATTTTTCGGCTTTTTTATAGATTTTTAGGAATTCATTTCAATTTTTATCAAATATATATTTAATTAGAATAAAAATTAAAAAAAATCATAAATTTATTTAGGAGAATTTTTAAATGAAAAAATTAATTATTTTATTTTCTATGTTTGTATTTACCTTTTATACTGTTAGTTTTTCTGTTTCTGAAAAAGAAATTTCTACTAATTCAAAAAACATTATAGTATTAGATAGAAAAACTTTATCAGTTTTATATGAAAAAAATGCTTATGAAAAAGTACCAATGGCATCTACTACTAAGATAATGACATGTATTCTTGTTTTAGAAAATGGAAATTTAAATGATATTGTTACAGTTTCTAAAAATTCTGCTAAAGTCTCTGGATCAACTCTAGGATTGAAAGAAAACATGAAAATTTCTGTTAATGATTTACTTTATGGGTTAATGTTACGTTCAGGTAATGATTGTGCAATAGCACTTGCAGAATATATAAGTGGAAATGTAGAAAATTTTTCAAATGTTATGAATAAAAAATCTAGTGAATTAAATTTACAAAATACTCATTTTGTTACACCTCATGGACTTGATGATCCAAATCACTATACGACCGCTTATGATTTAGCAATTCTTACTAATTATGCCCTGCAGAATGAAACTTTTAAAAAAATAGTAAGTACAAAAACTTATTCTATAAATTTTAATGGGAATTCAAGAGTGATATCTAATACAAATGAATTACTAGGAAATCTAGATGGTGTTTATGGTGTAAAAACAGGATTTACATTTAATGCCGGTAGATGTTTAGTTTCCGCATGTAAACGAGACAATTTAGACATTATTGTTGTTGTTTTAGGAGCAGATACAAAAAAAATTCGAACACATGACAGTTCTAATTTAATTAATTATATATTTAATGAATATGATTATATAAATTTGTATTCTATAATAAATGAAAGTTTTAATAAATATTTAGATTATTTTAATAAAAATTATAAATTAGAAAAAACACAAAATTTACCAATCCTAAAACTAGCAAAACTTAAAGATTATGATTTTCCACTTTCAAAAGAAAATAAATTACAACTATCTAGTAAAATTTACTTATATACATATAAATTTAATCCAAATATTACTCAATTTTCTAAGATTGGAGATTTTTATTTGTTTTCTGAGAATAAAATTATTTGCAAAATAGATATAATTCTCTCAAATAAATTAGAAAAAAATTCTTGTATATATTATTTTAAAAATATTTTTTATAATATTTCTCATTATTTCTAAGTATATTTTATTTTTTAATGGGTATAATCTCCTTAAATTTATAAGGAGGTTTTTTTATGAAAGTTTTTTTATTAAAAAACAAGCTTTTAATAGCTTTAAGCTTTGTTATTTTAATTTTAATTGCCAGCTTGTTTGCTACATGTTTTGGTATGGAAGATTATGTACCAGTAGACTACTCTCTTGGAATCGTAAATACAGAATATTTAAACATGAGAAGTGGTGCAGGAATAAATTTTGCATCAATTGATTTATTAAATAAAAATGAATATGTTCGTATTTTTGGAAAAATTGGAGAATGGTATATCGTTCAAAATGAAGAAAATAAAATAGGAACTGTACATCAACAATATATAACTCCTACAGATGAAGAAAAAACGGCTGTAACTAATACAGAAAGCATCGAAGCCCCATCTAGTATAAATTTAACCGCAAAAGAAAATGAGCTCCTCTCATTAATCAATAATGAACGAGAAAAAAATAATTTGCCTAATTTAGAAATTGATGAAAATCTCCAAAATGTCGCAAGACTTAAAGCACAAGATTTAGTTGAAAACAGCTATTTTTCTCATATCTCACCAGTTTATGGTACCCCATTTGATATGTTAAAAAGTAATAACATAACTTATAAAACTGCAAGTGAAAATATTGCAGGTAATACTAGTATTTCTGGAGCTTTTGACAGCTGGATGAATTCAGATTCACATAAAGAAAATATTTTAAGTAATGAATTCAATTATACAGGTCTTGCTGTTGTTGATAGTATTGCTTATGGAAACATTATTGTAGAACTTTTTGTTGGAAGATAAAAAAATCCTGAATTTAAATTCAGGATTTTTAATATATTAAAATTTTCTTTTTCTTGCAGCCTCTGATTTTTTCTTTCTTTTTACGCTAGGTTTTTCATAATGTTCTCTTTTTCTAACTTCTTGTAATACTCCATTTCTAGCACATTGTCTTTTAAATCTTTTAAGAGCGTCTTCTATATTACCATTATTTACTTTAACTTCTGACATTATTTTTTCCCCTCCTTCCGAAGCCTAAAAACATCTTGTGGGATTGATTTTTTTATGTAATTAATCCTTTAGATACGCTTAACTGTTTAATATTATACATTACTAATAGCTAATTTGTCAATAGTTAATTTGTTTCAAATAATTCTCCTATAGAACTTTCCTCATGTATTCTTTTTATTGCTTCACCAAAAAGTTCTGATATTGATACAACAACTATTTTATCAATTTGTTTTTCTTTAGGTAATGGAACTGTATTTGTCATAACTAGTTCTTTTAAAGATGATTTCTTTATTCTTTCAATTGCTGGTCCTGATAATATTCCATGTGTACAACCAACATATATATCTTTTGCTCCAAATTTTTTTATTACTTGAACAGTTTCCATTATTGAACCAGCAGTATCTACTTCATCATCAAATACTAAAGCATTCTTATTTTTTATATCTCCAATTACACTTGTTGCCATAGCATGATCATCATTTCCATTTCTTCTTTTATCAACTAAAGCTATTGGGCAACCAAAATGTTCTGCATATTTATAAGCTTTTTTTGAACTTCCTGCATCTGTTGCCACAACTACTTTATTGTCTATATCTTTTAAATCAAAATACTTTTCTAATAAAGATTCTCCTGTTAATACATCACAATTAATATTAAAATATGCTTGAATTGCTTTATTATGCAAATCACAAGTTAAAACTCTATTAGCTCCTGCTGATTCAATTAATTGTGCAAATAATTTTGCTGTTACTGGAATTCTAGGTTGATCTTTTTTATCTGATCTTGAATACATATAATAAGGTAATACTACTGTAATTCTCTTAGATGATGCTCTTTTTACTGCATCTATTGTTATTAATAGTTCCATAATTCTTTCATTTACAGGTGGTTCTGTTGTTTGAATTAGAAAAACATCTTTATCCCTTACACTTTCAAGAATTTGAACAAAATTATTGTCATTTTTAAATTTCATTCTTGATATTTTGCCTTTTTCAATTTTTAAATAATCACATATTTCTTCTGTAAATTTTTCTGCAGATTTACTACATGCAAATATTTTTAATTTTTCCATTTTTAACTTTCATTAATTAAAATTAATGTTCTCCTTATATTTATTTAGATTTTTAGCTAATCTATAAGCTCATATTTATTATAAATTCTTATTTTGTTTATTGTCAATATTTTTCTTAATTATTAATTAATTCATATCTATCTTCATCACCAAATCTCAATTGTACTAATCTTCCATATTTCAAAGTGTTTTGTACATCTATTTTTCTTTGATTTGTAGAACCACGGAATTTTAAATCTATTATTTTCTTTTCTTCAATAAATTCTCCATCTACAATTATATCAATATTATTTATTAATTCTTTTGTATATGGAAATTCAATATACATTTTATTTAAAATATCTTTTTCAAAATTATATCCAGTATAACACCATATATTTTTATTTGGATATTTTTCTTTTACTTTTTTTACAAGTGGCACTAGAGCTTGTTGATTTATGGGTTCCAATGGCTCTCCTCCAAGTATAGATAATCCTGATATATATTCATGATTCATTTGATTTATTATATAATTTATTGTTTCTTCACTAAATTTTGTACCATAATTAAAATCCCATGCTATTTTATTATGGCATCCTTTACACCTAAAATGACAACCACTTACATATATCGATACTCTTACACCTGTACCATCTTGAATATCTATTGTTTTTATATCTGCATAATTCATCTAAACACCTACTTATATATGTAAAACTCTTGATTTTATTTCTTTAGTTTTTCCTACATTCCAAAAATTTTCTCCTAAATATCCGCAAGTTCTTCTTGTAACATTCATTTTGCTGTGATCTTTATTACCACATTGTGGACATTCCCATTCATTTTCTTCATTTATAATAATTTCTCCATCAAATCCACAAACTTGACAATAATCTGATTTAGTATTAAATTCGGCATATTGAATATTATCATATATAAATTTTACAATTTCTTCTAATGCCTCTAAATTATTTTTCATATTTGGTATCTCTACATATGAAATAGCTCCACCTGATGAAATATTTTGATATTTTGATTCAAATTTTAATTTATCGAAAGCATTAATCTTTTCTCTAACATCTACATGATATGAATTTGTGTAATATCCTTTATCTGTAACATCTTTTATATCTCCAAATTTTTCTTTATCAATCTTCGCAAATCTATAACATAAACTTTCTGCTGGTGTTCCATATAAAGCAAAGCCTAGTCCTGTTTCAGCTTTCCATTTATCTACTGTATCTTTTAAATATTTCATTACTCTTACAGAAAATTCTTCACCTTCTTTAGAAGTATGGCTTACGCCTTTCATTAATTTTGTAAGTTCATATAATCCAATATATCCTAAAGAAATTGTTGAAAAACAAGAATTTAATAATTTATCTATTGTTTCACCTTTTTTAAGTCTTGCTATTGCACCATGTTGCCAATGAATTGGTGAAGCATCTGATACTGTTCCAAGTAATGCATTATGTCTGCACATCAATGCTTTTTTACAAAGAAGTAATCTCTCATCAAGTAACTTCCAAAAAACTTCTTCACTTCCTTTTGCAATAATTCCTATCTGTGGTAAATTTATACTTACTACACCTTGATTAAATCTTGATTCGAATACATATTCTCCTTTTTCATTTTTCCAAGGTGATAAAAAACTTCTACAGCCCATTGGACTAAAAACATTTCCTTCATAATTTTGTCTCATTATTTTAGCTGAAATATAGTCTGGATATAATCTTTTTGAAGAACACTTTACTGCAAGTTTTGTTAAATAATCATATTTTCCACCTTTCAAACAATTATTTTCATCTAAAACATATATTAATTTAGGAAAGGCTGGCGTTATATAAACACCTTTTTCATTTTTTATTCCCATTAATCTTTGTTTTAGTATTTCTTCTATAATCATTGCATTTTCTTCAATATATTTATCATTTTTATCCAAATACATAAATAATGTAACAAAAGGAGTTTGTCCATTTGTAGTCATTAAAGTATTTATTTGATATTGAATAGTTTGAACACCAGATTCTAAATCTTCTTTTCTTCTTTCTATTGCTTCTTCTGTTGCTCTTTCATGACACTCTTCTTTAGATAAACCTTTTTCAGCATATAATAAAAATCTTTTTTTATAAATTTTGTCATAAGTCTTTCTCAAATATTTACCTAAATGACATATATTTAAAGATTGTCCACCATATTGATTACTTGCTACAGATGCAATAATTTGTGTCATAACTATACAAGCAACTTGAAAACTCTTAGGACTTTCTATCATTTTTCCATTCATAACAGTTCCATTGTCTAGCATATCACCAATATTTACTAAACAACAATTATGCATTGATTGAATAAAATAGTCTTTATCATGAAAATGTAGAACTCCATTATTATGAGCATCTACTATTTCTTTTGGAAGTAATAATCTATCTGTTATATCTTTTGAACATTCCCCTGCTATTAAATCTCTTTGAGTTGAAACTACAACTGCATTTTTATTACTATTTTCTTCCATAGTTTCTTTGTTTGCATTCTTAACCAAGCTTAAAATACTTTCATCTGTTGATTTTCTTTGTATATTTTCTTTATGCATACCTTTATTCCCCCATTAGTTTTTTTACATGTTTCATCTTATAATTTTTCTTTAGTATTTTAAAACTTGCATTTATTTTAACACTTTTTTAAGTAATGTCAAACCAAACTCTTTATGTATACAATCTTCTAAACAGCACAAGTATCAATGATTTTAAGCATTTTAATTTCAGAGCATTCATTATCACAAAACCTGAACATCCTTTCGCTCTAAGTTATATTTTTTTTATTTCATTTTTATTAAATTTTTATAATGAACATTAATTAATGTAATTTGGAAAGTAATTTAAATATAAAAAAAACTGATAAAGAAAATCTTTATCAGTTTTTTTTATTTAAATTATATTATTGTCTTTCTCTTGCTTTTACAATAACTCTTAATGAACTATCATCTGTACATGTTATTAAAGTTATTTCTTTTAAACCGTTTGTTCTTTGTGAAGTACATGAAACATCTTCTGGTTCTACAACATATTTATCATACACATCATATATTAGTGTTCTACCTGTTAAATCTGTAATTTCAATTTCGTCACCTATTTGCAATTCTGGAACATGACTAAAGAATTTATCATTTCTATAATTATGACCTACTATACAATAATTTCCTACTTCATTTGCTTCAGGTCCCCAAAACTTACATGGTGATATTTTTAATAATTCATCAGTTGATTCATTTAAAATAGGATATTCACAATCTATAGATGGTATTTTAATTGTAGCTGCTACATAATATCTTGTACCATTTTCTGTTTCTAACCACTCTATATTATCTTCTGGATTTACATCTTCTACTGGTTCTGAATAGATTACTTCAAATGGATCTTCTGTATTTAAAATTACTACAATAGAATTATTTGAAAATTTTATTGTTGTATCATCTGCAACATTATCTTTAAAAGACAAATTTGATAAAATTTCTTGTGATATTGCTTCATTTTTGTTTTTATCATACTCTGCATATATGTAATAAGAAAATAAAATGCATACTAAGAAAACGGAAATAAAGAAATCTATTTTGTACATTCTTTTTTTCCTTTTTAGTTCTGGTGTTATATATAATTTTTCAGAAACTAAAATTTGATTCATTTTATCACCTTTCTTCACAAATATCATATTAATTATATCATTTAATGTATTGTTTATCAAGTACTATTTTTTACCAAATATCTTCTTCTGTTTTTTTCCTTTTTACATTACTTATTTTTCTTAATTTTTTGATTATATTTTTACCTTTTTCTTCTTTAGTTAAATCAAAATCTTCTATCTCATTTTCTTTTTTTCTTCTGTTTTTAACCATAGAAACTTCTAAATTCTCTTCTCCTTCTTCTTCCTCATATGGAATATTATCATCTTTAAATATAGATTCTTCGTCTTCAAAAATTCTATCTTCAATATTTTCTATATCATCAAAATCATCCTCATCCATATCCTCGATTAAAGTATTTGCATTTTCTTTCTTTTTTTCGTCTTCATTTTCTTTTTCTAAAAGTTCTCTTGTTACTTCTGCTACATCTACATCATGATATTTTTCACCAAAAATATCAAATTCTTCTTCAAATTTTTCTGTTTCTATTTCATCTGCAACATCATCTATAATTTCGCTATAATCAGAATAATTTTTAAACTTATTCTCATCATCTTCCTCTAATCCATCATCTTCTATATCTAAACTTGAATCTATTTCAAAAGGAATTTTTGCTTTCTCAGATATTATTTCTTCTTCGATTGGTGCTATTTCATTCTGTTCTATAATTTCTTCTGGACTTTCATCATCTATTTCTTTTGGTAAATCAAATTCAGCTACATCTCTTTCAAAAACTTCTGATACAGTTTTATAGAAAATTGTATATATATTTTTTATTCCATCAATTCTCCAATAATTAGAATTGATTAGTGTAGCAGTATTTAAATTAACACGATTTTTTTCTTTTTTAAATCTTTCTTCTTTTTCTTGAATATCTATTAAATAAGATTTATTGTATAATTCTTTATATGCTTTTTTAGTTGCTTTATTTGCAATTTCTCTTAATAGTAATTCAAATAAATTATCTATTTGTTTTATATCTGTTTCAAAATTTTCACATGCTTCTGTCATTAATCTATTATGTGACTTTCTGCCATGAATAACTGTCATTCTTTCATAATCTAGGAATTGAACTACATATTCTTTTACAGCTAATAAAAAATCTACTTTTGCTTTTTCATTTCTAGCATATTTTTTATGTAATCCAACTTTTGCAACACCTGCATTTATATCTGTTAACAATTTATTCATTTTATCATAAATTACTAAATAACTTGATACTAATTTTTTAGAATTTTCTATTGAAAATTTTGTTGCATTTTCCATAACTCCTTCATTAAAAGGAATTTTCTCGCCTTTTCCATTATCTTCTAATACTTCTATTATACTTTCAGAATCGTCAAATTTAGCAAATTTTTTTGCTTCTGCTATTCTATCTTGTGTTATACCTTCAAAATTTGTTTGAGATATTTCAAAAATTTCATTATAATCATTTTCTGCCATTTTTTTGTATCTTTTGCATTTTGAAAGTTCAAATCTTTTTTCATTATATTCAACTAATGCTTCTAATAATTCTTCTTTTTTAGCTTGCATTTCTTGATTATTTTTTTCTACATCTTCTTCAACTTTTTCAATTCCTTTTCTTGTGTCTTCTACTTTTCCTTCTATATTATTAAAAAGTAAATTTCTATTATATTCTAGTTTTACAGCTCTTTGATATAGCTTTTCTTGTGCTGATTGTATTGCTCTAACTTTTTTTAGGCTTTTATTAAATTCTTGTGTTGCTGATAATTCTTTATTATAATTTATTTGAAATTTTTCTAGTTTTTCTACTAGATTACAATAATTATTAAAATTATCACGCAAATTACATTTGTCTGAATAACCTAATAAATCGTCAAAATATCTTTCTAGTACAATCGCACTTCTTTCATACATAATAAAATTGCCTCCCAATAGTTAATATTTTTCATTATTATATAAAATTTTATCAAAAATGTCCATATAAAAAAAGAGTTTTTTCGACAATAAATTTTATATTATAAATTAGAATTTCTCGCAATCTTTGATTTTTCAAGGTTTATATGATATAATATATTTATGTAGCACATTTTTTTAGGAAAGAAAAGAAAAGGAGGATATGTAATGCTGATGTTAATCCTTAAAATTGTTGTTGGGCTATTTTTTTGGATAATAGCAGTCTTATTTCTTTCATGGCTGTTTGAAAAGATGCGGGAGATATTCGAAGAATATCCCTTCATCAAATGGGGAATTATTATAGGTCTGATAATAATTTTCCTCATAGCCGTTCTCTGATCTTTAGGCAAACTTTTGCCTATCTAATAAACACATTATCATTTCTGTAAAAACAGAGAAGATAATGTGTTTTCTCTTTACAAATATATGAATTTAGTTATATAATCTTTTCATAGTATCTTGAGAAATGGAGGGATGACTATGTTACTTAATAAATTAATTTCTAAAGTCGAAGTAATAAATAAAGTTGGTGATCTAAATTTAGATATAACTAATATACATTCAGACTCAAGAAAAATTAAAGAAGGAGGTCTTTTTGTTGCTATTAATGGATTTTCTAAAAATGGTATAGAATTTATCCCAAATGCAATAAAAAACGGTGCAAAAGCAATAATTGTAGAACCAAATGTTGATTTAAATTCTCTAAATCTTTCTATACCTATAATTTCTGTAAAAAACACTAGAAAAGCTTTAGCTCAAGTTGCTTGTGAATTTTATGATAATCCTTCAAAAAAATTGAAATTAATAGGTGTTACTGGAACTAAAGGAAAAACAACTACAACTTTTATGATTAAATCTATTTTGGAATCTCATGGATTAAATGTTGGCTTAATAGGAAGTATTGCAGTTTATATTAATGAAGAAAAAATAGAAGATACAGACAGAACAACTCCTGAAAGTATCGAAATTCAAAAGCATTTGGCAAACATGGTTAAAAATAATGTTGATGTTGCAATTATTGAAGTTTCTTCACAAGCTATGAAATTAGAAAGAGTTACAGGATGTGATTTTGATATAAGTCTTTTTACTAATCTATCTGAAGATCATATTAGTCCTAAAGAACATCCAAATATGGAAGATTACTTTAATTGTAAATTACAATTATTAAAAATTTCAAAACATGCTGTAATAAATAATGATGACAAAATTGTTAGAAACATCAAAAATCTTTTACCAGATAAAGATATAAAAACTTTTGCTATAGACAATAATGCAGATTTTAAGGTAAATCCTAATTCTGTTGTTATTACAGATTCTTATATAGATTTTTCTGTTTTATATAAAGGAAAAGAAGAACGAATAGAAGCTTCTATACCAGGAAGATTTAGCATATATAATGCTACTGGCGCTATAGCTGTTAGCTCATATTTTAATGTTACAGCAGATGAAATAAGAAGTGCCTTAAAGGATTTGAAAGTTTTAGGAAGAAGTGAACTTGTTCCTAACAAGCTTGGTCTTACTATTTTAATAGATTATGCACATACTCCATCAAGTTTAGAAAGTATTTTAAAAGCTGTAAATAGTTATGCAAAAGGAAAAGTTATTTGTGCTTGGGGTGTTGGTGGAGATAGAGATGCTGCTAAGCGACCAATTATGGGTGAAATTTCTGGAAAATTAGCTGATTTTACAGTTTTAATGTCTGATCAAGTTCGTACAGAAGATCCTTTAAAAATATTAAAAGAAATTGAAGTTGGAATTATTCCTACAGGCAAACCTTATAAAATTATTGTTGATAGAACAGAAGGTATAAAATATGCAATTTCAATAGCAAAACCTGGAGATATAATTGTTATTCCAGGACTTGGACATGATTTATATCTAGAAAAAAATGGCGTAAAATATCCATATGATGAAAGAAAAGTAATAGCTAAATTAATAGATGAAATGATTGAAAAAGGAGAAAGAAAACCAATTAATAATGATTTAAATTAATTTTAGGGAAAATATATGAAAAAAATAAAGTGAGTATCAAATACCCACTTTATTTTTATATTTCAATTCTTCCATCAAAAACAAATTCAGCTGTCCCAATTAATTTTATATTACTATTATATTTAATCTTTAATTTCCCACCTAATAAATCCACTTTTACTTCACTTTTTGTAGATTTGTATTTATTTGATATTACTACTGCTGCACATGCACCTGTACCACATGAATATGTTTCACCAACTCCTCTTTCCCATATTCTAACTCTTATTTCATTATCATCTACTATTTGAACAAATTCTACATTTGTTCTATTTGGAAAATATTTATAATTTTCTATCAAACTTCCATATTTATTTATATCCAGATTTTCTAAATCATTTGTATAACAAACAGCATGTGGGTTACCTATTGATACAGGATATACTTCTATTCCCTCTATATTTATGTATCCTTTTTTTATATTATTAAAAAACAAAACTGGTATTTTTTCTAATTCGAATATAGGTTTTCCCATATCTACTTCTATGTTTATTACTGTATCCCCTTCAACTTCTAAATTTATTTTTTTTATTCCACTTATTGTTTCAATTCCAAATTCCTTTTTATTTGTAAAATTTTTTTCAAAAACATATTTTGCAAAACATCTTATTCCATTTCCACACATCTCTGCTTCTGTACCATCTTTATTAAATATTCTCATTTTAAATTCTGCAATGTTACTTTTTTCTATTATTAAAACTCCATCGGCCCCAACTCCAAAATGTCTATCACACAAAAATTCTGATAAAAGTTTATAACTATATTCAAGTTTAGTATCTAAATAATTTATTATAATAAAATCATTTCCAGTTGCTTGCATTTTGCAAAAAGAAAACATACAATCACCTCTTGGTTAATTGTATGTCTTCTTTTTTTATTTATTCAATAATTTTATTGTGCGTCAGTCAATTTTTCTTTTATAACTAAGTGAATTACACTGCCTTGTTCTACAGATGTTTCATATGTAGGTTCTTGTGAAACAACAACTCCTTCTGTTCCATCTAATTGTACATTCAAATTTTTAGCTCTTAATATGTTTATTGCTTGTTCAACAGGTTTTTCTTTCACATTAGGCACTTGAACTTGCAATCTTTCTTCTGTTTCTGAAGAATATAAACAAATTACTGAATTTTTAGATAATGAAACACCATATTTTGGCATTTGGTCTTGAACAATCAAACTTTGAGGATCTCCTGCTGCATTTGATATAACCTCAAATCCTAAATCTTGTAATGTTTTTGTTGCTTCACTCATTGTTTTTCCCTTAATATCAGGAACAGCAATCAAATTATTAGTATCAGTTTGTTCAGAAGATTCTGAATTTGTATTTGAAGTAATTCCTAAATATGGTAAAACTTCAGATAAAATTTGCCCTGCCACTGGTCCCGCTTGCTGACCACCTTGATGATGATTTTCGTCGTTTATTCCATAAAGAGCAACTAAAACTACAACTTGTGTATTTTCTATTGGTGATATTGCTATAAATGAAGCAACATAACCTTCATCTTCATGACCTACTCTTGGTTCCGAAGTACCACTTTTCCCTCCTATTGAAAATCCTTCAACAGCTGCATGTCCACCAGTACCGTCTGTTACAACTGACTGCATCATTCCTTTTACTTCATCTGCTGTTTGTTTAGAAATTACTTGTCTTATTTCTTCTGTTTCTATAACTTCTATACTATCTGTATCTGTATTTTCAATTTGTTTTACAATCTTAGGTTTTACTAAAACACCATCATTACAAATTGCTGAAACCGCTGATATTAATTGTAATGGAGATATTTCAAATCTCTGTCCAAATGAAGCAGTTGCAAGCTCAACAGGTCCAACTGAATCTAATGGTGTAAAACTTCCTTTATATGCTTTTGCAATATCACTTCCTACAGTTTCAAATAAGTTAAATGCCTGATAATATTTATATAAGGTTTGTGCTCCTATTCTTTCTCCTAATTGCATAAATGCTGGATTACATGAATTACATAAAGCTCCTCTTAATGATAAAGCTCCATGTGGTTCTTTTCTCCAACAACTAATCTGAATTGGCTCACCATTTTCTTCTGCCACAACATATGAACCTGTACATAAAAAGTCATTTTCAGTATCAGTTTCAACAATACCTTCTTCTAATCCAACTGCTGCATTTATTAATTTAAATGTTGAACCAGGTTCATATGTATCAGATACAGCTTTATTTGTCCATAATTCTAATAATTTATTTGTTTTTTCTGTAGATTGTAATGCATTCCATTCTTCTTCTGTTAATTTTGTTGGAATATAACTTGAAGGTGAATTTAAATTATAATCTGGATTTGTAGCCATTGCTAATATATCACCTGTTTGTGGGTTCATTATTATTACATTTCCACTATCTGCTGTTGGATTTTCTACCATTGCTTGCTCTAAATATCTCTCGGCAATAGATTGTATAGTTGCATCTATTGTTAAATATATATTACTTCCATTTTGAGATGCAACATATTGCTCGTCCTCATCTGATATAGCATTCCCATTAACATCTGTTGTAGTAACTACTTTTCCTGCAGTACCAGTTAATACATCATTCCACCTTTCTTCTAATCCTGTTTGTCCTGTATTATCTGTTCCACAAAATCCTATTAAATTAGAAGCTAATTCGTTATATGGATAATATCTTTTAGAATCTTCATCTATATTAATTCCTGCTGAAATTCCTTTTTCTTTTATCCATTCATTTAATTTATCTATTTTATCTTTTTCAACTTTTTTTTCTATTACAATAACTGATTTTCCTGATTGTAATTCTTCCATCATTTCTTCATATGTAATATTAAAAATATTTGACATTCCCTCTGCTATTTCTTCATCTGGAACAATATCATTATTTGCATATGTAACTTTTCCCGGATTTAATGAAACCGTATCTACAGCTATACTCTGTGCTAATATCTCTCCATTTGCATCATATATTGTCCCTCTACTTGGACTTAGTATTTGATTTTTTACTTGTTGATTATATGCTTTTTCTGATAACTCTTTGCCTTCAACAAATTGTATAATCATTATATGTCCTACAACAAATAAAAAACAAAAAGTTATTACAATTCCAAAAAATATTAATCTAATTTTTAACCAAATATCATCATTAATTTTCTTTTTTCCCTTAGCTATACTTATCACCACTCTTTACTACTTAAAAATACTAAAAATCGCGTTAAAAAATATTCTAAATAAATCTACTACAGATTTTATTATAAAATTTTCTTCATAAATATTTTTTAGCAATTTATTTATTGGAGGAATATTCCATGCAATAAAACATACTACAATAGTTACAGTAATAATAATTACTGTATTTTTAATTTTTTTTAATGTCAATGGCTCTTTTGTTTTATAACCCATCTTCTTTAAATAATCATTATAAGCTTTATTATATGCTTGATTATATTCTTCTTCTACTTTTTGTGCTTTTTTTAAATTTCTTTCAAATTCCAGCTTAGCTGCTTTTTGTACATTCTTTTTTTCTTTTTTACTTAGTTCTACTTCATCTTCTTCAGGTTTTGAACTATTAATTTCATCTACAGAATCAATATTATTGTCATCATCAGTTTTCAATTCATTATTAGAAATTTCTGGTTTTACTTTTTTTGTAGAAGTAGTTTCAACATTTTTTATTAAATTTTCTGCCCTTTTTTTAGCTAAATCTTTATTATATTTTTCTCTTTTTTCATCATCCATTAAAATTTCATATGCTATTTTAAGTTTATTTAATATTAATTCATTTTCTTTGTTTTCTTTTTCACTTAATACAGGATTTACTTTATATTCTAATACTAAATTATGATAAGCTCTTTCAATTTCTTCTTTTGAAGCATTTTCATCTACTTCTAAAAAATCATATATTGTAACCATAATCCACCTTTTACTTTCTATTTATAAAATTATATCATTACACTATTTCTATATCAATACTAAAAATTATGTATATTAAATTAAATATTATAAAAATATGTTGCTTCTAAATCTGCTTCATTAGTTAATAATGCTAAAGGATATTTTTTTAAAGCAAGCCCTAGAGAACCATATAATTCTTTAGGTTCGGAAAATCCCATGTGCCATCTTATACAATATTTTTCTTCACTTGTAAGCTTAATATATTCTGTTAACATCATAACACTTTTTTCACCATGACCATATGGTATGGTATCATCTACAGTATAATATGGTACTTTTTCCCATTCACCAAATTCATTTTTTGCATTTCTATAATCAGTTTTATAATAATTAACTTTACAGATATCATGTAATAAACCTATTATTATTAAACTATCTTCTGAAGAATTTATTTCTATATTTGAATTTAATTTAACATATCTCACTTTATCACTAAGAATTTCATATACTTTCATACTATGTTCTAGTAAACCACCTTCAAAATTACCATGAAATCTTGTACTTGCTGGTGCTTTAAAAAAATCTGTTTTTGTTTCTATGAATTCTATTAACTTTTCCATACCTTCTCTATTTGTTGATTTTAATAATTCTATAAATTTTTCTTTCATAATGCTTTCTAGTTAGTATATACTAGAATCCTCCTTTTTATTTTATAATATATAAATTTTACCATAACAAAATTTAAAAAACAAGATTTGAAACATTCTACATAATATTAAATTTATTTTTAATATAAAATTTTAAATTAATTTGTACCTAAATTTTCATTTTTTATTTTTTAAATAATTTTTTATATTTTCTACAATATTTTTATCTTGTTGTAATTCATCATATAATATATCTTCATTAGTATTATAATCAAATAAAAAATCATCTAATATTTCTTTTGGATGTATTTGTAGAGCATTACAAATTATTATAAATTTATTTAAAGTAATTCCATTTATTCCATTTTCTATTTGAGTTATATATGTAGGAGACATCAATGTTTGAAACGCCATTTCTTTTTTTGGCATTTTTTTATTTGTTCTAATTTCCTTTATTTTCATTCCTACCTCTATATTAAATTGTTTTTTATGATTAAATAAATATTGATTAGCCATTAATGTTTCTAAATTTATATCATACATTTTAATTCCCCCTTAAAATTATATCTATATTAGCATGCGAACATATGTTTTGTCAATATAAAAACAAATTATTTTTGAAAACTTACCTATTAACAAAAAAAATAGCAATTATTTATTAATTGCTATTTTTTTTCTAAATTTATTCGATTTTATCTAAGCTTAAATAAAATTATATTAGTCTTTGCTTTCTTCTGGTGCATTAACTGGACAAACCCCAGCACATGTTCCACAAGATATACAAACACTTTCATCTACTACATATTTGCTATCTCCTTGAGAAATACAAGACATTGGACATGCACTTGCACAAGCTCCACAAGAAATACATTTGTCAGATATTTTATAAGCCATTTTTAATTCCTCCTTTCTTAATATTTGTATTTTATTTCTATTTTTGTAGAATTACAATAGTTATAATAATTTTTTTGCTATTTTTTTTACTTGTTTCATTACTTGTTTTTCATCTAAATTTATCATTTTTCTATTTTGCATTATCATCTTTCCATTTATCATAACAGAATCTACATCAGCTCCATTTGCTGAGTAAACTATATTTGCACATACATCATTATCTGGACATAAATGTAATTTATCATTTTTTATAAATATTATATCTGCTTTTTTACCAACTTCTATTGTACCAATCTCGTTTTCTAAACCTAATACTTTTGCTCCTTCTATAGTTGCCATTTTTAAAATATCATATGCTAAAATCGAAGTTGGTTCCATAGTATTTACTTTCTGAAGATATGCTGCTGTTTTCATTTCTTCAAACATATCCATAGTGGTTGTACTGCCAATTCCATCTGTTCCTAATCCAACATTTATTCCATTTTTACGTAATTTTACTACATCACAAATTCCAGATGACAATTTACAATTACTTATAGGATTATGAGAAATTCCTCCTTTTATTCTTTTTAGAATCTCTATATCCGTATCTGAAATATATATACCATGTGCTAAAACAACTGGAACATCAAAAACATTTAAATCATTTAAATATTCTGTACTTCTTTTCTTATATTTAGATTTTATTTTTGTTTCTTCTTCTATAGTTTCTGCCAAATGCATATGTATACCTGTATTCAATTCTTTTGCTAAATCTACACACAACTTTATTGTTTTTGGATTACATGTATGTGGAGCATCTGCTGATACATAAATTTTTATTTTACTATTTTTCTTATTGTATCTTTTAGCATATTCTCTTGTTTGTTCAACTTTATCTTTTATAGAATCATCTTTTATACACCATGCTACAACAGCTCTTAAGCCTGTATCATTAATTGCTTCTACTGTTTTGTTCATACCAAAATACATGTCATTACAAGTTGTTGTTCCAGATTTTATCATTTCTAAACAAGATAAATAAGAATTCCAATATATATCTTCTGGTTTCAATTTATCTTCTACTGGAAAGATTGCATTTTCAAGCCAATCCATTAGCTTTTTATCAGCTTTATATCCTCTAAAAATACTCATTGCCAAATGTGTATGAGTATTTATTAGTCCTGGCATAATAAGCATATTTTTAGCATTTATTTTTTCATCTATTTCTATATTTTTGTCTATATCTTTTTCAATTTTTTCTATAATATCATCATTAATTAATATATCTTTTTTTTCAATATTAGCAGTATCCCCAACCATATCTAATATATAAGCATTTGTTATAAGTGTTTTCATCTATATTTCCCTTCAAGTTCTACGATTTTCTTTTGTATTTTTAAATTTCATCTTCCGAAACATTCTTTTTATCGTCATTTTCTAATCTCTCAAGTTTTTCTAATTCTTCACGATCTTCTTCATTTTCTACTTCTAATTTATCATCATCTATAACTGCATCTTTTATTACAACTATATCTTTTGCATCATATTTTTTATAATATGAATCATCTCCATCTTGAAATTTTACCCTTATTACTTCTTTTAAAGTTTCTACTGAAGCTACTTCGCCTGTTCCATCTTGTGTTTTCACTATAGCACCAATTTTAGGTAATCTTTTTAATTTTTCTTCATAAACTTCTTGCTCGTATTTTAAACAACACATTAATCTGCCACAATTTCCTGAAATTTTAGAAGGATTTAATGAAATATTTTGTTCTTTTGCCATTTTTATTGAAACAGTTTCAAAACTACCCAAAAATGAACAACAACATAATTCTCGCCCACAAATTCCATTTCCACCACTTCTTTTTACTTCATCTCTTACTCCTATTTGTCTAAGTTCTATTCTTGTTCTAAATACTGAAGCTAAATCTTTTACTAATTCTCTAAAATCTATTCTTTTATCTGCTGTAAAATAGAAAATAACTTTACTTCCATCATATTTATATTCAACATCTATAAGTTTCATTGGAAGTCCATGCTTTTCAATTTTTTCTAAACAAGTTTTAAATGCATCTTTTTCTTTTGATTTATACTGCAATCTAATTTTTTCATCTTTATCTGTTGCTATTCTTATAACTTTTTTTAAAGGTTCTGTTAGTTTATCATCATCTATTTGCTTATTTACTAAAACAACTTCTCCATATTCTTCTCCCATAGCTGTATCTACAATTACATGCATTCCTTTTTCTAATTCTATTCCTTCTGAATCAAAATAATATATTTTACCAGGTCTTTTAAATCTAACTCCTGTTACTTCTTTCATTTAACTCCTCCCACATCTTGAAAAGTAAATTATCTATGCTCATATCAAAATTACTATTACTTTTTAATCTTAACTCACATTCATTTACATACCTTATACAATTAAGATATTTCTCATTTTCTTCTTTTTTAGAATATAAACAAACTATTATATAATCTAATATATCATAAATATTTTCTTTATCATAAAGTATTTTTCCATCTAACATAATTTCTATTAAATCTTTTTTTAATATATCTGAAATTAGTAAATCTATTTTATCATATTTTTCTTTAAAATCCTTTAATTTTATCATTTTTCCTATACTTCCATCAAAAGATTTTAAAAAATTATTTGAAATATTTGTATAGCCTAATTTATTTTTAGCATATAATATTAAATCTCTATCTTCTATATTATGAAATTTAATACTCATACATCTAGATTTTATTGTATTTAGTATTAAATTCTCATTTGAAGATATTAAAATTATTACAACAAATTCTGGTGGTTCTTCTAATGTTTTTAATAAACAGTTTTGAGCTTCTTTTGTCATTTTTTCACAATCATTTATTATATAAACCTTTTTGTTTGAGATTATTGGTTTTTCAATTACTTTTTCTGTTAAATTTCTTATTGTATCTACTTTTATATTTTCCCCATTTTCATTAATCAAATAAAAATCCGGATGATTTTTCCCATTAAAACATGTACATGATTTACATGTACATTCTTCTTTTGTATTTTCAAAACATAATATTTTTCTTGCAAATTCTTTTGCAAAAATTAATTTTCCTATCCCACTGTTTCCTAAAAATAAATAACTATGCAATATGTTTTTATTTTCGATACTTTTATTTAAATAAATTTTTATATCATTATTACCAATAATATCTGCAAATTTCAAATTTATCTCCTACTCTATTCCACCAAATTCACTAAGTGGCCAAAATCTAAAACAAACAAATCCTTCTAGTTTTTCAAGTGGTATACATCCTATTTCTCTACAATCTGTACTTTTTGTTCTATTATCACCCATTGCAAAGAAGTATCCTTCAGGAACTATAAAATCATAAAACACCTCAGACTCTGTAACAACATCATCTCTTAAATAGTTTTCTTCTTGTTCCTCTCCATTAATATACACTTTGTTATTCTCTATTTTTACATGATCTCCAGCTATTCCAATAACTCGTTTTATATAGCTTTTCTTTGTTACTTCTAAACTATAATAAACAAATTTATTGAAAATTCCCTTTGGTTCATCATCATATACTGCTACTGGATTAGATTGATCTGCTTCCCATTTTGAATAAGTTTTAGTTGGTGCTTCAAATGTAACTATTTGCCCTCTTTCAGGACTCTTCTTTGTTATTCTAAAAGTTCTATTTAAAATTAATCTTTGATTTTCCTGTAATGTTGGAAACATTGATCTTTGTTTAACAATTGTTGGAGTTGCTATAAAATATCTAAATAATAATGCAAGTATTAATGCTATTACTATACAATAACCCCACTCTAATATATCTTTTACTTTTTCATTCATTATATTGCCTTTCTAATCTTTTAGTTTTTTCGAATTATATATTATTTTTATTTTTTTTTCAAGATATCCTTAATTTTATTTTTTTGTGCTTTCTTCTTTTTTAGGTCTTCCCCTTTTAGGTTTATCTGTTTTTTTAGGTCTTCCTCTTTTAGAAGTTGTTTCCTTTTTAGGTCTTCCTCTTTTAGGTTTATCTGTTTTCTTAGGTCTTCCCCTTTTTAAAGTAACTTTCTTGGATTCTGTTTTTTCTGGGATTTTTTCCTCTAAATTATCTTTTTTCTTTGTATTGACTTTTTTTCTCGTATATCTTTTTGACTCTTTTTTAATTAATTTTGATTCTTTTTTTCTTGTATACCTTTTTGAACTATTATTTGTTGATGTATATTTTTTACTTTTTTGTGCAAGATTAAAAATTGAATTATCCTTTTTATTTCTAGTATACTTTTTTATATTTGCTTTAGCTATAATTTCTTCTATTTCTTCAAGTTCATCATCTTCATCATCTTCTTTTTCTTTATCCTTTAATGCAGATGAATTAAAAACCATTGTAAATTCATCTAAATTTTTTGTATTTTCATTATAATAAATTTCTTTCTCATCATTTTTTTCAATTTCATTTTCTATATTATTATAAATTTCTTCATTAGCTAAAGTTTCATGATAAATCAATTCATCTTCAATATCTGCATCATCTATATCATCTATATCATCTATATCATCTTTAGTATTATCATTTTTTATATTTTCAACAATTTTATCTAATTCTGTTATGTCCTCCAAATCACTTATATATTCATCTAATAAATTATCTGTATCTACTATATCTTCTGCTTCAAATACATCATTATTTGTTTCAGATTCTTCTAAATAATCGTTTTTTAATGAGTCGAACTTATAAACTTCTTCTTTAATTTCTGGATTAGATTTTAAATTTTCATTTTTCTTTTTATTATTTATAATCTTTTCTTTTCTCTTATTAGACATTTCATTTTTATCCATTTTATAACTTAAAAATAAAACTAATGCTATTAAAATTATTGCAATGAGAAATAATACTATTTTTCCAACTATTGATATGCCTGTATTTGCTACAGAATATGAACCATTCGTTGTTGCATATGTGTTATTTGAATAAAATAGAAGTATAAATATAAATAAAAATTTTTTGGTGATTTTTTTCATATTACTCTCTCCCTTATTCTTCTGTATTTTTTTCCTTATTATTTTTATCTTGTTTTGTTGGTATTCTTATTACTACTTCTGTTCCTTTTCCAACTTCACTTTTTATATCTATCATACTATTATTCTGGTCTAAAATTTCCTTGGCAATTGAAAGTCCAAGACCTGTTCCACCCATTTCTCTTGTACGAGCTTTATCAACTCTATAAAATCTTTCAAAAATTTTATCTAAGTCCTCTTTTGGAATTCCTATACCTGTATCTATTATTTTAATATATGCATCATTATATACAAACCCAACATAAACTTTAATGCTTCCTCCCTCTGGTGTGTATTTTATTGCATTTGTTAAAATGTTTAATACAACTCTTTCTATTCCATTTTTATCTGCATATACTAATGGAACATTTGATGTAACAAAACATTCTCCTATTTGATTTTTCTTTTTCATCTCTAAATCTAATCCATCGAATGTATATTTTACAAGTGCCCCTAAATCAAATTCGCTTTTTTCTATTTTTGCTTTTGAAGTATCATATCTTGAAAGTGTTAATAAATCGCTTACAAGTCTTGACATTCTTGAAGCTTCAGCAGATATTCTTTCTAAAAATTTTTTATTTACTTCACTATCTACATCATTTTCCAATAGAGTATCTGCATATCCCATTATAGATGTAATTGGTGTTTTTAATTCATGAGATACATCAGCCACAAATCTTTTCCTCATAGTATCTAATTTTACATGTTCTGTTATATCTTGGATTACAACTATTACTCCGCCGGGTCTATCATTTTCATTTTTAAACGGTGCAAAAAATAAATTCATTGTTCTATCTTCTAAATTTAATTTTTTTTCAGAAGATGCCCAATTTTCTAAGTAGATAACTTTTTCTAAATTAATATCTAAATTATACTTTTGAAAAATTTCTTCAAAAGTTTCTTCTTTATCTATTTTTAAAAAAGTTTTCGCAGCATTATTTATGTGAATAACTTTTCCTTCTATATTAAAAGCTATAATTCCATCTGTCATATGAAGTAAAATTGTTTCTATTTGTTTCTTTTGTCTTGTTACCTCATTAAGATTTTCTTTTAATTCATTATTCATTGAATCAAAAGCAGAAACTAAATCATTAATTTCATTTTTCTTTTTATTACCATTATTTAAATATTTTTTTCTTTCACTTTTAGTCGCTCTTTCCGCACTTTTTATTAATTCTGAAATTGGAGAAATTACTACTCTTGCTACTATAATCCCCATTAAAACCATAAAAAATAAAAAAACTATTATAAATATAATCATTATTATTTTGGATTCATATATTTGTGAATTTAGCAAGTTTTTCAATTCTGACAATTCCATATTATCATGTATTTGTAATTTAGTATTTTCCAAATTGTAAATATATGTCAATCCAAATGCTGTAATAACAATTAATCCAATAATAGAAAATGCTAAAATTATTTTAATTTGTATATTTTTCAACATTTTTTCTTCCCCTACATGGATAAATTCGCTATATACCCTGCTTTTATATTATATACTTAAGCAAATATTTATTCAAGCAATTATGTAATAAAATCATAAGTTTTATTTATATTTAACAAAAATATAGCTAGATACTTCAATATAAAAGTACCTAGCTAAACTATATTTTTATATTTTAATTTCTATCTGTTACATAATATCCTACTCCTCTTTTCGTAATAAGGATTTTAGGATTTGCTTTGTCTTTTTCTATTTTATCTCTAATTCTATTCATTGTAACATCTATTGTTCTAATTGCTCCTACATATTCTTCGTATTCCCATACATCACGAAGTAACATTTCTCTTGTTACAACCTGACCTGGTTGACTTGCTAGATATTTTAAAACATCAAATTCTTTTTTAGTTAAGTTAATTACTTCACCTTTTACTCTAGCTTCTACTTTCTTTAAATCTAGTGTTAAATCCCCAACTTTTATTATATTATCTTTATCTTCATTTTTTTGAGAGTTTATTTCCATATTAGCATTTAACTCTGCTTTTCTTAAATTAGCTTTTATTCTTGCCATAACTTCTCTAATTTGGAAAGGCTTTGTAATGTAGTCATCAGCTCCCATTTCTAATCCAACAATTTTATCTGATTCAGTATCTTTTGCAGATATCATTAGTATAGGAATATTTGATATATTTAGTGCATATCTTATTTTTTTACATACAGATATTCCATCTAGTTTTGGAATCATAACATCTAATAATATTAAATCTGGCTTTTCATTTATTGCCATTTCAACAGCAGTTACGCCATCATATGCCTCCAACGTATTATAACCTTCTTTTTGTAAATTAAATACTAATAATTCCATTATACTTTTTTCATCATCTACTACAAGTATAGTTTTTTTATCTTTTTCTACTAGTTCTTCCACAAAATGACCGCCTTTCTAAAAGAATTTTTAACTTTACTATTTATTTATATCATATTTAACATTTTTGTACAAGTTTTTTTCAAAATTATTACATAAAAACTTCAATATTGTAAATTTTTCCATCATCTTGTAATATAATTTTTTTATTTGCTACTTCACTACCATTTACTATAAACCTTTCTACTCCTGTATTTTTCTCTTTATTATTCTTAACTTTTATTTTATAAATAGTTGTTTTATATTTGTATTTTATTTCATATTCTTTCCAGTTTTTTGAAATACATGGATTTATACTTAAAAAACCTTTTTTTATCTGTAAACCTAATATATATTCTAATATTGTCTTATAATACCAACTACTAGAACCAGTATACCAATTCCAACCGCCTCTTCCTAATAAATCTTTATTACTATATAAATCAGCTTCAATTATATAAGGTTCTAATTTAAATTTTTTAGCTTCATCTCTATTTTTACTGTGTTCTATCGGATTAATCATTTCGGCAAATTCCACTGCTTTGTCTCCAAATCCCAACATTGCTTCAGCTATTATAAACCAACACGCACTATGAGTATATTGTCCACCATTTTCTCTAATTCCTGGTGGATACGATTTTATATACCCAGGATTTATACTAGATTTTTCAAAAGGTGGATCAAATAATTTTATTATTTTATTTTCTTTGTCTACTAGATAATTTTCTGCTTCATTCATTGCTATAAATTTTTTATCATTATCTCCAGCACCTGAGATTACTGCCCAGCTTTGTGAAATACTATCTATTCTACATTCTTCTGAATTAATGCTTCCTATTTCATTTCCATCATCTGTAATAGCTCTTTTGAACCATCTTCCATCCCATCCTTTAGAATTTATATTTTTTTTCAATTTTTCTTTACAATCTGTATATCTTTGGACTAAATCTACTCTGTTTTTTTCTTCACATATAGGAATAAACTTATTTAAAACATCATATAAGAAAAATGCAAGCCATATACTTTCTCCTTTTCCTTTTTCTCCGACCTTATTGAAACCATCATTCCAATCTCCTACTCCTATTTTAGGAAAAGGTTCTATCCCTCTTTCTATAACACATTCTATAGCACGAATACAATGATTAAATAAATTTTCTTTAACACTACTTGCATGATACAAATTATATCTTTCATTTTCTCCTTGTTTTAATATATCACCATTTAAATATTCTATTTCTTCATCTAATATATCTAAATTATTTTCAAAATTTATATATTCAATTGTAGCATATACTAGCCATAAAAGATCATCTGAAAATCTTGTTCTTACTCCTCTTTTAGTTTCATTATGCCACCAATGAAGTACATCTCCTTCTAGAAATTGATGTCTTGCACAATTTATAATTTGTTCTCTCAAATATTTTGAATCTATATATTTAATTCCTAAGGTATCTTGCAGTTGATCTCTAAAGCCAAAAGCTCCTCCAGATTGATAATAACCAGTTTTCCCTAGAATTCTACTTGACAAAGTTTGATAAACCAACCATCCATTCATTAAAATATTCAAACTCTCTGATGGAGTCTTTACTTTTATTGTATTTAGTATATTATTCCATTTTGATTTACTTTTTTCTAATTCTAAATCTACTAAATTTTTTTCCATATATTTTTCTTTGATTTTTATTATTTCAGTATCTTTTATTTCTTCTCCAATTATTAAATAAAAATTTTTATCTTCAAATTTCTCAAATTTTAAATAGAACTCAATTCCTATACAAGAATTCTTGCCAAGACCAGATTCATTATTTAAATTTGTATATAATGAATCTGGATTAGTAATATTTCCATTTCCAAAGAAATTTTCTTTTTCTCCAGTAAAGCTATTAATTTCTATATCACTTGTTATATACATTATTTTGTCTTTAAAACTATCTTCTGGAAAAGTATTTTTTATTTTTAATATATTATTTTCTTTTTCTATAAATAAATTTCCATTACTAAAAAATTCATCTTCTCCTAAAACTGGTTTTATATAAATTAATAATTTTATTTTTCTTTCTTCATTAATCAGATTTTTAATTCTAAATTTGATAATTTTTAATGATTCTTCATTTGGTACAAAAATTTCTAGTTCTTGATTTAAATTATCGTTTGAATTTTTCAATTTTGTATATCCAAAACCATGTGTTATATAATAATAATTGTCATTTGCTACAATTCCAGTGTTTAAAGTCCACATCACCTTTTTATCTTCATCTTTTATATAGAAAATTTCTGATGGTAAATCTGTAACTTTATCATTATTCCATGCTGTCAATTTATTCAATCTGCTATTTCTACTCCATGTATATCCTCCTAAATTGTCTGTAATAACAGTTCCAAAAAAATTATTTGTAATTACATTACACCATACTGCTGGAAGAATATTATCTTTATTTTTATAAATAAAGTACTCAGTGCCATCTTCTTTAAATCCTCCAAAAGAATTATCAAATAATAATTTTTCTTTTTTTAATGGATATATCTCTGTGTTTATGTTTTGTAATTTTTCTTTTTTTACTTTATTAACATCTTTTTCTCTTTCTTCTAATTCTTTTAGCTGTGAACTTACATCACCATTTTTTGCATCTATTATTAATCTAGCTTTAAATTCTATTACATTCAAATCCTCTTTTAATATCTCATCTTTATTAAAAATGAAAATTCCTGTATTTATATTTCTTAAATATTCTAATTGTTTATTTGAAATTACTTCATTGATTCCATCTCTTACAAACCTTTCATACACATTAGTTTCTAAGTTTAAAATTACTAAATCTATAAAAATTTTTTTAGCTCTATAATATTCATAAATTCCAACTGATTCTTCTATGACGTATATATCTTCTATATTACTTACTTTAACTAATAAAATTGGATTGTCCCCAGATATACCATATCTCCATAAACTATCTTTTTGAGCATATTCTATTTTAGGAATATTTTTTACCAAAGATAATCTTAAAATATATTTTAAGGCTCTATAATATATATCTAATTTTTTACTATCAACTTGTAAATATTTACTTTCCTCTTCACTTCTTGCTTTAGCAATATTTAATACTCTTACTATTTCTTCTTCACTCTTTATATTCTCTAAATTATCTATAGCATCTTTCTTATCATCAGAAACTGAAATTAATAAATTGATACTTACCTTTTCTCTTGCTCTTATTTTTATGCTTCTTTTCATAGCTATAATAGGGTCTGTAACTTGCAATATCTCATTTGAAAAGGCTTTATTATTTTTAAGGCTTTTTAATCTGTCAAAATTTTCTCTACCTAAATACTTTTCTTTATTTATTTCATATTCAAAATCCACAAATTGTTCATTTTCTGTGTATAAAGTTGTTGCAAAATACTTATTTTGATTATTATCCCTATCTTTTTTTTCAAAAACAATATTTTCATTTTCTTCATACATTCTCATAAATAGTTTATTAAATGCTGGATGAGAATATTCTTGCATTTTTCTTGAAAGTGATGGTTCAAAATCTGTTACAATTTCTAATAATTCTTCTTGATTTCCTAAATTTTCTATTTCTATTCTTCTTATTTCAATTGGTTTATTAGGATCAATACAAACTGTTTCAGAAATTTTTAAATTATTGTCTTGTTTTATAAATTTGGCTTTATCCGGTGAAAAAATAACTTTTGCATTTTCTTTTATATCCACTATTTTTTTAGTTTTAATATTTTTTACAAAAGTATTAATCCCATTTTTTAAATCAGAAGTTTCTTTAAAATTATTTACCATTAGATCATCAAATTCACTAATACTATTCCCTATATCATCTATTATAATTTTATATCTTTCATTTGAAATTATATTTAAATTTCTATATTTTTTATTTGGATTCTCAATTACTCTTTCTAAATAAGAATCTATATTTAAGTTTTTATTTTTAGTAATTTTCTCTTTCTTTTCTTTTGTTATTATCATCTGAATTGGCATTCTCTCTTCTAAAAGAATATTAGTTGCTTCTATTTCTGGATTATTATTAAATCTTTCTTTTATTATATTATTATTTAATACATTATTAATTGAAATTAAAATTAATCCTTGATGATGTGCCATATAAGTTTTTACTACAGACTTTCCGTTTTTACTTACTCTTGATGGAGTATAATCTATTGATTCATAAAAACCATATTTTCCAAATACTCCCTCATTTTCTAAATATCTTAAATTTTTTATTGCTTTTTCTGGTTCATCTTCTAATGATAAACATGTACTATATGGTGATACAACTATATCATCTTCTAGGCCTCTTTTTAATCCAAGCCATGGTATTCCAAAAGCTTTATATTGATAATTATTATTTAAATCTCTAAGATTGAATGCAGATTCAGATATTCCCCATGGTACTTTAAGTTTATTACAATATTCCATTTGACTCATTATTGCAAATTTACTAGCCTCATCTAGAATACTACCTTTATACCTTTTTAAATTTATATTTGGCATTAAATATTCAAATGCTGTACCAGTCCATGATACTAGTCCTTTATATCCATTTAAACTTGTAAGAGTTCTACTTAAATTATTCCAATGTTTAACCGGTATATCTCCTTTTGCAATAGCTACAAGACTTGCTTGTCTCGCTTCTGAAGCTAAAAAATCATAATATGAATCTGTTAACTTATTATCTTCTAAATTGTAACCTATAGATAATAACCTTGCTTTTTCACTATATAATTTTGAAAAATCTGTATTTTTTATAATATTATCTACTATATTTATTAAATTTTCTAAATCTCCTCTGTTTTTATTTTTATATAAAAAATCTTTTAATATATATAAATAACCTACAAAATTTCCACTATCTACAGTAGATATATATCTTGGTATTAATGGCATCAATGTTTTTGTATTATACCAATTATATAAGTGACCATTCCATTTACTTAATCCACTAATCGTTGCAAATATTTTATTTAAATAATCTATTGTTTTTTTAAAGTTAATAAAACCTAAATCATATGCTGATAAAATAGCAAGAATTTCAAGACCTATATTTGTTGACGAAGTTCTATTTACTATTTTATTGTTTCTATCTTCTTGATAATTATCTGGCATTAAATAATTATTTTCTTCATTTATATATCTTTCAAAAAAATTCCATGTTCTTTTAGCAATTTCTCTTAAATAACGTTTATCATTATCTGTAATTTCATATTCTTTTTTTCTTTCTAAACTTATATACCAAGCAATACATGGTCCAAAAAGCCAACCAAATCCTAATATTTTCGATATTATATTTGGAAAAATTAAAAATATTATTCCAAATATAATATTAATTTTCATTTCTTTAAAATAATAAATCAATTCTGTTTTAGAATTTTTTTCTGACTCTTCAGATGTTACCCATTCTAGTAATTTAGTTTTATATTTCATTCTATATAAACTTCTTACTATACTATCTATATTTTTAATTGTTTCATATGGTAAAAATACAATTTGCAATATACTTCTTATAAAACTTATTGTTACACTATTTAATTCTTTTGAAAACTTTTTATATGCATATACTGCACCTGTTATATTACTTTCTTTAAAAACAATATAATTTATTATATCTAACAAGTATGGAATAATAGCTGAAATAATAGCTAATATAAAAACTAAAATATTTATTTTGCTATTTTGAAAAATATTAATACTTGACAAAATTATTAGTATAAAACAAAAAATGAAAAGAAGGCTTCTTCTCAAATTATCATATATTTTAAATTTTGATATTTCATTTAATCTTGGATTTTTAAGCCATTTTATAATTTGCCAATCTCCTCTTGTCCATCTATGATTTCTTAAAATATATGGTATATACCTTGCAGGATATCCGTCAAGTAACATCACATCTGTTAAAAGTCCACATCTTAGAAAATTTCCTTCAAGTAAATCATGACTCAAAACCTGATTTTCCGGAATTTCATTCTTTAAAATTGTGCTATAAACTTCTACATCATAAATTCCCTTTCCAGTAAAAATTCCTTCTCCAAAATAATCTTGATATATATCTGAAATAGCATTTGTATAACAATCAATTCCACCTTTCATACTATATAATTCAATAAAAGGTGTTTTTTGCGCTAACGATAAATCCATTCCTATTCTTGGTTGCATAATTCCATACCCATCTATTACTCTATCTTCTTTTATTATTGGAGTATTTAGAATGTGACTCATTGCACCAATTAATTTTGACGCTGTTTTTAAATTTAAATTTGTATCTGCATCTAATGTTATAATATACTTAATATTTGGAATCTTTTCTTTTTGTTTTTCTATTGTATTTGCCAAAAAGTTATTTTCTTTTCTATTTTTTATATACTCATTAAATGTAACAAGTAATCCTCTTTTTCTTTCCCAACCAATATAAGATTTTTCACAATCATTCCATTCTCTTTTTCTATATAAAAAATGAAAAACATTAAAATTATCTGTTTTGTATTTTTCATTTAATTTATTACATATTTCTATACCTGTTGAAATCACCTCTGCATCAAAATCTTTTGTAGGAGTACTTTCTTCCGAACAATCTCCTAATAACGCAAAATAAATGTTTTTAGATTTATTTGCTAGATAATATATTTCTAATTTTTCAAACATTTCTTTTACTTTTTCTTTTGATTTTAATATAGTAGGAATTACTACAAAAGTACTCTTATCCTCTGGTATTCCTTTTTCATAATCCATTTTAGGTATTATACTTGGCTTTTTAAATTTACTCATTATATAATTTTCTATTCTTAAGAAAATTTCTGAAACAGGTATATATAACATAATAGAAATCAATATAGATAATAACATGTTTTTGGTGATTTTAATATTTATTACATAAATAAGTAAACACAAATATATAGGTATTAATATACTTAGCGCAATATATAATTTAGATTTTTGTGTATAATTTAATTTTTTGTGAGTTTTCATCTCTAATTCTTTATTTAATTCTTTTATTCCATCATCTTTAATTAAATAATATCCTACATGCGTTTTTATTTTTTCTTCTATATCATCTAAATTTTCATGCTTTTTACATAAATCAATTATTTTCTCAGATATATATATTTCTGAAATTTTACTTTTTCTTGCCATTTTTTCTATTATTTGTCTATAATAGCTTTTACTTTCTTCATCCATATTTTCATATACACCTGATGGATCTAATTTTAAAATATCTTCAGATGCATTCATATAATTAAATAGTTCTATAAAATCTATTCTATTTATTTCTTTTATACTTGTTATACAATTTCCCATTGTTATTTTTATATTTGCAATATGAAAATGTTCTTTTTGAATTACTTCGTTAATGGAAAGACCTAACCTTTTTACTTCTTTTGATAAAATATTTTGATAAGCAATTGCATCTTTTCCATATTTTTTTAATTTATATGATAAATATTCTATAAAAGAATATTTAAAATTTTCATCTTTAATTTTTAAATATTTGCTAGTATTAGTAAATTTTAAATTATTAGCACTCTTTTTTTCAACTATTCTTTCTAATATGCTTTCTGCTTTGTATTTTTGTATTTGTGATGAATAAATCTTTTCACAAAGCTTTCTTATATGAGAAATTAAAGAAATTTTTAAAAAAATTCCTATATTACAAAGTTCCTCCATATTCAATAGCTTTTTCCTTTGATATGCATTTAATGCAATATCTATTATTTCTCTATCTATTTTACAATCTGAAAAAGCTACTATTTCTTCTGAAAGAACATAACTTCTTGCAAATCCATAATAATTTTCATTTGAAAGCCCTATTAAATTTTTATATTTTTTTATTGGTAATTCTTTTTGAATTGTTTTTACAGTTTCTTCTACTACATAAAAATTATCTAAAATCCATTCTCCTGCTGAATGGATTTTAATTCCTAATTTCAAATGTTTTGTAAGTAAGTTGTATGTTTCTAATATAAATTTATAATCTTCAATTAAATTTGGTATTGGATAAGTGTTTTTATTCGAATACAATTTTGTATTATGATCTGATGCAGTTTTTTCAATATGTTTTGCCAATTGATTTTTATCTAATAATGTTCCTCTTATATTCAATTTTTTATACTTATTCATAAAAATCCCCTTATTTGCATTTTTAACATATTTTTTCCACTTTTCCTTTAATTATACATATTTCATATTTTGTAATTTTAATAATAAATATGTAATAAACTTTTTAAAATAGAATAAGTATTTATAAATATTTGTTTTGGAGTAATTTTATGATTATATTAAACAAAAAAAGATTATTATTTTTAAATTTAATTATTGTAATTTCTGTATTTTATTACTCAATTTCTAATAATTCTTTACCTAAAATAGAATCTGTATCTTCAATTCCTATTGCAGAACACACAATTATTTTAGATGCAGGACATGGAAAACCTGATGGAGGTGCAACAGGTCAAAATGGCATAATAGAATCAGATTTAAATTTAAATATTGTATTAAAACTTCAAAATTTACTTGAATCATCTAATTGTAATGTTATTTTAACTAGATCTGACGAAAATGGAATTTATGAAGAAACAGCAGAAACAATAAGAGAAAAAAAAATTTCTGACATGAAAAATAGAGCAAAACTTGCAAATACTTCTAATGCTGAACTTTTTTTATCAATTCATATGAATAAAATATCTGAGACACAATATTCTGGATTTCAAACTTTTTTTAAAAATAATGATGAAATTAGTAAACAAATAGCTGGAAACATTCAAACTAGTTTAAATTATTTTTTAAAAAAAGATAATAAAAGAACTATAAAATCAATTTCTAATATTTATTTAAGTAAAAATGTTGAAATACCTCTTGTAATTGTTGAATGTGGTTTTCTTTCAAATGAAGAAGAAACAAATCTTTTAAACACGGATTCTTATCAAGATGAACTTGCTTGGAGCATTTATATAGGTATAATGGACTATTTTAAGTAAGATTGACTTTATTTTGAAATAGTAATATACTAAACCAATAATATGGAGGATTTTATTATGGGATTATATGGAGAAAAAAAAGATTATGAAGAATTAGTAAAAGAAAATATTGAACATGCAAAATTACTACATTCTCTTTCTGATGAAGATAAAAAAATAATGGTAAATTTAATAAATCAAAAAGAACTTATAAAATCTAAAAATGGTTTATTCACCAATTTCAAGTTAAAAAGGATTTATAAGAAAATAGAAAAAATTCAAAAAAAATATAAAAGTTAAAATAAATACGTAGAAAATTACAAAAATTAAAACTTAATATAATTTTCTACGTATTTTGTTTTTTAATTAATTTTATTTTTTAAAAAACATTTCTATATTAAATTATCTCATTAAGTATGAAAATATTACTGAACTTAATTTTAGACTATTATGTTTTATTGTACCATCTGTTGTTGTAAGTAAATCATCTTCAATTAATTCATATCTTGCTTTTCTTATATTTTCATAATCTATTGGAACTTGATCTTTTTGTTCTTCAGTTTCGTATTTTTTAAGCATTGCCTTTGGAATAACAGTATTACTTGCAATAACAACATCTATTGTATTTTTCCCTAAATATTGTTCTAATACATTTACATGATCACTTACTCCAAATCCATCTGTTTCTCCAGGTTGTGTCATTGCATTACAAATATACATCACTTTTGCTTTTGCATTATTTATTGCAGTAACAACATCTTTACAAATTATATGTGGCATAACACTAGTATAAAGACTTCCCATACTTAATATTATTAGATCTGCATTTTCAATTGCTTCAAATACTTCTGGTAGTACATGTGGTGGATCTTTATAAAAAAATCTTTTATACTTTCTACCTGCTTTTGTTATTTCTTCTTCTCCTTCTATAATATCACCCTCTGTTGTTTCACCCATCAATGTTAAACAATCTTCTGAAAGAGGTAATACTTTATGTTTTACATCTAGTATTTTGCTTAAATATTCAATACTTGTTTTTAAACTTCCTGTTTCACTTATTAATGATGTTAAAATCAAATTTCCAAGTGCATGGCCATTTAATTCACTATATGTAGACAATCTATATTCCATTACATCTCTAACTTCATCTGGTAATGTTGATAAATTACTTAAAACTTTTCTAATATCTCCAACTGCTGGAGTTGAAAATTCTTTTCTTAATCTTCCTGTACTTGAACCATCATCTGATACAGTAATAACTGCTGTTATATCCACAGGGAAATATTTTAAACCTTTTAACACAAATGAAGTCCCTGTTCCTCCACCTAATATTACTACTTTTTTGTTTTTTTGCATAATATCTCTCCTCAAAATAAGAATTAATATATAGTATTCATATTTTTATTTAATGATACTTATATTTCACTTCTACCCTCTAAAGCTTTTGTAAGAGTAATCTCATCTGTATACTCTAAATCTCCTCCTACTGGTATTCCTCTTGCTATTCTTGTAGTTTTTATTCCAAGTGGTTTTACAAGTTTAGATATATACATAGATGTAGCTTCTCCTTCTACTCTTGGATTTGTTGCTAATATTATTTCTTTTACTTCTCCATTCATTAGTCTATTTAATAATTCTTTTATTTTGATATCATCTGGTCCAACTCCATTCATAGGTGATATAGAACCATGTAATACATGATATACTCCGTTAAACTCATGTGTTCTTTCCATTGCAATTACATCTCTAACATCTTCAACCACACAAATAATAGATTGATCCCTTTTAGGATTAGAACATATATTGCAAGGATCCGTATCTGATATATTAAAACATTTTGAACAAAAATGCAAATTCTTTTTAGCATTTAATATAGAATTTGTAAATTCTTCTGCTTCTTCATTACTTAAATCTAACATATAAAAAGCTAATCTTTGTGCCGTTTTATGCCCAATACTAGGTAGTTTTTCAAAGCTTTCTATTAACTTCTCTATTGAAGGTGAATAATATGACATATATTTTCCTCGCCTCTAATGTATATTACATTAATCCTGGTATATTATATTTTCCCAGTGAAGCAGCTTGTGCTTCATCTACTTTTCTCAATGCCTCATTAATAGCTGTTAGAATTAAATCTTGTAACATTTCTATATCATCTGGATCAACAACTTCTTTAGTTAATTTTATCTCTTTTATTATCTTATTTCCATTTACTTTTACATACACTGCTCCACCACCAGCTGTAGCTTCAAACTCTCTACTTCCTAATTCTTCTTGTGATTTTTCCATATCTGCTTGCATTTTTTTAGCTTCTTTCATAAGTTGGTTTATATTCATACCTCCGAAGCCACCCATTCCACCAGGAAATCCTCCTCTTTTTCCCATATTAAAATTCCTCCTTAAAATTATTCTATTATATTTATATCTATTCCTAGATCATTTATTGAATGATTTTTTTCAGTCTCTGTTTTAGAAATATTTTTTAAATCTTTATATTTTAAATGTATTTCTTTTCCTGTAATCTTAAATATTTCTTTTAATAAATCATTTTTATTATTTACATCTTCTAATATTTTTTGATTAAATGATGTTAATCCATTTGGAAATTCAACTTCCCAAACTAAGTCATTTAATTCATTAATTCTAGTATTTATTAAAGATGTATATAACCTAATTTTCCCATTTCTTTTTAATGCTTCTATTACTTTTTTCCAAATTTCTGAAGTATTTTTTGAAATAGTCTGTTTTACTTCTTTTTTTTCTACTTTTTCTTCTGGTTTTGGTACAGATTTATTTATATTTAGTGGTTTTCTCTCTGTTTCATTGTTAAGATTTGACAAGTTTAAACTATCCATTTTATTTTCTAAAGCTTCTATTCTTTTTTCTAATTCTGAACCATATAAATTTGACTCTTTTCTACAAATTTTTATTATTCCTGTTTGAAACATTATAGTTTTTTGAGAAGACCATTTTAAATCATTTTCTAGATCAGATAAACTATAAATTATATTTAATAATCTATCTTTTTCAGATATCTCTGCTAATTTTTTTATTTCTTCTAATTCTTCATTAGAATATAATTTTAAATTTTGAGTAGATTTATATACTAATATATCCTTAAAATATTTTACTATTTCCCATAAATAATTATATAAGTCTTTTCCATCTTCTATTACTTTATCTATCACTTCTAGTGCTTTTACTGTATCATAATCTAATATCGACTTTGCAATAGAATGTATATATTCTAATTTTGGAAGTCCTACTAAGTCTTTTACTTCATCTATCGTAATAATCTTAGATGCTTCTCCTTCTTGGCTACATCTTTCTAAGATACTTATAGCATCTCTCATATGCCCTTCTGAAAGAACTGCCATAATTTTTAATGCATTTTCTTCACAATTAATATTTGCTTTTCTGCAAATTATTTTTAATCTTTTTATTATATCATCATCTGGTATTTTTTTAAAATCAAATCTTTGACATCTAGAAAGAATAGTTGTTGGTATTTTTTGTGGTTCTGTAGTTGCTAAAATAAATTTTACATGCTCTGGTGGTTCTTCTAATGTTTTTAATAATGCATTAAAAGCACCTGTTGAAAGCATATGAACCTCATCAATAATATATACTCTATACTTTGCTTTTGTTGGCAGAAAATTCACTTCATCACGAATAGTTCTAATGTCTTCTACACTATTATTTGATGCTGCATCCATTTCAACTACATCTGTAAGAGAACCTTCTAATATCTCCTTGCAAATTTCACACTCATTACATGGCTCTCCATTTTGAGGATTTAAACAATTCACTGCTCTTGCTAATATTTTCGCTGATGTTGTTTTACCTGTACCTCTTCCTCCATTAAAAAGATATGCATGTCCAACTCTATTTGAAATTACTTGATTTTTTAAAGTCCTAGTTATATGTTCTTGACCAACCATTTCTGAAAATTTAAGGGGTCTAAAATTTCTATATAAAGCTGTATATGACATGACTAACCTCCTTTTAAATTTTATTTTTATACATAAAATATGACTTTCCTTAAGGAAGGCATGCGAATCACATAAATACACTACTTATCGCTGCTTTCTTCCGAACCTGACGAGATTCATAGCTTTTTATTGAAGCATACCTTCCTTAAGAAAAGCCACTTTAATTTCTAAATGATTATATAATGGATTTCCTTATTTTGCAATAGTTTTTTATTAATATACTTAACTTATTTTTCTATATATCTTTTAATTAATTTTATTTATATACCTCATTCATTTTCTATTACTAAATTCTTTTAAATACTATATTTGAAAAATCTGTAATTTCTTTTTGTGAAGTGCCTTCCTCTATAACAGTATCTATTGGCATATCTAAATTTAATGTACCTTTATAATTAATATTATCACTTGTTGTTATTATTAAATCAAAACTAATATTAAACTTTATTTCATCTATTTTTAATCCTAAATTTGAAAGTAACCTTCCATCATATGTTATTTCTGCTGATTCATTTGACACATATGAACCCAAATCTTCTACAGATGCTCTGAAACCTAAAACTCCACCATTATTTGCAATTTCTAATGATTTCATATCATCAATTATTGCACCTTTATATACTAGTCCTTCATAAAAATAATCTTGTTCACTATATGTATATAAATTATCTAAATCTCCTGTCGGTCTTAAAATTTTTATATTTCCTTTTTGAGGAGATTTGTTTAATAAAAAGTTTTCTATTTTAATTTCTTTTATTGTTTCATCTGTATCTATAGTTTTATCTATATACATATATAAATCATTTACTTGTATGACATTTATATTCCAAATATTTTGTGGATCATCTACTACTCGTCCATCAACAGTGCTAACTAATAAAATTTTACTAATTGAAAATGGTAAAATTTTTTCTCCTTCAACATCATACTTTACCATTATAGAAAAAACAATTGTAAGTATAATTATTATAAATAATATAAATAGACACTTTTTAAATAGATTTTTTTTCACTTTTGTTTCTCTCCCTTAAAAACTTAAAAAATTTCTTAAGTATTTTTTCACATTCTTCTTTTAATATATATTTTTCTACTTCTATTTTATGATTAAATTTATAATCTTCTAAAAGATTTAAAACAGATCCACAAGCTCCAGTTTTAGCATCATCTGTTCCTATATATATTTTTTTTATTCTAGACTGAATTAAAGCTCCAGCACACATCGAACATGGTTCAAGAGTTACATACATTTCACAGCCTAATAATCTCCATGAACCTAATTTTTGGCAAGCTTTTTTTATTGCTATAATTTCAGCATGACATGTTGAATCTTTCCTAGTTTCTTTTGTATTATGAGCTCTTGCTATTATTTTTCCATCTTTAACTATAATTGCACCAACTGGCACTTCCTCTTTTTTTAATGCTTTTTGTGCCTCTTTTAGTGCTTCCCTCATATATTCTTCTTCCAAAACTAATTTCCTTTCTAGCTTAAAAGTTCACAAATTATTTATCATTGGTGTGCCCAGAGGGACTCGAACCCCCATCGGTCGCTTAGGAGGCGACTGCTCTATCCTGCTGAGCTATGAGCACATTATGCAATTATTATACATAATTTTATAATAAAAATCAAGACTGATATACAGCCTTGATTTTTCTAGTATTTATAGTCTATTAAAATTTTAATCAGAAATTCTTACAAAATTATATTCATTTTCTGTTGGATTTATAATTTTCATTAAATATCCTGAATATATTCCTTCTTCTCCTTCATTACTTGTTAAATCATTATCTATTTTTACATTACATACATATTCTTCATTATAATTACTTATAATATGTATTGTAAAAGATATTTTAGAATTTAAAGTTTTTACATCAATTCCAGCTTGTGCTAAAATACTTCCATCAAATGAGATAGATGCATTTTCACTATTTACTTCACAACTTGTTAAAATGTTTTTGTTCACATATCCGAAGTGATATTGGATTTGAGCAATCCGTATAAAATATATTTTCATCATAATTTGCTACTTCATTTTTTTGATTAGAATTTAGTACATTAAATAAAATTCCATCATCTCTCCAATTTTCTAAATCTACATACTTTCCGCAATTTAAAGGATTTTTATAATTAAATATTTTTTCTCCTGTATCTGATTCTGATTCTATTTTTATATTATCTATAAATAATTCATTTACTGTATTTTCTGCAGAAATTTCTTCTGATTTTGATTTATTATTTATAAAAATCTCAATATCTGTAAACTGACTTATATCTAAATTTTTAAGTTCTCCATTACTATTGTCTATTGCATTTGCACTACTATATAAAATTATTTTTTCTATTTTAAAAATTGGATTTTTATTTTCAGTAGCAAACCTTTCAGATTCTTCTAAATAAATCATTTTTCCAGTTTCCCTTTGAAAAATATATTTATAAGTAAAAATAGAAACAACTAATAAAATAATATCTATTACTAAAATAATTATATTTATTTTATTTACTTTATTTAATTTCAATTTTTTTCCTCTCTTTTATTATAAATTATCATATAATGAAACCATTGTATCATATACCTTTTGTGCCCAACCTTGATCACTTGCATATCGTGTGTTTACTCCTGTTACAGTAGGACCATTATAGAAGCTTCCTGTTGCACTTTCACCATTATATATTTCTGTTCCTGCTGGATTTAAATAATTTTTTACAAGTGATTTTGCAACTAGTTCTATTCCATATTGATAACTTTCAAACATATAAGATGATTCAAAAGCACTTGCATCATATGAACCATATCCAAATAAATTCTTTTTCTGCATAGCAATGTTTGAAGTTCCCCAGCCACTTTCATGTATTGCAATTGAAGCTAAAAATACACCATTTATATTATATTTTTGTTCTGCCTCATAAAAAGCTGTTGCATTATCTTCAAAAATATGATTAACATCCCTTGAATCTCCTGAAAGAATTTTCTTAAAATCCTCTCTTGTAAGTCCGCTCACTTGATTTAATGGCATATCTATATTCACAGATAGTTTTATTCTTTTCTTTCTTGCTATTTCTGAAATACCTGGAGTTAAAGCTTCTGATGTAAGATCTTCTCCTTTAACATATCCTTCCATTCCATCTATTGAGACTTTAGCCCATCCATTATTTTCTTCTAATAACTCTACATCTATGTCTCCATATATCATACATATGATATTATTATTCTCTTCTGGTGATTCATAAAGATTTGTATCTACTGTAGTAAACATTTTGTCACCAATATGTACCTTTTTTTCATATAAAAATTCTGATGTACCTTTTTCAATAATTAAGTTTACTGGTTCTGAAATTATTATTTCACTTATTATATTTTCATCAACAACCTCATCATTTTCATATGTTTTAATTATTGTTTGTTCTTTAGAACCCATTACCCCTTCTTGTATTGTTTTTTCTTCTCCTTTTGGTAATTGGTTGTTTTCAATGTATTCTGTTTCATATTGCGTTTCTATTTGTGTTGTTATTATTTCTTTTTTTGTCAGTTCACTAATATTATTTGACAATACTCCCATTATATCTATAGTATTCTCATTTTCTTCAAAAGTATTTATTGGTACTTTTTCTTCCTCTGTTGTTGCAAAAATATAATTACTTTTTATTGATGTTGCAAATAAAATCAAAAATAAAATTCCTATAACAGCACCAATTGCATTAAATTTTTTATTTACAACATATATTCTATTAAATTTTATTTCTTCTTGTTCTTCAAATTGTTTGGCTCTAGCTCGTCCATATCGTATATCTTGTACTTCTTTGAAAAGGTCGGCAAGTTGTTTTGCATTTTTTAAATTATAATCTCTAGAATCTTCATTCATTATTTTACCTCCCTTTCCTTTAATTTTATCCATTTATACAAATATATTTTATAATATTTGTCATTTCTTATCAATAGTTTTTTCTGGAAAATATATTACATTATTATTTCATTATTACATTTTCTTATATTCTTGATTTTATTTAAATATATATATATAATATATTTAATAACTTAGAATAGAGGTAATTTATATGGATATGGTAAGTGTTGTAATCAATATAATAATAGGATTTGTAGTTGTATTTGGTACTTTAATCTTTTATGGTCGTTCATCTGGATGGTTTAAAGAAGGTGGCTTAGTATATGAATGGTGGCAAAACAAAAAAAATGGAAAAAAAAATAAAAAATAATACTGCAAAATAAAAAAACTACATAAAAGTAGTTTTTTTATTTTACCATTCTATATCTTCTATAGGTTTTGGATTTTGATTTATTTCTATTTTTTGTGCAGTTCCATTTTTAAAGTTAATTACTTTATCTGCCATTGGAGCTATTGCACTATTATGAGTAATTATAATTACTGTCATATTTTCTTTCCTACAAGTATCTTGTAATAATTTTAAAATTTGTTTTCCAGTATTATAATCTAATGCTCCAGTTGGTTCATCACATAATAAAAGTTTAGGATTTTTAGCTATTGCTCTTGCAATTGCCACTCTTTGCTGTTCTCCACCTGATAATTGTGAAGGAAAATTTTTAATTCTATCTTTTAAACCTACTTTTTCGAGAACAGTTTTAGGATCTAATGAATCCTTGCAAATTTGTGTTGCAAGTTCTACATTCTCAATAGCTGTTAGATTTTGTATTAAATTGTAAAATTGAAATACAAATCCAATATCTTCCCTTCTATATTTTATTAATTGTCTATTTGTTAATTTATCTATTCTTTTTCCATCTACAATTACATTTCCAGATGTTACAGAGTCCATACCACCGAAGTATATTTAGTGCTGTAGTTTTTCCTGCACCACTTGGCCCTACTATAACTACAAGTTCTCCTTTTTCTATTTGAAAATTAGTATTATCTAGAGCCTTTATACTCACTTCGCCCATTTTATATTCTTTTACAACATTATTAAATTCAATATAAGACATGTATTCTCCTTTTTAATTATTTTCTACATTTACAGTCATGCTAAATTTAGCTATGGCATTATCTATTTCTGATTGAATAGTCTCTTGAGGTATTTCATCACCTGTTCCTGAATATTTTTCCATTACTCTTATAGAAGAAAATAGTAATGATTGAGATATATCTCCATCATCTACAAATTTTGGAAAAGTCAATGTTATTGTAGCTGTTTCTTGAGGACTTAAAACTATTTCTGATAAATCTGTACGATTTCTTGTTTCATTTGGTAATACAAGTACTGCTTCATCAGTTTCTTGTCCATCTGCAATAACAATTGTATAATTTGATCTATTTGTAAAAGTTACTTCATAGCTTTCAATACTATAGTTCACAATCTTACTAACAACATCTATTTTTAAATATTCATTTTCTGAAATTGCTTTTACATCTTCATAATAAATAAAATCACCAGCACTCATTTCTAAACCTGTATCTGTATCATAAAATGTTAGTTTTTCTGATGTATAAGTATATGTACTATTTGTAAGACCTGTTGCTAAAAGATCATCTGTATATTTTATTTCATATATATATAATCTTGTATTACCATATTTTATATTAGAATAATCTTGAATAGAATATTCTTTTGGTGTAGGCATTCTTACTAATACATGTTGCATAAATTCTTCTACATCATCATTAAAACCATATTTTCTACATTCTTCTGATAACATATTAAATGCTTTTTGATAATTTCCTTCATTACAATATCCTACATATTCTGAAATTAAATCTTCTATTGGTTGTTCTAAAGAACTTGGTGTAGAAGCCCCAGAGTCTATAACAGATGTATGTGGATCATAAGTTGTAGTTGCTTCTGGTTCTATATTTCTATTTTTAAGCATTATATTTATGAAAAATATAATAGCCCAAATTATAAGAATAATTATTAATATTCTTTTATACTTTCTCAAAAAATGTCTTATTTTTAATCTAACTTCTGTAAAATTCATATTTTTTCCTTTCTAAATGACTGAGAAAGACAAATCAAAGTCATTTAAATCATTTTCTTGAATTACAAAATTCATTTCTCTTGACGAATCTTTTCCACTTAGTGGATTACTAATAGTTACCCATAATACATAGACTGTTCCATTTCTTTCTATATTTGTGTATTCCATTGAAGACATTGAAGGGAACTTTGTTTTTACATAATTTTCAAAATCTGCAAGTGTTTTAAAATAGTTTTGTTTAAACTCATCATATAACATATCATATGCTTCTTGATATTCTTCATTTTCTATAGCTTTCATAAAAGAAGATACATAATATTCCATTCTATCTCTTTCGCCCATTTCTCCTAAATCATTTTTTACCATGTTATTTACTTCTTCTTCTACTACAACTGCAATTTCTTCGTTTGTCATATTACTATAATCTATTGAATCTTCATCTCGTGTAGTAAAAAAAGCAATTAAACCAAGTATTACAACAATAATTAATCCAACAATCACTATTTTGTTGTCTTTTTTCATTTTCATCATTTTCATCTCCTTTTATAAAATTTTATTCTTTATCTGCTCCTGAAGATTTATATAAATTTGAATTTCGCACTAAATTATTGTACATTGCATCTATTAATCTATCTGAATCTCCCTCATAACTTGCATGTTTTGAAAATGTTTCTGATATACTTTCTTCTCTTTTTAAATTTTCATATTCTTTAACAGCTTTATCTATACTATCTAAAGTTTCTGATGATCTACTATTTAAACCTGCTCTATCCATAATCATATCACTTGCTTTTATTGAAGCTCCACCTTTTAATAATGATGCATCTACAGATTTTAAAATATTTTCCATAGTTTGCACAGCACTATCTGAATCGTCTTCGGTTATATGATTGTTTTGCATAGATTCTGCTTCTTGTCCATTTGAATTTTGTAATTTTAATTTCATTATTAATTTTAATATTTGATTTTTCTTTTTTTCTAACTCTGATTTACTTGGTCCACTTGCTCTTGAAGCAATTCTTGCTTTAACTGCATCTTCTGTAAAGAAATCCGCTTTTTCTTTAGCTAAAGTATCTCTTTTGAAAACTGCTTGTTTTAATTTAGAGTATCTGTTTGCTTCTTCTTTTAATCTATCTGACTCTAATTGCTTTCTCTCAGTTGCTTTCGCAAGTTCTGCTTCTCGTTCTTCTTTTTTCTTTAAGTCATCATTTATACTATCAATTTTACTTTGAGCTTTTCTTCTTTCACTCTTAGATTTCGCATTTGCCTTTTCCTCTTTTGCTTTTTCTAATTTTTCTTGTTCTTTTTGAACTGCTTCTTTTGCTTTTTCTAATTCCTGTTTTTGTTTTTTCGCTTCTTCATCTGCCTTTTTTGCTTTTTCTGTAGCATTCTTAGCTTCATCAGAATTTGCAATTTTTTCTGCCTCTTCTTGTGTAATATTTGATCCAAATCCTAACTTATCTACTTCATCTTGTGCATCTTTTAATTTCTCATTAACCTCTTCATAATCTTGTTTTTCTAATTCTTCCATATTGTCTTCTTCAAAACCTGCAAGTGTTTTTGTACTTGAATTAAAAAATTCTCTACTACCATCTGTAATACCTTTTCTTATTGCATTTGCTTCTAATAAACCTGTATCACCTGCTGCATATGACATTGCCATTGCCATTCCACCTAAAGCAAGTGGTATGCTTTTTCTCACCTGTCCTCCTAGCTTTTTCGCAAATTTTTGTGCTTTACTTCCTTTATACCTTCCTTGCAGAGTTTTTGCTTTATCTTTTGTTTTTCTCAATTTATCTGCTCCAGCAGTTTTAGCTTTTTGCCCTGCATCTAATACTTTTTTTCCTGCTTGAGTATTACCAACTTTTTTACCAAAATCTGATATTCTGTTTTTTGCATTAGAAACTTTATTTCCAACTGCTTGACCTGCTTTAGTTGATTTAAGTTTATTAAAATCATCCCCTGCTGCCTTTATAAGAGAGCTACCTGAAGTTCTCATAGCATTAAAGCCTTTTCTTGCAGATGCACCTATTTTATTTGCATTATTTAATACTGCCATAGTAGCAATTGCACCTGCAGCCATAGATGTATTTCTATTATCATCATTAAATCCGAATATTCTTCTTACTACTTTTTCTCCATCACTTACAAATTTTAAACAAAGTATTGCCAAAACTCCATTTGCGAGTTTGTTAAATTCCGCTGTTTGTAATAAGTTTGGAAGACTTGTAATAGTAACACTTGCAGCACCAGTTACAAGCTCAAATGCTGTTTTTATCAGAGCTATATATATAATACAATGAAATGGTTGAATTAATATAGTAAAAACAAATTCTTTTAACCAATTATTCAAAGCTTGTGCTCTTCCATCACCCATTTTATCTATTGAATATGTTAATGAAATTAAAGGTGAAATTATTATTAAAAAACCTACTTTTAACATACGATTTACATATGCAACAAAGAAAAATAGTGTTTGTATTACTATCATACAGTATACTCCAGTTGACACTAAACTAGTAATTCCCACTCCTAATGTAGCAGATTTTGCAAGACCATTCATCATACTATCTATATCTTCAGATGAAGTCATTGCACCTAATGCTCCTACTATTGCATCATTTAAATATATTAATCCTATTGCTAAATACTGTAATATAAATATTAGTGCCAAACTACAAGCCCAATCAAAAAGCATTTTTTTGTATTTTGCTTTATCTTCTGCAACAGAAGATATCGCCATTCTTATTCCTACATAAATCAAAATACATAATAAAATTACACTTGAAATTAGTCTTAAAACATAAAACCAAAATGCAACAGCTGTTCTAAATTTATATAAAAATGAATCTGTATCTAATCCACTTATATCAAAAAAGTTAATATCTAATATTGCATACTGGTTGAAAAAAATATGAAAAGGTGTAACATAAACACCATCACTAAAACTTGAACTATCAGGTATTTTTCCTTCACTTATTGCTACTCCATGTATTATTAGATTCATAACAAATGCAAATCCTATTATTAATATTCTAGGTATCCATAATACTATTGATACTATTCCACCTGCTAAATTCGTAATTGCATTTAATGTTTCCTCATTTATAACACTTGCAGCATTAACAGTGTTTGAAAAAGTAAATTCAAACACTATAATAAAAATTATTAAAATAAGTAAAATCTTTTTTAAACATCTTTTCATTATAACAATTAACTCCAATTATTATTTTAAAGTTCCTCTAAGAGTTTGTATATTTGCAAGATCTTGTTTTAATGCAATTTTTTGTGTATTTATTTCTGCTTCTGTTTTAGCACCTTCTACTTCTTTTCTACTAATTTGTTCATCTGCTTCTTTTATATATTTATTATATTGACCTTGTAAATCTGCAAGTTGTCTATCAACAATTTTTTTAGCATCTTTTTCAGTTGCTTTTGTTGCTTCATCTAAAAGATCTTGATATTGTCTCCTTAAATCTTCTACAGCTCTTTCTAAAGCTAAATCTTGAACTTTAGCTTTTGCAGCTTCTACTTGATTTAGTTCTGCAATTAATGCTTCTTTTTCACGCTCACTAAGTGTATCATCAGATAAATCTTTTTGAATTTTATTCATTTCTTTTTCACAATCTTTATAAAATTCTTCTATATCTCTATCATTTCTTGAATCAACAAATTCTTTTGCTGTATCATCATCTGGAGCAATAAATTTCTCTTCTTTTCCATCCATATTTGATGTAATATTTTTTGATTCTTGTAAAAATTCTTGAGATGTTTTTCTGCCTCCAGTTTCTATTCCTCCACCTGCTGGTATATAAGATTTTAATACATCTCCAACAAAAGTATCTGCTGATGTTCCTAGTTCTCCTGCATTTTTTATTGCACTATAAATTCCTTTTGACTGTGTAAAATCTGCAAGTTTTGTTGTTGAATTTTTAAGTCCATCTGTCATCTGATGTTCTTTAATACCATTGGCTACCAATGCATTATTTACTAAGCTTGAAATGCTTGCTGAAGGATTTTGAGCTGCAGTTTTTTCTATAGTATTTTTAATTCTTGTTTTAACTTTTCCATCAACACCTGCCTGTTCTAATGCTTTTTCTAATTCCTTCATTATTTTATCTAATTCATCTTTTCCTTCATATTTGTCTGCATTTGCTATTATTTCATTTAATTTTGATGCGGCTTCTGCTTTACTTGAAGCTCCTAAACTATCTAGTCTTGAAGTAACATCTGTTCTTAAAGTCTTTCCTGTACTTTTCAAGAATTCTGTTGTTCCTCTAAAAGTTGCAACACCTGTCATAAAAGATTCCATGCCTTTTCCACTCGCACCATAATATCCTGCACCTATAGCAAGTCCTGCTCCTATTCCAGCTGTTGTTTTTGCTATATTTCCAAGTTCTCTTAATGTTTCTGATTGCTGTGCTGCTTTTCTTACTGTATTTACAGCACCTCTTGCCTTTGAAATTGTTTTATGTTTTTTGTTAAACTCTTCACTTCTATTCTTTTTTCTTTTTTCCTTTGCAATAGCAAGTCTTGCTTGTGCACGAGCCTCATTTTGGTTCATTCCTGCTTCTTGAAGTGCTTTTGCTCTTTCATTTATTTCCTTCTCAACTTCAGTATTTTTATGTGATACACCATATTTTTTGTTTTCAACTTTTTCTGCTTTTTTATCTAATATCTCTGTTCTAACATCAGATTTAACATCAGAAAAAGATTGTTTCTCCCCTGTATCTTTGTTTACATTATTTCCTCTCAACATTCTGCCTAATGCAATAGCTTCAACTCTAGCATTAGTAAGAGTACCCCCTGCTGTTCCACCAAAGTTTTTTAAACCATTTACAGCTTTTCTAGTACTTTTACCTATATTTTTTGCTTTTGATGCAGCAATTGTCGCAACAGCCATACCAGCACCTAAAGATGTATCTTTATTATCATCAGCAAAAGCAAATATCTTTCTTACTAGATCTTCTGCTGTTCTTATAAATTTAACACATAATATTGCAATAATAGAACATGCTATCGCTTCTGTTCCTGACGCATCTGTTAATAATTCTAATGCAACATTTATAAATGCCATATAAATAATACAATGAAATGGTTGAATTAAAATTGTAAAAATATATTCTTTAAGCCATGTATTTAGTGCTTGTGCTTTTCCATCACCCATTTTATCTATTGAATATGTTAAAGTTATAAGTGGAGATATAATTGTTAAAAATGCAAGTTTTAACATACGATTAAAATATGATACAAACAAACCAAATGTTTGGAACACAAGCATACAATATACAATTGTTGCAGCTATTGACTCTACAGCTACAATTTTTAGTCCAATTGCAGCTATTGCATCAATACTTTTACTCATATCTGTACTTGTAGCTGCACTTGCAACTTCTATTGCTCCTACAAGGGCATCATTTACATATATTGCAAATAACATTATATATTGCATAACAAAAATTATTGCTAAACTAACAACCCAGTCTACCATCATTTTTTTGTAAGATGCCTTTTGTTCTGCTGATACTGTAGATAATGCCATTCTTATTCCTACATATATTAAAATTACTAATAATATTGCAGATGCAATAGTTCTCATTGCATAATACCATAATGATATTGCAGTTCTAAATTTATATAAAATAGAATCTTCACTTAATCCATCTAGATCAAAGAAATTTATATTTATAAGTTTTATTTTATTAAACAAAACATCATAAGGTGTCAAGCTTGTATGTGAGCCTTCATCAGATGCTGTTCCATCTTCAGCTCCTTCTATGTATGCAACACCTGCCATCAGAGTATTTACTGCAAAAGCAATTCCTATTGCTACTAATCTTATTGGTAATGTTAATAATCCAACAACAGAACCTAAAATACCTGTTATAAAATCTCCAGTAGAAGCATATGATACAGGTATAAAAGGATTTGAAGCACTTCCTATAAAGAAATTATTTAATACCAAAACTATTAGTATACAAATTAACAATTTTTTAAAAATTTTTTTCAAGCTCTCACCTTCTTTCTATCTATATTTTGCAAACATTTTTCTAGTGTCATTTAAATCTACAATAGGTCCAAACTCTGAAACTGCTCTTTTGCTTTTTTCCATTTTTAACTTTTTTGCATCAAGTCCTTTTTCTATTTCTTCTATTTTCTTTCTTTCCTCAATTTGCTCTTTAGTATATTTTTTTGTATTTGTAGCATAATTCTTATCTTTATATATAGCTTCATTATCTCTTGCATATTTTTTTACTAAAAGTTCATCATTATAGTAATCTATAATTGCTTCAGATTTTGCTTTTTTAGCTTTTGTAAATGGATATGCACCTTTACTTAATTCTATTTCTTCTGTTGCTACATTATTTAACTCTTCTAATTCTTTTCTCAAAAATAATACTTCTAATACTCTATCTGATTCTTCTGATGTTATTTCCATAACATTTCCTTTAGTATCAGTAATATATCCACCTTTATCTTTTATATTTTCTACTTGATTTATTAAATTTTCTGCTGGATCATCAAAATCTGTATCAAAAGACATTTCAAATATTTGATCTAGTTTTCTCTTTCTTCTCTTAGTTTTATTTCCAACTTCATGTTTTGCTTTTTTCTTTTTAGCATAAGCACTATCATGTGTAACAGTTTTTGCAATTTCCATTCCAGATAAATATTTACTAATTTTGTCTGAAAATTCTTTTTGTTTTTCTTTTGTTAATGGTTTTATCTTTCTTGTTGATTGCATTTGTTTATTTGTTTGAAATAATGAAATAATTTCTTTTGTATCTAATTGAGTATAATCAGTTACTTTCTTTTGCTCTTTTAAAGTTGCTACTGCATCTTGTATTAATTTTTGATCAGTTTGTTTAATTCCATCTAAAGCTTGTTGTGCAACTTCTATTTTAGCATTTGCAATTTCTCCTTTTTTCTTTAAAGCTTTTGTTATTCCATCTTTTCCTGCTTTAAATACTACTTCTGCATCTTGATTTTTTTCTATAATTCCTGCCACAGCCAATCTAGAAGACAATTCTTTCATTGCATCATTTATTGTAGATTTACTTTCTAAATCTAATTTTTTTCCATTTGACATCTCTACTAAAATATTATCAATTTCTTTATCTATATATTTTCTATCTGTTTCTGTCAAACCTTTAGATTCTATAGCATCTTCAATTATTTCATCTTCAACAACATTGTTCTTCATTTTCGCATCTAATGCATTTTCAAATTCTTCTTTTATTTTAAACTCATTTGAAGTATTTCCTTTTTTAGTTAAATTTCCTGTTGTAGGATCATATTTATATCCTAATGCATCATATAAATCTGTTTTATACTTATCTTCACTTTCGGATACTTCTTGATTTTCTTGCTCCATCAAGAATTCCATTCTTGCTTGTGCTTCTGCTTTCATAACATGTAAAGTATCTATCTTAAATTGTTTTTCTTGCTCTTTTTGTTGTTTTTTATAATGATCGTTTAAATCTTCTAAACCTTGACCAATATTAGTATTTCTAATAAATTTTTTAGTTGACATTCCTGCACCTAGCATAGCTGCTGGTACAATTAATGAACCTGTACCTATTGCAGCTGCAAGAGTTCCTGCTGTTACTGCATTTAATTTTAATTTGCTATATAACTTAGGATGATTTTGTTTTAATCTATTTATCATATAAAGGTCACTTTCTTTTCTTGCTTTTTCAATTGCAATATCACTCATATTTTTTATTGCAGGTATTCCAAATCTAGAAAATGTGTATTTACCTTTATATCTATTTATAGTAGTAGGTCTTCCAAGTCCTTTATTAGTTAAATGTACTCCTGAAGCAAGTAACGCCATACCTACTTTTGGATTTGCTACAATTGTACCCATACCTAGAAGCATACTTCCCATACCTGTAATAGTACCTGCTGCAATTCCAAATTGTTTTTTTAGCAATGCCTTATCTTCTTTAGTTAATCCAAATAAGTTTGTAGGTCGAAATTGATTATAAAAGCCATTTCCATCATTTACTTTTTTACCTGTTATATTATCTCTATATGTAGTTCCAAAAACTCCTCTTTTTAATGACTTCAAATTTTGACCAAAACTTAAGTTTTTATTTAATACAAAATTATTTTCTACATCTAATAATCTTTCTAGATGCCCTTTAGCAATATCAAGATTTGTTGGAGTAGTTAAAGCTAAATATCTTGCCATATCTGCTTTTGCCATTTCATAATTTGTTGTTGCTTTTTTCTCTTCTTCTGGTGTTTTAGCCTTTTCTAAAGCAGTCTTAGCATCTTCTACATTTTTTTCTAATGTTTTTTTACCTGTCTGTAATAACTCTTTATCACTCTTACCTGATATTGAACCAGCAGTTAATTTTTGTGCTTTTTTATCTGATGAATTTTTACTACCATTTTCATTTTTTTTACTTTTTTTAGTATTATTATTCTCTTCTGATGTTTCTGTATCTTCACTACTATCTGTTTGTTCTCTTTCTTCATCACTTGAAGCTGTTTCAGTATTTCTATTAGTTCTATTTCTTATTGCAGAAGCACCTTTTTTTATAGCTAATCCTCCTATAAAAGGTGCTGCAACAGCTGCTTTAGCTATTCCTTTAACTCCTGTTGCATATGGTGTATTTGTTAAAGTGCTTGCTGCCGCTTTTCCACCTATCATTATGCTTTGAGCAGTATCTTTAAATGCCTCCATTGCATTATTTGTATCGTCTACTAAACCACCTGTTGATAATCTAAATATTTTTCTAAATAATGCGTCAGCTTTTAAAGTATAATTCATTAATATTAATGCAACAATTATACCTGGTATTGATTCTAATGATAATACTAATGCTTGTGAAATAAATATAGCATAAATTAATGCATGCGCTGTTTGTATAATTACATTTAAAACAAATTCTGAAAGCCAGTTTTTAAAAGCTTCTTGTTTTCCTGTTAAAACTTTTTGCATTGCATAACCCACACCTACACCAGGTGCCATTATTGTTAGTACTACAATAGTAAAAAATCTCTTTAAATATACTAAAGTATATCTAAATGCAAAATAAACTAATGTCATATACATTATCATACCTGATAATCCATTTACTAATTTTGCATCATAAGCTCTTGTTCTAACTGCTTCATAAACTTTTAATTCTATTTCAGAATTAGAATACTGTGTGCCTTCTTGACTATCATCATGAGCAAGTTGCATCATTTGTACCTCTGTTATTGAATGAGCAGTATCTTCTATTACAGATACTAATTCTTCATTAACATAAAAAACAAACAACATTATATAATGCATTGAAAATAATATTATCATTCCAATAAGCCAATCCATTAGCATATTTTTATATACAGCTTTATCTGATGCTATTGTTGATGTTGCCATTTTTATACCAACTACAATTAAAACTACAAGCATTGCTGCTATTGCAAGTGTTCTTAAAATATAATACCACATTGCAACTGTTTTTTTAATTTGTGTTATTATTGGTTCTGAAGCATCTGGATCTTCATATCTTGCTAAAGCTTCTTTATAAGCTTTACAACCATCACAATTTCCGCCACATTCTGCACAACAAGATGCTCCATCTTCACCACAACATTCTTCAACACTTTTTTTACTTCCATCTTCATTTGTACATTTACTACATTTCAATACTTGTCCAGTTCCTGAATATTTCAATTCTTCTTTACCTGGTTCTAATTCAAATATATTAGCATTTAATGCAGGTACATGATTATATACAATTGCTTCTATTGTAACATTATTTGCTGAATCAGTTATTGCTGTTAAATCTGTATTACTTTCTATTATCTCTCCACTATTGCTCACACCTGCTACACTTTCTAATCCCCAGGTTAAAAGTTTTTCAAGTAATGCTGTCCAACCAACAAATACCATTCTAAATCCCATTGTAATTATACCTAATAACCAGTCTGCTATTTCACCAATTTTTGATAATAACCATTCAAATATACCTTCAGAAACTGTATATTGTCCTTTCTGAGTTCCAGCATAATAAAACTCTCCTTCCTCCAAATCCAATTTTGCATAAGAAGAAGGCATAGCACAAAATGTTAATAATAAAGATATTGTTATTATTATTAAAATAATTTTTTCACAAAATTTTTTTAATTGTGCCATCTTTTTTCCTTTCTAATATTGAAATTCTATTTCTGTATCATCATATTTCAATATTCCATTTTCAAATCCCTTTAATTCATAATCTTCTGTACCTGTTAATATTCTTCTTACAGTTCCTGTTTCTAAATTGTACACATACATTCCTTTTCCTTTTTTAGAATACAAGAAATTATTATTGTCTAGCCATAAATAAGAGTTTATTGTATCTGATAATTCTCTATTTGGAGTATTATCAAATTTTGATATAAATTTCATTTCATAGATCAATCCATTATTATCAAGTTCTGGATATATATCATAATTTGAATTTTCTCCTATTGAATCTTTTTTTTCTTGATCTAAAGTTTCTTTATATTCATTACATAATTTAAGTAAATTCTGATTTTTACTAACTCTTCTTTTTTCAGCTTCAAAAACTGAATCTATTTGGAGTCTTGCAACAAAATCAGTATTATCAAAATAATTTTCGACTCTTGATAGATTTGTTTTTATATTATTATATATATATATACCATTTAAATCATCACCATAATTTAGCTTTATTTCTACACCTTTCAACGGATAAGCTATAAATACTGATTCAGAGTCATAAGTATATTCACTATAATCTAGCCATAGGTATGTAAGTTCATTCATAAATTCTAAAAAGTCTAATTCTTCATTTAAATATCTATCAGCTAAATCAAAAAAATCATCTGTATCTGCTGTAGTTACTCTATATATTGAAATTTCTGTTTCTGTGAAAAACACGTATATATTTTCGCCTTTATAACCTAAGATTCCCAAATCTTCATCTTTAAAAGTAGGTTCTCCCATTAAATCTTCTACATTTTCAAGTTGCATTCCAGGATATGTATTATTTACAACATTTCCTTGATATTTATTTGTGAATATTACATTATAAATCATATTATCAATTGTTCTAACCTCTAAACCTTCGTCAAAATATATATAATACTCATCAAAAATACTATCTCTTTCACCAAAATATACACCTGTATTCCATGAATTATTAATACAATTTTGTAAAACCTCTGATTGAACTGTAATTTCTGTTTTTGAGATTTCTTTATATTCTCTCATACTAATTTGAGAATCCATATATATAAAATAATCTTCTATTCCATTTATAATTATTGAATCTATTTTTCCATTTTTACAAATAACTTCTACTGTAATGTCATTTTTTTCATCTATCATTCTAAAGTTTTTGTAATATAATACTTTTGCTGAATCTTCTAATAGTTCATTATAATATTCTTCATTACTTGTATTATCATCTTCATATGGTTTAACTTTAAATTCTAGATAAACATCTAAACTATAATTATTATCATTACTTTCTTCTTCGGAAATATATTTTGAGCCATGATATTCTATTACTTGTTTTATTGTAGTTAAATTATCATAAATAAGTTCTGGAGTTTGATTGCTTTCTAAAAAATTTTTAAATAAAAGCAATGATACTAATACTATAAATATTATAGCAATCAAAACTATTACAATTTTTTTATTTATTTCAATATTTTGCTTTTCTTTCATTATGAACTCCTAAAACTTATTCATTATTTAATGTATTAAAATTTAATGTTCCTTCTCTTCTTTGTTTTTCTGTTTTATCTATTAAATCTTCATTATATTTGAAAGTAATTAATCCATCTTTTACATATTTTCTTGTAACATCTGTAAAATAATAATTTGAATAAAGAGTAATTCCTTCTGGATTATTATTTTTAATATTTATTTCTATTCCTCTATTTGAATATAAAATATATGCATCTTGTGTTTCTGGATTATATTCATAATAATCATAAGCCTTCCAAGCTTTAACTAGTTTATTTACAAACTCTTCTAAATTTTTATCATCTAAATATTTTTCTAAAGCTTCTTCAAAAATATCATTATACCTATATGCATATGAATAAACTGATACTTCGTCATCATAAAAGAATAAATAATAATCTGCTTCTTTATATCCTAAATAACCATCAGATACACTTCCAAAAGAATTATCAGGATTTATATTATATACTTCATCTAAAGACATATCTGCTCTAAGTTTTGTAGTTATATTTCCATCATACTCATCTGAAAAAATAATATTTCTAACAGCACCTGTTGGTACATTTCTTATTTTTATAATTCCATCAAAATATGACGTATATCCATTTTCTAATGGTGTTCCATCACCTAGTTCATCTTCTATTTCTGAAAAATACATGCTTCTCATAAGTAATGTTTCTAAATATGAATTATCTATTCTTATTTCTGAATCCTCTACAATTCTACTAGTATCTACTTTTGTATATGATTCTCCATTAACTGTTTCATAAAAATCTTCCTTATTATTTATTTTTATAATATATTTTTCAGAAGTAGTATCATATTGTACATCAATATTTATATCTTTTTCCTCATCAATTAAACTAAAACTTTCTTTTTTATAAAATGGTTTTAAATCATCTATAATATCAGTAAAATATTTTTCATTACTTTCACCATTTTCATTAAATAAATCTTTGTTAAAAACTACATATATTATATTGTTTTCTTCACTTATATATTTTGTATTATAGCTCTCTAAGACTTCTTCAACAGTTTTTGGCTCTGCTATAATTTCTGCCTCAACAGAATTATTATCATTTTCTTTTAATTTTATTAATATATAAGTTGATATGCATAATATTATTAAAAGTAAAATAAAAACAATAGGTATAATTTTCTTCATTTATTATCCTTTCTTAAAGAAGTGAACATCTCTAAGTCCTTTTAAAGACGCTAAGTCTTTCATATTAAATACTACTTTTACCATTCTTTCAACTGCTCCCATTGACATTAAAAATGCAATTGCAACAATAGGCGAATTACTTGCAATATTATTTGCTGTTAATACAAATACCATATAAATCAATGCATGGAGTGGTTGAATTAATACATTCATAGTAAATTCCTGCATCCAATTTGAAAATGCTTGTGCTCTACCATCTCCTGCTTTATCTATAGAATAAGTAATTGTTATTAATGGAGCAATAGCTATTAAAAATCCTACCATTAGAAATCTTTTTAAATATGTCCATAAAAATTTCATTTCCATAAATAATAAGCACCAATACATAATTGACCAAAATGTCAAAGTCAATCCAGATAAACTAAATGTATAATTCAATGTTTGAGTACGAACATTATCTTCAAAAATTGTAACTTCTCCACCATTAGTTTGAGCAGTAGCTTCAAGTATTTTTTGCTCTAAGTTATAAAATGTTTCTGTTAATTTCTCCCCAAATATTATAATAAAACTTATAATATAAAGCATTAAAAACATTATTACAAAGCTTTCTACCCAAGCTATTAACATCTTTTTATATCTAGCTTGTTCAGATGCAACTGTAGATAAGCCCATTCTAATGCCAATATAAATTAATACTAATAATCCTATTGCCATTGCTATAAATCTACAAACATAATAAACATTAGCTATAGATTTTTTAACTGCGGAATTACTTTTATTGGCTTCTATTTCTAAATCACCAACTTTATAAGTTCCTTCTCCATCATCATATGTATTAAAATAATTGATATTAAATAATGCTACCCTATTAAATACTGTCCTTTCAATTGTAAACCAATATTTTAGCTCTCCATTTTCTGTAGTATATGTTAGTTGTGACATTAATAAGTCCAGTTGAACAATAATTACATTAACAATTCTTGCTAAAATTCCAGTTATTACACCAATTATCGCTGTACCATAGCTTGAAGAAGTTGTTTGAACTTTTTGAGAACTGCCCTGTGTTTGAGATGTAGTACCTTCTTCAAGAATTTCAGCAGATGCTGTATTTGATGGTGCAGCATTTTCTTCAGTATAAACTTCTTGACTTGTAGATTTTTCTCCATCTGGATCACTAGCATAAGAATTGTTACATAATATGAAATTAAACAATAATAGTATAACTAATAGTATACTTACAAGTTTTTTCATATATTTTCCTCTTTTAATTTCCTTCTGCTTGTTTTCTAGCCTTTTCTAAAGCTATTTGTTTATTTAAGTTTGTTTCAACAAATTCAAATTCTTTCTTAGTAGGTTGTATAGCAAGAATAGCTGAATCTCCACCAACTTTTAAAAGTCCTTCACCTCTATTACATGTAACTAAAAATCCTGCTTCACCTTCACTAAGTTTAAATACTTCCCTTAAGTATTCTATTTCTGATTTATCTTGTGCTAAAAATAGTTTAGTATCTGATGATGTCAAAACTGCTTGAACTTCTTGTTTTTCATAAAAATCTTGGAATTTTTGTGAAATAACAGCAAGTGAAACATTTCTTTTTCTTGCACGTCTGGCCATTGTGTTTAAGAAATCAACAGCTTCTGGATATGGAAGAAGCATCCATGCCTCATCAACCAAAACTCTTTTCTTAGCAGCTTTTGATTTATCTTCACTATTCTTCTTAACATATTTTTCCCAAACCCATGAAAGCATAATTTGTTGTGCTAAAGGTCTTGCGAATCTCTCTTCTAGCTGAGAAATATCTATATTTATAAAAGGAACACCATCTAATAATTCAAATGTTGATTGTCCATCGAAATAAGCCATTTGTCCTTGATATTCCCTAACATATTGTCTCATAACCTTTACAAGGTAACTATAATGGAATCTATAATCAGGATTCTCATTTTCTTCTGCCTTTCTACAAATTCTTTTATACCATGAACCTATAGTTGGCATTTCTTTTTTTGTTCTACCCAAATAATTTTCAGATATATTTACTTTTCCACCATTTTCATCTCTTGTATATAAACTTTCTATATTGTTTGTTATACCTAAAGCTGCATATTCTTCTGCAACAGCTTCAGAAATAATTTGTTTTGTAAGTTCGTTTACCTCTTGGCTTCTTGTACTACCTCTTGCCATTGTAAGAAGTCCGTTTGTTACATCTTCTACTTTATTTTCTACACTTAATACTGTTCTTTCTTTACCTGTTATTTCATCTTTCACAACCTCAGGTTCTATATCAAAAAGATTTATAACTGTTTTTGAATTTGGACTTAATGTTACATTAACTCCACCTAAGGCTTCTGCTACAACACCATATTCACCTTCAGCATCTAAAGCTAAACTTTCTATTCCCATTAATACCGCTGATCTTGCTGTAATTGTTTTTATAGTAACAGATTTACCAGCACCAGATTTACCAAATATTACCATATTATAATTTGTTAATTTAGAACTAAAATTATCATATAATATTGGAAGTCCTGTTTGTTTATTAAATCCTAAAGGAATGCCATCTTCATGTCCAACTTCTGAAGTAAAAAATGGGAATACTGTTGACATTGCTCTTCTATCGAATGTATGTGATTTTGTTAATTTATTCTCTGCAAAAGGCATATTACTTCTAAAAGCCTCATCTTGCATTGCCCATGCTGGTTTTATATCTATAAGATTTTTAGACATTTCACTTGATAATAATTCTGTATATTTCTCAAGTTCTTCCATACTATAAGCAAAAATTGTTGCAATAATCGAAGAATCAAATAATTTGTTAAAACCCGCTGCTATAGCATCACGAAGTTCTTCTGCCTCCATTCTTTTTTGTGCTATAACTCTTTCTCTGTTTATATCACCTCTATCAATAGCTACAATTCTTTCTGATTCTAATTCATTTATTGTTCTATTTAAATCTGTTTGTGAAGATGCTTCACTAACTGGATTTATAAAAACAGAAACATTTATGTCTCCAAAAGTATACATTCCTCTTAAAAATTCTGGGAATGTACACATTCTTGGTAAATTAGCTACAATCATACTTCTTGCATATCTTGTTCTTGAAGAAGATATTTCTATATGATTTGTATAGCTTGCATCTATTCCTCCTGGAGCAATTAAATCTTTAATTGTCTTTTCGTTTTTCTTAAATACACTTACCTCTTCTTTTTTTATACTTTCTATTTCACTTACAGCTGTTTCTTCTTTTTTACTTTTAAACATTTCTTAACCCCCTTTTCTTTAGTCCTCAATCTTTTTTCTTTTGACTATCTTTTTCTTAGTAGTAGTTTTTTTAGCTTCTTCTAGTTTTTTAGGAGTTTCTTTTTCTTCTTTTTTTCCAGATTTTTTTATTTCTTCTTTTGCAAGTTTAAATACTCTTGGGTCTAATTGATTTTCATATGAATCTAATAATTCACTTGCTTTTTGTTTTATTTTTTCTTCTTTATTAATAGCAAATTCTAAGTCTTCTATTTGTTTTTGTCTATCTGCTTTTAAAATACTATCTGTTGCCATATCAATAGCAGCAATATTAATTTCTTTATCTAATTTTTCTTTCTTCTTTTGTAATACATCTTTTCCAGTACTATATAAAGAATCATATTGTGCATCAAGAGCTTTTGATAATTGTAATAATTCTGCTTCATCCCTGTTATAAGCAATATAAAGAAGTTCTGCAAGTTCTTCTGAATCTAATATTGAACAAGATACTTGAGAATTTCCTAAAGCACTTGCTATATTTTGACATCTTGTATAAAGTTCTGAAAAGCACATATTATATATTTCTTCTTTTGAGTATTTTTCTATTCCTCCACCAATCTCAGCTGAGTAATATGAAACAACAACATATGTTCTTTGTTGTAAAACATTTTTATTAGAACTTAATTTTTCAACATAATCTGTAATACTAATACCATATTCTAATATATTTACTTTTCTTCTTTTTTCAAATTCTAATTTTTCACGTAATGCCTTATTTCCCATAGTTTTTGCTTGAGCAATTTTAGCATCTATCTTATCTATTTCTACTGTTAAATTATCTATTCTTGATTTATATTCTTCTATAATATCTCTTAAGTTTAAAGTTCTACTTTGAATATATAATTGTATAGGAAATCTCAATGTATTTAAAAATTGAACAAATCCTTCCTCAACAGCAATTTTTTCTTGTTCAGACATTAAATCATAATTAACACCATTACATTGTAAAATCATTATATATTGATTTCCATTTTTTCTTACTATCATACTATCAACTATTTCATCAAATTCCATAAATTCCATAATTGATTCTTTAGATAAATTCCCAACAAATTTTCCATAATCTTGTTTTGCCTTATTTTCTTTTAATGTTTTATCATCAAGTATCGCTTCATCCGTTTCAGGTTTTTCTCTTTTTTCTGTTTTTGGTTTCATTAAATATAGGTATAATAAAACAAGTATAATCATTATACCTATAATAAAGTAAATCCCCATTTGAAGAATTGGTATTAGCTCACTCCCCATCTATTTATCCTCCTTTGTATATGTGTACATTTTTCTATTTTTTCTAAACTTTATGTATCTTAAAATTATTTCTCCTATTGGTTCTCCACCAATTTTTTTTGTTATTGGAAAAGCAACTATAGTCGGTATTTTAACAGCACCTATTACAAAACCAATAAGTGCAAAAAAGGCCATTATAATTAATCCAATCAATGTCATATTCATTGCTTTAAATATAAAAAAGAATAATGAACCAGCCATAGCACCAACTGCTGTTGTAATTAGAGATTTTATTGTGAAAATATATAATATTCTTGATTCTCCTCTATAATTACGAGGTATTTGATATGTTCCCATTATACTTCCTCCTTAAAAAGTAGATACTAAATTTATTACAATTTGCCATATAAAATATGCTCCAAAAATAACAACTCCTGCTACAACTACACCTATTAATTGTGTTTTTAGTTTAGCCTGTGCTTCCGGACCTGCCGTTAAATATTTAATACCCATATATGTTGTTACACCAACCATTACACCAGCACCGATCATTGTTAAGATTTGTGCTAATGCTTTAAAATTACTTGTAACACCTTCTAAATCAAGATCTGTACTCTCCTCCTGTGCTGCAGCCTTAAATGAATTAATATCTGATTGCATTTCTTCTATCAAACTATCTCCTTCTGATGCTATTGCAACTTGGCTATTTGATAAAGCAAAGAATAATACAACAATTAATATAATTGTTTTGATTATTTTGCTATTTTTTTCTAACATAGGTATGCACCCCCTTACAATTTGGCATATTTATACTATTATATTAATTATACTTAATTACATCTTATTTTTCAACAATTTTGTTTAATATTTCCTATTTTTAATATAAATGTAACACAAAAATATTAGCTATTTTTATAATATTTTTATAATATTTTTGTAATATTTTATAATGCTGAAAATTAAAATTATATAACCTATAAAACTTAATAATTACTACAAAAAGAGTATCACAAAACTAATCTTTTGTGATACTCTTAATATTAAACATATTATATAATATTTTTATTTATTAAGAACCAGATCCTGAATTAAGAGCTTTATCTGCAAAATCGCTTACGGCTGCCATTAAATTTACTGCACCAAATAGTAAAACACAACCTATTACTATTGGTAAAATAGATTTTTTTGTATCTGCTTTTTCTGATGGACTTGCAAGTAAATATTTAATTCCCAAAAATGATACAATTACGACAGCTATACCAGTTCCTGCAACTTGAAGTAAACCTATAACAGTATTTATTATATCTCCTATACTATTATCAGAACTGGACATATCTGATGAACCTTCCATTGCAGATATAACTGATGTTCCATCTGTAATATCTGTAGCATATGTAGCATTAAAATTAAATAAAATAAGTATAACAGATATTATTAAAATACTACTAATAATTTTTTTCATAAAATATCCTCCATTTGTCTTAATAATTAAGCAGATTCTCCTCCTTCACCTAAAGATGAATCTACAAAACTTTTTGCTAAACTTACTAAACCTGATGCTCCAAACAATACTAGAGCACCTATTATATAACTTGTTGCATATTTTTTTATATCAGCTTTATCTCCTGCAGAAGCAATTATGTATTTACAAGCAACCACTATAAGTATTATTACAGCAACTGCTATACCTACAGTTCTTGTAACATTTAAAACAACTGAAATTATTTCTACAACCGCATTTTTAGAAGACGTTGCTGAAGAATTTATTGTACCATCAAAAGATTCAATTGATCCTGTTGACTCTGCAAAAGATACAATCGAACAAGTTAGCACTATACATAATAGAATTATCATTATTTTTAAAATACTTTTTTTCATTATAATCTCCTTTATTCAGTATTATTTTAAGCACTTTCTGTAGAATTAAGCGTTTTATTTGAAATATCTATTAATAGTGCAATAATTTGAGTTACACTAAATAATATAAATGTACCTACTACATATGCCACTGCATGCTTTTTAATATCTGCTCTATCTCCAGATGAAGAAATCATATATTTCATTGCAATCACCAATAAAACTACTATTGCAATAGCTACAGATGCTACTCTAAGAACCGCAACTGCTGTTTCCGCAGTATTATCAACTAATTCATTCACTTTTGTATCCCCATCATAATTATCAAAAGCACCAGTATCAAAATTATCACCATCAGACTGAACTACTGAAAACATACTTAAAATTAATATTAGTAAAAATACTAATGCTATACTTTTTATCCATTTATTCATAACTGCTTTTTTCATATTTCCTCCATTTTATAAAATAATTTTTATTTATTACTCTGATGGATTCAGTACTGAAGCAAACTTTTGTATAAGAGTAATTATTCCAGTAATTCCGAATAAAATAAATGCTCCAACTACATAAATAACTGCACTTTTCTTTATATCTGCTCTTTCTCCTGGTGATGCTATCATATATTTCATTGCTACTGTAAGTAACATAATAATTGCTACTGCTACTGCTACAATTTTAACACCAACAACTATTGTTGTAAGTATCCCACTTGCTTTATTGCTAGCTTCAGTTTTATCTTGCCAATCTCCTTTTATTAAATCACCTAATTTTTCATTATAACTACTACCTTCTCCTCCAGTTTCACCAGCTCTAACTATGTTCATCGAAAAAACTGATGATAATAAAATAAATACAAGTAAAGTAGTAATTAATCTTAATGCAATATTTTTCATATTTTCCTCCTTAGCAGAATAAACTTTTTATAAATTTTAATCTAATGCAGTAGATAAACTTCTAATTATTTCTAATATACCTGTACATGCAAACATAACAACTGCACCAATAACATATACAACTGCATGTTTTTTTATGTCTGCTCTATCACTTGGAGCAGATAACATATATTTCATTGCAAGAACAATTAACATTATAATAGCAACACCAACTGCAATTACTTGTGCCACTGTTATTGCAGTACCTGCCATATCATTTATTGGATTTAGTACTTCTGCATCTCCTTCACCTGTTGTCATTTCATCCATTTTTCCGCTCCAATCAAATGAAGATCCCCCTGTTGTTCCTCCACCCTCTGAAGCTAAAACTAATGTTCCATATACACTAGATATTAGTAATAAAACTAATAGAACACTTATAAACTTTTTTTTCATATTACTAACCTCCATTTTCTCGCATTCATAATTTAATTATAACATTTTTTTGTTTTTTTTTCAATTATTATATATTTATCTTAACTTATATGTACTTTTTTGTAAATGTTTTTTATAAAAAAATAAAAGGTATTTCACTACCTTTTATTGTAACTCTTTTTGTTTTACTATACTGCATATCATTTCTGCAGATTTTTTTACTCCTAAAATATCACTATTTATGCAGATATCATAATTGGCAAAATTTTTCCATTCTTTTCCTGTATAGTATTTGTAATGATTTCCTCTTTGTTTATCTATTCTTTCTATTTCTTTTTTAGCTTTTTCTTCTGTTTCTATCCCATAATGCTTTATCACTCTTTTTATTTTATTTTCCATAGTTCCATATATAAAAACTCTTACTACATTATCTCTATTTTCTAAAATATTATCTGCACATCTACCAATTATTACACATGATTCTTTATCTGCAAATTCTTTTATTAATTCAGATTCTTTTGTAAACAATTCATCTGAATTATTATATTCTGAATAATATCCATTGTTAAGAGGTGCAAGCACAGATCTTTTTTGTTCATTTTGTTCAACATATTCTTCTGATAAACCTGTTTCTTTTGCAACTTTAATAACAAATTCTTTATCATATAATTTTATTCCCAATCTATTTGCAACTAATCTGCCAACATATCTTCCACCTGAACCATATTCTCTTGAAATTGTAATTACAATATGTTTATTAATCTTATCATTTTTAATTTTATTATCTATTAAAGCTCTACTTTTAACTGATGTTCTTCCTAAAGATTTTACTTCAAGTACTAAAAGTGTACTTGCAATTATAAATGCTAGTCCATCTGCAAAAGGTCCTGCAAATAACATTCCATGAATTCCAAATAAATATCCTAAGATAAAAAAAGCTGGAATTAAAAATAATATTTGTCTTGATAAAGAAATAATTGCACTTTTTATACCTTTTCCTATTGCTTGGAAGAAAATACCTGTTGGTATTTGAATACCATTGCATATTACAAGTAATAAATATGTTCTAAATGCTAAACAAGCAAATTCCATATAAAGTGCATCACCACTACCAAATATTAAAATTAGTTTATCTGGTATTGTCTGGAATAATATAAATGCAAAAGTACTTACAGCTACACTTAATGTAAGAACAATTTTTAATGCTTTTTTCACTCTATCATATTTTCCAGCACCATAATTATAACCTATAATTGGTTGAGTTCCTGCCGCAATTCCTATTATTACACTATTTAATATTTGACTAATTTTCATTACAATACCTAAAACAGTAATAGGTATTTCTGAACCAAACTCAGATTCTTTTCCATATTTTGCTAGTAAATTATTTTCGACAGCCATAACTACAACAATAGCCATTTGTGTTATAAAACTACTTATTCCTAGCATAGATACTTTTCCTGCTAAGCTCAATTTTAAATTTTCTTTTTTAAAGTTTTCTTTTTTTATACTTAAACTCTTAAATTTTCTAATATATAAAATATTCATTAAAAATGTAACAAATTGACTTATTGATGTCGCAATTGCTGCGCCTTCAACTCCCATATTAAATACAAATATAAATACTGGATCTAGAATTATATTTAATATAGCACCTGTAAGCATTGATGTCATTGCATATTTTGGACTTCCATCAGCTCTTATTATTGAATTTAATGTTGTTCCTATCATCATAAAAGGAAGACCTATTGCAATAAAATACCCATAGTTTAATGCATATTCTCTTAATGCATCTGTACAACCAAACACATTAATTAATTGAGGTAGAAAAATTATAGTTATTAAAAAGAAAATAACTGCTATAATACATGCAAAAGCAATTCCATTTGCAACACCTTTGCTTGCCTCTTCTTTTTTCTTTTCACCTAATTTTAAACTCATATATGCTGAGCTACCATCTCCAAACATTAAAGCAAAAGCCAGACATATCATGGTAAGTGGGAAAACTACATTTGTTGCACCATTTCCTAAGTATCCAACTCCCCAACCAATAAATATTTGGTCTACAATATTATATAACGAGTTTACAACTAAAGATATAATACATGGTACTGAAAATTTGCGTATTAGCTTTCCTATTTTCTCTGTTCCTAATATATTTTCATTTTCCATAAACTTCTCTCCTTTCTTATATTTTTTATATTAGCCCAACATTTCTATAATATCGTAAATTAAAAAAATTGTCAAATCTTTGAAATTTTGTATAAACAAGATTTAGAAGTATTAGTTTAAAAATAAAAAACTCTTAAATAATAAGAGTTTTACATTTTTTAATTTATTCCAAACTTTGCTAATATTTTACTAAAAACTTTTTTTATTTGATAAATAATTGACTTTTCATCTATTTCTATTAATGAGTTTTCTTTTTCTATATTATTTATTTTAGTATAATTTGTCTTTGATATATTATTAAAGAGATTTTCAGACTTAAATTTATCTTCATTTTCTTTATTTCTCTGTTTTAAGAAATTTTCTAATTTTGTTTTTTGTACATTATTTGCAATATAATTATAAAATAAACTTAAAAATATTTCCATTGCCTCTTCTGAAAGTTCTATATCTTCTATTTTTGTATTTATTGAACATATTTTTTTATAATCTTTGTTCATAGAATTTTTTAAATATTGTATTTTTTCTTTAGGTATTTTTTTATATTCTACTTCTGGTAAATATTGTAAAACTTGATATACCTCTGAGCATGCATTTTTATTCATCTTTTCCCCCATCTTCAAACAAACTCATATCCACATTATCTAAAATCATTGGCATAACTTGCTTAAATTCTTCTTCATCAGTTATTTCTTGAAAGTCGTCTTCTCTTACACTTCCTAAAACGCAATTTAACTGATTTTCTATATTAACTAAATATACATAATATTTATTATTATAAGTACATGTTCCTGAAACTAAATATTTTTTATTATTTTCTAAAGTTATTATATCTCCAAATTCTAACATTTTTCTATTTTCCTTTTCAAATATTTTATCTTTCATCTTGAGCTATAAGACCATTATCCTGAGTAATTTCCAAATTCGATATTTGCATTTGTTTATCAATATTTTTTAATTTTGTTAATGTTGGAAATTTGCTTTTTTTCATTTTTTCACCAGTTTTATGTAAAATAGTCTTAAAATTTACTCCTTGCAAATTATTTTGAACTTTCTCTTCTTTTCTTGTTTTTATAAAATCTCCTATTTTCTTTATTGATTCTATTCCAATTGCAACTTTATTCATATCTATATTTTTTGCATAATCCGCTATTTTGGCAAATTTGTGTGGTAAATTACTAAAATCTAGCATTGCATTATAATCTATTCTATTTGTTGCTATAAGGAAAACCATGCCACCTATTGATAATGAATTTTTTGCTAATTTTTTTAATGATTCTGGTAATACATGATCACCCTCATTACTTTTTTTTGTATTTACTTTCCCCATTTTTTCAATTTTTTTTATAATATGATGAAATTTACTATTTTGAAATTTTTCACTATCCTTTATGGGTTTTGCTACCTCTTTAATAAGTCCATATGATTTTTGAATTACCATTAATCCTTGAATTCCAAGTGTATTTATTGTACCTTTAATAACTTCAAATGGAAAATTTGCCAAAGATTTTAATATTCTGCTAGTAGGAATATTATTTATATTTTGCTGAACTGTTTCTATAACATCGTTTACACTATTCATATCTAATAAATTATTATAATTTATTACACCAGTTTTCATGAGTAAACATGTTGCTCCAAATCCAAGTCCAGCCATTGCTATTGGTAATATATAATCTTTTTTCGATTTTTTAGTTTCTTTATCAACTTCTGTAATCTTCAAACTTATCACCCAATATCTTAAGTATTTTTTATATTTTATCATTATAAAAGTTTAGTTTCAATATAGAGTTGTATAAATATTTATTATTTATATATTTTTTAGCTTAAATTTACAAGATATATTGAAATATTTGATTATATTCTCAATTGTGTGATATAATGCATGAAACTGTTAATAAAGGAAATTGTAACATTTATAAAAATAAATTAGTATTTTAAATGTTAAAACAAAAATTCTATTTTATAAAATAATAAAAATTATAAAGAAAGGTATTTAAAGTGAATAATAAGTTTGATGAAAATGCTGTTGAATCCTGTATAAAAGCACTATTAATAGCAATGGGCGAAGATATAAATAGACCTGGTTTAAAAGAAACTCCCAGACGAGTAACAGGTTATTGGAAAGAACTTTTAGAAGGTGAAAACTACACTAATAAAGAAATTGCTGAAAAATTTAAAAAAGATTTTATTGTATCTCAAAATAATTTAGTTATAAAAGAAGTTAAAAATGTATATTCTCATTGTGAGCATCATTTAGCATTAATGTTTAATGGTATTGTTTATGTGGCATATATTCCAATAAAAGTTGAAAATGGTTATAAAGTTTTAGGATTAAGTAAAATTGATAGAATTGTAGATTTATGCTCTAAAAGATTGCAATTACAAGAAAAATTAGCTTCTGATATAGCTGAATGTATAGAAATAGCTACAGGCTCTAATCAGGTATATGTGCAAATACTTATGAATCATGGATGTGTTTCCGCACGAGGTCCAAAATCTGAAGGAATAACAGATGTAACTTATATAAGTAATGCTTTAAAAAGTAATAGTGAAACTAGACAAGAAATAGAAACTAAGATATCAAATTTGATGAGATAGGTAAGTATAGAATTTAATATCATCTATTATGGATTCCACTCGGCTAAAGCGATTTATCAGCCTAGTTTCTATTCTATTTCCATAGAGTCTCGCCTCTGACACAAGTGACTCTATGCAAACAAAATCATAGCATTTCTTTGTGCAAAATGCTACTCCATCCGGATAAACTATACTCCGAATAGAAATATTTCCTTTTTTATTTTTTATACTTTTGTGACATATCTATTTTAAACCTATAAACTAACAAGTTTCAAGGTTTTATTCTACATTTCATTCAGTTTATAATCATACATTTTATCTGCTTCTATCTCTTTCTTTTGGCTCATAGCAATATACTTTAGTTATATCATCACTCAATTCGTCTCTTATATTTTTAACTGTTATTCCTTTAACTTTTTCAAGCTCATTTTCTAAATCCTTAGATTTCCTTATAGGTCTTCCATTATATCTCATATGATAAATTTCTGCATTGTCACTAATTGTAAATACTGCCGGTTTTTTAGAATTTGCAATCTCTTCAACAAATTCTGTTATTTTGCTTCCAACAATAAGATCAGCCCAATCTTGCATATCTCCTGACGTTCTAAAAAAACTGGCTTGTGTAACATATAACTTTCCATTTCCGTTTTTAGCTTTTCCTGAAAATTCTTTTCTAGCACATGGATCAACACTTACTACTTCATATCCTTTTTCTGCAAGTTTTCTTCCTAGATGACTACATCTTCCATCACCAACACATAAAATTCTTTTGTATTTACTTACAGGGTAGTTTTTGATTACTTCTTCATATACTTCATTTGCTGGTGTATTTATAATTTCATACCAATCTATAAAATCTATAAATAGTTCTTCTGCTCTATTTTTATCTATCGATTTAGGAAGAATTACTCCAGTATCATGATAAGGATATCCCATTGTTACATCAAGCTCATTTATATATTTAAAAATAGTATAAACTAATGCTTGCAATTCATCAGGTGATAATCTATCTGGGTTTGTACATGTAACTTCTTTGCCAAAATTAATTAAACTTTCTCTAAATTTTACGACCTCTTCAATTTTTTTTCTTAAATCTATATCCATTTTTACCTCCAAATTGTATAATATTATATCATAATATCTAAGGTTTTTCAAGTTATGTAAACTCTATGATAACAAATATCAGATTTTAAGGTTTTATACATGTAATTATATATAATTAATTTTGTATGTAAATTCATTTTTCCTATTTTCCGACATTAATTTTTTCATACTTTTATCCTGCTCATGTTTTTTTATATATTTGTATACAAAATTTAGTACGTTTTTTCTCCAATCTTTTTCAGTATGTATTAAATAAGGAATTAAACCTTCGGGTTATGAGTAAAGCTCGCAAAGCATTGGTAAATCTAGTTTCGAGCTGTATTTGTTGGTATATTTGATGTGCCCAATTTTTTGACTTTGTAAATTTATGTGATTTTGGTTCATTTTTGGACAGTTGTGTGCCCATTTCGAGCCCAATTATTTAGACTGTTAAAGCTTGTTTGCTACAGTCTAAGTATGCAAAATTTTTGAAGAAAATTTTGTAATTCATTTAGATTTATGGAGGTTTTGATTATGAATAAAAAATGTTTTTGTTGTTTTAATAATATGAATACAAATAATAAAGATAATGAATTATTAAGTGATTGGTTGGAATTTAGATTTGAAAAATTAGAAACTAATTTAACTGAAAAAGATAGAAAACATGCTCTTAATTATGATACTTTTGGTGAAAAGATTCTTGATGTTATTCCAGACAAGGATTCTGATTATGTTTCTGATATTCTTGATGATTTTAGAGAGGAACTTCTAAATCATTGTGTTTATTGGAATGAGAAATATTATACGACTGGAATTAATGATGTTATTAAATTTATTGCTAATGCTTTAAATTCATAACATATAAAATAAAGTGGGCAATTTGAATTTTCATTGTCCACTTTAAAATATTTTATGTTTCTTCTATAATCTCATATCCAGCAATCTTATATCCTTTTATTCTTCTAAAATACATTTTTTCTAAAACTTTCATATTATCCAAATAATCATAAACAATTACTTTACTTTTATCTTCATGTTCTCGGTGAAGTCTTCCTACATATTGCAAGATTCTTCCTTTCCATGAAACTGGCATAGTCAAAAATAGTGTATCTAATCTACTATCATCAAAACCTTCTCCTATAGAACTACTTGTCGCCAATATTATTCTTGGTTTATTATTTTTATCAGCTTCATCAATAATGTCTCGAATTTCTTTTGCTTTTTTCTTTCCTATTGCTCCTTTATAAATAACAACTGGAATGTTCATACCGTCTAATCCTTCTTTTAATATTTTCAAATGTTCTACCCTTTCTGTTAAAACAATAGGAATTCTACCCTCTAAAACACATCTCTTTATATCTTGAACTATCATATTATTCCTAAATATATTATGACACATGTCATTTAGGATTTCTGAAATTTGTATTTTGTCTTTTTCTTCAGTAGAAATATATTTATAACCTGTACTCTTTACAATTACTACATGTTCCATTTCTTTATTTTGTTTTAATTCGCGATTTGCTACTCTAACTCTTATGTCTCCACATTGCATATAAATAATTTTATGCCATCCATCTTTTCTTGTAGGTGTTGCTGTTAACCCATATACATATTTACTTCTTATAGCTTTCAATACTTTTTCAAAACTAAATGCTGCAACATGATGACATTCATCTATTATAACAAGCCCATAATCCTTAACTATATCATCTAAATTGTCTTTCTTAGCTAACGATTGAAAACTAGCTACATCTAATTTACCATTTAAATTTTCTTTACTCGCTCCAATTTGTCCTATTTCTTTTTTATTTATATTTAAAAAATAGGATAACCTTTCTTTCCATTGTTCTAATAAATTATTTCTATTTACTATAATCAAAGTATTTGTTTTTAACTCTGAAATAATTTTAGCTCCTATAACAGTTTTTCCAAAACCTGTAGTAGCACATAATATTCCTGTTTCATATTTTAATAACTCATTTTTTACATTTTCCTGTTTTTTATTTAGTTTTCCTATAAATGTATAATCTGTATTAATTCCTTCCTCTCTTGTATCTTTTATAATTAATTTGACATTGCTTTTTTCACATACTTCTTTAATTTTATCTATGCATCCTCTAGGTAATTTTAGAAATCTATCATCTTCCTCAAAACAGCTTATGATCCTTGGTGTTTTATATATAGGTAGTCTTAATTTTTGTTTTTCATAAAATTCTGGATTAGTAAAACTAGCCAATCTTTTCAAATAAGATACTTCGTTTGGTAACAATTTTAATTTTTTAACATAAATCATATTATCAAATATACATTCTACATTATTTACAAATTTAACTTCTCTTAAATTTTCTTTTTTAGACAATTCATCATCTTCTATCTGATCCACATCAGGCTCTTTATAATCATCTTCCCTATATTTATTAACAAAATTATAAACATCATCACTTTTAATTCTTTTTATATTTTCCAAAATTTCAAATTGATTTTTTTCTGGCTCAAAATATTTATTTACAAAAACTGTATTTCCACTCTTGCTACTTCCCCCCTGAAAAGGTAAGGCTATTAGATTGCCAAATCCACCCTTAGGCATTGTATCCTGGTTTGGAAATAACCTATCATATGAGTCCAAATCCAATGATTCTTTCTCCATCGTTTTTGTTAAAAGAATATTTCCCATTTTTCTAGCAATATTTGCTGGCATGCTTTCTTCAAAAAATATCCATACATGCGCTCCATTTCCAGATCGCGATTTTTCAACATATATTGGTATATTTAGTTCATCACATATATTCCAAAATGCTAATACATCTTTCTCATAAGTCTTTTTATCAAAATCTATTGCTAGAAAATTACATAAATCTCCCGGTAATAATGGGTAAATTCCGATTGTTATTTTTCCTTGTAAATGTTTTAATATAACATTTTCTGTTAAAGGTTGTAACTCTCTAAAACCACAATTATTGCATTTAACTCTTGGTTTATCACATTTATATGTATTAAATTCATTTATACATACTGGTGAATACCCTGATTTTCCTGTTGTACTACTTGTCCACCTTTTTGCATAAATATCTATCCTCCCTTTAAATATTTCCATAAATATTTTTATTTTTTCTTCAGTTGAAATAGCTTTTGTTTCTTTAATTATTTCTTTTTCTTCTACTTTTCTGTCTAAATTCCCATACAATTTTTCTTTTAGTTCTTTATTTTCTTTTTCTAATTCTTTTAATCTTTCTATTAATTCTTTTTTTCCTAATTTTTCTAACAAAGCTATTCCCTCCTTTTATGTCTATATATTATATACTATTTTCAAGATTTTATCAAATTATGTAAATTTAACTTTTTTGTGATAAAAGATATACCCTTTTATTAATGATTTTTAAACATATTTGCTATCAGTTAGATATACCATATTTTTAACTTTATAAATTGTATACTTTGAGTCAGTTGACTATTAATTTATAATTCAATTATTTTTGTCAAATTTAATTTCATAAGTTATAAAAATAAAGTGGGCAATTTGAATTTTATAATTATTCATTTTGCTCACTTTATTTATAAATTCTGCAGTGTTCTCTGCAGAGCTCTGCAGAATTCTCTGCAGAAAATTTTTATTTTTTCATTTTATATATATACTTTTTAATTATTGATTCATTAAGCGACATTTTTTAAAAAAATATCGCTTTTAACCGTCATTTTTATTGTTTTTGAAATTTATATTTTGTTCCTTCAGCCTTAATAATAAGATTCAAATCTAAAAGTAAAGAAATTAAATTAGTCGCCCTTGTATCTTTTATATTTAAAATGTTCTTTATATCCTCCCTAGAAAACATATTATTGTAACCCATTTTTTCAAAAATATTTCTTATTTGATTTATTGTACTATTTCTAATATTTGTATTTTGTATACTTTTATATAACTGTATAAAAAATAAATCCCTATCTGAAACAATATTTTTATTTTCATCCGTTTCATTTGTTTTATAATAGCCCTTATTAGGAAATATTACTGTAAATGATAGAGAATCAGAAATAAATTTTGGTTTTTGAATAGAATCATTATAGCTCTCCAATATTCTACTTAATCCACTTCCTCTACGATCCATGTAATGTAATCTACTGAAAACATCTGCAATTACAATATTCCTTCTCATAGATGGAATATTTTTTATCTCTAGATTTTGAATAAGACTGCCATCAAACATTCCTCCTGGTGAAGTAATTTCTAATCTATCATCAAACATATCTATATGAATTTCTGCGCCTAAAATCTGATAATCTCTGTGAATTAATGCATTTACTATTGCTTCCCTACGAGCAGTAATAGGATATTCCTCTAGTTCTTGTCTTTCCATTCCTACAACTTTCCAGGACATTTTAGAATTATTTTTTATAAAAGAATCTGCATTCTCTAATAATGCTATAATACTTCCATTATATTCCTTATCATCAATTGCATCTTCTGCTATTATTCCCTTATTTAATCCTTTCCACCTAGTACATACAATTTTAGACTGCTTTAAGGGATTTTGGTCACTTAATAATAGTCCTGCATTTGTTAGTTCTTTTTCAGTGTTAGCTAATCCCAAAGAAAAAAAATCTTTATTTTCATCAAATTTTTTATTCGTTTTTTCTTTTATAGTCGCTGCTAGCAAAGTAAAACTTAAATCATTAATTTTATAATCTGTTGGTAATGCATCAAATGTTAAATTTTTTCCTTTTAATATAAGATTATTTAATATATGCTCTGGAGCGGGTATACTTTGATTTCCAGAACGAATAAAAGCTTCTTTTCTTCCATCTATTACTAAATAATAAGGAGTTGACGGTCCATCTCCTATTTTTAATTCTAAAAAATCTTTTCCATTTTCAGTAAAAGAATTTATTTCATATCTAGGTAATGGTAAAATTCTAGCATTTATAATTTCAGTGATTTTTTCAGCTACTTGTTGAACATTATCTAATCCTTCTAGTTCATGTGTACTGTCATCCACTCCGAATAAAATGATTCCACCTTTTGAATTAGCAAATGCTGATACTGATTTTAGCCAACTTTTAGGTCTTTTTTCTTCTAATGCAATTTTATAATCAATATTACTTGTCTCTGCTTTTTCATAATCTTTTATCTTCAAATTATATACCTCCACATTATAATTTTAATATTATATTATCACTTTTATACTTTTATTACAACCAATTTTTATAAAAAATGTCGCTTATAAGCGATATTTTTGCATATAAAGCGACATTTTTTCTTTAAAATATACTCTCATATTTCAATGGTACAATATCTTCATAAAGCAAAACAAACTGTGAATTAACTTGTCTATTCTCATGATAATGACCAAAATACCATTTCTTAAATTCACATTTTTCTGAAACCTCTTGCAAATAATCTGTTAAATAATCCTTTTTATAGAAGCCACCACTAAGTATGGTTTGCACATTTGTAGGGCAACAATGAGTTACAATGTAATCTATTTTATAATTTACTTTTTCTAAGTTATTTATTCCATTTTGCATTTCTTCCTCAGTTGGAAGTTCTAAATCCCACCAAGAATAATCTCTTATTCTAAAAAATGCTCCTCTTTTTCTATATGTATATATTTTTTCTTCTTCATCTAAATTTAGTATGCCATCTTGAATATCATGTGATTTAGCACCGCCAAATGCGAAAAACTTTTTATTATCTATATCAAATATTTCTCCTCGCATTAAATGTAGTACTGAATCTCTTATTTTATGTACTTTTCCACTATGCCATTCTTCTACTGGATATTTATATAATCTTGTAAAATTTTCGTGATTTCCATCTACAAATAATGTGGTAAAGTTTCTTTCATTTAACCAATCTAACCAATGTTTTTCATACATACTTTCTACTAAGTAATTCCATATTCCTCCAAAGTCACCACATATAATAACATAATCATTTTTAGTCATTTCATTTTGTATGGGGAATTTATCAATATCAAATCGTGAAAAATCACTGTGGCAATCACCTGTAATATAAATCATAATAATTCCTTTCTGTACTAAATTTATTTATATTATACTATATACTCTTTTCTTTAAAATTCCAATTAATATCCATATTATTAAGTTAACTATAAAAGATATTGATATAATATAAGTTAAATTTAGTTTATTAAAATTATAACATAAAAAACTAATTAAAGCAGTATTAAAAATATAATTTATACAATATAATGTACATCCTAACCAACTTGGATGTTTTTCTTTTTCATAAATACTTGATGTTAGAAAAAAAGAAAGCAAATGTAATATGGTTCCTCCAATAATTATATTAAAAATATCTGCATATGCACTTGTTTCGAAATACATTGCATATGGATTGGATAAGCAAAATTGTCTTATAAATACACTTAGTAAATTAAATACCTTATACAAATACGACCTCCTTTATAAATTTTTAGGCATCTATGTAAAAGATGCCTATGTTATTCTTCTCTTAAATAATTGCCTAATTCGTTCAAATATACATTTTTTATTATTTTTTTGTTGGTAGTTTTCTAACCATTCAACATTATTATCTGTTATATAATAATGTGACCTACATGGTATATTAAAGTTTCCTATTGATGGTCTAAGTGTAATAGATTGTCCATCATATTTCATTATCCATCCATATTTTTTATCTATTGGTGTTACAGTTTTTTCACCACATCCACATGCACATCTATGCACAATAACATTGCAGCTAAGGCACACATACAATATACCATTCTTTAAGTTTAAAGGAACTTTATCAACAAATTCAACTTTAAATTTATTAATCTTCATGTACTATTTCTCCCATTTCTATTGAATAAACATTTTGACATTTACTATTAGCATTTTCGTATATATTAAAATATTTTTTCCACTCAATAACAGCTATTGTTGCATTTAGAGCATTGCATTCTGCAATTTGAATATTTGTATTATATACATCGTCTCCATCCTCGTCAAAATCAATATATGTAGAAATTCTATCATAATTATTTTTGTCAAACACAGTAGTTCTTATCAGTCCATTTATAGTATCATTTATATTTTGTAATCCTATTCCAGTATCTATAAATGGTATTTTTTCTGATACAAGGTAATCTACTATTAAATTCCTTGCTATTCCTGAATCAATGCTTATAAATACAAAATCCATATCTTTTAATATATTGACATTTTCTTCATTAATAAATATGTCATGCTCTATTATATTCTTATACATATTTTGATATATTTCTTTAAAGTAGCATACTTTTGATAAACTTTTTGTAAATATTTCTTTACTTGCTGCTCCTGGACTTCTAAAAGCATTATGTTGACAAAATACATCTCCATCAATCAAATGTATTTCTTTGACATTAGTTTTTGAAACTAAATCAAGTATATATGTTCCAGTTCCTCCAAGTCCAATAATTGCTATTTTTTTATCTAATATTTTTTTATTGCAATTATCAATTCCAGCCCTTGAAGAATTTGTGTCTACATATTGAAATACTGAATCTTCTTCTGTCACCACTTTTTTAAATGTTCTTGCCGTTACTGAATTATCTTTATCTATAGCTCTAGAAGAAATTATGTTTATATAATTCACAAATTTTTCATAATAGTCTTTATAATTTTCATTTGGTTTATTTGAAAATGAGCGTTTTACATTTATTCCAGCCAAAATCGAATTGCTGACACTATGCTTTATTTGCTTGATTTCTGTACCATCTGCATTACAAGGTTGATCTCCTGAAAAATATATAACATGGTCTCCATTATATTTAGCCTTATCACCTTCAAACGCAATTTTTGACACTAACGTACCATAATCTATTTCTCCATTTGCTTTCAAGTATGGAATATGGGAAACAATCCCATATCCACTTTTTACATCTATTTCATATCCTTCATTCTGAAGTTTTTTTAAGTCATCACTATGATTTATTAGTTCTTGTGACATTTATTCTCATCCCCTTCTTAACCATAACTACTTGTCCTTTAAGTAAAAAACCATTAGGTTTATTATTATTTCCTTTAAAATAAATTACAGTATAAATTACAGTTTCACTATCTTCATAATGTCCAAAAGCTAATTTTATAACTTCCTCATATGAAATTTTATCCTTTACTACCTCTTTTTCTTCACCATTAATGTAAATGGTGATTTTATGTTTATTTTTTTCTTCTAACATTTTTATTACCTCTTTTCTGTTATTTTTTCATCGATTGATTTAGGCATACAAAAAGACCTCCTTCTTAAAAAATTTTAGAAAAGGTCTTTACATTTTATCCGATAAATGTTAGAATTATATCAATCGATGGTTTATTATAACTTTTAGCGGAGTAAAATAAACCTTTTCTAATTAGTTAGGTTTTGCCGAACCTAACTTTTTTATGTTATTTTGAATAACAAACTATATTATACTTTCATAAATATATTGCTTTCCTCCTGTTGGTGCATCTTCCATTCTTCTTTTTAACAACCCCAGTTTATATAAAGTTGTTGTCCTATTATTAATAACTTGAACAGTAGTATTTAATATATCTGCTAATGTTCTTGAATCTGCTTTTTTCTTTTCATATAGCACTTTAAATATGTCTTTTAAACCATTACTACATTTACCAAGTATTTCATAAGTATCCTGTTCTAATAAATTTATACAGAATAATTCTTGTCTATCTAATGCTACATTAATATTTTCTCTAACTTCATTTTCTGCATTACTAATAATAATATGTTTTCCTATTAAATCAGCTTGTAATCTTGAAATCGGAATACAAATCAAATCACTAGCCGCTGAAAAATCAATCATTGTAATTTGTTTAAAGTCCATAACTAAAACATCATCCATAGATTCATTCCATTTTTTTAAAATTATATTTCTATAATTTCTAGCATTTTCATGTCCCCAAATTAGATTTTTGTTAGTTAATTCATATAAATTTATTATAAACATAAAATTTACTCCCTTTCTGGTAAATCTCATTTTGTTTACGAGATTATTATACTAATATTTTTTCCATTTGTCAATATATTTTATAAATTTATGCAAAAATTCACATGTGTTCCTTCTAAATCATAAATTTTCATACTTTCTCTTTGGTTTTTACCTCTTATATATTCAGAAGAATAAAATCCATCTCTTGAAATTATAAAGAAATTCATTTTTCTTTCTGTAGATAAATTATTTAAACAATAAAATCCATTTCCTCTAAATTTATCATCTTCACTGTTAATATAATTTTTTTCAGTGAAAATATATTTCATAGTCTCTTCATTATTTTTAAAAACTCCTACGTATTTTTTGTTTTTTGCTAATGCTTCTTTAATTCCTATTCCAAAATCTGCAATACTAATCATCAATTCCGATTGATATTTTTGCATTGCAAATATGCATCCATCTCTACTATTACTGTGATCTATAGCATTCTGAAAAATTTCTACTAATACTGTAAATATTTTACTTATTTCGTCTTCTACTATATTTTTGTTTTTTAACCATGAAATTATTTTTTCTATAATTAATTCAACATCATCATTATTATGAATTACTTGAAGTGGTATATATTCTTTATCATCACTAATATTAGGAACGCTATGTAATTTAGAAATTATATTTAATCCATTATATTTCACATTTGCAAATTTTTTAATGTAATCAACAAATCCTGATATATGTAAATAATTTGATACATCTAAATTACGAGGCATTATGACTGACATTTTATTACAATTATTAAATTCCTTTTTTAATAATAATGTCATTGAAACAATACCAAATATATCTGCAAATTTAATTTCTGATATATCAATACAATTATCTATTTGTTTCTGATTTAAATCAATTATTCCTTTTAAGAATCCTTTTTTATTCAACTTATATTCTATTTTCATTTTTCTTTGCTATTTTATATACCTCTTATTTCTTATATTCTTCCTCTTCCTCAGCAACCATTGCTAAATTATTATTATTTTCTTCATCTGTAATATCATATTGTATATCATTATTTCCATCTTCATTTGAACTATTTATTCCAAAATACTTTTCAAAGAATTTCTTTATCTTATCAATTATCGTTTGTTTCTTTTCTGCTCTATTGCCTCCTCCAAATCTTCTCATTGGTGGTAATATTTTTTCTATATCTGTACCTGTTGTTTTAACTTCTCCATCTCTAAAGGAATTATCTAAGAATTTTCTTGTTTCTTTCTCATTTAAGTTTTCTTCCTTAATCAAATTTTCTAAATCTATTTCTTTTTGTTGTTTTACAAATTTAGCCCAATCTTTATAAACATTTGTATCTGCATTTATCTTTGAAATGAATTTGTCTATCAACTCTTTCTTTGAACGAAGTGCTAAACTTGATTTTATTGCTTTCTCAATAGAACCTAATATTTCTTTATCTTCGCAATTTGAATCATGGTATTTAGCTACTAACATCAAAATATAATCTATATTTACTTCTACTTGCTTTACAAGTTCCATTTCAAATACTATATCTTCTTTAATACTTTCCTCTTCTTCTGGTCTTGATTTGTATTCTTCATATAAGTCAGTATATGTTCCAATATAGTCTTGAAAATCTCTTTCTGATAATATTTCATTTCCTGCAAATTTATCAAATGAAGATAATATGTTTCTAAGTCTTAAAATATTTCCCATTAGTACAATAAAGTCTTTCTTATTTTGTTCTCCTATTATCTGCACTCCTAAAGGATATTTTTGTATCAACATAGCTATTCTTTCTTCATACCCTATATGTTTTCTTCCTTTATCATCTTCATATCCATAATAATAATCTTCATAAGATTTTAATAATACGATTCCCTTTGCATTTTTATCTCCAAATAATGCAATAGCATCATTTGTGGCTTCTTCTAAATCTCTAAAGCATACAATATTTCCATAAGCTTTTACAGAATTTAATATACGATTTGTTCTTGAATATGCTTGTATCAATCCATGTTGTTTTAAGTTTTTATCTACCCATAGCGTATTTAATGTTGTTGCATCAAATCCCGTCAAAAACATATTTACTACTATTAGCAAATCCACTTCTCTATTTTTTACCCTATCGGATAAGTCTTTATAATAGTCTTGGAATCCATTCCCCTCTGATGAAAAATTTGTTTTAAATTTCTTATTATATTCCCCTATAGCAAAATCTAAAAACTCTTTTGAACTTTGATCTAGTAAGTCTGTTTCAAATTCTTCATCTTCTAATATTCCATTACTATTATCTTCCTCATTAGGTGCATATGAATATATTGTTGCAATGGTCAAATCTTTATGTTTTTCTTCTAATTGTTTTTTGAACTCTAAATAATATTTTTTAGCCATTGGAATTGAACTTACAGCAAATATTGAGTTAAATCCATTTACTCTTTGTCCCTTTAAATCATAGAATGAATTTCTTTTTGTTTTTTGGTCAAAATGGTCTATTATATATTCTACTATTTTACTTACTCTTTCATGTGATGACAACGCTTCTTCTGTATTTATTGCTGCTACTTCTTTATCTGTCATTCCCTCTTTTTCTTTTACTGTATTTACATAGTCTATTCTAAATGGTAATACATTTCCATCATTAATTGCATCAACGATTGTATATGTATGTAATTTATCACCAAAAGCTTGCTCTGTTGTGCAAAAATTTGGATTTGATTTATTTACAGCATTTTTGGCAAATATTGGAGTTCCTGTAAATCCAAACAAATGATAATTTTTAAAATTCTTAACTATCATCTGGTGCATGTCACCAAATTGAGAACGATGGCATTCATCAAATATCAATACTAAATGTTTTTGATATGCTGGATGATTTTTATTTCTTTTTGCAAATTCGCTAAGTTTTTGTATTGTTGTAACTATAATTCTTGATGTCTCATCTTCTAATTGTTTTTGTAAAATCTTTGTATTTCTATTTCCATTTGCTGCACCTTTTTGAAATCTATCATATTCTTTCATTGTTTGATAATCTAAGTCTTTTCTATCTACAACAAACAGAACTTTATCTATATAATCTAAATTTGTTGCAAGTTGTGCTGTTTTAAATGATGTAAGTGTTTTCCCTGAACCTGTTGTATGCCATATATATCCACCTGCTTCAATGGTACCCATCTTTTTATAATTTGTAGAAACTTCTATTCTATTTAAAATTCTTTCTGTTGCAACTATTTGATAAGGTCTCATTACAAGTAACATGTTCTCTGATGTAAATACACAATATTTGGTTAATATATTTAATATTGTATGTTTTGAAAAGAATGTTCTTGTAAAATCAACCAAATCATGAATTATCTTATTATTACTATCTGCCCAATAAGAGGTAAATTCAAAACTATTACTTGTTTTTTTGCTTTTATTTCTAGTACAATTCTTTTCTTTTACATGATTTTCTCTTGTTGTATTTGAATAATATTTTGTATTTGTACCATTAGAAATCACAAATATTTGTACATATTCATAAAGTCCACTTCCTGCCCAATAACTTTCTTTTTGATATCTATTTATTTGATTAAATGCTTCTTTTAAAGCAACTCCTCTTCTTTTTAATTCTATATGTACTAATGGAAATCCGTTTACAAGTATTGTTACATCATATCTATTTTTATAACTTCCATCTTTTTCTTCATATTGATTTATAACTTGTAGTCTATTATTATGAATACATTTTTTATCTATTAATGTAATATTTTTACTTGTTCCATCATCTCTTTTTAGTACCTGAATATTATCTTCTTGTATCTTTCTTGTTTTTTCAACTATTCCATCATTATTATTACAAATATTATCATTAAAGAATTTTTCCCATTCACTATCTGTGAATGTATATTTATTTAATAATTCTAATTGTTTACGCAAATTTCTTATAAGTGTATTAGAATCGTGTATTTGTAAATAATCATAGCCTTGTTCTTGTAGCATTTCTATAAATTCTTTTTCTAATTCTGCTTCACTTTGATATGAATCAGAACGTTTTTGCATTGGCTTATATTCAGTTACTACTGTTGAATTACTCATTTCCATTACTACATTATATTTACTCATAACTTACTCCTTATTTTCTACTTTTAATTCTTTGAAATTTAATAATTTATCTCTATAATATTCATATTGCTTTTGTCTTGCCTCTATTTCAGCAGGTAACCCCTCTGAAATATCATTAGTTAATTTTTCAAATTTATCTAAAATTTCTACTATTTTTTGTTGAATCTCCAACGGAATCATTGGCACAGCAAATTCATTTAGCATAGGCTTTCTAATAGAAGTAACAGATGAATTAAAAGATCTTTCCATTATATATTTGTAAAATTTAGCTTTCATATAATAATACACAAATTCTGTACTAAATTCGTTATTTAAAATATGTATTCTATATGCTCTTTGATGTAGTGCGTACTTTCCATTTATTAAATGAAATATCTTTCCGACTCCTACGCCATCACCAGAAGTAATTATTGCTTTTTCATCAAATTCATAAGTATCTTTATATCTAACTATAGGAGAACGAACATAAAAAGGGTATTTACCAATTTTTAATTCTTCGTTTGTATTACTGCTACCTGTTCCTATTTCAGCAATATCTATTAATTTTATATATTCTATTTTTTGTCTATAGAAGTATCCGTGTGTGTGTGTGTGTGTACAGCGCCAAAGGTTTCATTGTTTTCAAAATTTAATAGTTTGTCTCTATAATATTCATATTGTTTTTGTCGAGCTTTCAACTCGGCTGAAAGCTCGGCTGAAAGCTCGGCTGAAAGCTCGGCTGAAAGTAAGATGAAATCGTCCAAAACATGGACAATTTCATCTTGTACCTCCAACGGAGGTACAGCAATCTGAAGCTTTCTAAAATCACCCTGATTTAATTTTGGTATATTTCCATGAATTAAACTTGTTACATTAATTGTTTGAATATAATGATATAAATATCTTAAAGAAACTCCTTCTATTTCTTCAATAATATGTGCATGATTATTTACCCATATTTTTCCTTCAGCCCATGTTACTATCGGATTTCCATTTTCATTTATAACAGAACCATCTTCTCCAACTAATACATATTTTCCATCAAATATGTAGTCAGCTACATAATCTTGAATTCCATTAGCTCCGTAATATGGATATTCTCCTGCTTTTCTTGCAGACTTTGTAACAGGTTTCCTTTTATTATCTAATATGTTACAGCATTTTTCCAAATCTAAAAATTTTACACCATTTGGACATTTATTTTTTATTAAATCATCAATTCTTCCCATTTTACACCTCTATCTCTGCAATTATTTTAGCTATTTCAATACGAAGTTTATTTTCTCTCTCAACAATTTCATCTATTTCTTTGTTTAATTCAACAATATCAATTTTTTCTCTTATATCTTCTTTTTCTACATAAGTTGCAACTGATAAATTATAATCATTTTGGGCAATTTCTTCATTCAATACTATTTTTGCAATATGTTCCTTATCCACTCTATTTTTAAATATCTCTATAATATTATTTATATTTTCATCTGTTAATTTATTATTATTTGTTACCTTAACACATTCATTTGTTGCATCTATAAATAATGTGCTATTATCTTTTTTACTTTTCTTTAATACCATTATACAAGTTGCTATACTTGTTCCAAAGAATAAATTATCAGGTAATTGAATAATACAATCTACAAAGTTATTATCAATTAAGTATCTTCTTATTTTTTGTTCTGCTCCACCTCTATATAAAATTCCAGGAAAACATACTATTGATGCAGTACCATTAGTTGCTAACCAAGATAAAGAGTGCATTATAAATGCAAAGTCTGCTTTTGATTTAGGCGCTAATATTCCTGCTGGAGAATATCTTGGATCATTTATTAGAAGTGGATTATCGTTTCCAGCCCATTTAATAGAATATGGTGGATTTGATACTATTACTTCGAATGGTTCATCATCCCAATGTTGTGGATTAGTTAATGTATCTTCACAAGCTATATCAAATTTATCATACCCTATATCATGTAAAAACATATTTATTCTACATAAATTATATGTAGTTAAATTTATTTCTTGTCCATAAAAACCGTTTCTTACATTTTCTTTTCCTAGTATTTTAGCAGATTTTAAAAGTAATGAACCTGATCCACAAGCTGGATCATATACTTTATTAACAGATTTTTTACCTACTACTGCAAGTCTTGTTAGTAATTCACTTACCTCTTGAGGTGTAAAAAATTCTCCTCCTGACTTTCCTGCATTTGATGCATACATAGACATTAAATATTCATAAGCATCACCAAACGCATCTATTAAATTATCTTTATAATTATTTAATTTAATATCTGCAATACCGTTTAATATTTTTACCAATTTATCATTTCTTTTAGCTACTGTTGCTCCTAATTTATTACTATTTACATCTATATCGTCAAATAATCCTGCAAAATCTTCTTCACTTTCTGCTCCTTTTGCAGAATTTTCTATATCATTAAATACTCTTTCTAACGTTTCATTTAAGTTTTCATCATTTTTTGCCCTTTTACAAACATTGCAAAATAATTCTGAAGGTAATATAAAAAATCCTTTTTCTTTTACTAATTCTTCTCTTTGTGTTTCTGCAATTTCATCTGGTAATTTTGTATAATCAAAATCTTTATCTCCAGCTTTTCTTTCTCCTTCATTTATATAATCTGTTATATTTTCTGAAATATATCTATAAAACATCATTCCCAATATATATTGTTTAAAGTCCCATCCGTCAACAGAACCTCTCAAATCATCAGCTATTGCCCATATCTTTTTGTGTAATTCTTCTCTTTCTCTCGTATTTTTGTTATCCATTTCTCTTACCTCTTATTTTATAATTTCTTATTATTTTATATCATAAAAAGTCATTTTTCACAATAATTCTGCATTATTTTACAATTTTCTTTTATTTTTATGTAATACAAATTACATCAACTTCATCTTTCAAAAACTTTCTAACTTCTTTTAAGCAAAAATCATTGCAAACAACTTTAAATTTAGTATTACTAAAAGGACTACTATCTACCATATCATTAATCCAATCCATAATACTAAAATCAACAAAAGGCATTGGAAAAATATATGTATATAAATCATCTTCCTTTTTGCAATATATTTCGTATATGTATCCTTTTACTCTATAAATATCTTCTCCAAATATATTAATTATTCTATTTCTCATATAGTCTTCATCTAGAATTTTTTTGAATATTTCCCATATTTCTTTTTGATATATAATTATATAATTCTCGCTAAAATTTATATTTGCAAATTTTGGATGGTTTAGGAGCCATTCATCCTCTATAAATATAATTGCACCTCTAAAACCGTTTTTATTTCTATCTAATTCTTTATCTATGTACTTTAGTTCTCTTGGTGTAATATCTTTATGTAGGAAATAGACTATATAAGATCTTTTGTAAAAATCTTCATCATCTTCTTGCCACCATCTTTTTTCTCTTGACATGACACCAATAAATCTATTACCTCTTTTAGTATAGGTATTTACACTACACCTCCAACTTGGCTCAAAGTACCATCCAGATAATTGTACTTTACAAGAAACATCACTAATTCTTTCCATTCTCTTTTTATAAGTTTCATTTCTATTTATATTTCTATAGCCTAATCCTATTTTATTTAAATAGCTTTTGCCTTTTCTTCCTAATACAACTTTTCCATATAATCGTTCTACAAACTCACCCTTTGCTAAACTTGCTAATCTATTTTTATAATAATATTTTGAATCATAAAACAATTTAACATTTTCATTTGTAATAATTCCATATTCAGCTAAATACATTATAAAATTGAAATCTCTATTCCTTAAACATATCCTCTTTTCTTTTTCCACTTAAATCACCTCCCTCCTTTTTTACGTTTCTGCCTATCTTCCAACTTACTTCTATGCGACAGAAGACACAAGATTACCATCTTGTGCCTCCAGTCGCCCTTTCATGTATTTATATGTTTTTTCTGTTATGTACTCCCTACCTATGTACAATTTTTCAGTATTTAAAATATTCGTTTTTCTTTATTCTTAAGTATTTCTGTGTTTATTAAAAAGTGTGATTTTTTGAAAGTCCAAAAAGTGTGACTAGTTGGATATTTTAAAATTGATTAATAATCACACTTTTTTAAAATATTCTTTTGGATTTATATTACAAATATTTTGAATATTTCTTTTTTCTCCAATAAATATTTTTATATAATTTTCTCTGTCATTAATTCCTTCTAACATATAGCTTACATACTTAATATTATCATCTGTAATCAGTCCACCATAAACAAATCCATTAAAAATATATCTTAAATCTCTATTATCTATATCCCAATTATTTCTTGGTACACTTACTTGTACTCTAATAATAACTTCTTTATTAGCAAATAAACCTTTGTACTTTTCTCCTATTGCTTGGCAAGTATTTTCTAATCTTTTATTATTATATGGTGTTCTTACTGGTGGCAACAATTCATGTATCTTAATTTTTAAGATTTCATTTGAATATTCACTTTCATACTGACTAATACCATCTTCTTTTCCTGGTAAGGGTTCTTCTCCTATTAATGGTCTTTTAAATTTTACACATTTATATATTGCATTTCTAAATAATTCTGTTCTGTATAAAACTTGATAAATATTGTGTTCGTTTGCATCATCCTGCATATATTCATTTGCAACACTTAAAAACTCACCTAATCTTTTTCTAAAGTTATTTCTATCATATGTTGCAATTCCTCTTTCAAACATTTTTACCTCCTTCCTAGCTATTTTTATATTATCCTTCCAATTTATATTCCATCACTACTAAATAGCTACATTATTTTCGAACTTTATATTCTATAATCTTTTTCCATTGCATTCCACTCTATAGCACATATTAGATAATCTTGATATTATAGAATCTGTTGTTTTACATACTTTGTTCGGTATGCTTAATCTTTGTTTTAGATCTTCCATATTATAATTTGTTGTTATAATAAATGGTAGCTCATTTATCAATCTTTCATTTATAATTGTAAATAATTTAGACAACAACCAATCATTCATTGGTTCTACTCCTAAATCATCTATAACTAATAAATCTACTTTTGTATATAATTTTGTTAATTCACTTTCTGTATGATTCTTATAACATATAGCATACTTTTCCACTAATTGTGTCAATGTTCCAAATATTACTGGTACATTATTTTTTAATAATTCATTACATATCGCCATTGAAATATGTGTTTTTCCTGTTCCATTTTTTCCTACAAATATAATTCCTTTTTTCATATTATTAAAATCCGTTAAAAATTTTTGAGCTGCTAATTTTGTTTTTAGATTTTGCTCGTCTGTAATAAAATTCTCCAAAGTCTTTTGTTTAAATTGTTTTGTTATAAATTCTGTTCCATAATATTGTTTAATCTTTTTGTTGTATTCTTCTTTTCTATAATTCTCATATTGTTTCATCAATTCTTCTTGCAGTTTTTCTTTTGCCTTATTTCTTTCTTCTATTGCCTGTTTACAATCACATTTTTCATTTTCTATAAATACATTTATAGTTTTATTTATTGGATTTAATATTCCTCTTGGTTTCAAAACTTTATTACAATATTTGCATCTAGTTTCTTTAGGTATATTTGCTTTTATTGGATAACCATTTCGCAAGATTTCTTCTAAACTATATAAAGTCTTTGATTTTTCCATAACTCTTTTCTCCATCTTCTACACCTCCTTCTGTTTTTATTTCTTTTTTTAATTCTTTTTCTCTTTCTATATCCACATTTTTTACATCTTTTGTGGAATCCTTTTTAGTATGTAAGCCTTTCTCCTGTAGATTTTGATACTTATTCCAATTTTTTATTTTATAGCCATATTCATCTTGTATAATCATGCTATATTCCTGAAAAATATCTAGTGCATTCTCGATACTTTTCTGATTTCTACCCATATGATGTGCTAATGTTTCTATGGTAAAAAACTTGTTTTCACTTATTTTTAAATATCCTCCAGATTCACAATTTGCTGCTATTGCTAAACAATTTATAAAAATTACAATAAGCCTATCTCCATCTTTTTTTCTTTTAATTTGTTTGATTTTTTCATTGTCAAAAAAATTGTTGTAAAACTTAAACCAATATCTTTTTCCTCCTTTCACTAATAATCACCTACTTTCTTAGTAAAATACTTCTTTTTAAAAATTAGAAAAATCATATTTTACTTTTTTCTTTGGTTCTTCTAGACTGTCTTGAATATATTTGTCTAGAATTTCTTTCGTGAATAGTGTTTTAGATTCAATTTTGTAATATGGTATTTTCTTTTCTCTTACTAATTTACGAATTAGCCAATATGAAATACCCAAATATTCTGCTGCTTCTACTGAATCTAAAACTCTTTTTTCTTTTGTATTTTCATTTAATTTCTCACTATTCATACTATCACCTCCTTCTTTATTCTCATTATGCGTACATAATATAATATTTTATTTGTTTTGTAAATACTTTTTTTGAGATTTTTTATGATTATTTTAGTTTTAAATGTTTACAAATAGTATTTTATTGTATATAATGTCCTTAATTAGTGAGGGGGAAATTTTTACAATGGATAAGTTTAATTTTGGTAATCGTTTGAAACAATTGCGTAAATCATATGGTATTACACAAGCACAATTAGCAGAAAATTTAAATGAAAGAAGGGCTACTTTATCAAATTACGAAAATAAGAATGTGTATCCAGGATTTAATATGTTAATAAAATTGGCTGATTATTTTCATGTTTCTGTTGATTACTTAACAGGAAGAACTGATGATTATGAAGTCAATAAACATGATAAAGAAGATACTTTTTATTGGGTTAAAATTTCTAAACCAATACCTTATGAAAAAAATAAATATGGAATTTATGCTTTATCTAATGATACTGATATTGAATTTTATGATTTATCAGATTTGAAGAAAAAATATACTAGAATTTATTTGCCTTTTTTAGGATGTGCACCTGATGCTAAATCTCATTTAAAAGAATGTTATGATTTTTTATCTGAATTTGGATTTTTAGGTGGTACTGAATATAATGACCAGTATTTAAATGTTTCTATGTTTAAAAAACAATGGCCTGGAATTTATAAAATAAACAATGAATTTAATATTTCTACTATGGATTTTTTAGTAAATTTAGTTATGATGGATCCTAATCTATTTAGTAGTTCAAAAGAAGAAAAGGCTTTTGCTAAAGAGCATTCACTAATGGGCTATAGAGAAACAATTCATGATGTTGAATATTTAGCAACAGAAATGAAATCATTAGTAACTATTTTTTTACTTTACCCTAGTATATTTATATCTAGAACAAATGAGAAACTTAGAGGTATTAACTTCTATTATGATAATTCTTATAAAAGAAGGTTTACTTTTACTTCTCTTCTTTCTTATATGTATTATGAACTAATAGAAGATTATATTAATGGGGATTATCCTTATAAATGCAATAAATGTAATAAATATTTTTTATCTAGAATAAAGGATAATCCTGAATTACCACATATTTGTGATGATTGTAAAAAACAAGGAGGTTCATTATGATAAAAATAATAGAATATGATTCGATCTATGATGAACAAATAAAAGACTTATTAATAGAATTACAAAATTATCTTATTGATATAGATGATTGGCATACTCAAATTTTATCAGACAACTATCGCGAAGATTACTTTAAAATGGATTTAGAACTTATTAACAAACAGAATGGAAAAATATTTTTAGCAATTGAAGATACTAAAATTATAGGATTAGTTCTTGGTGCTGTAAATCTAAATGATGAAATAGACAAACTAACAAATGATTGTGCTAAAACAGGTAATGTATTAGAACTAATAGTTAAAAATTCTTCACGTGGTCATAGCATTGGAAAATTGCTCTTAAAAAAAATAGAAAATCATTTTAAAAGTATTAATTGTAAAAGAATAAACATTGAAGTTTTTGGTCCTAATAAAAGTGCTTTAGACTTTTATTTAAAGAACGATTACATAGTTAGAGATTATATTGTAAGTAAAAAAATATAATACTTATTATTTATAGAAAAGGGTGATTAAATGAAATCTAAATATATTAAACAAGGCATTATTTTTACTATTGATATGATGTTTCTTCCCTTGATTATAACTTTACTTTCAAATAATTGGGAACCCATAGCTAATTTCAATGATGGATTGCAACGTTTTATTACATATATTGCTATTTATGAGTTTTTAGCCTTTTTAATAAATAAAAATCAGCTAGACGCTAGGAAAGATAGTTTATTAATCTATATAACTATTTTAAAAGAAACATTATTATTCATTGAAAATCCTGGCTTTACAACTTTAAAAGATAGCATATTAAATAAAATAAATAAATTGAATGACAAATCATATTATTTCATTCATGAAGATGTATTAAAAGCCGTAAATTTAATAAAATTAGGTATATCTAACAATAATTTAACAAATAAAAAAGCTTTTTTAGAAGCTGAATTAATTAATGTAGAACATCACTATGAATCAGAAGGTTTGTCTTGGAATAATACACTTTTATTAAAGTTCTTAAAAAAATAATATGTCTTCCCTACCACATGAAAGGAGGTGATGAAGGTGTGGTAGGAAATATCGAAAAACGTGGAGAGAATTCTTACAGATTAAGAGTTTCTGGTGGATATACAGGAGAAGGAAAAAGAATTATTTATAAAAAGACAGTTCAAGCAAAAAATAAAAATGAAGCTAGAAAAGAATTAGCATTATTTATATCAGAAATAGAAACTGGACAAGCTTTATCTGCTAAAAAGATGCGTTTTAGAGATTATGCTGATTTTTGGATTAACAATTATGCTATTCCAAATTTATCTCCTAAGACTTATGAAAGATATAAAAGTATGTTAAAATCAAGAATTCTCCCCTATCTCGGCAACATGTATTTAGACAAAATTCAACCAATGCAATTAATGTATTTATATCAAGAATTGAGTGAGGCAACTTATATTAGAAAAAATATCAAACATAAGTTATCTTCAAAAACTGTACTGGAACATCATAGATTATTACATACAATGTTACAACAAGCTGTATATTGGCAAATGATTCCATATAATCCTGCATCAAGAGTAAGACCACCTAAAGCTAAAAAGCCAAATATTAATTTCTATGATGATGTACAAACAATAGCATTAATTAAAGCATTGGAAGGCGAAGAATTAAAGTTTCGAGTCATTATTCTATTAACAATCTTTACAGGATTAAGACGTGGAGAAGTTTTAGGATTAGAATGGCAAGATGTAGACTTTAAGAATTCTTCAATCACTGTAAGACAGGCTAGTCAATATGTTTCTTCCATTGGTATCTATACAAAAGGTCCCAAAACAGAAACATCAAACAGGGTTATTAGTATCCCTATCTCAATTACTAAACTTTTAAAAGCTTACAAAAGAAAACAGTTAGAACAAAGATTAAAATTAGGAGACAAATGGCAAAACACAAATCGATTATTTGTGCAATGGGATGGCTCTCCTATGCATCCAGACACAATTACAAAATGGTTTAGGCAGTTCCTAGAAGATAAAAACTTGCCACATATTACATTTCATGGCTTACGCCATACACATGCAACTTTGCTTATTGCACAAGGATTAGATGTTAAAACTGTTAGTAATAGACTTGGACATGCTCAAACATCTACAACATTAAATATCTATGCCCATGCGTTTGCGAAAATGGACAGAGAGGCATCAGATAAACTTGATAATCTTCTTTATAGAGAAGATACAAAAAAATATTTTAAAGCCAATTAGAGGCTTATCACATAAATTTATACAAAAAATTGAAAGGAAAAAATTCTATGAAAAATTATAATAATAAAGAAGTAAATCAAGATATGGCAGTTTCTGCTTAAATACTTTTAATTAATTTCACAATTTTATATTTTACAATTTAAGCAGAAACAATTTATTTCAAATAGAATTTAATCAAATATACTTTTAAATATCGAAAATTCAAGGTTTACCAGTAACCTTTTTACATAGATCTGTGCCCAAATGGTGCCCAATTTATTTTATGTAACTTTTAATGGGCAAAAATAAAGAGTCCACAATCTCTTGCGACTCTAGTTAAATCTTTGGTTGCGGGGGTAAGACTCGAACTTACGACCTTCGGGTTATGAGCCCGACGAGCTGCCAACTGCTCCACCCCGCGATGTTTAACAGAATTATTTTACTACAGAAAAAATAATTTGTCAACTCCTTTTATATATTTATATGCTTAAAATTTGAAATAATACCTAAATTTATCTAAATATTTATATTTTAAATTCTACTTTATGTATTCTATTCCTCTATAAACATAGCTTTTGCAATATATGGTAAAATTTTTTCAGTACTATACCAACCAGATGGACTTTTTTGTTTTTCTCCATTTGGATTTGATACATATATTTTATTTTTTCCATCTGTTGCTAAAAGTACCATATAATGTGACTTTTCTGTCCATCTTGTATCAGGTTTGTCCCAAACACAAATTAGAATTGGTTTATTTTCTTCTAAATGTTCTAATATATAATCTTTTCTAAAATAAATTTCAGAAAAACAGAAATCACTATTTTCTATCCCAATATTTTTTAAAGCATCAGACATATCATCACCATCTAAATGTGGACTATATTTTATTCTTAAATCCTCTGGAGTAATATTTTTTCCATATCCACTTGCTATTATAGCTATACAAGTTATACCACAACCATTCTCCTCCATTGTTCCTCCCCAATATGCTTTTTGTGCCCAACTAGCATTAGCACCTTGTATATATTCAATATACTCTTTTTTATTTTGTTCCTCTGTTATAAATATGCTATTATATCCATCTTTTTCATTCTCTTCTATTTTGCCTATTCCATTATAATTTCTATTAGTAGATTCTCCTATATTAAATTTATAGCTAAAATTCACTTTTTCTTTCAAAACTAAAAACAATACTAGAATTATAATAACTATTAATAATTTAGATTTTTTTCTTTTACTATCTCTTTTTTTCATACAACTACCTCATATAATAAAACTAATATTATTTTACAAAAAAGTTATTAATAATTTATTAATAGTTTATTAATCTTTTCTTAAAAATAAATAGTATAATAGCATAAATGATTTTTATAATTATTTACATAATTTTAAATATTTTCATAAAATAGTAGAAATTTACATAAAAACGTGATATAATTATATAGTATTCTAAAAATATCAAAAAGGAGTAAAAAAATGAATTATGTATTTATAAATTATCCTAAATGTTCAACATGTCAAAAAGCAAAAAAATTTTTAGATAAAAATAATATTAAATATACAGATAGACATATTGTTACAGATACCCCAACATATGAAGAATTAAAAAATATAATTGAAATAAGTGGTCTTCCTGTAAATAAGTTTTTCAATACTAGTGGACTATTATATAGAAGTATGAATCTAAAAAATGAATTAAAAAGCTTATCAGATGATGAGAAAATTCGTTTACTTTCTAGTAATGGAATGCTTATAAAAAGACCTATTCTTGTAAACAATAATACTATTTTGGTTGGATTCAAAGAAGAAGAATGGAACAAATTAAAAAAATAGTTCAAATTTTAATTACCCATAAAATATAAAAACCACTTTAATTATTATACTAATTAAAGTGGTTTTTATTATTACTAATTTGTTCTATATATACTATAATTACATATTTGTCCAGAATAATCTAGATTTTCAATTATAAAATCTCTTATCTCTACTGGTTCTTGCCAAAATACATCTTTTTCATCAGTTACTATTAAAAATTCAGTATTTTTTCTATTTCGTATATCTTCTTTTATTTTATTTATTCCATCATATCCTAAATTACCATTAAATAATAAATCATATGCACCATGACTCTGTTTTAAATTTATCATTGGAACTGCTGCATCATATGATAAAATCATTACATCTACACCATCTTCATTTCTGTTTTTAATATAATGTTCCATTTTTCTTGATTTCTCTAGTGTTTCATTATATACATACACTCCGAAAAAATTGCTGTTTTTGTCATTTATAAATGTAGCATCTGATTCGCTAAAAATATTAAAAATTATTCTAAGTACTAATGCAAAGATTATTCCAATAGTTAACCATTTAATATTCTCAATATATTTTTCATCTGAAAATAAATTTTCAAAAATTAATATTCCAAATAAATAACATATAAAAATTATATATATAGGCATAACCATAGTAAAATGTGCAGAATTCATTATAGGATATACAATTAATGTGTTTCCCATTGAAAATATAAATAATAATGTTAAGTTTCTAAATTTTTCATCATCTATAACTTCTTTTAAAATTGTTTTTCTTTTTATTGCTATGAAAATATATAATCCTAAAACTATAAAAGGTATAAAAGAATAATATCCATATGCTATAAAAACATTATTACTTTTTCCAAAATCTAATATTCCACCAAATGCATAATTCAAAAATCCTAATAAGTTACCATCTATATACATATATACTAAAATTAAAATTGTTGGAATTAAAAAGAAAAGGAATTTTTTAAACTGGTCTAACACAAACTTTTTAGAAAATTTATTTAAATATAATTCATAAACTATTATAGTTATGGCATATATTGCACCTAAATTTTGTTTTGTAAAAAATATTAAAAATATCAAAATACCTTGCAAAAAATTATTACTTTTTTTAGATATATATAAATTCAAACCTATAAGTACAAATAGCATTGCAAGCATATTATAATTTGCACCTGCTGTCATTATAGAAAATATAAATTCAACTATAAATGCCATATATATTATTAAAAAGTTTTTAGAAACTTTTAAATTTCTCAGGATTCTATAACATGCAATAAGAATTAGTATATATATTAAAATATTATATAATCTAAATACAAGCATATTTGCACCAAATATATTAAACAATATATTTGCTATATAAAAAAATATTGGTGTTATTATAACATTTGCATCTACATATATTTTAAATCCATTACTCATTTTACAAATATTTTGAAAATTCCATAATTCATCTGCTACTTCTAATCTGTTTAAAAAAACTATATAAATTGCTATAAAAATTATTAAAATTACAAGTACAATATTTTGAAATTTATTTATTGTTTTGTTCATAAAAAACAATTAATTCTCCTTCCATCAGTATATACTTATTATACATATAAATTTTTCTTGGTCAATATTAAAAAAAATATTTACACAAAAAAATTTATGTGTTAATATAAAATAAATGGATATATACTAATTTTTGTTGAAAAAAGTAAAAAAATGGTATATAATATATTTATAAGTATAGTAAAAGGAGGATTTTATTATGAATAGAAACGTAATCAAGGTTTTGGTAACAATATTACTAGCAATTGTATTAGTAGCTACAACAGTTACTATAGCAAATGCAACATCAGAATATAAAGCTAGTGAACAAAATGCTAAAGATATGTTCCAAAAAGCTACTGATAGTACTGGTACATCAGACGCTGCTACCTCAATAATTGGAAGTATAATTACAATTGTTCAAATTATTGGTGTTGGTGTTGCTATTATCATGTTAATAGTTCTTGCTATCAAATACATATCAGCAGCTCCTGGAGACAAAGCCGAAATCAAAAAACATGCCGTTGTTTACGTTGTAGGTGCAATCGTTTTATTCGCTGCAAGTGGTATCTTAGGAATCATTAAAAACTTTGCAAGTGCTTTCAATGTTGGCAATGAAAATGGTATGGGATAAATTTAGTAAAATTCATAATAAAAGAATGCTTTACCTCAAAAAGTCGGCATTCTTTTATTATTTGGTTTTTATACTTTTGTATTTTACTTGCTATATTGCAAGTTTTTTTATTTTACTTTTATATATTCTTTTAAACTTTCAAATTTCTTATCTCCTATTCCACTTACATTTTTTAAATCCTCTATATTTTTAAATTTTCCATTTTCTTCTCTATATGTAACTATTCTTTCTGCTAAGGATTCTCCTATTCCAGAAAGAGTTTGAAGTTCAGCTTCACTTGCTGTATTTATATTTACTTTTGAATCATTACTACTTTCTCCAACCACTCCAGCTTCTGATAAATCTTCATTATTATTTTCTCCCTCATTTTCTATATTATCATGAATACTTGGTACAACTATTTTTTGTCCATCTTCTAAATAATATGCTAAATTTATTTTACTTAAATCTGTATTTTCTGTAGTACCTCCTGCCAGTATTATCGCATCTTCTATTCTGTCTCCCTCTTCAATTTCCACTACACCAGGATTTTTTACTTCACCTATAACATATACTTTTATTTTATTTTTTTCATTTATAATTTCATTTAAATTGTTATTTTCAATACTATTTGCGCCATCTACTATAAAATCTGAATAATCAAATTCTTCAAACTCTTCTTTTTTTATAAAAAAATTATATACAATGATAATTAGTACTATTATTACAATTAAAATTATTTTAATTATATTCTTTTTTTCTTGCATAAAACACCTTCTTTCTTTTAACTTTTTTGTTTTCTATTTTGTAACTAATATTTTAAAATCATTTTATTGAAATTTATCGAATTTTATTATATTATGTTATAAATTTTATTTTGGAGGAATTATGAAACTAAAGAAAAAAATTTTTATATTATTTTTTGTAATTATAATATTATTAAATATTTCCACTACAGTTAGAGCAGAAGAAATTGATATTAATTCAGAAGCAGGTCTACTTGTAGAAGTAAGTACTGGAAAAATTTTATATGAGAAAAATGCTGATAAAATTATGTATCCTGCAAGTACAACAAAAATACTAACAGCTATTTTAGTATTAGAAAATTGTGAACTTTCCGATATGGTAACTGTTTCTCAAAACGCTATTTCAAATATTCCTAGTGGATATGTTACTTGTAATTTACATGCTGGTGAAGAAATTAGTGTAAATGATTTACTTTATGCTTTAATGCTACCTTCTGCAAATGATGCAGCTTTTGCACTTGCTGAACATGTAGGTGGTTCTGTAGAAAATTTTTCAGATATGATGAATGAAAAAGCAAAAGAAATTGGTTGTACAAATACTCATTTTGTAAATCCGAATGGAATTCATGATGATAATCATTATACTACAGCACATGATTTATATTTAATGGCAAATTATGCTATGAAAAATGAAACTTTTAGAACTATAGTTTCCAAAACAGAATATGTACTTCCTGCAACAAATATGCATTCACAAGCAGATAGAATTATGTATAATTCTAATGAATTATTAAATAACAATAGTAAAAATTATTATTATGAAAATGCAATTGGAATAAAAACTGGTACAACTTCTAAAGCTGGTAGTTGCCTTGTAGCAGAAAGTTCAAAAAATAATATGGAACTTATTTCTGTTACTTTAAATGGTGGAACTACAAATGGATTAAATGATAGATTTACAGATTCCAAAAAATTATTTGACTATGGTTATGAAAACTATAATTTTGATAATATTACTGAAAAAAATGCTACTATATCTACAACGGAAATTGAAAATGGAACAAAAGGCACAAAAAATCTAAGCTTAATTGCAGAAAACGATATTTCTGTATTACATAATATTAATTTAGATTTAAGTACAATAACACCTGAAATAACGTTAAATGAAAATCTTTTAGCTCCAATTTCAGAAGGAGAAATTGTTGGAACAGCTAAATACAATGTTGATGGAATTGAATATACCACAAATCTTTTAGCAGGTAGCAATGTTGAAAAAAAATTGGATATTAGTATAATAATTTTAATTTGTGGAATTTTACTTTTATTTATTTCTGTCAGAATTTTAAGAAAAAATAAAAAACATAGAAATAAGAGAAAATATAGAAAATAATTTTTGTAGTGATATTATAAATGCTTGCTTTTAAAAAAGCAAGCATTTTTTGTTTTTATATTAATTATTTTCTAAATTACTTTGCATTTCTCGTACAAGATTTTTTGTTTCTTTTTTATCATATACAAAGAACCATAAATTATTTAATTTTTTAGATTCACCTGGAAGTTGATTACTTATTATTGAATTTATATCAAATTCTACTGCATCAGGAATATATGGAAGCAACTCTTTAATTTCCATATTTGTTTCTATATTATTAAAAACAGTGTCTAGTATTTCTTTAGATTTAAATATATTTTTTATTACTAAAGTTTGTTTCAAAGTTTCTGAAATAAATTCTCTTTGAGTTCTCATTCTTCCATAATCATTATCACCATATTCTACTGGATATGATGTTCCATCATTATTATGTCTAAATCTTAGCAATTGCTCTGCTTTTTTACCATCTATTTTTTGCATTCCCTGACTTAAATGAATATGAAGATCTTGGGTTGGGTCATCATAATCCATATCTATTGGAACATTAAAGTTTACTCCACCTATAATATCTACAATTTCTATTAAAGCATTATTATCTACAACAGCATAATATTCAACATCCATTCCTGTAATATCTGAAACTTTTTCTAAGAGTTTTTCTGGACTTTTAGAATATAATGAATTTATTTTATCTGTTCCTTTGGCTGTATTTTGATTTTTTCCAACAAATGTATCTCTCGGTATAGAAAGCATATAAGCAGTCTGAGTTTTAGGATTATATGAACAAACTATTATTGTATCTGTAAGTGTTGAATCTAAATCTTTACTTACACCTAATAGAAGGACATTTTTTGTTTCTAAATTCTCAACCTCTTGTGGAGTTAATCCTAATATTGTTATTAATGCACCTCGTAATCCACCACCATTTTCTTGAGTTTTATAGTAAAGTAGTCCAATTAAAATACCTAAAATTACTATAATAAATAAAAACAATTTTAATAAAAAATTTATTATAGAAAATTTCTTTTTATTTTTTTGATTTTTTTCTTTTTGATTTGCTATATTTTTATTAGTTTTAATATTTTTTTCTTGATTATTTATTTCTACTTTTTTTGTCTTAGCTTTCTTCTTTTTTTCTGTTTTATCAATTTTATTTTTAGATTCTTTTTCCATCTTTTTTTGATCTTTGCGATCTTTTTTTCTTTTGTTATTATTGTTAATTCTATTCAAACTAAAGCACCTCGTTTTATTTGCTTGCAAATTATTTTATTATTAAATTTAGAATAATATTGTTATTATAAAATAATCTGCCTAAATGTGACTCTTCTATTGCTTCTATAATTCCCCATGAACTTATTATTGGAGAAAGCATTGAAAATATTGCTAAACAAACATATATTATTATAAGTGATTTTAATATACCATAAATTAAACCACCTAATCTATTAAATGTACTTATAATTGGGAGCATTGCTATTATATTTGTTGCAAATTTTATTATGATAAGTACAATTCTTGATATAACAAATAATAGAATCATTGTGCCAATTCTTACAAAAAATTGAGAAAGTTGAATTGCTACATAACTTGAAATATCTTTTTCAGCTTTAGCAACTGCTTCAGTAACATAATTGTTTACAATTTCTAATCCGCCTTCTGAAATATTCGTATTTTCTTGACTTTTATTTTCTCCAGATAACATTTCTTCTGGTAACATATTTTTTATTGTCTCTGCTATATTTTCATCTATTTGTGTATTATTTATAATTGCATTTGATACTGGTTTATATAAAACAAAAACTATAATTAATGATATTATAAAAGCTATTATTCCATATAATACAGATGTTAAACCTCTTCTATATCCAAGATAAATTGTAACAATACATATTGCTATAATTATTATATCTACTATAATTCCAGCAAACATTTCAGCCTCCTACAATTTTATTATTTCTATTTTATTCTTGTATATAATTCCTGCTATACTATCTCCAATTACTAAATTTTGAATTTGTTGACTTGATGTATATTTTTTTAATAACCATCCATTTGAATTTACAAACTGAACTTCATTACTTAAATTAATACCTATATTGTTTCCACAAATATATATTGTTTTAGGTAAATCACTATCTAATATATACAAGTTTTCTAAATTTGTATTTGTATTTTTTATAATTACTTCATATTCATATGAAAATAACCCTGATGATTGCTTGTCTACTATAGCAATACTATCTTTTAAATTTATATCAATAAATAAATCATCCTCTGTTACATCATATAATCTCTCATTAGAATCTATTGTTACCTTTTGAATATAGTTATTAAACATGCATATTGCATAATCTTTATTTTGATAATTTATATTTGTTATAATTTCATTATTATCTGACTCATACGTATATATTGTCGAATAATTTGGATCTGGGTTTTGTCTAGCTTTTTCTACTGAATATATTTTTACAATAGATTTAATTACTGTACCATAATAATCTACTTCACCAATAGCCAAATAGTTATTATTTGGAGAAATATCTGTACATACTACATAGCTTGTTGATAAAAATATTTTAAATTGCTCTACTCCAGAAGCATCATAAAAAGCTACAACAGATTTATATGTTGTATCTTTTATTACTATACTCACATATCCATTTTCATTCACTTTAATATTTGATATACTTCCTTCTACTTCTGTTTGCCATACAATATTTGTGCCAGAAATTAAATATAATTTTTGTCCACCTTTTTCTGCTATAGCTATATATTTTCCATCTGTTGAAACTAACGGTACAGAAATATTTACATCTAATTCTGCTTCAATTTTTCCATCTGAATTATATTCTATAAACTTATTTTCATTAAGTATACATATATATTTATCATATGCGTAAGCAGATGGATTTTTATCTGCATCTATTTCTATCGAAGTTAAAGTAGATTCTGAGACTTCTTTTCTTAAAATATTAGAATTTACAAAATTTCTAAATTCTTCATCTGTTATATATCTTGCACTAATTATAACTATTATAACAGCAAGAAAGATAAAAAATATTATTTTTTGAATTGATTTATTTGAAACTGTTTTAGTTTTATCTTTATTTTCTTCTTTCACTTATTATCACCTATCATAATTTCTCATAATAATGATAACAATTAAATGTTTTTTTTGCAAGTGAAATACCCAAAATTATTGACAAATTAACACTAGAAGTTTATAATAAATTATGTTGTTATGCACTCATAGCTTAGCTGGATAGAGCGTTCGGCTACGAACCGGAAGGTCGGGGGTTCGAATCCCTCTGGGTGCACCAATAACATTTATAAAAGGAGTGTGAAATAATATGATACTTTTACTTTTAGGAATTATATTTATTTTACTTGGTGGATTTATGTTTTTTTTACCACAAAAATCAGTAAAAAAAGATTTACAAGATTCTGAAGAAGAATTAAAAAAAGCAAAAAGAAATGGTCTTATTATAGCTATTGGTGGACTTATTCTTGTATTAGCAACTATACTTTTATAAGTATAAAATATAAAATAAATTTTTTATAATTTTTTGTGCTTTTTAGTTGACAATTTATATTATATATGTTATTATATTTATTGTCTTATGGACCAGTAGCTCAGCTGGATAGAGCAACGCCCTTCTAAGGCGTGGGTCGGACGTTCGAATCGTCTCTGGTTCACCAAAACTCTTCTATATTTTAAGAAGAGTTTTAATATATCGAGGTGTAGCGCAGTTGGTAGCGCGCGTGGTTTGGGACCATGAGGTCGCAGGTTCGATCCCTGTCACCTCGACCAAAAGAAAAATATTCTTGAAAGACTTGAAACAACTAGGTTTCAGGTCTTTTGTTTTATCTAAATTTTAGTGTTTTTTTAACCGTATTTGAGAGTGTCTGTAAAAGGCTGTAATATGCTATTTTACTCTGTTAGCCTTTGTTAGCCTTTCTCAGCCTTTTTCACAACTGCTTACACTTAACTCTCCAAAATTTTCCCTTTTAAGTTTTGGAGAGTTAAAAATAACTCTCCAAATATACAGAGAAAAATACTGCATAAATTCAAATATTATTAAGGTTATCATTTGGAGAGTTCCAATTTACTCTCCATTTATTTAATACAATTTATTAAAAAACAATATCTTCATAATCTATATTCATATTTTCTTTAAAGTAACTATACACTTTTTCTAATTCACTTTCTTTTAATTTTTCTGAAACATCAACATAATTATCAAGTGTTGCATTAATTGAAGAATGTCCCATTATTCTTTGTATAGCAACTTCTTTTATATCACATTCTGCACATCTAGTCCCAAAAGTGTGTCTAAGACTATGAGTAGAAATATCTTTAATATTAAATTCGTTTATTAGTATTTTTTTTAAGATTCTATTTGCTATTCTATGATCCACATACCCTCCATTCCTATTAACAAATAATAGGTTTTCTTTATGATTGTTAATCTTTGCTATATTCATTTGTTCAATAATATACGGTTTTAAATATATGGTCAAAGGTATTTCTCTCATACCATTAAATGATTTTGGTGTATCTTTCATTATTGTTTTTTCTTCAGCATCAACTGAAATTGTATGTTCAACATTTATAATATTATGTGCAAGATCTATGTCAGTAACTTTAAGAGCCAAAACCTCTCCAATTCTCATTCCTGTAAACATTTGAATTAAGAATACATTTTTATAAGGTGTATTCTTAATATCTTGTTTTATTAAAAAATCTGTAAAAATTTCTTGTTCTTCAATAGTCAATGCTCTTACTTTTTTATCTCTTTTATTACTTTTTGGTCTAATAACATTTTTCATTGGATTTAACATTATATAATCTCTTTCAAAAGCACTTCTAAAAGCCTGACTAAGTAATTCATAGAATTTTTTAATACTAGAATTACTATAATTTTTTAATGTATTAAGATAATTTTGTAATTCTTTTTTTAATCTAGTATTTTCTTCGATTACAAATGTATTTTCTATAAATCTAATATCATCGTTTTTATAATCTCTGTTTATTTCATTTTCTTTTCCCATACTCAGATATCCGTTTTCAGCTACAATAATATGATCTAATAACTGAATACTAAATATATTTAAAAATTTATTAGTTACATTAGTTATATGTTTATCTTCAAAACTTGCTTTTAAGGTATTTGAAGGATGATTATGTACCAAAATAACTTTTTCACTAGCTGTTAATAAAGCTGTTCTTAGAATATCTTTACTATTTATATATATATCTGATGATGTTCCAATACCAAGTAAGTTTATACTTCTTATATTATTTCCTCTATCTAACCCTATAAATAATAAATGTTCTTGTAAAGCATCTTTAATAGCTTGTACTTCTTGTAATTTCAAAACATCTTTAGTTCCAGTAACTTTTATATCTTCCAAAAATTCTTTAGGAGGTTTCTTTTGAACTTCAATATTCATATACTATACCTCCATTTCATCAGTTTCTTCAATTTCTTCTAAAATAATTGTTCTATCTTCTAAGTCCTTTTTTATATCTTTTATTTGATTTTCTTCGACAGATTTAAAACCTGCATTTTCATAATCATCGCCAACTATAAAACAATTTCCTGCAATATAATCATAATCAAATTGTAAATTTGGCTTTAAATTAGATATTTTACCTTCTTCATTGCATATAAGAAGTAAATTGTCCTTATATGGTACAACTTCAATTAGTCCACCTACTAATTTTTGTTTTGCCTCTAAAGTATCATCAATTTCCATTACAACAGGATCTTTACCAACTTCTTTATATACTATTTTTAATTTTTTATTTTTAGTTTCTTCTTCATCGTAATTTAATGTTTCTTTTATTTCTTCTAAAGAGTAGTAATGTAAGTCAATATTACCTGATTCAATACTATCAAGATAACCTGTATCATAAAGTATTACATCATCGTCAGCTCCATACCTTTCGTAATCAAAATAATCTGAAACATTGTGTTGATCTAAGACTTCTTGTAGTCCATTCCAGTTAGCTTTTGACATACCATATTTTTCTTCATTAGAAAGATATTCAGAATCTTCTTCATAAGAATAAAAAGGTATATCATCTTCTTGCAACATAATATTTATTATTTCTTCAATATCATCTGTGCTTTGTGAATCAATGTAAGCCTCAATAGCCTCCATATTATTAACTTTTTCTGAGGCAAGTGCTAATAAATTAAGCATTGTAAGATTAGTATATTCACTAATTTTAATAGGTAAATCTGTTTCA
>CALXPN010000004.1 GCA_944390285.1 uncultured Clostridia bacterium
AACTGATCCATAACCATTCCTGGCATAGTTATTAAAAACAATATTATACCTATTATAATTATTAAAATCATTATAAAAACAATAGCATAAATAAGTATTGGCATCAATACTTTCATCAAAGATTGCTTTGCTACATTTTTCTTTAATGATTTTGAAAGACGCTCTTGTACCTTTTTCTTTGCTACATTACTTGCTTTATTACTTACTACTGATTGTTTATTTTCATTTTGATTTTCTGGATTATTGGTATCACTCATATAATTATATTCCTTTTCTCATTTATTTTTTAGATTCAAAATTAGTGTTTCAATTTATGTTAACTTTATAACTTCTTATATATTATTATACCAAAAAAATACTGAAACGTATATATTTTTAACAATTTTTCATTATTTACTTATGATTTTAAAACATTTTCTATTATTTCTTTACTTGTAAGTCCGTAATACTCTAACAATTTCATTGCATTTCCTGATCTTCCAAAACAATCTTTCATACCCATTCTTATTAATTTAACTGGATATTCATCTGTTAAAACTTCAGATATTGCTGTGCCTAACCCTCCAATAATACTATGCTCTTCTACTGAAATTAATTTTTTTGTTTCTTTGGCACTTTTTATTATAATTTCTTTATCTATTGGTTTTATTGTATGAATATCTATAACTCTTATATTTATATTTTCTTTTTTAAGTTCTTCTTTTGCTTTTAAAGCTTCTGCTACCATTATTCCAGTGGCAAATACAGTAGCATCTTTTCCATCTCCAAATTGAATTCCTTTACCAAATTCAAACTTAATATTTTTATCATAAATTATTGGAGTTGCAGCTCTACCAAATCTTATATAAACAGGTCCATTAATTTTTGATGCTTCTTCAACAGCCCATTTACTTTGAATATCATCACTTGGAGAAATCACAATCATATTTGGAAGACCTCTCATTAAATTTATATCTTCTAACATCTGATGTGTTGCTCCATCTTCTCCAACTGTAATTCCACAGTGTGTTGCACATATTTTTACATTTAAATTTGGATAACATATACTATTTCTAATTTGATCATAAACTCTTCCAGTTGCAAAAACTGCAAATGTACTTGCATATGGAATCTTACCACATGTTGCAAATCCTGCTGCAGTAGCCATCATGTCTTGCTCTGCTATTCCCATATCAAAAAATCTATCTGGAAAATTTTTAGCGAAGATATTTGTTTTAGTAGCTCCTGACAAGTCTGCATCTAAAACTACTATATCTTCATTCTTTTCTCCTAAACTTGCTATCGCCTCACCATAACTTTGTCTTGTTGCCTTTTTATTTTCAAAATCCATAATACCCTCCATATTTTCTATTTTAATTCTTCTATTGCAATATTATACTGCTCTTCATTTGGAGCTTTTCCATGCCAACTAGCTTCATTTTCCATATAAGAAATTCCTTTTCCTTTTATAGTTTTAGCAATTATTACTGTAGGTTTTTCTTTTATTTTTTTTGCAGTTTCTAAGGCAGTAATTATTTCATTAAAATCATGACCATTTATATTAATTACATTAAAACCAAAACTTTCAAATTTTTTATCTATTGGATATGGACTCATAACTTCATTTATTTTTCCATCAATTTGTAAATTATTGTTGTCTACTATAACACATAAGTTATCTAATTTATAATGACTAGAAGTCATTGCAGCTTCCCACACTTCGCCTTCCTCTATTTCTCCATCTCCCATTACGCAATAAACTCTATAATCTTTTTTATCTAATTTTCCAGCTAATGCCATTCCATTTGAAACAGATAAACCTTGACCTAATGAACCTGAACTCATATCTACACCAGGTATTTTTTTCATATCTGGATGACCTTGTAGATAACTATCTATTTTTCTGAAAGTTTTTAGATCTTCTTTAGGAAAATATCCTTTTTCAGCTAATACTGCATATAATGCTGGAGAGCAATGACCTTTAGATAATACTAATCTATCTCTATCTTCATCTTTAGGATTATTTATATTAACATTCATTTCATGAAAATAAAGTACAGTTAAAATATCTGTTATAGATAATGAACCCCCAGGATGACCAGATGAAGCAGAATATACCATTTCCACAATATTTTTTCTTATATTTTTAGAAATATCTTCTAAATTTTTTATTTCTATTTTTTTATCAGAATCTAACATACAAAATCTCCTTTATTATAATTATACATATTTTATTATATATTATTTATATTTTTAACGCAAGAATAAAAATAAAACATTATAATAAAAAAACCGTTACAGATGTAACGATTTTTTACATTTTTTATAATTTAATTTTTAAACTATATATACCAAATTATTATTCCTGTTGCTATTGCATAACCCCACCATGGTACTGACTCTAATAAATTTACTGTCCAATCTAACATATTACCTGCTGCAGTTTTTGCACTATCCCAGCTAAATATTTCTGTTAATTTAACACCAAATATTGTGGTATCTGATAAATCCATACCAAATACATTAGTTAAATCTATTTCCCAACCTAATATGTTAAGAATATTAGTTTTATCTGGAGCATTATTTACAATTGAAATTTCATATCTTCTTATTCCATTACCTTTAAAACTTACTTGATATTCTTTACTAGAACCTACAGGTAAATCTGTTATTGGAAGATATCTAGTTACAGCTAATAAATCTTGTTTACTATATAAATCTATTTTCACATATAAATTTTCTAAATTTGCTGAATCATTTGTTAATCTAAATTTCATATTTCCATTTACATTTGTTGCTCTTCCTGAAACATCTGTTATATTAATATTATATCCTGGAATTATATCTCCATCTATTTTCTCATACATAGCATCTATTAATCCGCCTTCTAGTAAATATGATAAAAACATAAATCCTATAATTCCTAAAGCATATAATAATAATGTTTTCATTCTATCCATATTATTTTTCCTCTTTATTTATACTTCAATTATTTTATTTAATACATACTCATATATTGATATTATACAACTAAACAGGCTTTTTGTAAATATTTTGATAAAAAATAAAACTTTCTAACTAATTATTCCTATTTATCAAGTAAAATTTCCTTATTTAAATATAAAGAATAGATATATACTTCAGATACTTCTTTATTTAAAGCATCCTCTAAAGCTTTTTTATAAATTCTTAATTGATTTGAATATTTTTTTATAAATATCTTCTCATCAGTTATATAATCTGTTTTATAATCTACTAAAATAATTTTATTATCTAATATAGCATATAAATCTATAATTCCTTGAACTAAAATAGTCTCATCTTTTGCTTCTGAAAAAATCTCTTTAGCTTTTAATTTTGTACAAAAAGGTTTTTCTTTTTCTATTTTATTAGATTTACGTAATTTTTTAGCTAAGTCTGAATTCATAAAATATTCTATTTGTTTTAAATTAATAAATTCAGCTTCATTTTCATTTATTATGTTTTTGTATACTAAATTCTTTAATTCAATTTCTAAATCACTAATTTTATAATTCTTTGATAAATCTAATTTTTGTAAAAATAAATGCATTAAAGTTCCTTTTCTTGCTGACGATATTTTTTCTTCTTCTTTCATAAAATCAGGTGTTATTTCTGCAATTCCAATTTCTTTGTTTTGAAGTCTTTCAACATCTAAAATATCATTTTCTAATTCTTTTATTTTGCTTACTGTTGTTTTAACTGGTAATTTTGTTAAAAATTCATTCTCATATTCCCAATTGAATTCCCTTTCATATTTTTCTAAATCAATAGGTTTATTAAAATCAAATTCTCTTATTTTTATTTCTTCTTCTTTCTCAATTTTTGCAATATCTGTCTTCGAATAAACATTTACTTTTATTAAATCTTTTAATCTTCCTGTTTGAATAACTAGTTCAAGCCAATCCAAATATGAAATATATTTTTTTAAAATTATTGGGTTAATTTTCTCATTTTTTAAATTATATATTTTTAAAATTTCTTTTTTTTGCTCTATTTCCTTATCATAATCATTTGTAACACCTGTTATTATTAATTTTTCTTTTGCTCTTGTAAGTGCTACATATAAAATACGCATTTCTTCAGCAATATTTTCTTCCTTTAAAACTATTTTTATTGCATCTTTTGCAGATGTAGAATACTCTATCATTTTTTCATAATTTATATATTGAGGACCTATTCCTATATCTTCATGTAATAGAATATTTGAATTTAAATCTTGCATGTTTATTCTTTTAGAAGTACTTGATAAAAACACTATTGGAAATTCTAATCCCTTGCTTTTATGTATACTCATTATTCGCACTACATCTTCATTTTCTCCTATTATTTTAGCAGATTGCATATCATTATTTTTTAATTTTAACTTTTCCAAAAATCTTATAAAATTAAATAAACCTTTAAAACTAGTTTTTTCATATTCCTTTGCTCTCTCAAATAGCATCTTTAAATTAGCCTGTCTTAAAGTTCCATTTGGCATCATACCTACATAACTGTAATATCCTGTATCTACATAAATTTTCCAAATAAGTTCAGACAAATCTAAATACTCACTTTCTTTTCTCCATATATCTAAATTATTTAAAAAATTTATAACTTTATTTTTTAAAGGATTTTTTAATTTTTCTTTTGACTCTTTTAAACTATCATAAAAATTTGTATCTTTTTTACATAATCTTATCTCTGCAATTTCATTATCAGTAAACTGACCAATTTCAGATCTTAATATAGATACTAATGCAATATCATCTATTGGATTGTCTAAAATTTTTAATAAATTTGTTATTGTTTGTATTTCTATTGTATCTAAATATTCATTTGATGCATCTGAAAAAACTGGTATATTCTTTTTTATTAATTCTTTTTCATATATTGGTGCAAGTTTTGAAGTTGAACGAAGTAGAATTACAATATCTCTATATCTTACTTTTCTATATCCTTCTTTTTTATCTTTTATAAATATTTCTGAAGATATTATATTTTTAATTTTTTCAGCTACAAATTTTGCTTCTATTTCTTCCTTTTCTAACTGTCTTTCTTGCTCTACTTCTGTATCTTCTTCATTATCATTTTTCCAAATATCTTGTGATTCTTCTTTTAAATTTATTATATTTAATTCTGCAATTTGAGTTCCATTGTCTATTTTTTCATAATCTGCACCTAAATTTAAATATTCATTTTTATTATAATCTATATCCCCTAATTCTTTGCTCATAATGGATTCAAAAATTGCATTTGTAATATCTAAAACATTTTCTTTACTCCTAAAATTTTTAAATAACTGAATTTTTAAACCTTTGTTATTTTCATCTAAGCTATAATCATTATATTTCTCTAAAAACAATTTTGGACAAGCTTGTCTAAATTTATATATACTTTGTTTTACATCTCCTACCATAAATAAATTGTTTCCTCTAGAAACAGATTTTAATATAAGCTCTTGAACTTGATTACTATCCTGATATTCGTCTATTGCTATTTCTTCAAATTTTTCTTGATATCTTTTTGCTACTTCTGATGGAATATATGAACCATCTTGTTTTCTATCTAATAATATCTCTAATGCATAATGTTCTATATCATTAAAATCTATAATATTTTTTTCATGTTTTTTTATTTTAAATTCTTCATCAAATTTAAAAATTACATTTTTCAATATATCTAAAATATCATACATTTCATAAATATCATTATATGCTGATTTTGAATCATATATTAAAATATCTTTTGTAAGTTTCATTATTTTATTTTTTACAACATCTCTAGATCTTTTAGATTCATCTTTTAACTCTAATTCTATTTTTCTATCTACAGGCCAAGATTTGAATTTCATGTTTTGAGCAAATTCATAGGCTATATCCCATGAATCATTTGTTTTTTCATAAAATTTTTTTAAAATATATATATCATCTTCTATTGTTAATTTATATTTTTCAAGTTCGTCATATAAACACAACTTATTTTCAATTATTTTTAAACTATTTATTGAATCAATAATTTCTTCTTTAAGATTTTTTAAAAGTATATTTCCCCAAACACTTTTTGCAAAATCTTTATTTTCATCATTTTTCTCAAATTCTTTAATTTTATCAGATAACCACTTTCTAGGAAATGGAAAACTTTGCATAAAATTATATATTTTTAAAATTATGTCTTTTAAAGGATCATCACCTATATATCCTGTATAAGTATTTATAAGTTTCTCAAAATTTTTATCTTCATTTTCATACAAATTTTCAAAAATATCTTCTAAAACTTCTTGTTTTAAAAGTTCAATTTCTTCTTCTTGTCCAATTCTAAAATTTGGTGATAAATCTATTTCAAAAAAATTATTTTTTATCACATCTAAACAAAATGAATGAATAGTACAAATATTAGATTTACCTAAAAGTATTATTTGTTTTTGTAAATTTTCATTCTCAGATTCTTCATCCATTTTTTTATAAATTGCTTCTAATACTCTTTCCCTCATTTCAGAAGCTGCAGCATTTGTAAAGGTTACAACTAATAATTTATCAATATCTATTTTATCTTTTAAAATTTTTTGAATTATACGTTCAACTAAAACTGCGGTTTTACCACTTCCAGCAGCTGCTGCCACTAAAATATTAGAATCTTTTTTATAAATTGCATCTTTTTGTTCCTTTGTCCAATTCATATTTTATTATCCTTTACTTTCTTAATATATAAGTATAATACATTATTTTTATATTTTTTTCCACAATTTGTACAAAAAAACTATTATTTACATAATAGTTTTCCACATTTTCTTTATATATTGTGATATTTTTTCATTATTTTTGGATAATAAGTGGATAACTTTTTTCTAAAAAATATTTTATCCACATTTTTACTTTATTTTATATTTAAATTCCACTTAGAATTAACATTTAGTGTAATCTTTTTCTTTACAATCTTTTTATATTTTAATACAAAAAAATTTATTTTCCAATTTCAATTCTATAAAAAATATATATCTTTTTTTTTACAAATTTTAAAAGTATATTTCAAAAAAATACAAATAATGATAATGTTAAAAAAATTTTAAATGAATTTATTCATATTCAGGAAAATAATATTGATAGATTAAAAAAATTTTTATAAAAAAATTCCCTCATTATTAAATAATGAGGGAACTTTTTTGTAACCTTTTATTTTGATATTTAATTAAACAAAATCATCTAAATCTAATCCTTCTTTTCTATTTTCTTAATTCAGCATTAAATGTTTTTTCTAAATTTTGAATTATTTTTTCTACTATTGGATTTACCTCTTCATCTGTTAAAGTTTTAGAATTTGAACCAAATGTTAGTGAATATGCAATACTTTTTTTGTCACCTAAAATTTTATTTTCATATATATCAAAAATTTCTTGCTTTACTAATAAATTTCCACCAGATTTTTTTATAACCTTAGAAATTTCATCTGCAGTTATTTTTTTATCTATTAATATTGAAATATCTTTTTTAATACTTGGATACATTGAAATTTCTCTAAATTTCATTTTACTAACTTTTTTACTAAGTAATCTGTCTAAATTAATTTCAAGGACATATACAGGTTCTTTTTCAATTTCTGGATGAATTCTACCTATAACACCAACAACTTCTCCATTAACATTTATCTCTGCTACTTGCCCTGGATGAAATTCTTCAATTTTTTCTTTAGGAAGCACAAAACTATATCTATTTTCATATCCCAAATAATTTAATATTTCTTCTGATATTCCTTTTATAATATAAAAATCAACATCTTTTTTATTATTAATTCCTAAATAATATTCTCCAGACATAAGTACACATAATTTTTTATCTTCACCATATTCTTCGCCTTTTTTCCAAAATCCTTTTCCTATTTCAAAAATAGAAACATCCTTAATATAATGTGATTTATTATATTGATAAATTTTATATAATGAAGGAATCATGCTATATCTTAATGTATTCCTATCTTCTGTCATTGGATCTAATAATCTTAATTCTTCAAAAGAATCTCTTGTAAACTTATGAACTTCTTTATCATTTATTAGAATATATGATAATGTCTCATTTAATCCCAAAGAAATCATTTTATTTCTAATTTCTCTATCTATTTTATTTACACTACCTATTTTCATAGGAACAACCGGTAATTTTCCAACAATATTATCTACTCCATAAATTCTTCCAACCTCTTCAATTAAATCTTCTTTTATTGAAATATCAGGTCTTCTTGTTGGTACTACAACTGTTATGACATCATTTTTCTCAGAATAACTAAAATCTAATTTTCTAAATACTTCTAATACATCTTGTTTTGAAATATTTGTTCCTAATAAATCATTAATATCTTTAACAGTTATATCAATTTCTTTTTCAGTTTTATCTGTTTTATCATATATTACAATACCAGTTTGAATTTTAGCGTCTGCATATTCTTCTAATAACTTAACAGCTCTTTCCATTGCCATATAAGTTCTGTTTGGATCTATTCCTTTTTCAAAACGATTACTTGCTTCACTTCTTACTATTTTTTTAGATGTTTTTCTTACTTTTACAGAATCAAATATAGCTGATTCTATTAAAACATTTTTTGTTGTTTCTTCTATTTCTGTATCTAAACCACCCATAACTCCTGCTAAACCTATAGCTCTTTTTCCATCAGAAATTACAATATCACTTTCTTCTAAATTCCTTTCTATTTCGTCTAATGTTGTTAATTTTTCACCTTTTTTTGCCATTCTTGTTTCTATACAATTTCCAAGTCTATCTGCATCATAAAAATGTAATGGCTGACCACATTCAAGCATTACATAATTACTAATATCTACAACATTATTTATTGGTCTTATACCAGATGCAATAAGTCTATTTTTTATAAAATCTGGACTTTCTTTTATTGTTACATTTAATGCTTTTCTTGCTAAAAATAGTTTGCAATTTTCAGTATTTACCTTTACTTCAAAAGATTTGTTTAAATCTTCTCCTTCTTCTCCATGAGATAAATCTATAGGTTTTACTTTTTTATCATAAATCGCACCTATTTCATATGCCATTCCTAAAATGCTTAATAAATCTCCTCTATTTGCTGTAAGTTCAAAATCTATTACAGAATCATCTAATTTCATATACTCAATTGGATCTTTCCCAACTGGTGCATTCTCAGGAAGAATGTGAATTCCATTTTTATCTTCTTCAGATAAAAATTTTTTATCTAATCCTATTTCATATAAAGCACAAATCATTCCATTAGATTCTTCTCCTCTTATTGTACTTTTCTTAATTTTTAAATCTCCTGGTAATTCTGCTCCCACTAAAGCAACTATTACTTTTATTCCAGATTTCACATTTGGAGCACCACAAACAATATTTAAAATTTCTGTTCCAATATCTACTTTACATACATGCAAATGATCTGAATCTGGATGATCCTTACATTCTAAAACTTTTCCTATAACAAGTTTTGTAGCTGGTATTAATTTCTCAGATAGATCATATTCATTACCTACTCTAGTCATATCTTCTGCTAAAGTTTTTACATCTGTATCTATATCAACATAATCTTTTACAAAATTTAAACTTAATTTCATATTATCCTCCTATTCTTCATCTTTTCTATCAAATTGAGATAAAAATCTCACATCATTTGTATATAAATATCTCATATCTGTAATTCCATATCTAAACATAGCAAGTCTATCTATACCAGTTCCAAATGCAAAACCTGCATATTTATCAGGATCATAACCATTCATTTTTAAAACATTTGGATGTACCATTCCAGCACCTAAAAGCTCAATCCAGCCAGTTTTTTTACAAAGTGCACAACCTTTTCCACCACATTTAAAACAAGTAACATCTACCTCATAAGAAGGTTCTGTAAATGGGAAATAACTTGGTCTAAATCTTAACTCAGAATTTGCTCCTATCATTTTTCTAACAAAAACTTCTAATGTACCTTTTAAATCAGCAAGTGATACATTTAATTCTTTTCTATCTATAACTAATCCTTCAACCTGATTAAATTGATGAGAATGTGTTGCATCATCTTCTCTTCTATATGTTTTTCCTGTACATATCATTCTTATTGGTGATTTATCTTTATTTGCTATCATAGTTCTTGCTTGAACACTTGATGTTTGGGTTCTAAGTAAATATTCATTTGTTATATAGAAACTATCCTGCATATCCCTTGCTGGATGTCCCTTTGCTAAATTTAATCTTTCAAAACAAAACTCATCTGTTTCAAGTTCTGGACCATCAACTACATCATATCCCATTGAAACAAATAAATCTTGGATATCTTCGATAACCCTATTTATAGGATGTTTACTTCCTCTTTTTATTTTTGTTCCTGGTAAAGTAATATCTAACTTTTCTTTTTCTAATTTTTGTGCTAAAACTTTTCCTTTTAAAAACTCTTCTTTTTCATTTAATTTTTCTTCAATTTCTTTTCTAACTTCATTTACTAAACTACCTATTTTAGGTCTTTCTTCTGGACTTAATGTTCCTAATCCTTTTAAAAGATTAGAAAGTTCACTTTTTTTACCTAAAAGTTTAACTTTTAATTCCTGAGCTTCTTGCAGATTTTGAATTTCTGCAATCTTTTCTTTTGCAATTTTTTGAATTTCTGCAATTTTTTCTTTCATTTTTATCCTCCTTAAAAAAATAAACGTCCTATGACATAGGACGTTTTATACGTGTTACCACCTAATTTTATTAATAAAATTATTAACCTCATTATAGTTATAACGTTACAAACGCTTATAGCTACTTTAATTTCACTATAAGAACCTCAAAAGTGAAATTTCAATAAATAAAATTTAAACAAACTCTCAGCGCAACATTTGTTCTCTCTTTAAATTTTTACTATTTATTTACTTTGCTTTTTACAAACGGTTTTATATTATGTTAATAATATAACATACATTTTTTTAAAAATCAAGTATTTTATCTATATTCTTTCTTCACCATTTCTTTCTTGAGATTTTCCTAGCTCCTTATTATTACTTATACTAGATACACTTTTTATATATTCTCTAGCTTTAGAAAAATTCTCCATTCCACTTTCAAATGATGAATTCACTAGTGCTTCAAATTCTGCAAAATCTTTCATATCAACCATTCCTTATATAATTTAATTTTTTATATTTGATAATTCATTAATTCTAAAATCATTTATTCTCATATTTAAAGGTTCTATTATTGTAGATATAATTACTTTTTGAGTGTTAAATCTACTTACAAAAAATCTTGTAATTCGTTTAAACATTTTTGGCTTTTTTATATTTACAGCTAAACTCTTACTTCCAACTTCCATTGCATCATAAATAGATTTTTGCTTGTTTTCATTTATTCTATTTATTTCAGCACTTATCATAGATATCTCTTTTTCCAATTTTTCTATTTGATCTGAGTTGTCATTTTTATCTTTTAAACTTTTTTCTAATGTATCTGAAAGTTGTTGTTCAATTTCTACTGCAACATCTTGTTGATCTAGAAGATTAGCAATCATTTTTGAATCTATTTCTGAATTATTATTTTTTCTGTTTTTAATTTTTTCTATAACAATTTTTATATTTTCTTTTATAGATTTCTTAGCTTTATCATTTTCTTTTTGTTCATTTTTTCTAACAATTTTTTGATTTAGATATTCATCATTTAAAATTGATCCAATTAAACTTGCTTCCAGTTCTACTTTTCTTAAAATTAATTGTTCAATTTTTACATCATAAAATTCACTAAGTTCAGTAAGAGCTTGTTCATAGTTACTTAAAGTTTCCAATACAATTTGTTTAACAGAATCATAATTTTTAGCTCCTTCTTTAAATTTAGGATTTATATCCTTTATTTCACTTTTTATAGCATTTAATTCTGAATCTACTTTTTCTTTTATTGTATTTTTTGAAATTTTCTCTATATAAGCCCTTTTTACAATTGCCTCAGACTTTATTCTATTTTCGGATTCATTATATATTTTCCATAAATTTTTACAATTTTGTACTTGATTTTGTTCTTCCAAAATTAGTCCTCCTTTTAAAAGGTATTACAATTTTTAATTATTATCCTTAATAATATTTTTAGCATCACTTATTCCAGATTTTTTTTCTGATTCTATTTTATTTAAAAGTTCTCTCATTTCTTCTATAGACATGTAATCTAAATTATATATTTGATTATTATATACAACAGTTCCTAATTTCATAGGCTTCCTCCATAACAAATTTTTTAATATTCTATCTGTATACTTTCTTTTCCATTTTCTTTTATTCTATATATTTGATGTATTTGGGAAGTATCTTGGCTGTTATCCAAATAATAAATCATTCCATCTACAATATTTATATGTGTCCTACTTGTATTTAAAGAAACTATTGATTTTGATTTTTTACCTTTTAAATCACATCTACAAATTTGTTTATTCACAGCATCAAAATAATATATGCCTTTACTTGTAACATTATATGTTTCATTATTAACAAATGTTGCAACAGTAGTTTTTGAAGAACCATTTTTCTTTATTTTGCATAATGCATTTTCATTCTCATCATAAAAATAAATCCAATTCTTCAAAATTTGAATGTTTTTTATATTATATTCTGTAGAAATATCTTTCAAATCCGTTCCATCTATAGTTATAGAATGTAAAAAACCAACATTATCTGTAAAATATATTATATCATCATCTAAAACAAAGTCTCGAATATTTGCAACAGTTAATGTAGATTCTTCACCAGATTCTATTGAAAGTTTATTTAATCCTATACTCTCTTTATCTGATACATAATATATAAATCCATCTTTTAAATAAAATTTACTTATCGAAGTTGCTAATGTTTTTATTTTTTTTAAATCTTCTCCATTTGTTTTTACTGAATTTAAATCAATTGTATTTTCACTTGAAACAGTTAAATAATAAATTCTATCACCATCAAGAGTTATTGAATAGGCTGTTTCTTCTGTAAGTTGAGTTTCCTCGTTTTTCTCTACTTTAAATATTCCTTTCTCATATTTGTTATAATAAATAGTATTTCCATCTGCTAAAGCTAGTCCCATATTAGCATAATTTCCTACAACTTTTTCTGGTAAAATAAATTTAGTTATAAGTTTAATAATACCAAATATAATTAAAAATAATATTAAAGCTAAAATTATTAAAACTATTATACGTCTTTTATTTAATTTTATTTTTTTCTTTTTATTTTTCATACAACTATTTCTCCTACTCAGAATAGATTATCAAGAATTTTATTCTTCCACATCTGTTAATACAAAGTTAGGATCTATTCTAAATTTATAAGTATCTACTACAATAATTGCCTCTGCATCTGTAACATCAGCTGAAACATCAAAACCATCCATAGTTAAATTTGCTAAATTTTGAATTGTAAACTCTTCTCCATTATTTTGGGCTTCTCCCATTAAATTTGAAACTCTTTGTATCAAAGCTTCTTTTGCTTCTTCTCTTGTAACTTCTGGAACTTCAGTTTGAGTATTTGATTCAACAATTGGAGAATTTGTATTTGTATCTATTACATTTAAACTATTCATTTTTTCTTGGTAAACAACTCCAATTCTTTCTTGAATTGCTTGCATTGTTGAACTAAATTCTTCTTCTGATAAATTTTCTACAAACAAACAATTTTCGTCTGTTAAATCTTCTATTTCAGGTGTTACATTGAAATTAATTGTATTATCTAAAAGTAATTTATATTCATTTGTGTCTGTACCAAATGTAAATACTATATCATTTTTAATATTATTTGATGATTCTGTTCCATTTGTTTTTATTTCTATATTAAACTTTTGATTTATTTGTTCCTTTTCTACAAATTCAAAACCTATTTTTAAAGTAGTACTTGCATCACTAGATACTTTATTTAAATTAAGTGTAAATCCATCTTTAGAATTTTCAATTTGAGCTTCAGCAGTATTTTCTAAATCATCTTCTGCTGAATATGTTTCCACTCCATTTTCTGTATTTGTCTCATTATTTGTTACTATTGTTGTTTCAGTATCTTTTATATAAGTTAATTTTAATGTATTATCATTTTCATTTGATTCATTAGTAGTAAATTCCATATCTAATGTTTCTCCATCTGGAAGAGTAGCACTGATTTTTTCAGTATTGTTATTAGAAACATTTACATATACTGTTATTTTAATTCCATTTCCTGAAGAATTTTTTACATCTTCTATTAAATTGTCAATTTGCTCTTGTAATTCTGAAACACTAATATCAATTTTTTTCCCTAATATTAAACTTATTATATTTTCAGATGACAATGTAAATGTATTTTCTGATTCACCAACAGGTGTTAAATCTGAAGTTGTCTCCACACTTGTAATTAAATTTTCATTTGAGTTTCCCTCATTTGTTTCAATACTTTCATTATTATTTGTTTGATTTTCCATGTTAACTTCTATATTTGAATTACGAGTTTCTTCATTTACTTCTGTTACTGTTTGTCCTGAATCTGTTTGATCTTGTAAATTTATTGTTTGATCACTTTCAAAAGATGGTACTACTGTATTTATTTCATTTTGATTATTTTGTATTTGATTTTCATCTACTGAATTATTTCTATTTTCTATATTTGATGAATTCTCAACAACTAATTTTGATAATAAATCTTGGTCATCTCTTAAATTAGTTAAAACATTTGTTAACACATTTTTATATTCATCTTGTGATAATACAAGTTCATATGAGACCACATCTATTGAAGTATTATTTTTCTGTATAACAAGATTTTCTTGAGAAGCAAATTTTTCTTCTCCAATATTTTCAAAAAATTTGCTTGCATAATTTGTTATATAATTACTTCTTTCATCTTCTGTTAAAGAAATTTGTTCAGCATTTTTTAATTCGTCTAATGTATCTTTATTTATATTAATTCCTAATACGTCTTGCATTTTATCATAATGAATTCCTATATATCTATCAACAATCTCATCTGATGCAACTGCAACTGCATCTTCATTAGATAAATATCTCGCTTTAAAAAGTTCATTTCCTGAATAATTTATAGTAAGTTCTCCAAAAGATTTTGAATTTTCTATATCATTTTGATTATTTAAATTAAATTCGAAATTACTAAAATCTACTCCCTCTGGCTCTGCATTTTCATCTGTAGTTGATATTTGTATTTTTGTTTCTGTTTCTGAATTTTCTTCTTCTAATCTATTAATAATTGCATTATATACATCATTTTCTAAAAATTTCTTTATATTAGTATTAGAAATACTGTTTATAAATAATTGTTTTTTAGTTAAAGTTTGATTAGAAAAATAAAAATATGCTCCAACCATTCCTACTAAAAGTAAAACAAGTATTATAAAAATCACTATTATAACACCTTTTTTGCTTTTTTTATTCATTTCACCATTATTTCCAATATAAATATCTTCAATATTACTACTTTTCATAAGCACACCTCTCTTTTCCCCCATATTATATACATAATTTATGAAAATAACAACAGAAATTTAATATATTTTGTAAAAATTTTATTTTAAACTTTTATTTGAAATTATAAAATCAAAATAATAAATAATTTATAATTAATATATAAAAATAGGACTAATAAATAATTTTTAGTCCTATTTAATACATTATTATTTTTTTAAAAAAGATAAAATTTTTTTAATTATTTTTTTATACCAAATTTGTTCTTCTTGTGAGGTTAATGAAATCGAATCTGTAGAATTCATTTCTTCATTTATTTTTTCTGATTCATTATTATTCTTAAAAATATTATCTGGATTATATTTTTCATATAATTCATTTTTCTCAATTTCTAACAATTTTTTTCTTTCTTCTTTTGATACTAAACAATCTCTATATATTAAAGCAATAATTGATTTAGCATCTTCACTTAAATCTTCTTCCCAATCTTCTTTAGAAAAATCTATTCTAGGATTATAATTACTAATTCGATTATTATATATAAAATCTTTCAATTTTTTTGGAATCTTTTGTTGTATATTTTCCTCACTATTTTCTAAAACTTCTGCTACTTCACATAATGATTTTCTATATTCTTCATCCATAATTTAATCATCTCTCCCATCAAAATCATCCTGTATTGAACCTGTGTCTTTGCCTTGTTCTATATCATCCCTAGCTTTATTTTTAGTTAAAACTGATTTTATTTTATCAAATGCTGCTTTTACTTTTCCTTTTGCTCCTTCATAAATTTGTCTAAATTTTGAAATATTTACTTTAGGAAGGTTTTTTTCCTTATCTAATTGAGCTTCACTTTGTTCTACTTTATCTTTATTTGCTTTGTCTCTAGCTTTCATTAAATATACTATTGGTTTACATTTATCAATCTTTTCCCTATCTGCATATTTCCAATGCTTACCTTTAATATCATGTAATTCTTTATCAACCTTATGATAATCTTCTTCAGAAGAAATTGCTTGCATTTTGTTTTCAAAACCAGTTAAATCAAATTCTGGAAGCTGATGTCCTTCTTGCTCTTTTTCATTTATATATCCTGCTTCAACATTTTTTCCATTTAATTCTACATATTTTTCAAATTTCTCATTATAAGCATCTTCAAAAGATTGTCTCACTCCTGCTGATATTTGATACGCACCTGATGGATGAGGATTCATTAATGTACCTTTCATAGATCTTAATATATCTTTTTGTTGTTCAATACTATCAATTACATTTCCTTCACTATCTGGAGATACTTTATCTAAATAATCCAACAATCTTTCTATTTCATCATATTTTGGTATTTTTTCTTCCATATCTTTAGTATATCCTTTTATTAAGTCTATACCAGAAACTTTAGTTGTATTTTCAACTACAGCCTCCTCTTTTTCAACTTCAGCTGATTCACCAACATCACTAGAGATTACTTCTTCTTGTTTTTCTTGATTTTCTTCTTTTATATAACCTAATTCAACATTTTTAGCATGAAGATTTTTATATCTTTCATAATTCTGAGCATAATAATCCGAAAAAGGAATTCTTTCTCCTGATGGCATTTGATATACACCTGATGGATGAGTATTTGTTAAAGTTCCCCACATACTTCTTAAAATATTCATTTCTCTAACAACGCTTTCAATTGGATTGCCTTCATCATCTAATGAAATACTCTCAAGCTCAGCAATTCTATTTTTTATTTCTTCAACCTTTTCTTTCTTTTCTTGAGAATTTGAAGTATATCCTTCTATCGAATCTTTATCACTCATTTTTCTATTCCTCCTTTTATATTACTCAAATAAATAGTAAATTCCACATATCAATTTTAGCATTTTATTAAAATTTAAACTATAACATTATCATTATTTTTTCATATCTTTTTTATTACAATACTAATATTTTAAAATTAAGCTTATTCAATTTTAAAAGCAAAAAAAGCGCTACAATAAAGTAACGCTTTCTCAAATACTATCTCAAATTATTCTGCTGTTTCAGCTGTATCTGCATTTTCTGCTACTTCAGCTTCTGGAGCTTCATAAGCTTCTAAAATAGCTTTTTGAATTTTCTCTCTTGTTTCAGCATTAATTGGATGAGCTATATCTTTAAATTCTCCGTTTGGAGTTTTTTTGCTAGGCATAGCTATGAATAATCCATTTTGACTTTCGATAACTTTGATATCGTGAACTACGAATTCACCATCGAATGTTACAGAAGCTACTGCTTTCATTCTGTTTTCTAAATTTACTTTTCTTAAACGTACATCTGTTATTTGCATTGTTTTAAGCACCTCTTTCTTCTAGTTTTATACATATTAAAATTTTATGTACTATTAAATTATTCTACATAAAATCTGTTTTTCCTTCTTTTTTTTATATATTTTTTTCTAATATATTTTTTTGTAAAAATATGAAACCTAATTTTTAGCTATTTTACTTGAAATTATTAATATATAATAGTATAATTGCAATAGATTTTTAGGAGGCATACAAAATGAATTTAGATTTAACAGATTTAAAAAAATACAAACATATTCACCTTATTGGAATTGGTGGTATTAGTATGAGTGCAATTGCAGAAACTTTGCACAATTGGAATTATAAAGTCACTGGTTCTGATTTAAATAGAAGTACAATTACAGATAATTTAAATAAACATGGAATTAAAGCTACAATTGGTCATGATTTAGAAAACTGTAAAAATGCTGATTTAGTTATATTTTCTGCTGCAATAAGTGAAAATGATCCAGAAATGCTTGTTGCAAAAGAAAATAACATTCCAATTGTTGGCAGGGGAGAATTTGTTGGTTATCTTACAAAAATTTATGAAGAAACAATTTGTATCTCAGGAACACACGGAAAAACAACAACAACTTCTATGATTTCCATTTGTTTTATTAACGCGAAAAAAGATCCTTCTATAGAAGTAGGAGCTATTTTGGATGATATTGGTGGAAATTATCGTGTTGGAAATAGTGAATATTTTATTTTAGAATCATGTGAATATAAAGCAAATTTTTTGAAATTTTTTCCAAATACAGAAGTAATATTAAATATAGATAATGATCATTTAGATTATTATAAAACTTTTAAAAACATTTTAAAAACTTTTCAAGATTTTGCTAAACTATTAGATTCTAATGGTCTTCTTGTAACAAATGCAGATGACGAAAATTGTTATAATTTAAAAAATATAACAAAATCAAAATTTATATCATATGGAATAGAAAATCAAAATGCTAATTTTATTGCAAAAAATATAATATTTGATAATAATGGTTTTCCAGAATTTGATGTTTATAAAAATAACAATTTTTATTCAAAACTCAAACTTTCTGTTGCAGGAAAACATAATATTTTAAATGCACTTGCATGTACTGCTGTTTGTGATTATTATGGAATTTCAAGCTCAATAATTGCAAAATCTTTAAAAAAATTTAAAGGTGCAGAACGTAGATTAGAATTTAAAGGAACAATTACTAAAAATGTATCTATATATGATGATTATGCTCATCATCCTACTGAAATAAAAGCAACAGCAAATGCTATAAAAAATAAAAAATATAATAAATCTTGGGTTATTTTCCAGCCACATACTTATAGTAGAACCAAACTTTTATTAAATGATTTTGCAGATGCAGTTTCTAAATTTGATAATATAATTATTTTAGATATTTATGCTGCAAGAGAAACTAATACTTTTGATATTTCATCAAAAGATCTAGTAAATAAAATAAATGAAAACGGAAAAAAAGCATTATATATGCCGGACTTTAATAAAGTAGTAGATTATGTAAAACAAAATGTTGAAGAAAATGATATTATAATAACTTTAGGAGCAGGAACTGTTACAAATATAGGTCCTATGCTATTAGATTAGATTATTATAATAAAAAAAGAAATTATGAAAATCTAAAAAATTTTCATAATTTCTTTTTTTATTTGATTTTTTCATATAAAGAAAAATTATCATCTTGATATAAAAGTTTCCATTCATCATCATATTGAATATATAAATTTATAATCTCATTATTATATAAAATAGCATGTGTTATTTCATATTTATCAAATAATTCTCTATAATTAACATTTCCCGAAGTTACATTATACCAGTCTTGTAGAATTGTTGTTCCGTGGATTAAATTCTTCTGTATACATTTCAGATCTTGAATCTATAAAAACTGGTATTCCTTTAAATTCTAAATAACTTCCAAAATTAAATGAATTATAAATTTTCATATCCTGCACTTCTAAATTATTTAAAATATATTCTGCTAAGTCAATAGGATAATCTGTTGCTTTAACATATTTACTATTAATTTTTTTAAATATATTGCTTAAACTAGAAGTGAAAATACATAATATTAATAGACACAATATTATATTTTTTAATTTATAATTTAAAAAACTTATATTAATTTTATACAATTCTATAAAGTTATCAAAGGTTCTTATTATACATATAGTAGATATTAAATAAAAAAAGAAGACACATCTATTGGCATTTAAAGCCATAAGAAAAAAACCTAAAATAAACAATCCATCTCTTAACTTTATTTTTACCTTTGAAAAAATCATTATACTTATAATAAACATCATAAAAATTGTAAAATATACAAATTGTGTTAAATTTACATTTTGTAATTCAGAAATAAAAGTTTTTGAAAATCCATTCATATTTTTAAACATATATGAATAAGGCTCTAGAGAATCTGGTGTAATAAAACCAGAAATAATAGCAATCAGTATTACTATTATTAATTTTTTAATACTATAATTATCTGTTACAATTTTCGATTTTTCATTTTTTTTCAAAGGCACTTTCTCCAATATATATTCTGCTACATATGGCAAAAGTAATACAAAATACATAGGGTATACAGAAGAATGTAAATTCACAAGAAATACAGGTAAAATACATAAAACTAATAAAAAACTATTTTTATTAGTTTTTATTAATTCTTCTATACAATAAAACTCTATTAAAAAAATAGAAAAAGATATTATTTGTGCTCTTGCAGTAAATTCATTTTGATTAATATACATAACTATTAAGGTTATAAATAATGATAAATAAGTTTTCTTTGTTATTTTATTTATAATATAATAGTATAATAAACCTTGAAAAATAGCTACAACTATTACAGTTAAATATATTCCTAAAAATCCAAATTGATTATATATAGTTGCAATCATTAAATCAAATAACCATCTCGGATTAGTAAATTCAAGACCTTCGTGCCACACTAATTTCTCTTCTTTTTCTACTCCATTTTCTAGTATATTTTCACCGATTGCAATTGTAAAAAAAGTATCATTTTGAAATTCTTTTGCTACAAGTGAAGCCATATAAAAAATTATTATTATAACTATTATTACATATTTTATTGTATTTTTAAATTTCATTTTTTATAATAAAGTTAGTATTTCTAACCTTCCCCTTTCTTTATTTGTATATTACAGTTCTAAAACATAAAACACTATTTATATCAAAAAAATTCTCATCTTCTAATATACTGTATCTACTACTATCTTTATATTCTTCTTTATCTGCTACACCTCTTACTATTACTGTATCATAACTTGTCTCAAGTGTTAATTCAATAATATTATCTGTTAAATCAAATATATTATTATATGAATTTCTGCCAGTTTTAATCTCTTCTGTTTTTTCTGGAAGTTTATCATCTATTAAGTCTATTTCATTGTTTTGTTTTAACCACATTAATGTTGTATCATATGCATATCCATTTATTAATTCACAATTAAAATTCTCTTTATCTTTATACATATTATTTATAATATCTATAGCTTCTTTTTGTGTTATATCACTCCACACTTGAATTCCAAACTTAGATACAGGTTTATTATCTTCTTTACCTATTTCAAATCTTGATATATAAAATCCTCCATTTTCAAGTGCACTTTTTAAGAATTTTTCACAATTTTCATTACTACAAAGATCTTTACTAATAAATGCTGGATTTTCAAAATTATATTTATCTAATTTTATAACATCTTCTCCTTCTTTATTTGTACATGGAACCCATACATATTGGTTTTTATTTTCATCTTGAATTACATACCCTGTATTCCAATCTCCTTCAACATATTCAAACCCATTTGGAATATAAGGATTTTTATAAATTTCGTCAGGATATTCTTTATTTACCAATTCTTTATAATATTTATTTTGATTTTTTATTTTTTCATCATAAGAATAAAACATTTTTTCACTTTCTTGTGCAGATTTATATGAATTTATACTTTGTGGTATAGAAATAATATTATCATATATAGTTTTACATAAAAAAATAATCATCAATATAAATAATATCCAAAAAAGAATTATAAATATTTTTTTTCTTCTTAATTTTTCAATAAGTTCTATAAAATCCTTAAAATTTTTAATCACATAAATAAATATAGCTATAATAAAAATAGCAATTCCAATTACAATTACTCCAAAGTCCATTTATATATCATGCCTTTCTTTGATTTTACTTTTTTATTATATCTATATATGTTTTTTTAGTCAATATTTATTTGCTTTATCATTAAATCCGCAAAAATAGCATATCCTATTTCAGGATTTGATACTAATACATTTGTTATTGCTCCTACAAATTTTTCATTTTGTATAATAGGTGCACCTGAAAGTCCTCTTATGATGCCACCTGTTTTATTTAATAATTCCTTATCTGTTACTCTAATTAGCATACTTTTATTATTATATTCATTATCTTTATAAATTTTTTCTATTTTTATATCATATTCTTTTGTAATATTCGAATTATCTAAAGCACATAAAATTTTAGCATCTCCTTCCTTTATTTCATCTCTTAATGCTACTTTTACTTTTTTAGATGTATCTATATTTAACTCTGAAAAGTTATTTAATACTCCATATACTCCGAATTGTGTATTTTTTGTCACACTACCTATGGTTTGTTGATTTACAATTGTTCCTTTTATTTCTCCTGGATTATCTATTTCACCTTTTTTTACAGAAATAATTCTTGAAGTAACAAGTTCTCCAGAATCTATATTAATTAAACTATCTGTATCTGAATCTGTTATTCCATGTCCTAATACTGCAAAAGAATTGCTAGAAGGTTCATAAAATGTCATTGTACCAACACCAGTTGCTGCATCTTTTACCCACAATCCCAGTTTGTAATTATTATCATTTGTTTCAATAGGTTTTATACTTGTTGTTATAACATTTCCATTTCTTAACAATGTAAGCTCCAAATTCTCACCTTTTGATTCATTTACTATATTTTTTAAAATATCTATATTTTCAACTTCCTTTTCATTTATTTTTAAAATTGTATCTCCTTCTTCTATATCTGAATTTTCATAAGGCTTATTTAGAATATTGTTTTTATCTTCTATTTCAGACATTCCTACTATTAAAACTCCATTTGTATAAAGTTTTAAACCTATTATTTTGCCAACAGGCACAACTTCCATATCTTCCATTGTTGTTATACTTATATTTTTTAAATAAATATTCTCAAATAATGTTATTTCTGCATTATTTGTATTTATATTATTATTAGAAGTACTTGCTGTATAAATAAATCTAATTCCAGGTAAATTTCTTATTTGTAAATTTTCTCCTTTTAATAAAATTATGTTATCTGGTATTAAAGTTATAAAAGATACATATATATATATTATTAATAAAATAAAAATGATTAATATAAAATTTAATTTTTTCATAATTTTATATTAACCATTTATTTATTTTTTATTTATAAATTACTCTTATATATCTAATTGCTTTTTCAAATATTTCTTTTTCTACATCTGGAATTGTGGTTTTATCTTCATCTGGTGAATTTAAATATGTAGTACTATTTGCTCCTAATGTATTTGTAACACCTAAAATATTAATTGAAAATGTATTAGTATTTCCAGCAAAAGAATCTGGATTTAAATTAATTGTTAAAGTTGTCAAATTAGTCTGATTTGAAGTTATTGAATTTGGCTGAGTATCATTCACATTTATTGGTGTACCATTTAAACTAAATTCATATCTTAAATTCTCTACTGGATTTCTTGTTTTTATTGTTCCTAAAACTATCTCTATTGTTTTTATTTTATTAATTGGCAAACTTGATGCTTTATTAATATCTGGATATTTTGTAGAAGCTAAGTCATAAATTATTTCATATCCTTCTGAATTATCAAATGCATTCATTTTATATAAATCATTTCTTTCTTTTGCAACAGCTATATAATAAGCTTTTCTTAGATTCAAATAAGGCACATTTGTATCTATTGGTTCTTCTGTGTCAGTGTCACTAAATATATCTATCTCATCATAATTTCCATCATTTATACAGTCATAACATGCTAAATTTTTGTGATCATATGAATATGGAAGTGATGAATTATTTTTATCATAAAGTTTATCATATTTTACTTCTTTTGAGGAAAATGATATATAATTATTTGAAGTACCATAATCTATTTCAGCTAAATCTGGACAATCTATTCTGTGGTATTCTGAAGCTTCATTACTAAAATCTTCCATTTTTACATAATAAATATTTTTTGGTGAAACATTTATTTCATTATTTGTACTAGAAACTACCATATAATTATTATAAATTTTTAATCCACATGAATATCCTTGCATAAATGAAACAATTGAAACATTTGATAAAATTCTGCTCCATTCCTCATTCTGCATTACAGGCATTTCATAACTATATGAATTAGATGTTTGTTCATTATATGTAGACATTGCTAAATTTAAATTATATTGTATAGAATTTCTTATTACTGCTAGTTTATGATTATAAAAAGATGAATCTGTCGCTATTTCCGTTATACCTTCTTGTGTATCGCCATCTTGTGTATCAAATATTTTTCTTGTACTTGTTGAAAAATCATGTGTTACAACTTCAGTATTATTTATAGAAGTATAATTTTGACCTGAAATTTCTATTAAATCATTTTCTTCTATTGTACTTAAGTTTTCATATACCCAATTTGAAAATATTGCTGCTTTTACATAATATGTAACTGCTGACATTTCTTCTAAAGTATATGTAATAGTATTTATACTTGATTGATAATTTTGTATTTGATTTTCTAGGTCATTTTTATTATCTGTAGTATTTGTCCCATTATTTACTCCTGCAAGTCTTGTATATAAATCGTTTAAATTATTATTTAAAATATTTAATTGATTTTCTAAGTCCGCACGACTTTCAATTACAGTTCCATCAGTAAGAGTAACCTGCGTGCCTGAAGAAAAACTAATATCATCTATAGCAACTGTTATATCATTTCCTTGTTCTATGTAACTTTGAGCATCATTTTGATTATATGAAAGTAAGTTAACAGGTGAGGTTATTACTAAATCATCACTACTTGTACCATCTAAAATATCTTTTGGTAATAAATACCCAGATTTTGTATAATATACATTATCTATTATTCCTTCAATTGTTACATAATTATCAAGAGTATAAACAACTGTAATATCTATATTTCCAGAATCATTTTTATATCTTGCAGAATAGGGCATATATGTTTTTAAAACATTTTTAGTTGATAACTGGGCTTGTGATATATCAGCTGTATAAGTATTTGTGGCTGAATTTTTTAAATATAGTAGTTGTCCATAATCATGAAGATGTGCTTCATTTAATCTATTTAAGTGACCCGCCGCAGAAACAGAAGCATTTTTCTTTTGTTCTTCTGTCATTGCTTCTATATCTCCAGGATCTGTGTAAATATAATTTTCTCCTCCATCTGATGTAGTAACACCAACATCTCCTACTAAAACAGCATTTCCATCTGAATCCGTTAGGATTTCTGGTACTTGTGTAGGAGCAGAAATATAATATCCATCATACATTGTATATAAAATTGCTGGAATATACGGATCTACATAAGATTTACTAGCATTAGATAATCCTAAATTTGTTGCTAAAGTATTAAAAAAAACATTATTAGATGCTTCAATAATTGTACGTAAAGAATCAGACACAGTAGATAAGTCTTCATTTGCTGTATTAATTTCAAATGAAGACATTGCATCATATGTAGCATCTAATAATTTAGAATCATATTCATTTTGAAGTGTTATGGTATTTACTTGTAATTGTATATAATATGTTAAAACTAATATAAGTGGTATAGCAACTAAAGCAAATATTATTGTAAAACCTTGTAATTTCATTAATAACTATCTTCCTTTATATTGTTTAATAAGTTCCATTTGCAGTAACAACACCTGAATGCTGTGCTGCTATTGAATATATATCACTACCAGAAATTGAATAAAATACGCTTCTTATAGATTGAGATAAAGTTTTATTTGTGTTTTTTACACTAACTGAAAATATATCTCCTTCTTTCATTGCATAACTTCCATTTTTTTCAATTTCCTCAACTATTTGGGAAGTATATATTGAGTAATATACATTTTCACCTATAACAACCCCTTGTGTCCATGCTGATTTTTTACCAACATTTTCATCAAGTACTTTTATTTCCATTTCGATATCATATGTATTTCCTGTTGCAGAAACAGTTGAAACTAAATCTGAATAATTATCCATTGTAATTTTTCCTACTGCTCTTGAATTATCCACAAATTCAGTTGTAGCTGTTTGAACTGTTAATTGTGATATATCATCACTTCTTTCCGAAACTGATAATAATGGAAATATAAACATTAAGATTGCCGCTAAAAATATAGCTATTATTGTAATTACTGTATCGCTCATAGATTCCTCCTTAAATTTTTATAAAAATTATTCTTTAATCTTTTATTATGGTGTAGTAGATGCTATTTGTGTATAAATTATAACTATTTTATCTTTTGGACTATTACCTGTAACTAAAGTATCTCCATCTTCTGTCATCATAGTTTCTCCACTCCAAGAATAACTTATAAATCTTTCTTTAAATTGTATATTTTCTGCACTATTTAGTATTTGATAAAATTGGTTATCTTCATAATCTACATATTGATTTCCAATATACCCTGCTTTTCCATTTACAAAAAAATCTACTCTTGTTTTTATATTTTCTTTATTTCCAAGCCATGGGGCTCCGAATAAATAATAATCTTTACTAGAATCATTATATGCTTTTTTATAAGCATAATTTGCTATTTGAGCTGTATTTGAAGAAGTTGCTGTTGCAGTTGTATCTCCAATTGCTGATTGTACTTTTCCTTCTAAGTCTAAATCAAATATTTGTATTAATTTATTTGCACTATTATATATTTTTACACAAAATTCTTCATCTGGATATCTATATAATGTTGGAATTATAGTTTCTGCATTAACGATTCTTGTTTTACCAGTTCTTATATCTTCATCTGTTATACTTGCATCTTCATCTAATCTAACATTATCATAATATAAAGTTGAATCTGTGTATAAAGCTAATGTTTCAGCAGTTGTTGTAACTTGTGAAAACATATACATAGCTACTGAAAATGCAATTACAAATACCATAACTGCAAAAGCCATCATTAATGCTTGTACTACGTCTTCCATATTTTTCCCTTTCTTTTATAAATATATAATAAATAATATAAAAAATTATATTATTTATTATATATTTATATACTATCTAAGATAGCTATATAAATATAGCTATCTTAGAATAATATTTTAATTTTTAATTTGTTGGTGGATTATATTCAATTTCAACATTATCTATAATTCCTGAAGCACCAAATGAAAATGTAATATAATATTCATGTTTTGACTCAATTACATTTCTAAAGTTACCTAATTCATCAACATAAGTTTGAACATTATTTGCACCTGCTGAATTCATTATAGCATTACCTCCAGCATTTGCTTGATTTGCTGTTAAACCATTAGCTGTAACAGTAACATCTGGAACTTTTCCTGGTTCTTCTGTATATGTATTTGCATTTGCAATTAATCTTCCAATTAATGCTTTAACATTTGAACCTGTTTGAGTTCCTTCATAAGATACAAATTGATTATTAAAAGCATCAACCTCTTGTGTTGACATTGTTGTCATTGAATCATTAACTGTACTTTGTGCGCTATTGTATATAAACATACCAATAGCTATGATTAAAATAGCTAATAAAATTGCACCAGCTATTAAAAGTGCTTTTGAAGCATTCTCCATAATTACTTCCTCCTTAAATTTAAAATTTGTATTTTATTTTAATTAATACTAGATTTTATTTCCAGTATAACATTAAAAACTTTAGTATTCTGTAGCTTCAAATGTCATAGAAGCAACTCTTCCTGTTTTTTCATGGTATTGAACATCTGTACATTTGAAACTAACTTCTCCAAAATAGGCTACAAAAGAATTCATACCTAAGTCTTCTATTCTTTCCATCCTATATGTGGTTTCGTTTATTATCATTGTTACATATATTTCGATACTATATTCATCATCTAATACATATAACCCTTCTTCATCTTTTGCAATTGCATATTTTTCATTATTGCTTATTGCTCTATTTATTATTGTTGTAATATCTAAACCATTCAAATTATCTTTATTGTAATTTAAATATACTCTATTAAAATTATCTATTTCTTGTTTTTTGGCTTGTATATCTTTATAATAAAATACTACAACAATTACAATTATTATCATTAAAATTAATAAAACAGCTAAAATTTTTTTCATAAAATACCTACTTATATTATATCATATTCAACATTTTTTTACAACTTTTTTGATATTTTTTGTACTTAAATATATACGTTATTACCAAGTAACTGTTCCATAAATTGGTTGTCCTGTGGTTGCATCTTTTACTTGACTATAATCTTTTTCATACATTTCAAAACTCATACTTGAAACTTTTCCATTTGGATGATCATATTTTATTTCTGTACATTCAAATAAATACTTATATAATGTTACATTTTGAGATGATAAGTATTGAGTTGTAGATAATTTATATGTATCTCCGGTTTTGATTTTAAGTTCATCTAATGTTAATGTTGCAAGTTTATATATTGATATATTTTCTTCTCCATCAACATTTGTTTGAGCATGAATTTGATTTCGTTTTAAATCAATATCTGTGCTTGGAATACTAAATTCTTGGCTACCAGCTTCAATTGTAATTGAAACACTATTTCCAGAATCATATTCACATTCTTCATTTGTACTATATGCTAAATTTGCCACTGTTATTAAATCCATTATTGTATTTTCATGTACATCATAAAGTTCAAATTTTGAATTATATAATTCTAATTGTTCTGATTGTTGTTTTCTATCATAAGATTCACTTACAGATGAACCAGCAGAAAATACTCTCACAAAAATTCCAATAAGTAACATTGCAAGTAGCAAAGTAGCCGCAATTAATAGTGCTTTTGAGACATTTTCCATTTTTATCTCCTAGTTTAATTTAAAATTTTAATTTATTTCAGAAAAATATATTTCACTTACTCTTCCTGTATCTTCATTATATTTTATTGAATCACAAGTAAATCTTTTGGTTTTAAAATCATATAAAGCTGTTGACCAAACTACTGTGCTCCAATATCTAAATGATGATGTAGAACCAACATTTGCATTAGAATTTCTTACTTGCATTCTAGGATTATTTGAAGAAAATTCTAATAATTTATGTAATGCACTTGTACTATTAGTCCCATCTATCAAAGCATAATATTTTTTAGTTGTTCCATCCTCTGCTTTCGCTTGTGTACCATCTTCTAATGTAAGTTCAAATGTACCACCATTTGGCATCATATATTTAGTAGAATCTGTATCTAATTTATTACTTTTAGTTACTAATTTTTCATCTCCTCTAAAGTTTGTATAATAATTAGCATCCATCATATCTGTCATTTCTTCTGGTAAATTGTTTTGAAAATCCTTATCTCCAGTTAATGCCATAAATTCTGCTGCTGAATCATCAAATCTTTGTTTTTCTGTATTTGATTCTTCATCAAAATAATATACTTCTATTGTTTCTTCTAATGCTTCTTTTATATTTACAAAAACATTTATTGTAAATTCATCACCATACCTGTTTCCAGATAAAAAACTTGAACCCTCTACATATTTTTCATTATTACTTTTAGCTTTATTTAAACAAGAAATTACATCAACTCCATACATAGCACTTTTTTCATAAACTTCATACTCTAAGTTGAATTTTGCAAGTTGCTCTGCACTTTCCATAGAATCTTCTTGTGTTGGCCATTCACTAATAGTAGAGAAAAAATATGCAATTAATGATAATATAATTACAGCAAGTAGAACACCTGCTGCAATTTCTAACGCTTTAGCAGCATTTTCCATACTTTTTTACCTTTCTACATCATTGATGACATACTTGCAAATGCTGATGTCATACTTGTCATACCTATTACACATAATGGTACAATTAGATATCCAACAAATAATAATACCATTGGTGCAAAACCTATAACCTTCCCAATCATAGATTTTCTAGAAATTGTTCTTTCATTTGATTCTTTTCTTTTTTCTTGATGATATGCTCTTTCTGTATCTAACTCATCAAAAGCTTCTCTAATTGGGATTTTTTCAACTGCTGCTTGCAAACTTTCAACAATTCTTATTAATTGTTGGAAAGATATGTCATTTTTTAATTCTTCTAATGCTTCCCAAGGACCACTTTCATAGTTATTAACACATTTACTTATTGGCTCTCTAAATATATTTGAGTATCTTTCAAGCCATTCTAATATCATTTCAACATTTACTCTTTCAATTTTCATAAGCATAAGTATAATTGTTTGGAATTGCATTACTTCATTTTCCATATCCATTTGTCTCATTATCTTTTGGAATAGTAAAAGCCAAATTGGAGCTTGGTAACCTAATACCATTATTACTAATGCAATTAAAATTTCAAACCATTTTACATATTCTGATTGAACTATTTGAAGCTTATTCCATATTCTTTCTGTAATAATTTCTAAATCATCATCACTGCTTCCACCATATTCATCAGATTCTTCTATTTCTTTTCTTAAATCTTCTTGTGTAACATCATAATCATATTGAAATTTCTTTAAAAATACATTATCTTTTTCTGTTGTTTCCATTGCCTTTTTCTCTTGCGACTCAGACATAGAACCTAAAAGATCATAATCTGAAGTAGGCTCTGTAAATTGATAGTTTATTGCCATTTTATGTGCAGAAATTAAAATTATTAAACTACATACTAAGCAAGCTAGAGCAACAGTAATTCTATTTATGTATAACCACTCCATTTTCAATTTTGAAGCAGAATCTTTTAATAATTGAACATTTTTTCTATATTCTTTTGTTCCTTGTTTTGGTATAAAATAATCTACAATTTTTTTAGCAAATCTATTTTTATAAACTTTTGCTTGCCAAGGATTTTCCATATTTTTAGCAGTATTTACACTACCATTATCTTTTAATCTTCTTGTAAGTACATAACATACAAAAGTTATTATTATTAATGCAATTTGCATCATAAATCCACCAGTACCATTATAAAATTGTCTTGTAAATGAGAACTGACTTATTGACCAGTTTTTTATTGTGTCTAAAAATAGTATTGGTAATGCTGCAATCATTGATAAACTTTGAAAAACATAATCTAATTTATCTCTTTTCAAAATTTCAATTTGCATTTCTTGTGTTATATTATTTAAATTCTTCAAATATAAAGATGCACCATCTTTATCTTTTCTATCACCAAATTCTTTTGTTAAATATGATACACCAGCAAATTCTTTTAAAAAACTATTTGGAGCTATATCATAATATTTTTCAAGTTCTGTTTCAGGATCATCTGAAATTAAAACTTCATATATTTTTTCTGCCTGTCTTGAAACTTCTTTTTCATCATCTTGAGCAACATCATAAATTGCTTCTTCAACCATATTGAATTCATGATAAGCATGTCTTATTTCTGAGAAAAAATCTAATTGTTCTCTTAAAAGCTTATTATCTATATTATCTACCATACCTTCAATAAGACTCTCAATGAAGAATATCTCAAATAATAGAATTGAAGACATTACTAAATAATTATTATGTGTCATATATATAACAAGAAACGTTAAAGGTACTACAATCAAAACTGCTTTAAACATAATTTTAGCAACTTGATTTCTTGTTAAATATTCATCCTCAAGATTTATAATCTCAAGTCTTCTTCTTAACTTATATGCATATCTTCTTAATATAGGATTACGGCTACATGTAATATAAAATTTTTGATAGAAAACTTCCATATTAAGGAAATTACTTCTTTTTGTACCTTCGACAAGTTGTCTTACATATTTAGTATCTTTTGTTTGCATTTTTTTACTTATTGCAACATATATTAATACTAATAGTACAAAAACACCACCTAATCCAGCTATTAAATAAGGCAATATATTTTGTAACATTTAAAATTTACACCTCTTTTCTCTTTAAAGAGTTATTCTTCATCTAAATCAAAGTCCTTTAAAACAGATGGTTTTCTTTGTGTATGTTCTGGTCCTGATGATTTTTTAATATTAGGATTTGTTTTATTTAAAGGTCTTTTTTTGACAGTTGTATTATGATGTGGTACGCCATTATGATGTGGTCTTGGAATCTTTCTTACTGGAGCATCACTAGAATTTATTTCACTTGCTCCTCCTGTTGTAACTGCTACTTTTTCTCTATTTTCTAGTGCAGATTCTTCACTTTTTATTTCGTTTCCTTCTTCATCATATGCAACTAGTTTTGGAGGTTTTATTCCCCAATTTCTCTCTAAGAAAGCATCAAATGCTTCAACATCTGTATCATTCATGTTTTCTCTCATACCCTTGATGTTTTCATCTGATATTGGGTTTGTAAGAACATATGAATCATCAACAAATTCTAATATATTACGATATTTATATAATTCTCTATTTGTTTGTTTTGTAAAAAATATTGTTGCATTATCGAAAAATTTATCAAATTTTCCTTCTAATGTTTTTTCCTTTCTATGATCAAATGTATACTCATTTTTTTCTTCTACTGGAATACATTCTGTTATTCTTTCTATGTAACGTCTACCTCTAAAGTCTTTTACTAAGTGTATATCAAAGTTTAATACTTGAACAACTTGTTCAGCTGCTGTTTGCTCATCTTTAAATACACCAGTTCTTAACATTGAGTTACGAAGTGCTGTAACTAAGTTTGGAAATGTTTTAGCATGGTGAGTAAATAATGTAAATTTAGAAGCAACCTGTGCAGATTGAATCATCCAAGATGCTACGGGGTCTGTTGCAACCTCACCTATGATATTAACAGAACCGTCAGTTTTCTTTTGAACGTCCAAACAATCTTGTCCAGAAATTGTTTCAGTCTCACGCATTGACACAATATTTCTTGTCGGATAAATCTTTCTTAAATGAAGCTCGAATGCAGTTTCTGTGATACGAAGGTTCATTGTTTCATATATATTTTCAATCATAGCCATAAGCATTGTTGTTTTTCCGACAACCTTGCTCACCTGTTAGAGCTATAATTCTTGCTCCTTTTACTAAGAATTTTAATAATTCTATTGCTTCTTCTTTTCCTTCAAATCTAACTATCTGTTCTAGTGTAGCTCTTTTTACGTCAAATTTTCTTACGAAAAATGCCCATGTTTCGCACATGCTTGGTCTAACAACAACGACACGAGAACCATCTTTCATTTCATTAATTTTATAACCATTTGTATCTGATAATTGTCCTGGATTATTATATTTATATATGTTTTGACATACTCTTTTTAATTCTGCCTCTGTTCCAAAAGATAAAAATGCTAAACGTATTGATTTACCTTGGAAAAATATCCAAATTGCATCACATGCTCTTGGTATTTTAGATTCCATAGCTTGTTTTAAATAGTCACTATCTGTTTGAGCAACTTGGCTTAAAAATGATTCTGGAAGTCCTGATACACCACCAGAAACACCATCTATGTTCATGTCTCTTATTTCATCTATACTACTAAAACCTTTATATTTTTGATAAATTCTTTGTACTACAACTTCTAGTTTATCATTAAAGTCTAATTGCATTTGTTCTTTTTCATAAATATCATCTATTTCTTCACTAGTTATAACATAACAAGGTTTTGTTTCGCCTTCTACATATTTTAATCTTGCTAAATCATACTTTTTTATAAGTTCTGTTAGAGCTTCATAACCAAAAGTTTTTTTATACTCATGAATTAAAATATCAAATTTATCTTGAGCTGTAAGTAATGATGGTGTATCAAAAGGTATAGCCTTTGATATATTTGTCTCATCTACCCCATACTCTTTTGAAAGTAAATCATATATTAGTTCTTTAACATATTTTTTATCATTAACATCACCATAAGTACAACCTTTTAAAGCCTTTTTTAGTTCATATTTTTTAGCTCTTCTTCTTTTTAATTCTTCTTCTGATAAACCAATATCATAAAGATTTATCTTAGTAATTTCATCAAGTCTTTGTTTAACAAACTTAATCATTTTTTCTAATGTATAAGTTTTGTCATCAACTTCCATTTCTTCTACTAATTCATTTTTATTCTTTTTAATCATGTGTACAATTGCTGCCACTGCCACAACAACCACAACGAACATTAACGCAATATTTGGTATATTCATTAAAAGCTCCTCCCTTTAAAACATAAAATTTTAAAGTTTATACTTTGTATTTTAATTCTTCTAACCTCTTAATTATTTTTTGACATGCATGTTCTACTGCTTTTTGGAACATTGCATCTTTATCATTTGAACTATTCTGATGTAATCTTGTTTTTAAAAAATAATTTGCAACTCCTGCTTCTGATGCGACTCTTACAAAAGATGAATTATAAGGTATTGCAGGAATTTCTTTTCTTTCCCCAATAAATCTTGTAATATTTCTTGTATTATATAAAGTATTATCATCTGCATTTGAAAGCATTGGCATCATTTTTTCTTTTTTTAAGATATCTTTATTTTCTTCCATATATTTTAAATATTCTTCTGCTTGTTTACGATTTTTAGTAAAATTATATACAACCAAATTTGATTCTTCTAATAATAATTTAGTTGTTTCATATTTTAATGTTTTTTCCATATCTACAAAAACCATATCATAAGATTTATCTGCTGTTTTTACTAAATCATTATAATGTATCAATGCTCTTGTAAATTCTTCTGGTGAATGAGTTTTTAATCCACACAAAACATCTAATCTATTATTAAAAACAACTCTTGTATAATTTTTTACTATTTCTGGCGTAATCTTATTACTAGCTACTGCAGTAAGTAATCCTTCTGTACCAGAAGATATGTCTAATTTTCCTTTACTAAGTACTTGTGCAACACTTTTTTTATCATTTACTGTCCAGAAACATCTCTCCATTGTATCATCATCAAATGTTGCATCTATTAATAATATTTTATAATTATGTTCAATTGACATATGTGTAGCAATTGAAGTTATAGACAAAGTTTGTCCAGTTTCTTTTTTGCTACCACTCCAAAAACCTATTATTGCCATTTCATTCCTCCAGAATTAAACTCTTTCTAATATTTTTATAGCTTTTTTAACTTCACTTTGTTTTGCACCACTTATTTCTTCAGTAATATATAAAATTCCATCTATATACTGACTACTTAGACCTCTAACTTGTATTCTTTCTGATCTTTGATTTGCAAATATAGCACTTTGATCACCATTTTCAAATGAGAAAAATATAATATCTTCAACCCATTTTACATTCAAATTTTTAGAAAGATAATTTAGATATTCTACTTCAGCAGGTTCCATATCTTTTGAAAATAGAATTCTTTGAGTTAGTACTGGAGAGTCCATTCTTTTAAACACTTGAAGTCCTCTTCTTAAACAATATACATCAAAAGAAGTAACGAAAAACCTTTTATCTTCTGTTTGAATTTTAAAATTATAATATCCTCTATAAGAATCTATATTTACTAAAGCATAATCATAATCTAATTTAGCAGTATCTTCTAATTCCTTATATTTTTTTATTTCTCCAAAACTTTCAAAACCTATTGCTACATCAATATTTTCAAAAGTTGTTATATATTTTTTTGCTTGTGTCATTTTTGGAATTATATATCTAGTTTTTTGTAATGCGGTTGCATCTACTAAAATAACTTTTTTTCCAAGTATAGTTAAAACTTTTGCAACATATAGCATCAAATCTGCTTTATCATAACTTCCTATAAAAGCAACTTTATTCATCAGTCTCCTCCGTTTTTATCTTGTGTAACCTACATCTTCTGTACCTTCTAATCCTTCAACAAAAGCCTCTCTTGCAGCTTTTATTGATTCAATTTCAGTTGCATTTCCTGCACTTACAAGTGAACCTTGATTTTCAGCATTTTGTTCTAAGGCTGTATCAAAGAAATTAACTCTAAAATCTGTACTATAATGTGACCATAAGTTTTCCCTTGCTTCTTCTGTTATATTTGGATTATTATTAATTAAATTAAGTACAGCACTACTTACAGTATATGTAGGAATTGATTCTTCTTGCAAACCTGGTTCAACATATTGTACTGCATAAAGTTTTGCACCTGGTATTGTGTATGTTTCTACAATTGCATTATTTAAAGTAAGTATTTCTTCTTCATCTAACTTCATCCATACAGATGTACTATTAGTTCCTAAAACTTCTTTTTTAGATAAAACAATAAAATCTTGTCCACTAGGTAGTGAAATTCTTACATCTATGTAATCTCCATTTACTAATTGAGAAGGTAACACTATCATATTATATTCTTGTATTCTTTGTGTACTTGTTACTTGATCATCTACCTCACTAATCATATCTTTTGTAACAATTGTTCCAGCTGGAACATCAACTTTCATTACCATTTGTTTTTGAAGTTTATTTCCATCTTCATCTATTTTTTCAACTGGTTCACCATTTTCCATAAATTCAAAATCCATTGAACTTATAATCTGATCATTTGATACTGTTGTTTGTACTGTAGCTGTTTGAAAATTGTCTATAGTTATACTTTCTCCTGATTTTAAATCAGTAGCTGCAACTAGTACACTTTTTTGAAGTGCTTCTAAAGCTTCTTTTGCCTCTTTTATATTCTTAATTTGGAATAGTAGAAAAGCTACTACTAAAGCCATTATGATAAGAGCTGCTAAAAAACCTACTAAAAATGAATTTCTAGCTCTTCTTTGCATTGGGTTCATTGCCATGATAAGTTCCTCCTTTTGTTATATGAAAATATTTTATTCTACATTCTGAGACATTTTTTCTCATACCATTTACTTTATTCTACAATAATTAATGCGTAAAATCAATAAATTAGGTTGTTGTAATAAAAACTTATTTTTTTTGTAATAATATTGTTATATTATTTTAATATAAATTTATTAAAAGCTTCTAATACACCTTCTGAATTATTATCTGCTACTATAGCATCTGCTATCTCTTTCATTTTCGGATTACTATTTCCCATTACCACCCCAAGTCCGGCTTCCTGTATCATTTCTTTATCATTCATATTGTCCCCTATAGCCATAACTTCATTTTCTTTTATGTTTAATTTATTAAGTAAAAATTGTATTGCTGTCCATTTATTAACATTTTGATTTGTTATTTCCGTATAATAATATTTTATATCAACATCATCTGTTCCATCTTTTATTGTTTTTCTCGACATATAAGCTACTTCTAATACATCTATACCATTTATTTCTTTTAATCTTTTCATTATTCTATTAAAAATAAATTGTGATTCATCACAAACTGTTATTTTTAAAAATCTTTCTTTTCCTGATTGTTCAATATATTCTGCTATATTTTGTACTACATTAATATGTGTTCTTCTTTCTTCTACCTTTTTTACATTTTCTTTATGATAAAATAAAACATTATAATTTAATGAACTTGCAATAACTTCATCTTCAGTATATACATTGTAAAAAAAACTATTTTCTTCACATAATTTGGCTATATCTAAAACCTGTTCTTTAGTTAGAAACCTATCATAAATTATCTCTTGTCTTTTTATATCATATACTGCTGCTCCATTTCCTGAAATTAAATAATTATCTACACCAAGTTCTAGAGCCATACTTTCTGTTGAACTAATTGGCCTACCTGATGAAAGAATTATCTCTACTCCTCTTTTTTTTGCTTCTTGCAAGGCCTTTTTTGTATTTTCTGATACTTCCCCATATGAATTAAGTAATGTTCCATCTAAATCAATTGCAACTAATTTATACATAAAATTTCTCCTATTTATCTAAAATTTATTATATTTATATTCTGTTTTTTATTATATCATTAAAACATTTTTTGACAACAAAATTCTTTAAATTTCTCTTATCCAAATTGTTTTTTATTATATAAGTAAAAAGACGAGATAATCCCCGCCTTTTTACTAAATAATGATTTTGGGTTAACTTATTTGTTAGCCATTTGATTTTCAGCTTGTTCTATTAATTTTTTAACCATGTTACCACCGATTCTACCAGCATCTCTTGCTGATATATTTCCGTTATAACCGTTTTTTAAATTAACACCAACTTCACTAGCAACTTCATATTTGAATCTTTCTAATGAATCCATTGCTTCTGGAACTACGTTTTTATTGCTTTTTGCCATTTTAAATTCACCTCCGCTATTTAAAAAATAGTGAATGTTTTTTACATTTGTAAATTCTTACACTATTTTTATATCATTTATAAACGAAAATTTTATTTAAATATATTTTCAAATTTTAAGAAATTTGTTTGAAGTATGTAAAGATAATCTTTAAATACTCCAAAAAAATATTTAATTAAATTTTCTATATATAGAATATGTAAAAAAAAATATTTTAAACAAACAATTTTTGGAAATAATAAAAGCCTTACAAAAAGTAAGACTTTTAAATTTTTAATTTAATTTTAGGCTTCTGGTTCTACTAACCCATAATTATTTGAATCTTTCAATTTAAAAATTACATTAACTTTTCCTGTATCTACATTAACAAATGTATAAAATACATTTCCTTTTCTTTCTTGTAATTTTAATTTAGCATCATCTATAGAAATTGGTTTTATTTCATATGATAATGATTTTACAACTTCATTTTCTACTACTTTTTCACCAACTCCATCAAAATTCATTTGTTTTATAGATGCATCCTTTTGCATTTTCTCTCTCTTTGCCTTTGATTTTCTAATTTGACCTTCTAAAATATCAATATCCTTATCTATACATGCATATAAATCTTTATCTTCTGTAACTGCTTTATAAGAAAGACCTCTTACTGAAACATACATTTCAGCAGTATTTGTTGTTACTGTTTCTTTTTTTATCGTAACATTTACATCTATTGATTCATCTGCATAGTATTTTTCAATTCTTGTTAATTTTTTTTCTACATATTCTTTAATTGCTTCTGTAGCCTTTAACTCTTTTCCTGTTATTGTTATGTTCATTTCAATCACTCCTTTTTGTTTTTTGGTAAGACTATTATATCTATATTTAATTAATTTTGCAAGCTTTTTATATTTTATTTCAAGCCTTTTATTAATATTTTTAAAATAATTTTTCCAACTTATATTCCCTTTCTAATTTTTCATTTAAAAAAATATTAGCAATCAATTCTAGTTCTTTTTGGCATTTTTCTGAAAGTTCAAAGGAAAAAATTTTTTTAGAATCTGATCTTAAAATATAATTAATTGCATTTCTTGTTGCATCTCTCATCTGAATAGCTCCTGTATCAAGTTTTCCACAAGAATTACATTTAAAACCATTATCTTTTATACTAAAATAATTCAAATTCTCTTTTGATTTACAATTTACACATTCTAAAGAATTTGGTGCAAAACCAAGTATCTTAAGAATTCTAATTTTAAAAACAGCTACTATAAAATCTAAATTTTTATCTGTTTCTGAAATCATATATAAAGTATTTAAAAAAAGTTTTAATGTATAAAAAGAATTTTGATTTTCTGTTGTAACATCATTTATAATTTTTGTTATGTATGATGCATATGTTAATTTTTCTAAATCTGTTCTTATATTGTAAAACATTTCTATTGTTTCACATGAATTTATTGAATATGTTTCTGAGCCTTTAAAAAGCATATATTCTCCAAAACATAAAAATTGAGTACCGCTAAGCAAAAGACTTTTGGGTCTTCTTGCTCCTCTTGCACTGCACCCAATTTTTCCTAAATTAGGGGTTAGAATTGTAAGCATTTTATCAAAGTCACCCATATTATTTTCTGATATCACTATTCCATTTACTTTTATTTGTTTCATCTGCTATTACCTTCATATTTTCTTCTATATTTTTTGTTTCTTTAAATTCTAGATAGGAATTTATATCACCTGTATGTTTAAACATATTCCAAGCCAAATTTTTAATCATTTTATTCCTCCTTCTTCGAATTTATCTTTTGTAGTTTTTAGAAGATTATACTGGAATTAATTTATAAAATCTTATTTATTTTAATTTAAATTTGTTTACTATATTTTCTTTTTCTTGCCAATCCTCTTTTACTTTTACCCAAACTTTTAAATTTACTTTTGTATCTAACATCTCTTCAATATCTTTTCTACTGTATGTTGCAATTTTCTTTAAAAGATTTCCACCTTTTCCTATAATTATACCTTTATGCGATTCTCTTAAACAATATATTATAGCATCTATATCATAGATTGGTTCTTTTTTGGTTGTTTTTCTTTCTTTAAATTTTTCAATTTCTACATATATTCCATGTGGTACTTCGTCATTTAAAAATTTTAAAGCCTTTTCTCGTATTATTTCTTCTGCCATTTGTCTAACTGTTTGATCTGTATATTCATCATCTGCATAGTATTTAGGTCCTTCTGGCAATATTTTTACAAGTTCATCTATTATTTCTTGTATTCCGTCTTCTTTTATAGCAGATATTAATATTACTGCCTCAAAATTATATTCATTCTTATATATGTCTATAAGTTTCAAAAGTTTATCTTTTCTAACTAAGTCTATTTTATTTATTATAAGAATACATGGTTTATTGCTTTCTTTTATTTTATCTAAAATTCTTCTGTCTCCTCTTCCAATTTCATTTGAAGTTGCTTCAATTAAAAACATTATTACATCCACTTCTGAAAACATAGTAAATGCAGTATTTATCATAGTTTCTCCAAGTTTTGTTCTAGGTTTATGTATTCCAGGTGTATCTGTAATTATTATTTGATAATTATCATCATTTAAAATTGCTTTTATCGCTGTTCTTGTAGTTTGAACCTTATTTGCAGTAATTGCAACTTTTTCTTTTACAAGTGCATTCAGTAATGTAGATTTACCTACATTTGTTCTGCCAACAAGTGAAACAAAACCAGATTTAAATTTTTCCATTAAAACTCCTTTAAATTTTTATTTTATTTATCTTTTCATAAATACTTATTAATATTTTTATTTATGTGACGCGCAGTTTGGGAGCGTAGTGTAAGCGAAGACGACCAGTAAGAAACATAAATAAAATATTAATAAGTATTATAATAAAATAGACAAGAATTTAAATTTTACTCTGATATTGTAACACTTGCATCTAATGGACAAATATTTACCCATGTATTTCCATCATTTACACTAATTTCATTTCCATTTAAATCTACATATGTTGTTTGTTCTGTTCTATCTGTTTTTATACATTTAATTTTTATTGCCTTCCCATTTGTTATATAATATCCATCTAATTCTCCTACTGTTACAACATCTTGTCTACCTTTATTTTCTCCATCATTTAATGTATAATTTCTTGCAAAAGTTATTATAATGTTTTTAGTTGTTATATCTTCATTTGTTGTTTCATCTACCATTTTTCTATTTTTAGAATATCTTGTATATCTTTTTGTCTCTGAATTATATTTGTATTGAACTTTATGATTAGTTGCATATGGTATTGTTACTACATTTGCAATTTGACTATCTGTTGATTCTAAATTTACTTCTTCTGTTACATATTTCAAAACACTTTCTTTATCTGATGTAGTTCTATATCCTTTATCTTGAGAAATTTTTAAAATAGATGAAGTATTTGTATATGCATTATGTGGAGCATTTTTATGTTTTACTCTCCAATATAAAGATGAATTAGTTCTTGATTTTCCTGTATCATAAATTTGGCCATTTATACTATCTATATCAAACTTTTTCATATCTGATTCTGCTTGTGGACTCATTCCCAAATGTGCATATATTGCATCATTTTCCATTGCATAATCTAAAAAATAATGTCTTGCACTTCTTATTGGTCCAACTTCATCTGCATCCTGTCCTTTAAATAATGCCATTAATCTTGATTCTCCACCTTCTACTATAATTTCATATACCATATATGTTGAATTAATTGAAGCTTGTGGCTGTGCATTTACATTATTATCTATCATAAAAGCTATCGGTCTTTCTGTTCCACTAAAAATTTCCACTTGTTTTACTGGTTCTTGCTCTAATTTCGAATCTAGTTCATCTTGTGTTTGTATACTTAAATTCTCTGGTTTTTCTTGTTTTTTCAAAAGTTCTGGATTTAATATAAATATTATTGATACTACTAATACTATTAATAATATTAAACTAATTGATAATAGTACTTTATTTTTTTTCTTCTTACTACTATTTCTTTTTCTTCTCATATGAATCCCCCAAATTTTATTTCATTTATTTATTTTTTTATTAGCTCCATTAAGTAATCATATGCTTCATCTTCTGAATTAAATTCTCCTGTTTCTTTAAATTTTTCTCTTTCAAAATCTTTTAAAAAAACTACATATTTATGATTTTCTTCTAATACACCATAAATTAAAAATTTTTCTTCATCTATATAATAATCAAAACCTTTTTTTCTCTCTTTAGAATAATATTTTTTTATTACACCTAATTCTTGCATTTTTTGTTCAAACTCTTTTTTCTTCATTTTAATCTCCATTTATGGTTTAATATTATTTTATACTTTTATTCAAAAAGTTCTATTATTTTTGGTAAATAAATTAATATACCTATTATAACAGAACACATTGCCATTAACATGGCTGTTCCTGCTGCAACATCTTTTGCTATTTTTGCTCTTTCATTATATTCTTCAGTATACATGTCCACTATAGTTTCTACAACACTATTTACAAATTCTGCCAAAAATACTACCCCAATTGTAATAAATATTATTGCAAACTCTATATAATTTATTTTTAAAATTATTCCAACTAATATTGCTAATATCGAAAAAAAAGTCTGTATTCTATAATTATGTTCATTTTTAAAAACATATTTTATTCCATTTATAGCATTTTTGAATGCTTCTTTTACATTTTTATTTCTCCACTTTTTCTCCATATATTTGCCTTCCTTTTATTTATGCTTTAATTTATATTTTACCTTGTTATATTTAATTTTCTTAAAACTTTTTCTTCTTTTTCTCTCATTTTTATCTTTTCTTCTTCTTTTATATGATCTTCTCCCATTAGATGATAAAAACCATGAACTACCATATATGAAAGTTCTCTTTCAAAGCTATGAGCATATTCTTCAGCTTGATTTTTTACTTTTTCTATAGAAATAACAATATCTCCTAAAGCTTCTTCATAATTTAAATTTTTTAAGCTATTTATTTCATTTTTTTCAAACATAGGAAAAGAAAGCACATCTGTCTCCATATCTATATTTCTATATTTGTTATTTATTTCTTTTATATGCTTTGGAGTTGTTAAAATGATGCTTATATATAATTTTGAATTTTGCAAATTTTCCTCTTTAAAACATTCTATTAAAACTTTATTTATTATTTTTTCAAATTCTTCATTTTTTTCTACATCAAAATATTCTATTTCTGATACTTGTTTCATTTATATTTTTTTATAACATCCTTTCATATTTTTATTTGGAATATTTTTTAAGCTTCTCATTGCTCCCAGTTCTACTAATTTATTTTTATAGTATTTTCTAATATCTGCATATTTTTCATATTCATCTGATGTATTATATAATTCTCTTTTTAAAGATAATATTTCCTTTTCATCAGAGGAATTAGTTTTACTGTATGCTTCCCAAAACTTTTTATAGTTATCTCTTTCTTCAGGCTTATCCCAAAATACTTTTGTTGATAATAGTTTTACATTATAATCTTCTATTAATTTTAATAACATTCTATATGCTGATTCTTTTTTCTCTGCATTTTTTGTAGCACTTATAAGATTTCTTGTGTCTCTAAGTAGTTTATTATAACATTGTTCTGCTGCAACAAGTGGCAGACTATGTGTAAATAAAACTCTACTTAGTCCTAATAAAATCATATTTTTTTCTAAAAAGTCTTTTTCATCTAATTTTCCTACTGTAAATTTCTCATATTCTTCATATTCATTTAATATTTTCTCATATTTTCCTTCATCATCTATTTTTAATTTTATTGGTAAAATATTTTTTATATAATCTTCTAGTGTTTCAAAAATTTTTTTATAAAGATCTGTTTGATTAACTCTTTTAGCTTTTAAACCATCAGCAAGTTTTATTGAATAATTTTTCAAAATTCCTTTATATATACCATCTATTTTTTCTATGTATATAGGTTCAAATTTTTTTAACATTCTTTCCTTATTGCTTGCAATTAAACTTTGATAATCTAAATCTAATAAAAATTTTTGTTTTCTATACTTATATTCTATATATTCTGTATCTTTTAAATGTACAACATTATAATAATTTGCAAGTGCATCCTTTTCAAAAGTTGAAGCAGTATTATTTTTTACTTTTTTATAAATTGAATCCATAATATGCTTATCTATAGATTCCAAATATAATGTATATGTTTCTTCATATCTATTTTTTAGTTGTTCCTTTTTTGCAATATCATTTGATTGATCTGCTGATATATATTGTTCAAAATATTTAATTGCTGAATTTCTTTTTATGTTTATCATCATTCCATTAATACCTATTCTTGTTGGTATTAATAATTTTGTTAAAGTGCTAGAAAATTTACTGAAAAATGTTGTATCATTCTTAAGTACTCTTAAACCTCTTTCTTCCATAATAAAAAACATCCTCCCCATTAATTTATGCTTTTCTTTTCTCCAATTTCTTCTTGGATTTCGTATATTAATTTCACTCTTAATCCGCCATCTTTTTTTGTAATAATTAAATCTCTTTTTTTATCATCAAATTTTGAAATTTCAAATTCTTCTTCCATTTCTTTTTCCAATTCTTGTTCTAATTTTTGTTTTAATTCCTCTTCTGAATATGTTTTTTGTACATTTGACAATTCTATATTTGTTGTTTTTATTATTTCTATTGGTAAATAAAAATTAGAAAATAACTTTAATTTTTTACTTGAGACTATTGTATCATAATTTTTAAAATTTGAAACCCCTTTATTTAAATTTATTTTAAAATTATTTATACAAATTTCGTTTTTATTTTCTTCTTTTCCAGTTTTTACTGTTTCTATTTGCACAAAATTCTCTTTTTTCTCTTTTTCAAAATAATTCTTCCCAAAAATATTCGCTTCTGAATGAACATTTCGTATTCCAGAATGTTCTCCTTCCATTACTCCTTCTACTAATAAATCTCCTTTTTTTACTTTATCACCTTCTTTTACTCTTGCTGTTCCACTTTGTACAATCATTTTAGAAATAATAGCATCTTTACTAGCTACTATATTACAAATTTCATTTTTATCAATAATTTCTGGTTTTTCTATCCTCTCTTCTACTGTTACAATAGCATTTGTTCCTTTAATTTCAATTCCTATCCAAGATAAATCTTGTCTTTCTATTCTTATATTATTACACACTTCTTCTATATTTATAGATTTTTTAAATTTTCCAATACTTATTCCTTGCATTTTTACTAAATCTATTATTTCTTCTTTTGATATTTTTTCATTTCCAATAACTTCTATATTCCATATAAATTTTGTCATCATAAAAATAAAAATTGCAATTACCAAAACAGCAATTGCAAAAACTTTTCTTTTTCTATATTTACTAATAATAAATGGTATACCTGATTTTTTATTTATTTTAACTCTACATTTTGTTTTCTTCGCAATGCTAATAATTTCTCTAAAATCAGATTTTAAAATATTAATTTTTATATATGTATTATTTTCTCTATGCAAATCTTTTAAAAATATTTTTCTATTTCTACATATATTTAAAAATTTTTCTATAAAAAAACCTTCAACTATAATGTTTATATAGCCAACAAAAAACATATATATGTATTTTAATATCATCTTAACCTCCATTGCTATTTAAGATTTTTTTCTTCAAAATCTATATTTTCTATTTTCCCACTCACTAAAAGATCATCATCTGTCATTTGATTTAATTTTAAATTAAATCCATTTATATTTATATTACCAATGGCAGTACTTATTCTTGCAAAAAAGTCTTCATATTCTATTATCCCTTTAAAATTTTCTATTAGAATTTCATCAAATCCAGTTATTGTAATTTTAGGTACATTACTAATAACTTCTCTTGGTATTTCTAAAAACTTACTTACTTTATTATAATCTCTCATAAAAAAACCTCTCTTTTTAATTATATATTCTAAAAAGAAAGGTTTATTCTATATTTTTATATTTAATTTTCTAATAATTTTCTAATATCCTCATCTTCTCTTAAGTTCGGAGTTATATAATCTAGAACTTTTTGTTTTCCTTTGCTTACTGCTGTTATAGCTACATCTTTATCACTTCTTAATCTATAACTTGCATATTTTAAAATTATAGGTTTATTTGATACTGCACTAATTACAACTTCTTTATCATCTCTAAGTTCTTTACTTGCAAAATACAAAACTTGTCCATCATTATGAGTTGCTCTCAAAATAACATCTTTATCACCTTTAAGTCTAGTACTTGCATAACAACATGTCCATCCAGCTTGTTCTACAGCTTCTAATAGTACATCTTTATCATCCTTTAATCTATCACTCGCAAATTCTAAAGCTCCACCATCAACTTTTACAGCATTTAATATAACTTCTTTATCATCTTTTATTTCATCACTTGCCCATTCTATTAACATTGGTTTCTTTTTTACTGTTTCTAAAAAAAATTCTTTATCATCTTTTTTCTCCATTGCTTCTAATATTTCTTTATCATATGCCATTTTTTATCTCCTATAAATTTAAAAATAAAAGTCTGATTTTTTTTCATATTTTTCTCTTATTAATTTTCTCTGTATTTTTTTCTTTTTTTGTTTTCTATCATATAAAATTATTAAAACAAGTACAATAATACATAAAGTAAAAAACACTTTATTTTTTAATAATTTTAAAATATTCCCAAAATTTGGCATTGTATATATAACTTTTCCTATTATCATTTCATATGTTACAACATCTTCGTCTGGTGTTTCATTATTATCTCCTTGAGTAATATAAGCATTTTGCAGGTTACTTGATATAATTTCTTTAATTCTATGTGTTATAATTTCTCCATCTTTTCTTTTATAAGTGATAATATTTCCTACTTTAAATTTGTCATTTGGGTAACCTTTTTTTACAATAATAATATCATTTTTACTTAATCTTGGTTCCATACTATCTGATATTACTGTATACATTTCCATATTCAAAAAACTAGGAATTTCTCCTGAATTTCCTAGTTCTAAGATAATAAGAAATAAGCTAAACAATATTATAGGAATTAAAATTATATAAAGTAAAACAATACATACTTTTTTTATTTTCTGTTTTCTAGCAATATTTTTAGATATAACATTTGCTTCATACCTCATAAATCTCACCTATTGTTTTTTATTTTTTGCAATCATTGTTTTTACCTTTTCTACAAATGCAATATTATCTATATCTAAACTACTTTTAGTTATATTATAGTAATCAACTATTTTGCCCACATCTTCTAGAAGAGTATCTAAATTTTCTTCCAAATCTTCTTGTTCTAAGTTTATATTTAAAATTTTATATCTATTTGCAATAATTGATGTTATTTCTGATTCTTCTGCAAGTTTTATGTTATTTAACATAACTTTATATGGTTGATTTATAAAATCTATTAATCCTTGCAATTCTTGCTCTATATCTATATCCGGATCATCTTTGTAATATTCTTTTGCAAGTTTATATGCATATGTATAAAATGATATTACAATTTTAAACATATATTTTATTGTACAATTATCATCTACAAATTCAACAATCCTTGAATTTACTACTTCTTCATCCAATTCCAAATATAAATTTTTTAATTCTTTTATTTTTGCATTTGAAACTACTGGAAATTCATAAACCTTTTTTTCTAATTTTTTTCTTATAAAAATTAGCCATGCTTTTTTAGACATTTTAAGATTTCTTTTATATTTTTTATTTTCTTTTAGTAATTCTTGTTCTTTTTGTCTAAGTTCTTTATTCTTCTTTTCATAAGAATCTTGCAATGTATCTTTATGTTTATATTTTTCTTTTAAATCATCTATTATAAATTTATATTTTATATATGCATTATATTCATATAAAGTATTTAATAATTTTACAAAATTATCATTTATTTCTTCTTGCTCTTTTGGTGAAGCTGAAAAATAATTTTTAGCAGATAATCTTTCATATAAAATACTCATATCTTTCTCGCCAAAATCTTTTATTTTCCATTCATCATTTAAAAATTTATCTAATATTGCTTTTGAATCTGTTCTTTGTAGAGTTAATAATTCTTTATTCATTTCAAAAAAGTTTTTAACTAATCCATTTTTATCTAAATTCATATCTGAAAGTATTTTTTCATTTCTACTATTTAATTCTTTCTCAATTTTCTTAGAATTTATATAATATAGATATCTCATATTTAATTCAATATGTGTAACTATATCTGGACATTTCCAATAAATTTTTTCAAAAGCTTTTTTTAATTTTTCAGATGAAAAATCTCCACTTGTTATTCCATCTTCAAAAAACACTTTCATATATTCATTTGTATATGGACTATAATTAAAATCTTCTTCTGAAAGTTCTATCCCTAAATCTTTAAATTTATTTATAAAAGCATTTATATTTTCATTTACAAAATCAAGATTTCCCTCGAAAAAACAATCTAAATTATGAGTAATCCTATCAAAACCTAATTTTTCATATGGAGTGTTTAATTCATTAAATAAGTCTATTTCTTCTACACTCCTAATATTTTTACTTAATTCTGAAATTTTAGGATTTGGTACAACATCTATATATCTTTCATATCTTTCTTCAATTTCATTCCATATTACCTTTTTTATTTTTAAAGCAGTTTCTTCTAATTCTTCTACTTTTTCAATATATTTTTTTCTGTTTTTCTTTGTATTTATTGGTAATACATTTAAGACATCTTTATTTGTTGATATATATTTATCAAATTCTACTAATATATCACTCATCTATTCCTCCGTACCCTTCTCTTTTTTTTCTTTTTCTAAAAAAGTTATATATTCATCAACTTGTTTATATAACTTCAATAGATTTTCGTTACTTAATTTTGCAAGTTCAAAATTTTTTTCCATCGTACAATTCCTTTCAAGAACTTATTTTACAATTAATATTATATATTAATTATAATTTCAAGTCTATATTTGTTTCATATTTGTAATTTAAATTTTATATAAGGGTAATTTAAAATTACCCTTATATATTTTATTTTATTATTATATATGAAAATGCGTCTCCTATTTCCTGATATTCTCTTATGTTGTAATTTACAGTTGTTATATTTCCATCACTATCGACAACATCTCTTCCTGCTGTAATATCGTTTGTATCATATAATTTGAATACTAGTCTATATGTTCCTGTTTTTAATCCTTGTTTTAATTCATAACTTAAATTATCAAATGTTACAGAAACTAAATCATCTACAACTTTTGCTTTTATTTCATCTGTAGTCAGTGCTATATATTCTTTATCAAGTTTCTTTAATGAATTTATAAATTCAGATTCTTCTGGATCTGTTTCATCATAACTACTCAAAATTTCTTCTGGCACTTTTAATTCATTAGTTACATAATCTCTTAAATCTACTAAAGTATAAGACGTATCATATGGGTTTATATTTTCTTCATCTGCATTATCATAGTTTCTTCTATATAGAGAAACTGTGATAAATGGATTACTTAATCCAGATTGATATTCTAGGTTTATATCTATTTTATTATCTTCTTCTGATTCTGAAACATATCCTTCATCATTCAGTGTTCTACCTGTTTTTGAATCTATTATAGCTTGCTTATCTGCATCAAGTGTAGATTTTAATCCATAAATATCATTTACAATTTCCATATCTACTATGTCAGAAGCTGAAGATTCAATACCAAAATATATACCATCTGCCGAACCAAAACTCTCAACTTTTATTCTATATTCTCCAGTAGGAAGTACACTATTTTCTGTAACCATTGTGATTGATGATGACGAATTTGAAACCAGTTCTGCTATTTTTATTCTTGTTGTACCATCTGCTCTTGGATAATAAGAATTTCCATTTAATTCGAATTCTGTTCCTAAAATAGTTCCGCCTGCTACTTCTTCAAAATCACCTGTATCATTTTTGTAATAAAATGTTAATTTAACACCTAATTTTTTATCAAAATATCTTGTATCAAATATTGTTGCATCACTATTGCTTGCATTATATGTTGTCTTTACATTTAAATATACATCATTTCCCAAGTAAATCTTATCTCTACTTAAAGATGCCTCAATTCCTATTGTTGTATCTGTTTTATAAATGCCATAGCCAGTTGTTTGATATTGGTCATTAATAATTTTAGCAAGATCTATTGTAGCTGTTTCTCCATTTTGTTCTACATCAAGTCTTAAAAACATTTCAAAATAGGTTCTTTCTGGTGTAATTCTTGAACCATCAGCATAAGAATCAAAATTAGCTCCTTCAAAATTTACTATAAATATAAAGTTTTCATATTGATAATCCATATCTTCTAAGTAATATTTTTCTCTCATTTCAGCTTCAGAATATTTTTCATCAATACTTCCCATTACCAGAAATTCATCTAGTCTAAATAATGTCTTTCCAGCTTCTTCATCTTGTTTAGATACTGTATAATAATAATATGAAGGATTACTTCTATCATATCTATCTATCATTGTAATAGTTGTATTTTCTGGAAATACATATGTTCCACTTGAAATTACTCTATATGAGTTATTGTAATAATCATCTGGTACTGTTAAACCTGTATCATCTATTGTTTGTTTTAGTGAATCAAAAAAGTTTTGCTCACCCATTTCAAAATATGCTGAAAAACTACTTTTGGTTGTTATATTTGTTAAAGTTCCAGTAAATAAATCATACTGCATTCCTGGAGTAATTGCTGTATTATATCCAACACCTTCATAAATTCTTGTATACATCTGAATATTTATAATAACCAGAGCTGTTCCTCTATTTAAAGAATCTCTCCAATATGTTAAATTCATTGTTATTGTATATCTACCTAAATTTCGATCTTCTGTTATATTATTTGAATGATGTAAAAAGAAACTTAGTGATGGTGTTGTTTCTGCATTTTCAAATTGATACTTTTCTGTTCCTTCATATGCATTTGTATAAAAATCTGTACTTCCTGATGAACTCCAACCTGTATTTCCTGTTTTCATAGATAAACCAAATTTAGAATTTGCTTCATTGGATGTACTTATATTTTCAATTTCATTTTTATTTACAAACTCAACATTAGACTCCAATCCAGATGTATCTATACCACTCATTGTTAAAGTAGCATCTGGAAAGTTCATATCTGAAAATGGCAATTCAACTGCACCTAAAGTTGAAAATTTTGAAGCTACAAGTTCTAAATCATAAATATATGTATCTTGATCTGGTCCTGCATACCAATAATAATAAGTGTATTCACCAGTAGGTGTTGGATAAATATATGCAGTATAAGATTTAGCAGAATAATTATCTGAACTTATATTTCCATAATCATATCCTTCATCTAATGCTTCATAATTCGTATAAAATCCATCTTTCTCAACATCTTGTTCCGGATTTCTTGTATGTTCACCATATACATATGTACGTAAAAATTCTCTTGAATTCCAATCTGTTATTTCTCCACCTGTTTTATATTCTTCATCATATATTCCTTTATATATAGCATCTGGATCATCATCACCTTCTGTTGCAGATTTATACATTCCAAAAAATGTCATTCCTTTAACTGGTGAAACTTCTAGTTTTTGAGGATCTCCATAACAAATATTTAGGTTTACTCCATTTGCCATATATATTCTATTATCTGATGATGCATTTACTGTATAATCATCATTTATTTCAACTGTCGCATAAGTTTGTCCATCTGCGTTCAAACTTTCAAATTTTGAAACTCTATTCGCACCATTTTTTAAGTAAAGTGTTGTATTATTTTGAATTTTCAATTCTGCTATTTTATTAAATGTAAATGGTGTTTCTTTATACTGACTAGTACTATCTTTTACACCAGCTATCATTATTACAGAATTATCCATTCTTGCAATTGAACATCTTTGTATAGATTGTAATTTTTTACGATTTTCTTCTGTTCCAAAATTTTTTATAGTAATATAACCATCTTTTGCCGCATTTGATGCATTACCAGAACCAAATATACTTCCACCAATATTTAATGTATTATTCTCTGTTGTATCATATCCATCTCCATAAACATTTATATATATCTCATTAGTAACACTTATAGCAGTATCATCCCAAACATCTGAATTTACATTCATAGATTGACCACCGCCATATATAGTGCCTGCTATTTCTATTTTTCCTTGTTTATAACCTTTATCTTCTCCATAATATGTATTTATAGCTTCATTTCCTATATTTATTACTGTATTACCATTTATTTGAGATGAATTTGCTCCACCATAAATATTTCCATTTATAATAATTCCTGCTATATCAACAGTTGCAATTGCAGTTATATCTCCAGTATTTCCAGTTTCGGCTGCATTTCCTCCGCCATATAAATTTCCTTCTACTAGAGTAGTTCCTTCTGAATATATATGTGAATCACCATAAACAGTTGCTTTAGCACCATTACCTGCTGCATATATACTTCCATTTATTGTTGGTGATAAAAGATTTACATATGTTGAACCTTCTACATATCCATTATCTCCACCACCATAAGCATCTGTTTGGATTATTGCACCTTCTAATAGATCTACATTTGTATCACCACCTACAAAAGCTGTTACACCTTTTCCTGCACCAAATAGCTTATTTATTTCTGCATTTGAAATTTGTACATTTGTATTTTGTCCAATTTTACCTGGTGATTTTCCATCTCCTGATGCATCTGCACCATTACCACCACCAAATAATTCTTGGCTTACTACAGATTCTGTAATGTATACATTAGTAGATTCTGTTACTTCTCCTTGATCTCCACCACCAAATACATTCTGTGTCTTAGCATTTTCAATTAAGCTTACTGTTGTTCCATTTACATTGGCTGATTTTCCTCCCCCAAATACAGATTGTTTTACTTCTGGCATATTTCCTGGATCTGTAGAGTTTTGATTTGATACTATAACAGTAGTATTTCCTTTTACTTCTCCTTGATTTCCTCCTCCATATACTGATGATTCTATATTTGAACTTAAAACAGATACAGCAGTAGTATTTCCTACTTCTCCTTGGTTTCCACCACCATAAACATCATTTGCATTTGAGTTTTCAACAGCTACACTAGTAGTACCATTTACACTAGCTTGATTTCCTCCTCCATAAATAGAATTTTGTATGTTTGATGAAGTTATTGTAACAACAGTATTTGATTCTACTGCTCCGGCATTACCTCCACCATATACACTATCATTTACAGTTGTGGTTTTATTAGTACTTATAAGTTCTATATTTGTCGTTCCAGATACTATTGCTCCAGTACCTTTTCCTCCTCCATAAATATTATTTGCTGTTACGTCATTTGCATAAACATTTGTTGCTTTATTTGAAGTATTTGTTACTCGACCTTCTTCTCCACCACCATATATTTCAGTTGCTATAGAATTATCTATATTTAGATTTGTAGTTCCATTTACTTCTGCTGCTTTTCCACCTCCATAAGAAGTATTATTTATTGTAGAAGTATTTATAGAAATATCTGTATTTCCATTAACATTTCCTTCATTACCTCCACCATATACATTTTCTATAGTTGAGTTTTCTATATTTACATCTGTGTTTCCTGTTACAGTTGTTCCTTCACCACAGCCACCACCATATACATTTTGTATAGTTGAATTCTCTGAAATATTTAGATGAGTTTCTATTAAACTTCCAGATTCATTTGAACCTCCATAAATATTTGTTATTGTCGCTCCAATTGAATTAATTGATCTTGGTGTTTGAGTATTATCTCCATCTATACCAGCTTGATTTCCTCCATTGAATGCATTTTCCACCTCTGAATTTTTATATAAGTAAACATAATCACTTACAGTAGTATTAGTAATTGAAGCTTGATTTCCTCCTCCATATACTTCATCTAATACTGTAGCATAATTTTCTCCTATTTTAACCAAGATATTTCCAGAAACACTACCATTTACATTACATCCTCCAAATACTCTAGCTGATGAAAAAGTTCCACCATCTATTGTTACATTAACATTTCCTAAATTTTGAGCGGAAGTAGTATTATCTCCTTTACCACCACCATATACATCTCCATTTAGTAAAATACTCATTTGATTTGATAAGTCATCATTTATATTTACATATGAATTACTACTAACTTTTCCTAAAGCACTTCCTCCATATATATATCCATATAAATAAATGTCTTTTTGTTTATCTGCAATATTTATTTTAGCAGTTTGTGATACATTTGTATTTTCTCCTTTACCACCACCAAAAATAATATCTGATAAATTATCTGATTTTCCTATAGTTCCACCTTCAATACTTATATCTGTTGCTCCTACTATCTCTCCACTTGTATTAGAACCACCATAAATCGCACCATTTACTGTACCACCACTCATATTTATATCTACAGATCCATTTATTTTATTTTGATTTGCACCACCATAAACATCATTAGCTATAGTACCACCTAAAATATCTATTTTAACTTTAGTAGGCAAAGATTCTGGATCTTCTACTGGTTCTTCTGGATCTTTTGGTATTTCTGTATATTTTAAGAAATATATATCATCTGCATCTCTTGAACTAGTTGAAACACTCCATTCCGAACCATACCATCCTGTGTCAAGAAATATATAATAAGTTCTCCAACCACTTGTAGTATATAATCTATTATTACTATATGTAAATACTGTAGATTGAGTAGATAAACTTAATGAAGCTCTTCCCCAAGTTGACACGCTTAAATATCTGCCATTAGAAGCATTTTGAATTGTATATCCATTTCCAGACCTTCTTACAATCCATTGATCATTTTGTGAAGGTATTTCTGTATCAATAAGTTCTGCATTATCTATAGAATTTCCACTTGCTGTCATAATCGTACTTGAATTTACTCCTGTTCCATTTGTAATTAAATATTGTTCACCTGATACTATATTATTTGATTCGTCAGTAAATTCAATTACTGGCTCGCCACTTCCACCAGAGCCCCCTGAACTTACAGTATCACCAACAAGTCCATAATTTCCTCCACCATAAACACTATTTGAGATTTTAGCATTTCCATCTATGATAACATGTGTTGAATTAACTTTTCCGGCTGTATCTGGTAATATGTCATTTCCATTACCTGCACCTAAAACAGAACCTGCATTTACATAGTATAATGATGAAGTAATATCAGCAGTTCCTATAACAGCATTACCACCGATATAAACTAAAGTATCTCCTACTAATTGACCTGTAGGATTTGCAGAACTTGATTCTCCTGCTGTATATCCATTTGATCCACCACTTACACTATATACAATAGTTCCATCTGTAACTTGAATAGTTCTATCTCCTCTTGTTGTTGAAACACCGGCTCCACCTACTATACTTTGAATAGTTCCACCTTTTACATATATACAAGTTTTTACTGTTGACTCGTCATCTTGTATTGCAAGTCCTCCAATTAAATTTGCAATATTTCCTCCTTCAACAATCATTATTCTATCTCCATTATCTGTACCTGAAGAGTGACCACCCAAATATATTCCAGAAAATGCAAAATCTGTTCTTCCTGTATTAAAATAATCCATTCCAAATGTACCACTTTTAACTATAATTTCAAAAAGTGGTTTAGTACTATCACTTGGAGTTAAAGTTCCACTACCAGATCTTGTTGCAGTTCTATTATATACTGATAAATTACTATTATTAGCTGTTGCTCTATCATAATCACAACCTAAAATCATAGTACTCGCCATTGTAGCTGTTACAGAACTTGTACTACCTGATTGTATATTAGCATATTTTCCAGATTCAATAACTAATCTATACTTTCTATTTTGCCTATTTGCTGTTCCTTGTATTTGAGCAAAAGTTGTTTGATAACCAGATACATTAAGTGGCATCATACCTCTACCAATTCTTAAGTTTCTTGCATTTCCTATTATATAACGACTTATAGTACCTGTTGTAGTTGTTGAAGTATAACTGTTTGAACCTGTTATATTTAAATAATCTAATTGTAAATCATTTTGCAATGTAAAATTACTAGCCAAATTTAATGTAGCACCACTATGTCTATAATCTATACCATCATATAAACTTGTTAAGGTGTATGCCCTACTATTTAATGTATTTAAGTTCTCTAATGTTCCACCAATTAAGACAATAATATTTAATTCTCTATTTGATGCATTTTGAGCTGTTTTTATATTTCTTCCTAAAACAGAGTTTACATTATTCCATGTTCTAACAGGATTGCTTATGCTTAAACCAACATCTCCACTAGTAGAATTTGTTCCACTACTTGCATCAATAAATACAATATTTGCTTCTTCCCAATTTGCATATAGATTTATTGTTATATCTTTTGAACCATTTGTCCCAACTGTTAATGTCTGTACTTTAGTTTCATTATCTAAAGAAAAACTATAACCTTGTTCATTTGTTGTCCAACCATCAAAACCAAAGCCTGCCGGTCTATCCATATATGGATTATCTATTAATTCAAAACTAATTTGATTATTAGTTATTGGAATACATTTAACATATGTAAATAAAGATTGTCTTTCATTTTCATCTGCTGAAACATACCCAATAATATTTTTTTCAACACCATTTAAATTCAAACCTGTAACAGAATTTATACTTACTGTATTTGAAAAACTTAGTGTTAATTCTAAAGAATAGCTAGTTAAACTATTTTGAGTCCACATATCCCAATTATTAGCTGATAATGTAACCATACCATTTGCATAACTAACAGAAATATTGTCATTATTATTTTCTGTTTCACTTGGCAAAAATAAATCTATTGCACTTTGTGGTAAAGTAAATGACATTTGCCAATTTTGTTTATTATCTACAAATTGGTTATTTGATGTATTTGCAGTAATAGATATAGTATAATTTCTATTTCCCCATCTGTCTGATGTTCCTTGATTTTGCCAACTAGGTGTTACAGAAAAAGTTTTAGTTTCATGAATATTCTCTGTATAATCATACCCATAATAATTTATTGTAACTTTTGCGAGATTACTATCATTATAAATATTTTGATTTTCACCTTTATTATTATCAGTATAATTTTTTCCCATATAATAATTATAATCTGAATCATAATCGTACAAATAAACATAATCATCTTGAATTTGTGCATAAGCTAAAACTGCATATGTAGAAAATTCATTAGTTATAAACTCTATATTATCCTCATTTTTTTCTGCTAAACTTATCTTTTCAAAATTTATTTCATTTTTTTCAGGATTTTCTGCAATATGTATAACTTCAACAGGAACATTATTTATTTTTCCAGCAAGTTGTGTTTGTGACACAATTTCAACTTGTACTGTTTGAAAATAATCTTTTGGTTGGAATTCTTTTTCTCCATCCATAATTTTTATATCATATGCAAGTAATACATCTGAATCTTTTAATTCTTCAACATCTGATTTTAATTCTACAATAGAATTTATATCTTCTTTTACTATATTTAAATTAGCACCAAGTGGTATATATCCTGTTGCTTTTATTTGAGCTTGATCATCTGATGCTATTAACTCTTGTTTATAAAGTTTTAATCCTTCTATTTCTATTGTTTGATATTCAACAACAACTTGAGCAGAATTATTGTCTGCTATTTCCTTATTTATATATACTTTTTCTCCCGGAAGATATTCATCAAATCCTTCTGGAATGTTTGATTCTTCTTGATTATTTTTTAATATTAGTCCATCTTCTACAGTATTTGATGTAACTTCATTTGAAATAACATTTTGACTTGCTATAGAATTTGTTACAGTATTAGTTTGTGATTGTGTTTCATCACCTTGATTATTTGTTACAGTATTTTCAATTATTGTATTACTTTCTGATACTGTATTTTCTGAAGGAGTAACAATATTTGCTATTCCCCCATCTTCTGATATTACTGTATTTGTCACAACTTCTTGATTATCATTTGTTTGCTCATTATTACTTGATGAATTAATCTCATTATTATTTTCTATTATCTCTGATGTATTTCTTGTTTCTGATTGTACTTGTACTGCTCTTTCAAATAATGAACTCGCCTCATTACTGTTAGATTCTTGTATAGTTTGTTCTTGGCTTTCTTGCATATCTGCATCTTGAGATTGTATTTGGGTTGTATTACTATTTTCTATAGTGGCATTAGGATTTATCTCTTGATTTACAGAGTTTTGTATATTGTTTTGTATTGAAGAATTTATATTTGAAATTTCATTTGTACTAGTTTCTGGTTTTATATTTATATTTTCTGAAACATAGAATTTTTGAGCATAAATTCCCTGAACTTTCTCTGGTAACAATATATAATAATTTCCATCTTCATCTTGACGCAATTCTAAATCTTGAGCAAGCATATTTTCTGTTTCTAATTCTGTAAAATTAACAGTAGTCATTGGTACTGTTTGTTCTGATTTTGTTAGAAAATTAATACTATATATTATGCATAAACATATAATCAAAGCTACTACTATTACTATATTTCTTTTTCTACTTATATTTATTTTTTTTATTCTATTTTGTTTATTTTTTTCTCTTTTTGACTTCCTTAACATATAATACTCCCAATATAATATATTACACTCATATTCTATCATAGGTATATCTAAAATTAAAGTTTTTTTCAATTTTGTAATAAAAATGAAAAAAAAGATAAGCTTTCTTTCTTTTGAAAGCTTATCTTTATATTATAACTTATCTTTATACATAAGGATCTAAACTAAAACTTAAGTTATATTCAATATCTGTTCCTGATGCATTGTTTTCACAGTCTATATCTTGTCCTTCAACCCAAATATATACTCTATACTTTGTAGCACCTGCTGTTAGACCACTTGGCATTTGAAGGTTTGGTGTTTCAGCTTTTTTAGTTGTCCAAATAGCTGCTGCCCCAGTCTCTCCTGTTGTAATAGTTGTAAATTCGTCTCTTCCTTTAGCTGCTGATAATTCTATATCTGCAAATTCTTTGTTTGTTCCATCATATTCAATTGGGTCTGCATCTACTAATGGTAATGACATATCTGTCCAACCTAAAGTATAACCATTTTCTCTACCTTTTTCAGTATGTGTATCTGCATTTGGTTCCCACATTACAACTTCTCCACCTGCAGTAGATAAACTTTGTGTTGCACCTGTATCTTCAGGATCTGGATTTGTCGCACCTTTTATTAAAGCTATACGTGATGCATTCTCTAATCCCTTTTTAGCCCCTCCAGTTTCTTCTGCAGAACCTGACATATATAAAGCATTATTCTCTACTGTATCTTTTAAGAATATATCAAATGCAAAATAATATCCTGCTGCATATTCATCTGGATCATCTAATAAACCTTCTCTATATGTATCTTTATCTTCTTGTAATACAGAAGTTAATAGATATTTTCCATATGTACCAGAACCAGTATCCAAGTCTGTATTTACATCACCATAAAACATTTTTAATTTTCCATTATCTTCCTCTAAAGCTGTTGAAACTGGTGCCATTAATTCAGGTAATTGATTAACAGAACCTGCATATGTTTGATATGCATCTTTTAAATCTTGATAATCTAATACAGTTTTCCATTCAATACCATCTGCTGAAATCTGAAGTCCACTTGAAGTTGCTACTTTAACATCAATGTTATCTATGTTTACAGTTCTATTAGCTGTAAACCAAGCGTAAGTAGACATGATTAAAAGCACTGCTGACAATAATAAAATTAACAATAAATTATTAAGTCTTTTTTGACTTGCTTTTGTTCTTTTCTTCATTTTTTTCCTCCTATATTAATCAATATGCTCTTCTGTAATGTCCATATGCATTTTCATTTCTCCACCTAGTAATGCGTTAGTACAATCTGGATCATCTCCTTCAATAAAAATGACTATTGTGAATCTGTCAATATCTCCAGGAGAGAAATCTTGTCTAGATTCCAACATTACAGTATCTTCGGAATAAAAAGCTTTAGTACCTTCCTCTGGTTCTTCTGTTGTTCCATTTAATTTGGCATAAACTGTTTGCTCCCCATTTAGATATACCATAACCCTTATCGCTTCATCTACATTTAATATAACATCATCTATTGGAATTGAATACCAATAATTCACTGCTTCTTTACCTTCATTTTCAATATAGAAAGTATATGCAATATAATTATCACCATTATGAGAACCTTCTGCCTCACCATCTAAATTTTCTGGTAACCAATCTATAGATATGTTATCCATGTCCTCCATACTATCAGCTTCTAATTCTCTTGACACTACTTTTTCATTTAGTTTTTCATATATTACTATTCCTTTATCCCAGCTCAAATTTCTATCTAGTATAACAGTAAAATTTCCAGCTTTGTAGATAATTTCTAGAATAAAATATAATAATATTAGAAAAATCAATAAAATTAATAATGCCAATCTAATTAATTTGATTCTGAAGTCACGCTTGTAAATTTTCTTAGAGGTTGTGGCAAATTCAAACTTTGTCATTTGAACTACTTCACCTCCTATATAGACTTAGCGATCATAGATTAGACATACATATTGAATTTTGCATATTCTCTAATTTATATTAATTTTAACATAACTAATTTTTATACTCAATTACATTATTTTTACATTTTTTTCACATATTTGTTACATTTTTTACTTTAATTGACTAAAAAATTTCTCTATGATAAAATTTTTTTATAAATACATTTTCAAAATAAAATTTTTTCTGTATAGAAAGGAATAATTGTTTTATGAACAAAATAAATGAAAATAGAGAAAAGAAATCTTTTAAATATATTATACTTATATTAATTCTTATTTTGCTTTTTATCATAATTGGATCTACATATTCAAAATATATAACTCAAACAGATAATTTAACAAATTTAGATATATCTAATTGGAATATAAAAGTAAATAATTTGGATATTACAGAAAATAAAAATTTTTCAGATACAATTACTTTAACTTTAGATCAAAATGAAAATGTAGCACCTGGTGTCATTGTTCCAACAACTACTGGTTCTTTTGAAGTAAATTTAGAATCTACTGGAACAGAACTTCCTTTTCAATATGAATTTAAAATTTCAGATACTCAAATAGATACAACAAGTAGTTATACAACAACATTAAAAGAAGAACCTTGGTCTACTGATAACATAACATTCACTTATCCTATAATATTAAATTTAGATTACTCATATTTAGATAAACCTATTTGGTATTATTATACAAATACAGAATCACCTTATAATTCTGGTCAATTTTATGATGAATTAGAAATACAAATTGTTTTGCCAGATGGTTTTTCTTGTGAACCCACATATCTTGGAAATTGTTTAAATTATAGTATAGATGGAAATGTCGTAAAATTTACTCCACAATGGTATTCATGGAATAAATCTTCAAGTACTGATGTAATATTCCCAGATTCCAATAACCCAACTTATTCAAGTAATAATTATTCAGACAATACTCTTACTCAAGAACTACATTTAACTTATAATGGAAAAATTGATGTAAATTTAGATAATTTTTGGAATAGTATTTCTATAGATGGAAAACAAATTTTAAAAAATAATTTACCAGATTATAAAATTGTAGCTTATTCATTAAATGGTGGAGAAAAAACACCTGTTACAGAAGATAATGGTACAATAACAGGCATAGTTGAACCTCCTACAGATGCTGATGGAAATTTTACTGGTGCACAAGTTATAAATAATTTTAAATTATATGTTGAATGGTATGATGGTGCAGATAATGTATTTGACAATCCTCAAGATGTAGCTGCTTCAAAACCTACTAGCCAAACACAAGGAATCGCAAGCATTCCAGTTGAATTAAAAATTACACAAATAGATCCAAATACACAAAATCCTTAAATATTTTTACAAAATTAATTTTAAAATAATTAATAAAGTCCAGTATCATATATACTGGACTTTTAATATACTTTATATTTTATGGGTTATTTTCCTCTCCTTCTGCTTGAACAGCTTCAATATGTAAATCAACTCTTATACAATATTTATCTCCTCCAGCCTCATAAAATTCATATGCTGCTTTTCCCCACTGTGTATCTATAATATCATTATTATCTATTTGTAAATCTGTATCACCTGTTTCATATGGCCAAACAACTTCAAATTTAATTATTGTTGTATCACCCGTCTGCATAATAGTCTCTGAACCATCATATAATACATCATTTAAGTATATTTGTATTTTAAAAGGATAATCATTCATAATCTTATTTAACAAATCTTCTGCTGTAAACTCTTTAATTACTCCATTTTCTTCATATTGATCTCCTACACTATAAGTTTCATCTAAAATTGTAACAGATTTTACTTCACATATAAGTTTTGCTTCAGATTCTCCTTTATTTCTAGCTGTAATTTCTTGTGTAGCATCTGGCATACCTGGATATATTTGCTCAACTGTAAATGTGAAATCTTCATTTTGTTCACCATTTGAAAGTTCAAATTCCCAACTTTTTATATGTATATCCATACTAGATGAAACTGTAGAAACATATATAAACCAAGCATAAGTATTAACAAGAAGAGTTAGTAAAAGTAAAAGAACTGTTCTTACTTTCAATCCATTTTTTAATCTTAAACTAACACTCTTTTTGGATTTTTTTGTAGTCTTTTTTGTTTTATTAATTCGTTTTTCTTTTTTACTACTATTCAATTCATCTTCAATTGCATCATAAAGAATTTTTTCTTTCAATTCTTTATCTTCAATTAGTTCTAGATCATCTGAACTCATAGTATCTCCTTCCAAAATTTTGTCTGATTATTTATCTACTTGTATTATCTTCTTCATCTTCATCAGTATAACTGTCATCATCTTCTTCGCTATCTTCATACTCATCAGTATCTTCTTCTGAATTATTATTTAATCTATCTTTATCTATAAAAGAATCTTTTAATTGTAAGAATATTAGAATTGCAAAAGGTATGAAAAAGATTATATAAAATGCTGTCATATTATTCATTAATTTTGTAAATAAACTTATAAGAACACATTTATATATTACTTTTCCATAAATTTGATCTGAAGTTATAGGAGGATCTTCTTCATTATTTGCATCACCTTTTGTTGTAAATATTTTTCCATTCTCTCCATCTTCTATATTAATAATCCTATGTGTTACAACTCTTCCAGAAAAAGTTCCTTTTTCTCCAAGATATGAAACTACCTCTCCTTTAACTAATGAATTTGTATCCACTTCTTTTACAACAATTACATCTCCAACTTCATATGTTGGAACCATACTTCCTGTTGCTACATTAAAAATTCTATATCCTCCTATTGCTATTTTATTATTTGAAAATCTTTGCAACGCAAGTACTAGAATTAATAGAATAAGTACTATTATACAAATTATTTTTATTATTGTAATTATAATATTTAGAATATCAATTTTATTTTCTTTCATTTTTATATCCTTCTATTTTAGATTTTTATTATTTAGTAGTTATTTTTTGCATATACTTACTAATATGTTTTTTAAATATATCTTGTATTTGTTTTGTTGTAACTTGTCTTTTATATTTTATAATAGTAAATTGCTTACTTACTAAGTTTTTTAGTTGTTCTTCTGTAATACTCTCATTAACATCAATTGTTCTTTCAACCATATTAGCTACTAATTGCTCAATTATTTCTTTTTTATGTTTTTTCCTAAGTTCTGGATTTTCTACATTTTGGAGAATAAGATAATCAAGTAAAAAAGTTTCATCTACATATTTTTTAGATTTTCCTCTTTCTTTATATTCTCTTACTTTATTATCAGTATCAGCTTTTTTTTCCTTTTCCATATCAGTAACAAGAAAATCCCAAAGTTTTGCTGCATATTGGAAATTAACATTTTTCAAGATAACATTATTTTTTCTAAGTGGTGGAGTTATAAGCTGTACTCTTTCTTGTTCTAATTCTTGATATGTTGCTGTTAAAGTTAAATTCATTACATTTTTTTCTAACTGTTTTATTCTATCTAATAACTCTTTTTTATCGTCTGTCATACCAGATTTTTCATTTGTTGCTGTTAAAAGAATTTGAACATCTACTTTATTTTTTCCATTATAAGAACTTCCTTGATAATCAAATTTTTTATATTCTTTTGAAGTTTGTTTATTTTGTTCAATTAATTTCTTTTTTTCTTTTCTTATAATTGTAAGCATTTTTTGAATAAGTGTATATATAAATCTATTTTCATAAGTATTAAAAGTCTCTTCTTTAAAAACATTAAGTAATTTTCCAGGCTTTACTTCTCCATCATCTTCAACTTCTTCTATAAAACCCGCATTTTTAGCTAGATGTTTTATACTCTCTACAGTAACTTTCTTTATTTTTTCTATTTTTACAACTTCTTCTTCATTTACTATTAACCTTGTTGGAGCTCTTAAAATATTATCTAAATATTCTAAAGTATCTTCCATTTTCTCTATCCATTCGCTCTCCATATGTGGCTTATCGGATTCTATTCTAACAGTCATTTTAGAAGAAAGTTTTTCATTAAATTTTTCTATTTTTCTTTTATCAGTGTCTGCATATAGTTCAAAAACATCTAAAATTTTATCCATTGTATATCTCCTTAAACTATCCTAGTTTCTTTAATCTTAGTACATATTCTGTACATTCTTTCATTTTTCCTTTTCCAAAAGTTTTATCTAAGAATGTAACAAAATCATCTATTTCATCTTTAATATATGCAATATTTAATTGCTCAAATTTTCTTAAAATCTTTTTAGCAATAAAATAATCTATTCCTTCTACTTCTTCTCCACCACAGGCAACATAGGCTGAAACAAACTTTCCTAAATGACTTACAATACGGTTACCAAAAGCTACCCTAAAGTGCTTTATAACATAATCATCCATTAAATTTATTTTTTTCCAATTATCTTGTGATACTTCATGCTCTTCTCTTGCTTGCATAAATAATTTATCTAAATAGCTAAAGTTCACATCCATTGGTGGTGTATCTTCTGCTTCAAAAACTTGTCCTTTATCATTTATATCTATTGGCATAGCTCTATCATAAACTTTGTCTGTAACCATAAAAGTAGAATCATCATTATTAATTGTTCCTATATACCAAGTATTTGCTGGTATTTTTATTCTACCATTTACAACATGTTTTGGATCATTTTCCCAAGGGCTTGCAACAATTTCTATAATCCATTCATCTCTATTTGGCATTTCAAGAATAGATAACATTTCAGCAAAATAATATTCTACACGAGCAAGATTCATTTCGTCTAATATTACTGTATAAACATCATCTGTATATGATGCTGTATATAGACATTCTAATAGTTGTGTTTCATTAAACTTTTTTGTAAACTCATTAAAGTATCCAAAAAGTTCTGTTCTATCTCTCCAAGACGGTTGGACTGAAACAACACATGAATCATGTTTTAAAAATTTTCCCCATGCATATGCTAAAGATGTTTTACCTGTACCAGAAATACCTTGAAGAATAACTAATTTTGTTGATGAAAGACCTGCAATAAAAATTCTTATCATAGGAAGTGCGTAATATAGATGTAATCTTGAAGCTGCAAAATTTCTAAATGCTACACAAAGTTCTTCTAATGTAAAATCATTATTATAGTTTTGTGGTTTATATTTTGCAAATTTCTTATCTATTATTGTTAATCTTGAAAATCTTACTCCATCTCCTTCTTCTATTTCCTCTTTATTTTTGTCTTTTTCTTCTGGAGCAATTTCTGAAGATTCATTTGGTGATAATCCTAATTGAGACACTTTCATCGCTAATATTTCTTCTCTTTCTTTTGTCATTCTTTCAACTCTTTTATTCAAATCAGCTACTTCTTTTAACATACTTTCTTGTTCTACAACTGTTTTTCTAAACCTTATATATTTTCTTATAAGTAAATATGCTAAAAGTATAATTAAAATTAATATTACTGCAACAGCCAGTACAGCAATTGCAACAAGTACCCATTCTTGAAGTGAAAAATCATTTTTATATTCTTTTATTAAATGAATATAAGCTGGTATATCAAATATCTGCTTTATACCATTTATCAATCCAAATAAAATTGTTTTTAATCCTGAAAAAAATGCGTTTAAAAATTCGTATAAGAATCTTAAATATGTATCCATTTTACCCATCCTTTATTTCTCTATAATTTTTATATTTTTATACTTTGTTTTATTTATATCATTATTATCTACTATAATGCAATTAAAAATTTCTAATATATTAATTTCTTCATTTAAAAGTTTAGGCATTGCACTATTGGTCTTCAAAGCAAAACTAAATCCTCTTTTTATAAGTTTAAATATTTCTTCTTTATTTTCTAAAAATTCTTGGTATTTAATTTCAAAAAATATTTTATCTTGTGCTGCTTGATTATCCAAAATTTGTAATAATTGTTCTAATTTTTTCTTCTTTTTAAACAAATTGGCAGAAAAATCACAAATATATTTTTTATTAAAATTACCTGCTAATATTTCATTTAAAACTCTCACTGATATCATAGGATATTCAACAAAAAGTTTATCTTCACTAATTACATCTGTATTAAATACTTCTTCAATTGATTCCTTGCTAAATATTTCCGGAAAATCAAAATAATATCTAAGTTTAACTCTATAATAATCATTATTATCTGGATTTATCTTTTTTACCTCTAAATCAAACTCATTTGAAAAATATTTATCTAATTCTTCATTTGATTGCTTTATATCTTGCTTTACAATTTGCAAGAATTCTTCTTTAAAATTATCTTTTAGTGCCGATTTTAAATTAAATTTAAAAATTCTCTTTTCCGCTATTTTATCTACTATTTCTTCAAGCTCTATATTATCTCTCACATTATCAAAATAAAAATAATACTGAAATAAAGATATATGATTTTCAATAGATTCTTTTTTTCTTGGTTCCTTTTTTATTAACTCTTTACCTTTTTCTATTATAGCATTATAAATTCTTCTATAAAAAACTCTTATTTTATTATCCATATTATAATTATAATATCTTGCATCAATATATGCTTGAACCAATTCATCTGAAAAAACTTTATTATATTTTGTTTTTAATATTAAACTATTATACTTTTTGAGTCTTTTTTTTACATTGCTAATATGAGTTCCTATTATATTATCCATTGTTTTCCCCCTCAACTTTTACATTGACTTTTGGTGGTTCTCCATTTGTAGAAGGATATGTATAATCATTTGCTGCCGTTTTTTTATAAAATTTTATTACTTTACTTTCCTCAGCTGCAATTTTAAATTTTATGTAATTTACATAATTATAAGGAGTTCCATTTTCATCATAAACTTGCTCATAAGCCACATTTCCTTCTGCTTCTGCTTCCAAATAATTTACTGAAGTTGTATCTAAAACTACTTCTTCTGGATTAAAATCTAATTCAATAACCATTGAATGACATTTTTCTTTATTTTCATCAGATAATGCCATATACTCATTTATTGTTAAATAACTTCCGAACATCATGTCCATCAAATGATTCGTCTACAATATAATAATCTAAAGTATTTGTAACAATAAGATTCATATATGGACTATAAGCTTCATCTTCAATCTGATAGCTCATTCCCAAATTTCCTATAATAATTTTAAATGTACCTGACAGAGTTTTTTTGTATGGTGAAGTAGATTCTGCTGTTACTGTAACAAAAATATAATCTCCATTTTCTAGAGTAACATTATTTTTAAGTCTTACAGAAAAATCAAATGAACTCGTATTGTTATCTGCAAAGATTGTCCTACTAATTCCTTCATCTGGATTATAGTCATCATCTTTTACTTCTGCTATTTCAAAATCCACTAAATCTCCTTCATATTCTTCACCAGTGTTTTTGAAAACTTTGCATTCATATTTTATTGTATAATTTATATTTACTTTAGAAACTTCCTCTATATTCTTCTTACTATTCATATTTATAGAAACAGAATATGTATCAACACCAGACCAATTATCTGCTTCAAAAACTGCTGTATCTTCTGATAATCTATCACTATTAAAATAAAATGCTTTAGAATTGAAATAGAAATTTCTTATAGCTCTATATACATATCTAGAAGCTGTAACAGAAGCAGGAATTATAATTCTTATAAAAATCTGAACTATTATGAATAATAGTATTAAAATTAATAAAGCTTTTTTAATACCACCATTTTTTCTTCTAATTCTTGTTTTATTTTCTTTCTTCAAATTAAACCTTCCTTTATATATTAATCTACCACTTGTTGTGCATCAACTGTTATTTCTATACACTCCATAATGTTTTGAAAGTTATCATTTTGAGAATAAACATCAGGAAATGTAACTTTTAATATGTATGTACGATCAAATGGATTATCATATTTAAAATTGATTGTATCTGTAATTCCCTCAGCCTTTTGTTCATCACTTTGGTCTGCAAGCACTAAATATTTAAAAATTGTATTATACTCGTCCCAATGCATATTGTCTAATGAAGTTGTTTCTATATCTAATCTGTTCTGTAAATTATCTGAATTTGTATCTTGATCTATGTATAATTCATATGTTAGAGGTAAATTTGTTGTTGTTCTAATTTTTAAATCACAATTCATATCTGTCTCAGAAATTATTTGATTATTATTATCATCCATATAGTAATTTGAAATTGTGAATTTAACATATTGTGTATCACCAGGTAGCATATCATCTAATGTAATTGTTTTTGTTTCATATTCATCTTTTACTAAGTAAAAGGCAACATCAATATCTGCTGTAGAACTAGCTTCTGATTCAAAAAGTGAATATGAATTAAACAATATTCTATATAAAATGCAGGCAATAAGTATCGCTATAATCAGTTTTATCCTGCGTTTTACTCTTAAAGCTTTCCTTTCTCTTAAGTATTTTCCTCTAATCATAACATCCTCTTTCGAAATTATTTTTTTATCTTTTTGTTTTTAAATAATATCCATATAGCTAAAATAGAAATAGTTATTGCTATAATTACCTGTGGTGATTTTAAAACATTTATCCAAATAGCAACATTTGAAATTATAAATACCACTTTACCTACAATATCATTTCTTGTTATTGGATTATCTTCAGTATTATTGGCATCACCTTTTGTAATTATTTGGTCATCTTCTATTCTTATAATTCTATGTGTTACAAAGTTTTCTCCATTTCTATATGTGATAATATCATTTTCTTTAACATCTTTTGTAAGTTTTACAATAACAATATCTTTTACATTAATTGTATCTGCCATACTTCCTGTTATTACCTGAAAAATAGTATATCCCATAAAATTTATATAGTCTTGATGAAATATTTTAATTTGAGCAAAACAGAAAGATACAATTATTAGTAGTATTAGTAAAATAACTGTTAAAAAATCAATCTTGTTAAAAAATTTTTTCATTTTAATTCCTTAATTTTAAGTATTCTGAATTACATTTATTTCAATAGGCATCTGAATTTTTCTATTTGCAACATTTCCTACTTCTGAATCTTTTTTATTAGATTCTTCTGTATTATCATCTACCCATGTAACTTCTATTTCCAAATTATCTATTGCTTCTGTATCTGATTTTATTTGAGCTAATGTTTTTTCTTTTTCAATTATAAAATTTCCTTCATCATCTAATTTTAACTCTGATTCTACTCCATTTTCCTTAATACCTGTTATTTTTAAATTTATATCTGCTATTTCTCTAAGTTTTTTTTCATCAATTTTTATAGTATACTTAAGTGCAACATCTGTACCAGTTGGATCTATAGTTATATTAAAATGTCCTTTCATACCTGGTGCAACTTTTTGGGGTTTTACATGTGCATTCTCACTCCAAGTAAAATTATCTATCAAAAAAGTATTTACATCTTCTGTTATATCTTGGTTGTTTACTTTTATAATCCACTGCCCAATCTTATTTGATGTAGCTCCTACTGCTTCATTTACATATTTTGAAAAAGCAGATCTTAAAATTAAAACAAGTAATATTAGAATTAAAATTAAAATTAAGATTTTCTTTTTTTTACTCATTATAAATCCACCTAGTTTTTATTTTTTTCTGCTTCCATTTTTTTCTTCTTAGCTTCAATTAATGCTCTTTTTTCTTCTTCTGTCATTGAATTTAATTTAGCTTGAATTAATGCTCTTTTTTCTTCTTCTGTCATTGATTTCATTTTAGCTTCAATTAGAGCTTTTTTCTTTTGTTCATCTATCTTATTAGAATTTATAGGTCGTTTTGGTTGATCTGTATTGTTTTCTTTTAGTTTTTCAGTTGCAATTGTTTTTTGTATCTCTTTTGGTTTTTCCACTTTTTCATTTTTTTCAGTTTTTTCTTGTTTTAACTCCTCTTGTTTTATACTTTCTTTTATATCTTTCTCTTTTATTTCATTATTTTCTTTTGTTTCTGATATCTTTGAATCATCTTCTGTTTCTTGATGATTTTCGTTTATTCTTTCTTTTTTACCTTCTTTTTCTGTTGTATTGATTGTAGTATTCTTTTTCTTTTTAGATTTCTTTTCTTCTACCTTACCTTCTTGTACTTCTAAAAATACAGAATACAATGTATAAAGGAAAGCAATTAATGATGGAAATACACCTAAAAATAGGAATCCCCATTTAGATTGAAGTATGCTTAAAAAACTTCCAACTCTTGGAATAACTGTTGCAGTATCAACTTTTCCAATAAAGTTTGAGCTTGAAAATCTATAATCTCCTTCTACAGTATATGTAAACTCTGTGTTAGTTACTTTTTCTACATTTGTTACTGTTGCAATATTTATAGTTGCTTCTCCAGCTGAAGTTCTATAGAAAAATATTCTATCTCCTTCACTCACATCAGAAAGTCTATTCTTCTCAATTATTAATAAATCCCCGAACTGTATAGTCAGGTTCTAAATCTGTATCTATAACCGGAACTAAAGTATTCTTTCCTAAAACAGCTAATTTATAATCATTATACGATAATAGACAAATTGTGACAAAAATTATAAGTAAAATATAAATAATTATTAATAGATTTTTTACAAAGTTAAATATTTTTTTCATCTTATCCTTCCTTTAATCCACATTTATACTTAAAAGTATATCATTATTTAGGCTCTTATTCAACAGAATTTATATTTCATTTGTTTGTATTTTTGGTAATATTTTTGTTTTTTTAGTAATATTTTTGTAACAAAAAAGAAATATTTTTTGTCGCTTTTTGCAGAAAAATCCATTTACTTTTTTTTTTACTTATATTATAATTATTCGTATAAACATAGGATAATTTGAATACTTTTGTCCAATTGGAGGTTTAAAAATGTCTAAAATTTCAGATGAAACAATTGAAAAAGCAGTTGTATCTAAGAAAGATTCAGGAGTAAAAAGTTCATCAAAAACAATTAACAAAAAAAGAAAAATTAAAGATATAACTAAAAAATCTTCAAAAAAAATTATACCTGAAGTTGAAAATATATCTAATACTTTATCTGAGAATGAAATTACTACAGTTACTCCTATAATTAAAGAAAATAAAGTAAAAAAAGAAGTTTCAAAAACTAAAAAGAAAAGAACTTTATGTCTAAAAATAGATCATAAGGAAGAAAATAAGGAAAATAATCTTGATGATACTACAAATAACGTACTTTTAAATAATATAGATGTTCCTCATATTGTAGATACTTCAGTAAATCAAAATTCACCTTTCTTTTATGAACCTTCTGTTTTCGAGAAATTTAATATAAATATAACATCTGTTGATGAAGATAATAGTAGTGAAATAGAAGAATCTCAAGAAGAATCAAAAGAAGTAGAAGTACAAGAAGAAACTATTACAAACGAATTTGTAGAACTTCCACAAAAAGAAGTTTCTGAAGATGAATTTATAAATGAAAATATTGAAAAACAAGAAGAAAACACAAATACTGATGTAGCTCAAAAAGAAGATATTGTAATGGATAATATCTCAAGTGATATACAAGAAGAAAACGATGGTATTACTGAAATTGAAAATATCATAAGTGCTGAAAATGACAATCTTAATGATGAAGAAATTTCTAAAGAATCTTCTTTTAAAAATGTGGCAGAATCTGTTGTTGGAAAATTTTTCGATAGTTCTATCCCTAATATAAATTCATCAAGTAATATTTCTCCTTTTTCAAAAATAAAAAAATCAATTTTTTCAAATATTTCTCCAATATTTAAAAAATTTACTTTTGAAGAAGCAAATATTATTAATAGTGAAAGAGAACTTGAAAAATTAGAACAAAATGATAATTCTATAGAAAATGAAACAATTTTGAATATAAATAATAATACTGAATCTTCTATTGATATAACTTCTAATTTGGATAATATTTCTCAAAATGAATTAGAGAATGATTTTGAAATCTCAGCAAAATCAGTTTCTACATCTATTCCTGATGTAAAAACATCAAAAGAAAACATTTCAACAAATAATAAAAACAATGAAGATTATGATATTAATGATGTTAATTATGAAAATATCATAACTTCAAAAAATGAAGATTATAAAAATACAATTTCTGATGCTGATATTGAAAATGAATTAATTGAAGAGTTATTAGATAACGCAGATTTTATAGATGATGATATAGAAAATGATGAGAAAAGTACAATCTCTAATGAAGCCAAAGAAATTCAAGAAAAAATTGAAAAAAATTTTAATAATATTGAAGAAAATATAGAAAACATAAATCTAGATACTAATAATAATGATGATGAATATAATGATGACTCTTTTTCAATAGAAGATTATTTTGGATTAAATAATTTAACAGATGAAGATAATCAAGAAATAAAAGAAGAAATCGAAAAAAATAAGATAAAACCAAAATCAGAATTAGAAGAAACTCAAGAAAATAATGAAGAAGAAATTATATCTACTGAAGATTTTGAAAAAAAATTCTTAGAAGACAATCAGAAAGATATTCCTTATGCAAATTATAATAATGTACCTGAAGAAGAAAACTTACAAGAAAATGAAAATACTAATATCGAAAATGTAATTTCTGAAACTAATGAAACTACTGCTATCAATGTACCAGATAATAATAAAGAAGAAATTTCTAAAGAAACAAATGAAATGAAAACTTCAGAACTTCCTGATGTTAATGAATTTTCTAAATTAATAGAAAATTTTAATAAAACCATTTCTTCACTTTCTGAAAGAATTTCAACACTAGAAGCAGAAAAATCTAAATTGATTGAAGATTTAAATAATTCTAATAATACTCAAAATCATACTACTTCAGAAGATGCAGAATCTAAACAAGTTGAAGAAAATGAATTTGAACAAGAAATAAACGAAGATACTATAAAAAATGATAACTCAAAATCTGTAGAAGATATTTTATCAGATGCATTTAACTCAAATGAAATTGATGATAATTTAAAAAATGAATTGCTTTCAGAAGTATTATCTTCAGAAATGGATGAAGAGCTTTTAAATGACTCAAATAACAACGCTAATAATCTAGAAAGTGTAAACAGCTCTGAAAATGAAATAGATGAAGATATTGTTGATGATGTTGACGATATTGATGAATCTCTTCTTCAAGATTTCCTATTAGAAAATATTTATAAAGAAGACCTTGAAAAAATTAGTAATTTAGAAATATCACCTGTTTCTGAAGATTCTTCAAATAATACTGATTCTAATGAAAAAACTGAAGAAACTATTACTTCTGCTGAAAATTCTGATAAAAATGAAACTTATGATGAAACTTCAGAATTTCAAAATATTAATACTGAAACTGAACCAATGTCTGATTTCTTAACAATAATAGATTCTTTATCTAAAACAATATCAGAATTAGAAGATTCACCTGATATAAAAAATAGTAAAAATGAACTTCCAGAAGAATTATCTGATGGAAATGGAAAAGCAATAAATATTTTAATAAATAAAGATGATATCTTTTCAATTTCAATTTTAAATGAATCTTACGAGATTGTTGCTGATTTTGATGGTATTTCTGTTCTTTCAGAAAATATACATATATCAACACCAAAAAAGAACTTCTTTGTTAAAGTTGGAGAAAAGTATATTGAAATACATAATTATAAAGATTATTTTATAGTCAATACAAATTTTGAAGATGTACAATTTGCAAATGCAATAAATAATGTTTCATTTGCTAAAAAGAATAACAAAATAGAATTAAATATTAAAGAAGCTTTTAAACTTGTTTCAGTTAATAACACATTAGAACTTTCAATGTTAAATACTACTATTGCTGATATGTCTAAATCTGATGATTCACAAGAAATCAATGAAAATTCTATATGTGATAATAGAACTCTTCTAATATCAGAAGAAACACAAAAAGTTTATTTACCTTATACTATAGAAGATGTTATGAAAAAACTAAATTCAAGTAATGAATATCAAACTCCAAAAGAAGTTATAGAAAATGAATATACTGTACCTCTTTCAACATTTAAAATGCCTATAATTTCTAGATTTAAAGAAGCTTATAGATTTATGAGAATAAAAGAAAAAAGTTCTGTTTATGCAGCTTTAGATTTAGCACTAGAGTTAATGTTTAACTCAGATTTAAATCCTGCAATAATAAGAGCTGCAAAAGATTTAAAAGAGTTAAATATTTACCTAGATTGTTTATATGAAAATGAAATAGATAAATTTGATTGTTTCAAAATAGTATATAAAGTATTACCAAAAATAAAATAAATAAAAAATACCTCTTTTTAAGAGGTATTTTTATTATTTTTCAGTTTTATTGCTTGGACTTGTTTCATTTGCTAAAACTTCTCTATCAATCTTATCTCTAATATTTAAACCATGAATCCTTTTATCATAATAAATTTCCACTTTATCTCCTTCATTTATCTCATTTGCAATTATTTTTCTTGCAAGTAATGTTTCTACTTGTGTTTGTACAATTCTTTTTAATGGTCTTGCACCAAATTCTATATTATACCCTTCTTCTACTAGCCATTTTACAGAATTTTTTGTAAATGAAAGATTTATTCCTTTATCTTTTACTCTTCTAATTACTCCTTTTAAGATTAATTCAACAATTCCATAAACAACTTGTTTATCTAATGCTTTAAAATATATTATTTCATCTAATCTATTCAAGAATTCTGGTCTAAAATTCTGTTTTAGTAAAGCATCAATTTTATTTCTTGCTTCTTCTGTAATTTCTTTATATTTTTCTATACTATCTAATATTAGTTGTGAACCCAAATTAGAAGTTAAAATTATTACTGTATTTTTGAAGTCTATAAGTCTTCCCTGAGAATCTGTTACTCTACCATCATCTAATATTTGTAAGAAAATATTAAACACATCTGGATGAGCTTTTTCTATTTCATCAAATAAAACTACTGAATATGGTCTTCTTCTTACTGCTTCTGTAAGCTGACCACCTTCTTCATATCCAACATATCCTGGAGGAGCTCCTATTAATCTTGTTACACTAAATTTTTCCATATATTCAGACATATCTATTCTTATCATGTTTTTTTCATCATCAAAAAGTGTTGCAGCAAGTGTTTTTGCAAGCTCTGTTTTTCCAACGCCAGTAGGTCCTAAAAATAGGAATGAACCTATAGGTCTATTTGGATTTGCAATTCCAGCTCTCGCTCTTAAAATTGCTTCACTTACTTTTTTTACTGCTTCATCTTGTCCAACTACTCTTTCATGTAGAATATCTTCTAAATGTAATAATTTTTGTTTTTCACCCTCTGCTAATTTTGAAACTGGAATTCCTGTCCACTTAGAAACAACATTCGCAATTTCTTCTTCTGTAACTTTATTTCTAAGTAATGTATTTTTTCCTTGTGTTTTTTCTACTTCTTTTTCCTCTTGTTCTAAAACCTTTTTTAAATTTGGAAGAGTTGAATATTTAAGTTCTGCAGCTTTATTTAAATCATAATTTCTTTCTGCTTTTTCTATTTCTGCATTTACTTCATCTATTTTCTCTTTTAATTTTTGAATTTTTGAAATATTTTTCTTTTCATCTTCCCATTTTAATTTCATGTCCTGGAATTTTTCTCTAGCTTTGGCAAGTTCATTTCTTAAATTTTGCAAACGTTTTTGAGCTTTGGGATCATCTTCTTCTCTTTCTAAAGATTTTTCTTCTATTTCATATTGCATTATTTTTCTAGAAATAACATCAAGTTCTGTTGGCATAGATTCTACTTCACTTCTAATCATTGCACAAGCTTCATCTATTAAATCTATAGCTTTATCTGGTAAATACCTATCAGTTATATATCTATTTGAAAGAGTTGCAGCTGCAATTAAAGCAGAATCTTGAATTTTTACACCATGGAAGATTTCGAATTTTTCTTGAATTCCACGTAATATTGTTATTGTATCTGCCACAGATGGCTCTTCAACAAGAACTTGTTGAAAACGTCTTGTTAAGGCTGGATCTTTTTCTATATATTCTCTATATTCATCAAGTGTAGTTGCACCTACACAATGAAGCTCACCTCTTGCTAAACGTGGTTTTAAAAGATTACTAGCATCCATTGCACCTTCTGATTTTCCAGCACCAACTAAATTATGAATTTCATCTATAAATAAAATAATATTACCTTCACTTTTATCTATTTCTTTTAAAACACTTGTTAATCTTTCCTCAAATTCTCCTTTATACTTAGCACCTGCTACTAATAATCCTAAATCTAGTTCAAATATCGTTTTACCTTTTAAACTTGTTGGAACATCTCCTCTTACAATTCGTTGAGCTAGACCTTCTACTATTGCTGTTTTACCAACACCAGGTTCACCTATTAAAACAGGATTATTTTTTGTTTTACGAGATAATATTCTTATAACATTTCTAATTTCATCATCTCTACCAATTACAGGATTTAATTTATTTTGTTTTGCAAGATCTGTAATGTTTTTTCCAAACCTTCCAAGTACATCATATGTATTTTCAGGTGTATCTGAATTTACAGAAACATTTCCTCTTATATCTTTTAATGCAACTAAAAATTTATGTTTATCTATTTTAAATGATTTTAAAATTTTCTTTAAATTATCAGTTCCATATTCAAATACCCCAAGCATTAAATGCTCAACTGATATAAATTCATCTTTCATTGACTTTGCTTGTTTTTCTGATTCATCTAATATTTTTTCTACTTCTCTTGAAAATCTTAAAGCTACTGAACCAGAAACTTTAGGCATTTTATCAATTTCAGTTTTTATTACTGATTCTAATGTTCTAACATCTACATCCATCTTTTTAAATAATAATGTAACAATTCCTTGTTTATCCTCTAAAAAAGCCTCCATTAAATGAAAATCTGTTATCTCTGCATTATTATTTCCAGTAGTAAGATTGCTTGCTACTGTTATTACTTCTTTTGATTTTTCTGTAAAATTTGAAACATTCATAAATATCACTCCTTACTACATTTTACTTTTGTGTGAATAAAATACATAATAGTACATTTATATATTGGAATACACCTGCACATTTTATAATTGCTTCTGTTCTCCTTTGTACTTTCTTTTCCTGTTTATCTGTTTTCTTTATAAATTCTTGCCATATTAAAATACTTACTATTATCATTGCAAATTCAAAAAATATCATTGATCTTTCAACTGAACTAAATACAGTTGGAGAAAATCCAATAATTATTTTAGATGCAAGTCCTACTAAAAATACTAATATTGCAATATTATTTTTAAGATTTCCAAAAATTAATAATATTGATAAACACATACAAATAAAATTTGTAAAAGCAAATATTAATGGAATAGCATTTAAAAGATTATTACTATTTGCTGCAGTTAGAGTTATTTCTTGTGAAGTTATCAATTCTCTAAATGATCCAAAATATGGAAAAACTGTATTTGTTATACTAGGTGTAATTCCAAATAATAATATTGAAAAAAATGGAATTAATGCGACTATTCTATATAATTTTTCTTTATAATTAGAAAAAATATATACAACAATTAAGAAATTAAGTAATAAAAAAACCAAATTTCTTTTTTCTATAATAAATCCCATTGTTGATGTTAAACCAAGTGAAAATTTATCTAAAAATGTAAGCATTTCAAAATCTTTAAAAATTTCTCTAATTTCTTGTTCATTTCTAACATAATTTCCTGGACAAGTTAATATAAAAATAATACTTCCAATTGCTAAAATAGATTGCACTATCATATATGGATGTATTTTTTTATTTTTAATAATCATTAAAATTGTAAATAGTATATATGTACCACATAAAATACTACAAGTTTGCTCTTGATTTGCTGAAAAAATTAAAGAAATTGTATACAAAGGATATTCCCAAAACTTCAATTTTTCTCCATCCCAAATTTTTCTAATTGGAATAAGTGCAAATAAACAAGTAGCAAGTGGCCACATGTAATTTACTGTTGTTGCAGCCCAACCTGCACTATTCATAGCATTTAATGGATATATTAAAATCATAAATAAAAGCATAAAATTATTTTGTTTTTTATCTTCTTTTATAAAAATTCTCGAAATTGAATATCCTACTAAAGTAACCATTAAAGCTTCTAACAATATCCATAAATATTTAGATATTTTAAGTACTAAACAAAGAACAAACTCTATTAGAAATCTTGAAGTCCATGTATAATATCTTGGTCCTACATATGATAATATACTTGTTCCTGTAACACTTTCTAAAAAAGTTTTGTCATCATATTTGTTTGGTGTTATAAACATTGTAAGAATTAATTCCAGTATAAATAATAGAAATATTGCTCCTCTTCCATTTTGAAAAAACTTAGTTATTTTTTCTTTCATTTTTTATTCCATCCCTCTAAATTTTATAATTCTACTGATATTAAAGTAAAAGCTAATATATCTGATGTATCATTTTGGTATAAAACATATATATCATACATTCCTTTAGGAATTCCAAAGAGTAAACATTGAGCATGAAGTCCTGCCATTTTATGTTCTTCTTCTTGAATATTTATGTTTTCTTCCATTTTTGTTCTCATTAAATACATATTTCCTGTTTCTTGATTTTTAAGTACATAATTACAATTTACTTTTCCAATTGGTTCACCTTCTTTATATGCCCAACCTGCTATTTCTAATTTTTTTCCATCATGTTCTAATATATCTATATGTGTATTTATCCCTTCATCATTTACAGAGGTATTTGGTCCTAAAGCATATGATTTAAAAATCAAAAGAGAACTCATAGTAAATGCCATATATATAATAACCAAAATTATACAAACTATTAATATCTTTACATATAGTTTATGAGTAATTTCTATATCTAAAAACTCCATTTTTTTCTCCTAAAAGTCTTTTTATTCAATAGTTATTTTAACACATATTCTATTTTTATTCAATCATTTTTCAAACTCATTTATATTTTTAAATTCATATCCCATTTCTCTTGTTTTTTTTATGACATCATCTAAAATAATACTATTATCTTTTGAAGTTGCATGAAGTAATAATACACAGCCATTGTGAATGTTATCTAATATTTTATTTTTTCCATATTCTTCTCTATTTTGTTTTTCATTATCCCAATCATCATATGCAGAAGACCACATAACTGTTGTATAATTTAATTTTGTAACAATATCTATTACTCTTTGACTAAATTCTCCTTTTGGTGGTCTAAAATACTTCATTTCATATCCGAATTTTTCAAATACAGCATTATGCAAATCCATTATTTCTTTTTTTATTTCTTCATCACTTAAATTTGGTAAACATTTATGATTTACTGTATGATTTCCTACTATATGTCCTTCTTCTATCATTCTTTTTACAATATCACTTGAAGTATTTAAATAATGTGCAGTAATAAAGAATGTTGCTTTTACATTATTTTCTTTTAATACATCTAAAATTTTTTCCGTATACCCTTGTTCATATCCACAATCAAAAGTTAGATATACGAAATTACTTTCTTTATTTCCCATTGCAATACCATCATAATCTTTTATTACTTTTTCACTTGCTGTATCTAATGTAGATTGTTCATGATTTTCTCCTCTCCTAAATCCCCAAGCAAGTATATCATTATTTAAAGTATTAGCTTGTGAATATAAAGAAAATTGCACTATGCATACTAAAAGTAATAAGAAAGCACAAAAATGTCTAATAATCTTTTCCTTCATAAACTCCTCCTTTTATAAATTTTATCATCTTTATACAAAGTTATTCTATAAAAGTTTATTTATGAAATTTTTTATAAACTATTATCTATAATATCGAAATAAAAAACCCTCGGACATGATTTTCATCATTTATCCAAGGGTGAAAGGATTTAAGTTATTTGTAAATATTCCCAAAAAATTAATTTCAGCCAGCCGTATTATTTAAAATATCATATAATGGTGAATCTTTGTCTATTACCACTGTACCACCATTTTTCAGCGAATTCTTTAATGCTTCAAGTTCTATCATGAAGTCATAGAATTCTTGTCTTTCTGCTGACTTTCCATAACTTTCGGCAAGTATGCTATAATACTCTTGTTCACCTTGAGCTATGGTATCTGCTGCAGTTACTTCTGCTTCTGACACAATTTTTTTCACGTCAGCGTCTGCTTGCGTTTTTATTGTGTTTGCCTCTTTTTCGCCTTCTGCAGTATATTCAGCCGCAATGGTGTTTCTCTCAGAAATCATACGGTTGTAAACAGCTTGTTTGTTATCATCAGGAAGATCGAGTACTTTTACTTCCATTTTTGTAACTTTAATGCCATATGATGTTAAATTATCGATCTCCTTTAGAATATTTCCTCCTAAAGATCCATCTTTACCACCAATTACATCTTCTTGTGTTTTTGAAGAAATGTAATTTTTCATAGCATTGTAAGTCGCAACGTTTATTCGCGACTCAGCTACAGTTTCCGAACTCAAAGTCTGATAATATTTTTTTGAGTCCGTTACCCTCCATGTTACATAACAATTGCTTATCATGGTTTTTTTATCAGAGGTTATAACTTCTGTTGAAGGTAGATCATATAATCTTTCTCCAACAAAAATTTCCTTTTTACTCTGGATGAAAGGAATCGTAAAATATATTCCTTCATCTTTTTTGTTATCAACTACTTTACCAAACTGAAGTATTAATACTTCCTGGTCTTTTATATTATAGTTAATAACAAAAATACTTGATATGAGTACCACCAGTATAGCAATCACTGCACCAGCAATTACTTTTGCATTTTTTTTCATAGTTTTTCCCTCCTACTCTGATGCTTTCTGTGTTACTTGAGTATCACCATTTATATAAATTACTTGCCCATCTTCGGCAATAATAATTTCCATATTTGGTAATATTTCACTCATAGCATCTAGGTACAGCTTTTCTTTAACTGTTTTTGGATTTGAAGCATATTCTGTAAAAAGTGCTTCAAAGGAAGCTACTTCTTCTTTTGCTTCATTTATCCTAACAGTTTTGGTTGCTTCTGCATTTTGTTTGATTTCTTCTGCCTTTGCTTCAGCAGCAGGAATCTGAGTGTTTGTATATGCATTTGCCTCATTTACTGCTGTGTCAGCATTTTGTTTTGCATCCTCAACTGCTTTAAATGCCTGCGCTACCTCTGATGTAGGAGGTTCAGAATCTTGAATTGTTATATTCTGAATCTCAAGACCAGTATTACTACTGGCAAGTTCTTTCTGAATATCCTCAAAAACACTCGTTTCAATTTGGACTTTCTCTGTAGTCATCACTCCATCAATGTTATGTTGTCCAACATTGTTTCTAATGGCGCTTTGAGAGATATTATTCAAAATACCTTCAGGATTATCTGTACTGTAATGATATGCAATTGGATCTACAATCCGATATTCCAGATAAAAATCTATGTTTACAAAGTTAAAATCACTTGTAATCATTAAACTATCTGTTTCAATACTCTCATCCGTATCTTCAGAATACCCAATTGCCATCCCTTTTGTTGTGGCATCATATATAAATTTTTGACTCACAAATGGGATTTTAAAATGAATTCCAGCAGAATCAATTATCGTGTTTTTTCCAAACACACTTGTAAAACCGATTTCTTTTTCGGAAGTATTGTAAATACTCGTTAAAAATCCAATAAGTATTACAATTGCAAAATATCCGCCAATTATAAATGGTTTTAAACTTAATATTTTCCGCCAGATTTCAAATTCATCATAAGAATTATATTCATAAGAATTAAACCCTGATGAATTTTCTGTCTCCTTTGCAGGTATCCTTCTTATGGTGGCAAAACCTGTAAATAATAGTATCATAACTATTATTAAGATTGTCAAAAGTATCATACTATTCTCCCTTTCATTTTTATTTTTGCTTCTGGAAATATTTACTTTTCAATGTACAATAACTCTCCTTTCTTTCTGAGTTTTTGAAAAAACTCATTTATTATTATAGCATATTAATAACCTTTTTGCAAACTTATGTAAATTTACATTCTTTTAAATTAATAAATAAAATTTTCATTTTATAAAAAAAACCGTACATATATTAAAATTATGTACGGCATTTTTTTAATTATTTTAACATATCTCTTTTGTTAAGTAATAATGCAACAACAGCTGTTGTAATTATCGCAACAAAAATCATTATTATAAAACCATATTCATTATTTTGAAATGGTAAATTAACATTCATTCCCCAAAAACTAGAAATCATTGTTGGAACAGCTAATATAATTGTAATTGATGTTAATGTTTTCATAACTACATTTAGGTTATTTGAAATGATTGAAGCATAAGCATCCATTGTACCATTCAAAATATTATTATAGATTTGTGCCATTTCTATTGCCTGTCTATTTTCAGTAATTGCGTCTTCTAGTATGTCCTCATCCTCATCATATAACTTTATAATTTTTCCTCTTAAAGTTTTTTCCATTACAAGTTCATTAGATTTTAAAGATGTTGCAAAATATACCAAACTCTTCTCTAAACTAAGCATTTTTAAAAGTTCTCTATTCTTCATAGAATTTTTTAAAATATATTCTGCAATTTCAGTTTCTTTATTGATTTGTTTTAGGTATGTTAAATAATATGAAGCATTAAAAAACAAAATTTGAAAAATAAATCTTGATTTTTTATATGTTTGAAAATTTTTTATTTTTCCTCTTTCAAAATCTTCTATAACTCTATTTTTTCTCAGTGAAACTGTAATAAAAAAATCATCTCTTACAACTATCATCCCAAGTGGCATTGTTGTAAAAATTTCGGTATTATCTCTTTTTTCTATAATCGGTACATCTACTATAAATAAAATTGTATTATCATCCTCTTCTGTTTCAATTCTAGCTTTTTCCTCAAAATCTAATGCATATCTTATAAATTGATCTTGTATATTCACATTATGACATACCTCTCTTATCTCTTCTTCTGTTGGACTTACCATATTTATCCAACAACCTCTTTTATATTCTTGCACTTCTTTAAATTCATTTATTAATGGATCTGTATTATATATTTTTATCATAACTTTTTCTCCTACTACTTAATTTTCTTCTAAAATTTTCCAGCTTCCTATTTTTTCTGGATAATCTTCAAATTCCATTATTTCTTTTTTCGTAGGATGGAGAAAACTTAAATAATATGCCCAAAGAGCAAGATTTTTTCCTCTCCCTCTTGTACCATATTTTTGATCACCATATAAACTATGATTTCTACTTGCAAATTGAACTCTTATTTGATGATGTCTTCCTGTTTGCAAATTAACTTTTACAACAGATAAATCAATTTCTTTGTTATACTTTAAAACTTCATAATCTAAAATAGCTTCTTTTGCATTTTTAGTTTCTTTTTTTACTACTTTACTTATATTATTTTTTTGATTTTTTAATAAATAATCTTTCCAAGTATCTTTTTCTTTTTCAAGTTTTCCATCTACGATACATAAATATTTTTTATGAATTTTCTTTTCCCTAACTTGCTCACTTAACCTCGAGGCGGATTTTGAAGTTTTTGCAAATACCATAACACCACCAGTTGGTCTATCTAATCTATGAACTAATCCTAAATATACATCACCTGGTTTATTATATTTTTCTTTTATATATCTTTTTATTATTGTTAACATATCCTCATCACCTGTTTTATCTCCTTGTGATGGAATATTCACCGGTTTTTCTACAACAATAATATGGTTATCTTCATATAATACTTTTAATTTTTCCATATCAATTTTTCCTTTTTAAATTTCCCATCTTCCATATATACCACATGGTAATACTAAATCAGAATTTTTCATAGGAAGTCCAATTTCTCCTGAAGACAATTTACCATTTTCTAGTCTTAATTTTATTCTCAAAATATTTTCTAGAACTTTTGATGAAATTCCTGTTGTATATGAATTTATTAAGAAAAATAACGGATTATCTGATAACACTTTTGAGCATAGTTCTACTAAATCTGCTATATTATTTTCAAATTGCCAAACTTCCCCATTCTTTCCTCTTCCATATGACGGTGGATCCATTATAATCGCATCATATTTATTTTGTCTTCTTATTTCTCTTTGTACAAATTTTGTAACATCATCTACAATAAATCTTACTGGTCTTTCTCCTAATCCTGATGAATTTATATTTTCTTTTGCCCAAGATACCATACCTTTTGAAGCATCTACATGGCACACTTTTGCACCTGCATAACTACAAGCAACTGTTGCTCCTCCTGTATAGGCAAATAAATTTAGAACATTTATATCTTTTCTTTTTGATGATTTTATTTTTTTTATCATCCAATCCCAATTAACAGCTTGTTCGGGAAATAATCCTGTATGCTTAAATCCCATTGGTTTTATATTAAAAGTTAACTCTTTATAATGTATTTTCCATGATTCTGGAACTTTTTTATTATATTTCCAACCTCCACCTCCACTATTACTTCTATTATATCTAGCATTTGCAAATTTCCACTTTTCAGGAAAACTCTTTTCTTTCCAAATAATTTGAGGATCTGGTCTTATTAAAATTATATTATTCCACTTTTCTAATTTTTCACCATTTGCCATATCTTGAATTTCATATTCTTTCCAATCAGTTGCTAAATTCATAATATCTCCTATTTTTCTTTTAATAAATTTATTACATCATCAATATCTTTTTGTGGTGTAGAAGCTCCTGCCATAACACCCACTTTTTCTATTCCAGAAAAATCCGCATTTTTTAATTCTTCTGCAGTTTCCACAAAATAAACTTGTCCACAATTTTTCTCAGATATTTTAGCAAGTTCTTTTGAATTCGCACTATGTTTTCCACCAATTACAACCATACTGTTTACAATTTTTGAAATCTCTTCTACTTCTTTTTGTCTTTTTTCTGTTGCATTACACAATGTTTTATCTTTTATAATATTGAATTCCACAAAATTTTTTTCTATTTCTAAAGCTAGTTCTTCAAATTCTTTATCTCCAAAAGTTGTTTGACTGACTATATAAACCTGTCTTAAATTACTTTTTTCACATTCAATATAAGCATCTAATATATCATCTTCTGATTCTATAACATAACTATTTTTTCCAGAAAATCCTTTTGTTCCAATTACTTCTGGATGTTTTTTATTTCCTAAAATAATTATAAAATAATTTTCTTTTTTTTCTTTTACTTTATCATGAATTATTTTTACATTCCCACATGTTAAATCTATAATTTTTAAATTCTTTTTTTCTGCTTTTTCATAACTAATTTCTGGTTCTCCATGTGCTCTAAAAATTACATTTTCTCCATTTGGTATATCTTCTATATTATTCACTGTAATCATACCTTTATTTTCCAATGATTTTATAACTTGTCCATTATGAATAATTTCTCCTAAACAATATACCTCTTTTTTTTCTTTTAGAGCTATTTCAGCTTTTTTTATTGTATTTTTTACTCCAGGACAAAAACCTGATAATTTTCCAACTATTATTTCCACTTTTTCCTCTTTTATATTATAAAATTTCTTTAATTCCAGTATTTTCAAATATCTCCACTATTTTATTATACTATAGAATACAAACAAAAGTAAAGTAGTTTTTTCTAAATCATATTTAAAACAACAACAAAACTATATAATAAATATCCTAAAATAATAAAACTAATAGTAGTAACTCCTATTAATAATCCTAAAAAAAACTTATTCATAAACTTTCTCCTTTGTACACATATTTTATTATTATATATTCAATAATTTTAAAAATATGATATTTTTTCTTTATAATGTATAAAAAAATAAATGTAAACAATATTTATATGTCTACATTTATTTTTTACAATTCTTCTTTTATTTTTTCTGCCAAAGCTAAATTTATACCTTTTACTTGAATTAAATCTTCTATTTGTGCTTCTTTAATTTTTTTCACACTTCCAAATTTCTTTAAAAGTGCTGTTCTTTTTTTCTCACCAATTCCATCAATATAATCTAATTTAGATTTAGTCATCTCTTTATCACGAACTTTTCTATGATATTCAATAGCTGTTTTGTGAACTTCATCCTGTAAATTTGTAATAAAATTAAATAATTTCTCTGAAATTAAAAATTCAATTCTATTTTCATCAATTAAAGCTCTAGTTGAATGTTTATCATCTTTAACCATACCAAATACTGGTATTTCAACACCTACAGTTTTCATTGCCGATTTAATTGCTCTTATTTGTGTTATTCCACCATCTGCTAAAATTAAATCTGGTAAAGTTCCAAACCCACCTTTAGGATTTTCAAGAGAATGTCTTAATCTTCTTGTTACCACTTCTTCCATACATTTCGGATCATCTTGTCCATAAACAGTTTTTATTTTAAATCTTCTTGATAGATTTCTTTTAATAACACCATTTTGAGCGACACACATACCTGCTACAATAAAATTACCTGAAATATTTGATATATCAAAACTTTCGATTTTAAGTGGCATAGTGTCTAAATCCAATACATCTCTTAATTCTGTTAAAATCTCTGTTTTATCTTTTAATTTATTTTCTAAAGTTATTTTACTATTAAGTTCTGCCATTTCTACAAATCTTAGTTTTTCGCCTTTTTGAGGAGTTTTAAGCTCGACTTTTCTATTTCCAATATTTGAAAGCCAATTTTCCAATGCTTGTTTTTCTTCTAAATCATATCTAAGCATAATTTTACTTGGAAAATCTTTTCTATCTATATAATATTGTTTTATAAATCCAGATACAATTTCATCTTCATTCATATCTTTAAGATCATCAAAAAAATAATGCTCTCTTCCTATCATTTTACTATTTCTAATAAAGAACATTTCTATACAAACTGTAACTTCATTTTTATAAAGACCAATTACATCTATATTGTTTTCTGAAATATTAGAAACCTTTTGTTTTTCTGAAACTCTTTCTATTGCTAAAATTCTATCTCGTACAGTTGCTGCCTTTTCAAATTCCAGATTCTCAGATAATCTATTCATTTCGATTTCTAAATTTTTAATGATTTTATCTATTTTTCCATCTAGCAACATACAAATTTGGTCTATTTGTTTTCTATAATCTTCTTTTGAAACATACCCCATACAAGGTGCTAAACATTTTTTTATATGATAGTTTAAACATGCCCTATCTTGATTTTTAAAATTTTTACATTGTCTTATTTGAAATTTCTCTTTTATGAAATTTACCATTTCTTTAGCTGCAGAAACATTTGGATAAGGACCAAAATATTTTGCACCATCATTTTGGATTCTTCTTGTCATAAAAACACCTGGATAATCAGATTTCACATCCACTTTTATATAAGGATAAGTTTTATCATCTTTTAGAAGAACATTAAATTTTGGTCTATATTTTTTTATTAAATTACATTCTAATATAAGAGCTTCATCTTCATTTCCAACAACTATATATTCAAAATGATCAATTAAAGAAACCATTTTTTCAATTCTTGGTGTTTTATTATTTTTTCTAAAATACTGTCTTACTCTATTTTTTAAAACTACAGCTTTACCAACATATATTACAGTATTTGATTTGTCACGCATTATATAAACACCTGGTTTATCTGGAAGTTTTTTTAGCTCTTCTTCTATATCAAACATCCTATTCTCCAATCATTTAATTAAAAACTTTATACATTTAATTATAAACTATTTTTACTAAATATTATTATAAAATAAATTCAAGTATCGCGTAAGCGACCAAACGAGCTTTAGCGAGTGCGAAATGGAGCAACTTTCATATGTTATTTTTCTAAATTTTATTTTATAAAATTTAGAAAAGTCTAAGTTGCGACAGCAAGATACTAAAAATTTATTTTATAATAATATTTAGTAAATTAAGAATATTTCTTAATGTATAACTTTTAAAAATTTTAACTTATTCTAAATAACCTACATAAGGTATATTTCTTCCTTTTTCATCATAATCAAATCCATAACCAACTATAAATTTATTTGGAATTACAAAACCTGTATAATCTACATCAATATCTACTATTCTTCTTTCTTTTTTATCCATAAGAACAGCAATTTTTACACTTTTAGGATTTTTAGTTTGTAAATATTCTTTTAAATATTTTAAAGTCCTTCCCGAATCTATTATATCTTCAACTATAAGCACATTTTTTCCTTCTATACTATTATCTAAATCTTTTTTTACTATTATATTTCCTGTGCTTTCTGTTCCAGTATAGCTAGATACTTGCATAACCTCTAAAGTAATAGGTGTTTTCATTTTTTTTACCAAATCTACAGTAAAAAATATTGCACCTTTTAAAACTGAAATTATAACTATTTCATCTGTACCTTCATAATCCTTATCAATTTGTTCTGCTACTTCTTTAATTCTTTTTTGAAGCTCTTCTTCTTCATACATAACTTTTAAATTATCCATTTATAACTCCTTTAACTAATATAATTTATTATATTACATTTAATTTTTTCTGTAAATAAATTTGTTCACAAAAAATTCATTTGACATTTTATATTATTTTTCATATTATATAAAAAAATAGGAAGTTAAACTTTTTATAACTTAATGTAAGCACAAAAGAAAGGAGATTTAAATTAAAACAAAGGTTAGCGCCAGAACTATAAAAATAGTTGACGAGGTCTAGAGTTATCGAAATATTCGGCGGATGCTCTAGTGGTACAATTACTACCATAGATTAAATCTAAAAAATAGTAGAAATATTATAACAGAAATTTAATCAGTAATTATGCTTACACCTATTTTTAGAACTAGATTTTTGAATAATATACTTATTCTTAAAATTTATTTTCTAGTTCTTATAAGAAAGGTGGTTTTTATGTGTGGAATAATAGGTTATATAGGTAATAAAAAAGCAGAACCTATATTAATTAATGGTCTTTTAAGACTTGAATATAGAGGTTATGACTCAGCAGGAATCTCAACAATAGAAAAAAATGGTTTAAAAACTATAAAAAATAAAGGTCGTGTTTCAGAACTTGAAAAAGTTAGTGGTATAAATGATTTAACAGGAACAATAGGAATCGGGCATACTAGATGGGCAACACACGGTAAGCCTTCTAGCACAAATTCTCATCCACATATGGACAATTCGAAAAAATTTGCTGTTGTTCATAATGGAATTATAGAAAATTATGCAGATTTAAAAGATTTCTTAAAATCTCAGAACTATACTTTTTTATCTGAAACAGATACTGAAGTAATTCCTAATTTAATTCATTATTATTATCAAACTTCTAAAAATACAGGATCTAAAAAATTATTAGAAGCTGTTTCAAATACAATAAAAATGCTTAAAGGAAGTTATGCTTTAGAAATTTTATGTTCTGATTTTCCAGATAATATGATAGTTGTTAGAAAAGATAGTCCTTTAGTAATTGGAAAAGGATTAAACGAAAATTACATAAGTTCTGATATACCAGCAATTTTATCTTTTACAAAAGATTTTTATTTACTAAATGATAATGAACTTGCATTTATTTCAAGAGATTCAATAGAATTTTATGATTCAAATTTAAACAAAATAGAAAAGATACCTCAAAATATAACCTGGAATGCTGGTGCCGCTGAAAAAAATGGTTATCCAGATTTTATGTTAAAAGAAATAAATGAACAACCAATGGCAATCAGAGAAACTATTGGGTCAAGAATTACATCAAATTCAAAATCTATAATTCCAGATTTAGATGGATTAAACAAATCTTATTTAAGTTCTATAAATAAGATTTCAATTGTTGCTTGTGGTACAGCTATGCATGCAGGTCTTGCAGGAAAAACACTTTTTGAAACATTATGTGAAATTCCAGTAGAAGTTGAAGCTGCATCAGAATTTAGATATAGAAACCCACTAATAAATGAAAAAACATTATGTATATTTATATCTCAATCTGGTGAAACAGCTGATACTATTGCAGCTTTAAAACTTGCAAAATCTAAAGGTTCTAAAACACTTGCAATTTCAAATGTTATAGGTTCATCAATTTCTCGTGAAGCAGATTTCACTATATATACACATGCTGGTCCAGAAATTGCTGTAGCATCTACAAAAGCATATACTTCACAGATAGTATTACTTGCAATAATAGCTATAAATTTTGCTGAAAAATTGAATTTAAATAAAGAAAAATTAGAAGAATTAAAAAAAGATATATTACTTCTTCCATCTCAACTTGAAGAAATATTAGGAAACATTCAAAACATAAAAAATTTTGCTCAAAAAATATATAAAGAAAAAGACATATTTTTCATAGGTAGAGGAATAGATTATACTGTAGCACTAGAAGGTTCTCTAAAACTTAAAGAAATCTCTTATATTCATTCCGAAGCATATCCTTCAGGAGAATTAAAACATGGACCTATTGCTTTAATAGAAAATGATGTAACAGTAATTTCAATATTAACAAATAGACTTTTAGTTGAAAAATCTATTAGTAATATACAAGAAGTTGTAACTCGTGGAGCTAAAACTTTTATTGTTACAAATCAAGAATTAAATCATAAATTTGATGAGGTAATACAAATACCAAAAACTAATACACTTATCTCACCTGTTCTTTCTATTGTACCTCTTCAACTTTTATCATATTACATCTCTAAAGAAAAAGGATTAGATGTAGATAAACCAAGAAATTTAGCAAAATCTGTAACTGTAGAATAAAATATCTCATATGTATAAAATAAAAAAAATACCGCTTGGAAAGTAATTTGAATATAGAAATTATTAAGTGATATTTGTTAGGGAATCTCAAATTTATCTTTGAGGGCGCTGACAAATATCGCTTTAGAATTTCTATGAAAATTAGCTTGACCTTAAGGTATTTTTTTTATTTTATACATATGAGATTATATTATATTTAATTTTTTCTTTTTGGCCTGTTTTATAAGATAATTATATTTGGCCTCTTCTGCTTTTATTTCATAAGTATAATAATCTATTAAATCACTATCTGCAAATTGAAGATTATTATACATATTATTTAAATTTTCTTTTACAGATTGTATACTTTTTAAAAGCTCAGTATCTTTTTCTGTATCACTTTTATCAGGAATTGGAAATTCTTTTACAAACTCACTATACATATATCTCCTCTTTTCTTTTGATATTCTACAAAAGGGTATTTGTAATAAACTTTACAAATACCCTTTATTTTTTATAATATATATTTATGCAATAATAAAAATTATATTCTAAAAATTAAATTTTTCTATATAAATTTTTCTATTTCATTCCACACATTATCTATATAAATTTTTCTTTCAGATGAAAATGGCAATATTGTACTATAAGAAATTCCAAAATGTTTTTTTAGTCTTTCTACTTCATCATTTACTTTTGTTACTGCAATTTTATCTGCTTTATTTGTTAATATCATAAAAGGTAAATTGCTTTTTAAAATATAGTCATACATAAGATCATCATCTTCTGTTGGCTTATGTCTTATGTCTATTAAAAATATTATTAACGAAATATTTTTTCCTTCTTCTAAATATTCTTCTATATATTTGCCTGATATTAATTTTTCTTTTTTAGACATTTTACTGAAACCATATCCTGGTAAATCTACAAAATAAAATTTATCATCTATATTATAAAAATTTATTTGTCTTGTTTTTCCAGGAGTATTACTAGTTCTAGCTAAATTTTTTCTATTTATCATAGTATTTATAAAAGAAGATTTTCCAACATTAGATTTTCCAACTAAAACTATTTCTGGTAATTCTCCTTTTGGATATTGTTTTTTACTTACTGCTGAGATTTCAAATTTAGGATTTTTTATTATCATAATTTCTCCTTTTTATTTCATAAAAAATTTATATTGCATTAATTCTTTTGTATCATATATTTCTTTCATTTCTCCTGTAATATCGTTGGTAGAGTAGATTTTTCCATTTTCATCTAAAGAAATACTTCTATTTGAACCACTTAAAATATTTTTTGTTGTATCTAACCATTCATAATATTTTTCATTTTTTATATCTAAGTTATTTACTATACTATTTAATAATACATCAACACCACCATATTCTGAAGTATTCATATTTTCTATATCATAATTAGAAAGTATTAAACATTGAGTATTATATTTTCTATATTCATTTAATAATTCATCATTTGTATTAAAATAATCCAAATGATTTATAACATTTTGATAATCTGATGTATATAAATATGGTAAATGATCTCCTAAAAATAAAAGTATTGTTGGTTCATTATAATTATTTATGTACTCATATAATTTTCCAAGTGCTTTATCAGAATTATATATTCCTTGTGCATATGCCAGCAATGTATCATTCATACTATCACTTAAATTACTTTTTGTAATTGATATATCATAATCAGAATATTTATTTTTAGAATATGGCATATGTGACTCTATTGTTTCTAAAACATAAAATAATGGTGTATCTTCTGATTTGTTTTCTAATTCTTCTATAATTGTATTTATACAATAATCATCTGTTATTTTTTTATAATTTTTATTTTCAGAAAGCTCTATATATTCATTAAATCCCATTTTTAAATATGCTTTTTTTGAATTATAATAATCCTTTCCAAAAACAATTTTTGAATAATATCCATTATTATTTAAAACTTTCACAAGTGATGGAATATTTTCACTATTTTTCCTAGAATATAGCGACATTATTGGAATATATCCTCTTGGAAAATAGTTCATACTTCCACCAGTTAATAATTCAAAAGCCACATTTTCAGACATTCCACCATAAGTTGGTGAAACTAAATTTATAAACTTTCCTTTTTCTTTTAAATTATTAAAATTTTTCGTTATTTCTGTATTAAAATCAATTTCTTCTAATTGATCAACATCCCAAAAAGCTTCTGAAAGTACAATAATAATATTAGGCTTTCCAAATTTTTCATTTTCAGTAACACTTGAATTTAAAATTTCATTTAATTTATTTTCATCATAATTATTTGGTTCTACAAATATATTATTTAAATATGTTCCATACATTCCATTTATTAGATTATTTCTGTAATAATATGTAGCACTTGTTGTATAAGAATTAAAATCCGCATAATTATCAGTATCAAAAAACACTTTTAAATAAAAATTTTTAGTATAATTATTTGGAAAAAACAACAAAAATAGTAATATTGCATCAATTATAATTATTGATATTCTAGTCTTTTTACTTTTGATTTCTAAACTATATTTGTAACTAAAAAATATAGTTATAAGTAATATTATTATATAAATTCCAAATCCTATTATTAATCTTATAGTAGATTTAAAAGATATATTATTTGTCGCAAGTTCTAATAAATCTCCTACTTTTCCTATAAATTTTATATCTGAAAAATATATTGGTTCACCTGTATATAAAATTTTTAATTGATTTACTAGGTTTAATATCAGTATTAAACTACATGACACTACTGTAGCTATTGATGATTTTTTAAAAATTGCTAATATTAAACTATATATTATTACTCCAAAAAGCATTGTAAATAATATTGTATTATTCACAATATTGTAGTTTCCAAAAGTATATATTTTAAAAAACATATCTGCTAAAACAAATAAATTCAGAGCTATAAAAGATGTTATAATTACACTTTTTATTAATTTGTCTATATCTATTTCATTTGTTTTTACTTCTTTTGGAATATCTTGTTTTTTTTCTATTTTTACATTTACTTCATTTTCGATTTTCATTTTATTCCTTTATTTTTTTCTTATTTCTTTTGTTCCACCCATATATGGCCATAAAACTTCTGGAATTTTTACGCTTCCATCTTCTTGATAATTATTTTCTAAAACTGCAATTAATCCTCTAGGACTTGCTACAACAGTATTATTTAATGTTGCTACTAAATAATTTCCTTTTTCACCTTTAGCACGAATAGAAAGTCTTCTTGCTTGTGCATCTCCTAAAGTTGAACAACTTCCAACCTCAAAATATTTTTGTTGACGTGGACTCCAAGCTTCTACATCACAAGATTTTACTTTTAAGTCTGCCAAATCTCCACTACAACATTCTAGAGTTCTAACAGGTACATCTAAGCTTCTAAAAAATTCTACTGTATAACTCCACATTTTGTTATACCATTCCATTTGATCTTCTGGTTTACAAAGAACTATCATTTCTTGTTTTTCAAATTGATGAACTCTATATAATCCTCTTTCTTCTAATCCATGAGAACCTACTTCTTTTCTAAAACATGGTGAATATCCTGTAATTGCTATTGGTAAATCTTCTTCTTTTACTATTTGTCCTTTAAATCTTCCTATCATAGAGTGCTCACTAGTACCTATTAAATAAAGATCTTCACCTTCAATTTTATACATCATTGCTTCTAATTCTTCAAAACTCATAACTCCATTTACTACATCTGATCTTATCATAAATGGTGGTATACAATATGTGAATCCTTTATTAATCATAAAATCTCTTGCATATGCAATCATTGCTTCATGAAGTCTTGCTACATCTCCAAGTAAGAAATAAAAACCATTTCCACTTGTTCTTCCAGCACTTTCTTTATCTAGTCCTCCAAAACTTTCAATTATATCTGCATGATATGGTATTTCATAATCTGGAACTACAGGCTCACCAAATTTTTCATTTTCAACATTTTCAGTATCATCTTTTCCTATTGGAACAGAACTATCCATTATATTAGGAATTTTCATCATTCTATTTTTTATTTCTTCTTTTAATTTACTTTCTTTTCCTTCATTTTCAGCAAGTTTAGAATTTATTTCTTCTACTTCTTTCTTTTTGCTTTCAGCTTCTTCTTTTTTGCCTTGTCCCATCAAAATTCCTATTTCTTTACTTATAGCATTTCTATTCATACGAAGTTCATCACACATTAATGTTAATTCTCTAGATTCCTTATCTAATTTTAAAACTTCATCTACTAAAACTAATTTATGATCTTGGAATTTTTTTCTTATATTTTCTTTTACCATCTCTGGATTTTCTCTTAAAATTTTAATATCTATCATAATTTTCTCCTTTTTATTTTTTTATATAATTTTTAGTTAAATTTTCGACTAACTCAAATCTATGTTTTTGACCAGTTATATTATCTGGTCTATCTGGAATTTCTTCTAAAAACATTTTTTCAGGTCTTACCCATATCATAGAATCTTTCCTATCATATAATGGTTTATATATTACCATTCTTTGTTTATTTTCCGAATCTAAAGCCACATTTTCTACAAAATAATAATTTCCTTTAAAGTGTCTGTAAACTTTTCCAATTTTTACTGTTTCCATAATCTTTTCCCCCTTTATTTTTTATACAAAAAACGCCCTTATACAATGTATAAGGGCGAATATATCGCGGTACCACCTTTTTTATATCTTATTTTATTGCTATAACCTGCAACAACTCGGTCTAGTTTTCTAGATGACTCTTAAGAATAGATTTCATAAAGATTTTATTCTGTTTTCACCAACCACAGACTCTCTTTAATAAAATTACTTTATTACTTAGTTCTTAATTAAACGCCATTAATCATATGTAGTATTATACCACATTTTTGAAATTTGTAAATACTTTTTTACAATTCTGGACCATCATCATGTCCATCCGGATTTTCTCCAAAGATTGGCATACTATAAATTTTTAACATTTCATCTGTTGATTTTTTATAAAATATTTCACCAAAATCAGAATACATTTCTACTGGTAAAACTTTTGCTGAAGCTTTTTTAGTTATTTTATTCATATTATTCCATGCATCTAATATAGCTTTTCTATATTCAGTAATATTATTCTCACTTTCTCTAGAAAATGTTGGTAATATTCTAATTATATTATTATATTCTAACATTTTAGAAAAATTTTATCTGTATCATCTTCTGGATATCTTATAGAATCTGCTAAAAAAATACTATCTCTTATTTTATACTCTTTGTGGCCATCATTATTAGTTCCAGGTTTTTCATCACATAATATTAATAATTTTGCATCCATTTTTTTCTACATCCTTTTCTTTTAATATAAATATATTATAATTTTTTAACTATAATTTTTAATGCTTTTTCTCTCGGAAGCATAACTACATGTCCGCATCCACAACATTTTAATTTAAAATCAACACCTATTCTTGTTATTTCCCATTCTTTACTGCCACACGGATGTTGTTTTTTTGTTTTTACTATATCTCCTATATTATATTCCATAATTTATAATTACCTTTCAATTTCTGTATATTACGCTGTTTTTATTTTGGAAGTAACCCTCTTTACTTTGAGGGCAACTTCCAAAAACAGCTGAGGTCAAGAATCATCGGATACACACAACACCAGTTACCTGGTATCGTGTTCTTGTAACATTAGTCTTTATTTCCCTATCGGGAAATTTTCTGCTTAAATACTTATCCAGCTTTCCAGCTAACATCTTTTCATACGCAGTATCCAAGACATCTTTTGTTACAAGATTTTTCCCGGTATAGTCTTTGATTACTAATTGAATTACAAGCTGTCTTTCATACTGATCTCGTTCATCGTTCTCTTTTCCTTTTATTACCGGTTTTACCTTCTTCTTGCTCCGAAAACTCCAAAATTTTCGAAGACTCCGAAAAAATGATTTTAGCTTCTTCATTTTTTTACCTCCTAATAAGCTGTTGTCTACGGACTACATATATATTATACCATAATTTTACAATCTAAACAACCAAAATTCATTGAAAAACAAGGCTTTAAAAGAAAAAATACAGGACTTATTTAAATAAGCCTGTATTTTTTTATTATATTCTTTTCATTATTTCATCTTTTCCTAAAACCTGCAAAATCTCATAAAGATCTGGTGTATTACTTTTACCTGTGATTTTTATTCTTATAACAGTACTTACATCTCCTACATGACCTTTATATGCATCTGGATTTGCTTTATATTCTTTTACTTCTCTTGCATATCCTAATTCCTCTGATAAATCTTTTATTTTATTAAACCAAGTTTGTTTATCATCATTCTCATTATAATAATTTTCAAAATATAATTTTATAATTTTTTCTATTTCTGATTTATCATTTATTTTTTGATATTCAAATTCCTCATTTTTATTAAACTTTTCTGGATACATATAATAGATTATATCTTTTACATCAGACCATTTTGCAATATCTTTTCTTGGTTTTACATTTCCTCTTTCTATTCCTAAAACTTTTAAAGAATATTCTTTATTTTTTAACATTTCTAAAAGTTCAGTATCATATTCTTCTGCCCATTTATATGCTTCTTCATAAACCTCTTCTGCTGAATATCTTGATATAACATTTTTAGATACATCAAGCATTTTTACCATATCAAACAAAGCACCACTTACACCCATTTTCTTTAAATCAAAATCAAAATCATACATTGATTTTTCTGGATTTTGTTTTCTCCAAATTTCAAAATTAGAATTTGCTATATTCATTAAATATTCTAGAACAGCTTGTTTTGGAATACCTTCTTCTTTATAATAACTTACTGCAGCTTCTGGATCTTTTCTTTTACTTAATTTACGTTTAGAACCACCTTCTTGTTTCATAAGTGCTGCTGTATGTGCATATTTAGGAGCTTTAAATCCTAAAACATAAAATAATTGTAAATGAAGTGGAATTGATGCAACCCATTCATCTCCTCTAGTAACTAATGTTGTTCCCATTAAATGATCATCTATCGCATGTGCGAAATGATATGTTGGAAGTCCATCTGATTTTATTATTACTATATCTTGGTCATTCTCTGGAAACTCTATACTACCTTTAATAACATCTTTATGTCTTATTTTTTTATCTGGATTTCCTGGAGATTTAAATCTTATAATATATGGATCTCCATTTTTTATTTTTTCTATTGCCATATCCACTGGCATATTTCTACATTTTGTCCATCTTCCATAATATCCTGTTCTTTCTTTTGCTTTTTCTTGATTTTCTCTAATCTTGTCTAAATCTTCTGCTGAACAAAAACATGGATATGCATTTCCTTCTTCTAGTAATTTTTTTGCATAAGATTGATAAATATCTTTTCTCTTACTTTGCATATATGGTCCATAATTTCCATTATCTGTTCCATCTAAATTTATTGTTTCATCTGGATATACATCATAATCTTTTAAAGATTGTAAAATTTGTATAGAAGCATTTTCTATTTCTCTTTTTTGATCTGTATCTTCTATTCTAACATAAAATACTCCATTTGTTTGTTTTGCTAATTTTTTTGCTATTAAACTTTGATATATTCCACCAATATGAACAAAGCCAGTAGGACTTGGTGCATATCTCATAACTTGTGCTCCTTCTGGTAATTCTCTTTTAGGATATTTTTCTTCATAATATTTATAACCTTTAACATTTGGAAATATTAAATTTGCTAAATCTTTATTATCCATAATTATATAATTATTCCTTTCTAAAATAATTTTTATACTTTATATACTATATCATAATTATACTAATATTTTCAAGTTTTTAAAAATAAAGTTATTAAAATTAATTATTTATTTTTATAAAAGTAAAAAGGCAGTATAGCTTGCGCTATAACTGCCCCTTTTTAAACTAAGCCCCAGCATGGGACAACTGGAATACATTTGAATGCTAGAATCATAAGTAGTGTAACCCAGATAGGGATAGCCATACATATGATTATAACAATCTGTTCCATGATAAGATTCAATCTGTCATCTAATCTTTCATGGTTTTCAAATACCACTATTTCCTCTACCCTCTCTAGAATATCCATTACAAAAATGGTGCCTTTCCGAGGTGAGAAGAAATAGTTCTTCCTTGCCCATGAATTAAAGCAAAGCATCCAAATAATACAAGCTACAATAGAAAAAACAATGTCTACTGTAAGCTGATCCATTTGGATTGCTCTTCCATACTCAATTGCTTGAGAGCTTTCCCATTTATAGGACTTTACAATATATGCAATTACTCCTACAAAAGGGCATATAGCCCACATTAAGCTTTTGAGTATTCTCCGGAGCTTTATCCTTGTTTTTTTTGTTATCAGTCTCCAGACCTCAAGAAGAGTTATCCAGATCCCGATAGTTTCTCTCGCAATTAATATGATTCCAAGGCCAATCATATTAAAAAATAGCGAGATGAAAAATGCCGCTACCGCATGTAATACTAATCTTACACACGGTATCATGAGCCATCCTGAAGCTCCTCCATATGCCCCTGCACACATAAATAAAGCGCCAAGGATAAAAAAAGTTTCTGTTGGATTTGCTTTAAGATAACTCACGATCTCCTTAATTGTTTTTTTCATACTGTCCCCTCTCTCTTTCGACTTTTTCAAATTGCTACATGTATTTATTATATCATAAATTTACATAATTTTCAATTTTGCTTAATTCTTCAAAAATATTATTAAAATCTCTTAAAATTATGTAATCTTTTACATCACATATTTTTTTATCTCTTCTTCCATCAAAATCAAATAAAATAGATTTCATATTTACTTTATTTGCAACTAAAATATCTCTTGATTTATCATCACCAATCATTATACATTCATTTGGCTTAGCATTTAGTTCATTTAAAATTTTTTCTAGTGATTTTTTAAATGGTTTACTTCCATATTTATCTGCACCAAAAACTTTTTTAAAATATTTTAAATATCCAATATTTTTTAATCTTTCCTCTTGAGCTATTGTAAAATAATTTGTATAAACATACAAATTATACTTTGAAGCTAATTTTTCTATTATTTCTTTTTGTATCAAAATTTCTTTTGTCCAATATTTTCCAGCAACCTTCAATAGTTCATCTATTAACTTTATTTCATACTTGGTTTCTAATTTTTTATTTATAAAATCTAACATATCTTTTTTATTATAATACATATTTTGTTCTGTAAGAGATTTATCATATTCATCAATTACCACATATATTTTATAATATTTTTCTTCATTATATCCACAGTTTTTCAATGCTTCTTTATAAGTTTGGCTATCTTTTTTATCATCATCTTTTATAATTGTATTATCTAAATCAAATATTAAATTTTTTATCATACAATCCTCCTATTTTTTTCTATTAAAATAAGTAATACCAAGGTAGTTAATTCCTTGGTATTACTATATTTTATTAAACTTCCATAATAATTGGTAAAATCATCGGATTTCTTTTTGTTTTTTGGAAAATATAGTCTTTTAAAGAATCTCTAATTGTTGATTTTATAGTAGTCCAATCTGTTATGTGATTTTCTTCACATCTCATTAATTCAACTTCTATTAAGCTTTTTACTTCTTCCATTAAATTTTCAGATTCTCTTACATAAACAAAACCTCTTGAAATTACATCTGGACCTGCAACAACATTTCCTTTATGATCCATTGTTAGAACTGCTATAATTAATCCATCTTGTGATAAATGTTGTCTATCTCTTAAAACTATATTACCTACATCTCCAACACCTAATCCATCAACAAAAACTTTACCTACTTGAACAGAACCTGTTAATTTTGCTTCGTTTTCATTTAACTCTAATACTCTGCCATTTTTTAATAAAATAATATTTTCTTCAGGAATTCCCATAAGTTCTGCTGTATGTTTGTGTGCAATCAATTGTCTATATTCACCATGAACTGGTATGAAAAATTTTGGTCTTACCAAAGATAACATTAATTTTTGCTCCTCTTGGCAAGCATGTCCTGAAACATGAACATCTGCCAAAGCACTATATACTACCTCTGCACCAATTTTCATTAAATCATCAATTACTTTTGATACAAATTTTTCATTACCTGGAATAGGGGTAGCAGAAATTATAACTAAATCATTTGAATTTATATTAACTTTTCTATGCTCACCATTTGCCATACGAGTTAAAGCAGACATTGGCTCTCCCTGGCTTCCTGTAGTGATTATAACTAATTGGTCATCTGTATAATTTTTTATCATATCTACATCTATAAAAACATTTTTTGGAGCTTTTACATATCCAAGTTCTACAGAAGTAGTTATCATATTTATCATACTTCTTCCACATACAGCGATTTTTCTATTATTAGCAACTGCAGAATTTACTATTTGTTGAATTCTATGCATATTTGAAGCAAAAGTTGCTATTACTATTCTTTTCTTACAATTTAAAAATAGTTTATCAAAAACTTCTCCAACAGTACTTTCAGACATTGTGTAACCTTTTCTTTCTGAGTTAGTACTATCTGAAAGTAAAGCTAAAACACCTTTATTTCCAAGCTCTGCTAAACGACCTAAATCAATTTTTTGGTCATCTATTGGAGTATAATCTATTTTAAAATCTCCTGTGTGTACTATTGTTCCAACTGGTGTATGAATTGCAAGTGCAACAGCATCAGGTATACTATGACAGCTTCTTATAAATTCTACTTTCATTTTACCAAGTGTTACTGTTTCACCTTGTTTTACTACATTTAATTTTGCTGTTTTTAATAACTTATGTTCTTCAAGTTTATTTGCAATTAATCCAATTGTTAATTTTGTTGCATAAATTGGTATATTTATTTTTTTCAACAAGTATGCTATTGAACCAATATGATCTTCATGACCATGTGTTATAACAAGTCCTCTTATTTTATCTTTATTTTTTTCTAAATAAGTAAAATCTGGAATTACTAAATCTATACCAAGCATATCTTCTTCTGGAAATGCAACACCACAATCTACTAATACTATATCATTTCCATATTCAAATACAGTAATATTTTTTCCGATTTCTTCTATACCACCTAATGGTATTATTTTTAAATTTTCTGGTTTGAATCTAAAGCCTTCTTTTAGAGCTGTTATCTCCTCTTTTTTTACAAGACTTTTTTGTTTATTCTTTTTTATTACAGGCATTTTTTCTTCTTGTCTTAATAATGCATTTTTTCTAATTGGTGCTCCTATATATTCATCTTTATTTTCATTGTTTTGTACTTTTACAGATTTTTTTACTTTAGATTTTCCTCCTATTTTTTGAGTTTTAGCAATCTTATTTAGATTATTAATAGAATTCTTTCCTTTTTTTACTGCTTTTTCTAGCTTTTTATTTTGATTATTTTTCTTTGTTTTGTTTATTGTTTTCTTTTTTGATTTTATAATTTTTGAATCTTGTTTTATTTGATTAGCCTTTTTTTCTTTTGCAATATTATTTTCCTCCATTTTTATTTGCATATTAATTTTAAAACTAATATACTTCTCTCCTTTCCTTTTAATTTCCGTATCTATTTAATTTATATTTTAAGTTTATATTTCAAGGCATTTTTATATAATATTTTACCAATAAATTTTTTTCATATACAAAAATAGCCTACTATATAATAAAGTAGACTCATAGAAAATATTTTACACACCTTTTTACAATTCATAAAAACATAAGTTTAAAAAAACTTATGCATTATTTCTATATTTTTTAATATTTATACACGCACACCTAAAATTAAACAAAAACAAAATTTGTTTTCATTTTTAATTAAAAAATATATTTAATTTTCCGCACATTTTTTACTTTAATATTTTCCGAACTACTTAATTTAAACTTTTATTTTTTATAAATCTCATTAATACTGCTATATATTATAATATTTATACTCAAAAATGTCAAGTTCTCTAAAAAGGAAAAAGCCCCGCTGTCATCAGCAGGGCACCCAAATAAGACGACTTTAAACTTGCTATTATGTCATCTTTTCAGGATTTTCCCGAGGTTCACTCTTCCAAGAGAATTACTCTCTGCATTTTCACTCCATTTCCAGAGAGTTTTTCCTTGGTCATTTTCCGTACAGATTCGAGAAGGTCTTCAAAGACTCCTTCATGTCCCAAAACCTCTGAAACAATATAGTAACCGTTATCGCGCTCGATACCAATTACTCTTTTTTCAGAAGTTTTGTTAAGGTCTTTCACTCGCTTTTGAAAGTCCTTTTTGTCATTTGGGGACAGAAATAAAACTTTGAAATTTCTCCCCTCTGTCCGATTTGTCCGTGCGTCGTTGTTCATTTTAGAACCTCCTTATTGTAATAAATTTTCTGTAATATTTATTATAACACTTTTAAAGCCTATTTGTCAAAAAAAGAACCCTTTGCTAAAAGCAAAGGGACAGAAAATACTCCAAATAAAAATGCTTATTCTTGTTTTTTTTCTGTTTTTTCACACTTTATGCAGTTTCCTTGTTGGGAAATTGTGTGACTTTCGGTGAGTTATCAGCAGTAACCTCTTCAGAATTAGGCTTAAGCTTATTTGCTACTTCTCTAAATTGCTTTTCGCAATCAAATTCCTTTAAAGCACAAACAACTTTATTCTTCAATTCTGAACTACAATACTCCTGGAACAAACTATTCCATAGAGCATCGCATTCTTCAGACTCAGAAGTTTTTCCTAATACTGAGTATACTTTTAAATACGTGCTTAGTCCTTCTGAATCTGGCAACCATTTCTGGAGTTCAAAAACTCCGTTCGGCTTTTCAATAACAAACACTTTATATGTCTTGCTATTAAATTGCCTTATCTTCTTCCGAAAATCACTTTCCATTTCCTTATCAAAAAATTTCAAGAAAAACGTTGCCATGTGTGTACCTCCTGTCTAATTTTTTTTGGCTATCTTTAATTATACCATAAGCAACACTTTATGTCAATTTGTAAAAAGCACACCCCCTTCTCTTAAAAAGAGTTGGAGTTTGTGCTCTTTCAAAATTATTTTGTAGGTTACAGCTCTTTTGGAAACAATTTCTAATTTTCTATAGTTGCACCTATTATTCCAGCATCATTTTTAAAATATGCTGTTACTATATTTTGTTTTTCTTTATTAAAAGTAGTATTTGGTTTATTTATTTCTTCTATTAATTTATTTAAAACAGGATGACCTTCATAATACGAAAAACTTCCACCAAAACAAATAACTTCTGGTTCAAAAATATCTATTAAATTACATATTCCTATTTTTAAATAATCAATAAATTCATTTATATCATCTTGAACTTCATCATGATATTTTACCATTATTTCTTCTCTTAAATATTGCCCAGATATATCTGTTCCATCTATTCCAAGTGTATCTGTAATTTTTGTTTTTAAAGCCTTTATAGAACAATATCTTTCAAAACAACCTTTTTTTCCACATGTGCATTTTATTCCATCTTTTACAAGTGTCATATGACCAAATTCAAATCCAGAATGTTTTTTAGGTTCTAATAATTTTCCGCCTAAAAATACTGCTCCACCTATTCCTGTTCCTATATTTACAAATAAACAATCATCATAATTTTTCATTGCTCCATATGCTTTTTCTACTAAAGCAGCACATTTGCCATCATTTCTTATTTTAACAAATAACTTGTATTTTTCTTCTAATCTTGATTTTAAATCAAAATCTTTTATTCCCAAATTCCATGAAGTAATTTTTCCATTTGTGACTGTCCCTGGCGAAGCAACTCCAATTTTTTCTATATGCTTAATATCAATATTATTTTCTATTAATAATTTATTAATTAGTTCATCAATATTTCTTAATATTGCATTCTCCATATCTTTTCTATCTTCTGTAACAAAAAATTTATCAACAGTAGCTTTTAATTCATATCCTTCTATTAGTCCTATTCCAATATGACTTCCACCTAAATCTATTCCTATTTTCATTTGTACCTCCTTATATTTATATAAACAATAATTCACTAAAATATATTTGTAAAAATGGTATTAAAAAAACAATTGAAAACAATAATATTAATATTCCTATTATAATGTAAGATATTTCTGGTAACCTTGTAAGAAGTTTTTCTGTTTCATCTTTAATCTCGTTATTTATAAATTCTAATGCATTTTCTAACATATCTAAAGATTTTTTAGAATTTGCTTTTCTTATTATTTCTATAATAACAGGTGATAAATTCTTTTCATTTTCAAAGGCAGAAATCCATGACTTGCCAGTATATATATTACTTATAGCTTCTTCTATTTTTCCTAACATATATGTATTATTTGTAACTGTTTTTGTAATCTCTAATGCATCTTGAATTCTCATTTTAGATTTTAAATTTATAAATAAACTATTTATTATTCTTGAAAAATCTAATAAGAATTTAAGTTTTCCAAATATTAAATTATTATATTTAAAATAATCTAATTTGTATTTTCCTTTTTCAGTATTTATATAATTTATAAATACTGTAATTATTACAAAAATCAAGGCAATCAATAAGTACCAGTATTTTATAATTTTTCTTACTATTTCTGAGACAATCAGTGTAATTTTAGGAAGTTTATTAATTTTTCCACTCGCTTCTAAAATTTCTTGAAATCCTGGAATTACTATAAATACAGAAATAATCGTTAGTAACATTATACCTATAAAAACAGCTATACTTGGAATTAAATTTTCTGTTATTTTAGATTTAATTTTTTCTTCATCTTCTAAATATGTAATAGCATGTTTCAAATATTCCTTTAAATTACCTGTTAGTTCACCTGTTTTAATAAAATTTATATAAACAGGAGGAAATATATTTGTATATTGATTCATTGTTTTATATATTCTTTTTCCAGATTTTAATTCTTTTAAAATTTTATTTAAAATCTGTTTAAAATATGTATTTTCAGTATTTTCTATTAATACTGAAATAGCTTTAGTATTATTAAAATTTAGATTTTTTAATAAATAAAATTCTTCTGTAAATTTTTTAAGTTCTCGAATATCTACTTTATTAAAAAATTGTATTTTAGTATTAAAATTTAAATTTATGTTTTTCTTTTTACTAGAATGTATTAAAGATGTAAGTTTTTTTTGCTTTTTTATGTTTTTATCATAATCTCTTTTTAAACTAAATTTTTTTTCTACACTTACTGGAGTCATTCCATTTCTTTTTAGTTTTTTTAAACAACTAATTTTATCTTTTTCTTGCATTTTTATTTTAGTTATTTGTCCTTGTGGTGTTATTACTTTACATACAAAATTATACATATTTCCTCCTTTCCTCATATTTTTTTATTTCATTAATATAAATTTATTGGTGCAAATTTTGTTTTATTAAAATTCATATAATATGGATCATCTATATCATCCAATTTTCTCCAAACACCAAAAATTCCATTAAAACTGCAATCTGCTGATATATCATTTATTTCCTCTGATACTCTATTTGTATATAAATATTTATTATTCATATACTTAAAGTCTAATCTTATAGCTCTTTTACTTGTTCCGTATCTAAAATATGAAATATTATCTTTTATTGAAAAATTAGGAATCCACACATATATATAATTATTTACATTTAAACTCATATCTCCATAAGTTACTTCATTTTTAACAATTCCATTTTCATCTATAAATAAATCTCTTATATTTTCTGCTACAACTGAAAAAACTAAGATTTTAGCCCATTTTTTAGATGAATAATTATACCATTCTACATCATTTTGACTTGTAACAATATAAGAATTATTAGTTTCTGAATATTTTATAGGTACAAATTCATAATCATCTGAATTAAATCCTAAATCAGTAAAATATGCTTCACTTATTATTGGTCTATTACATTCTTCAATATTTTCTTTTTCTATAACTGTAGAAATTTCAAAATTTTTTTCATTATTATTTATTTTATATTTTATATTTAAAGTAATGTATTTTGTAATATCAAAATCTTCACTTGGATTTTCACTATTAAATTCTAGAATATACCCATTTGGAATCTTAGTACCAAAAAAAGTATCATTAAATAAATTTCCATCTATAACAATATTTTGATTATCTAAATCCAATTTTTTAGTAACACCAACTCCAGAAAACTCTTGAATATATTCACTTATATTATTATAAGTTCTTGAGTTTATATTTTCAAAAATATTAGTTGATATATTAGAAGCTTCATTGTTTTTTATTATTATTTCTATTTTTTCATTCATTTTTAAACATAAAAATGTAATAATAACAAATGTAAATATTATAATTAAAAGAGAAAATAACAATTCAAGATACAATATTTTTTTATTTTTTATCATATATCTTCCTATACTAAATTAGGCATATACATAAAACGTATATGCCTTTAATAATTTTAATTTAAATACATTGAAACATTTACATTATTTTCAGCTCTTAATTCATTTAAAATATTTTGCTCTTCTTTGTCTATTACTCCATTTTTTTGGAAAACTACAAACAATACTGTTCCTAATATAAGTAATAAAACTAATACTTTTATTGTTAATTTCAATGTTGAAAATGATAATCCTGATTTCTCATACATATAAATTTCTCCTTTTATTTAGAACTTTTATTTTCAAAAAATGTTCCTGTAGTTGAACCGTTTTTAGATGTTTCATTTGTAACTTTATTTTCATTAATATTTGAAGATTCTGTTTCTTCATTAGCTATATAAGTATTATTTGATTCTGTATTATTTTTATTTGTACTTGTAGTAGTTGTAGTTTTTTCTACTTCTACATCTTCAGAATTTTCTGCAAATGGATCTTTTTTTCCACTTTCATAATAGTTTTCATTTGCATAAACATTTAAATCATCTTTATTTATTGTATATGATTTTAATAAACTATCCTTTTCATTAATATCTGTTCCACTACTTTCTTGTATCTCATTTAACACTTCTTCTACTTCTGAACTTGCTTCATATTGTACTGAAGAAACTGGTTTACTTCCTATAGAAATAGAATCATAAAACAAAATTCCTAAAGTAAAAACTATTACAATTACAAGTAATATTATAATAAAAACCTCTTTTAATATTTTACTTTTCATCATAAATCTCCTCATATGTTATTTTATTTATTATATCCATTTACATTTATTATAATTATTAATTTGAAGCATTTGATGTATCTTGAGTAACTGAAGTTGTAGCAGTTGGTACAGAAGATAAGTTTTTGTTATTAATAGGAACTTCTTTTACAATAAATGTTGCTTGCAAATTTTCCCCACCTTTTTCTAATAAAAACTCACTTATTTCAAAACCTAATGTATCATCATCTTCTAAACTATATATAAAATCTGTAATAGCTATATATTCGCCTGTTACTGTAAATTTTAAATCACACATTACATATTCTGATGATACTGCTGTTTTTGTCGCACTTTTAGTTACATCTAACTGAAGTGTAACACCTTTTTGAGTTGCATAATTTCCTATAGTTGCCCATAAGAAATCTACATCATATAAATCTATTGAATTATATAAATCATTACTTGTTATTTTTCCTTCTTTTAATAATTCATCATATCTATTTTTTGTATTATTATAATCAGAAACAGCTTGTGCTAAAGCTTCATTCTTCTCTTCAAATTCTACATTATTTTTTTGATTTAATTCTGATGAAATTGCTTTTTCTTCTGTAGCAACTTTTTGTACTTCTTTATAACTTTTTATTTCGAAACTACCTAATTTTATACCAAAAAACATTATAATGAAAAATAATATTGCAAAAATAATTAAACAAAATATTAATACATATTTTCTCATGGTAAATCTCCTTCTATTGTAATTTGAACAAGTGAATCACTTTTAGTTCCACTTGATGACTGAATATTCTGTAACATTCCATCATTTTTTATAGCAGCTACAAAATATCCTAATTGTTCATATTTTTCTGATTCTGCTTCTATTACTATATGATTTTCTTCTGTATTTTCAATAGAAGTTATTTGCACTTGTTTTGGTATTATAAACATCAGTTTATTTAATAGATTTGGTATAGCATCCTTAGAAATTACTCTATTATTTTGGGAAGTTGTAGTAATCTCACTTAAATCATCTACACTACTTATTAATTCTGAATAAGTAGTTGTATAACCTTTTATTTGATTTAAATAATTATCCATTGTATTTATTTGATTTGTCGATTCTGCTAATTTTTTTGATGTTTCTTCTATTTTTCTATTGCTATTATCAGTAATTATTTTACTAAAACATGAAAAACTTATAATTCCTATTATAAATACTGCTATTCCTCTAAGTAACAATTTTTCTGTTATAGAAAACGGTTTTTTCCAATCTTCTATATTAAAATTTTCTTTTGAGTTTATAATATTTTCAATATCTATATTGTCTAATGCAGATATAGGAGCAAAATTTAAATCCTTATTCATAAATCCTAAGCCATCTAATGCTAAGCTAATCGCTGAATTTACCTCTATATATTCTTTAGTTGGTAACTTCAAAGAACTTGGATCTATAAAAAAAGGTTTTAAAATTTCACATTTTGTATCTTTAAAGAAATCTTCAAAATATATATCAATATTTCCAATTGTTGCACCTGTACCTGTAATATATATTTTAGATATTTTTTCTTTAAAACTACCTATTAATTTTTTTGTTTCTTTAGCTATTTTATTTAAAACAGGTAATACTATATCTATATATAAATTCTCATTTTCATCTAAATTTGTAACTTCATGATCATATATTGTAATGTTTTTAAAAACATCATATGTTTTTTTCCAAGATAATTCTACTCTATTTATTTGTTCTGTAATATCACCAATTCCTGAATTTAATACATCTACTCTATTTATTTGTCCATCTATTATTGTAGTTATTTGGGTTTCGTTTTCTATATTTATAATTGCTATATTTTCTTTAGCTTCTGAAACATCTATTAAATTTGTTATGCTAGTTGAAACTGGCATCATTGCAATTAATTTATTATTTGACAAATATTCTATCTTCTCATCTATTTCTTTTTTATTTGTAGATATATATAATGCTTTATATTTCTCATAATCTTCCCTATTATCCATTAAAATATATCTTGATTCTAAAGATTTTTTATCATATCCCTTTTCATTACATAACATTTCAAATTCTATATCTAAAGATTTTGTTATATCTTTTTTCTCTAATATAGCAAAAACATCAAAATAATTATATAATTCATTAGATATATTTATACTTATAGGAACTTTATAACTATTTGTCTCAACAATAACTTTTTTTAATGCCTCTTCTAAATTTTCAAAAGTTTCAACATTAAATGCCTCTACTTTAAATGTATCTTTGTTTTTATTTAATTTAGCATATTTTATTAAGTTTTTATCAACGTAAATTCCCAAACAACTTGACATTTAATTTCTCCTTTTTCGCTTTTGTATAATTTTTTACAATAATACATATTTATATGTATATTTATATATTTTTTTACAAAAAAAGTCAATATATTCAGACATTGTTATTACATTTTTTCTTTTAAGCTTCCATCTCTATATGCTGATAAAAGTTTTTTTAAATCATCTATTTCTTCTTGTAATTTTTTTCCTATATCTGTATCAGCAACTCTTTTTCTATTTATTATATTTTCTTTTAATATTGTTTGCATTCTTATATCTTGGCCCTCTTCTATTGCTTTACACTTAGATTCAAATGGTTCATTCATTGCAAGTACTAATCCATGCGAATTATATGTCAAAGTATATCCAGCAATTCCAGTTGTTTCTTGATATGCCTTAGCAAAACCACCATCTATTACAATCATTTTTCCATTTGCTTTAATTGGACTTTCTCCATCTTTTGCCTTTACTGGCATATGTCCATTTATAATATGCCCTTCTTCTATATTACTTTCGAAATTTTCTAATATTTTATTACAAATCTCTTCATTATTAATTAAATTATAATATGGATTTTTGTTTTCCTTTTTTATTTCTTTATCCTCCAAAAAATACCTTTCAAATGTAGCAGCTTTATCTTTTCCAAATAATGGCGATTTTGGTCCACACCATAAATACCACATTAAATCTATTGCATCTTGATTTTCAGGTATTTTTTCTCCAAAATATGCAACATGTGCAACTTTTTCTATGTAGTTTAATAATTCTTTTCCTTTTAATTTTCTTCCTAATATTTCTACTTCATCAAAATCACCATTTTCTTTCATTGGTATGCACCCATGAAATAAAATATTAGAATTGAAATTTTCATACATATGACCTTTTGCATATAAAAAATTAACATGTTTATTTAATTTTTCACTTTGCATAAATGATGTTTTTAATCTTTCAACTATTTCCTCTTCTTCTTTTGTTAATTTATATGGATTTTTTAAATTTATTGTCGGAAAATTTTTATCATTTAGTTCATAATCTTTACCATTAATTCTCACTGTTCCATTTTCTAAATCAATTTTATCTAGTAATAATCTATCTTTCATTTCATATTCTGGATGTTTTTTTATAAGATTACCTTCGATTTTAAATTGAATAATTGATATTGCTTTTTGGATTTTAGCAAGAATAATCTTGTCTGTATTACTATACTTAGATACTTCTTTATTTCTTGGCATAAATTTTTTACAATCATCATCTTTATAAGTTTCTGTTGCAAAAATTGATAATGGTCTTATATTTATTCCATATCCATCTTCTAAAGTTGATAAATTATCATATCTACTACAAATTCTAACTACATTTGCAATACATGCTTCATTTCCACTTGCAGCACCCATCCAAAGTATATCATGATTTCCCCATTCTATATCCAAACTGTGGAAATTAATTAATCTATCCATAATAATTGGTGCTCCAGGTCCTCTATCATATATATCTCCAACAATATGTAAATGATCTATTGCCATTTTCTTTATAAGTTCTGAAATAGCAATAATAAATTCATCTGCTCTGTTTAAATCTATAATACTTTCTATGATTTGATGATAATATTGTTCTTTATTTTTATCATCTCCTTGAAGATGTAATAATTCATCTATAATATAGTCAAAACCCTTTGGCATTGCTTTTCTTACTTTTGAACGAGTATATTTTGAACTAACTGCTTTTGTAACTTCTATTAATTTATATAATGTTATTTTATACCATTCATTTATATCTTCATTTTTCTTTTTTATTAAATTTAATTTTTCTTCAGGGTAATAAATTAATGTTGCTAAATCTTTTCTTTCTTGCCCAGTTAATCTTTTTTCATATATATCTTCTATTTTACTTTTTATTATTCCTGAACCATTATTTAAAATATGAATAAAAGCTTCATATTCTCCATGAATATCACTCAAAAACAATTCTGTTCCTTTTGGCAAATTTAAAATTGCCTGAAGATTAATTATTTCTTCACTTACTTCTTGTATATTTTTATAATTTTTACTTAATAAATTTAAATACTTATCCATTTATACACCTCTTGACTAACAATTTGTTCAAATATTTTATTTATTCTTTATGGAGATTTTATGAATAATGAATGTATTTTTTGGAAAAATATATTCAAAATAAAAATAAGGAGATGATTTTTTGAAACCTATTCAAAGTAATGAAGACTATCAAAAATATGTAGATGAAAAAACACCAAATTCTCCGATTTTAAAAAATTGTTTTAATGCTTTTTGGGTTGGTGGATTAATATGTGCTATAGGACAAATAATTTTTGAATATTGTCAAATTCGTGGTATAGATGAAACAAATTCCTATACAATTGTTTCTATGTTATTAATTTTTACTAGTGCTTTTCTAACAACTCTTAATATTTTTAATAAAATCGGAAAATTTGCAGGAGCTGGCTCTTTAATTCCAATTACTGGATTTGCAAATTCTATAGTATCACCTGCAATGGAATATAAATCTGAAGGATATGTTTTAGGAGTTGGAGCTAAAATGTTCACAGTTGCAGGACCTGTTCTTGTTTATGGAATTTCAACTAGTATTATAGTTGGATTAATTTATATTTTGTTTAATACTCAAAATTTAATTTTAGTATAAAATTTTTAAAGGAGTTGATTATTATAAAAAAAGTTGGAAATCAAAGTTATATATTAGAAAATCCTGTAAATATTCTCGAAACTGCTTCAATTGTTGGTCCTAAAGAAAAAGACGGTCCTCTTCATGAGTTTTTTGATAAATGTCTGGAAGATGAATTTTGGGGAGAAAAAAGTTGGGAAAAAGCTGAAAGTAAACTTGTTAAAGAAACTATGAATTTAGCTATTTCTAAATCTGGAATTCCAAATTCAAATATAGATTTTTGTTTTGCTGGAGATCTTTTAAATCAATGTATTGCTTCATCATTTGGAATAAGAGATATAAATATTCCTTTTATTGGACTTTTTGGTGCTTGTTCTACATTTGTAGAATCTATGATAGTAGGTTCTAGTTTTATAGACGGGAATGTCGCAACTAACGTAGTTTGTAGTGCATCCAGCCATTTTTGTAGTGCTGAAAAACAATTTAGATTTCCATTAGAACTAGGAAATCAAAGACCACCTTCTAGCCAATGGACTGTCACTGGTTGTGGTGTGGCTGTTTTAACAAAACAAGGTAATGGACCATATATTACAAGTTTTACTCCTCGGAAAAATTGTTGATATGGGAATAAAAGATGCCAATAATATGGGTGCTGCTATGGCAGGTGCTGCAGAAGATACTTTAATATCTCATTTTAAGGATACTGGCAGAAATCCAAGTTATTATGATGCCATCTTAACAGGAGATTTAGGATATATTGGTAAAGATATCTTAATAGATCTAGCATCATCAAAAGGTTATAATATTAAATCAAATTATAATGATTGTGGTACATTAATTTTTGATAAAGCAAAACAAGATACACATTCTGGTGGCTCTGGTTGTGGATGTATTGCAACAGTATTTTCTGGATATGTTTATAAATTGCTTAAAGAAAACAAATATAAAAAAGTTTTAATGATAGCAACAGGAGCATTAATGAATTCAACAAGTACACAACAAGGAGAGTCTATTCCAGGAATTGCTCATGCTATTAGTATTGAAATGCCAAATTAAAATTTATATATGGTTTATAGGTTTTTCCATAAAATCTAAATAATAATTTGAGGAAGTTTTATATGGATTGGTTTATGATTATAAAAGCTTTTATTATTGGTGGAATAATTTGTATTATAGGTCAAATTTTAATAGATAAAACAAAATTAACACCTGCAAGAATTTTAGTAATATATGTTACTTTAGGAACAATCTTAGGTGGTTTAGGAATATATGAATATTTAATTGATTTTGCTGGCTGTGGAGCTACTGTTCCTCTAACTGGTTTTGGAAATTTACTTGCAAAAGGTGCAATTTCAGAAGTAAATTCCAATGGTTTTATAGGTGCATTTACTGGTGGAATTAAATCTGCTGCTGGTGGAATTGCAAGTGCAATATTTTTTGGATATATAGCTTCTTTAATTTCAAAACCCAAAATAAAAAAGCAATAAATATTGATCTATATGTTGTTCTGCAACTTTTAAAAATAGCGAACATTTTTTTGCAAAAAAGTATTGACATTTTATTTTTTAAATTGTAAAATAAAACAAACAAATATTCGCGAACATTTATTTTGTAGGAGGGTAAAAAAATGAATATTTTTAAAAGAGCAAAACATATTAATTTCAATAGTTATGCAGGTTTTACTAAAGATAATTTTATATTAGGAAAAGATGAAACTATAACACCAAAATTTACTAAAATATTTGGTTTAAATTATGCAGTTAATATTTATTATTTAAAAATAGAAAAACCAGAATTAAATCTTGAAGAAAATTGTATAAATATTCATCTTCCTATGAGTTTTAGAAAGAAAAATAATCAAAATTTAGTAGATATTATTTTAAATAAAATGTATACAAAAATTGCTGAAAATGAAGTGGAAAATATTATGGAACAAGCAAGACATGAATTTGGATTTGCACCAGAAGATTATGAAATAAAAAAAATTCCTTCAACTCTTGCAAATTGTAATAAAGATTTACAATCAATTACAATAAATCCATATATTGTAATGTACTCAAAACAAATTATAGAATATATTATTTATCATGAATTTTGTCACTTAAAATACAAAAATCACTCTAAAAAATTTTATGATATGTTAAAAAAATATATACCTAATTATGAGAATATAGCAAAACAAATTCCAAATTTAAAATATTAAAAATTGTGGATGATTTATAATTATAAAAATCATCCACATAATTTACATTTATAAAATTAAATATATTTTTTTATATAATCTTTAGATATTTCTAACACTTTTTCTAATGGTAAAGTACTAGTAAAACCTGCAGATTTTTTATGTCCACCACCACCTAATTGTATTGCAAGCTTAGATATATCTATATCAGCATTTGCTTTAAATTCTCCAAAAATTTTATCATTGTCAACTAAAAATATTCCCATAACTTTTACGCCTTCTATATTTTTTAATATTGGAACCATTTTTTTAAATAATAAAGAATATTCCAAATCTTTAAATACAGGATTATTTCTATTCATTATAACATAATGAAATACATCATAATGAATATTGTCAAGTATTTCAGAAAGTGCTTTTATTTCTGGCATTGTTCTTTCTAAAAAAGTTTTTTTAGTAATATATTGGTAATCAATTTCATATTCTAAAAGCTTTGATGCAATATACAAAGTTTCATGTGTAAGTCTGTGTGAAAAACCAGATGTATCTGTTAATATTCCTGCATATAACAAACTTGCAATATTTTTATCTAATTTATAATTAAAATAACTAAATAAATTAAAAATAATTTCACATGTTGAACTAATTACAGAATCTTCTAAAATATATTTGCATTCTCTTTTGTTTGCTTCATGATGATCAATATTTATCGTTAAAGATGCATTATCAAAATAACTTTCAAATTCATTCAACCTTTCTTTTCTATTTAAATCTACCATTATAAATACATAATTACTTTTCTGTGTATATTGAGCTAAAAATTTATTTTGATTAAACCATCTGATTTTATACATATCTTTTTCTGCTAATAATACTGTTACATCTTTCTTACCAATTTTCTCTAAGAAATATGCTATTGAAAGAGATGCTCCAATAGAATCCATATCTGCATTTTCATGTCCTGCAATTATAATTGGTTGATTATTTGGTATTTTTTCAATAACAGTTTTTATTTCTTCATATGAACTCATTAATATACTCCCTTAATATATTTTATAAAATAATACATTTTTTACAATAAAATTCATTTATATCAATACCAATACTTATATTAAAATTCATTAATTTATTTATCACTATATATTTTTCTTTGCATTTTTCAGAAATTTGAACTTTAGTTTGTTTATCCTTACTAAACAATATAAAACAATAATTACAACTATCGAATCTCACTTTTTCAAGCACTTCCGTAAAGTCTTCAACATATTCTGCATCTTCAAAATTATTAATATTTAAAGAATTTTTTATATATATCTTGAATAATATATTATCATTTTTATTTATAAAATTCTCTAATTCATCTATTTTTTCATCATCTTCTATATAAATATCACAATCATTATATGGTATATATTTTGTATTTAATTTTGATACTCTTTTTATAGTATTATGCAAATCTGTATTTCCAACTACAAAGGCTTTTTTTAATATTAAGTTATTTTCACAATATTTAAATATATCAATATCATATACTAATTGAATAATATCTTCATTTATTTTTCTATTTTTCAAAGTTTTAATAATTATTTCATATATAATTGAATTTGTATGTTTCATATAATTTTTCTGAGAAATAAAAATCATTGCATTATTTGAAATTAATGTTTTTATAGCCATCTCTAAAAAAATATACGTATTTCCATCAAAAAAAGTTTCAAGTACACCTAAATTATCATACTCTATTATTTCTTTTTTTACTTTATCTAAAAATTTCTTTTTATATAAAGTTTTATTATTTAATAAATTATTTAAAAGTAATTTAATAAATTTAAAATCTAACTTAAAACCTTTTTTTATTTCAATATCTTTTCTATTTTCCTCTAAAATTATTTTTTCATTTGCCAGAATACTATCAGATATTTCTTTTATCAGTTCTAAATTATTAATTTTTAATTCACATAAATTATTAAATGCATTTTGGGCACATCCTATTATACTATTCATCTAAATTCCTTCCTTTTTTCATTGGTATTTCAAGTTTATGTATATTAGATTCTTTAACTTTTATAGAATCTAATTGTTTTTGACTTCTAGTTACAGCCTCATAATATAATTCTGAGAGTCTATGAAATTCATCTTTATCTTCTATTAATCTATGTAAAGTTTCAAAATATTCCTTTAATTTTCTACTAGGCATATATCCTGGTTTTTCATTAGCATAACCGTCTTTTCCGAATTTTTTCCATGTTGAGTCATATATTTCTCTAATTACTTGTTCTTTACTATATTCTGGATGATGTTCTAAACAAAAATTAATTCTTCTCACAAAAAAATTTTGTAAATTATCATTTCTATCTGCTGTTAAAACAATTCTACCATAAATAGACCTTGGTAAATTTTTATTTGATGCTCTATGATCTTCTATTGCTTCTCGAGCTGTTATTTTTTCTTCTGGTGAAATAAATTCATCTAAATTATTATCTTCAAACATTATCTCTCCTGAAATAATATGATGTTTTTTTCTATCTATATGATCTCCTATATCATGATATGCTGCTATTATATATGCAAGATCATAATTTATTTTTACAGGATTTTTCTCATTTTTTTCGTATTCTTCTATTATTTGAAAACTTCTCTCTATTACTTCTTTTATATGCTTTATACCATGTGATGGTCCATTTAAATCATATAATGGAAATATAGATTCCTCAATATATTTTCTTAACTTAGGATTCACTCTATTTATTAAATTCATTTTACTCTCCATAATTTTTACTACAATACTATTATAATATATACATTAATATTTTTACAAGTTTTTTTTATAATGTCGAATTTTGAAACATGAATTTCCTTTAAAACATATAAATTAATGCTATAATCATTTAGTACAAATTTTTTATTATGAAAGGAGTGTTTTAATGAACACTAAAGATGTAGCAAACATAACCGCAAAAATTCCAGAAAATGTAACAGTAGAAGCACTATACAGACTTTATAAAAAAACAGGACCAATATCATTTAACTCTTTTATAAAAAAACATCCAGAATATTATGAAAAAGCAATGGAAGCAATAAACATGGATCGCTATAAGATAGTCTAAAAACAAGCATTTTGTTTTTTCCCTTAAGTTTTAAAAGACTTAAGGGATTTTTTATATTTTATAATATATAAATAAAAAAACACTTAAAATCTTTTAAGTGCTTTCTTTTATATTATTTAATTAAGCCTTTTTTGCGATTTCTGCAAGTTCTGTAAAAGCTTTTTCATCAGATACAGCTAATTCAGCTAACATTTTTCTATTTATAGCAACATTAGCTTTTTTTAGCCCAGCAATTAATCTTGAATATGTTAATCCATTTTGTCTTGCTGCAGCATTTATTCTTGTTATCCATAATTTTCTAAAATCTGATTTTTTATCTTTTCTTCCTACATATGCATACATTCCAGATTTCATAACTGCTTGTTTTGCATTTCTATATCTGTAATGTTTTGCACCGTAGTATCCTTTTGCTTGTTTTAATACTTTTTTATGTCTTGCTCTAGTTGTTCTAGCTGTTTTTACTCTTGCCATTTATTTTCAACTCCTTCTATCTAAATTTTATTCTAGTTACCATATGGTAATAATTTTTTAATTCCTGCTACTACAGTTTTATCAGCATATGCGTTTTGAACTTTTCCTGTTTTTCTTTGTCTTGCTGTTTTAGTTGCTAAACGATGTCTTCTATTAGCTTTTGTTCTTTTTACTTTTTCTTTAGCTGTTAAAGAATATCTTTTCTTTGCAGCTTTATTTGTTTTTAATTTTGGCATTTCAAAAACTCCCTTCAATTTATATTTTTTTTGTTAAAATTACAAACATTGTTTTACCTTCTAAGAATGGCTTTTTCTCAACTGTTGATATATCTGATAATTCTTCAACAAATTTATTTAAAACTATCTCTCCAGCTTTAACATTGTTTAACTCTCTTCCTCTAAATCTTACAGTAAATTTTACTTTATTTCCTGCTTCTAAGAAAGCTTTAGCATTTTTGCATTTGAATCCGAAGTCATGTTCACCAATATTTGGTGTAACTCTTATTTCTTTCATCTCAACAGCTTTTTGACTTTTTCTAGACTCTTTTTCTCTTTTAGATTGCTCAAATTTATATTTCCCATAATTCATTAATTTGCAAACTGCTGGTTTTGCGTTTGGAGCAACCAAAACTAGATCTAAATTTTGTTCATCTGCATATTCTAATGCTTTTTCAATAGGAACTACACCTATTTTTTCTCCGTCTGCTCCTATTAATTGAACTTCTTTTTCTCTTATTTGTCTATTTATAGGCAATTCTTGTTTTATAGTAAAACACCTCCAAAAAAAATTTGACTTATTTTAAAAAAAAGCCAAATCCACATAATATTTCTATAAACTTAATATATTTATTGAAATTCTAACCTTATGCTCAAGTTCAAGATAAGGTGAGAAGTGGATACTTCTTCTTAAAACATAAATATATTACTACTTTTTTTCCTTTTTGTCAACTGTTTTTAAGATTTTCTTTTAAAAATTTCTAAAATTTTTTCTTTAATTTTTTGAAAAAATGATTTTTCTTCTATTTTTTCATTTTCTACCAAGGAATTACTTTCTTCATAATCTGTATAATCTTTTATATCACTATTATTTTTAGTATATTGTTCATATTTTTGCACAATTCTAGGTCTTGAATAATCTATTTCATCTTGATTTTCTTCACTTTCTTGAGTGTTACTAAACATATTATCTATACTAAATTTTTCTTTCATTTGCTTTTCTAGTTTTTCTTGATTATCAAGCATAATATCATATAGTTCTTGTTTTCTTTTTTCATCTTCACACCAATACTTTAAATGTAAAAGAGCTATAATCTCCAAAGTATATCTTTTAAGTCCTTGTTTTTGAAGTGGAACATAAGGATTGATTTTTATATCATAATTAGGTGCTTTATAGGTGCTAAAAAAATTTCTAATTTTTTCAGGTACCTTATTTATATATTTTTCATTCATATGGTTTATAATATAATCTACTTCAGCATATGCCTCTATATCTTCTAATGTGATTACAACACTCATTTGCAATTCCTCCATTTTTTACTTTAGTACTCATCTTTCAACATCGTTTTTCTCTTGTGAAATTTCTATTTTTCCATCTTGCATTATTTGGTTTACAATTTCTTCAGGAGTTCTAGAATCTTTTTCTAAAATCTTCATTTGTCCAGATAATTTTTGACCTGCTGAAACAGTTGCATTTAATTCTGTATTTTGAGCATTTTCAAGTGAAGCATTATAAAAAGCTTCTTCTATAGGGTTCATTAAAACTTCAGAATTATATTTAGCGATTAATTTCAAGTTTTCATTTACAGCTTCCATTTTTTCTTCATTAATCCAACCTGCAAACGTATACTTTACTTGATTTTCTGGTGCTTTTTCTGGAATTTTCCCTTTATATTCCACTTTTTCACCTTTATTAACTAATTGTTTATCTAATACAGTTTTTTCATCATCATCTAGAAAAAGTACTTCAAATTGTTCCAAACCTTTTTCCTCCTTTGTATAATTTTAAGTAATTATATTATATTTATAATAAATTTATTTTTCAATAGTTTTAAAAAAATAAAAAAAAGAACTTTAAGGTTATCCTTAAAGTTCAAAAAATCTATTTTTTATTTACTAAATCTTTTAATGCTTTTCCAGCTTTAAATACTGGAGCTTTTGATGCTGGTATTTTTATTTCTTCTTTTGTTTGTGGGTTTCTTCCTTTTCTAGCTGCTCTTTTTCTTACTTCAAAAGATCCAAATCCAACTAATTGAACTTTGTCACCTTTTTCTAAAGCTTCTGTTACTGTACTAACGAAAGCATTAACAGCCTCTTCTGCAGCTTTTTTTGTGTTTCCTGTTTTTGCAGCTATTGCTGCGATTAATTCAGCTTTGTTCATTTTTTAATTACCTCCTAATAATACTTTTAGTTATTATGTAGAATTTTTTATTCTACAATAATTTTATTCGCCAAAATGTGCTTAAATCCTTCTTTTTTTTTGTTTTTTTTTATTTTTTTCCCTATTTTTCAACTTTTTCGAAGTGTTTGTTTAATATTTTTCAGTATTTTCAATGGTTTGCTGGATTTGATTTTTATTTATCATTTTCATTACAAAAACACATAAAACATATATTATAATAGCAATTACAATAGAATTTATTGTACAAATATTATAATTTATATTTTTTAAGATTAAAAATTTATATACATTTAATGAAACTATACTCATTATTATACTTGCTATAATTGGTTTTATAAAATAATTTATTAATTTTAATCTTAATTCTATTTTTCGTGTTAAAGCTATATAAACAATAATAAAAGAAGTAATTGATGAAAAAATATTTCCTAAAACAGCTCCTTTTTCGTATATTCCAGAAATAGGTATAAAGATAATATTTGAAATAGTTTTTACAATAACACCTGCCATTGCAGAATATACAGGAATACTGTTTTCTCCAAGTCCTTGCAAAGCTCCATTTATTGTTTGAGTAAGAAGTGAAAATACTAGATAAATAGATGCTAAACTTAACAGTTCATATCCATTATTTGCATTTGGAAATAATAAATTAAAAATTTGTTTAGAGTATAAAAATATTCCAAATGTTGCAGGAACAGCAATAATTACAGTTATAAGTACAGAGAATTTTATTTTTTCTACTATTCCTTCTATATCATTTATAACTTTTCTTTTTGATATTTCTGGAATTATCGCTGTTGCAATAGCTATATTAAATGACAATGGTAATGTCATTATTATATCTACTTTTGAACTTAATATACCATATTTTTTTATCGCATTTTCCTCTCCTATTATTTTTTTTAAAATTTTTACAACTGTAATTGAATCTATATTTTTTCCTAATGAATTTAAAATAGCACTTATTGTCATTGGAATAGAAATTTTTAAAATCTTTTTTATTATATTGGAAATTCTTTCTCTTGGATAATATATTTCATTTAAATCGAGTTTTTTATTCTTAATTTTATAATACTTTCTTATTATATACATTAAACTAAAAAAAGTTGCAAAAGTTGTTGCTAGATTTGCAACTCCAGCCATAGCTTCTGTATTATTATCTGTAAGTCTTGAAACAATTTCTACAAATATAATTGTTAAAAAACTTTTTAAAACTTGTTCAAAAAATTGAGATTTAGCTGTTAAATATATTTTACTCTCTCCATTACAATATCCTCTTATAACTGATGTAATTGAAACAAAAAATATTGCTGGTGAAAGAGCCTTTAAACTTAAAGCAGATTCTGGTATCTCTAAAATTTTATTTGCAATAATTGTAGAAAATGTAAATAAAAAAATACAACCTATAAAACCAATTGCTGAAAAAAGCAAAACAGAAATTTGAAACACTCTTTTTTCATTCAGATAATCTTTTGCCATATTTTTTTCAGATATAATTTTTGAAATTGCATTAGGAACACCTATTGATGAAATAGTAAGAAGTAAAGCATATATTTGGTATCCACTCATATATATAGCATTTCCCTCATCACCAAAACCAGACTTATTTGTTATATATAAACTATATGCTACTCCAAAAATTTTTATCAAAATTTGTGAAATTACAAGTGATAATATTCCATCTATGAATTCTGTTTTTTTTATTTTCAAGACTCTTGATTCCTCTCTTTCATAATAATTGTATTAAATTTTAAATTATATATTCATAAAAATATTTATGGTTTTTATTAAAATTTTATAAAAAAATATTATTAAAAAAGAAAGTCTTAAATCTTACGGAAAATCAGCTTTTTTTCTTCAAAATACTTGATTTTTTTCCAATTTTGTTAGATAATATATATGTATAATTTTGTAGTAAGGATATTTGAATTATGGTAGTAATGAAATATATAGATAAATTTTTAAAACTTTTAAAAACAGATAGAAATACATTTGCAACATATGTATTAACAATGATTTCCATATATATATGTGTAGATAGAATTATGGAAATTTTATTAATTATGTTTTCTGGACTATCTGTTGCTTATTGGGGACCTATAAAATATACACTTGCACTTGCATGCCCTATATTTGCTTTTTATTTTTCATTTGCATCTAAATTTGCAACAGATAAATATACAAAAGAATCATTTTTTTATGTATACACAGTTGCTTTGTATATAGTCGGAATTTCTATGCTTGTGCAATGGGTAAATGAGCTTCGGTTGGCTAATGTTATTTTCAGTGCCAAACTATTCTTATATAATAGCTAATTTTATGGATTTAATAAAACCTGCTTTTTCGGCTTTTGCTTGGTATATACCTGTTTGTACATTTTTCCCATTATTTAAATGGTTATACACAGTTGTTTATGATACATTATATATTAGAGAATCTATTTGGGATTATGGTGGTATAGATTTATCAGATAAATCTGTTGGAATGGGACCATATACTTGTGAAATGTTTATAGCAAAAGACAGAGAAACTGGTAAAGTTGTTAAAACTCCAGAAGCTAGAAGATTTGAATCTACATTAGTTGTTGGTGTATCTGGTTCTGGAAAAACATCTATGGTTTTTGAACCAATGATTGCAAGAGATATGGAGAAAAAATATTTCTTTAAAGAAACCTCAAAAGAATTAGGATATACTGCATTAAAAACACATATTGCCACATTAAATACACCTTATTCTAATGATTATATTAATGAAAACTTTTCTTTAAATATGTTAACACCAGTTCCATCTAAAGAAAAAGTATTTAAAGCATATTTTTCAAAACTTATTTATAATTATGATGGATCTAATACAGTATATAAAAATTTAGGAATCACATATATGGCACCAGATTATGAATCTGTTGCTCATATGAGAGATGTTGCTAGTAATTTCGGTATAAAATATCATATTATAGACCCTAATGATAGTTCTTCTATAGGTTTAAATCCATTTACATATGAAGATCCTATTAAAACTTCAATTGCAATATCTTCTATCATAAAAAGAATGTATGCTTCTGAAGATAGAGAAGATATGAGTAATCATGATGAAGCATTTATGGAGAATGTAGTTACTCAAGCTATAGAAAACTTAGTATTAATGCTTAAAGAAATGTATCCAATATTACATAATGGCGATACTCCAAACTTAGAAGATTTATTAGAATTATTAAATGATTTTGATTTAATTGAGGATATGGCAGAGCAAATGAGAGCAAATCCTGAACTTGCTCAAAAATATAAAATACAATTAGGATATTTTAAGAAAACATTCTATAAAACTGCCCAAGGAAGAGAAGAAACAGCAAGATATTTACAAGCATCTGCTGCTCAAATTGAAAATATGCTTAGATATCCAGGTGTTAAAAACATTTTATGTAACAGAGTAAACAATTTAAATTATGACAAAGCACTTGCAAATGGTGATGTTACACTAGTATGTACAAGACGTGGAGATTTAGGTGCTAGTATTCATAAAGCATTTGGTCTATTCTTTATATTATTAATGCAACAATCTGTACTTTCAAGACCAGGAAATGAAAAAACTAGAATTCCTCATTTTCTTTATATTGATGAATTTCCTCCATTTGTTTGTAAAGCAACTGAAGATATATTCACATTATATAGAAAATATAGAGTTGGAACAATTATATCTGCTCAAAACTTATCTCAATTTGGTGTAAAAAATGATTATAATTTTAGGCAAACTTTACTTGCAAACTGTACAACAAAAATCGTATTTGGTAATAATACACCAGAAGATAATGAATGGTGGGAAAAAGAATTAGGAGATAAAAGACGTTGGATGTTTACACATGATTATAAAACAGATCAAGGTAAATATGACTCTACATATAAATCTATAAAATGGCAATGGATTCCAAACTATAAAGCTGGTAAAGTTCAAGCTCTTAAATTTAAAATGATTATATACAAAACTAAAGACTTAAAAGGAAAATCTTTAGTAGGTCAAGCAAAAATAGATTTTATGGAATCAAGATATAAAGAAAAACAAAAAATTAAAATATATGATTTTGATAGATTCGCAAAGGCATCAGGAAATCATAATCCAGCAGAAGATTATTCTTCAAGAAAAAATAAATTTGATTTTCAACATATATTTACTAATTTAAATGAAACTGATGAAGAAATAGATCCAATCCAAAAAAATACCACAGACTCTAATTATAAATTCGATGGTGAAGATCCAATTGCAAACTTTAATTCAAATAAAAATAATTAATAAAAAAATAAATCCTAGTTATTAAAAATAACTAGGATTTATTTTTTATATTATTCTAAGATTTTAAATTCAACATTATGAGCTGAAAATCTTCCAGTAGATTCATTTTTTACAAATTCTGTTAAAGATTTATCTAAAGATTCTGCATTTTGTTTTAAATCTGTTGTAAAATAAATTTTAATTTTTTCTAATTCCAATTTATTTTTAACAATAACTTTAAAAGTTTCCACCATATGTTTATCATCTTCACAAAGTAAAATTAATTGTGGTCTAGATTCATATCCAGAATCAAATGGAACAAAATTTTCTAAGAAATCTTTATATAATCTCATTCTATCAGCAAACTTTGTTTCCCAATCTTCTTCTCTTCTTACAGCCTCAAATATCAAGCTTAAAGATTTTCCAGCTTTTGAAATTTTTACTTCTCCATGAGCTTTAAAAGTTTTTCCATTTACTTTTGCTGTAATAGTTGGTTTTACTGTATATTTATCAAAATTTTTAGCTTTTCTCATATATGCTATTATAACTTGGTTTCCTGCTAATCTTTTTTTAATTAAAGAAGCTGGTTTTGTATTATCTGTGGGTTGCCATTTACATTCTACTTCTTTTGAATTTAAAAGATATTTTCCCATCTTTTCCATACAATAAATTCTATATATACCTTTTCCCTCTTCTGATGTGAAATAATATCTTGTTAATATTTTAGTTTTTACTAATTGCTCTAATTTTGTGTTTAATTTGTCTTGTGATTTAATTTCAACCCCTTTATGTCTTAATATTTGAAAAATTTGTCTTGAAGTTAAAAATTCAAATTCATTTACTAAATCTAGTATTTTGAAATGCACATCTGATATATGGCCTAAATTAATTTTGTGAATTATCTGATTTATAGACACATAGCCATCCTTTCCATCAAATGTTTTTATTTCTCCTTCTCTAATAGCAAAAGGAGAAACGGTAGTTTTAATTTCTTGATCTTCTACCATCTTAAAAACCTCCTTAAATAATTAAAAGTTTAATTTTTTTTCTTTCTTTTATAATTTTTTTAATGTAAACCTTAACTTTTTGTCCATATGAAAAACCTTCTTTATATTCTGCAAGCCCTACTAAGTTTGGTTTTAGTTCAATAAAAATTCCATTTTTAAATTTATCAGCTTCTTTTACAATTCCATCTACAACTGTTTTTTCTGTATAGTCTTTAATATTCTCATCCCAATCTCCAAGAAGCTCTTTATAAGACAAAACAATTTTATCAGTTTCCTTATCAATAGATTTTATCATAACATTAATCTTTTGTCCAATATAAAATCTTTCTTCTGGTGATTTAATTCTTGAAACAGATATATCTTCAATATGAAGAAGTCCTACAACTCCTCCTCCAATTTCAACAAATGCACCAAATTTTCTCATATTTTTAACAATACCATTTACTATCATTCCTGGTCTTAACTCGTTTTTAGCCCAATTTAAAGCTTCCTTTTGTACTTCTTTTCTTGAAAGTAATACATTAGTATCGTCATATATTTCTTTTATTTTAAATTGAACAAAATTATTAATTTTATTTTTGCATATACCAGGACTACAAAATCCAAACTCATCTGTATTTATGTTTTCTACTTCATTTCTTGGAATTATTCCTTTAATATTGTTTCCTAAATTAATATGCAAATTAAAATTTGAGTCACAATCTTCTACATAACCTTGGAGTGTTTCATTATTACTTAATGCTTTTTTTATTACTGCATTATTAAATTCTTCTTTAGTATCAATCCACCCCTCAGGAATAAATTTCTGATATTCCATAGTTTTCTCCTCTTTTGTATTTCACTAAAATTATTTTAAAAGTTCACTTATTTCAGTTTCTTTCAAATATCTCCATGTACCTATTTTTAAATCTTTTACATTTATATTGCCAATTTTTGACCTATGTAGAGCTAAAACTTTTTTTCCTATCGCATTACACATTTTTCTAACTTGTCTATTTTTACCTTCATGTATTGTAATTTCTATTCTAGATATATTTTTCTCTTTTTCTATTTTTAATATTTTAACTTTAGCTGGTTTTGTTTTGTAATCATTATCTATTATAACACCTGATTGTAATTTTTCAATATCTTCATTAGATACAATCCCAGAAATTGTTACATTATAAGTTTTATTTATTTCATGTTTTGGATGTGTTACTTTATAAACAAACTCTCCATCATTTGTCAAAATTAAAGCACCTGATGTATACATATCTAATCTACCTACTGGAACAATTCTTTCTTTTAACTTTATTAAGTCTAACACAGTTTCTCTTCCAAACTGATCCTTTGAAGAAGTAACTACACCTATTGGTTTATTTAGCAATATATATGTATATTTATCTACATTATTTTTTATAATTTTACCATTATACTCTATTTTATCTTTTTGAGAATCTACTTTAGTTCCAAGTATTGCAATTTCTCCGTTTACCTTAACTTTTTTTTCTTTTATTAATTCTTCACATTTTCTTCTAGAAGCTATACCGCAATCTGCTAAAAACTTTTGAAGTCTAATTTTCTCCATTTTCCTCTCTCCTTAAAGTTTCCAATATATTTTTAAAGTATTCTGGTAAATCTGCTTGCAGTTTTAGTATCTCTCCTGTTCCGAGGATGTGTAAATTCTAGTTTCATACTATGTAACATTTGACCTTCAACTCCAAATGGATTTTTTCCATTTGAATATACGCCATCTCCTACAATTGGATATCCAATTTGTGATAAATGTACTCTAATCTGATGTGTCCTTCCTGTTTCAATATTCACTTCCAACAAAGTATAATTTTTAAATCGTTCTAAAACTTTTATATGTGTTATAGCATTTTTTCCATTTTTAGATACTGCCATTTTAGTTCTATCTTTTGTACTTCTTGCAATCGGCATATCTATTGTTGCCATATTTTCTTTTACTCTTCCTCTCACAAGTGCTATATATGTTTTTTTCACTTCATGATTTTTAAACTCATTACTAAGATTTATATGTGATTTATCATTTTTAGCTATAATCAAAAGCCCTGAAGTATCTTTATCTAACCTGTGAACAATACCTGGCCTTATCTCTCCCCCAATTCCTGAAAGTTCATTTTTACATCTTGCCATTACAGCATTAACAAGAGTTCCATTTAAATTTCCATTTCCTGGATGAACTACTAGTCCTTTTTGTTTATTTACTACTAAAATATCTTTATCTTCATAAACAACATCTAAAGGAATATTTTCAGGTTTTATTTCTATCTCTTTTGGATCAGGTTTTGTAATTGTAACTATATCATTTAAATTTAGTTTATATGAAGATTTAGCTTTTTTCCCATTCACTAATATATTTTCTTCATCTATGAGCCTTTGTACTGCCATTCTAGATATATCTTTATCTTTTAAAGATATTGCTTTATCTAATCTTATTCCAACTAAATCTTCACCTATTTTATAATCTTCTTTTTTCATATTACCCTCTATTTATCAAATCTTCCTTTTGTTATATCTTTTGTAAATATAATTTTAATTAAATAAACTGGTAATGCCATCATCCTTTTTATTCTAGTAGGTTGCAAAATCAATCTCCAAAGCCACTCTATACCTAATTTCTGAACAATTTTAGGTGCTCTTTTTATTTTTCCTGCTTCATAATCAAAAGTTCCACCTTGTCCTGCTGCTACATCAACTTGTAATTCATTTTTATGTTTTGCAATCCATTTTTCTTGAATAGGAGCTCCCATTGCAACAAATAAAACATTAGGTTTTAACTTATTTATTTCATTTATAACATCTTTTTCCGAATCTTTTTCGAAAAATCCTTCATGATATCCTACAATTTTTATATTTGGAAAATATTTTTTTACATTTTCTGCTGTAAGTTTTGATACATCATCTTTTCCTCCCAGCAAATAAAAGGTCCACCCTTCTTTTTCTCCAACTTCTAAAATTTTTCTAAAATAAGCTTGTCCTGGTATTCTTTGTTTAAATTGTTTTTTTTGAAATTTAGCACCAAGCATAACACCAACACTATCTGGTGTTGCAAGATCTGCACTTCTTAAAATATTGTAAAATTCTTGGTCTTTCTGTGCCATCATTATAAATTCTGTATTTGGTGCTACTATTAATTTACAAGTTTTATTACTGGTTTGTATTAAATTTTTTGTAATTTCTCCTGCTTCATCAATATTTATATTATCTATATCGATTCCTAATATTCTTATAGTATTTCGCAAATTTTCACCTCGTTTTTCTTGAATAATCTATTAAAAATATTATTATTAAAATCCAACCTATTACTATAGCAATATCTGCCACATTAAATGTAGGAATTTTATAAATTTTTATAAAATCTATAATACCTTTTCTAAAAATCCTATCAACTAAATTACTTACTGCCCCTCCAAGAACCATTCCAATAACTATAGTAGTTTTCATATCTATTCTTTCTATTTGATTTTTAACAAAAGTAAGTACTATTGCTAAAACAAATATTGTAAGAAATATATTTTTAGTATTTCCACTATTGAAACCAAATGCCATTCCTGTATTATTTACTATTTCTAATTTTAAATAATCATTTCCTATAGGTTCTTTTAAGAAATTTATAATTAGTATCTTACTTATTTGATCTATAATAACTATAGAAATTAGTAAGATAATCATTACTCTTATTTTCTTTTTCAAACTAGACCTCCTTAAAATATATTTCTAGTTTTATTATTATTTATTCACTTTGTCCTTGAGTTGCAACTAGTCTTTCAAAAATTACAAAGTTTCCTTTTTCATAAAGTTTTTTATATCCAGAATCTTTTTTTAATAATAATATTAATTTAGAATCCTCTTGTAAGATAATATGTGTTACACCATATTTATCAAATTTTTGTTTATAATCTGTTCCAAGTCCTGTTATATTAAGCGCATCAGAAAAAATATCTCTTCCTACATATTTTTTCTTTTCTTTATCATATGTTCCATTAAATTCTGGTGTATATAAATCACATCTTGAATCTATAAAAACAGGAATTCCTCTATATAATAAATAACTTCCATAATTATATTCATTATATAATTTTATATTTTTTACATCTAAATTTTCAAGCATCCAATTTGCTGCATCTACTGGATATGAAGATGTATCTATATAATCATCATTAATTGTTGGTTTTATTATATTTGTTGACCATATCACAAATAAACAAATTATAACAGTTGCTCCAAACCAGCCTGTAAAAAATTTCTCTATTTTTATAAAAGTTTCTTTATCATATTTTTCTATCATATTAGAAATTAAACTTGCAAGTATTGGTGCACATAATATTGCAAACATAGATACTTGTCTTCTAGATTCGAAAGACAAAAGTGTTAATCCACATAGCATGAACAAATCTGCAAGTTTTATCTTTGTATCTGTAAATATTAAAACAAGTAAGAATATTATTATAGTAAAAGCAAATTCTTTATTATCAACCAAAGTAAGTGGTAAATGCTCATTTATAGAACCTGTTGAATTTCCTTGCAATGTTTTATACAAATAAGTATATGCTCCATCTCCTGCAGGATTTATAAATCCTGTTAGCATAGCAATACCCATTATAGCAATAAGTAATAATACTACATGATTTTTATTTGAAATAATTTTAAATGGATTTTCTCTTAATTTTTTTACTTTTCTATTTCTATCATCTTTTAGTATTGTAAGTTTTTCAATTTTTTCATCTATTTTATTTTTTACTTCTTCTTTTTTAGATAATTTTTTTCTTATTTTTAAGAATAATTTTCTTATTCTAAAAATTATATTAGCATCTTCAAGTGCAAGTAATAAATATTCTGCTATATATGGTAAAAATAGTACAAAATAAAATGGAAATACTGCACAATGCAAATTAGCTATTAAAAGCGGAATAATTATTAACATTATTCCATATCTTTTTTTCTTTGTTTCTAAAAATTTTTCTATAAAGAAAACTGCCCACACAAACAAAATAAATGTTACTAGTTGTGCTCTTGCAGCTATAAATGATTTCATTAAATATATAGCACCAATTGTAATAACCATTGAAACAACCTTATTTTTTGATTTTTTACAACACAATGCATATACAGATACTCCAAGTATAGCACTAAAAATCATTGTTGAAGCATAAATTCCAGCTTGTCCAAAATTATCATATATAATAAACATTCCTAAATCATAAAGCCAATGTGGATATGTGTATGGAAGTTCATGCCAAGAATATATATCTTGAGTTAAATCTGAAATTCCATTATTATATATATATTCTCCTATAGTAACTGTATAAAAAGTATCATTTTGCAAAGTCTTAGGAGAAATTGCCATACAAAACAAAGATATACATATAATTGCTATTACATTAAATATTATCCCTCTTATTCTTATTTGTTTTGTATTATCAATTTGATTTTCTTCTTTTGTATTGTTTAAATTTTCTGTATTTTTTTCTTCCATTGTTTCTCCTCGCAAATTAGTATTTTCATATGCCATAGACATATTTTTTCTATATTATCAAATATAATGAATTATATCAAATAAGTAAAAAAAAATATATAGTTTATAAAAAAAATTTAATTAATATTTTAAATGATAAGATTATATTACCTTTTTATTAGTAATTTATATTTCTATAAAAATTATGAAAAAACGGATGGAAAGTAATTTGAATTTAGAAGTTTTTAAATAAAATTTGTTAGGGAATCTCAGGCTTGTTCCTGAGGGCGCTGACAAATTTTATTATAGAACTTCTATGAAAATTAGCTTGACAGAGGTTTTTGAAATAGTTTTTATAGAAATATAAATTATAAAAAATTAGAAATCTTATCATTTAAAATATTAATTAAAAGAAAACGTCCACATACCAACCTTTGTTAGCACGTGGACATTATATAATTTGCTAAAATTTATATAAAATTAATTATAAAATTAATTTATATACTATATTATATTATTAAACAACTTCTGATGTTTCTTCTTGTTCTTTATTTTCTTCATCTACTACTTCCATACTTGCAATTGAAACTTCATATGCAATTCTAGTTTCTGTAGAACCATCAGCTAATTTTTTTTCATAATTTCTAGATTGAACTCTTCCTGAAATTTTTACTTCAGTTCCAACTTCTAAGTTTTGACAAAATCTCGCATTTCTTCCCCAAGCAATACTTGGTATGTAGTCTGATTTATTATATGCTCTATTTACAGCAAGTAAGATATCAGCGATTTCTCTTCCAAATGGTGTTTGTCTATAAATAGGTTTTTTACAAATGTAACCTACTAAAACAACTTCATTTGTTACTTCTTTCTTGTCTTCGTCCGCATTTTCTGTTTCTCTAATTTCTTTTGCAAAAACTGTTAGAACTAATCTGTTTCTTTCATTTTCATAATTATTGTAAGATCTAAATTGACCTTCGATTGTGACATGTTTTCCAATTTCTATATCTAAATCTGTAAGTAATCTTTCTGAAATCGTGATTGGAATAATGTCTACAGTTGAACTTAATCTAACTACTTCTAGATTAAATACATAAAATTTTTCCCCATAAATTTCATGACTGTAGCTTTTTTCACTTACTATTTTTCCTACTAATATTAAGTGATTGTTTTCTGAATAATTTGTATTCAATTTTAATTCCTCCTTAAAATTTATCTGATGTATTCTTCATATAATGTGTTATCTTCCCTTTGTTTTTGCTCTAAAAACAATTATAGTATAACATATTTTATTTCTTTTGTCTACATAAAATTGGATTTTTTTACATTTTTTGTCAATTTTATTGTTTTTTATTATATAAAATTGCCTTTTTAAAAAGGATTATTCCGTAAACTTATTATTTGTAAACTGTGTTTTAGTTATGTTAATTATGTTTATTTATATTTTTTCATAAAACATAAAATCTTACTTCTAATTTGTTGAGTTTACAAGATTTTTAAATATATTTCCTCTTTCTTCAAAATTCTTAAAATATCCATAACTTGAAGCTGCAGGTGATAATAAACACACCTTTCCTTTTTTAGTAACTTTTTTTGCAAGTTTTACTGCCTCATCCATAGTACTTACCAACTTTATTTTCTTAGTTGATTTTTCTAAACCATTTTTTATGTATTCTCCAGTTTTTGGAAGACATATTATATTTTCAATTTCACTTTTACTTAAAAAATTTATTAAACTATCTAAATTTACTCCTCTGTCTTTTCCTCCTACAATAATTGTATTTATATTTTGTATAGCCTTAATAGAGTTTATTGTAGCTTCTGGAATTGTTGCAATAGAATCATTATAATAATCTATTCCATCAAAATTTCCAACATATTCCATTCTATGTTCTAAAGGTTTAAATTTTTTTATTGAATTTATTGCTTTTTGAAAATCTAATTTTAAAATATCACATACTGCTAAAACAAACATTATATTCTGAGTATTGTGAATTCCCTTCAAATTCATTTTTTCATTAATATTCATTAAATTCTTATTATTACAATATATTAAATTATTTCTTAAAAATACTTTATTTTTTACATTTGGCTCAGAAATTAATGAAATTGCATAATCATTTTCTTTATATGCAAATTTGTAATTATTCATAAGTTCATTATCATAATTATAAATAAGAAAATCATTATTATTCTGATATTTAGCTAAATTGAATTTTGCTTCTATATACTTATTTAAGTTTTTATAATGATCTAGATGTTCCTCATAGATATCTAAAATAAGTCCTATGTTACTTGATTTTTTTATAAATTCTAATGCATGTGAAGAAATCTCTATAACAACTATACTATTTTTAGTAAGTAAATCTATATCATTAAAAATTGGTTCTCCAATATTTCCTAAAAGATATGCATCTTTTCCTTGATCTTTTAAAACTCTATATATTAACGAACTTGTTGTACTTTTTCCTTTTGTACCTGTAATTCCAATTGTATAAACATCCACAAATTCAAATAATAATTCTAATTGGCTTGTAATTTTATTTTCAAATTTTGAAATATCTATATTTTTAAAAGAAATCCCAGGTGCTTTTAAAATCAAATCAAAATCTTCTAAATCTTTCAAATAATTTTTTCCTAATGAAACTTCTACATTTATATCTTCTATTAAATCTATATGATTATTTAATAAATCCATATTTTTATCTGATATAAAAAGCTTTTTTTCTGGGAAATGTTTTCTTAAAAATTTATAACTAGATTCACCTTCTATTCCATAACCTAATATTAATATTTTTTTATTTTCTAAATATTTAAGTAATTTATCTAGCATAATATTCTCCTATAATTTTTATTACAAAATATTAAGTGATTTTTTTAAAATTACTGCAAAATCTTTTGGAAGATTATTATTTTCATTATAGTAATTTAATAATTCCTCATTAGATAATTCAAAATTATTTTTATAATATTCTAAAAGATATGGTAATTTTATATTTTTTAATTCCAATTTTTTTATTGTTTTCGTTATAGCATAACGAATTTCTCTGTATGTTCCAACACATTCAAATGGTTTAGTTTCTCCATATCCACAAAGTTCTATAAAAGTTTTTAATAAATCTTTTCTACAAAATAAATCTTCTCCGAAAATTTCTACTACTTTTTCCTTATATAAAAATGGACTCAAAATTGTATACACAAATAAACATTTAGGACAATTGCAACACCAGTTCCATTTTTTCCCTTTACTACCTACATTACAACTTTTAAAAACTTTATGATATTTTTCAAACTTTGAAAATAACATTGCTATTTGAAGTTCTGTTATTGGTCTTAACATACTAAAATATTCTACTTTTGTTTTTAAATATTTTTTAGCATATTCCCTAAAATCATTTTCAAATTCTAATGTTTTAGAATATTGATGATTTATTTTTTCTCCATCTATATTTGATTCATTAGCACTATCTTCATTTGATAATGCTATATATTTTTTTCCAAGTAAGTAACTACATAAATAAGATATATATGCAACTATTGCTGAAAAAGGCGTATGTCCATTTAAAAAACCTTTTTTATTCAAATCTAATAAATTTTTATCTATTGTTCTATTCACTTCTATAATTTGATTATCTTCAAAACCTGCAATTTCTGCACATTTTGATGCCACTTCATTCATACCAATTCTTAATGCTAAAGATTCATCTTTGTATTTTTTTAATAGTTCTAAAGTAACATTTGAATCTTTTCCACCACCTACTGGTATAACAATTCCAGTTAAATTTTCTTTTACTTCATATACTTCTAGTGAATTTCCTTCCGAAATAAACTGCACGAAATTTTCTTTTGATATTTTTATATTATTTATATATCTAAATTCACCTAATCCTAAATAATATAATTTTTTAAACCAATTTTCTTGAAAGCTATCTAGTTTTCCACATTTTATAAAAAATTGTGGAGAACAAGTTGCTTTAAAATAACTTATAGCTTCTACCATTCCTAAATTAAAAACTATATTTTTGACAATATCTGAATTTATATCTTTAAAATTAAATTCTTTTTTTAGTATTTCTATTTTTGGATTAAATTTTGTTAAATTTTCAATCTCAAATTCAAATTCTATACAAATTTTATCTTCTATTTCATAAATCTTATATGAATTATATATAAAATTTGGATATTTTTCTCTTAAAATTTCAAAATTCATATAAATTCCTTTCTTGGATAAATATATACTTTATTTATATTTATTTTTTTACTTATGTTTTTGTGAATATTCTTAAACATTATAATCCAGATATACTTAATTGTCAAAACTTTAACAAATAATAACAATTTTCGATAAGAAAACATAAACTTTAATATGAGCAATTATTTTGTTCAAATTTTTTGAAAGGAAGTAATATTATGGAATTTGAGAAAAAAGTTATAGTTGATGTTGACGGATTTATTGAAACAGGAAAACAATTTGATTTAGATTTAAAATTACCAGAAGATAACAGAAATGTGGTTTATGGAGTTATAAGAGATTCAAGAGGAAATCCTGTTTCAGATGCTGTAGTAAAACTTGTTGAAGTATGTAAAGATGAAAGAAAACCTGTATCTCATACTTTTACAGATTGTGAAGGGGAATTTGTTTTTGGTCCTCTTTGTCCTAATAAATCTTATTCTATTAACATTTGGGTAAATAGAGTAAAACATGTAAAAATTTGTAGAACTTGTGAAAAAGGTGGAACTTGTTTAAAAGGAATAGATTTGTGTTGTGAAAAAACACCTATTCCAGAACCAAGAAAATGTGATGAAAAATAATTTTAAGTATTATTAATATAGGGGCTTAACGCCCCTTTTAATTACATATTATTTCTAACTTTTTTTGCAATTTGCTTACCCTTTTTTACAAGCATTTTTTTGCTATTATCCACTCCTTCTGAATACATCATCATTGTTCCTGCTGTAATTAAACTTCCTATCATAACACCTTTCATGAAATTCATTTTGCACACCTCACTTTCTAAAATTTGATAATTTATATATTTTTATTATTTACACTAATTATTATTTTCTTTTTTAGTTAATATATACTGTTTAAAAAATGAATAAATTTCAAAAAATGATATAATTATTAAAAAAATTCCAAAAAATTTTTTTAACTCATTATTTTCTATTTTAAAAGATACAATACTTCCACATATTGCTCCTATTATTCCGAAGATAATTATTGGAAAAGCTAGTTTATAATCTATTTTCTTATTTTTTATATTCATAAAAATTGCCACAATAGCTGTTGGAATAAAAAAAATCAAATTTGTTCCCTGAATCAAATGTTGACCCATATTGGTAAAAATCCCTAAAAGTAATATTAAAATCGTTCCTCCACCCATTCCAAGTGCTGCAACTATTCCAGAAATAATTCCAAATAAAATTTCTTTCATTTTTAATCTCCTAATTTAAACTATATGTAAAATAATTTTAACTTTATAAAATCATTTTAATTCCTGCATATATAAGAAAAATAATAAAAGAAATTTTTAAAATTTTTTTATCCAAATTTACCAATAATTTTGAACCTATTATTCCTCCTATTATACCACCTATAGCACATTTTAAAGCGAGATACCAGTCTATAGAATCTTTATTAAAATAAAAAAAACTACTTGTAAAAACCATAAAAAATATACATAAAATTGTTGTAGCTCTTGAAATAACTTCATCTTCTTTTAAAATTAATGTTAAATAAGGAACTAAAATTAATCCACCACCAGCTCCAAAAAATCCACTTATAAATCCTGCAAAAAAACCTATTAAAATATTTCCAAAAATTTTTTTATTCATAAAATTATTTTTTACTAAAAAAATTTTTTTATTCAAATAAGAATTTCAGCAAATTTTTTTATTATAAAAAAACTAGCAAAATAATTTTTGCTAGTTTTCTAAATAAGATTTATTCTACTGTATCATCTTTTATATAATATTTTGTTCCAAGCATTTTATCTGGTAAATATTGTTGCTCTACCCAATGACCTGGATAATCATGTGGATACTTATAACCTTTACCATATCCAAAATCAGACATTCCTTCTGCTGGTGCATTTCTAATATGCATAGGAATTGTTCCTGTATCTTTTGTAGAAACATCTTCTAATGCTTTATTTATAGCGTTATAAGATGCATTAGATTTTTTAGAATTTGCAATATAAACTGTTGCTTCTGCTAAAATAATTCTAGCTTCTGGCATACCAACCATAGTAACAGCTTGCATTGCAGATGTAGCAATTACAAGTGCATTTGGATTTGCCATTCCAACATCTTCTGCACTAGAAATTACAAGTCTTCTTGCAAGAAAAACTGGATCTTCTCCAGCATTCAAAGCTCTAGCCAAATAAAATATAGCTGCATCTGCATCACTTCCTCTTAAAGACTTTATAAATGCACTTATATTATCATAATGACTATCTCCAGACTTATCAAACATAGCTTTTTTCTTATTTAAAGATTGGCTTGCTATTTCATTTGTTATTTCAATTACACCATCTGAATTCATTTTAGTAGTAAGAACTGCCACTTCTAAACCATTTAATGCTGTTCTTACATCTCCACCAGATACTTCTGCTATACTTTCCAAAGTTTCTTCTGCGATTTTAATATTGTAATTTCCAAGACCTTCTTTACTTTTTAAAGCATTTTTAAGTATTTTTACTATATCCTCTTTTTTTAATGGTTCTAATTTTATTACCATAGACCTAGAAATTAAAGCTTTATTTACCTCAAAATATGGATTTTCAGTTGTAGCTCCAATTAAAATAACAGTTCCATCTTCAACATAAGGTAAAAGTGCATCTTGTTGAAGTTTATTAAATCTATGAATTTCATCTATAAATAAAATACATTTTCCACTTGGATTTAACAAAAGATTATCAGCTTCTTCTATTGCCTTTTTTATATCTCCAACTCCTGCAGTTACCGCATTTATTTTTTTGAATTTATATTTTGTTGTTTCACTTATTACTTTTGCAAGTGATGTTTTTCCACATCCTGGTGGTCCCCATAAAATTAAACTTGATAATCTATCTGCTTTTATTGTTCTATAAAGTAATTTATCTTTTCCTAAAATATGTTCTTGTCCTACAAATTCATCTAATGACTTTGGTCTTACTCTAAATGCTAAAGGTTGATTTAGATCCATTTTATTACCTCTTTTTATAATTTTTACTTATTACTACTTCTATAATTATCCTGCTAGTAAAGATAAGCCTTTTCTTATAAGCTCTTCTACAGATACATCTGTATTTGCTATTTTTTCCATAGCTTTATCTATTTCTCTTCTGTTGTAACCTAATATTTGAAGTGCTTGAATTGCTTCACTAATATTTTTATTAGTTTGAATCTCAAACTCTATTTGCTCTTTCGCACCTTCTATGCTTAATTTCTCTTCAGATTTTAATTTATCCTGAAGTTCTAATATTATTCTTTGTGCTGTTTTAGCACCAATTCCTGGTAATTTTTTTAAACTTGCAACATCATTTGAAATAACTGCAAAAGCAAAACTTGAAGGTGTAATATTTGAAAGCATTGAAATTGCTGACTTTGCTCCTATTCCACTTACAGAAAGAAGGAGTTCAAACATTTTCAATTCTTCTTTTGTAAGAAAACCATATAAACTAATATTATCTTCTCTTACATGATAATATGTATGAACTTTAACTATATTTCTTAAATCTCCAATTTTTTGAATAGAAATATCTGACATAAATACTTTATATCCTATTCCTCCTACATCTATAACTACATAATTATTTCCTTTTTCTTCTAAACTTCCTTTTATATATGCAAACATTCCACTTTCTCCCAAACATATTTTTGCTATATTCTATCATAAAATTTATTTTTTGCAATACTTTTATTTAATTTTGTTAATTTTATTTTAATCTCTAAATCTTCTTAAAACATTGTATTTACTAAGATTATATGATATTATATTAGTATTAATTTTTAAGAAATGGAGTAATATTTATGCAAAATATAATAGATATTAATAATTTTTTTGATTTTGATAGTCAAGAACCTGTGAATCGTATTGCATATACTGAAGAAGATGCAAAATATAAATTAAAAATGATGAAATATATGAAAGATTTGGGAATGACTATAACCATAGATGATGTTGGAAATATCTGTGGAAGTTTACCCGGAAAATTTGCTAAAGACAAAAATTTAATTGTAGGTTCTCATACAGATTCTGTTACAAATGGTGGACAATTTGATGGTCCAGTTGGTGTTTATATGGCATTAAAAGCCATTGAATATTGTAAAAATTCTATGAATCCACAATATGGAAATTTAAAAGCTGTTATTTATAGTGCAGAAGAATCTACTCGTTTTAGCAAAGCTTGTATTGGAAGTGATTATTTAAGTGGCAAACTTACTCTTGAAAAACTTGCGAATTTAAAAGATAAAAATGGAATTTCTTTTAATGAAGCAATTGCAGAATATAAAAACTATATTTTCTCACATCTTCCTGAATATGGTTTAAATATTTCAGATATACAGCTAGTAGATAAAATCTTAGAACAACAAGATATATATGAAGTAATAGAATCTCATATAGAACAGGCTGAAACTTTATCAGAATCTAATTTTGCAATTGGTGGTGTAGATTCAATTGTAAAACCATTAAGAGGTTCTATTAAAATATCTGGTCCTAATTCTATTGTTACTTCTGCAAAAATTGCTGTAGAACTAAATAATTTTACCTATTCTGAAGCTAAAACTACAGGTTCAGAAGTTTATAGAATATCTGTCCCTCAATTTGACTCTAATACTTTTTCTACATCTTCTAGCTCATGTAAAGAAGTATATTCTGAAAACTCTAACCTTCTAGAAATTACAGCTAGTGGAGAAAGTAATCATTCTGGATCTACTCCTATGGATAAAAGGAAAGATGCAGTTTTAGGTCTTTCTAAACTTATTCTAAAATTAGATAATCTTCAAAAAGAAAATCCTAACATCCATTTTGATTTTTTAGGAAGTAACACCCAAAAATGGGGACCAAATCAAATACAAGATAATGCAAGTTTAATTTTAAAAATAGACCCTCCTGCTCTTCTAGGAGTTGTACGATCTTATATTGAAGAATTAGAAGAAGAAAACAATAAAGATGTAACTTTTGAAGTAAATAGTATAGAAAAAGCTATAGTTCCAGATAATTCAGAAACAGAATTGTTTGTTGATGTAAGACAACAATTTCCAGCTACTGGAACTGTAACTAGAAACAAACTGTATAATGTATTTAAAAATATACAAGAAAACAAAGACTTTGGTGACTCTTCAATTAGTTTTAATATAACTAGTATTGATACACCTGTTCAAACAACTCCAGAACTATTAGAAAACATAACTAAAATTTGTTATGAAAGAAAATATCCTTGTAAAATAATGCATTCTTGGGCAGGACATGATTTAGCATGTATTTTAAATCCAGATACATCAAATGGAAAAAAAGTTTTATTTTTCATACCATCTGAAGGTGGAAGTCATAATCCACATGAAACTACTTCACGTCAAAATATAGAAATTGGTACAGATGTATATGCAAATTTAGCTCTTCAAAGATTGACAAAAATAAAAGATAATTATGAGAAAGAAAATTCAAGATAAATATGTTTTACTATTAATAATATACCTGTATTGCATTATATAAAAATATCTTAAAGTCAAGCTAATTTTCACAGAACTTGTAAAATTCAATTTATCAGCGCCCTCAAGAATAAACTTGAGATTCCCTAATAAATTAAATTTAACAAGTTCTATGTTCAAACTACTTTCCAAACGATATTTTTATATAATGCAATACAGGTTATTATTTATTAGAGATAGTAAATTAAATATTTTTAAAAATTTTTATAACTTTTCCAAGTTTTTTCCTTTAAATACTTGACTTTTAAAGCTGTTTGTATTAAAATAATTAAGCATTATGTGTAAGCTTTATTTTTAGATAATGACTTCTCCCCGGTGGTCATTAAAATAAAATAAATTTGCACAAATATAAATTAAATATTTTAAAATTGAAATGGAGGGTATTTTTACCATGAATAATACTACATATAGTCCTAAAAAAGGTGAAATAGAAAAAAAATGGTATATAATAGATGCAGCAAATAAACCTTTAGGAAGAGTTGCTACAGAAGCTGCAAAATTATTAAGAGGAAAACATAAACCAACATTTACACCAAATCAAGATGTTGGAGATTATGTAATAGTAATAAATTGTAAAGATGCTGTTTTAACAGGTCATAAATTAGATCAAAAAGTTTATAGACATCATTCAGGATATATTGGAGGAATGAAAGAAACTTCAGCCAGAGTTATGATGAATAATACTCCTGAAAAAGCTATGTTTTTAGCAGTAAAAGGAATGCTTCCTCATACAAAATTAGGAAGACAAATGATTAAAAAATTAAGAGTATATGCAAATGCTGAACATGAAAATGCAGCTCAAAAACCAGAAGTTTGGGAGGTAAAATAATATGGCAAAAAAATCTGAAAATATAGTATTCCAAGGAACAGGAAGAAGAAAACAATCTATAGCTAGAGTTAGATTAATGGCTGGTAAAGGAAATATCACTGTTAATGGAAAAAACTTAGATGAATATTTTGGTTCTGAAATATTAAAAGTTATTGTTAACCAACCTTTTGCTGTTACAAATACAGTTGGAAAATATGATGTTATAGTAAAAGTTATTGGTGGTGGATTATCAGGTCAAGCAGGTGCTATAAGACATGGTATATCTAGAGCTTTAAATGAAGCTAATTCAGAATTTAGACCAGCTTTAAAAGCTAATGGATTTTTAACAAGAGATCCAAGAATGAAAGAAAGAAAAAAATACGGTCTTAAAAAAGCAAGAAAAGCTCCACAATTTTCAAAAAGATAATACAAGACTTTTCAAAAGTTTTACGAAAACCCTTTTGTTTTACAAAAGGGTTTTTATTTATGTAAAATCCCCTGCTCTTACTTTATTGTAAAAGCAGGGGTAATGTGATACATCACATTTTATTCATTTCTCTTATTTGATTTTTCACTTCTGCAATTCTGCAAGTTTTTTCTTTTTGTCTTCATCTTCAAAAGTTTTATACACTTTCATAAATGCATCCAAGTCCATCACTTTTCCTCTACGAACTATATCATAGATTTCTTTGTATGCACTTACTTCCATCAACTCCGCTCTAAGTTGTGGATACATATAATGCACTAGCTCCGGAGTGCATTTTTGCCACTCCCTTTCTGCATCAATAGTAAGTAAGCCCCTGACTTGTGTTCCTGAAACCGGAATAGTAGCTCTTGGAACTACCAGTTCAGCAGTATTAACAAGATCTTCACTTGCAAACCATCTACTACGGAATTCATCATTTCCATAAATCATCAGATTTGCAAATTTATGCATCTTACTTTCTATGTGCTCTTTCAAGTACTTTCCCCATTCTTCATTAACATCCAGCTCATTTGTCATATCATTCAATCCTGCTACAACAAGTCTGGATTCCTGAATACCAGGATATGTTTCTTTTATAACTTTTATCCTAGTTTCTACTGAAAATGGGTTTCTCAATGTTCCTCTTTCTTGAGCTGAGCCGACTATAATGTATACACGTCTACACATTTTAAGCCCAAAATCAAAGAGTGATTTGTGTCCTATTTGTTCATGTCCAAACCGTCCACAAACAACTCCTAAATCAAACTGTGGTACACTATCCATGTTGTCTTCCTCCTTTTTGAAATGAATTTATTATAATATTTGGAACTTTTATATTTTAGCATATTTTTAGCTTTTTTTCAAGAAATCTAGATATTTGCTTAAATTTTTATATGTATATTAGTCAAACATATGTCACACTTTATTTAAAAATAAATATTTCTATAACCAAAATACTTAAATGCTTTTT
>CALXPN010000005.1 GCA_944390285.1 uncultured Clostridia bacterium
AACAGAAAAAGTGTTTATTCCTAAGGCAGGACACATAAATAGTGAAAGTGGTTATGATACATTTGAGGATATAGTAAATTATTTATAATGATGGTATGAAAGAAATTATGGGAGATAGAGAGTTATTAGATTTAAAACAAAAAATAATTATAGATGATGAATATAACAATTGGATGAAGAAAATATCAAAAATAGAAAATGAATTTGCTTCATCTTCCGCATTTAATAATAAAGTTGCACTTGATCATGGAATAGCTCATATGAATAGAGTTGCTAACAATACATATAAATTGTTGAAAGAATATAATATTAATTATGATACTTGTAAGTTAGGATATATAGCTGGATTAATTCATGATATAGGAATGATACATGGAAAAAAAGAGCATGCTGAAAATGGATCAGAGATGGCAAAATTATTTTTGAAAAAATTAGGATTAATAGATAATATAAAAGATATTCAAGAAATTGTAACTGCAATTAAAAACCATGGGAATGGAGGGAAAAATCCAAATGAGATTACTTCGTTTTTAACTATTTCGGATAAAGTAGATATTTGCAAATCTCGATTTTTAGGTAATATATCTCCGATTCAATATATAGAGAATTATACAATCAATATAAAAAATGGAATTTTACAAATTATTATTTAATGACAGATCTAAAGGCAAAAGAAGGATTATATATCATTCCAAAATCAATTGATATTCCTCAAATTTTATGTGTAAAATTAGGTTTAAAAATTGAGTTTTATATAAATGGTAAGCATGAGAATTTTGAAGATAGAGCTAAATATAATGGGCAAATATATAAAAGAAATGAATAATAAAAGGAGACCATTGTAATGGAACTGTTTATGCAAGAAGTAAAAGATATGAAAGAACTAAAAGAAGGTTTAAAAAATAATAAAAATATATCAAAAAACTATGAAGTTGCAGTTATTATATATGCTTTTGATAAAAATAATAGAATTATTTTTCAAAGAAGAGGACCAAACTGTAGAGATGAAAGACTAAAATTGGAAACAATAGGCGGAAGAGTTAAGAGTACTGATATTGATTTTAAAACTGCATTAAATAGGGAAATTATAGAAGAGGTTGGAACAGAAGCAAATATAGAAATTGAGGAATTTATTACATCGATTTATACTACTACATTTGATAATAGATATAATAAAGAACAAACATGGATATATATTGTATATAAAGGGATTTTAAAAAGTGGAGAATTAAAAATCATAGAACCAAGTAAATGTTTAGGATATGAAAGATATAAAATTGGTGAAGTAGATGAAAAGGAATTAAGCGAAGGTGCGAAAGAATTATACAGAATTGTGAGTAAAAAATATAGTTATTTAAAATAGCAAGTCATAAAAAAGAAAATAAGAAAAAATGAAAGGAGAACATTTTTTGGTTAATATAGGAATAATTGGAACAGGCGTAGGAATAAGAACATATTTTAATACTTTTAAAAACCTAGAAAACGCAAATGTAGTAGCAATTAGTGGTAGTAGTAAAGAAAAAGCTGAAAAATTTGCTGAAGAAAATAATATTAAAATAGCTTGTAAAGATTATAAAGAATTAATTGATTTAGAAGATTTAGATTTAGTTTGTATTACTGCACCAAATAAATACCATTATGAGTATGCTAAATACTGTATAAATGCGAACAAGAATATGATATTAGAAAAACCAGCTACTATGAAAATAGAAGAGTCAATCAAATTAAAAAGTATGATAGATAAAAGTGATAAAATCAATGTTATAAATCATCAATTGAGATTTAATCCATATTTATTGAAAGCAAAAGAAATAATAGAACAAGGATTGTTAGGAAGAATTTATTACATAAATATACATCAGCAAAGTACATCTTTTTCAAACAAGAATATGAAATGGACATGGAGTTTAGAGCAAAAAGAAGGTGGTGGAATAAGACTTGCAATGGGAAGTCATTTAGTAGATTTAATAAGATTTTGGCTAAAAAAAGAAATATTGACAGTAAAAGGAAACATGGATGTTGTAATTCCTAAAAGATTGGATGATAATGGAAATGTAAAAGAGGTTACAACATGTTCATTTTTTAGTGCTAATTTGAATTTTGAAGATAATATTACTGTAAATTGTTCAGCAACATGTAGTGCTATTGGAAAAAACGAATTTAATTTTCAAATATATGGTGAAAAAGGAGAATTGCATTTTGATTTAGAAAATAAATTAATTGCATATTTTATAAAAGAAAAAGGAAAAAAACAAAAAATCGAAGTGGCAGGAGTTACAAGAGAGGAGCAAGAAAACAAAATATCAATATTTAGTGGTTCTTTTATATATTATGCAAAACCATTATTATATGCAATATCTAATGGAGATTATAATTTATTAAAAAATGCATCAAAAATAGATGATGCAATAGAAAATCAAAAGATATTAGATGCAATTAGAGAATCTGCTTCTAAAGGAAAAATAGTTGAGCTAAATAGTGGATATAAATCTAATATTGAGTATTAGATAATGATATAATAATGAAAGGAAAAAGTATGAGAAATATAACTATTGAAATGGCTTGTTCAATAAATGGATTAATAGCGACAGAGGATGGTAACGAAGATTTTCTATCATATAGAGGTTGGGAGATAATGCTAGAATTATTAAAGAAATATGATGTACTTATTTGGGGAAGAAAAACTTGGGATAATATAATATCTTGGGGAGAAGAATATTTAAAAGATTTGAAAAATTTAAATATCATTATTTTTAGTAGTAAAAAAGAAAAAACAAATAAATTTCCTAATGTTATATATTGTGATTCAATAGATAAGTGTTTAAAAATATGTGAAAAAATGAAATATGAAAGATTATTTATTTCTGGAGGAGCAACTATTAATAATCTTTTTATGGAAAAAGGAATAGTAGATAACATAATTTTAAATTATAATCCATTTGTACTAAATAAAGGAATACCGTTATTTAATGGTAAGTATTTTGAAAACAAATTAAAACTTGAAAAAATTGTAAAAGAAAAAGAGGATATAGTACAAGTACATTATAGTGTTTTAAAGTAAACTGTGAAAAAATAACAAAACAAAGTGTATAAATTGGAGGTAGCAATGAAAATTGGAATAGATGTAGATGGTGTGATTTTAGATTTTGAAAGAGTTTTAAAAGCATATGGAGATTTATATGATTTTATAGAGTTGAAAAAAGGTGGGATTATTAATAGACATGAGAATTATCTAAGGAATAGATACGATTGGACAGAAGAAGAAAGAATGAATTTTGTTAATAAATATTTTTTAAAGCTGTCAAAAAAGACTAATTTAATACCAGGTGCAAAAGAAGTAATAAATATGTTAAAAAAAGAAGGTAATGAATTTATTGTAATATCAGCAAGAGGTGGAACTGTGGAAAAGATGAAGGATGTTGCAATAGAAAAGTTTAAAGAAGAAGAAATTTCATTTGATAAATATTATTGGAAACAGGAAGATAAATTAGAAGTTGCACAAAAGGAAAATATTGATATTATGATAGATGATTCATATGATGTTTGTAAAAAATTATCAGAAAATAAAATTAAAACAATTTATTTTAGAGATAAAGAAATGAAAAAACTAGAACAAAATGAATATTTAAAAGAAGTTAGTAACTGGGGAGAAATATATAGAATTATTAATACAATAGAACACAAAGATAATTGAAAATGATTAGGAGATTATTAAATGAACTTTAGAAACATAACAATAGATGAATCGAGAAATAAGAAAAGAACAAATGTTGTTCTTGATACTGATTTATGTAATGGATATGATGATCAAAAAGACTATTCTATAATAAGTCAATTTGCTCCAAAAGATGTTAGTGGAAAATGTGTGTATTGTAATCATTGTAAACCATGTCCACAAAGCTTAGATATAGGGCTGATTAATAAATACTATGAACCAGATGCCCATTTAAAGTAAATCAGTCAGAAAGAATGAAAGAAATTGCAGAATATTTTAATAAAATTTAAAGCTTTAGGAAACATTCCTAGGGCTTTTTATATTGTAAATTCATAAAACTTATGTTATATTAAAAATGTAAAATAGGGGGATAGGTATGCAAAAATTTAATTATCATTCACATACATACAGATGTGGACATGCAGATTTAGATATGAAAGATGAGGATTATATAAAAGAATATATAGAAATGGGATTCGAGAAAATTGCATTCACAGATCATTGTCCAGAAAAAAATAAAATAGATAAAAGACCAAATATTAGAATGGAATATGAGCAAAAAAATGAGTATATTGATACTATAAAAAAATTAAAAGAGAAATATAAAAATAAAATAAAAATAGAAGTAGGATATGAAATTGAATATATACCAGGTGATGAAGAAAATTTAAGAGAACTAAAAAATGAAGCAGATAAAATTATTTTAGGACAACATTTTATTTATGACAATAATAAAAATTTGAAATATATAGGTCAATCCGAATTTTCTGATGAAGAATTAATCAAATATTCAGAATATATACAAAAAGCAATGAAATTAAAATTACCAAATATAATTGCTCATCCAGATATGTATATGATGAATAGAAAAGAATTTGGGAAAATTGAAAATGAGGTTGCAAAAATTATTTGTGAATCTGCTGAAAAGTATGATATTCCTTTAGAAATAAACTTAAATAATATATTTGCAAAAACTTATTATGAAAATAGAAAGCTAAATAATGATAGTTTTGAAAAACAAAAAGAAAAATTAAAAAATGTATTTTATCCATGTAAAGATTTTTGGAAAGTAGCATCAAATTATAACATAAAGGTTTTATATGGAATAGATACTCATCATAAAGGACAAATAATGTTATGGAATGAACTTATAGAATTTGCAAAAGAAATTATTGGTAAAGAAACAATAGAAAAATTAAATTTTATCGATATTTTTTAAAAAATATTATAATTATGAGGTAATAGAGATTGAATTATATAAGTGAAAAATTAGAAAATAAAGAATATAAAAAAAGAACTACATCACATGTTTTGCTTTTTAATGATAAAGGAGAAATGGCTGTTGTATATATAGAAGAATATAATATGTACAATTTAATAGGTGGAGCATTAGAGAATGGAGAAAACCCTAAAGAAGCATTAATAAGAGAAACCAAAGAAGAAATAGGATATGCTTTAAAAAATATTAAATATATTGAAACTATAGGTTGTTATTATTATTTTGATATAAAAGATATATATGTAGATGGGATAATGTATTTTTATGAAGCACAAATAGGCAAAAAAGTTTGTGAACCAATAGAAAAAGATCATAAACTAGTATGGGTAAACCTTGAAGAAATTATTGATAAAATGTATTTTGATTATCATAAATATATTTTAAATAAATATGTGAATAAGATTAGTAAAAATAAGGAGGAGAGTTTTAAATGATAGATTTACATATTCATACAACTAATTCAGATGGAAAGTATAATGTAAAAGAAATTTTAGAAATGTCGGAAAGTAAAAAAATAAATACTATTTCATTTTGTGATCACAATGTATTAGGAGCTTATGAAGAATTAAAAAATATAGATGTAAAAAAATTTTTTTCTGGAAACATAATTAAAGGGATAGAATTTGATTTTGTGTATAATAAAAAAGTTTTTCATATATTAGGATATGATTTTGATGTAGAAAAATTAAATAAATCAAAATATATAAACAGGAAAACTGATAAAGAATTAATAAAAATCCAAGAAAAAAGATTAGATTTTTTAAAAAAAGTATGTAAAAAACTTAATATAAAATTAAGTGATAATTTAACTATTAAAACTTCTAATGAACAAGCAAATGATATTATAAAAATGGATATGCAAAAACATGAAGAAAATAATGAAATATTAAATGAAATTTTAGGAAAAGATAGAAAGAAAAGTTTTTGGCATGGTCATGTTATGAATCCTAAAAGTCCATTTTATATAGATTTAACAGAGGATTTACCAACTGTAAAAGAAATTGCTGATATTATTCATGATTCAGGAGGTATTGTTGTTTTACCACATGTGTTTGAATATAAATCAATAGATAATAAAGAATTCTTGAATGATATTAATGGATTAGGAATTTTAGATGGAATTGAATGTGTTCATTCTAAACATGATAAAGAGCAGGTTGAATTTTTAGAAGATTTTTGCAAAAAAAATAATTTATTAATGTCTGGTGGAAGTGATTTTCATGATGATAAAATTCAAACTCTAGGTTATACTTGTTTAGGAAAAATAGATGATAAGTATTGTTTAAGAAAAGCAAATTAAATTATAAAAATAGGAGATATAATATATGGAATTATGGGATATATTGGATGAGAACGGAAATTTTACTGGAGTAGTTTTAGATAAAGATGATAAAAAAACATGGGAAAAGAATAATTATCATCAAGGAGTAGATGCTTGGATTATAAATAGTGAAAATAAAATCTTAATTCAAAAGCGTTCAATTCAGAAAAAAAGAGAACCAAATGTATGGTCAATGACAGTTGGAGGTTCTGTAATAAAAGGAGAAAAAATTCTAGAAGCATTAAATAGGGAAGCAAATGAAGAATTAGGTATAAGTTTAAATTTAGATAATGCTACAAAAATACAACATTATAAATTACCAAATTTATGGCTTGATGTTTATTTAATTAAACAAGAAGTTGATATAAGTAAAATAAAACTAAGACCTGAAGAAGTTTCAGAAGTAAAATTTGCAAGTTTTGATGAAATAGAAGATATTTATAAACAGAATTTGTTTATGAAAAATAGATGGGAATATGTTAGAGATAGCATAAAAAAAGTAATAAAATAATTGAAAATAAAGGTAGTAACTAGTATGAAAGATAATATTTTAATGCCTGATTATAATCATAGTATTCTTAATTTAATAACTTCAATATTAAAAAAATATAATGTAAACAGTATATATAATTCTTTAGAAAATATAGATAAGATCTTAGAAAAAAAATATAAAAATATTGTTTTAGTAATTTTAGATGGAATGGGAGAAAATATTTTAAAAAGTTTATCTCCAAATGGCTTGTTTTATAAAAATGAAATTGATACTATAACTTCTGTTTATCCATCAACTACTACAGCAGCAATGACTACATATTATTCAGGGAAACCACCTATAGAAACAGGATGGCTGGGCTGGTCACAATATTTTAAAGAATTTGGAAGACATATTGATGTATTACCAGAAAAAGATTCTTATACAGGAGAAAAAATAAAATTAAATAATTTAAAAATATCAGATATTATAGGATATAAAACAATATATGAACAAATTAAAGAAAAAAATTCTTCAATTAAAACATATGAAATTATGCCTGAATATTGTGTTAAAAAAGCCAAAATAACAATGACAGCAAATACAATTGAAGAAATGTGTGAAAGTATCATAACCTTGTGTAAGAATCCGGAAGAGAAATTTGTTATGGCATATAGTGATAATCCAGATGGGATTATTCATAAATATGGATGCTATTCAGAAGAAGTGAAAGAATTTATATTAAATACAGAAAAAAATTTTTCACTAATGCTTGAAAATTTAAAAAATACAAAAACATTAATAATTATCTCCGCAGATCATGGACATCAAGATTTAAATAAAACAATAGATTTATTAGAAGTTGATGAGATACAGGAATGTTTATATATGCCTCCAACTTTTGAAATGAGAATGGTAGGTTTTTTTGTAAAAACGGATATGAAAAAAGAGTTTGAAAAAAGATTTAATAAAATATTTAAAGATAAATATATTTTATATTCAAAAGAGGAAATGTTAAAAAATAATTTATTTGGATATGGAAACAAGCATAAAAAAATTGATGATTTTATAGGTGACTATATAGCAATAGGAATATCAGATATGCGGAATTGTGCTAGGAACATATTTATCTAAAGAAAAGAAAAAAGTAAGTATAAAAAAGGCAACACATTGCGGATTAACTAAAAATGAAATGGAAGTTCCATTAATTATATTTGAAAAATAATTATAAAAGATGAAAAAATATAGAAAGAGAGGAAGATAAAATTATGAAAATTACAAAATTTCCACAATCATGTTTATTAATCGAAACAAATAATAAGAGAATATTAATTGATCCAGGAAATCTAAAATACAAAGATGAATATTTTAATATTTGGAAAAAAGCAGATATTATTTTAATAACACATAAACATCAAGATCATTGTAATAATGAAATATTAGAAAAACTAAATAATAATATTACAATATATTCAAGCAATGAAGTTCAAGAAGCAAATAGAAATTTAAATATAAAATTAGTTAAAGAAAATGACATTATAAACTTAGATAATATAAAAATAGAAGTTGTAAAAGCAATACATGGTTACCAACCTTTATTAAAGGGAGCAGGTGAAGTACATGAAAATATAGGATATATTATAGACGATGGAAAAACAAGATTATATACTACAAGTGATACGATTTGTTTTAAAAATGATTATAAAGCAGATATTCTATGTGTGCCTGTAACGGGACATGGTTTAACAATGTCGGCTTTTGAAGCATCTTTATACGCAAAAGAAGTTGGTGCTATTTTAACAATCCCTGTTCATATGGATAATCCTATATTTCCACCAAATTTTGAATATATAAAAGAAATGTTTGAAAAATATGATGTAGAATATGAAATATTAGAAAATGGTGAAAGTATAGAAGTAGACTAATTAATAAGAAATAGAGGAGAGTTATATGATATTTTCAAGCTTATGTTATATTGAAAAAGATGAAAAATATTTGATGTTACATAGAACCAAAAAGAAAAATGATATAAATGAAAATAAATGGATAGGAATTGGCGGTAAGTTTGAAGCTGATGAAAGTCCAGAAGAGTGTATTGTAAGAGAAGTAAAAGAAGAAACTGGTCTTACTCTGAATTCATATAAATTAAGAGGAATTATAACTTATATATCAAAAACCTGGGAAACAGAATATGTATGTTTATTTACATCGAATGATTTTAGTGGAAAGCTTATAGAGTGTGATGAAGGTGATTTAAAATGGATAAATAAAAAAGACGTTTTAAATCTTAAAACTTGGGAGGGAGACAAAATTTTTATAGATAAAATACAAAAAGATGATAAATTTTTTACTATAAAATTTGAGTATGATGAAGATAAACTTGTTAAATATGATTTAGTAGAATATTAAATAGATAATATAAAATAATTGAAGTATTAGCTAATAAGAGCTAGGAATTACATTTTAAAACTAATAATAATTTTGTGAGGATTAAATATGAATATAATAGAAATTTATAAAAAATATCATCTTCCTGAAAATCTTCAGATGCATATGCTCAGAGTAACAGCATGTAGCAATTTAATATTAGATAATTGGATAGGTCCTGAAATTGATAAAGAAGCAATAACGAGAGTTTGTCTATTACATGATATGGGAAATATGGTAAAAATTCCAGAAGACTTTTCAGATGATAAGGAATTTATTAGAATTAGAAAAAAATATTTTGATATATACGGTACAAATGATCATGAAATTAATTTAGAAATCGGGAAAATAGAAGGATTATCTGAAAAAGAGATAATGATTTTAGATGGTAAAAGATCAAGAAAAAACGAAGAAACTTTAGCATCTAATTCATATGAAAGAAAAATTTGTGCATATTGTGATCAAAGAGTTGCACCAAATGGGGTAATTGGAATCAAAGAAAGGTTAGAGGAATGTAAAGTTAGATATAAAAATAAGCCATTATCTGTATGGTCAAATGAAGAAAAAGCAAATTATTTAATAGAGTGTGCATTAGCTATAGAAAACCAAGTAATGAATTATTGTAGTATAAAAAAAGAAGAAATAAATGATGAATCTATAAAAATATATATCGAAAAGTTAAAAAAATACAATATATAATGGAGGTATAAAATGCCTAAATTTGTTTTAATAATTGGTCCACAAGCAGTAGGAAAAATGACCGTAGGACAAGAACTTTCTAAAATTACAGGATATAAACTTTTTTATAATCACATGACAATAGAATTAGTTAGATTAATATTTGATTATGATAAGAACGTATATCATCAAATGAATAGATTAATGAGATATGAGATTTTTAAAGAGTTTTCAAAAAGTAATGAAAAAGGAATTATTTTTACAGGTTGTTTTGATTTTGGAAAAGATTTTGAAAAAGAAAAGGCTGAAACAGATAGTTGGATGAAACTTTTTAAAGAATCATATGTAGTAGAATTAGAAGCTTCATTAGAAAAAAGATTAGAAAGAAATAAAACGGAAAATAGATTAAAACATAAAGCTTCTAAAAGAGATTTAGAGTGGAGCAAAAAAGATATATTTCGTTCAATGGAAAAACATAAATTAAATTCTGAGCCTGGAGAAGGCGAGAAAATTTTTAAGAATTATATAAAAATAAATAATGAAGATTTATCAGCAGAAGAGGTTGCTAAAATAATAAAAGAAGAATTTGATTTATAATTTAAAATAGATAAATTAATGGCAGATATTAAATGAATTATGTAAAACGAATTATAAGAAATTATATTAGCAAAAATTAATATGAGATAGGAGATACTTAAATGTATAAAGATATAGATATTTTGGGAAAAGAAATTGAATTTGAATGTTTGGGATGTGATATTGCAAATCATAGATTAATACCACCAGGGGATTTTGTATATGATGATGGTTTTATAAATGTATCAGCAGATCCAGTTATACCAATAAAAGGATTTATGGTTTTAGGAATAAAAAAACATATTAAGAGTATGAATGAATTATCTTCAGATGAACGAAATAGAGTTTTAAAAGTGTTAAATAAAACTGTTGAAATAATAAAAAAAGTAAAGATTTCAGAAGAAGTTTTAGTATTACAAGAAGAACGTTCTAAACATTTTCATATATGGATAGTTCCTATACATGCTTGGATGGAAAGGTTTAAAAAAAGTGTTTTTAATATAAAAGAAATTGTGCAATATGCTAAAGATAATTTTGGAGAAAAAGAAAAACAAGAATTATTATTAGCAATAGAAAATATAAAAAAAGAATTTGAAAATAGTACAAATATTTTTGAAGAAAATATGGTAGTGGATGTAATTTTAAATAGAAGAAGTCATAGAAAATATTTAAGTAAAGAAATTGATGATAATATATTAAAAATTATATTAGATTGTGGAAGAAATGCTTCATTTGGTGGAAAACCTAATAAAAAATGTCAAGTATCAGAATTTATTATAATAAAAAACAATGAAATAAAAGAGAATCTTGCTTTAAAATATGAAGATAGGCAGTTTATAAAAGATGCACCAGTTATTATAGCTGTTTGTGCAAATAAAGATAATGATCCTAAATATAAAGAATATGTGTTAAGCTCTTCTTTATCAATTCAAAATATTATATTGTCTGCTGAAAGTTTTGGAATAGGTGCATGTATATTGAGTTGCTTTTTATATAATGAAAACCATAAAGAGGATAAAGAATTTACAAGAAAACTTTTAAATTTACCAGAAAATATAGAATTAATTGCGCTTATAAGTTTAGGTTATAAAGACAATGAAGAAAAAATACCTGAAAAAGAATTAAAGACTTTGGAAGAAATTATACATATTGATAGATATTGAAAGATATGTGAATAATGATTTATAAAAATAAACTTAATAAAATTTAAAGATAGAAGTAATATATATTACTTCTATTTTTTTAATCTAAATCAAATGGAATTTACTAGTTTGATAAGTTTTAGGATAATTTTATATTAATTAAAAGTATAAAAATTTATATATACTATTGACATTATTCCGAATTCGGTATAAAATATATGAGAAAACAATATTGTTCTGAATTAAGAATAATATAAAAGGAGATTATATGGAATATTTAACAGTAAAACAATTATCTAAAATTTGGAAAATTTCGGAAAGAAGAATTATAAAACTATGTAAAGAAGGAAGAATAGATGGTGCAATAAAAAATGGAATGGTATGGTTGATACCAGAAGAAACTATGAAACCTTCAGATAAGAGAAATAAAATTTCTAAATATATTAATACTAAAAAAAGAGTTATGATAATAAATCCAGAAAAAAATATTATAAATTATTTAATCCCTTTGTTAAAAAAATCTGGATTTATTATAGAAATAATAACTGATAAAGATGAAATATATGAAAATATAAAGATTTATAAAATAGATTATTCTAATAAGCATAAAATAGATGAAACTTTAAAGCAAACTAATAAATATTATGAATCACTTATTTTTATGGATTTAGAAAAGGAAAATAATTATATAAAAAAATATAAAGAAAGTATTGTAACATACTTTGCAAATAAAATGAATTCTAATTCAAGTATTGTTTTACTTGAGAATAATTTAGTAAGCAGATTAGAAGAAAAGCTTTGCAAAGATTTTAAAATAAATATAGGTTTAAGAATAAATACTTTAAGTATTAATATTCCAATAACTAATAATGTTTTTCTAAATTATAAACAAATAGCAGAAGATTTAATGAGTCTTTTGCAAAATTTTAAAGGTACAACTGGAACATGTATAAAAACAGATGCTGACTATTTAGAATTTAACTCTGAAGGCAGAACTAAAAATCTACAAACAGGAGAGTTTTATAGAGCAATAAATAATTATTTTGAAACCTTAAAAAAAGAATCTACTATGTGGTGTGCTTCCACTATGATGGAAGATGAATGGACAGATGAACCATTAGAAATGAACTTTAGAAGTATAAATTTAGAAGCTGCAAATAGAGGAGCAAATTTAGAGAGAATATTTATTTTTAGCAGAAACAAAATAAAAGAATTCAAAAATAATAAAACTTTAAAAATATATATGCAAAGTAATATAAATACAATGTTTGTAGATTATGATGAAGTAAAAGAAAAAGAACCAGAACTTTTAGAAATTGTTGGAGATGGATGGGACGGAATAGATAAAGATGTTTTAATAGCAGACATTCCTAGTGGAAATAAAGAAAGAGGATATATAAGTATAAATAAAAAAGAAGTAGAAAGAGCTTACAATTGTTTTCAAGATTTAAAAAAATATGCAATAGATTTAAAAAAGATTTTAAATTAAAAATATAAATAGAAAGGAAAACAAAAATGGAATTTGAATTTAAAGAAATTGAGAAAAAAGATGAAAAACAATTAATGAGTTTAATTAAAACTGTGCTAGATAGCCTAGAAAATAAGGAATATTTTATACCTTATGAAAAATGGGAATTAGAAAGTATGTTTGATAAAACTTATGCACCTTTATATGGAGCTTATGACAAAGAAAAATTAGTTGCTATGACACAATTATATATAAGAGAAGACTTTTTAGAAGAATATATAAATATTTTAGGATTAAAAGGAAACAAAGTTTGTGAACTTGGTGGAAATCTAGTATTACCAGAATATAGAGGAAAAGGGTTAATTACAGAATTGATGAAAATACAAAGTGATCTTGCAAAAAAAATGGGGTTTGATTATATAATCTCAATGGCTCATCCAGATAATATAGGAAGTAAAAAATCTTTAGAAAAAGTTGGACTTAAATATGTAAAAACTACAATAGTAAATGAAAAATTTTTAAGAGATATTTATATGAAAAAATTATAGGAGGAAAAAATGGAGATTACTGTAACTTATGTTTTTTCGCAGATTTTTACAATTTTAATGTACATATTATTAGCAATTTCATATTATGCTAAAAATAGAAAAAGTGTATTAATATTAGGTTTTTTATCAGTTATAGCAAATGGTATTGCATATATATTATTAAAAGCTTACACAGGTCTTGCAATGTGTATTGTAGCATTAATTCGAAATATGATTTTTTTATTTGACGAAAGAAAAAATATTAATAAAGATATAATTACTAAAAAAGATATTATAATATTAATTATCTTATATTTGATATCAATTATTTCCGCAATATTTACTTATGATGGAGCATTAAGTTTATTATCTGTTTTTGCAACAATGATATATACATTTTCTGTATGGCAAAAAGATACCAAAAGATACAAATTACTAGGAATTCCATCAGAAGGTTTGTGGTTGTTATATAACATATATATAAAATCGATATTTGGAATAATTTTAGAAGGAATTTTGCTTATATCTTCTATAAATGGATATAGGTTAGAAAATAAAAGAAAATACTTGTAAAATAATAGAAACAATATATTTATTTTTTTATAATAGTGTGATACAATAATGATGCAAACAAAAGATATGGAGAAAAATATGATATTAAGTATTCTAGCATTTTTAGCACTTATAATTAGTATATGTATAAAAAATAGAAAAAAAGCTTTAGCTATACAATCTTTAAATTGTTTATTTGAAGCTATGTATGATTTTACTATAAATGCACTTACTGGAGCTTTTTTAAGTATAATGAATTTTATAAGAACACTTATATTTATTCAAAGTAAGAAAATAAATAAAACAATTTATTTTTTTTTGCTAGTATTTTTTGAAAGTGTTATAATTTCAAATTGCATATATACTTGGAATGGTGTAATATCAATTTTTCCAACAGTTGGTTCTATTATAAGAACTTTTTGTTTGTGGCAAACTAGTATGAAACTTGTAAGGATTTCTGGTATTACTACAGGAATTACATATGGAATTTATTATACATATTATAAAAGTTGGTTTTTAGTACTTGGAGATATAATTCTAATATGTGTTGGAATATATAGCATTTATAGAAATGATATAAAGGATAAAATAAAAACTGGAGAAAAAATCTTAGTACATTAAATTTATATATTGCACAAAAATAAGGAAGGAAAGATACAATGAAAAACGAAATAATAATAGCTTCAGGAAATACAGGAAAAATAAAAGAAGCACAAAATATATTAAATAATTTTCAAATTACATCAATAAAAGAAATAGGAATAGATGTAGAAGTTGAAGAAGATAAAGAAACTTTTGAAGAAAATGCTATAAAAAAAGCAACAGAAATTTCTAGGAAATTAGGTGGAATGCCGTGTATTTCTGATGATTCTGGAATAGAGATAGATTATTTAAATGGTTTTCCAGGAGTGTTTACAAAAAGATGGCATTGTGGGACAGATAGAGACAGAAATATTGAAATTATAAAAAAATTAAATGGAGTAAAAAAAGAAAATAGAAAAGCTAAATTTACTACTGCAATAGCTTTTGCAGAAGGAAATAAAGTATATTCTGCAGTAGCTACTATAAATGGATATATTTCTGAAAGTGTAAGAGGAGATAATGGTTTTGGTTTTGATGAGATTTTCGAATTAGAAAATGGAAAAACATTAGCTGAAATTACAAGTGAAGAAAAAAATAAAATTAGTGCAAGAAAAAAAGCTTTAGAAGTAATAAAAAATAAATTAGAAAATGACTAATATAAAAACTTGTCATTAAACAATAATTACTTATAAGTCACTTGCTAAAAAGGGGAATAATCATGATAAGAGAAAGAAAAGTTGTTATATTCGATTTAGATGGAACATTAATAGATTCTATGGGAATATGGAACAAAATAGATAAAGAGCTTATAAGAAAAATAGCTAATGAAAATATAGTAAAAATAGACGATATCCAGATAGGAATTGAAAGAGACGAAAAACTAAGAGAATATAGTAAATGTGAAGATGCATATCTTGAATATTGTGGTTATTTGAAGGAGAAGTACAATTCTAAAATTACAAAACAAGAAATAAAGAAGTTAAGATATAAAATAGCAGATTATTATTTAAAAAATGTTATAGATTATAAGCCATATGTTCCTAAAGTTTTAAATTTTTTGAAAGAAAAAGGATTTATTTTAGTTATTGCGAGTACAACAAATGAAAATACAATGGAAATTTATAGGAAAGAAAATAAGAATATTATTAAAAAGGCACCAATAGATGATTATTTTTCATTAATATATGATAAATCTTCAGTAACTAATATAAAACCAGATCCAGAAGTACATTATAAAATTTTAGACACATTAAAAGTAAACAAAGAAGAATGTTTAATACTAGAAGATTCATTAATAGGAGTAGAAGCAGCAAACAATGCAGGTATTGATGTTGCGGTAATATATGATAAATACTCGGATCAAAATAGAGATAGAATAAATAAACTCCCGAATCGTCCATTCACAGATTTTAAAGAATTTTATGATTTGATAAAAAAAGAATTTAGTGAATAAATGGAGGAGTTATGAATGATGTTGAAAAGATTTTAAATAATTATTATAATAGATATGATGAAGATGCGAGATTAATAAAAGATAAAGCTCATTCTGTTGAGTTTTTAACAACTATAAGATATATAGATAAATATTTAAAAAAAGGAAATAGGATACTAGAATTAGGAGCAGGAACAGGGAGGTATTCGTTACATTATGCTAAAAAGGGTTATAAAGTTGATGCAATAGAGCTTGTAAATAAAAATTTAGAGATTTTAAAAGATGGAATAACACCTGATATGGATATTACAGCAAAACAGGGAAATGCACTAAATTTGCATATGTATAAGGATAATACTTTTGATTTAACATTAGTTCTAGGACCGTTATATCATTTATATGATGATAAAGATATTTTAAGAGCAATAAAAGAAGCAATTCGTGTAACAAAGAAAAATGGAAAAATATTTTTAGCTTATATAACAAATGAAGCAATATTTTTATCATATGGAATTTTAAAGGGAAATATAAAAAATTTAAAAAATATTTCAGATAAAAATTGGAATATTTCAAATCTAAAAGAAGAAATTTTTTCTTGTTTTAAAGTTGAAGAATTTAATAAACTAATAAAAAAATTTAATATAAGGAAATTAGAAACAATTTCTGTAGATGGTTTAGCACCAGTTTTAGCAGAATATATAAATAAATTTAATGAAGAAGAATTTAATTTATATTTAGATTACCATTTTAAGAATTGTAATAGACAAGATTTAATAGGATTTGGAAGACATAATTTAGAAATTGTGGAGAAAATATAATTATACTGACCTATCAGTTTAATTTAAAATATATTTAGATGTTATATAATAAAAGCACAGAATATAAAAAAATAGAGATTTCTTTAAATCAAGAAAGGAATAATGAATATGAAAAATGAAAAAATATTTAATGTGTCTGAATTTGATAATATAAAAGAAATTTTATATAATTCAGCAGAAAAATATGAAGAAAATGTTGCTTTTGTTATAAAACACCAAGAAAATAAAAAAGTAGAATATGAAAATATTACTTATAAAAAATTGCTAGAAGACATAAATGCTTTAGGAACAGCTTTTTATAGTTTGAATTTACAGGGAAAAAGAGTAGCGATAATAGGAAGAAATAGATATGAATGGGTCATTTCTCATTTTGCGAATTTGCTTGGAGGAATTGTTTCTATCCCATTAGACAAAGATCTGCAAGATGAAGAACTAGAAAATTCTCTAATAAGAAGTAAAGCAAATGCAATTATATTTGATGAAAAATTAAAAGAAAGAATTGAAAAAATAAAAGAAGAAAATAATACTAAAATTGAAAAATATATTTGTATGAGCAAAATAGATAATTACACTTCTATTAAAGAGTTAGTAAACTCAGGAAACGAGTTAATAAATAAAGGTGAAAAAACATACTTAAATTTCAAGATTGATAACAATGTTATGAATATATTACTTTTTACATCTGGAACAACTTCAAAATCTAAAGCAGTAATGTTATCTCAAAAAAATATTGCGTCAAATGTATATGCAATTCAAGCAGTTGAGGATATTAGGGAAACAGATACCAATATAGCCTTTTTACCATTTCATCATATATTTGGTTCTACTTGTCTGATAGTAATGCTTGCAATGGGAGTAAAAACCGTATTTCCAGATGGACTAAGATATATAAAACAAAATTTAAATGAATATAAAGTATCTGTTTTTGTGGGAGTTCCAATACTAACAGAAGCAATATATAAAACTCTAATGAAGGAGATAAAAAAGCAAGGAAAAGAAAATCTAATAAAATTTGCAGTTAAATTAAGTAATTTTTTATTAAAATTTAAAATAGATATAAGAAGAAAACTTTTTAAACAGATAATAGATGCTTTAGGTGGAAGTTTACGATTAGTAATAACAGGTGGAGCACCTGCAGATCCTAAAATATTAAAAGGGTTTAATGATTTAGGAATAATAACACTTCAAGGATATGGATTAAGTGAAACATCACCTGTAATATGTGCTGAAAACTATAATATAATGAAAAATGGAACAGTAGGAGTTCCAATGATTAATGATACAATAGAAATAGTAGATAAGGACGATAAAGGCATAGGCGAGATAAGAGTAAAAGGACCCAATGTAATGCTTGGTTATTATGAAATGCCAGAGATAACAAAAGAAGTTTTAAAAGACGGATGGTTTTATACAGGAGATTTGGGATATTTTGATACAAAAGGATTGCTTCACATAACAGGAAGAAATAAAAATATGATTGTTTTGAAAAATGGAAAAAAAGTATTTCCAGAAGAAATTGAGACTATTATAAATAGGATAGAAGAAGTAGAAGAATGTATGGTATTTGGACTTCCTAGTAAAGAAGATGAAAATGATGTTAAACTATCTGTAAAAATAGTGTATAATAAAGATGAAGTAAAAGAAAAGTATGGCAAAATTTCAGAAGAGGATTTAGAAAAAACAATATGGAATCAAATTAAAGAAATAAATAAAACTTTTCCTCGATATAAACATATACAAAATTTAATTTTAACAGATGAAGAACTAGTAAAAACTACAACTAAAAAAGTAAAAAGACAGGAAGAAATGAAGAAAATAAGGAGCTATTATGATGGAAAATAAAAAAATATTTTTTGCAACAACAAATCCAGCAAAAGTAAAAAAATACAAAGAAAAATTAAAAGAAAAAAATATTGATTTACTTACAATAAATGATTTAGAAAATAAAATAGAAATAAACGAGAATGGTAAAAATGCTTTAGAAAATGCAATGATAAAAGCAAAAGCATATTATGATATTGTGAAAATTCCAACAATTGGAATGGATAATAGTTTATTCATAAAAGATATTCCAGAAGAAAAACAACCAGGGACAAATGTAAGAAGGGTAAATGGAAAAAGATTAACAGACGAAGAAATGATTGAATATTATACAAATCTTGTAAAAGAATATGGAGAAAAATTAATAGCAAAATGGGTTTTTGGTTTAGTAGTTTATAATGGAAAAAAAGCAGAAAGTATGACTTGGAGTAGAAAAGATTTTTATTTTGTAGATACTCCATGTAACTTAAGAAATCCAGGATATCCATTAGATTCTATAAGTATTGTGCCAGAGGCAAATAAATATTTGGTTGAATTAACAGAAGAAGAAAAACGAAAAAATGATTTGGAAAATGAGAAAAAAGATAATACAGAAGAAGTTATAAAATTTATAATAAAAAATGCATTTTAACAATGCACTAATAAATAAAGCTATTCAATCAAGTAATCGGAGCGCATATAATCTTCATAAAATGTTAATAAAGTGTTCACAAAATATTTACAATTACTTAATATAAATTTAATATTTTATTTATAAAATCGCTTCAAGAAAAACAAAAGAAAGGATGATTGAATGAAAAAAGAAGAGGATAAGAACTATCTGATAAGTATTGAAAACAATTCTGTAAATAAAGAAAAAATAAATATAGATGATGAAACATTTGAAAAGGTAATGTTTTTATATAATTCGGCTTTAAAAGAGATAAAAACAAAAATAGAAATATTGCAAGAGGAATTAAAATTATTTTCAGATTATGATCCAATAGAATATATATCAACAAGAATAAAAAAGCCTGAAAGTATAATAGCAAAATTATCTAGAAAAAATTATGAATTAACATATGAAAATATGTTTGAAAAAATAAATGATATAGCAGGAATAAGAATCATTTGTAATTTCAAAAAAGATGTTTATAAGCTAGTAGAAATTATAGAAAATTTTCAAGACATAAGAATATTAAATAAAAAAGATTTTATGAAAAAACCTAAAAAAAGTGGTTATATGAGTTATCATATAATAGCAGAAGTACCAGTTAATTTTTCATCAGGTATTATGTTTGTAAAAGTTGAAATACAGGTACGTACACTTGGTATGGATTTTTGGGCAAATTTGGAGCATAAGTTAAAATATAAAAATCCACAAATTTCAAAAACAGAATCTAAAAACTTAATAAAATATGCTAGAATTATAAATAATATTGATGATAATATGCTTACAATTTCAAATAGATTAGAGGAAAAAAATAATATACTTATTGAATCAGCAGATAATAATGATAATATAAAATCTAAAAAATTTAAATTTAAATTATAAAATAAAAAATGGAATGCAAAAATGCGTTCTATTTTTTTAAAATCATAGTAAAAATAATAAATAAAGAAAGGAGTTAATATATTAGTAAATATATTGAATAAAAAAATGATAGATATAGTAAAAGCTGAAAATGCATTTAAAAAATATTTAGAAAATTATGATGTAAATGATGGTAGAGTAAAACTAAAAGTAGTACATACATATGGAGTAGTAGAGATAAGTGAATATTTAGCAAAAAAATTAAATTTAAGTAAAGAAGATACAGAACTTGCAAAATTAATTGCACTTCTTCATGATATAGGAAGATTTGAACAAAGTAAAGCAGGTAATGGAACACTTGATATAGCGGATGAAAAACTTTTTGACCATGCAGAATATGGTGTAAAGGTATTATTTGAGGATAATTTAATAAGAAACTTTTTAGAGGATTCTTCATATGATAATATAATATACAAAGCTATTTTAAATCATAATAAAATACAAATAGAAGATGGATTAACTGAAAAAGAATTATTACATACTAAAATAGTAAGAGATGCAGATAAAATAGATAATTTTAGAGTTAAACAAACAGAAAGTTTTAAAGTATTATTTGGAACAGATGATATAGATTATATATCTTCTCAAAATATAACAGAAAAAATTTATAAAGATTTTATGAATGAAAAATTAATTAATATTAGAGAAAATAAAACTTGTTTAGACAGATGGTCTGGATATATAGCTTTTATATTTGATATGAATTTTGATGCATCTTTAAAGTATTTAAAAGAACATGATGCAGTAAATAAATGTTTTGATAGAATAAAATATACAAACCCAGATACAATTGAAAAAATAAAAAAGATGAGGTTGCTAGCTAATAATTATATAGATAAAAGATTAGAAAAATAAAGATAAAATTAAAATTTAATCAAAAGTTTACATAATTTTAACAAAATTGTTGAAATTTCAAAAAAAATCTGCTATAATATAGAATTAACTAGTGTAGGTGCTAGTATGAAGAAAGGAGAACTTATAAAACAATGGAAAAATTAAAATATTTTAACAAATTTTATATAGATAAAGAAAAAGACATTGTGGTAGAACTTTATAAAACTGATGTAGAAGATGAACTTACCTACATTATAAGAACTCCAAATCATAAAAATGGAAATTTAATAAAAAATCTTGGAAAACTTTGTAATTTAGAGGTTTCAGAAGATGAAAACGGATTAAAAATAATAAAAAATACAATACCAGCTTCTATAAATGGAGATAATGAAGATGTATATATTTTTAGATTAGCTGGAATGAAAATAGCTAATATATATGATGATATTATAGAAGTAAAAGCTAAAATGCCAGCTATAACAAAAACTTTAATGTCACAAACTAAGGATTATAAGCTAGATATAAAGAAAACAATAGTAAAATCTTATATTCTAAAAAAATCAAAATTTAAGACAGATTTACATACACATATGAATGCAAATTTAACACCAGATGTATTAATAGCATTAGGAATTTATCATCAAATAAAATATCCATTATATTATATAAAAAAATTAGGATTAAAAGTAACAGATAAGCAAGAAAAAGCACTTTTAAAAGATAGAAAAGTGATAGAGAAAGAATTTGAAAATAGTGAATTAACAGGAAAATATTTAACAAGAAAAATAGATGATAATACATTTATAAATTTTGCAGATTTAATATTAAATAATTTAGAAAATGCTGAATATAACATATCTAAAATAAGAAATAGTTTAGGATTGCTTAAAGATGGTCAGGCGGTTTTTACAAATTTAGAAAAAGTGTATATTTATAGATATGTTTTTTGTAAAGCTAAATTTTCAGAAAATAAAATAAAAGTAAATTCTAAAAATATTGAAAATATACCAGAAAAAGATATTGTAAATTATTTAAAACAAATTATAGAAGATAAAAAAGAAAATAGTCCATATAAAAATAATACTTTAAGACAAGATAAACTTTTATGGATAGCAAGAGAATATAAAAAACAAAGTGTTACATATGTAGAAATTACTGATACAGATTTAGCTAAAGTCGGAGCACCTGCTGTAAAATTGTTAGAAGAATTACATGAAATAATGCCTAAAATAGAAAAAGAAACTGGTGTAGCAATTAGATTTTTAGTCGGTATAAGAAGAATTCCTCTTACAATAATAAAAGATCAAAAAACAAGTAGTAATTATTTAAGAGAGAATTTAGATGTTTTAAGAGCAGTTGCTAAAAGTCCATATGTAGTTGGTAGTGATTTTATAGGTGAAGAAATAAATGATATAACAGATTTAAAACCAGTTATAAATGAGTTAGTTCAATATGCAGTTACAGAAGATCCAAATTTTACTATAAGAATACATGCAGGTGAAAATGATTGCTTAAAAGACAATGTAGGAAAATCTATTAGATGTATAGTTGATTCATTAAAACCTGGACAAAAAGTACCTAAGTTTAGATTAGGGCATGGTTTATATACTGCAAATTTAAATTCAAAAGAAGGAAAAGAATTAATAAAATTAATGAAAGATACAGGAGCAGTAGTTGAATTCCAGTTGACTTCTAATGTAAGATTAAATAATTTAACAGCAGTAAGTAAACATCCTTTAAAACAATATTTAGCAAATGGAATAAAATGTGTTCAAGGAACTGATGGTTGTGGAATGTATGGTACTGATACAATGGATGAACAATTAGCACTTACAAATCTATTAGGATTAAATGATAATGATTTTGCAAAAATGAGAAAAGTTGAAGATGAAATAATTAATGATAGTAGAAAATATTTTGAAGAAAAGACAAAAAATTTTGAAGAATTTTTAAATGGAAGATCAATAAGCGAAGCGGTTTTAGAATGTGAAGAATCAAATTTTGAAAAAAGTAAAAATAATGTAATTGAAATGAGAATTAGTAATAAACTAGATTCTGAATCAAAATTAAAAGGTAAGATTAAAAACTTACCTGAAGATAAATTACCAATAATTATTGCTGGGGGAAGTTTTAATGCTAAAGATAGAGAAACAGTTTTAGGTGAAAATGGAAAAAAAGCAATAAAAAAATTGGTTGCAAATTTAGATAATGAAAAAGTATATTTTGTTGTAGGACATAAAGTTAGTGGGTATGAAAAAGCAATTTTAGATGCAGCAAAAGAGTTAAATAAAAAATTTGAAGTAGATGCAATTATACCAAAAGAAGTATCTGCAGAAGAAGTAAATAATTTATTAAAAGAAAACATCAATGGAATTCGTATTTCAACAGAAAGAGAAGAAATGGGAATTTATAAAAGCTTTAATTATGAAATTTTTGAAAGAAGAAATTCAATAGTAGTAGCATTTGATGGAAATTCACCAGTCTCAAATTTAGTGCAAGAAGCAAAGAATGGAAAAGGAAAAGCAAAAATATATGTAAATTCTGATGTTGAGGCATTAAAAGATAAGGCTACTTCTCTAGAGGGATATGTAAAAGAATTTAAAATAGATGATAATTTAGTAGATAAAATACTAAGTGATTATCCTGAAATAGGAACAGATAAGAATAAATTAGCATAAAATAAGTAATTCTCCAAATTACTATCTTATAAAGGACTAATACCAAGAGTATTAGTCTTTTTTACTATTTCGAAAAACATATTGTTAAAAAAGTAATTAAATTTATAATTTACTTGAATTATTTTTACTGTATTGGTAAAATATATATGTAACAAAAGCAAAAAGTCTTTTAAATGGAAAGGAAACATTTTTAAAATGGGTAAAATTAAAAAAGTTTCAAAAGCAGTAGATTTAGATGCTATAAGAAAAAAAGAAGAACAAGAAGAATTAAAAGAGAAAACTGCTGAAAAAGAAAAAAGAGATTATTATATAAAATCACAAAATATTATAAAAAATGCAAGAATAGAAAAATATATGAAAGATAGAGATATTGTAGCAAATGAGGGATTAACATTTTGGGGAATTTTTACAGGAAAAAATAGTCTACAAATTCAAAGATTAGAAAATATAAAATTAAAAATAGAATTATTACAAACAAAGAAAATAGATGAAAAAAATTCTTATGAGCCAGTAAATATGCTTGCAGATTTATATTCATGTGCAATTTCTGAACTAAACGGAAAATTCACAAAAGAAATGAAAGATATATATAATGAAATAAAAGCAAAATATCCAGATGAAATTCTTTCAGATGAAGAAATATATAAACTAGTTTGTGAAAAAGTAGAAAAGAGTCAAGATTATCTACCAGTTATTCATAAAGAAACTTCAAAAGGAATTTTTGGAGATATAAAAGTACAAATAGATTTCTTAAAATTAGAAAATAAAGAATTAAAAAATCAAATTGTAATAGAAAGAGGAAGAAGCCAATTTGCAACATTTAAGCAAAAAATGGTACCACTGGGATTTTAAAATAGAAACAAACTACAAAAATATGGCAAAATCCTTGACAAACTTTAAAATTGGTTGTATACTATTTAGGTAACTGTAAAGAATAAAATTAAATTTGACATATATAAAAAGTCACTAAAGGAGGGATTTTTAAATGGCACAACCAAAAAGAAGATGGTCAAAAGCAAGAACTGGAGCTAAAAGATCAACATGGAAATTAGAAGAAGAAAACTTATCAGTATGTTCACATTGTCATCAACCAGTTAGACCACACACAATATGTTCTAATTGTGGTTATTATGATGGAAAAGAAATTATAGCAAAAAAAGCAGAATAATTTTATTGGCAATATATACATGTGGAAGATATAATATTTTAATATTATATCTTTTTTTGTTTTTGATTTTCTATATGATAAAATATAAAATATTGTTTGAAAACTAGCTTGACTTTTTAAAGTATTTTATATTTTATCATATAGAAAATTAGATTTTATAAATATAAAAATTTTATTTTTACTCATATCTTTTTATATAAATATTGCGAAGAAAACTATGAAATGATATAATCGATGTGATTAAAAAAAGGAGAAGAAAATTGGAAAATAGAATAGATAAAATAAATTATTATTTAGATATAGCAGAAACAGTAGCTTCAAGATCAACTTGTTTAAGAAAAAAATATGGAACAGTAATTGTTAATAATGATCAAATAATTGCAACTGGATACTCAGGAGCACCAAGAGGTAGGAAAAATTGTTCTGATTTAGGATATTGTACAAAAAAGAGATTACTACCAGATACACGACATGGAGGGTATGATGCTTGCAGATCTGTTCATAGTGAGCAGAATGCCATAATAAGCGCATCAAGACAAGAAATGATAGGTGGGGTTTTATATCTTGCTGGTTATAGAACTGAAAATCACGAATATGAAAAGGGAGCAGCACCATGCTTGATGTGTAGAAAATTTATAATTAATGCAGGAATAGAAAAAGTTATTGTTAGAATAAATAAAACAGAATATAAAACTTATTTAGTACAAGATTGGATTGAAAATGACGAACTTTTAAATGGACAATTAGAGTATTAATTTTATAGAAAATAAGAGGTTTTTAGGTTGAAAGAGAAAATTATAAAAAATAGAAAATTAATAGATTCTTTTATTATAATATTAGTTGCATGTTTTTTGAGTTTACCACTTTTAAAATCCAATTTGGATGTATATTATGATGATGGAATTCAACATATAGCAAGAGCTTATGGAACATTAGAAAGTATAAAGGAAAATGGCATTTTTCATAATATTATATCAAGTTTTTCAAATGGTTTTGGATATTCTTGGAATTTATTTTATGGTCCACTTTCTACATATGGAATTATTTTTTTTAAGTTTTTAACTGGTGGTTTTATAGGAGCATATAAATTATTTGTTTTTGTATGTTTAATTCTTTCTGGAATTTTTATGTACAAGTTTGCTTTAAAACTTATTAATAACAATAATGCAGCACTTTTAGCTTCAATATTTTATATAACTTTTCCATATCATTTAACAGATATGTATTTAAGAAATGCAGTAGGAGAATTTGCATCTTTTGTTTTTATACCACTTGTTTTCTTAGGATTATATAATTTATTTTATACAGAAGATAATACTTATCATTTGGCAATAGGTGCTATAGGTTTAGTTTTAACTCATAATATTTCAACATTACTTGTTTGTATATTTTCTATTTTTTATTGTATTTTCAATTTGGAAAAATTAAAAGAAACAAGAATAAAAAAACAATTAGCAATAAATATATTATTTATTGTTTTAATAACAAGTTTTTTCTGGGCTCCAATGATTGAAACAAAATTTACAGCTAATTATAAAGTATATGAATCTGGAGCAATGGCGAGTGCTGAAGAAACATCAAGTTTTGGATTAAAATTAAAACAATTATTTGTAAGTAGAAATGATGGATCATATATTTTTGAGCTAGGTCCACATATTATAATTATTTTAGCTTTTTCTATAATGACTTTTAGAAGAATAAAATCAGAAATAAAAGAAACATATTTAGTTTTTTTAGTTTCAGGGCTTATATCATTATGGATGTCTACTAAATATTTTCCATGGAAGTTTTTACCAGATGAACTTTGTATTATTCAATTTCCATGGAGAATGCTTATGATGTCTGGTTTTTTCTTGAGTGTTGTATGTGCTATAAATATATATACAGTTGTAAAAAAATTCAGTTATAAAGATGTTTGTGTAATTTCTATAATTGCAACAGGATATACTTTAGCATTTTTATCATTTTTGCCAATAGATAATGAAATAGTACAAGTTGATAAATGGAAATTAGGAGCATTTTCTGGTAAAGAAGATGAAATTGTAGCAGGTACTGGAGGAGGAGAATATCTTCCAAGCAAAGCACATAGTAATAGATTTTATATTGCAACTAGAGATGATGTTATATATGTTTTAGAAGGAAAAGCAGTAATAAAAGATGAAACAAAAAATGGATCAAAACTAAATGCTAAAGTAGAAACTTTTGATAATGATTATACTGTACTTGAATTACCATATATATATTATCCAGGTTATGAAGTAAGATTTGATGGAATGATTTTAAACACGTTTGAAACAGAAAATGGTTTTTTAGGAACAGTTCTTGGAAAAGAAGATAAGGGAGAAATGTCTGTTTCTTATGAAGCAACAGATGCTATGAAGATTTCTATGCTAGTTTCAGGGATAAGTGTAATAATTTTTACAATATATGTATGGAAAAAACATTAACAAAATTAGATTAACATTTTAAATCCTACAATAAGCTTGAAAAATAGGCAAAAATAGAATATAATATTAAAATATGATAAAAAATGTGGAGGATAAAAAATGTCTAAACCAATAGTTGCAATAATAGGAAAGCCTAATGTTGGAAAATCAAGATTTTTTAATTATATAGTAGGACAAAGAATATCAATAGTAGAAGATATACCTGGAGTTACTAGAGATAGAGTTTATGCAGATGCAAGTTGGAGAGATAGAGAATTTACTTTGATAGATACTGGAGGAATAGAACCTGATTCTGAAGATGTAATCTTATCTCAAATGAGAGAACAAGCAAATATAGCTATAAATGTTGCAGATGTTATATTATTTATGACAGATATAAGACAAGGAGTAACTGCTAGTGATTCAGAAATTGCAGTAATGCTCAGAAAATCAAATAAACCAGTTATATTAGTTTGTAATAAAGCTGATAATTATGGAGAACCACCAGCAGAACTTTATGAATTCTATAATTTAGGAATAGGAGAGCCACATCCAATTTCAGCGGCAAATGCAATTGGAATAGGTGATATTTTAGATGAAATATATTACAAATTACCTCCAAAAAGTGACGAAGAAGATGATGATCAAAGGATAAAAGTTGCAATAATAGGAAAGCCTAATGTTGGAAAATCATCATTATTAAATAAGATTTTGGGAGAAGATAGAAGTATAGTAAGTAATATTGCAGGTACTACTAGAGATGCAATAGATTCTGCATTTGAAAATAAGTTTGGAAAATATACTTTTATAGATACAGCTGGTATAAGAAAAAAAGCAAAAGTCAATGAGTCTATAGAAAAATTTAGTGTTATGAGAACTTTATTTGCAATTGAAAGAGCAGATGTATGTTTAGTATTAATAGATGCTAAAGAAGGAGTAACAGATCAAGATGCCAAAATCTTGGGAGAAGCACATGAAGCAGGAAAAGGAATTATAATTGTTATTAATAAATGGGATGAGATAGAAAAACAAACAGGTACTTTAGAACAATATCGAAAAGAAGTATATGATAAGATATCTTATGCTTCATATGCTCCTGTAATATTCATTTCTGCTAAAACAGGTCAAAGAGTAGAAAAGCTATTTGAACTTATAAATGAAGTTGCTAAAGAAAATTCCAAAAGAATATCAACAGCAGTTATAAATGAAGTTATAAATGAGGCAATTGCAATTGTTCAACCACCTACTGATAAAGGAAAAAGATTGAAAATCTTTTATGGAACACAAGCATCTACAAAACCACCTACATTTGTTATATTTGTAAATAATAAAGAACTATTTCATTTTTCATATCAAAGATATTTAATAAATTGTTTTAGAAATAATTTTGGATTAAAAGGTACCCCAGTAAGATTAATTATTAGAGAAAAAAATGAAAAAGATATTTAAAATTTAAAGTGAAATTTATGTGAATATTAATAAAATAATATTGTGATTTAATATTATTGTAGATATAATAATTAAAAATAAAGTTAAGAAAGGAAAAGTTATGTTAGTATATGTAATAATGGCGATTATTGCTTATTTAATAGGAAGTGTAAATTTTTCTGTTTTAATAAGTAAAAAAATGGCAGGTTTTGATGTAAGAGAAAAGGGAAGTGGAAATGCTGGGACAACAAATATGTTGAGAAGTGTTGGAAAAAAAGCAGCTGCTTTAACATTAATATGTGATATTTTAAAAGGAATTGTTTCAATATTAATAGCAATATTAATAGGACATATAAGTAATGTAAGTCCAGCTATATTAGTAGAAGTATCAGCGTTTTTTGTGGTTTTAGGACATACATTTCCAATATTTTTTGAATTTAAAGGTGGAAAAGGTGTTGCAACAAGTTTAGGAGTAATAATGTTAGTAAATTGGAAAATAGGATTAATTTGTTTAATATTTGCATTATTATTGATGGCACTTACTAAAATGGTATCTTTAGGTTCTATTTCAGCAGCAGTTTTGTATGCAGTTTTGATAATTTTTATAAGAGATTCTTATATAGTTGATTTTGAATTTAGTTTTATAATATTTGGATTTTTATTAGCAGCTTTAGTAATTTTTAATCATAGAAGTAATTTAAAAAGAATATTATCTGGAACTGAAAATAAATTAAGTTTTAAGAAAACATCAGAAGAAGGTACAAAAGAAAATAAAAATTAAAATTTCTTATTAAGATTTATAAGAAATTTAAGAGCAAAGGAGAATATTAATGAAAAAAATAGCAATAATAGGAAGTGGAAGCTGGGGATCAGCTTTAGGAATTTATTTAGCAGGTAATGGAAATAAAGTTAAAATATGGTCTTTTAGTGAAGAAGAAAAAAATGTAATAAATAATGAAAAAAGATGTGTGTTTTTACCAAAGGCCAAAATACCTGATGGTGTAGAATGTTCAACAAATTTTGATGAAGTATTAAAAGATGCAGAAATTATACTTCATGTTACACCATCTAAATTTGTAAGAAGTACAATAAAACAATATAAAAATTTAGTAAAAGATAATCAGATTTTGGTTATGTGTTCAAAAGGATTTGAGGCAGAAACATATTTAACTTTAGATGAAGTAATAAAAGAGGAGCTTCCAAATATTAAATATGGTATTCTTTCAGGACCAAGTCATGCTGAAGAAGTTTCTTTAAATATTCAAACAGCATTAGTTATAGCATCAGAATATGAAGAAGTAAAAACAGCTATAATAGATGCATTTAAAAGTTCTACTGTTAGAATATATACATCAAGTGATGTAAAAGGAGTAGAATTAGGTGGTGCTTTAAAAAATATTATAGCTTTTTGTGCAGGAGTTGCAGTAGGATTAAATTTAGGAGATAATGCTTTTGCAGCACTTGCTACAAGAGGTTTAGTAGAAATATGTAGACTTGGAACAGCAATGGGAGGAAAAGAAAAAACATTTTATGGTTTAACAGGACTAGGAGATTTAATTGTAACATGTAGTAGTGAGCATAGTAGAAATAGAAGAGCTGGAAAAATGGTAGGAGAAGGTTATACAATAGAAGAAACAAAAAAAGCAGTTGGAATGACAATAGAAAGTATAGATAATATAGATGTGGCATATAAACTTTCAAAAAAATATAATATTGAAATGCCAATTGTAGATGCAGTTTATAATGTTTTATATAATGGATTAGATCCTAAAAAAGCAGTAGATAATTTAATGACAAGAACTATAAAAGAAGAATAAACTATTATAGGAGGTAAGAAAAATGGACTTTTTTGATAAATTAAGTAAAAAAGCTAGTGAAACATATCAAGTAACAAAAGAAAAAGCTTCAAATTTGTCAGAAGAATTAAAAATAAAAGGAAAAATAAATGAATTAAACGAAAAAATAGAAAAAACTTATGATACAATTGGAAGAATTGTTTATAATGAAATTAAAGATGGGAAAGATGTTGTAAGAGAAGAGATAACTGAAAAGTGTGAAGAAATTTCAAGAAAAAAAGATGAGATTTCAAAACTTGAAGAACAACTATTAGCTATAAAGAAAGTAAAAAAATGCGTATCTTGTGGTGCAGCAATAAATATTAATGATGAGTTTTGTCCTAAATGTGGGAAAGAACAACCAAAAGTAGAAAAAGTTGAGATAAAAGAAGAACCTACAAATACAAAAGAAGCAGAAGTAGTTGAGATAAATAATGTAGAAAATTCTAATAATGAAGATAATGAGAATAATAATTAAAGTAGGATAAAATATGAAATTAGTAGTACAAAGAGCATTAGAATCTAGTGTAAAAGTAGATAATAAAATTGTTGGAAAAATAAATAAAGGTTTTGTAGTTTTATGTGGTATTACACATACAGATACAGAAAAAGAAGCAGATATTTTGGCAAGAAAATTGTGTAATTTGAGGGTTTTTGAAGATGAAAATGAAAAAATGAATTTATCATTAAAAGATGTAGGAGGAGAACTTTTAATAATATCACAATTTACTTTATATGCTGATAGTATGAGTAGTGGAAATAGACCAAGTTTTATAAATGCAGCAAAACCAGATAAAGCAGAACCTTTATATGAATATTTTATAAAAAAATGTGAAGAACAAGGAATACATGTCGAAAAAGGCATATTTGGAGCACATATGGAAGTTTCTATAAAAAATAATGGACCTGTTACAATAATATTAGAAAAATAATTTTAATAAGGATATCTTTCATAAATATATTTTATTAAGCTATCTATATTATTATTTGTAACACAGATATAAACATCTTTATCTAAACTAATCCATAAGTTTATTTTAAATTTGTCATTATTATCAACAAAACAACTTATAATATCTATCATATCTATAGGATTATCAAATTCTTGTTCAAAAAATAAATTGTTTTCTAAATTTAAATTCTTAGAATAATATTTTTCTAAGAATTTTTTTATTTCACCTTTTATTTCACTATAAAAATTTATTTTAGTTTTCATTTTTTCATCTTCCTTAATTTTATGTATGAAAATATTATTTGTAGTTATAAATATTTTATTCTATTTTAAGTATAAATTTAGGATATAAATTTATACTAATAATAAATGATAACAAATTTAAATTTGTTTGGAGGAATATCAATGAAAATAAGAAAACTCTCTCTATATATTCTTATCATTACCTTAATTCTAGTTACATTTACAGGCTGTTCTAAAATAAATGATGAAGAAAAAAATATACAAGATAAAACAAATGAGGAAATTGATTTTTTAGAAGATAAAATTTTAACAGTAGTAAATCGATATGCAGAAAAACAATATAATCTGCAAGAAGGTGGAATTAATTGGGAAGAAATAGAAAAGGATATAGAATCAATAAATATAAGTTTAGATACTATTATATTAGATTTATCTGAAGTGCAAATATCTAATAATGATTTAGTAAATTTTAGTAATGAACTTGCAAATTTAAATATAGCAGTTTCAAGTAAAGATGAATATCAGTTTATGCAAAGGTGTAGTTATTTGTACTCTTTATTGCCAACATATCTGGAAAAATATTCAGAAGACAAGAATAAAATAAATATAATGAAGTTAAAATCCCTAATGGTTTCTAGTTTTGTTCAATCTAATTTTTTTGATTGGGAAAATGCTAAAGCTACAATTGTACTTGCTGAAAATAAATATAAAGAAATGATGGACGATGTAGATTATATGGAAGAATATTCGTATAATTTAAATAAGGTTTATGTTCTTCTACAGGAAATGAAAAATGCTATAAATCTTGAAGAAGCGGATTTATCAAGAATTAAATATATAAATTTTATATCTAAAATATAAATATTGTGACAGCTAAAAAGCAAAAGTTCTTATAATAATGTATTTATTGTAAGAACTTTTGCTTTTATAAATATTAGATTAAGATTTACTTTCAGAATCATTTTCAATTAAAGTTTGTAATATTTGAACAGCATTTGAAGCAGCTCCTTTTCTAATATTATCTGCTACACACCAAAAATTGATTCCTGATTCAATACTAAAATCTCTTCTAATTCTTCCTACGAAAACTTCATCATGTCCTGTAGCATTTGTAGCTAAAGGATATATATTTTTTTCTATATCGTCTTGAACTATTACACCTTGGGCTGTTTTTAAAACTTTTTTTAATTCTTCTAATTCGAATTTGTTTTCAAATTCAACATTTATAGATTCACTATGTGAATTCAAAACAGGTACTCTTACAGTAGTAGCTGTAACCTTAAGATCCGGTCTTTTTAATATTTTTCTGGTTTCATTAATCATTTTTTCTTCTTCTTTTGTATATCCGTTTTCTAAAAAAGTATCTATATGAGGAATACAATTATTAACAATAGGATAAGGAAATTTTTTAGGTTCTTCTCCTTTTAAACCTCTTTCTAAGTCATTAATTCCTTCATGTCCAGCTCCTGATACAGCTTGATAAGTAGAATAAACTATTCTTTTAATTTTATACTTTTCGTCTAAAACTTTTAGAGGAATAACAGCTTGAATGGTTGAACAATTAGGATTTGCTATAATACCTTTATGATTTTTTAATTCCTCTGGATTAACTTCAGGAACAACAAGTGGAACATTAGGATCCATTCTAAAGGCACTACTGTTATCTATTACTGTACAGCCTTTTTGTACTGCAATAGGAGAATAATTTTTTGAAGTTTCGCCACCTGCTGAAAATATAGCAAAATCAAAACCTTCATCAAAAGAAGTTTCTGTAAGTTCTTTTACTAAACATCTTTTTCCTTTAAAAAAGAAATCTGTTCCAGCTGATTTTCTTGTCGCGAAAAATACACATTCAGAAATAGGTAAATTATATTCCTGTAAAATTTCAATAACTTTTCTTCCGACTAGTCCAGTTGCTCCAACAACTGCAATTTTATATTCTTTCATAAAAACCTCCTTTTGAAACGAATATTAAGAAAAAATGTATTAATATAATACAATAATATTATATTCTAAAAAGTATAATTTGTATATAAAAATATTTTTATATACAAAATTATATTAAACATCAAAATTATAATATATATAATCTGACAATAATTTTCTAAATTCAGAATATGAAGATATTGTATTTGAATAATATTCATTATAAATTTGTCTTAGTTCTCTTTCTGAAAAATAATCATTTATATCAAAATCTTCTTTAGAATTTGTTGTATTACTATTAGTATTAGAATGAGTAGTAAATATTACATCACTATTAGAGTTTGTATGTTCATCTAATAGTGCACCAGAGTTTTTACCATTATAAACAGAATTAAATTGTAGAAAACTAGTAATAAATAAAATTAAGTAAATAAATACAATAAAAAGTAAAACACCTATTTTTTTAGTAGTATTCATTTTTCCAACTGAATTCATAATATTATTTGTAAATTCACTATGAATATTATTTTTAGTAGTATAATTAGAATTCGGAGTTTTAGAGCGATGATAATCAGAATATCTTTTAAATGTTTCAAAATCTGAGTTATTAGAATATGATTTTTTATAATAATTTTGGTACGAATAAGATTCTGGATTTTCATATTTAGGTGGAGTATAATTATATGTTTTAGTATTTGTCAAACTAGATGAAGGAAAAATCTCTTCATCATAAGCAAGACGAGAGTCTTTATTGGATAAAACATCATATGCAGAGTTTAATTCTTGAGTTTTTTTCTCCGCAAAATGTTTATCTCCAGGATAAATATCTGGATGATATTTTTTAATTAGTTTTTTATATGCATCTTTTATTTCTTTTTGAGAAGCATCTTTTTTTACTCCCAAAATTTCATAATAGTTCATTTTTTTCTCCAAATAATAAAATATATCTATATATATTATAAATAAATTTTAAAGAAAAAACAATATTTAGGCTATTAAATATTTTTACATTATATTAGAATTATTTTTATTGTAAATTATTGAAAAAAACCTTAAAATGTTATAAAATAACAAAGTATTTGGAGGAATTTAAAGTGCAAGAAAATCAAGAAAAATTTATAGAAAAAGTAAAAGAAAAAAATAAGAATAAAAAATTAAAATATTCTATTCTAACTATGGGATGTCAATTAAATGAAAATGATTCAGAGAAAATAGCTGGAATGCTAACCAAAATGGGATATTCTGAAATAGATGACTATAAAAAAGCAGATTTAGTAGTATTTAATACTTGTTGTGTAAGAGAAAATGCGGAAGAAAGATTATTCGGAAAGCTTGGAGAAATAAAAAAAATAAAAGAATCTAAAAATCTTATTCTTGCAATAGGTGGGTGTATGATGCAAGAAAAAAATATGCTAGAAAAAATAAAAAAAAGCTATCCATTTGTGAATGTAATATTTGGCACACATACAATGCAAAATCTACCAGAAGATATTTATAATGCTATTGTAAAAAACGAAAAAGTAAAAGATGTAATAGATATAGATGGTGAGATATATGAAGGCTTGCCTATTAAAAGGAATAGTAAATATAGGGCATCTGTTACTATAATGTATGGTTGTAATAATTTCTGTTCATATTGTATAGTACCTTATGTAAGAGGAAGAGAAAGAAGCAGAAAACCTGAAAGAATTTTAGAAGAAGTAGAAGAACTAGCCAAAGAAGGATACAAGGAAATAACTCTTTTAGGACAAAATGTTAATTCATATAAAGGAAATGAAAAAATAAAGAATTTTGCAGAACTTTTAAATGCGGTTTGTAAAATTGAAGGAATAGAAAGAGTTAACTTTATTTCACCACATCCTAAAGATTTTACTGATGATGTTATAAATGCTATAGCAAATAATTCTAAAATATCTAGGATAATTCATTTACCACTTCAATCTGGTAATACAAAAGTTTTAAATGAGATGAATAGAAAATATACAAAAGAACAATATTTAAATTTGGCAGAAAAAATAAAAAATAAAGTAGAAGGTGTGGTTTTATCAACAGATATTATTGTAGGATTTCCTGGAGAAACAGATGAAGAATTTGAAGATACTTTAGATGTGGTAAAAAAAGTTAATTTCGAACAAATATTTATGTTTATATATTCAAAAAGAGAAGGAACTGTTGCTGCTAAAAGAGAAGATCAAGTTCCAGAAGAAATTAAACATAAAAGATTTGAAAAATTAAAAGAACTTTATGAATCAAGAGTAGATGAGAATAATGAAAAATATATTAATACTATACAAAAACTATTAATTGAGGATAAAAGTAAGAATAATGATAAAATGTTTGAAGGAAGAACTCAAACAAATAAAGTAGTAATATTTGAACCAAATGATACTAATGAAATTGGTGATATAGTTTCTGTAAAAATAACAGAAGCTCATAAGTGGTATTTAAAAGGGGAAATTATATAAAATTTATGAAAGGAATATATATGGAAGAAATTGAAAAAATTCCATTAGAAAAATATTTAAATAATGATGAGATTAATATTGATGAATTAAAAATCTAAAATTTTAAAACTAAAGATAAAATAAAGGAGTAATATAAATAACAAGAAAAGGGGCAATAAAAATGGCAGAATTATCTCCAATGATGCAAAATTATTTAGAAACCAAAAAACAATATAATGATTGTATGCTTTTTTATAGATTGGGAGATTTTTATGAAATGTTTTTTGATGACGCAATAGTTGCATCACGAGAATTAGAAATAACATTAACATCAAGAGCTTGTGGCCTTGAGGAAAAAGCACCAATGTGTGGGGTCCCATATCATGCAGTAGATATTTATATATCAAGGCTTATAGCAAAAGGTTATAAAGTTGCAATTTGTGAACAATTGGAAGATCCTAAAAAAGCAAAAGGAATTGTAAAAAGAGATGTGATAAGAGTTGTAACACCAGGAACAGTGATAGAAGCAAATATGCTTGAAGAAAAAAGAAATAATTATATAATGAGTATAGTAAAAAAAGGAATACATTATGGACTTGCAATTTGTGATATCAGTACAGGAGATTTTTTTGCGACTCAAATAAAATTACAATCTAATAATTTTGAAAAATTATTAGACGAATATGCAAGATATACTCCAGCTGAAATAGTAGTAAATAATGCAATGGGAAATTCTGAAAAAGAACTTAATATTTTAAAAGATAGAAATAATACATTTATAACTATAAGAGATGATAATACTTTTTCTAAAGATGATAAAACTATTTTAAATTTATATACAGTTGTAGACGGATTTGAAAAAGTAAAAGAGGAATTTGATAATGAAGAGCTTATAGTTTTAGCAATTAATGGATTATTAAATTATTTTACAGAAACTCAGAAAGTAAAATTAGAGCACATAAATAAAATACAAGTTTATGAAGTCAGAAAATATATGGCATTAGATATAAATGCAAGAAGAAGTTTAGAACTTACAGAAAGAATGAGAGATAAGTCTAAAAAAGGAACTTTAATTTGGGTTCTAGATAAAACATCTACATCAATGGGAGGAAGACTTTTAAGAAGATGGATAAATGATCCATTACTAGATATAAATGAAATTAAAGATAGGTTAAATGCTGTATCAGAATTTAAAAATGATATTATATTAAGAGGTGATGTTACAGATATCCTAAAAAAAGTTTATGATATAGAGAGATTAGCAGGAAAAATCGCATATGGAAATGTAAATGCAAGAGAATTAGTTTCACTTAAAAATTCATTAAAAAATATTCCGAGCTTAAAACAAATTTTATCAAATGCAAAATCTAATATGTTAAAAGGATTATATGAAAAACTTGACGGATTAGAAGACATATATGAATTAATAGACAAAGCTATTGTAGAAGATCCACCAATAAGTGTAAAAGAAGGCGGAATTATAAAATCAGGATTTAGTACTGAAATCGATGAATATAGAAAAGCTTCTACAGAAGGAAAAAATTGGATTATTGCACTAGAAGCCAAAGAAAAAGAAAAAACAGGAATTAAAAATTTAAAAGTGGGTTATACAAGAGTATTTGGATATTATATTGAAATTACTAAATCTTTTTTAAAACAGGTTCCAGATAACTATATAAGAAAACAAACATTAACAAATGCTGAAAGATTTATAACAGAAGAATTAAAACAGATAGAAGATAAAATTTTAGGATCAGAAGAAAAAGTTATAAATTTAGAATATGATGAATTTACAAAAATAAGAGATAAAATAGCAAGTAATATTGAGAGATTACAAACTACAGCAAGTGCAGTTGCAAATATTGATGTTTTATCTAATTTTGCCACAATAGCAGAGGATAATAATTATGTGTATCCTGAAGTAAATGAGGAAGATATTATAGATATAAAAGGTGGACGTCATCCAGTAATAGAGAAAATGGTTGATGATGGAATATTTGTTGAAAATGATACATATTTAGATTGTAATGAAAATAGAGTTGCAATAATTACAGGACCTAATATGGCTGGTAAATCTACATTTATGAGACAAGTTGCAATCATAACATTAATGGCACAGATAGGGTGCTTTGTTCCAGCAGAAAGTGCGAGAATTGGAATTGTAGATAAAATTTTTACAAGAGTTGGAGCATCAGATGATTTAAGTAGTGGTCAAAGTACTTTTATGGTTGAAATGAATGAAGTAGCAAATATTTTAAAAAATGCAACTCCTAAAAGTTTGGTAATACTAGATGAAATAGGAAGAGGAACATCTACATATGATGGACTTTCAATAGCTTGGGCTGTTGCAGAATATATTGCAGATAAAGAAAAAATAGGTTGTAAAACATTATTTGCAACACATTATCATGAATTATTAGAATTAGAAGAAAAAGTAGAAGGAATAAAAAATTATCATATTGCAGTTAAAGAAAAAGGTGAAGATATAATATTTTTAAGAAAAATATTAGAAGGAGGTACTGATGAAAGTTATGGAATTCATGTAGCTAAACTTGCAGGAGTACCAAAAAATGTTGTAACAAGAGCAAATAAAATTTTGCGTTCTCTTGAAAAAGGTGGAGTAAAAATTAAAGAAGAAAAAGAACAGAAAAAACAAGTTGAAGGTCAATTTGATTTATTTAGTTTAAAACTTGCAGATATTTCTCATGAACTTGATAAAATAAATGTTAATGAGTTAACACCAATAGATGCATTAAATACTTTAGTGAGACTAAAAGAAATGCTAAAATAATAATTTGATGTCACATATATAAAAACTTTTTGCATAATATATTATAAAATATATTGTGTAAGGAGTTTTTTTATGTGTGGAATTGTAGGAATTGTAAATAATAAAAAAGATATATCAAATGATTATTATATAATAAAAAACATGACAAAAAGTTTGAATAAAAGAGGACCAGATGAAGATGGCATGTATTTTTCTAAACATGCTAACTTAGGACACAGAAGGCTTAGTATTATAGATATAGAAAAAGGAAAACAGCCAATGAGTTATAAAATAGATGAAGTTACATATACAATTGTATATAATGGTCAAATTTATAATACAAGTGAAATAAGAGAAGAGTTGAAAGAAAACGGATTTGAATTTAAAAGTCATTCAGATACAGAAGTTATATTAAAGGCTTATATTTGTTATCGAGAGAAAGTATGTGAGTATTTAAATGGTATTTTTGCTTTTGCAATCTGGAATGATAAAAAAGGTGAAATTTTTTTAGCAAGAGATAGATTTGGAATAAAGCCTTTATATTATACTTTTGTAGATGATAATTTAATTTTTGCATCAGAATTAAAAGCCATTTTTGAACATCCAAAAGTAGAAAAAATAGTAGATAAAATAGGAATTTCAGAATTGTTTGGAATAGGTCCTAGTCATACACCAGGTATTAGTCCGTTTAAAAATATTTATGAATTAGAACCTGCACATTTTTTAATTTATAACAAGAATACTACAATAAAAAAGGAATATTGGAAGTTAGAAACTAAAAGACATAATGATGATTTAGAAACTACATGTGAAAAAATAAGATACCTATTAAAAGATTCTGTAGAAAGACAATTAATATCAGACGTACCTATAGGTAGTTTACTTTCTGGTGGATTGGATTCTAGTATTATTACAAAATTTGCAAGTGATTATTATAAGGAAAAATATGGAGAGAAACTGAAAACTTTTTCTGTTGATTATGTAGACCAAGATAAAAATTTTGTGAAAAATGATTTTCAGCCAAATACAGATAATTATTATATAGATTTAATGGTAAAATATTTAGATACAGATCATCATAAAATAATTCTTGATACTCCAGAACTATTTGAAGGTTTAGAAGATGCAATGATTGCTAGAGATTTTCCGGGTATGGCAGATGTGGATTCTTCTTATTTGTTATTTTTTAAAAACGTAAAAAAATATGTAAAAGTTGCGCTCTCAGGAGAATGCTCAGATGAAATTTTTGGTGGTTACCCATGGTATTTTAGAGAGGATAGTTTAAAAAGTAATACATTTCCATGGTCACTTGCTTTAGATGAAAGACAGAAATTGCTGAATCCAGATATTTCGAAAGAAATTTCAATAAAAGAATATGTAAATGATAAATATGAAAAAGAATTATCAAAAATAAAATTTTTGGAATCTGATACAGAAAACAATAAATTGCATAGAAAGTTAATATATTTGACTTCAAATTGGTTTATGCAAACATTATTAGATAGAACAGATAGAATGTGTATGTATAATGGTTTTGAAGTTAGAGTTCCATTTTGTGATTATAGGATTGTTGAGTATGCATGGAATATACCATGGGAGATGAAAGCATATAAGGGAAGAGAAAAAGGACTTTTAAGATATGCTTTGGAGGGGCTTTTGCCAGAAGAAATTATATATAGAAAAAAGAGTCCATATCCTAAAACACATAATCCAAATTATTTAAAAGTAGTGAAAAATAAATTAAATGAAATTATGAAAAATACAAATTCTCCTATAAACAAATTATTAAATAGGAAATATATTTTAGAAATATTAGAAACAGAAGGAAAAGCATTTTCAAGACCATGGTTTGGTCAGCTTATGACCCGGACCTCAACTTATGGCATATTTATGCCAAGTAAATATGTGGCTTGAAAAGTATGAGCCTAGAATTGAAATATAAGTAAACATAGAGGTTAATCCTCTATGTTTTATAAATGAGAGCTATTACTCATAAGTTGACATAAAAATACGTAAAATAATATAATTAATGTAAGCATTCATATAGATTGCTGAAACTATTAATTACTAATGCTAAAAATTTTAGTGTTAGTTTTCTCTAAAAAAAGCAGAAATGGAGGAATAGAAATGCTTAAAGAGAAGTATATAATCCAGTCAACAGATATGGAAACAAAATTGAATACAACTGTTTTTGTTCCAGAAGTAAAAATTAAGGCAACATTAATAGTTGCTCATGGAATAGGAGAGCATATTGGAAGATATGCAAACCTTGCTAAGTACCTTACAGAAAAAGGTATTTTAGTGACTGGATTTGACTTTATAGGTCATGGTGAGTCTATATCCAGTAAGAAACCACCAATGTATTTTGGAAGCGATGGTAGCTGGAAATATTTGGTAGATGATGTGATAAGATTTAATCATATCATAAAAGATAAGTATCCAGTACCATGCTTTATACTAGGTTTCTCTATGGGGTCATTTGTAGTAAGAACTGCAATGGCAACAGGAAAATTAGACACATCTGGAATTATTCTTGCAGGTACAGGCTTAATTTCCACAATTTTGGCTAAAATGGTATGTTTTATGATAAAACAAGAAGCCAAAAAGATTGGAGGAGATTACAAGGTTAGTAAAAAGATTAATGATCTAGCTTTTGGAAATTACAATAAGTATTTTAAACCGACGAAAACAGATTTTGACTGGCTTTGCTCATCAGAAGACGGAATAAAGGAGTATATAGAAGATCCTTTAACCAGAAAATTTATAACTCCTGGAATGTTTAGGGAGTTGATAAATGGAATGGCCTATACAAGTCAAGAAGAAACAATTAGAAACAGCCAAAAAACTCCACTTCTGTTTTTAAGTGGAGCAGACGACCCAGTTGGAGACTTTGGAAAATCTGTAAAAAAAGTTGTAAAGATGTACAGAAAATATATTCCGAATGTAGAAGTACAGCTTTTTAAAGATTCTAGACATGATATTTTTCATGATACGTGTAAAAGTGTTGTGGAACCTTATATCTGGAACTGGATGAATGAGATTTTAAAGTAATTATATTTCACGGGTCGAAAAAAGAAAACAAGACGTTCTAGCACTTTGCCTAGAACGTCTTGTTTTCTTTTTTTAATTTGTCATACATCATATATGAATAACCTTTTAAATTTCTTTTAGTTATATCTAAATTCATTTCTTTTATAAAGTTTAAGAGAAGTTGATTTGCTTGTTTTACTGGAAGATTTTTATCATAAATTTCAATTTCTATAAAATATCCTAGATTTTCTACTGAGTCTAATGATATTTCAAACAGATTTTTATAAATAAAAGTATCACGTGTTTTAATTAAATCACAAACTTTATTTATACGAACACCTTTTAAAATATTTATAGTAGCATCTAAATTTGAAATTTCAGTTTCATATTCTGCAATATGAATATCAGATTCATTTTCACCAAAAAATATTTTTTTATAACATAATATATATTTGTTTTTTTGTATTCTTATTCGAATGCATTCATCATCAATGTCTTCACCAAAAAAACTTGGAGTTTCTGGTGAAAAATATATATCATGTTGCTTTTTTCTAGTGTGTTTGCAATTTTCAGTCATAAATAAATTTATAAGTTCTTTGTACTGTTTTTCTTTAATTTCTAATTTAGCTTCTATTTCAATACTATCTTTATTTTTTTTGCCTATAATTCTTTCTCCTTGAAATAATTCATTTAAAGAAACATCTAAAACATTTGAAATCTCAGTAAATAATGATAAGTCTGGCATATATTTTCCTGTTTCCCATCTAGAGATAGTTTTAGAAGTTACACCTAAAAGATTAGCCAAGTCTTGTTGATTCATATTTTTTTCTTTTCTAATTTCACTAATAAATTGTCCTATTTTTCCTTGATTCATATCATATCCTCCAATACTAATAAAATTATAATAAATTAAAGTGAAAAAATAAACCCCACAAATAGCGATTTTTTTAAAAATGTCTTAATTATGAATTTTACATTGAAAAAATTATAAACCTGAAGTATAATGCTTGTTAGATTTTGTTTATGAAAAAGAGGTAAAATATGGATTTCAAAGGAACTCCAATAGACTTAACTAAATATAGATTGGATGATAGATACAATAATTATATAAGTGAGTATGTTGCAAAAAGTCCAGAAAATTTGCAAAGTAGAAATAATCATAATAGATTTTTTTTAAAAAGAAATTTGTATAGTGATGATTTACACATAGGCGAAGCTTTAGCATTTTTTATAGGAAAAAATTTGAATTTCAATATGTGTGATATAGAAATATATAAAAGTCCATTATTAAAACCTGGAGTATATGATTTAGGAATAAAAAGTTATGTTGCATTAGCTGAAGATGACATAATTGTTTCGCCTGAAAGAATAATAAAATTATATTTAGAATCTAAAGGTGAGAAATTTGATCCTTCAAAATCTCTTGATGTTGATACAATAATACAAAGTATGTTTTTTTATGTTCAAAAATATAATAGACCATATCAAGAGTTTTTGGATTTTAAACAAGAATTTATAAATATGCTAGTTTATGATGCAAGATTTATGATTCCAGACAGAAATAGAGATAATTGGTTTTTTAGATTGAATAAAAAATCACGTATACTAGATTTGTATCCAATGTTTGATAATGAAGCAATTCTAGGATTTGGATGTCCGCCAGAAAAGCTATCTAATAAAACTTTAGAAGAATTAGATGAGGAAAATAAAATGGCAATTGTAACTCCTTTTGAAATTTATAAAAAAGAAAAATATGCAAATTATAAAGATGTAATTAATTATATAAAAAGACTTTATCCAAAAGAAACAAAAAAGGCATTGAAAATGGTGAGTAAAATCTCAGAAAAAGATTTAGAAGAGTTTTTCATGCGAGTAGAAAATGTATCAGAAATAAGGAAAACAACAACAATAGATTTATTAAGTAAAAGAAAAGATTTTTTTGACAAAACTTACGAAGAAAAACAGGGTTATATTGAATTTAATGGAACTTAAAGTTTAAGGAAAAAGTATTGATTTTTTAAGGTTTTAATGATATAAATTAGAAGTATAAAATAAAAGGAGGAATTATGGGATTTTTCGATAAATTAAAACAAGGTTTAGGGAAAACCAAAAATTCTATTGATGAAAAAATTAACAATGTATTTAGTGTTTTTAGAAAAGTTGATGAAGAATTACTAGAAGAATTAGAAGAAGTTTTGGTAATGTCAGATATAGGAATGGAAACTTCTGTTAAAATTATAGATGAATTGAGACAAAAGATAAAGAAAGAAAAGATAGAAGATGAAGAAAGTGTAAAAAAAGCTTTAAAGGAGATAATGAAAAATATTCTAGATGTTGGTACTTCAGATTTAAATTTAACTACAAAACCATCAATACTTTTAGTGGTAGGAGTAAATGGTGTTGGAAAAACTACATCAATAGGTAAAATTGCAAATACACTAACTAAAAATGGGAAAAAAGTAGTTTTAGCAGCAGCAGATACTTTTAGAGCAGCAGCTGTTGAACAATTAGAGATTTGGGCTGAAAGATCAAATAGTATTATTGTAAAAAAAGAAGAAGGTTCAGACCCAGCTTCAGTAGTTTATGAAGCAATAGATGAGACTAAAAAACAAAATGCAGATGTTTTAATTATAGATACAGCGGGAAGATTACATAATAAAAAATATTTAATGGATGAGCTTTTCAAGATAAAAAGAGTTATTGAGAAAGAAATGCCTGAAGCGAGTAAAGAGACATTACTTGTGTTAGATGCTGAAACAGGTCAAAATGCTATTTCACAAGTAAAAGCCTTTAAGGAAACAGCTGATATAACTGGACTTGTACTTACAAAACTTGATGGTACAGCAAAAGGTGGAGTTGTTGTAGGTATAGTTTCAGAAAATCAGATTCCTGTAAAGTTTATTGGTGTTGGTGAGCAAATAGATGATATGCAAGTGTTTAATTCAGAAGAATTTTTAGATGCAATTATATAAAATTCAAAATTCTTAGAAAGGAATTATTAAAATGGGAAAAAAAGAAAAAAATAATTCAAAAGAAGAACCAAATGAAGTTATAGAAAAAAATGAGAATATTAATAAAAATTCAGAAAAAGCAAATAAAAAACAAACAATATCTGAAAATGACGAGATTAAAGTTGATAAAACTAAAAAAAATAAAAAGATAAAAAAAAGAACGATATTAGTTTTAGCATTATTAATTTTATTTATAATAAGTTCAATAATTTCTTTAAGAGCAGAATATTTAAATATAATAGAAATTGGAGAACAATATGAAAGTGTATTTTATCAAAAAATTCAAAATAAATATATAGTATTTGGAGTTTCTGCAATTTGTATATATTTAATTACTTATATTTTAAATAAATTTATTAAAAAAGGGTTGAAAAAGTTTTTTGATGAAGAAAAAAAACAAATGCCAAAACTTCCAAATAAAAGTTTGAGTTTACTTTTAGCTATAATAGGAGGAGTCTTTGCATCAGCAATGCTAGCAGATAAATTTGCTATATTTAGCAATGCAGCTTTATTTGGACAAACAGATCCTATTTTTGGAGCAGATATTGGTTATTACATGTTTTCTTTACCTTTTATACAATCTTTATTAATTTTCTTTATAGAAGTTTTAGTAGTAGAAATAATTTATACAGCTTTATATTATGTAATAACTTTAAATGTATATCTAGATGGTGTTAGTGCAGAAACTTTAAAAAGAAATATTTTTGTAAAACAAGAAATTGTTTTATTAGTTCTTATAACAATTGTATTTTGTATTTATATTTTTATTTCTTCACAAAATATTTTAACTGGAAATATGGTTACAATAGGTGAAGATAATAGTGCAACAGAAATAGTTGGTGCTGGAAAAACAGATGTGACAATAAAATTATGGGGATATAGAATTTTAAGTATAGTAATTATACTTGCTGTGTTAAGATTAATAAGATATATAAGAAAACAAAACTTTAAACAAGCTATGATATCAGTACTTGCTATTCCTGTATATTTAATTGGATTATTTATTGTTATGACATATTTCCAATTAATTCATGTAAAAAATAATGAATTAGATAATGAAAAGGAATATATAGGATATAATATTCAAAACACTAAAACAGCATATGGAATTAATATAGATCAACAAAATATTAATGATTATAGTGCAATAACTTCTGAACAAGTATCAAACAACCAAGATCTTATAAATAATATTCCACTAATTACAGAAGATGTAACTTTAAATGCTATAGCAGAACACCAAGAAAATAGTGTTTATTATAATTATGAAAATACATTTTTAGCAGTGTATAAAATTGATGGAAAAGACAAACTTGTATATATTACACCACGAGAAATATTAAATGATTCTACAATAAGTTATAATAATAGAACATTAAAATATACTCATGGATATTCAGCAGTAGTAAGTTCTGCAACAGATTCTGATTCAAATGGTTATGCAGAATACATTTTATCAGATTTTACTAGTGAAGATATATTAAATATAAAACAGCCAAGAATTTATTTTGGATTAGAAACTGATAGTACAATTATGACAAATACAGATTTTGGAAAAGAATATGATTATCCTATTACTGCAACAACAAATGAAGAAAATGTGTATGATGGACAAGCTGGATTAACTTTAGGATTTTGGGATAGATTAGTACTTGCTTTAAATGAGAAGAATTTAAAACTTGCTTTTTCTTCTAATATAAATGAAAATACAAAAATAATTTCAAATAGGAATATAATAGAAAGAGCAAAAAAAGTTTTTCCAGATGTATTATATGATGAAAATCCTTATTTAGTAATTACAGATGATGGTAGACTTGTATGGGTATTAGATGGTTATACTAGATCTGCTTCATATCCATATTCACAAGTTTCAACAATAGATATAAAAGGATATAAAGAAAGAGTTAATTATATAAGAAATTCAGTGAAAGTATTAATAGATGCATATGATGGAACAACAGAGTTTTATATAACAGATAAAACAGATCCTATTATTATGACATATAGAAATATGTATCCAGATTTATTTATAGAAGATGAACTTCCAGAAGACATTCAAGAACATTTAATATATCCAGAATTTTTATATGAGATTCAATCAGAAATGATAAATATATATCATGATATAAGTGAAGATACTTTATATAGAGCGGATGATTTATGGGAAATAACAACTGAAGCTTCATCAGCAAATTCAACAGTTGCAGGCGAAAAGATGAAACCATATTATACAATGCTTAAAACTATTGATAATAATAAGCCAGAACTTGGACTTGTTATAACATATAATAAATATGAAAAACAAAATATATCAGCATATTTAGTGGGAACAATAAGAGAAGGAAAACCAGTATTATCTTTATATAAATTCAATTCAGAAAGTAATGTTGTGGGAATAATGCAACTTAATAATCAAATAGAACAAGATGCAACAATTTCAGAAGAATTAGAAGAGTTAAATACAAGTGGTACAAAACTGATAAAGGATATGATTATTGTTCCAATTGAAAATTCATTACTTTATATTGAGCCTGTATATCAAGTAATGCTAAATGAAAGTGAAATTCCAGTTCTTAAAAAAGTTATAGTAGCTTCTGGTAATACTGTAACAATTGGAGATGACTTGAACAGTGCACTTTCTAATTTCTTTAATGATGAATATGCAGTAGATTTGGAAATAGTAAATACAGACAATATATATGAATTAATTGATTCTGTGATAAAAGCAAATAATAATTTAAAACAATCTGTATCATCTAGTGATTTTGAAATGATAGGAAAAGATATTTCTAGTTTACAAACATTAATAAATCAATTAGAAACAGCGAGAAATAATCAATTAGAAGAAGAGGAAGAGGCAAATAGCGAATCAAGTGGATTATTTGGAAATGATGAAAATACAGTAGAAAATATATTAGATGAAAATATTTTGCAAAATAATGCGAATATTTCAAATTCTCTAGTAAACAATTATTAAAATATATAATGGAAGGAAAAAAATATGAATTTAGCAAATAAGTTAACTGTTTTTAGAATAATATTAGTACCAATTTTTGTTATAATTGGTTATTTAGGTGTTTTAGGAGTAATACAAGGAGAATGGCTTGAAATACCAGTATATCTTTGGATTATGAATATAATTTTTATAATAGCATCTATTACAGATAAATTAGATGGATATATTGCAAGATCAAGAAATCAGATAACAACATTTGGAAAATTTTTAGATCCATTAGCAGACAAGATTTTAGTTATATCAGCATTAGTTATGCTTGTAGAATTTGGTAAAATTCCAGGCTGGATACCTATTATTGTACTTTTTAGGGAATTCCTAGTTTCTGGATATAGATTAATTGCAGTAGAAAAAGGTGGAAAAGTAATAGCGGCATCTATTTGGGGAAAATTAAAAACAGTTACACAAATGATAGCAATAATATTAGTGTTTGCTGATAAGCATAATTTCTTTAGTTTTATATTTGGGGTGGCAAATACTGAAGCAGCATTACAATCTTCAGCATATGTTTATATGTCACAAGGAGAAATGATATTTAATATTATTGCTTCATGTATGATGCTGATTTCGGTAATAGCAACAATTTTTTCAGGATATGATTATTTAAAAAACGGAAAAGATTTATTTAAAGATACTAAATAAAGAGGTTTTACGATGGAAAGAGAAAAAGCAGAAAAAAGAATAAAAGAATTAAGAGAAATTACAGCATATCATGCTAAAAAATATTATGATGATGATTCTCCAGAAATTAGTGATTTTGAATATGATATGCTTATGGTAGAACTTAGAAATTTAGAAAAAGAATATCCAGATTTAATAACAAAAGATTCTTTAACACAACATGTAGGTGGTACAGTAAAAGAGGGATTTGAAAAAGTAGAGCATGAAGTACCACTTCAAAGTTTGCAAGATATATTTGATTTTGAAGAATTATATGAATTTGATGAAAGAACTAAAAAAGCATTAGAAACAAATAATGTAAATTATGTTGTTGAAACAAAAATAGATGGACTTTCTGTTAGTTTAGAATACAAGAATGGAGAATTTGTAAGAGGAGCAACAAGAGGCAATGGCTTAGTTGGAGAAGATATTACAGAAAATTTGAAAACTATAAAAAATATTCCTCAAAAACTTAAAGAAAAAATAGATATTATAGTAAGAGGAGAAGTTTTTATAGGAAAAAAAGAATTTGAAGAAATGAATAGAAAAAGAGAGGAGAATGACGAATCTCTATTTGCTAATGCAAGAAATGCGGCAGCAGGTTCATTAAGACAATTAGATAGTAAAATAACAGCTTCAAGACCTCTTGATATATTTATTTTTAATGTTCAAAAATCAGATACAATAAAATTCACATCACATTTAGAATCTTTAAAATATTTAGAAAAAATAGGATTTAATGTAAATCCTGTAAAAGTATTTTGTACAAGTATTAAAGAAGTTATTGATGAAATAAATAAAATAGGTGAAAATAGAGAAAAATTATCTTTTGGAATAGATGGTGCAGTTGTAAAAGTAGATGATTTAAGACAAAGAGAAATTTTAGGAGTTACTTATAAAACTCCTAAATGGGCTATTGCATATAAATATCCACCAGAAAGAAAAGAAACAATTTTAAAAGATATTTTACTTCAAGTTGGAAGAACAGGAGCAATAACTCCAATGGCTATTTTAGAACCAGTAAAAGTAGCTGGTTCTATGATTTCAAAAACTACACTTCATAATGAAGATTTTATAAAAGAAAAAGATTTAAAAATTGGAGATACTGTTATAATTCAAAAAGCAGGTGATGTAATACCAGAAGTTGTAGGAGTAGTAAAAGAAAAGAGAACAGGAAAAGAAAAAGATTTTGTAATGCCAAGAAAATGTCCAGTTTGTGGAGCAGATGCAATAAGAGAGGAAGGCGAATCAGCAGTAAGATGTATTGGAATAGAATGCCCGGCAAAACAGTATAGAAATATTTTACATTTTGCTTCTAGAGAAGCAATGAATATAAAGGGATTAGGAGACAGTATTGTTGAAGAATTTTTAAATCGTAAAATGATTGAAAATATTAGTGATTTATATAAATTAAAATTAGAAGATATTGCGTCATTAAAGAAAAATGGTAAAAAATTTGCACAAAATTTGATTGATAGTATAAATGAAAGTAAAAATAATGAATTTTACAGATTGATAAATGGTTTAGGAATAAGACATATTGGAGTAAAAGCTGCAAAATCGCTTGCAAAAGCATTTAAAAACATTGACAATTTACAAAATGCAACATATGAAGAATTAATTGAAATAGATGACATGGGTGAAATAATGGCTCAAAGTGTTTTTGAATTTTTCAATCAAACTCAAACTAAAGACTTAATAGAAAAGTTTAAATTATATGGAATAAATATGCAAGTAGAAGAAAATGCAGAAACAGATAACCGTTTTGAAGGAAAGATATTTGTTTTAACAGGAGGATTAGAAAACTTTTCGAGAAAAGAAGCAGAAGAAATTATAGAAAAATTAGGTGGTAAAACATCATCATCTGTTTCAAAAAAAACAACATATGTTTTAGCAGGAGAAGATAGTGGAAGTAAATTATTAAAAGCACAAAAACTTGGAATAGAGATTATAAGTGAACAAGATTTTATAAATATGATAAAATAAGGAGAGAAAAAATGGTAGGAAAAACAAAAGAAAAATTTTTATTCCATGATACCATAATTTCATGGGCATGTATTATTTGGGCAATTGCTTCAATTGCACTTATGTGTTATTTTTCAGGATTAGATCAAGTAACATTTTCTATTATGACTTTTGGACAATTATTTTTGATTATTGGAATTATTGCAATATGTAAAAAACAACCAACAGGTGCAATTTGTACCGTAACAGGTTTAGGTTGTATTATTATTCCAGCAATAAATGAATGGGGTTATTTATTTAATTTAAATTCAGGAGCTGATATGATTTTTCCTATAATGATATCAACAGCAATAACTATTATAGGAACAGCAATGCTTATTGGTCCAGGTATATTAGATAATATGGCAGAAAGAAGATGTAAAGTTTCAGTAAATGCAGAATTATTTGATTTTAAATCCTTAAAATTAAATGATGGAAGTGTTGCTTATGCACCAGTTTATAAGTATATATATAATGACAAAGAATATGAGAAATGTATTGAAAAATATAAAAGAAATCAAACAGAAGTTATTGGAAGTAAAAAAATAATTCAAATAAATGAACAAAATCCAACAGATGTTTACATAGAAACTTCAAAAGCTTCTAAAATGCTTATATATATTTTTGGAGCAAGTTTTCTTATGTCAGGAATAGGAATGTTATTAACAATTTTAGCGGAAATCTAGAAAGGAATGTATAATATTGGAAGATAATTACACATTTGAAATGTTTTGGGAAGATTTAGATAATGGATATAAGATTTATTATACATATTTAAATTGCAGGTATTTAATATATAAGTTAAATAAAAATTGTTACAAAAATGAATTAGTAGAAGCACCACCAAAATGTCCACATCAAAAAAATGCTATATATACATTAAAAAGAGTAAAAGAAATATATCCTTTTATGGAAAATAAAGAATATGATACAGGTTTTTAAAAATACAAATTAGGAGGAGCAAATGAAAGAGAATATTCTCTCACCAGATACTTTTGATGTTGAAGAAGAAATGTCTGAATTATCATTAAGACCTAAAAAATTAAGTGAATATATAGGTCAAAAAAAAGTAAAAGAAAATATGAAAGTATATATAGAAGCTGCAAAAAAAAGAGGAGAAGCTCTAGATCATGTTTTACTATATGGACCTCCAGGACTTGGAAAAACTACACTTTCAAATATTATAGCAAATGAAATGGGAGCAAATTTAAAAGTGACTTCAGGACCTGCAATTGAGAAGCCTGGAGACTTAGCTGCTCTTTTAACAAATCTTTCTGAAAATGATGTTTTATTCATAGATGAAATACATAGAATGAGTAAAAATATAGAGGAGATTTTATATCCAGCTTTAGAAGATTTTTGTTTAGATATAATTATTGGAAAAGGCCCAACAGCAAAATCTATAAGACTTGATCTTCCAAAATTTACTTTAGTAGGAGCAACAACAAGAGTTGGTGCATTATCTACACCTCTTAGAGACAGATTTGGTATTGTGTCAAAATTAGAATTATATTCTGAAAAAGATTTAACAACAATAATAGAAAGATCAAGTGAAATATTAAATATAAAAATAGAAAAAGAAGCAGCAAAAGAGCTTGCAAAGCGTTCTAGAGGTACTCCAAGAATTGCAAATAGATTATTAAAAAGAATAAGAGATTATGCACTTGTTTTAGGTGATGGCACTATAACATTAGATGTAGCTAAAAAAGCATTGAATAATTTAGAAATAGATGAATTAGGTTTAGATGAAACAGATAGAAAAATTTTAGAAACAATAATATATAAATATGGAGGTAAAGCAGTTGGAGTTGAAACTTTGGCAGCTACTTTAAATGAAGAAGTAGAAACAATAGAAGATGTATATGAACCATATTTAATGCAAATAGGATTTTTAGCAAGGACCCCTAGAGGAAGAGTTGCAACTGCAACTGCATATGAGCATTTAGGAATTGAATATACATTATAAATTAAAAACAAAATAATAAGAAAGGAACCAGTTAGAAAAGTAATCTAACATATAAATGAAAATGAAAAAAGTTATAATAATTGGTGCAGGTCCAGCAGGACTTACTGCAGGATATGAATTATTAAAAGATTCTAAAAAGGACTATGAAGTAATTATTTTGGAAGAAACAGATGATATAGGAGGAATCTCTAAAACTGTAAGATATAATGGAAATAGAATGGATATAGGAGGACACAGATTTTTTTCAAAAGATGAAAATGTTATGAAGTTTTGGGAAGATTTAATGCCAATTCAAGGTTCTAATTCATTTGATGATGAAAAACTAGAAAGAGAAAAACCATTAAAAAAAGGTGGACCTAATCCTGAAAGAGAAGACATTGTAATGCTTATTAGAACAAGAGTATCAAGAATATTTTATTTGAAGAAATTTTTTGATTATCCTATTAGTTTAAAACTAAAAACATTTACGAATATGGGCCTTATAAGAACAATAAAAGCTGGTTTTAGTTATTTAAAAACTATATTTGTAAAAAAAGAAGAAACATCATTAGAAAATTTTTATATAAATCATTTTGGAAAAGTTTTATATAGTATGTTTTTTGAAAAATATACTGAGAAATTATGGGGAAGACATCCAAAAGAAATATCAGCGGATTGGGGAGCTCAAAGAGTGAAAGGAGTATCTATATCAGCAGTTGTTAAAGATGCTTTTATAAAAATTTTTGGAGGAAAGAAAAATAAAAAAGAAGTTGAAACATCACTAATAGAACAATTTTGGTATCCTAAATATGGACCAGGACAATTATGGGAAATATTAGCCGAAAAAATAGAGGAAAGTGGCGGAAAAATAAAAAAAGGACATAGGGTAAAAAATATTTATATAGAAAACAATAAAATAAAATCTGTTGAATGTGATGTAAATGGAAAAACAGAAATTATAGAAGGAGATATTTTTATTTCTTCTATGCCTATTAAGGATTTAATAAAAGGTTTTAAAGGTGTAGAGGTTCCAAATGAAATAAAAGAAATTGCAAATGGACTTCCATATGTAGATTTTCAAACAGTTGGTGTTTTGGTTGATAAATTAAAAATAAAAAACGAAACAAAAATGAAAACTTTAGGAAATATTATTCCTGATTGTTGGATATATGTGCAAGAACCTGAAGTTAATATGCTTCGTCTGCAAATATTTAATAATTGGTCTCCATATCTAGTAGAAGACCCTGAAAATACAGTTTGGATAGGTTTAGAATATACTTGTAAAGAAGGTGACAAGTATTGGAATATGAGTGATAAAGAATTTTCAGAGTTTGCAATAAATGAACTTACAAGCATAGGAATAATAGATAAAAAAGATGTAAAAGATTATCACAGAGAAAAAATAAAAAAAGCATATCCTGCGTATTTTGATACTTATGAACATATAGATAAAATTATTGATTATTTAAATTCATATAGTAATTTATATTGTGTTGGAAGAAATGGTCAACATAGATATAATAATATGGATCATTCAATGGTAACTTCATTTGAAACAGTAAAAAATATAAAAAACGGAATTACAAGTAAAGAAAATATATGGAATGTGAATACTGAAAAAGAATACCATGAAGTAAAATCAAATTAAAGATATTTACAAAGGAATAATAAAATGGAAAAGAAACATTTGAAAATTTTAATAATATTAATAATAATTGGTTTAGCATTAGAAGTAATTGTTTTTAACATTACTTCTTATCGTATTTTATTTGGAAATTATGAAAAAAAAGTATTTACTGATTTTGAATTTTTAAAAATAGAAGATGGAAATACATATTTAAAAATTTCTAATATAAATCAGAAAGTAGGAACAATAAAATTAGAATTAAAAGATATAGAAGAACCAGTAGAATATAAATTTTATTATTCAGATGATACAACAGAATATAATTTTGGGTTGAATTCTAAGTTTTATTTATTAACATCTGAGAAATCACATTATATACCAGTATATCTATCAGGAGATACAAACTATTTAATATTATCTGTAAATAATTATATTTATGAAGAAGGAAAATTAGAAAGTGTAACAATAAACGAAAAGATACCATTTGAATTTAATATAGCACGATTTATTATTGTTACAGGTATTTTAATATTTATATATTTTTATAAAACTTCAGAAATATTTAAAAAGGAATATTCTAATAAAGATATAAAACAAGAAACAGTATTATTAATTGTTATAGCTATATTTTTTGTAATTACATCATATGTGAATACATATTCAGATAGTCAAGAAAGTATTGGAAATGATTTTTTAGGTTTAATTTCAACAAATGAAGGTGTTTATAATAAAGCTTTTGTAAATTCAATTATGAATGGAAAACTGTATTTGCTTAGTGATCCTACACCAGAACTAGCTGAACTTACAGATCCATATGATAGTATAGCAAGAGAAAGTACAGAACATGTAAGATATGAATGGGATACAGCATATTATAATGGACATTCTTATATATATTTTGGTATTTTACCCCTAATAATAACTTTTTTACCATATTTTTATATTACTAATAGATATTTGAAAGTATCTGTTGTAGTTTTTGCTTTTTCAATGTTAATATTTATTGTATTAAAAGAAATTTTAACTAAGATTTTGAAAAAGTATTTTAAAGAGGTTCCTTTTAAAAATGTTTTTTTATTTTTAGTAACATTATGTTCAGGAACACTTATAATATATGCAAATGGAATATCAAGAGTTTATGAAGTAGTTATAATAGTTGGTTTATATTTTGTTTTGCAAGGAATTTATTTTATATTAAAGTCTCAAGAAAAAGATAAAGACAAATATTTATATATATTTTTTGGCTCTTTAAGTCTAGCACTTTCTGTTGCTTGTAGACCAACAGATTTACTAGCATCACTTTTGGTTTTACCATATTTTATAAGTTTACTTATTACTAATATAAGAAATTTTAAAAATAATAAAAAAAGCTTATTTAAATTAATATTTTCTATTGGAATTCCTTATTTAATAGTTGGGATTTTACTTATGATTTATAATTATGTAAGATTTGACAATCCATTCGAGTTTGGAGCAAGATATCAATTAACTGTAAACAATATGAATGAGCTTGGTAGTAGAATTTTTACTATTCCTATGGTTATTCTTTGTAACTTTTTTAACATTCCGGTTTTTGGAGCAGATTTTCCATTTATACTTAATAATAATAATATTTTAAATTTCTATGGATATTATTATATTGAAAATATGTTAGGTGGACTATTTTTACTTGTACCTATTTGCTTATTTTGTTTTGGTGTAGTAAAAGTAAATAAAAAGATTGAAAATAAAAATTTAAAAATTTTAATAAATTCTTTAATTATAGTTGGATTAATAATAGCTATAATAAGTGGAATGATGGGAGGAAGCAATCAAAGATATTTAATAGATTATGCTTGGATGTTTGTTTTAGCAGGAATATTGATTTTTTCAAGCTTATATAATATTTTAAAAAGCAAAGAGGCAAAATTAATTATGCAAAAAATTTTGGGTATTATAACTGTTTATACTTTTATTGTAGGAATTTTATGTGGTATTGTTTCAGAGAAAAGCTATATGGAATTTTATTCAAAAGAGGAATTTTATAAATTAAAATATACAATATGTTTTTGGGAATAAAAAATAAAGTAGAAAATTCATATAATAAATAAAGGAGAAAATAGAAAAATGAAATTATTAATGCATACATGTTGTGCACCTTGTAGTGTTTTTTGTATAGAAACTTTAAGAAATGAAAAAATAGAACCAGATTTATATTGGTACAATCCTAATATACATCCATATATGGAATATAAAGCAAGAAGAGATTGTTTAATAGAATATTCTAAAAAAATAAATATAAACTTAATTATAAATGAAAATTATGGCTTAAGAGAATTTTGTAAAAATGTAATAGATAACTTAGAAAATAGGTGTGTAAATTATTGTTATAGAATTCGTTTAGAAGAAACTGTGAGATATGCAAAAGAAAATGGATATGATGCTTTTACAAGTACATTATTTGTGAGTCCTTATCAAAAACATGATGAATTAAAAAAAATTTGTGAAGAGTTATCTAAAAAGTATAATATAGAATTTTTGTATAGAGACTTTAGAGTAGGATTTAGAGAAGGACAAGCAAAGGCTCGTGAACTTGGCTTATATATGCAAAAATATTGTGGGTGTATTTTTTCGGAGGAAGATAGATACTCGAAACAAATGTAGCGAGACATTTAAATACTAAACTATAAAGTAGCTAATTGTTCTTCACAAAAGCTTTTGGGAATGCATGTTTTAGAATTACTTAATATGATAAAATATAAATAAACATAAAAAGGTGATGAAAATAATGAATATAGAAAACATTTATGCAGAAATATTTGAAATATTAAGTTATATGGATAAAATGACTGTTATGAAAATACCAGTTAATGTACTATCGAGTATAAAAAATTTGCGCAATAAAGATTTTCAAACGAATATCGATAAAAATGATATATTTAATGAAAATAATATAAGTAAAGAAACAGTGGATTTATTGTGTTGGTTAGATTATACATATTGGAGCAATGAAGACAAAAAAAGGGAAATCAATAATATTATAAAAGATAATAATAGAACTGAAGAAATAAATAAAAGAGAAAGATATAATCCAGATAATTTATTTGTTAAAAATAATCAACAAAAAGTTGATATTAATACTTCTTTAATTGAGTATAAAGAAATTACTTTTATGCAAAAAATAGAAGCGTTTCTTAAAAGAATATTTCATAAATAAAGGTTAGGGAAAAATAATGATAATAATTTTAGATAATGAATTAGCAAAAAGTATAGGATATCAAATAAAAAAAGATAATATGAATCAATTTTCTAAAGAAGAATTAGAAAGTGTTAATGAAATTTCATTAAGAAACATGAATTTTAGAGGTGAAATTTTAAATATTAATTTAGAACAGCTAAAAGATTTACCTTATTTAGAAAATTTATATTTACAAGCTTTTACAATTGATGATGATGTAATTGAAATAATAAATGAATTAAAAAAGTTAAAAAATATATATTTTAGTCAATGCATTATAAAAAATAATAAAAAGTTTATTATGCAAAAGTTAAAACACTTAATATTGAAATTTTGTGGAGGCACATATTATAATTTTTTTGACTCACTTGAATGCTTATCAATTCAAACAAAAATAGATGAAACATTTGATTTGAGCGAAGTCAATAACAAATTTAACATAAAACAACTATATATAAATAATGCTAATATTATAAATTTTAAAACAATAAATGACTTTAATAACTTAGAATTTTTAAATATAGATGGCAGTAAAGTCGATAAAGAAAATGTATTAGATACAATTAGCAAAACTATAGAAATTTCTCACAAATCTAATTGTCTTCCAATAAACTAAGGAGTAATAATATGGATATATTGGAAAAATTAAAAGAAAACAGTCAAGAAAGTATAGTATCTGGACGGAATATATGTTCATCAAAATAAAGAAAATGATTCTATTACTTTAAGAATATATGATACGAATAAACTAGAAAGTAATGATTTACAAGAACTTTTTAAAATATATGGTCATCTTATTCCTTATGCTTATCTTAATGTTAATAGTTTTTCAAAAAGTGAATTAGAAAAGGTAAAATCCTTTATAGAAAAAGTTCAATTGAAGTTTATAATTATAGATGCAAGTTCTTATACACATAATCCTGATGACTTACTAAATATAGATACATTTGAAGCAATATGCGAATTTAACGATTTAAATAATGGAGTAATAGCTATTCCAAATAAAAATGGCGGATTTGATTTAAATATAGATGAACTCCAAAAAATAAAGAGTGAAGATATAAAAGAATTATTAAGAAAATATAAATATATAATTGGAAAAGTTATTTTTAAAGATTGTGATTTTGTTGCATCAGAATTAGAGGATATTATAGAATTTTCAAACGAATATGAAATTCCTGTATTAGATATATCAATAGAAGCTGGTAGAAAATGTAGTATTTATAAAGATGGTGTTTTCACTTTTGATAATCAAATAGATATAAGTACATTTAATAAAATATGTAAATTAAATGAAAAAGGTAATGGAATATGTTCTTTTAGGATAAACCGTTTCTCTGATAAAAGTGTTAGTGATAGCATAACTATTGATAGAATAAATTTAAATGATGTGACAGACTTAGATATAACTATTTTTGAAGAGAGCGAAATTGATAGTGAGTGTACTGTTACATTGCCTAATCGTGAAAATAATCATTATGGAGAATATGATACTTATGATATAAGGTCATTTCAACAAATAATGCAAAAATTACATGAAATAACAGATGATATTGAACTTAATATTCCAAATTTAAAAAAATTTGCAATTATATATGATAGAATAGGAAGATACATTAGTTATGACAGTTCAGCTTCTGGAATTTCAGAATCAGATGATAATTATAGAAAATCTAGAAATTTAGAAAATGGATTATTAAAAGGAAAATGCGTATGTGAGGGATTTGCAGAAATATTAATGAATGCATTGAAAATTGTCGGAATAAAAAATACTATGGTTTTCGGTGAAATTTTGCTAAAAACAGAAGAATTAGAAATTGATGGATTTCAAGAAATTAAAACAGAAAATGGAGAAAAGAGTTATTTTGGAATTGATAAAAACGGAAATCATATTAAGTGTGTTATGAAAAAAGATGGATTGTGGAGTGTTGCAAAAGAACATGGCGGTAAGTATGAACATAATAATGGACATGCATGGAATCTAGTTACTATTGATGGAGAAACATTTTATGCAGATGTAACTTGGGATAGTCATCTAATAAACTCAAATTATGCTTTTCGATATATTCAATCACAAGATGAAATAGAGCAAGACAAAAAGGAATTGTTTATAACACCGCCCTATAAAGTAGAAGGACTTAGCAAAGAAGAGAAAGAGAAATTACTAGAATATCAATTTGAATTAGCACATGAAAGAGAATTTGAAATAAAAATGCAAGTTGAAAGAAAATTTAAGAAAATAAACCCTCTGAACAGCTGTTTATATATGATAAATACTTCATTATATGATGCTAGAGGAAAATTTACTTTTACTCAAAAAATGTTAGAAACATTAGTAACGAACTATTCTTTAGAAAAAGTAATAGAAGCATGTCATAAAATTAATAACGCACAATTGGAACAAAGAATAAATGAATTACTAATGGAAATGCAAAAAAAACAACCCAATGAAAAACTTCCTAAGATGCCAGTAGTTGAAAGAAGACCAACAGAATTACCATATAGCAAAAATCGAATTGCAGAAGGAGTGTCTAGAGCAAGTAATATAGCGAATCAGTTGTTAATTGTAGCCAATTCAAGAGAATTATATAAATGAGAGTAGAACTATGAATAGGAGAATTCAATGATAGTTTATGAGAAAAATAATAAAAAAATTACATCTAGAAAATATTATAGAGAAGAAAAAAAGAGTTTGGAAAAAGAAGTAGAAAGAGTATCTGAATGTGTAGATGATTCCATAGCTGTTTTAGAGAATTTAAAAAGAGGACAATGTCCAATAAATTCTCCTAACTATCAACATGAATTAAGACAATATTATAGGTGGACTTATGTGTTAAATGAGAATAATTTAAGATTAAAATTTATTAGACCAAACAATAAAGATGATATTGAATATAGAAGTCAGATGCATTCAGATTTATTTGTTTATCAACTACAAAATATAATTGCTCCAAATGGAACACCTTTAATGGATTTAAGATTTCATGGAACACCAATCTATTTTGCACAGCAAATTATAGAAACAGGCTCAATTACTTCAAGTATGGATAGATTTGGTAATTATAATAATAGCACAAATATTAATGGTGAGATTTCTACATCTAGAATACATGATTTAAAAAGAGCAATGGATTTATATTCTGATATGATTGGATATAAAAGCTGTATGCCTGCAGGTTGTGTATTTGCAGTTTTCCCAAGAGATTATGAAGATAGTGTATATGGTGTGGACACAATGCATAATATAGATTTTAGAAAAAATCCACAACAACTTTTTGGAATTTTCACAACTCCAGAAAATATTAAGCAAGTAAAAGGTTGGATGAGTGAGTATGGATTTAATCCAGATTTAGTTTATAATTTTGAAGAATTTTTAAAAGTTACTCAAATGGCAGTTTTAAATATTACAAATAATCAAATACTAAACGAAGGAGGAACTCCTACAACTAGATTAGATACACAAGAATATGGTCATACTTCTAGATTGGATATGCAAAGATTAACATTAAATGCTTTACAAAATGTACATCATACAGATATAATTGGAATGGATAATAGATTAAGTAGAAGAGTAAATTCTAAAATGAATGATGGGAGATAAAATATGAGTAATAATTATGAAAAAGCTTATACAGAAGTTTTAGAAATTTTAAAATATTTGCCAAAAGAAGAGTATGAAAAAATTCCTGAAGAAAGAATAGAATTTTTTAAAAATAATTGTGCAAAAGATTATTCATTTAAGTTTGATATATCTAAAACATTAGAAGAACAAAAATTTTTAGAAGAAACTAATTCAATTATTATTATATTATTTAGGGATTATTTTGCGACAGATAAACAAAAAGAAAAACTTCAAAAAATATTATTAGAAAATGAAAGAAAATATCAAGAAAAACAAAAAGAAATATATAATCCAGATAAATTATTTGAAAAACCAAATACAATGAAAATAGAAAATGAAGCTCAGAATAACAAAACAGCTAATATGCAATTAATAGAAGTACAAAACGAGAGTAAATTAAGGCTCATATTTGAAAAAATTATTAGTTGGATAAAAAATTTAAAAAAATAAAATTTATACCTCTGGGAACGGATAGAGCACATCTGCTTTATCATGACTTCGAAAAATATATGAACTTCCTGATGAAATTATGCATGATATAAATACATTCATGTATGAAGGCAAGTTCATAGGAAAGCCCAATCCTTTTAATGATAAGGTGAGGACATTCTGCCAGAATCCATCTGGGTTTGTTTCAGCAGAGGTTTACAAAGATGGATTAACTCTGGCAAATGGACATTCAATGAAAGACAAGAAGAGTGAGTATACAAATCTTGCTTTACTTGTTTCGATTAAGCTGGAAAAAGAGGTGATAGCTCCTCTTGAATATGCAAGAAATATTGGAAGAAATCTCAATAGACTTGCAAGTTGAGATAATTAACATGTAAAGGAAAATATCACAGTTTCTCGAAAGAGGACTGTGATATTTCCTTTTTATAAAAATTTATAGATTAATTTTTTAAAATATGATATATTATAAAAAAATAATTTGATTTAGGAGGAAATTTTGGAAAAATTAGTTGTTATAGATGGAAATAGTATTTTAAATAGAGCTTTTTATGGGATAATGAGTAGCAAAATGCTTCAAACAGCAGATGGAACATATACAAATGCTGTATATGGATTTCTAGCAATAATGTTTAAATTATTTGAAGATGTTAAACCTGATTACATAGCAGTAGCTTTTGATATGAAACATCCAACCAAAAGACATGAAATGTATAAAGAATATAAAGCTACAAGAAAAGGAATGCCAGATGAACTTGCAGTTCAACTTCCAATAATAAAAGATGTTTTAAATGCAATGAATATAAAAGTAATAGAAAAAGAGGGGTATGAAGCTGATGATATTTTAGGAACTCTTGCAAAAACTGCAGAAAAAGAGGGATTAACAGCAATATTGCTTACAGGTGATAGAGATTCTTTTCAGCTTGCATCAGATAAAACAACAATAAGAATCCCAAGAACAAAAGGAGGAAAGACAGAAACAGAGAATTTTGATAAAAACAAAATTATTGAAGTTTATGGTGTAAAACCAAAACAATTAATAGAAGTAAAAGGACTTATGGGAGATTCTTCTGATAATATACCAGGAGTTCCAGGAGTAGGGGAAAAAACAGCATTAAATTTGATAAAAGAGTATGAAACAATTGATAATATATATAATAAATTAGAAAAAGATGAACCAGTAGCAAAAGGAAAATTAAAAGAAAATTTGACTAATAACAAGGATTTAGCAATACTTTCAAGAGAACTTGGAAGAATAGATGTAAATGCACCTATTAATAAAGATTTATCTGAATATAAAGTTAAAGAATGGGATAAAGAAAAAGTATTAGAAATCTTTAAAAAATTAAGATTTAATAGATATATTGAAAGATTTAATTTATTAAATGATTTAAAATCAGAAAGCAAAACAGAAGATGTTAAGTCACTTTTTGAACATGAATTATTAGAAGATGATTCTAAAATAGAAAATTTAATAAATAAAATTAATGATGAAAAAATATTGTATTATTATTTTGAAAAAACGGAAACAAATGATACTACTTTAATTATTAAAAAAATAATAAAATATATTAATATTTATGAAAAAACAGAGAATAAAGTTTATACAATGGATTTTGATAATATCAAGTTTAAAACTGTGTTTGAAAATAAAGATATCTTAAAATGTGGATATAGAATAAAAGAAGATTATATTGTTTTAAAACAAAATGGCATAAATCCACAAAACATGATGTATGATGCTAAAATTGCAACATATATTTTAAATTCTACTTCAAATTTGTATTCATTGGAAGATATCTCAAAACAATATTTGAATCTGGATATAACATTATATTCTGAACCTGAAGAAAAAAATATTCAAACAAGTTTATTTGATAATTCTAACAATAGTGATGAATCTGAAAAAAAATCAAATTATATAAATGCTATGTATGCTTATATTATAGGAAAATCTAGAGAAATTATTTTGGAAGAATTATCAAAAATAGATGCATTAGATTTATTTAATAATATTGAAATGCCAATTGCAGAAATATTAGCTGAAATGCAATTAGAAGGTATGTGTATAGATGAGAAAGAATTAATAAAATATGGAGAAAATTTAAAAGAGCATATAGAAGAACTAAGGATTGATATTTATAATTTAGCAGGAGAAGAATTTAATATAAATTCTACAAAACAACTAGCAAATATATTATTCGAAAAATTAAACTTAACACCATCTAAAAAAACTAAAAGTGGTTATTCAACAGATGTTGAAGCATTAGAAAAAATTAAAAATTCTCATCCAATTATTGAAAAAATATTAGAATATAGACAACTTATGAAGTTAAATTCTACTTATGTAGAAGGAATGATTCCCTTTATAAATGAGAAAACAGGAAGAATTCATACATTTTTTCACCAAACAGTTACTGCAACAGGAAGATTAAGTAGTACAGATCCAAACCTTCAAAATATACCAACTAGGACAGAGCTAGGAAAAAAATTAAGAAAAGTTTTTAAAGCAGGTAGTGGAAAAGTATTTTTAGATGCAGATTATTCACAAGTAGAATTAAGAGTTTTAGCACATATGGCAAATGATGAAACTATGATTAATGCATTTAATTCTGGTGCAGATATTCATACAATAAGTGCTTCGCAAGTTTTTAAAGTACCAATAGAAGAAGTTTCTAAACAATTAAGAAGTAGAGCAAAAGCTGTAAATTTTGGAATAGTATATGGAATAAGCGAATTCGGACTTGCAGAACAAATAGATATAAAAAGAAAAGAAGCAAAACAATATATAGAACAATACTTAGAAACATATCATGGTATAAGAGATTATATGAAAAATATTGTAGAAGAGGCAAAAAGAAAAGGATATGTAGAAACTTTATTTAAAAGAAGAAGATATATTCCAGAGTTAAATTCTAAAAATTATATGGTTCGAAAATTTGGAGACAGGGCAGCTATGAATACACCAATACAAGGGACTGCAGCAGATATAATGAAGATTGCAATGATAAAAGTTTATAATGAACTTAAAAATAGAAATTTAAAATCTAAAATAGTATTGCAAATACATGATGAATTAATAATAGAAACAGTTTTAGAAGAAAAAGATGAGGTAAGAAATTTATTAAAAGAATGCATGGAAAGCTCAGCAAAGCTTTCAGTTCCTTTAAATGTAGATGTTGAAGAAGGAAAAAACTGGTATCAAGCAAAATAAAATAAGGAGAAAAATTCAATGAAAAGAAAAGATGTAAAAGAAAAAAAGCAAAAAATAGTTACTACATCTAATTCAAATAAAAAAGAAATTACATTATATTTAATTCTTAGAATACTCGTAATATTAGTAATGATAAGACAGATTTTTTTAGGAGAATGGAATAATGTATTTTTATGTATTTTAACTTTAATTCTTTTTTTAGTGCCTATATTTATAGAAAAAAGAATTAATATTGAATTGCCAGATGCTCTCCAAACTATTATATTATTATTTATTTTTTCTGCTGAAATTTTAGGAGAAATTAATGAGTATTATTTAACAATTAAATATTGGGATACAATTCTTCATACTATTAATGGATTTTTATGTGCTGGAATAGGTTTTTCACTTATAGATATATTAAATAAGAAAGAATCTACTTATATTTCTTTATCACCTATTTTTGTGGCGCTAGTTGCGTTTTCATTTTCGATGACTATAGGTGTTATGTGGGAATTTTTTGAATATGGTGTAGATTCTGTACTTAATAAAGATATGCAAAAAGATAAAGTTGTTACAGAAATTTCTACAGTAAATTTAGAGCCAAATGGAAGAAATATACCAGTTGTTATAAATAATATAGAAAAAACAATAATCCAATCTCGAGATAAAAATGGAAATATTCAAGAATATATAGTAGATGATGGTTTTTTAGATATAGGTCTTCATGATACAATGGAAGATTTAATAGTAAATTTTATAGGAGCTACAGTTTTTTCAATTTTTGGATTTTTGTATATAGAAAATAGAGATAAGTATAAATTTTTAGAAAATTTTATAATGAAAAGGAAAAGAGAAAAAAGAATATAAGATTGAAAAACATGAATTTATAGAGACTTTGCTTGACAAAATTCATATTTTGTTGTAAAATATCGAAAGTAAAATGTTATCAAGAGTGGACGAGAGAATCGGCTTTAAGACTCCACAGCAACCTATTTATTTAGGTGCTAATACCGACAAAGCACAAAAAAGTGTTTTGAATGATGATTTAGAGTTGGTTATTCAAGAGACTTTGCATGTGCAAAGTCTTTTTTTGGTAGGAGGGAAATTATGAAAAGATTATTTACATCTGAAAGTGTTACAGAAGGACATCCAGATAAACTTTGTGATTATATATCAGATAGTATATTAGACGCATATATTACAAGAGATCCATATTCAAGGGTAGCTTGTGAAACTGTAGCTGGAAAAGGACAAATTTTAGTAACAGGAGAAATAACTTCAAATGCAGAAGTAGATATTGAGAAAATAGTAAGAGAAACTATAAAAGAAGTAGGGTTTGACAATGCAAACACAGATATAGATTATAAAACTTGTAAAGTTTTAATAAATATATCAAAACAATCTTCAGATATTGCGCTTGGTGTAGATAAATCTTTAGAACAAAAACAAGGTTCTAAAGAAGAGTCAGAAGGTGCAGGAGATCAAGGAATGATGTTTGGATATGCTAGCAATGAAACTGAAGAATATATGCCAATGCCAATTTGCTTAGCACATAAATTAGCTAAAAGATTATCTGATGTAAGAAAAGAAAAAATAATAGATTATATAAGACCAGATGGTAAGGTTCAAGTTACAGTAGAGTATGAAAAAGGTGAGCCTAAAAGAATTGATACTATAGTAATTTCTACTCAGCATAAAGAAAAAGCAGATTTAGAACAACTGAAAAAAGACATAAAAGAGTATGTTATAAAACCTGTTGTACCAGAAAATTTATTAGATAATAATACAAAATATTACATAAATCCTACAGGTAGATTTGTAATTGGAGGGCCTTTAGGAGATAGTGGATTAACAGGAAGAAAAATTATTGTAGATACATATGGTGGATATAGTCGTCATGGTGGTGGAGCTTTTTCTGGTAAAGATCCAACAAAAGTAGATAGATCAGCAGCATATATGGCGAGATTTATTGCAAAAAATATTGTAGCAAATGGATTTGCGAAAAAATGTGAAATTCAATTATCTTATGCTATTGGTGTTGCAAAACCTATTTCAATTTATGTAGATACTTTTGGAACGGGAAAACTTTCAGATACAGAAATAGTGAAAAAAATTAATAATACATTTAATTTGACTCCAAGAGGAATTATAGAAACATTAGATTTGAGAAAACCTATTTATAAAAAAACTACTAATTATGGACATTTTGGAAAAAAAGACTTACCTTGGGAGAAGATTATAAAAATGGTATAAAAAAACTTCTAAATACTAATTTTAGTATTTAGAAGTTTTTTATTTAACACAAATGTAATATTGAAAATATTGACTTTTCTTGCTATTATCTATATAATTTACTCAAATAATGGGATTTTTATACATATGAAAAGAGGTGTTTTATGTTGAGAATGAAAAAAATAGTAGTATTTGCATTGTTAATAACGATTTTGTCATACTTAATATTATCTTTTAATCCAATTACTACTAGTAATTCTTATGCAGCAGATTATCCAGCAGGAACTTTGTCACGTGATATAAATGGAATAGATGATAATTTATATCCTGGATTTAAAAGTTTGATACAGAGTATGCAATCTAAACATTCTAACTATACTTTTTTAGTATATTATACAGGAATGGATTGGAATGAAGTACTTACGGCAGAATATCAAGGACATGGAAAAAGCCCTAAAAATTTATTTCAAATAGGAAATAATTATAATGGAATGTGGGTGTGTCCAATTTGCGGGACAACAAGATATGATAATGGCTCTTGGTGTTGTGCATCTTTAGAAGCACTTGCATATATGATGGATCCTAGAAATTCAATAAATGATAGTGATGTATTTCAATTTAAAGATTTAGAAGGAGCAGATGTTACATATAATGATATAGCTAGAGTTGTTTCCGGTTATGGAGCATATTTAAATAATTCAGAAGCAATACAAGCAATTGTAGATGCAAGTAATCAATATAGAATAAATGGATATTTCTTAGTAGCTAAAATTATAAATGAACATGGAAAAAATGGTTCAGCACTAAGTAATGGTAATGGATATAATGGTAATTATGTAGGAGTATATAATTATTTTAATATAGGTTCTTATGGTAACAGTTCGTCAGCAATTATAAATAATGGTTTGTCATATGCACAAAGCAAGGGTTGGACATCTATCAGGGCATCAATATTTGGTGGAACAGCAGAGGTAAGAGATTCTTATATGAATAAGTATAGTCAAAATACATTTTATTATCAAAAATTTAATGTATCTGGAAGATCTTCTATGGCCTCACATCAATATCAACAAAACATAATGGCAGCACAAAGTCAAGGAAGTAGTATGAAGGCATATTACAATAATTCTTCAACAGTACAACATACTTTTATAATTCCTTTGTTTAAAAATATGCCAAAATCAGCTTGTGCAAGACCAAGTTTAACAACTCAAAATAAAGTAACATATGAAGATGGAGTTGTTCAAAATGTTAGTTCATCTTTAACTGTTAGAGCATCAGCAAATGGTACAGCAATAGGAAAATTAAATAATAATGAATCTATAAAAATATTAAAAAGAGCAACTAGTCAAGTAGCAGGATATTATTGGGATTTAATAGTTTCAAATGTAGATGGAACATATGGATATGCAGCAAGAGAGGTAGGAGGAGATGTATGTATCGTCTCAAAAGGAACAACAGGTTCTTCTGGAGGCTCTACTGCACCTTCAGATCCATTTGAAGACAATAATCAAGGAAATACAGGAGATTCTGGAGGAAATAGTTCAGATGGAAATACTACAGTTAATATAGAAAATGATATTAAGGTTTCTGGTAACAATATATTAACAGTTCCAAATGTAACTTGTGAAAATATTAAAACGAAATATACAGATGCTGTTATTAAAAATAAATCTGGAACTACTGTAACAACAGGTAATATTGGAACAGGATATCAAGTGACAACTGGTGGAAAAACTTATGTAGTAGTTAAAAGAGGTGATACAGATGGAGATGGAGCAGTTACTGTCGTAGATGCTGTAATACTTTTAAATTCTGTAAAGGGCACAAAAATACTAGAAAATGAATATAAAGAAGCTGCAAAAGTTAAAAATGGCGAGAATTATAATGTAACAGATGCAGTATCATTATTAAATTATATAAAAGGAACATCAAAAATAACTGTATAAAAATATAATAATTATATAAAACAAAAGGTGGACATTAAGATAATTGCAAAAATTTATATGTCCACATTTTGTTTTTTATGATAAATATTAATTTTTTTAGGAGGAAACAAATGAATTATTGTACAAAATGCGGAAAAGAAATTCCAGATGGAGATAATAAAGTTTGTGAAGATTGTCAAAAAAAACTTTTAGAAGAAATCGCAAATGAAGAAAAAACTGAAGAAATAGAGAAAAAGAAAGACAAAGAAGAGAAAAAAGAAAAAACAAATTCAAAAAATGAATCAAAAAACGAGAAAAAAGGTAATAAAAAAATATTTTTTATAGTGGGAATTATAATTCTTTTAGTAATTATTGCATGTGTAGCATTTTTTGTTTATAAAAATTATAAAAATACTACAGGAGTTGGAAATACAATAGGAAATATAAGAAATTATGGATATGCAGCAATAGAAGGAAATTGGATTTATTATTTAGCACCAAATGAAGATAGTTCACAAGTAGGAATTTTTAAAATCAAAACAGATGGCACAGAAAAAACAGAACTTCTAATGAATGAAGGAGATGGTCAAACAGAAATAGTTTCTATAAATGCTGTAGGCGATTATGTATATTTTATATCAATTAGTTCAAATGAAGAAAATACTGAAGATACAATTGATAATAAAATCTATAGAATGAAAACAGATGGTTCAGATTTAGAAGTAATAAATGATAATGAATTAAATAATGATTGTTATGAAATTTATGTAATAAATGGATATATATATTATATAGATGTAAATGCTAATGTATCAAAAATGAAATTAGATGGTACAGAAAAAAATGTTGTAGCAGAAAATGGAACAGGTTATTTAGGACTTACAGAAAATTATATAATATATAATAATTTACCAGAAGAGAATTCTACTGAATATGTTACTTATATAATGAATATAGATGGAACAGATCCAAAACCAGTAATTGAAGGAAAAAGATTATATAGTGTAAATATAGTAGATAATTATATTTATTATACAGATGAAAATAAAAAAATATATAGAACAGAAATAAATTCAAATAAAGAAGAATTAGTATTTGATACAGAAGCTTATAATTTAAACGTAGATAATGGATATGCATATTATTTAAATTATGTTGATGCAGAAAATCAAGATTATACAGTTTGTATTTATAAAACAAACTTAAATGTTCCAGCAGAAGAAAGAAAAGCAGAAGTAGTTATGACATTAGATACTTATTCAACATTTTTAAATATTGTTGGAGATTGGGCAGTATATATGGATAGTAATGATACAGAAGGATTTATAAATTTAGTAAAAACAGATGGAAGTACAAATACAGTAGAATTATATAATTTAAATTATGAACAATATTATGATTCTTTAGAAACAGAAACATCAAATGAAATTAGTAATACAGTTACAACTTCTGATACACAACAAAATCAAGTAACAAATGAAGTATCAAACTCTACAAATAGTACTACTATTGATACTAATACTACAAATATTACAGAAACAAATACTGTTGTATCAAATAATACTACTGAAAATGTTTCACAATAGAATAAGAGGATAAAATGATATATATAAATGAAAAATTAAAAAAATATATAGAAGAAAATATTTTTCCAGAATATAATAAAAATGATAAAGGTCATGATATAGAACATATAAATTATGTAATAAAAAGAAGTTTAAAATTTGCAGAAACTGTAGAAAATATAAATTATGATATTGTATATACTGTTTCTGCATATCATGATATAGGCCATCATATTGATGCAAAAAATCATGAGAAAGTTTCTGCTGAATTTTTTTTGAAAGATCAAAAAATAAAAAGTTTTTTTACAGAAGATCAAATTAAAATCATAGCAGAAGCAATAGAAGATCATAGATCAAGTTTAGAGTATGAGCCGAGAAGTGTTTACGGAAAGATAGTTTCAACAGCTGATAAAAATACAAGTATAGATGATGTTTTAAAAAGAACATATTCTTATTATAAAAAGCATAAACCAGACGCTTCACTTGAAGAAATAATAGAAGATTCTAGATTACATTTAATTGACAAATTTGGAGAAAATGGTTATGCAAATAAAAAGATGTATTTTGATGATAAAGAATTTAAGCAATTTCTAAAAGATATAATTTATTATACTGAAAATAAAGAAATTTTTAAGAAAAGATATTTAGAAGTAAATAAATTAAAAAAATAGTAAAAACAAACTCCAAGTGAACATTATCCGCTTGGAGTTTGTTTTTGGAGCTTATAGCCAGAATCGAACTGGCGACCTACAGGTTACGAATCTGTTGCTCTACCAACTGAGCTATATAAGCATAAATCATAAATAAGATAAAAATATTATACAATTTTACAATATAAAAATCAATTATTTTTATATTAAAAATATAATTTAATAATTGAATTATATTAAAATGATTGTTATAATAATTTTGAAAAATAAATAAAGTAAAAATTGGTTGGAGAGAAAAAAATGGATATTTTTGCGAATTTTCAAAATGTCAATGTTACAATGTTTTCAATAGTATTTGGAATTTATTTTATCTTGATTCGGGCTTATGTATTATGTGATTTTTCATAAACATCATAAAAGAAATAATGTAGAAATAAGTGAATTAATAAGCTTAGTAACAAAATTTTATTCTTTAACTATAATTTCCACTATAATAATAATTTGTGGAATATTATGTATTTTTGATGCGAATTCATATAAAGATGAAAGAAGAGAAGTAATATCCCGAGTATCACTTGGAATAGTAATTATTAGTGCTACAATTATAAATTATATATTTTATATTAAAAGAAATCTTAAAGATTTTAATCAAGAAATAAGAGAAGAAACAAAAAAGAAAACAATGAAAATAGGAGAAATATTAGAATTAATACTTTTTACAATATTTTTATTTTTTCCTATAATAAGAATTCCAGAATTTATAGGGTTATTTAGCAATAAAAGTAAGTTTATAATTGAGATTTTTAAATCTTTGCTACTTTCTGTAGCTTCATTATTTTTATTATACAAATTAAATCCATTAGATATAAGAAATAAGTTAGGAGAGTTACAAATGAAAAAATTAGATTCGAAAATTAAAATAATAATAGCAGTAATAATTTTTATAGTAATAGCTTTCATTATTTTTAGAATATACAATTTATTTGTATTAATAAAATATTCAAATTCAATATGTGATTATAGCTATATAAAAGAAACAAGTACTTCTATTCAAGATCAATTAGTAACTATAAAAGAACAAGCCAAAAGTGGTGATGTTTATTGTGATAAAACAACTTCAATATATGATGGTAACGAAAGCGAAAATTGGCTATATTTAGATTTGAATTCTGATAATGAATTTTTTAATACTTATACATATAGTGAAGATATAGGTAAAAATAGTTCAAATAATTTATCTAATAAGTTAGAATTGTATAAATTAGATGAAAATTTTGTATCTGATCTCCAAAATAAAAAATATGATTTTAAAAATAATATAAGATATTATATATCACAAGATAATTATATTTTATTAATTAAAGAATTATTCTTATATCCAATAACTTATGTTGGTGAATATAATGGTATTAAATGTGATGTTTTATATATTTTTAATCAAAAAATTTATTTAGATAGTAATACTGGTTTAGAAATAGGAATAGAATATTATGATGAGAATAAAGAAATAAATTATACTATAAATTATGAATACAGTAACAATATTCCAGAAGAGTTTTCAAAATTACCAGATATAAATAATTTTGAAAATGTAATATATTATGATTTTTTAAATAAAAAAGTAGAAGATCTTTGTGAGCCACAAAGAGCAATATCAAATACAGGACTAAATCCGGGAAATATTTTAGCAGAAAATGTTGATATAAAACCAAATGAAGAAAATATACTTTTTAATTTAGTGAAAAACTCTTCTAAGACATTAGAAATGCAAATAAATAATCTGGAAACTTATAATGAATTAAGAGGAAACTTTAGTAATTTAAGAGAATTAACTCAAGAAGATTTTTTAACATATAATGTGTATTTATTATACAAAAATGGTTCTAAAATGAACCTCATAGCTAGTCATGAAAGTAAATATGCTAAATGTATAAGTTATGTAGTAAGTGAAGAAAAAACAGAGAATCAAAACTTTTTGATAATTATTACACCAAGATATAACATAAATGATGTAAAATTTGTAATAAGCGACTCAGATATAAAAATAAATGCAGAAAAAGCTAATGATGTATTAAATACTTATAAAGAGAAAATAAAACAATTTTTTAATATAGGTGATGATTATTCATGGGGAACAGGAGAGGAGTTTTTAACAACATTAAACAATGAAACTTTTTCAAATTTAACCTATATAAATGAAGGAGCCTCTTTTAATAATTCTTCTAATATTGTTTGGCAGATTAATATACCATTATATAATATGAATAATCCTTGTAATTTATATTGTTATATAGATGCAAACACAGGAGAATTCATAGGAGCTTATTTAATTAAACTTTAATATAATTTTTTCAAATTCCTATATATAAATATATGAAAATATCGAATGGAAAGTAGTTTGAAATAGAAATCCTTAAATTAAATTTGTTAGGGAATCTCAAGTTTATTCTTGAGGGCGCTGACAAATTTAGCTTTAGGATTTCTTTGAAAACTAGCTTAACTTTAAGATATTTGAAATATATTTATATATAGGAATTTAAAGTAATATAATAAACTTATTATATTAAAAGTTTGACATAATCTGTAAAAGATGATAAAATATTTGCATAGTAAATATGAACTGTGAAAAGGAAAAGTAAAATATAGGTTACTAGTAGAGATAAAGTGTCATAGGCTGAAAGCACTTTTTAGCAAATATATTTGAAAAACTACCTTGGAGTTTCCATTTGAAAAAGTGGCGTGTTAGATACGTTATAAATCTAATAAGAGTTAAACGTTAGGGTGGAACCGTAAGAAAATAAACTTACCCCTATAAGCAAAATGCTTATAGGGGATTTTTGTATTTTATAGATATAAAAATTCCCTATGTAAGTAATTGCTTAAATAAATTTTAAATAAGCCTAAATGGCAAAGGAGGAATTTATTATGTTTAAAGTAAAATTACACGGAGGAAAAACGATGAATGTAGAAGAAAGTATGTATTGGCATACAACTTCTCATATTATGGCACAAGCTGTAAAAAGACTATTTCCAGAGGCGAAAATTACAATAGGACCTGCTATTGAAAAAGGTTTTTATTATGATTTTGATGTTGAAAAGCCTTTTACAGAAGAGGATTTAAAAGCAATTGAAGAAGAAATGAAAAAAATAATTAAGGAAGATTTTGAAATTGAAAGATTTGAACTTCCAAGAGAAGAAGCAATTAAATTTATGGAAGAAAGAAAAGAACCTTATAAAGTAGAATTAATTAAAGAACTTCCAGAAGGAGAGGTTATTTCTTTTTATAAACAAGGAGAATTTACAGATTTATGTAGAGGACCACATTTACCAACAACAGGTGCAGTTAAGGCAATTAAATTATTATCTTCATCAGGTGCTTACTGGAGAGGTGATGAACATAATAAAATGTTACAAAGAATTTATGGTATATCTTTTCCAAAGGCAAGTGAGCTTGAAGAATATTTGAATATGATTGAAGAAGCAAAAAAAAGAGATCATAGAAAACTTGGTAAGGAATTAGACTTATTCTTTTTTGATGAAACAGCTCCAGGTATGGCATATTGGATGCCTAAAGGATTTAAAATGATGAATATTTTAATAGATCTTTGGAGAAAAGAGCATGAAAAAAGAGGATATTTAGAGTTTTCTGGACCACAACTAAATAGTAGTGAACTTTGGAAAACTTCAGGACATTGGGATCACTATAAAGAAGATATGTTTGTTTTAACAGATTCAGATGGAAAAGAACAAGCTTTAAAGCCAATGAACTGCCCAAATGCAATAAAAATATTTGCTTCAAAATTAAGAAGTTATAAAGACTTACCATTAAGGTTTAATGATATAGATGTTATTCATAGAAATGAGAAATCAGGACAATTAAATGGTTTATTTAGAGTTAGAATGTTTAGACAGGATGATGCTCATAATTTTATTACAGAAGAACAAATTGGTTCTGAGATTAAAGATATAATAGAAATTGCTAAATATTTATATGGAATCTTTGGTTTGGAGTTTGAATTAACACTATCAACAAGACCTGATGATTTTATGGGAGATATTGAACTTTGGAATAAAGCTGAGGAAAACTTAAGAGAGGTATTAGATGAATTATGTGGAGAAGGTAAGTATAGAATTAATGAAGGTGATGGAGCTTTTTATGGTCCTAAAATCGATATACAAATGAAAGATTGTTTAGGAAGAGAATGGCAAATGGGAACTGTTCAAGTTGATTTCCAATTACCACTTAGATTTAATTTATCATATATAGATAGCAATGGAGAAAAGAAAACACCTATTTTAATTCATAGAGCTTTATTTGGTTCATTCGAAAGATTTATAGGAATTATTACAGAACATTTTGCAGGAGCTTTTCCAGTTTGGCTTGCACCAGTTCAAGTAAAAATATTACCAATATCAGATAATCAAAAAGATTATGCAGAAGAAATTAAAGAAAAATTAGAAGCAAATGGTATAAGAGTAGAATTAGATGCAAGACAAGAAAAAATAGGTTATAAAATTCGTGAAGCACAACTTGAAAAAGTACCTTATATGTTAATTTTAGGAGAAAAAGAAGCTGAAGCTAAGAACTTGGGTGTAAGAACAAGAAAGGATGGAGATATAGGAGCTTTTGAATTTAATGATTTCTTAAATAAAATACAAGAAGAAATAAGTAGTAAGAAAATATAATATTAGGAGCAATTAAAATATGGATTATGATGAATTTGAAGGTTTTAAAAAAATAAAAAATGAAAAAAACTATAAAATAGAACAATTGTATGAAATTATAAAACAATATCAAGAAGCAACAGGTGAAGTAAAATATGGAACTTATAATAATGAATTAAAAATTGTTGTAGATGTAGAAGGAAAATATTATATAGATATATATTTAAAAAATAATGATATAATAATAGAAAGAAAGTTAGAACCAGGTTTTACAGAAGCAACAAGTATAATGGAAGATTCCAAAAGTTTAGCACTTGCTCATGCAGATAGAATGGTAGAACAGATATATGATTTAATAAAAGAATTTATAAAAACAGGAAAAGTTACAGAAAAAATAACAAAAGCAAAAGAGATTTTTTATGTAAAAGAAAGTGAAAAAAAATTCTTAAAAGGTGCAATTTCTTTTGGAAAAATATTTATAGTAGAAGATGAAAACCAAAAGCAGGTATATGAAATATCACAAAGTTTAGTAAATCAATCATTTTCTATACGAAATAATGAAACCAAAAGAGAAGAAGGAAGTTTAATATATAAGGAAAAAGAACAAAATAAATTTTCTATTTTAAAATCACCTTATGAATTAATTAATTTAGAAAAAGATATAAATTCAGCAAAATTTAAATTTAAATCTACAAATTCTAAAAAAGAATTAGAAATATCAGGTGATTATACAGATAATCATTATTTAGTAGAATATAATAAAATTGTAATAGGTTCAATAGATTGTTTAGATCCTACTCTAAAACAAAATTATAGAGTAGAAATAAATGATTTGAATTATGTATATATATTACTTGCAATTGTTGCATTAATTGATATAAATTCTGAAATTAATATATAAAAATATTGAAATAAATTTATTATATGTTATAATTTTAATTGCATTAAGTTAAAGACATCTATTAAAAATAGATGTCTTTAATTTACATAGTTTTTTGAAGAAAATCAATATATAATTATTGAATAATTGATAAAATAAAATTTGTATGTTATACTGTGATTGGAAACAAAAAAGAGGGGAGAAGTAGCTGTGGAAAATATAACAAATGATTTACAAAAAAAATTAGATTATTTAGATTTAGATTTAGAAGATATACCAGATGATGTAACAAATTTTAAACCATTAAATTTTAGTGTGTCTAGATTAAATAATGATAAAGATCATAGAATTTTCCGTTTTGTTCCAATAGATCAAATAGATATTTTAATAACACCATCTTTAAGAACAGATCCTTTAAAAGATAAATATGCAAAATCTTTACCTTTATATAAATATATCTATCCAGCAGAAGAAGAGGAGGATATAGAAAGATATACTACATTTTTAAAGATGTTAAATTCTGTTACAATACCAGAAATAGAAAATATTGCTACTACTCAAAAAGAATTAGAGAAAAAGGAACCTTTTAAAGTAAAATATAATAAAGATAATATGTGGCAAATATATTATTCAGAAGCAACAGGAAGATACTTTATGCTTGTATGTTCAAAGGAAAAAACCTTTGGTGAATTTTTCTATTTATTAAAAGCAAAAATAGAATTTGCAAATAGTAGAAAAAGAATTGCACCTAAGATATATGTTCCAATTAATGCCATGAATTATTCAGAAGAATATTTAAATAGAAATGAAATAGCAGATTTAGAGAATTATTTATGGCTTTTTACCAAAGATTGGGCATTAACTTTTGAAGTTTATGATAAAAACAATAAGTTATCAATACAAATTATAGGAGAGACTTATGTATATGATAATGTAAAGAGTTGTTATAAAGTAAAGCTTACAAATAGAGAAGATGCTATAAAATTTTACAAATTATTAAAAGCTTTATTTATTTTACAAACAGAAATAAAAGATCATTTTAATTTTACAACAAAAATTGATAGCAACAATAGTTTAGAATTATACATGGGTGAAAAAAGATTAACATATGATATATTAACAGATTTTATAAAAACGGAATTTCAAATAGTTGAAGAAGAAATAAGCGTTCAGAATAAAAAAATTCAAGAATTAGAATCAGAATTAGAAGATTTAAAAGTGGCAGTAAAAGCAAAAGAAGATGAATATTTAATAAAACAAAAAGAAATATCTACATATTTAGAATATAAAAAAACTTTTATAGGAAAAGTAAAATACTTTTTTAAATCTCCAAAAATACTTAAAAAAATTAGAGAAGAACAAATAAATGCAAATGAAGCAGAAAAAGAAAAAGTTTCTAAAAATGTTAATCCAGATACACTTGGTGTTCAATTTAAGGATAAAAAATACTATACTATTGAAGATTTAGTAATAATATATGGTATTTTTGAAAGAGGAGAAAGAAAATATAAAAATTTAAATCAAGACTTAAAAGCTTTAAATTTAAAATTAGAAAATATAATTTCTAAAGTAAAAAATGCTAATTTGTATATTGAGGAAATAGATAAACATAGAAAAAGTATATTTGATTTTTGGAAATTCTCTAATAAAGATGAAAAGCTTAGTCTAGAAATGGGAGATGAAGAAGAAAAAGAAGAGAATAAAAAAGTACTAAAAAGAGTTTTTGATTATAAAACTGAACTTGATGAATTAGGAGTGAAAGTAGATAAAATACAAAGAACAAAATTGTCTAAAGAAGAAATGGACAGTTTATTTATAGCAAAAACAGAATTATTATATTTATTAAATATGCTTAGAGAAAATGATTTAAATAAATTAGCATTAGAAGATACTTTAGAAGAACTAAAAGAAGAGTTTAATAGTAACAGATTATATATAGATAGTGAAACATTCGATATATTTGGAAATGTAGATGATGATAGCAGAAAACTTAAATATATTGGAAGTAGAGGACATAGAGAAAATGAAAAAAGTAAATTCAAAATTTTAAACATAAATAAGAAAATAGATGTTTTTGATTTTACTGAAAAATTACAAACAATTATTACATATTTAGAAGGTGCTACACCTAAACTTACTTCAGAATATGACTTATCTTTATATAAGGTTTGTCAAATCACAGAAAAAGTTAAAGAGAAATCTTTTGATATTTATAATATAGATGTAGAAAGAGCATTAGAAGAATATGATGATGATGGAGAAGGAGCTTTAAATTTAATTAAATTAAATTATAAAGAAGGATTACCTTTACTTTATTATTCAAATATTATTTTCTTTGACAATACAAATCAAACTTTGCCTTTAGGAATGGATTTGTCAAGTAGTGTATTTATAGATTGTAAAAAATTAGATTTTAAATTGGTACAAAAAAATAAATTTAGAACAAATAAATATTTTACAGAAAGTAATAATTTAGTATTACCAAAATCAAAAGATGTTTTTGTTTATGAATATGATGTAGATTTAAAGAAAAATAATTAAGGATGTGTTTTTATGATAAATAGGTCTATTATAATTGTTCTTGATAGTTTTGGTGTTGGAGAAGCACTAGATGCGAATGAATATGGAGATATTGGAAGTAATACACTAGCTGGAATATACAATAATACTAATTTAAATATTCCTAATATGAAAAAATTAGGATTATACAATATACAAGGAATTAATCTAGATGAAAAAGAAGAAAATCCTATTGGAATTTATGGAAAAGCAGAAGAAAAAACTAAAGGTAAAAATAGTCCTGTTGGGCACTGGGAAATAGCAGGATATATAAAGAAAGAACCTTTTAAAACATATTATGAAGGATTTCCAAAAGAATTATTAGATAAAATTTCTGAAAAAGCAGGTATAAAAGGGTTTATATGTAATAAAAAAGGCTCTGGAACAGATTTTTTAAAACAATATGGAGAAGAAAGTATAAGAACAAGAAGGCCAATAATTTATACTTCTGCCGATAGTGTACTTCAAATAGCTGTTCATGAAGATATAATGCCAGTACAAAAATTATACGAATTATGTCAAATTGCAAGAAATATAATAGATGAAGATGGCTATGGAATAGGAACAGTGATAGCAAGACCTTTTATTGGAACTAGTAATGATAATTTTAAGAGAACTTATAATAGAAAAGATTTTGAAGCTGAAAATTTTGGAAAAACAATGTTAGATGTATTTGTTGAAAATAATAAAAAAGTATTAGCAATAGGAAAAATAAATGATTTATTTGTTGGAAGAGGAATTTCACGAGCAATTCATACAAATGGCAATACTGATGGAATTGAAAAAACAATAGATGAGATAAAAAACTCTAATGAAGAAATGATTTTTGTTAATTTAGTAGATTTTGATATGTTATATGGACATAGAAATAATATTGAAGGTTATGCAAAAGCTTTAGAAGAATTTGATGGGAAACTTCCAGAGATAATAAATAATTTGAGAGATAATGATATTTTAATAATAACAGCAGATCATGGAAATGATCCTAGTACTCCAAGTACAGATCATAATAGAGAATATGTACCTATACTTATATATGGAAAACAATTAAAACAAAATATAGATTTAGGTATTAGAAAAACATTTTCGGATATTTCTGCTACTATATTAGATTTATTTGATTTACCAGCTTTAGAAAATGGAACAAGTTTTAAAAATGAAATAATTTAAAGTAAAAAATATAAAATACTAGACAATATTAAAATTATATGATAATATAATCAAGTATTGTCTATATGCCGGTGTGCTGGAATTGGTAGACGGGGCAGACTCAAAATCTGTTGTCAGAAATGGCGTGTGGGTTCGAGTCCCACCACCGGCACCATTAAAAAACATAGCTATGCTATGTTTTTTTATATTAGAAAAATTTATTTGTAATAATAAATATTAATAAAAAACTATGAAAAAATTACAAAGTATGATATAAATAAATAGAAGAATACAAAGGAGATAAAGTAGTGAATAAAATTGCTGTTGTAGATGACTCAAAAGATTTTTTGAAAAAAATTGCATATAATATAATTTATGGAAGAAAATTTAAAAAATTAAATATTGATAAAACTTTTTCAGATCTGTTAATAGATAGAAGTGAAGATTCTAACGAAAAAGAAATTTTTAATATTATTAGAAAAAGTAAAAATCAAAAAGAATTTTCAAATAATATAAAAAAATATTTGAAATCAAAGGAAAGAAGTGTTTATGCAAGTGTATTACTATTAGGTAATCTTACAGGAAAATATGTTTTTAATGGTTTTTATTATGATTCAATTAAGAGATTAAATATAGATGCTTTTTCAAAAGAAAATCAAGATTTATTACAAGATTTGAAATCACATTTGCCTGAATATATTATGGATAATAATATACGTAAAAATACGTTTGCAGAAAGAATAAAACTCGAAAAATCAGCTGTGAGACGAGATTTATCAAAAGATATAAATGAATCAGAATTAATTAAAGATTTTGAAAGAATTTTAAATGGAGAAGAAACAGATGATAATTATTTAAAGCCCCAAGTAATAGCAGAATATTTAATGAAAACTATTGGAATATATTCAAGAGAAGACATAAAAAATAATTTTGAATTTGTTTTATATGATATAAATAATTCTGATATTGATACTTTAGAAAATAGAAGAAAAAAATATTTTTTGCATACTAGTTTATCAAATAATCAATTAAAAAAAATAGATGAGTTAGGTGTTTTAAAACAAAGATTGCAAGAAATAAGTGGAAAAGAAGCTAAACAGTTGTTATTGAGATTGAATGTAATAGAAAATAGTTTGGATGAAAATATTTCAGAATTAGAAGATATTTATATGGATTATGAAGTATTATATAGGCAAGAATTAATTGATAATTTGTATGTTCCTGAAAAAGAAGTTACTATTATAGAGAATTATGAAGATTTAAGACCTCAGCTGATTCATCAATTTATAAGAGATCCGGAAAAATTTAAAAGTATGGAAATTGAAAAAATTAAAGAAAAGATTATTTCTGAAAGAACAAATGGAAATGATAGTAAAGAATTAACAGATGATGAACAAAGTAGATTAAATAGATTGATGAATCAAATAGATGCAAATCTTGACCAATATAAAGTAAATTATACAACAGATGGTAGAGGAACAATATATACTGATTCTTCAGGATTGGATAGTTATTATTCAGATACAAGTAATCAAATATCTGCATCTGTATTTGAAGGAAAGGAGTTTATTAGGACCTCACATGTTGGAATTATTGGCATAGGTTTTAATAAAGAAACATTAAGTGCAGAAGCAATTGCTGTATCTTCTGGTGGTTATAAGACAACTAATAAAGGTCTTAATAATATGGAATATGATGAGGAAAATGAATTTCGAGAAATGAGTTCACCATTTTCAGAACTAATCAAATCAGGAGGAAATTCAGAGGTTGTTATGCATAGAAGAGGAATGAATTTTGATACTAAAGCAAGCTATATATTTGCAACAATAGATAGTTCTGACTTGAAACAAGCTAATGAGATAATGAGACAAATAGAAGAGCTTAGAAAAAAAGAAGGATTAAAGGCCGTAATATATGATGTATACAAAATTAGAGAATCTTTAGAAAAAAATAAACAAGATATAATTGAGGAACATTAAAATAGGATTAATTATATCTGCTATTATTTTATATGCAGGAATTAAAAAATATGATAAAATTATGGAGTAATTAATGATAAAAAGGTTAATAATATCTTTATTTTTAACTATTATAATAGAACTTATAACATCTTTTTTACTAGGAGTTAAGAAAAATACAAAAATTATAATTTGTGCAAATATTTGTACAAATCCTATAGTTGTATATAAAAGTAATACTAAAAATGATTCAGAAGAAAATAATAAAATAAAAAAGTAAGGAAAATAATAAAATGGATTTAATCGAAAGTATTAAAAAAAGTGAAATATCAAGAGGAGTAGCTCTAAATAACCAATTAATATACTTGTTTAATATGATAGAAGAAAATAATGATTCTGAAGAAAAATTCAAAAAAGTAATAGATTATTTAGAAGAACTTTTTTTAGCAAATGAAATGTTTGAAGAAATGAAAGTACAAAGATTAACTGTATTTCAAAAAATAAAAAGAGTTGTAGAAGAAAAAGTAGATGATATTGAAGATAAAGATGATTTTTACGATTTTTTAATAAAAAATGTAACTAAAATAGCTAAAAATTGGGGAAATCGAACAAGACTTGAAAGGGCTTTTAAAAATGAAGATATAAATCCACAATATATAGATGAAATATTAAATATAAAGAAATATTTTGAATATCAAATGCCTGGAATTTTAACATTTCTAGTGGATGAAAACGGAAATACGATTAATCCAAAGGATCAGGATGTTAAAATAGATAAAGGTAAAACTTATCAAAAAGTAAAAGCTTTATATGAATATATCACAGGAAATTTAGAAAATGGAGATTCTAGATTTGATAAATTAACACTTGATAGTCAAGGAAAATTTGGAACAGTAGCAGGAATTTTACAAAATAAAGAAGAAATATATGCTAGAGTAGAGGATTATAATTTAGAACCTTTAATTAGAGGATATGAATTTGCAAAAGCACATAATATGGATGTAAGAATAAATGCACTAGTGTTTTTTAGAGATTTTCCAGGAAGATTAGTAGGAGAAAGTAAAGAAAGATATAAAATAGCATTAGAAAATTATGGAAAAGCAGTTGCATCAGTAGTAAAAAAATATGAAAAAGAAGGTATAAATACCTCAATTGATATGTTTAATGAATTAGTAGATTATTATGAACCTTTTTTAGAAAGAACTAATAATTGGATGTCTAAATTGAGTGTTGAGGATTTATGTCAAATTGCATTAGATTTGAAAAGAGAAATGCCAAATGCAAGTTTTGGTTATAATGATTGGAATTTTGAAAATCAGGAAAAAAGAAAATCAATTTTTAAAGTTCTAGAAAAAATACAAAAATTTGAAAAAGAAAGTAATTGCCAAATAATTGATCATATTGGTACGCAATGTCATACAAGTATAGATGATATAAGAGGTTTAAAAGAATCTTTAAAAGAACTAAAACAGTTTGGACTTCCAATAGATGTAACAGAACTAGATATTTCAAAATCATTGGATGGAATAGATTATAAAAAGGCAACACCAGAAGAATTAAAAGCAATAAAAAAATATGAACAAAAATTACAAAATGATGTAATGAAAATTCTAAGGGATTATGCAGAAAAAGGAATAATAAGAAGTATTACAGCGTGGAGTATAACAGATGAAATATGTGCTGATTTTTGCGAAGGAAAAGAGGCTTCTATAATAGAAATGAATTATGATAATAAAAATGGTTTTGCTTTTTCTGGGAAAGACATGGATAAAGAAATAATAATAACAGAATCTGAAAAAAAACTTATAGAAGAACATAAAAAAAGAGTAGCAAAAACTTCAGAAATAAATGAAAATCCAGTACAAGACTTTTGTTTTCATACACATACTTCAAGATGTGGACATGGAGCAGAAGTCACAAGTGATGAAGATTGGGTAATAAATGCAATAAATGCTGGTATTAAAAAGCTTGCTTTTACAGACCATATACCATTACCAGATGGAATGAATCATATTCCAAATTCTAGAATGGATATAGCAGAAGTTGATTCATACTTAAAATCAATAGAATATTTGCAAAATAAATATAAAGAAAAAATAGCAATAGAATCTGGTTTTGAATTCGAATATTCAGATAGAGATGTAGAACATTTAAGAAATTTAAAAAATAGAACAGATAAAATGATACTAGGGCAACATTTTGTAATAGATGATAATGGAAGAGAATATGCAATAGAGAGAGGAAATGATGGAAAGCAAATAAGTGATGAAGTATTGGATTTATATGCAAAATCAATAATATCAGCGATAGATAAAGGCTTGCCAAATGTTATTGCTCATCCAGATTTATTTATGCAGGCAAGAGATAATTTTGGAAAAAAAGAAGAAGAAATTACAAGAGCAATTTGTAGGAAAGCTGTTGAAAAAAGAATTCCGTTAGAGATAAATCTTGGAAAAATAGCTTCAAAAGTAGAAAGTAACTTAACGGTAGAAGAATTGAAGGAAAGAATACCATATCCTTCAGCTGAGTTTTGGAAAATAGTTGCAGAAGAAACAGAAATTGCAAAAGAAAAAGGTAAAGATTTATTTGTAATCTATGGAAAAGATGCTCATTTTCCAGGACAATTATCAACTGAAAAAGATTATGAGCTAGCAAAAGCCATTATAGGAGACCAACATTTAGAACAATTAAATATAGTTACAGAATATAAGAAATTAGAAAAATTAACTGCACACAAAACTATACAAGAACTCGTACAAGAATCAATAGAAGATATATCAGAATTAGCAATGTTAGATGAGATTGGATCAGAGCTAGGCCAAACAACACAACAAAACAAGTTGAAATTTAAATAAAAATATAGTAAAATATGAAAAAAGATTTTAGTTATCCATAAAAGCAGAAGGAGGAAAGACAATGGAAGTTTGGAGAATATGTAATGATATAAAAGAAAAATTATATCAAAGCAAAGAAATAAGAAGGAAACGGCAACAATTGTCTACTGTAGTTAGTTTGGCGCAGCCTAATTATGGTAGACTAGTTACAATGAAAATTCTTGTTGCAAGTCCTAGTAAAGAGTATTGCATTGAAGAATTAAAATCATTAGCAGAATTAATAAAAGCAGATATAAGAATAGATTGCAATATTGTTACGTTTTTTTGCCGAGATGATTCGAGTGCCAGAATTCTCAGAAAAAATTTCCATAAATAAAATGGAACAAGAAAAATAATAATTATAATATTCTTGATATTCGTCTTACTTTAGGCAAATCTAAAATTTATTCAATTCTAAAACCAGTGCTTTGCCACTGGTCTTTTCTTATTTGTATTGCCAATATATAGTTTTTTATTATATAATATAAAAGTAATATTAAATGTATTAAAGTGGAAGATAGAAAAAATGTCAAATATAGTATTAGGAAACATAATAGCATTTATTGCTTCAATAATAATGGTATGCTCAGGATTAATAAAAGGCAAAAAACGAATGTTATTTACACAAACAATTCAGATAGGATTATCTGTTTTAAGTAATATTATTTTAGGTGGTATAACAGGTGCAATAATTAATGCTTTAGGAGTTATTAGAAATATACTTTGTTATAAAAATAAGTTAGATTTAAAAGCAAAGATTATTCTGATATTTTTTTCAGTTAGCCTATCATTAATGTTTAATAATTTAGGAATCATAGGCTTATTTCCTGTTATTAGTATTGTATCATGTATATTGTTTATGAATACAAAAAATATAATAAAATATAAATTATTAATAATGTTCACAATGATTATGTGGTGTATATATGATGCTTATATAAAATCATATACATCTGCTGCTTTTGATTTTATGACAATAATTTCTAATATGATATCTATTATACAAATTAAATATGTAAGAAAAGGAATGAGTAGAAAATGAGTGAGAGGGATAAAGGTATAATATTTGATTTAGATGGAACTTTATGGGAAGTGACAGACAGAACTTATGAGAGTGTTAACGAAGTTACAAAAAAATATAATTTAGAAGAAGTGAGTAGAGAAACTGTATGTAATACTTTTGGTATGAATAGGGAAGAGTCTGCTAAAAATTATTTTCCATATTTGAATTTAGATAAAGCATTAAAATTAATAGATGAGACTGCTATGATAAATATCAAAAATCTAAAACAATATGGTGGTAATTTGTATTCTAATTTAGAAAGTACTTTAATAAAATTAAAAAGAAAATATAAATTATTTATTGTTAGTAACACAGGTGAAACTGAATATATAGAAGCTTTTATAATATCTTCGAATTTAAGTGAATATTTCGATAGTTATATTGCAGCAAGTGCTCTTAAAATTTCAAAAGCTGATGGAATAAAAAAAGTAATTAATGAAAATGGTTTAAAAAAGGCTATTTATGTTGGAGATACAAGAAAGGATTTAGATTCATCTAATATTGCAAATATACCATTTGTTCATGCAAGATATGGATTTGATAAAAACTTGAAAACAGAATTTTTTATTAATTCGATACAAGAATTACCTGATATTGCTGAAAAAATATTTAACAAATGATTTTAATGATATAAAAGACTGTCTTATGAATTAAAAGTAGAATGGATATAAATAAAATGAAAGATAATAATATAAAAAAAGAAATTAAAAGATGTTTTTGGGTAAATCTCAAAAATAAAAATTACATAAAATACCATGATGAAGAATGGGGAAAGCCTGTTTATGATGATCATAAACTCTTAGAAATGCTAATTTTAGAGTCTTTTCAAGCTGGACTTTCTTGGGAGTGTATATTAAATAAAAGGGAAAACTTTAGAAAAGCTTTTGATAACTTTGAACTAGAAAAAATTTGTAATTATACTGAAGAGAAAATTGAAGAATTAAGAAAAGATGAAGGTATTATAAGAAATAGATTAAAAATAAAGGCTAGTATAAAAAATAGTAAAATTTTTAAAGAAATTCAAAAAGAATATGGAAGTTTTTCTAACTATATTTGGCATTTTACAAATAATGAGGTAATTTACGAAATAGGAAAAACAAATTCAAAGCTTTCAGATACTATTTCTAAAGACTTGAAAAAAAGAGGTATGAGTTTTGTTGGAACAACTATTATTTATTCATATTTACAAGCAGTTGGCATAATTAATTCACATGAAAAAGATTGTTTTTTATATTATAAAAATTTGGAGAAGTAAAAAATAACCTTACTATTTATATAGTAGGGTTATTTTTTTACCTTTTACTTCAATAAATTTTTCTTCTTTTAAGTTTTTTAATTCTCTAAACATAGCAGATCTATTGACAGCTAGATAATCAGATAGATCTTTTAAAGTAAAAGGTAAATAAATGTTACGTAGACGAGTTTTATTATATTCAATTTCAAAATATTCTAATAATTTTTCTCTTATTTGCTTTTTTTCTAAGATTTTAATTCTTTCATTTTTTTCTCTAAATTTAGTATTTATAATATCAAATAAATTATTAAGAAAAGTATTAAAATAAACATGCTTTAGATTTTTAGAATTTATTAATTTATTATAATCTATAACCAAAACACGAGTATTTTCATTTGCTATTATTTGATAATTCTCGGTATCTGTTGCAGAAATATTTGTACCAAATATATCATCTTTTGAGAGGTTTTCTAATATTATTTCATTACCATTAAATTCAATGTTTTTTATTTGAGCAGAACCTTCTAATATAATACCTATAATATTATCACTTTTTATAGTTGGTAATATTTCTTGATTTTTATTATAAGTATATATATGTACACCTAATAAAATATATAATTTATTTATTTGTGCTGTTGATAAATCATCAAATGGTTTTTTCATAAAAATCTCCTTTTTTATAATTTTAATATTTCAATACTTTTACATAAAAGTTAAGTTTTGATTACAAGTTTTTTTGACATTTCTTAAAAGCTTGAAATATAGAAAAATAAACTGTTTTAGCATGTTTTTATGTTACCTAAAAACATTTTATCAAAAAAGTAATAAAGTTGCAAGTGCAACTTGTATAATATATAAATTATGAGTAAAATTTATTCATAAATAACGAAAGGGGATTAAATGGAAAATGAAAATAATTAAAAGGGATGGACATATTGTTGACTATGAACCAGAAAAAATTAGAATAGCAATAGGAAAAGCAAATAATGAAGTTAGAGGAAAAGAAAAAGCTACAAAAGAAGAAATCGAAGAGATAATTAAATATATTGAAGATTTAAATAAAAAAAGAATTTTAGTAGAAGATATTCAAGATATAATAGAAGAAAAATTAATGGAATTTGATAAATATCAATTAGCTAAAAAATATATTACTTATAGATATACAAGAGAACTTGTAAGAAAAGCTAATACTACAGATCAAACGATTAAAGAATTAATTGAAGGTAAAAATGAATATTGGAATAATGAAAATTCTAATAAAAATGCAGAAGTAGTCACAACACAAAGAGATTATTTAGCTGGAATAACAAGTACAGATATTACAAGAAGATTTTTACTTCCAGAAGAAATAGTAAAAGCTCATGATGAAGGAATAATACATTTTCATGATGCAGATTATTTTGCTCAAAATGCATTGCACAATTGTGAGTTAATAAATTTGGAAGATATGTTACAAAATGGAACCATTATAAATGGAGTAATGATTGAAAAGCCACACAGATTTATTACAGCAGCAACTATTGCAACTCAAATAATACTTGCTGTTACATCTTCAAGTTATGGTGGAGCAACAGTTTCACTTTCACATTTAGCTCCTTTCGTAAGAGATAGTTATAATAGATATTATAAAAAATATCAAGATAGAAAATTAAAAGATAGTGATTGTAAAAAATTTGCAGAAGAAGATACTAGAAAAGAAGTTGCAGATGGTGTTCAAACTTTTAATTATCAAGTAAATTCAATGACAAATACAAATGGACAAGCCCCATTTTTATCAGTTTGCATGTATTTAGGAGAAACAGATGAATATAAAGAAGAACTTGCAATGATAATTGAAGAATTTTTAAAACAAAGAATGTTAGGTTTTAAAAATGAAAAAGGAGTATATATAACACCAGCTTTTCCAAAACTTTTATATATTCTTGAAGAAGATAATATTAATAAAGATAGCAAATACTGGTATTTAACTGAACTTGCAGCAAAATGTACAGCTAAAAGAATGGTGCCAGATTATATTTCAGAAAAAGTAATGCTTGAATTAAAAAAGAATGAATATGGAGATGGAGAATGTTATCCATGTATGGGATGTCGTTCATTCTTAACACCAGACAGAACAAATAGTTTAGGAAATATTGCTAAAGCAAAAAATTATGTAAAAGGAAAAGGTAAATATTATGGAAGATTTAACCAAGGAGTTGTTACAATAAATTTACCAGATGTTGCTTTATCATCAAAAAAAGATATGAAAAAATTCTGGAAAATATTTGATGAAAGATTGGAATTATGTCATCAAGCATTACAATTAAGACATAAAAGATTAAGTAATGTAACAAGTGATGTAGCACCAGTTTTATGGCAACATGGAGCTTTAGCGAGACTTGAAAAAGGCGAATCAATTCATGAATTGTTACATCATGGATATTCAACAATTTCTTTAGGATATGCAGGTTTATATGAATGTGTAAAATATATGACAGACCATTCACATACAGATAATGGCGAAGGAAAAGAATTTGCAATCAAAGTTATGCAAAAATTAAATGATAAATGTAAAGAATGGAAAGAAGCAGAAGATATTGATTATAGTGTTTATGGAACACCTATTGAGTCAACAACTTATAAATTTGCTAAATGTTTAAAAGATAGATTTGGTATAATAAAAGGAATAACAGATAGAGATTATATTACAAACTCATACCATGTTCCTGTATTTGAAGAAATTGATGCATTTTCAAAATTAAAAATAGAAAGTGAGTTCCAAAAATTAAGCCCAGGTGGAGCAATTTCTTATGTAGAAACACCAAACTTGCAAGATAATATAGAAGTTGTTCTTCAAATGATAGAATTTATTTATAATAATATTATGTATGCAGAATTAAATACAAAATCAGATTATTGCCAAGTTTGTGGTTATGATGGAGAAATATTAATAGATGATAACTTAGAATGGTATTGTCCAAACTGTGGTAATAGAGATCATAATACATTAAATGTAGCAAGACGTACTTGTGGGTATATAGGAAGTAACTTCTGGAATAAAGGTAGAACACAAGAAATAAAGGAAAGAGTACTACATATAGATAATAAAGATGCTTAAGGGAGATGTTAGATTATGAAATATAATAAGATAAGAAAAATGGATATTTCAAATGGACCTGGTGTCAGAGTTTCAATATTTATGCAAGGATGTAGTTTTAATTGTAAAAATTGTTTTAATCCTGAGACACATGATTTTAATTGTGGGAAAGACTTTACTGATGAAACAATAAAAAAGGTTTTAGATTTATGTGAAAATGAGAATGTTGAAGGACTTTCTATATTAGGAGGAGAACCTATGCATCCAAAGAACATAGAAGGAACCACCAAACTTGCAAAAGCTTTTAAAGAAAAATACCCAAATAAAAATTTATGGGCTTGGTCTGGATTTAAATTTGATAAAGATTTAAAAGGAAAAGAAGTTTTAAATTATTTGGATGTTTTAGTAGATGGTCAATATGTAGATGAGTTAAGTAATCCAAAACTTGCCTGGAAGGGTTCAGAAAATCAAAGAGTAATAGATGTACAAAATAGTTTAAAACAAAATCAAGTAGTTACTTTATAATTTTATAATAAATAAAAAGTAAGTAATATATAACGTATAAAATATATATTACTTATTTTTTTTAATAGCTTATATATTGCAGATAGTATGCTTTTATGGTATTATTATTTTGTTTTTCTTGTAAAATAAGAAATATATATTATTAAGTTAGAGGTAAAATAATTATGATATATACAAGTTCTTATTATTCACCTGTTGGGAAAATCTTAATTGCAAGTAAAAATAATAGGTTAATAGGTCTTTGGATAGAAGGACAAAAAAATTTTCCCCAAAATTTAAAGGAAAAAGTACAAAATAAAGATAGTGAAGAAATACTAGTAAAAACAAAAAAATGGTTAGAAAAATACTTTAATAAAGAAAAGCCTGAAATAACCGAACTTAAATTAGAACCAATTGGTGGAGAATTTAGGAAAAGAGTATGGAAAATATTATGTGAGATTCCATATGGTAAAGTGATAACATATGGGGAGATTGCTAGAAGAGTTGCTAGAGAAACAAATAAAAAATCAATGTCCGCACAAGCTATTGGTGGTGCTGTGGGTCATAATCCAATTTCTATAATTATTCCTTGCCATAGAGTTGTAGGTAGTAATGGTAATTTAACTGGATATGCAGGCGGGATAGATAAAAAAATAAAATTATTAGAACTTGAAGGAGTTAATATAAATAATTTTCATTTACCAAAATAATAAAAAGGAGGTTTTATTATGGGATGTTTAGGAAATTTGTTGTGGTTTGTTTTTGGTGGTTTTTTTAGTGGACTTTCTTGGTGTATTTCAGGAATAATTTGGTGTATTACAATTGTTGGTATACCTTATGGAAAACAATGTTTTAAATTTGCATCACTTGCTTTTGCTCCATTTGGAAAAGAAGTGGAATATGGTGGAGGAGCTATATCTCTTATAGCAAATATTATTTGGATTATATTTTTTGGAATTCCAATGGCATTAGAAAATGTTATTTTTGGTTGTGTTTGGTGTATAACTATTGTAGGAATCCCATTTGGTATGCAATTTTTTAAAATCGCAAAATTATCTTTAGCTCCTTTTGGGGCAAAAGTTATATAAAAGTTTTTAAAGAAGAAATTAAGGAGAAAAAAATGATTGAAATTAAAAATGTGTCAAAATCTTATGTAAAAGGAAAAAAATCTATAGATAATTTAAACTTAGAGATAAAGAATGGAGAAATTTTTGGATTTTTGGGACCTAATGGCGCTGGAAAAACAACTACTATAAGAATGATAACTGGAATTTTAGATGCAGATGAAGGAGAAATTTTAATAGATGGAAATAATATAAAAAAGAATCCATTAAAAGCTAAAAAAAGTTTTGGATTTGTACCAGATAGTCCAGATATGTTTTTAAAATTAAAAGGAATAGAATATTTAAATTTTATGGCAGACATATATGATATTGATGTACAAAGTAGAAAAAATAAAATTGAAGAATTAACAAAAAAATTTGAAATATATGAAAATTTAAATGAACAAATTCAAAGTTATTCGCATGGTATGAGACAAAAAATAGTAATTTGCGGTGCATTACTTTCTGAACCTAAAAACTGGATATTGGATGAACCAATGACTGGTTTAGATCCTAAATCTTCTTTTGATTTAAAAGAAATGATGAGAATGCATGCTAAATCTGGAAAAACTGTGTTCTTTTCTACACATATCTTAGAAGTTGCAGAAAAATTATGTGATAGAGTTGGAATTATAAATAAAGGGAAATTAGTATTTGTGGGAACTTTTGAAGCACTTAAGGAAAAATTTAAGGAAAATGGTTCTTTAGAAGAATTATTCCTAGAAATTACAGAAAAAGGATAGAGGTGTTAAATTAATGAAAAAAGTAATTGCGCTTACAAATGTATTTTTAAAAAGTTCTTTTTCAAATTATAATAGTAAAATGGGGATACAAACAGGAAGTAAAAAGAAATTACCTAAAGTACTATATTTTATACTAATTTTATATTTAATTGCTATATTTGCTTTCTTAAGTTATAACCTGATAGATGGATTTATAAAAATACATCAAGAAAAAGTTTTTATTGGCATGATATTATTTGGGATAATTGGCTTTGCAGCTTTTCAATCAATTTTTTCTAGTATAAATTCATTATATTTTACAAAAGATAGTGAGTTTATTTTGCCACTTCCTTTAAAACCATATCAAATTATATCAGCAAGAACAATAGTACTTATTTTATTAGAATATATTATTGAATTTTTTATTGGGTTTGTACCATTAGTAATGTATGGATATCAAACAGGTTCAGGAATTTTATATTATATAACAATGCTTATAGCTTTAATATTAATTCCAATATTTCCGATTTTATTAGTATCCACAGTAATTATGATCATTATGAGTTTTGCTAGATTTGCTAAAAATAAGAATCGATTTCAAATTATAGCAACAATATTAGCTTTAATTTTAATTATTGCAATATCACTTGCTTCTGGTAGTATAAGTGGTGAAATGACAAATGAGCAGATGGCTCAAATGCTGATGAAAGCCAATGGAATGCTAGAACTTATAAAAGGATATTTTCCTAGTTTGGATTTTTTAGTAAATGCTTTAACTTCAGAAAACATATTTGTTGTAGCAATAGAAATTATAAAAACCTTTTTAATAACTGGAGTAGCTTTTGGAATATATTTATTTATTGCAAATAAAATTTATTTAAAAGGGCTAGTCGGAAATTTATTTAGCGGAAATAGTAGAAAAACTAAGATAAGATTAAAAGAAAATGATTATAAAAATAGTAAATTATATAAAACTTATATAGGAAAAGAATTTAAAATATTAGCAAGAAATCCAGTTTTTTTAATGCAATGTTTAGCTCCTGCAATTTTTATACCAATTATAATGATAGGAATTGTTTATTTACAAACAAACAGCATACAGAAAGAAGGATTTCAATTATTGTTTAGTGTTATTAATGTAAATTCAATTCAAATAGCAAGTATAGTTCTTGGAATTATAGAATTTTTTACAATGTTTATCTATATTTCAATAACAGCAATTTCGAGAGATGGCTCAAATGCGGTTTTTATTAAATATATTCCTGTTTCTTTATATAAACAATATATTTATAAAATTGTGCCTAATATGATAATGAGTTTGTTTTCAATAGTAATTACTTTAATAATAGCTCAAATAATATTAAAATTTAATATTAGTGTATTAATAGCAATTTTTGCTGTTTCTAGTTTAATGAGTTTATTTCAAAGTATGTTAATGATTATTATAGATTTAAAAAGACCAAAACTAGAATGGGATTCAGAATATGCTGTAGTAAAACAAAATTTTAATTTAATATTTCCAGTAATAATAGGTTTAGTAAATATAGGAATATTAGCTTTGGTAACTGTGTTTTTTAAAAATTTAAGTATATACATTAGTTTGGGAGTTTTGGTTCTAGTTTTTACACTTGCAACTTATTTTGCAAATAGATATTTATATAAAAATCAGGAAGAGTTAGCAAGAAAAATATATTAATATTTGACAAATAAATTTTCATATGCTAACATATAAATAGATTAAATTTGGAGGTGTAAAATGTATATTAATTCTTTAAAAAAAAACTAAATATGTACAAAACTAGTTTAAGTTTAGTGTTAGTTTTTAAAGGATTATTATGCAATTTTGATATTTAAAGAGTTAAAAGATTTAATAGTTAAATTTATAAATTTGATTAATTTAATTAAAAATTTAAAATAAAAGTATAATGCACAATAACTAAATTTAAATTAGTTGTTGTGCATTATTTTTGTCTTATAAAGGAGGTAGTATGTTAGAGGTAAAAAATTTAACTATTAAAATTATTAAAAGTGAAAAAGAGATTATTAAAGACTTAAGTTTTAGTGTAAATAAAAATGATAAACTCGCAATAATTGGTGAAGAAGGAAATGGAAAATCAACTTTGTTAAAATGCATTTATAATCAAGATTTAATTCAAGATTATGCTTTTGTAACAGGAAAAATAATAAAAAATAATTTAAATATAGGTTATTTAGAACAGTTTTTAGAAAGTAGTTGGGAAAATCAAATTGTAGAAGATTATTTTGTTAAAAAATCATCTAATTCAGAAATTGACTATGAAAAATATGCAGAAATCTATAAATTAAACGAAATTTTTGGGATGTTAAATTTAGAGCAAGATTACTAAAAAAGAAGATGAAAAATGTTAAAGCTATGAAAAATAGAGTTCAAGATAAAGAACTTACAGAAGCACCTGATGTAGAAGAAAAAATTTTTGCTAAATTTCATAACGAACCTGAAATTCATAATTCAAAAGTTATTTTGGATTTATATTTAAAAAAATTAGAGGTTCAAAATATTATTTTAAAAGAAAATATTCATATTGAGATTATAGGAAAAGAAAAAGTTTGTATTGTAGGAAAAATGGATCAGGGAAAACTACTTTAATAAAGAAAATTTATCTTTAATAACTATAAAACATATGGTATAATCTACTTTGAAAAAAGAAAAGGAAGAGAGATATAATATGGATGAAATAATAAAATGGGCAATAGAAATACAAAGTTTAGCTCAAGCTGGACTAGAATATGGTACAGGAGTTTATGATTTAGAAAGATATAAAAGGTTAAGAGAAATATCAGCTGAAATGATGAGTTATAAAACAGATATTCCTATTGAGAAAGTAACAGATTTATTTTGTAATGAAAAAGGGTATCAAACACCAAAGATAGATACAAGAGCAGTGATCTTTAAAGATGATAAAATCTTACTTGTTTACGAAAATGATGGATATTGGACTCTTCCAGGTGGCTGGTGTGAGGTAACAGAGACTATAGCGACAAATACCATAAAAGAAGCTAAAGAAGAAGCAGGGGTAAATGTAAAACCACTAAGAATAATTGCAATTCAAGATAGAAACAAGCATAATAAGCCAATAACAGTTTATAGTATTTGCAAAATATTTGTTTTATGCGAACTTTTGGGTGGAGAATTTAAAGAAAATAGTGAAACTATTAAAATGGAATATTTTGCTTTAAATGAATTACCAGAAAATATATCAGATGATAAATCTACAAAAGAACAAATACAAATGTGTTTTAAAGCTAAAGATGATAAAAACTGGAAAGTAGAATTTGATTAATTGAGTTTAAATAGGAGTTTTAGATATGGAGATTGCAATAGGATTAATAATACCTTTTTTAGGAACTATTTTAGGTTCTGCTATGGTATTTATTATGAAAAACAAAATGAATGAAAAATTAGAAAAATTATTATCAGGTTTTGCAGCAGGAGTGATGATGTCAGCATCTGTTTGGTCTTTATTAATTCCATCTATGGATATGGCTAAAGAACAAAATGTTCCACCATGGATACCATCAGCTATTGGTTTTTCTTTAGGAATAGTATTTCTATTAATTTTAGATAGTATCATTCCACATTTACATATAAAAAAACAGGAAACAGAAGGAATAAAAGCAAAATTTAAAAGAGAAACAATGATGGTACTAGCAGTAACTCTGCATAATATACCTGAGGGAATGGCAGTAGGGGTTACTTTGGCAGGTACTTTACTACATAATTCTGGTATAACAATAATGGGAGCTCTGGTTTTAGCTTTTGGGATAGCAATACAAAATTTTCCGGAAGGAGCAATAATTTCAATGCCTCTTAAGAGTGAAGGTATGTCTAGAAAAAAAGCGTTTTTATATGGTACATTATCAGGAATAGTAGAGCCAATTGCTGGAATTATTACAATATTATTAACAAGTATAGTTATTCCAATATTGCCATATATTTTAGCTTTTGCAGCAGGAGCAATGATTTATGTTGTAGTTGAAGAACTAATACCAGAAGCACATGAAGGTACTCATTCTAATATAAGTACAATAGGAATAGCTCTAGGTTTTGTATTAATGATGATTCTGGATGTAGCATTAGGGTAAATAAATAATTATGACATAAGATTCAAATGGAGGTGTACTTTGGAAAGATTAGATAAAATTATATCTTCACAAGGTAAATATTCAAGAAAAGAAGTGAAAAAACTTATTTCAAATAGAAAAATATCTGTAAATGAAATTTATGTAACTAGTTCTAATATAAAAATAGATATAGAAAAAGATACAATAAAAATAAATGGAGTTTTTTTAGATATAAAAAAGAATATTTATTTAATATTAAATAAACCTAAAGGTTATGTTTCAGCAACAAAAGATAATAAAGATAAAACTGTTTTAGAATTAGTACCAGAAAATTTATTTAGAAAAAATTTATTTCCAGCGGGAAGATTAGACAAAGATACAACAGGATTAATGATAATTACAAATGATGGTGAATTTTCCCATAATATATTATCACCTAAAAAACATGTGAAAAAAACATATGAAGTTACAATAGACATACCAGTAACTCAAAAAATGATTTTAGATTTCAAAAATGGAATTAAATTAAATGATGGAGTTTGTAAACCTAGTTTTTTAAAAATAATATCAGAATATACGGCAATAGTAACATTAACAGAAGGTAGATATCATCAAATAAAAAGAATGTTTGGTACATTTGGTGCAAAAGTATTAAATTTAAATAGAATATGTATTGGTAATTTAGAATTACCTACAAATTTAAAAATAGGAGAGTGTAGAGAACTTACATCTGAAGAATTACTTAAATTGCAAGAAAAAATTTAAAAAAATACATACAAAATATAAAAAATATGTTAAAATCTTTTAGTAATTAAGTTTAATAAGTTATATAGAAAGATGGGGAAAATTTTGTGAGAAGAAATAAAAAAATTATTTTAACAGCAGTACTACTTGCTATGCTTATTATTTTATCGAGATTTTTATCTATAAAAACTCCGATTATGAAAATAAGTTTAGCTTTTATTCCAACTATGTTATGTGCAACATGGTTAGGATATAAATGGACTATTTTATTAAATGTATTAGGAGATATTATAGGTGCAACATTATTTCCAACAGGACCATACTTTATAGGATATACAATAAGTACAGGAATTGCTGGTTTTATTTATGGAATTTTGTTATATAAGAAAGATAAAGATTCTTTTACTGATAAAATATTTATTTTAAGAACAGTTTTAGCTGTTATTTTAGTAGGAGTTATTGTAAATATGGGATTAAATACTTTATGGACAAGCATAACAGCAGGAAAGGCTTTTAAAATATTGTTTTTAACTAGAGTTACTAAACAGATTATTATGATCCCAGTACATATAATAGTATTTTTATTTATTGAAAAAATAGTTAGAAAACCATTTGATAAATACATAAGGAGTAATAATGATTAAAGTAGAAAATGTTAGTTTTAAATATGAAGATGAATATGTTTTAAAAGATTTAAAATTTTCAGTAAATGAAGGTGAAATTATAGCTATTGTAGGAAAAAACGGTTCAGGAAAATCTACAATTGGAAAATTAGTTTCTGGAATTATAAAATTAAAAGAAGGACATATTTATATAGATGATATAGATATTTTAAATAAAAAAAATATAAAGCTTATTAGAAATAAAGTAGGAATTGTATTTCAAAATCCAGAAAATCAAATAATTTTCAATAACATTTATGATGAACTAGCATTTTCCATAAAAGATGTAAGCCAAAAAGAAATTGAAGAAAAAATAGAAAATGCATTAAGTAATGTAGACATGATTAAATATAAAAATCATGAATTATATACATTGTCATTGGGTCAAAAACAGAGGATAGCTATAGCTGAAACTTTAGTTAGAAATCCTAAATATATAATTTTGGATGAACCAACTTCAATGATTGATAGTAGTGGAAAACATAAAATCCATGAAATAATAAAAAAATTAAAAAAGTCAGGATATACTATGGTTTGTATAACAAATTTAGCAGAAGAAATTTTATTTGCAGATAGAGTTTTAATTTTAGATAATGGAAAAATAGCACATGAAATACAAAAAAAGGATTTATTAGAAAAAATAGATATTTTAAAACAATATAATATAAAAGAGCCAACTGTTTTGGAGATTTTATATAAATTAAAAGAAAATGGTATAAAATTAGATATAAAAGATTTTACAGTAGATAATTTGGTTGAAACTATAAAGGGAAGAATTTTTAATGAAAAAAGTAATTGATTTTTTGTTTTTTTTAATTTATGTAACAGCAATATTTTTTATGCCAAATAGAATATTTATTATAATAACTATATTTTTAATAAATCTATTAATTAGTATGTATTTAAAAATAAATTTAAAAAAAGAATTAAAAAATCTTCTGAATCTTTTACCATTTATCTTATTTACATTTATATTTAATTGTTTTCTGGATACTATTAAAAATTCTCTATATATAGGTGGAAAATTATTATTAGTTTGTAATATGACATATATATATTCAAAAACAATTACTATTTTTGAATTCGCAAAAATAATAGAAAAATTATGTACTCCTCTTAAAATTTTAAAAATAAATACAGAAGAAATAAAATTAGTAGTTTCTATTTGTATAGCAATATTTCCAATAATAAAAAAAGATTTAAAAGAACTAAAAGAAGCAAGTAAATATAAAGATATCAATTTAAATATTAAAAACATAAAAATAATTTTATCTAAATATTTAGTTTCACTTATAAAAAGAGTTAATGAAATAGATGAAGCATTAATTGAAAAAGGATATGATTATTAATCAAGGAGGAAATATTAAATGGAATATTTGATATTTATTATAATTTATTTAATTTTAGGAGTAATATTTGATCAGGGATATAAAATTGCTACTAAATCTTTAACAAATTCAGGTGCATTAACAGTATTAATTGAATTTATTGGAGCAATATCTGTTTTGTGTGCTATTCCGTTTTTTGAAATAAAATTTCCAACAGATATAAAAGTATACATATTACTTGGATTATCAATAATTTTCTATACAATAGTAGATAGATTAAATACTGTAGTAAGAAGTGGGATGGAAACATCAACATTTAGCGTAATAAGACAATTATCAACTGTTTTTATGATTTTTTCTGGAATTATTTTCTTAAAAGAACCTTTTATATTAAGCAAATTTATAGGAGCAATTTTAATTGTAATTAGTAATATTTTAGTTTTTTATAAAAGAGGAGAAGGAAAATATGATAAATACTTAATTTTAGGTATAGTTGCAAATATACTTTATACAGTAGCTTTATTTTTAGATGTAAATATTTCAGAAAATTTTACATTACCAATTTATGCATCATTAACACTAGGAATACCATCAATCCTAATTTTTATTTTTGAGAGAATAAAATTTAAAGAATTAAAAAAAGAATTTGAAAATGGAAATAAAAAGGCAATAATAATAACAGGTATAGCTTGGTCTTTTTCAATAGTTGCGATTTTAAAAGCATATCAATTAGGAAGTGCAAGTATTGTTGCACCACTTGCGTCATTAACTGTTATTTTAAATGTAATTGTAGGATATTTCTTATCAAAAGAAAAAGATAATATTCCTAAAAAGATTATTTCAGCAATATTAGTTATTTTAGGAATAATTTTAATACAAATTTAAGTTAGTTCACAAAAATTCTTTTACATTCATAAATTATATAAATTAGTTTTGGGAGGTTTATGAATGTATATATTTAAAAAATTATATGAAGATGCTAAAAATATTAGGGAAAAAGATCCTGCAGCAAGAAACGTTTTAGAGGTTATAATTTTATATTCTGGTTTTCATGCGATATTTTTTCATAGAATAGCACATTTTTTATATGAAAAAAAATGCTTTTTTTTAGCAAGATTTATTTCACAGTTTTCAAGATTTATTACTGGAATTGAAATACATCCAGGAGCTAAAATAGGAAGAAGATTATTTATAGATCATGGAATGGGAATTGTTATAGGAGAAACAGCAGAAATAGGGGATGATTGTATAATATATCATCAAGTGACTTTAGGAGGAACAGGAAAAGATGAATATAAAAGGCATCCAACACTTGGAAATAAAGTTTTAGTAGGAGCTGGAGCAAAAATATTAGGTCCAATAAATATTGGAGATGAAGCCAAAATAGGTGCTGGTGCTGTTGTATTAAAAGATGTTTATAATGGTGAAACTGTTGTTGGAATTCCAGCAAATAAAGTAGAAAAATGATATAGAAAGGTAGTGATAAAAATGAAAGAATTAAAAGATTATGTGAGGAGTATAATAGATTTTCCACAAAAAGGAGTAATATTTAGAGATGTAACTACAGTATTACAAGATTCAGAAGGATTACAATTAGCAATAAACAGTATGCAAGAAAATTTGAAAGATTTAGATTTTAATGTAATTGTTGCTCCAGAATCTAGAGGATTTATATTTGGAATGCCAATTGCTTATAATATGAAAAAAGCTTTTGTACCAGTTAGAAAAAAGGGAAAATTACCTTGTGAAACAATTGAGGAAAGCTATGATTTAGAATATGGAAAAGCAATATTAGAAATACATAAAGATGCAATAAAACTTGGTGATAAAGTTGTTATTATAGATGATTTAATGGCAACTGGTGGAACAATAGGGGCAATAATAAAATTAGTGGAAAGATTAGGCGGAAAAGTTGTTAAAATAAATTGTCTTATTGAACTACCAGATTTAAAAGGAAGAGAGAAATTAAAAGATTATGAAATATGTTCTAGTATAGAGTATGAAGGAGAATAATATTATGATAGGAATAATTGCAGCAGAAGAAAAAGAAATGTTAGCTATAAAAAATAAAATGAGAAACATAGAAGAAGAAATAAAATATGATTTAATTTTTTTTAAAGGTAACTTAGAGGGAAAAGATTGTGTACTTGTAGAATGTGGCATAGGAAAAGTAAATTCTGCAAGAACTGCTCAGATAATGATAGATATGTATGATATAGATTATGTTATAAATATAGGTTCAGCAGGAGGATTAACATCAGATTTAAAAATTGAAGATATTGTTATAGCAAAAGATTTAGTTCAACATGATTTTGATATAACTGGTGTTGGAGATTATGAAAAAGGAGAAATTGCAAGGACTGGAAAATATTTTGAGTGTGATAAAAGATTAATAAAATTATGTAAAGAAACAATAGAAGAATTAAAAAATAGAAAATTTAATATAAAAATAGGTAGAATTGTAACAGGGGATTGGTTTGCTTCAGATAAAAATAAAGCAATGCAAATTCAAAAAGATTTCGATGCAGATTGTATAGAAATGGAAGGAGCTTCAATTGCACAAGTTTGTTTTTTAGATAAAATACCATTTTTAGTTATAAGAGGAATTTCAGATACACAAAATGGTAATAACAAAATAGATTTTCATACATATCTTGAAGATGTTTCAAAAACTGTAAGTGAAATTTTACAAAACTTAATAAAAAAAATATAGTAATAATTGAATTAAATATAGAATAAAAACAACAAATATGATATATTAAATTTATAAAAAATTAAGGAGGAATGAGAAATGGAATTAGTAATAAAAAAATGTAAATCATGTGGAGCAACAGTGAAAGTTATAGAAGATTGTAACTGTAAAGATTGTGGAATAATTTGTTGTGGAGAGAAAATGGAAGTATTAGTCCCAAACTCAGTAGATGCAGCAATAGAAAAACATGTACCTACATATGAAGTAAAAGATGGAAAAATATTTGTTACAGTAAATCATGTTATGGAAGAAGAACATTATATAGAATGGATTTGTATGGTATCAGATAAAAAGGAATGTACAGTTTATTTAAATCCTGGAGAAGAGGCAAAGGCTCACTTTAAATATATACCAGGATCAACAATATATGCTTATTGCAATAAACATGGATTATGGAAAAAGGATGTAGAATAAAATTAAAATATAAGAAGGCAAATATGTATAGATTATCAAATATAAAAATATATGAAGATTTAACAGAAAAAGATATTGTGAAAAAAGCTTGTGAAAAATATAAATTAAATTTTAACAAAGTAAAAGAATATATTATATATAAAAAATCAATTGATGCAAGAAATAAAGATAACATATTTTATAATTATACAATAGATATTGAATATAATGAAAAAATCAGAAATTTGCAAGAAGTTCTTAAGGAAGATTTTAAACTAAATATAAACATCAAAAATCATATGACTACTAGACCTGTAATTATAGGCGCAGGACCTGCAGGTCTATTTTGTGCACTTATATTAGTTCAAAATGGTATGAAACCTATTATAATTGAACAAGGTAAAAAGGTTGAAGATAGAAAAAAAGATGTAGATATTTTTTTAAAGACAGGAAATTTAAATATAAATTCTAATATTCAATTTGGAGAGGGAGGAGCTGGAACTTTTTCTGATGGAAAGCTTACTACAGGGGTAAACAATCAAATTGGCAGAATAGTCTTAAAAGAATTTGTAAATTTTGGAGCTCCAGAACAAATAATGTATATAAATAAGCCTCATATTGGAACAGATAATTTAATAAAAATAATATCTAATATGAGAAATTATATAATTAAACTTGGTGGAGAATTCTTATTTGAAAATAAAGTAATAGATTTTGAAATAAAAAATAATAAATTAATTTCTGTTTTTTATAAATCTACAAATAATTTGAAAAATAATAATCTAGAAATAAAAAAAATAAATACAGATACAGCAGTATTTGCAATAGGCCATAGCGCAAGAGATACATTTGAGAAAATGTATGAAAAAGGACTTAATATAGAAAAAAAGAACTTTTCTGTTGGAGTTAGAATAGAGCATAAACAAGACATGATAAATAAATCACAATATGGTGAAAAAACAAAATTGAAATTACCACCAGCAGAATATAAATTAGCATATCATGGTAAAGAACGTTCATGTTATACTTTTTGTATGTGTCCAGGAGGATTTGTAATGGCGTCTTCAAGTGATAAAAATGAACTAGTAACAAATGGAATGAGTACTTTTGCAAGAGATGGGGAAAATGCTAATAGTGCTGTTCTCGTAAATATTACACCAGAAGATTTTAAAGGAAAATCACCATTAGAAGGTATTTATTTTCAAAAAGAACTAGAGAAAAAGGCATTTATATTAGGTGGAAGTAATTTTTATGCACCTATACAAAGATTTGAAGATTTTATGAAAAATCAAAAAACTACAAAAATAGGGGAAGTAAAACCTACATATAAGCCAGGTGTTACATTATCTAATTTGCAAGAAATTTTACCCACATATGTTATAGATACTTTAAAAGAAGGAATATTGGATTTTGATAAAAAAATAAAAGGCTTTGCAGATAAAGACAGTATTTTAACAGGTGTAGAAACAAGAACTTCGTCACCAGTAAGAATTGTAAGAGATGAAAGTTTGCAATCAAATATTAAAGGTATATATCCATGTGGAGAAGGTGCAGGTTATGCAGGTGGAATTATGACTGCAGGCATAGATGGAATAAAATGTGCAATAAAAATTTTAGAAAATGATACTTAAAAGAATTATAAAATTAATAAATTAAAAATAGAAAAGGAATATAATATGGAAGAAAAATTTGATGTTTTATTAGAAAATGGAGAATATTCTGGGAAAATAGAAACAAGAGAAAAATGTCACAAAGATGGTTTGTGGCATAAAGCAGTTGCACTTTTTATAATTAATTCTAAGGATGAGGTTTTATTGCAAAAAAGAAGTGAAAAGAAAAAGCTTTGGCCAAATTTATGGGATATTACAGCTGGAGGACATGTACTAGCAGGAGAATTTGGATTTGAAGCAATAATAAGAGAAATAAAAGAAGAATTGGGAACTAATATTACTAAAAATGATATATTATTTCTTGGAGCTTCAATTTCAAGTAATATAAAAAGGGAAATTATTAATAATCATTTTAATGAATATTATATTGTGAATAAAGATATTGATATATCAAAACTTGTACTGCAACCAGAAGAAGTTTCAGAAGTAAAATGGTTTGAAAAAAATGATATTATAAAAAGAATAAATAATAATTATGAAGGTATAACTGATAAAGAAGGATGTTGGGATTATTTAAAAAGATATTATGAATGGAAAAGCAATTAGTATATACTATTTTACATAAAATATAGAAAACTTGACTAAATTTGTTAAAAATAGTAAAATATTTTCTAGAGTAAATTGGATAGTCGCTGGTAAAATTCGAAAGAATTTACGAGAGGAAAGTCCGGGCTCCATAGAGCAAAGATACTTGATAACGTCAAGCGAGGGTGACCTTAGGGAAAGTGCAACAGAAAATAACAGCCAAGAAATTGGCTCAGGTGAAAAGGCGAGGTAAAAGCTCACCAGCAGTATAGTGATATACTGGCTGTGTAAACCCTATCTGGAGCAACACCTTGTAGAGAAAATTAAGACTGCTCGTCATTTTCTCGATCTGTGTGGCTTGAAATATATAGCAATATATATTCTAGATAAATGACTATCCACGACAGAACCCGGCTTACAGATTTACTCTGAAAGAGTGCTATATGCACTCTTTTTCAGTTGACATAAATATTGACGATTATATAAATAAATGTTATAATAATATTTGATAACAACGTGACATGGTTTCACACTTAGGAGGAATGCAATTATGACAGTAAAAAAAGCTTTAGAAATGGTAAGTGGCACTGAAGACAATGCATCTATTAAAAGCATCACGGAATCAGAATGGGAAGACTTGAATAACATCAAGATAGTAGAGCAACATATGGCAACAACTATTGCTGATACGTTGCTTGATTACCCCTCACTGATTCACAAATTGGTAGAAAGTAGCGCCAAAAGAGTTGTACTTGATACAATTCACGGCACTTCTAAGCCAATCATACGTATCGTAGAAGGAATTGCAACGATTTATCTGAATGAATAATTGATTCCAGAGAAAAGAGAGCGATGTGCGAGCATCGCTTCTCTTTTTTATTATAATCTATAATGAAAAAGAATGTTATTGTAAATACTAAATTAAAGAGTAAAATACATTGCAGAATTTGCTAAGAGTTGTAATATTATGGAATTTATGGTATAATTAATAGGATAACATGAAAATAAAACCCCTTACATCGAATATTTTAGTAAAGGGAAGATTCAAGAAAAGGAGAGAAAAATGGAACATGATGTAAAAAACAACCGGCTTGACAAAATGTGCTGTTGTGATGAGATAGCAGAATGCAAATGTGTAACATATGCTATCCAGAATAAGTATTTTTTAGGCTGGGCATTTGGAGAAATCCGAAACTGGCTTGAGGAAAACGACTTGGATAGACATCTGCCGATTGAATTATCTTCCACAGAGATTGCAATTTGCACACCATTTGGAGTGCTTATGCAGATTCGTCCTAGTGATAATGATCAACTTGGAATGTGGGGAGGTGTCTTAAAAACTGGAGAACAGCCAGTAAATGGAGCGGTTCGTGAACTGCTTGAAGAAACTGGTATAAAAGTGCAAACTAAGGATTTAGAGTTTATTGAAATAAATGAACACGATCATCAGTATGCAAATGGCGATAAAGCTCATTTTATGACGTACAGATATCGCTTGAAATTAAATTATGTTCCCCAGGTAATAACAAATGAGGAATCGGTTGAGGTTGTGATGGTTACACACACAATCTTATCTCATCAGCAGGAGTTTATTAAACGTATGCTTGGTGAGTTAGACTCCTTAAAGTAAAAAATCTTGAATAAAAAAAAGCTGTACGAGTTTGCAAACTTGTACAGCTTTTTTATATAAATTTTTATTGAAAAAAGTAGAAATTTAAGAATATTTGTTGTAAAATGTTATAAATAGTATATTATGATATAAGAAATGGAAGATTTAGTATGGAAGATAAGTTAATTAGTGTAATAGTACCAGTTTATAATATAGAAAAATATTTAAGAAGATCTATAAATTCTATAATAAACCAAACTTATAAAAATTTAGAAATAATATTAGTAGATGATGGATCTACTGATCAAAGTGGAAAAATTTGTGATGAATATGCTAATATAGATAACAGAATTAAAGTTATACATAAAAACAATGGTGGTCAAGCTAGCGCTATAAATTTAGGCCTTGATATAGCTCGAGGAGATTATATAGGTTTTTCAGATCCAGATGATTACATAAATAAAAATTTCTATAAAAATCTATATATACTTGCAGAAAAATATGGTACAGATATAACAGAATGTTCAATGATAAAAGTTAAGGAAGAAGAAGATATTGAAAAAGTTTACATAGAAGAATTTGAGGTAGATGAAAATGAAACCGTAGAAGTTTATGACGGAGTTGGTGGATTAAGAAAATTATTTGGGGAAGACTTTGCAGATTATTTGGAAACAATAGTAAAAGTAAATAAAATATATAAAAAAGAAGTTTTTAAAAATATACGTTTTTCAGAAGTAAGAATTTACGAAGAATGGGGAACTATGTATAAATTATATTATAATACTAAGAAAAATTTAAAAATGTATAAAGTTCAATATGTTTATGTACAAAGAAAAACAAGTACTGTAAATCGACCATTTAGTGAAGAAAGATTATTAATGCTAGATGGAATAGAATATTGTATGAATTTAGCAAATAAAATTCATTTAGAGGATTTAGTATTGGATTGTTATAGAAAATATTTTGAAACAATAGTTAGATTTTTAGATATGATAAAAGATAAAAATACAATAAATAGAGAATATTTAAAATTAAAATTGATAGAATTATTTGATTTAAAATATAATGAGGCAATGAAAATTGTAGATGAAAAAAATAAGAAGGAATATAGAAAGAAATTTGAAAAATTAAAAATTAAATTTGAAGAAGCACAGAAAGACAGGATAGAAATAGACTGATTTTATATTACTATACTTTATAAAAATATTTACCAATAATAGGGTTTACGTAATTACAAAATTGTGTTAAAATATATAAATATTGCTATATAGAATGGTCTATAATGAAAAAAGCTTATTTTTTCATTGATCAAAATTGCTAGAAAAACTTACTTAAAAGGAGGAAAATTTTATGGCAAAAAAATTAGCATCAAAAAAAGTATTACGGGATGACTGTAAAATTTTAAAAAGGTTTTTTAGAATTAAAGAAAAAACACCTTTGACATATTCGGATAAAGGAGAATGGAAAGATCCAGAAGTGATTGAAAACACTAATTGTTATCAATATGCTTTTGACATTCCTTGGAGAGATTCTGAAAAAAATGCACTGAACTTTTTGGGATGGTCTATAGGATATAATAATCATGTAGTTGGTGAAAAAGCTTTTTTTAGATTCGAAATTGACTTAAAAAGAATGGGGTTTAATTTCGAAATTGTAGATGACGACAAAACTGTTCCTAAAAAAGGACGAAAAATTGCTCTTTTTGTTTATGAACATGATTTCCATTTTGCAAGACAAAATTCAGATGGAATATGGTCTGAAAAAGATGGATTTAAATCTCCAGTTTCACTATTTCGTGATGATGATGGAAACTATATACATCCACTCGAATATACTTCATCCATACCTTTTGATGTGAGAGTATATCGCATTTGGATTTAAGTTTGATATGTAATTTTTTGCGATGCTTGTAAAAAAGAGCTACTTTTTCAAAGTGGCTCTTTTTATATAAATTTTTATTGAAAAATGACATTTTTTGACATATAATTCAATTTAGTAGTTAAGTATTAATTTAAAAGGAGAAAAAAATGTACGAGATATATGCAGATTTACATGTTCACATAGGAAGAAGTGAAAATAATAAACCAATAAAAATAACAGCAGCAAAAAGTTTGAATTTTGCAAATATTGCAAAGGAATGTGTGGAGCGAAAAGGAATAAATTTAGTAGGAATAATAGATTGTGCTTCACCTTATGTAATAGAAGATATAGAAAATTTTTTGAGAACTGGAGAAGCTTATGAAATTCCAGATGGAGGAATAATATACAAAGATAAAGTTTGTATAATTTTAGGAAGCGAAATAGAAACAGCAGAAATAAATGACGAAGGTCACACAGGTAGTGCTCATAATTTATGCTATTTTCCAACACTTGCAGATATAAAAGCATTTTCAAACGAGATGAGTCATCATATTAAAAATATAACTTTAAGTTCTCAAAGAGCAGATATATCAGCTTATGATTTGATTGATATAGTAAAAAAATATAATGGAATTCTAATTCCAGCACATTGTTTTACACCACATAAAAGTTTTTATGGAAATTGTACAGATTCACTAAGAAAAATATTTAAAGAAAAATTTGATGATATACTAGCTATTGAACTTGGTTTAAGTGCAGATACGTTTTTAGCAGATCAGATTAGTGAACTTGAAGGCAAAACATTTCTAACAAATTCTGATGCTCATTCTTTACCTAGAATTGCAAGAGAATATAATAAAATGCAATTAGGAGGAATTAGTTTTAAAGAATTTTTAATGGCATTAAAAAATGAAAATGGAAGAAAAATTATAGCAAATTATGGACTAGATCCAAAACTTGGAAAGTATCATAGGACTTATTGTGAAGTTTGTGATAAAAGAATTCCAGGAGATGCACCTGTTACAAAATGTGATACTTGTGATAGCAGAAATATAACAATGGGAGTTTATGATAGAATTGAAATAATAAAAGATAAAAAAGAAAGTAAAAGTCCAGAGGATAGACCAGAATATATTTATCAAGTACCACTTACTTTTATACCAGGAGTCGGAGGAAAAACAATAGAAAAATTATTAAATCATTTTGGAACAGAAATGACTATTTTACATAAATTATCAAATGATGATATTGAAGCTGTAGTAGGTGAAAAAATAGCTAAAAACATAATTTTAGCAAGAGATGGAAAAATGCATATTGTAGAAGGTGGCGGAGGAGTTTACGGAAAAGTAGAATAAATAAAAAAAAAATGAATACACTTTACTAATTAAAATCTTATAAAAGTAAAGGGTATGAAATGAAAAAAATTTTATTAGAATATGTTTTAAAAAATAAAAAAAATTTCATAATAATAATTACATTATTTTTAATAGGTATTTCAGTAGGAATAATATTTATCAATAATCTTGCAGAATCACAGAAATTAGAAACAATAAATTATGTTGAAGATTTGGTAAAAAATATAAAGGAATCAGAGAATATAAATAGATTAGAATTATTGTTTTTAAGTATTAAACAAAATATATTTTTAATATTACTAGTGTGGTTTTTGGGATGTACAATAATAGGTGGAGTGTTTATATATATTACTATAATATATAAAGGATTTGCTTTAGGATATACTATATCTGCTTTGATTGCAGTATTAGGAATAAAGCAAGGAATTCTAATAGTTATAGTTTCACTTCTTCTTCAAAACATTATTTTTTTACCAGCATTTTTTATATTAGCTGAAAACGGTATAAAACTATATAAAGGTATATATAAAAGATGTATAAATTTAAAAGAAGAAGTTATAAGGCACTCTATTATTATGTTGATTGCAATTATGTTATCTACTATATCAAGTTTTATAGAGGTGTATATATCTACGAATTTATTGATATTTTTAAAAGAAATTATATAAAAAGACTTTACTTTTTTAGATATATTTGATATAACATAGTTGTCTTATGTAAATTTCTGCTGTTTACATATAAATAAAATACAAAATAGATTGGAGAGTTATATAATGGAGAAACAAATTAAACTTTTTTTAGAATTTCTTGAGAATGATAAAAAACTATCATCAAACACGTTACAGTCTTACAAAAGAGATATTACACAATATCAAGAATACATAGATAAAAATAGTTTAAATTATTTGAAAATAACTAATGAAGATATAGATAAGTATTTTGATTATTTAAAAACAATGAATAAAAAGACTTCAACAATTTCTAGGAATTTAGCAACAATAAGATCTTTTTATCAATTTTTATTAAGAACTAAAAAAGTAAAAAAAGATCCTACAATAGGTGTTAGATCACCAAAAGTTGAAAAAAAAGTACCTAATATTTTAACATCAAAAGAAGTAGAATTATTATTAGAACAACCTAAAACAATAGATTTAAAAGGAATTAGAGATAAGGCAATGCTTGAATTTGCTTATGCAACAGGTATGAGAGTAACAGAAATTATTTCATTAAACCTATCAGATGTAAATTTTGAACAAGGTTATGTAGTAGTAAATAGTGGACTTAAAAAAAGAAATATTCCATTAGGTTCAATTTCTTTAAAAGCATTAAAAGATTATGTAGAAAAAGCAAGACCAATCTTAATTAGAGATGAAAATGTAACAGCTTTATTTGTGAATATAAATGGTAAAAGATTAACAAGACAAGGATTTTGGAAAATAGTAAAATTCTATAAAGAACAAGCACATATTTCAAAAGATATAACTCCTCATGTTTTAAGACATTCATTTGCTACACATCTTTTACAAAATGGAGCAGATTTAAAAGCAATTCAAACAATGCTTGGCCATTCAGATATATCTTCAACACAAGTATATATGCAATTCCAAAATGAAAATTTAAAAGATATATATAAAAAAGCTCATCCAAGAGCATAAATTAAATTACTAAAACTCCTTTAAGTAATTTTTTAAAATTATTTAAAGGAGTTTTTTTTGAATTTGACATAATATATAAATAGTGGTATAATAAATGTATGCCCGTTTAGGGTAATATAAACAAAAATACAGAGAGGAGGTCTTATATGCAGAGCAAGAGAAGTAGCACTACAATGATTATTTTGCAGTAGCAGCGGCGCCGAGACGGCGAGCAAAAGGAGGATGACATGATCAAGATTCGGTATTTAAGCGGATTCACGTAGTGATGCACTCTTAATATTAATTTTTAATTAATATTTTTAACCCTGTTAGTGGCGCCAGTTGCGCGAGAAACAGGGTGGGAGGAAAAAAGCATGTACAGATCGGGTCTCCCGCCGTAGAGGTGGGAAATAAAACAATTTGTTATTTTGTTAAACACGTTGGCGCCGGACTCGGCGCCAACGTGTTTTTATTTTGAAAGTTCATAAATTGCTTCAGCATAAATTTTAGCAGATAATATTAATTTATCTATTTCAATAAATTCATTTACTTGATGACACATATCTTTATCACCAGGCATTGTCATTCCATATGAAATAAAATTTTTAAAAGCTCTAGCATATGTTCCACCGCCAATAGCAATAGGTTCCTCATTTAAACCGGTTTTTTTATTAAATATTTTTACTAATTTTTTCACTAAATTACTATTTTTATCTATATATAATGGATTTTGTTTTGATAATGTAGTTATAATCAAATTTGGAAATCTATTTTTTAAATTATTATATTTTTCTTCAATTTTTTCTAATTCGAAAGTTACAGAAACTCTTAAATTAATTTTTATTACTAATTTATTATTCTTATATTCTAGAAAAGCAATATTTGAAGTTAATATTCCAGATTCATCTTCAATTTTTTTGTTTTCAGACAAAAATTTAGGAGAGTAAATATCAAATAATCCTAATTCAAATAAAGTGTTTAAATAATTATTTTCAAATTCAAAATTATTTGCTAAAAATTTTATTAAAATAGTTATTGCATTTTTTCCAAGCTCAGGGTGAGCTGAATGAGCTGAAATACCAAATGATTCTATTTTTAAAGTAGAATTATCTAATTTTGTTAGTTTTATTTCATTATTTGATTCATTATTAATGATGTTATTTATAAAAATATTATTATTCGTATTTGCCTTTAGAGTAATAGCACAGTATTTAGGAACAACATTTAAAGCATTATTTTTACAATCTATTTCTATGATTTCAAAGTTTTTGATTTTAAAATAATTTTCAAGAGATATGGACATAATACCTTTTTCAGCATAAATAGCTGGAAAGTTAGCATCTGGACTAAAACCTGTTTGAGGCCATTCTTCTATGGATTTATAATGTTTTATACATTTCCATGATTTTTCTTCATTTAAACCTAAAATTAATCTAACACGTTTAGAAACTTTAACATTTTCAGAAACTGCTTTCATTGCATACAATGAAGCGATAACAGGTCCTTTATCATCTATAGCGCCTCTTCCAAAAATTTTACCATCTTTTATTATAGGGAAAAATGGAGAACTATCCCAACCATCTTCCTCAAGTGCAGGAACTACATCCAAATGTCCAATTATTCCAACTAAATCTTTACCTTCACCAAATTCAATATATCCACAATAATTATCTAAATTTTTAGTTTTAAATCCCATTTCTTTTCCTAAATTTAGAGTATATTCTAATGCTTTTGAACAATCAATCCCAAAAGGATTAGATGAGTCTTTATTTTCAAGAGAAATACTTTTGAATTTTATTAATTCACATGTAGTTTTAATAATATTATCTTTTTCTTTTTCAATTATTTTATCAAACATAAAAACCTCCTTTAATATAAATATTCTAAAAATTTAATATTATTATATATTAAAAATTAAAAAAATAAAATATATAAAAAAACTTGAATTTGTAAGATTTTATGTATAAAATATTTATGATGAACAAAAGTAAAAAGTAAGGAGGAATTTAAAATGAAAAATGAGAAAGGTATAACTTTAGTTGCTTTAATATTTGTGGTTATAGTAATAGTAATATTAGCTGCTATATCAATAGCATTATTGTTAAATGATGAAGAATCTACAAATACAACAAAAGGAGACACCATTATAACAGAAAATGAAGTAGATGAAGGATCAATATATTATGATACTGTAGAATATAATAATTCAGCTGAAAATAATTCAGTTACTGAAGAAAATGTAACAAATGTTTTAGATAGTGAAGCAGTAAATGAAGAAAACACAACAAATGAAAATGTAGTAGAAGATAATGTTATAACAAATGTAGAAAATGGAGTAAATTAATAAAAATAAATATGGTTAGTATCAATGTTATTTGTGTTGGAAAATTAAAAGAAAAATATTTAAAAGATGCTGTTTTAGAATACTCAAAAAGGCTTTCAAAATATTGTAATTTAAATATTATTGAAATTTCTGATGAAAAATTACCAAATAAAATTAATAATAGTATTATAGATGAAATAAAAGAAAAAGAATGTCGAAAAATACTAAATAATATAAAAAAAGACTCTTATATAATTTCTTTGGATTTAAAAGGTAAAGAGTATTCATCAGAAGAATTTTCAACTAAAATACAAGATATAACTATCAAAGGTTTTAGTTCAATAACATTTATAATAGGTGGTACTTTAGGAATAACAAATGAAGTTTTAAATAAATCAAATGAGTTAATATGTTTTTCTAAAATGACATTTCCTCATCAATTAATAAGAGTTTTTCTTTTAGAACAATTATTTAGAGGATTTAAAATTTTAAATAATGAAACATATCATTGGTAAATTTGATGAGTGTAAAAAGGCAAAGTGTATCTTTGCTTTTTTTTATAGAAACTTTATAGGTTTAAAATAGATATGTCACAAAAGTATAAAAAATAAAAAAGGAAATACCAAAATATGATAAAATGTTTT
>CALXPN010000006.1 GCA_944390285.1 uncultured Clostridia bacterium
ATGTCAACACTTTTTTTAAACTTTTTTTAAAAATTTTTTTAAGCATTTTTTGTATGATTTTATATTAAAATTTCAATGTTCTTAACTATTATTTTGGTTACGAACTGTTACTTATTTTAACACTCTTAATCGACAATGTCAACACTTTTTTTAACTTTTTTTATAGTTTTAGATTTTATTGTTATTTTTTTATAAATATTATACAAAAAAACATTTATTTATAGAACTTCTTTTAATATTTCATCTACTGCTTTTTTCCTTTTTGCTTTAAAATCCTCTATTACTATTTTAGTTCTTTTAGATTTTTTTCCCTCTTCTTTGGAATATTTATCATTTACATTATCTGATTTTATTTTAGCTTCTTTTATTATTTTATATAACATACCTAATTTTTTTCTTTCTTCTGTGCTTCTACTCATATCTTCTATATAATACGACACAAAACCATTTGCCCTTTTATATTCTTGATTTTTTATACAAAGCTTAACAAAAAATTGTATATCATCATCTTCTGCTTCTATAGATAATATAACATTTTCCAATAAATCAATATCTAATAAATTAAAATTATCTTCACCAAAATCTTTTTTACAAATATTTATATATTCTCTTAAATCATCTTGATATTCTGGGTTTAGAATTTTACCATTATCTAATAATTTATTAATTTTATTTTTTAATATCTCCTTTCGTTTTTCTTGTTTTAATATTAATTTCATTTCTTTTGATGTATAATCTTTTGCTTGGGATTTCCTTTTTAGTTTTATTTTTATTATTTTAATTGTGTCATTTAATGAATAACCAATCTCTAAATAATCTTCTATTTCTTCCAAAATAATATCTTTTAATATGCTTTTAACTTCGTCTACACTCATTTTTAGTTTTATAGATGTTTTATATAAACCAATTCCAGACCAAATTTTATTTCTTACTCTATTTTTCTTTATAATATTTTCATTTAATCCTTGATTTAAAATTGTTCTTTCTATAATAGTATCTATATCATCATATTTAGATAACATTAATTCATCTATAATTTCACTATTGGTTTTTCCTTCATATAGTAAATGTGCAATATAATTTTCTTGAGCTTTCAAAAATTCATTTTTATTAGTTTTGTTTTCATCTTCACTTAAATTAGTTTTTATAATAACTTTTCTATTTCTTCCGAGTATTAATGCATTTGTTTCTTGCAAATCCAAACCAAACATTAGTTTACCAAACATTAAATATGATAAACTATGTTTTTCTGATTTATATAATTTCATAAAAAATTCTCTAGTAATTTCTTGATTACTATATAAATTATTTTTTCGCATAATTTCTTCTCTTAGATTTTCTAATTTATCTCCTAAAAATATCATCGTTTTCAAATATACTTTTCTATTTTCTGATTTTTTTGTTTTAGGATTTTTTATATCTTTTAATTTACTTCTTGAAAATTCTAGAATTTTTTCACAATATTCATTTTCAGGTAAAGGTACAAAATATTTATTATATATATATTTAAAATCTTTATATGATATTTTTTTACCAATATAAAATTCTTTTAAAATTTTATTTTTAGTTTCTGCTATTATTTCTTCATCTATTTTTAGATTTTTTAATATAGTAGTATCTTTTCTTGTTCCATATTTTATAGCTAAATATATGTCTTTATCAATATCCAATATTTCTCTTGCAAAATCTTCTTCTGATAGAGGTATATAATATTTAGTATATATTTCTTGTAATTGCTTATATGTTATTTTATCTTTTTTATGTAATCTTAAACCTCGAATAACCTCTTCTCTTAATGAGATTATTCTTTCTTTAGAAACAACTTCTTTTTTTAATATTGTCATATGTCTATTTTCATCATATTTTGCTGAATTAAGATTAGTTTTATCTATATCTAGAATTTTTTCAGCAAAATCTTGTCTTGATATAGGTAAATAATTATTATCTAATATTTTGCTAAACTCTTTATAAGTTATACTATCACCTATATGTAGTTTTTCTTTTTGCACAATTTTTTCTCTTATTTCTTCAATATTCTCTGGTAATCTTACTTCCATAAGAATGTATCTAGTTTTATCTGGATAAAATTTCAAATTTTTATAAGTTTTAAGATTGATATCTAGCATCTCTTTTGCAAAATCTTCTTCAGATAATGGTATAAAATATTCATCATATAATTCTAAAAATCTTTTATAATTTATTCTATCTTTTCTATGTAATAATTTTTCTTTTAAACAAATATCTCTTATTTTTTTTATTTCATCTTTATCTATTATTTCATTTTCTAAGATTTCGGTTCTTGGTTTTTTATTTTTTTTATCTTCATTATTATTTTTATTTACAGCTTTATTATATTCTCTAATCAAAGGTCTTAACTTTTCTGGTTTTATATCTAGAATTTTTTCAAAAAACTCCTTTTCTTGAAATACTGTAGAATTAGTTTCAAATATTTCTTTTAATTCTTCATAAGTTTTTAATTCTCCTTTATGTAATTTATGTTTATATATTATTTTTCTTCTTATTTCTAATATTTCTTCTGAGGTTAATTCATAATTTTTTAATATCTTAGCTTTTTGATATCCTCCTTTTAAAGCCTTATATGAAGATTTAGTTAATTGTAAATATTCAAGAGCAAATTCTTTTGGAGATAAAAAATCTTTTTTATTATTTTCTTCAAATATTTGTTTAGCTCTACAATAGATATTTTTAAATTTTTCTTTATCAATAGATTCACCAATTTTTAAATTAAATTCTTTAATTAATATTTTCAATAAATCTTCAAAAATCATTTTATGTATTTTCCTTATAATATATTTATATAAAATTCAAAAAACATTCTTAATATAAATAAAGAATGAGAGCTTTAATTACTCCCATTCTCCATTTTCTTTAGTTTAAATTAGATTAAATTATCTATTTAATCCTTTTCTTCCAGCATATATTGCAGTATCTGCAAGTTCAGCTTCTATATTTAATAATCTGTTATATTTTGCAACTCTATCTGTTCTACATGGTGCACCTGTTTTAATTTGTCCTGCATTTGTAGCAACAGCAACATCAGCAAGTGTTGTATCTTCTGTTTCACCACTTCTATGAGAAACAACTGCTGTCATTCCATTTTTCTTAGCAAGTTCAATTGCATCTAAAGTTTCTGTTAATGTTCCTATTTGATTTAATTTTATTAATATAGAATTTGATACACCTAAATCTATACCTTTTTGTAATCTTTTTATATTTGTAACAAATAAATCATCTCCAACAAGTTGGATTTTATCTCCTAATTTTTCAGTTAAGATTTTCCATCCATCCCAATCTTCTTCTGATAAACCATCTTCTATAGAAATAATTGGATATCTATTTACTAAATCTTCATAAAATGCAACCATTTCTTCTGTATTTTTTGTTACTCCTATTTTCCAGAAATGATACATTCCTTCTTTTCCTATTTTTTTAGCCTCATCATACATTTCTGTTGCTGCAACATCTAATGCTAAACATACTTCTTCACCTGGTTTATATCCAGCTTTTTCAATAGCTTCCATTATTAGTGATAAAGCTTCATCTTCATCTTTAACATTTGGTGCAAATCCACCTTCATCTCCAACACCTGTTGCTAATCCTTTAGATTTTAAAACTTTCTTTAAGTTATGATATATTTCACAACACATTCTTAAACATTCTGAAAATGTTTTTGCTCCTACTGGCATAATCATAAATTCTTGTACACTTAATGTACTATCAGCATGTTTTCCACCATTCATTATATTCATCATTGGAGTTGGTAATGTTTTTGCATTTGTTCCTCCAATATATTGATACAATTCCATTCCTAATGATGCAGCTGCAGCTTTAGCTACTGCTAATGAAACACCAAGTGTTGCATTTGCACCTAATTTTGCTTTATTATCTGTACCATCTAATTCTATTAATGTTTTATCTAATTTAACTTGATCATAAACATTCATTCCTACTATTTTTTCTTTAATTATTGTATTAACATTTTCTACTGCTTTTAATACACCTTTTCCTAAATATCTTGATGCATCTCCATCTCTTAATTCTACTGCTTCAAAACTTCCTGTTGATGCTCCAGATGGAACCATTGCAACTCCACTAAATCCATTAATTGTTGTAACTTCTACTTGTACTGTTGGATTTCCTCTTGAGTCTAAAATTTCTAATGCTCTTACATCTTCAATTTCTAAATAATCTTTCATTATAAAGACCTCCTATTTTTATTTGTTTATATCACACAATATAGTTTGTGAATATAATTTTATTTATACCGTTTAGAATTTTATCATAAACTATTTATATTTTCAAGGTCTTTATAAAAATTTGGTCTAAGCCCAATTTTATAATTACACTGTAGGTCTTGATATCATTTCATCTGTGATTTCTTCATTATCATAATATGTATAAATTTCTTCCATCTCTATTTCTGTATCATTATATATTTCAATTTTATTTATCATATAATTATCTTTGTTAAAGAAATATTTAGAATTATTAAATGTTAATATATAATTATCATCATCAGAAGTTATTTTACTTATATCAAGATTTCTGTAATAAGTTTCTAAAAAATGTACAAATTTTTCTGCAAAAGAACTTTCAGCACTTGTATTATTTTGAGAACCTATTTTAAAAAAATCACCTAATTCTTTATCTTCATAATAAATAGTTTCGTTATTTTCTGAATCTTTATATATTGTTTTTATTATGTAATCTTTTTTGTATATATCCACATTTGAAAAATTTTTTCCATTTACATTTGTTTTTATATTTATATGATAATTATTATTATCTATATAAGCCATATTTGCATTATCTATTGATTTAATTAAATTATAGTTTTTGTACAAACTATACATAATACAAATTAAAATTATTAAAATAATTAACAATATAATACATGCTATAGATAAAATTTTATTTTTCATTAAAATCCCCTCACTTTTCTTTTTAATATAGTGACATTATTCCATATACAAAAAAAAAAATCAATAATTATCTTATAAAATATAAACAATACTTTACATATATTAATAAACAAACCTTGAAAAATTCGTATTTTTTCTTTATAATAAGTATTATGAAAAAAATAATTGTAAATGAAAAATATAATAATAAAAAATTAAGTAACTTCATACTTAATTCATTTCCTGCTTTAAATAAAAATACTTTTTTTAAAGCTTTGCGAAAAAAAGATATTAGAATAAATAATGTTAAAATTTCTAATGATATAGAAGTACATTCTGGAGATGAAGTTACAATTTATATTAATGATAATCTTCTTTATGGTATTTCAAATCTAAAAATAGATGTTGTATATGAGGATGATAATATTATAATTTTTAATAAACCAGAAGGAATATCTGTTACAGAAAATAGTACTATGGAATATACTCTAACATCTATTGTAAAACAAAAATATGGGCAAAATTTGGAACCTTGTCATAGATTAGATAGAAATACTAAAGGATTAGTTTTATATGCTAAAAATCCAATCTCACTTGAAATTATGCTTAATAAATTTAAAAATAAAGAAATTGAAAAACATTATATAGCAAAAGTATATGGAATCCCCAAAAAAAATCATGATATTTTAGAAGCATATCTTTTCAAAGATAGTAAAAAAAATATAGTATATATTTCTGATACACAAAAAAAAGATTATTCTAAAATAATAACAGAATATACTATCATAAAAAAGGACCTTATAGAAAATACATGTTATTTAGATATAAATTTGCACACAGGTAAAACACATCAAATCAGAGCTCATTTAGCTCATATTGGTTTTCCTATTATTGGAGACGGAAAATATGGAATTAATAAAATAAATAAAAAATTTAATTTAAAAACACAATTTTTATATAGTTATAAAATAAAGTTTAATTTTCAAACAGATAGTAGTATTTTAAATTATTTAAAAAATAAAGTAATAGAAATAAAAAATCCTTTAGATATTTAAACTTTAAAGGATTTTTATTTAATTATGGAAAAAATTTTTTCTTTATAATACTTTTTCTAATTTTTCTAATAAGTATGGTGCTAGTATTTTATATCCATCTTCTTTTATATGTATCCAATCATCCTGCCTATATGTTAAACCTGTTCCTATAAATTTATCTGACACATCTATATATTCAACATTTCTTTTTTCACATAATAGTTTTATTTGAGAAAACAACTCATCTCTTCTTGTTTTTATTTCAGGTTTTATAGATTCATTAATAGTTATTTCATCTATTGTTTCATCATCTACAAGGAATAATTGTGCATAACAAAGTTTAGCATTTGGATACTTTGTTTGTAAAGCAACAACTATCTCTTCAAAATCACCAATAACTGTGTTTGGATCTGACATCTTATTTGGATCTTCTTCTACTTTTCCTATTTCTTTCTTTAGTCCTTCCTGTAAATATTCCATTGCATATCCTAATATATCATTTGCACCACCATCAAAAACGATAATATCTGGTGTACCTTGTAAAGTTTCTACTTGATTAATTATTACTATTTCATCATTGCCTGTATTATCTGTTATTGTGCTACCACTTCTCGAATTATTTATAAATTTTGAATCTGGTAAATAACTTGCTAAATAATAATCAAAACCTTTGTCATCATTACCATATCCGGCCATTAAAGAATCACCTATAAAAGCTATAGTTTGGCCATTTAAATCTTTAGATATGAAGTTACTTAATATAGCTATAAAAATGATTATTAATATGATAATTATTATAATTTTTCTTTTCATTAATTCACCTCTTTTATTATTTTAATCTATAATAAAAAAAAATGAAAGGTATTTTAATAAAAATTTCCCCTTTCATTTTATATGCTTTATTTCATTAAAAATTAATAATTATTTAAAAAATTCCTCGAATTCTTCACTTGAAATTTTTTCTTTTTCCAATAAAGCCTTTGCTACTTTATCTAATATATCCATATTTTCAGCAAGAATCTTTTGAGCTGTTAAATATGCGTTATCTATTAAAACTTGTATTTGATTACCAACTTCATCTATTATTTTTTCACCAAATATTTGTAATTCATAAGGATCATCCACTTTTAATGAAATTGGTCCTAGAGAATCATCCATGCCATATACTGTAAGCATGTCTTTTGCAATTCCAGTTGCTACTTCTATATCATTACTAGCACCTGTTGAAATTTCATTTAAAGCAATTTTTTCTGCAGCTCTTCCTCCCATTAATGCAACCATTTTTTCTAATAGTTCTGTTTTTGAAACATAAAACTTGTCTTCATTGGTTTTATACATTGTATATCCACCAGCTAATCCTCTTGGGATTATAGAAACTTCTTTTACATCTGTTTGAGTAGGTAAGAATTTGCTTACTACAGCATGTCCTGCTTCATGATATGCTGTTAATTTTTTATCTTTATCTGAAATAACTCTATTAGTTTTCTCTAAACCAACAGTTATTTTCTTTACTGCATTTTCTATATCTTCATTTGTTATTTGAGAATGTCTATTTCTTGTTGCTAAAATTGCTGATTCATTTAAAACATTTGCAAGTTCTGCTCCAGTAAAACCTGCCGTATCTCCTGCAATAGATCTAAAATCTACATCTGGTGCAAATTTTTTGTTTCTACTATGCAATTTTAGTATATTTTCTCTTCCTAGTAAATCTGGTGCTGGTATTGTTATTTGTCTATCAAATCTTCCTGGTCTTAATAATGCTTTATCTAACATTTCAGGTCTATTGGTAGCTGCTAAAACAATAACAGTTTCACTTGTATCAAATCCATCCATCTCTACTAATAATTGATTTAATGTTTGATTATTTTCTGTTTCAGAACCACTATTACTTGTTCTTCTAGAACCTATGGCATCAATTTCATCTATAAAAATAATACAAGGTGCCATTTTTTTAGCTTTATCAAATAATTTTCTTACTCTTGAAGCTCCAAGACCTGCAAACATTTCAATAAATTCTGAACCACTCATAGAAATAAATGGCACTCCAGCTTCACCTGCTATTGCTTTTGCAATTAGAGTTTTTCCTGTACCAGGTTTACCATATAATAAAATTCCTCTTGGAATTTTAGCTCCCATTTCTAAGTACGCATTTGGTTTTTTTAGGAAATCTACTATCTCTATTAGTTCATCTTTTTCTTCATCAAGTCCTGCTATATCATCAAATTTAACTCCTGTAGGTTTTGAACCATCTTCTCCACCATATACTTTGCCACTATCTCCTCCTAAGCCTTGCATTTTAAATATCATTATCATTAGGGCTATTAATAATAATGTTGGTAATAAAGAAAAAATTGTATCTGATATTCTTAAAATTGGATTAACTGGTTTTTGTATAAGTTCAATCTGTTTTCCTTCTTTATCTACTTTTTCTTGAATCCATTCCATAAATGCTTGGATACTCGGTACTAAAACAGTTTTCTCTCTTTCTGTTTCTTCACCTTCTCCTTTTAAAGTTACTGTAACTGAAGAGCTTCCTGATGTCATTTCTATCTTTTCAATTTTATCTTCATTTATCATTCCAATTAATTCTGTAAAAGGTAATTCTCTTTCTTCAGATCCTGATTTACTACTAAAATAATATACTGCAATTGAAGCTATTAAACACAATATAAGTCCTATTGTTAAAGCATATGTCCTTAATTCTCCTTTATCTTTAGGTTTTTTTTCATTATTTTGTTTTTGATCTTTTTTCATAAATAACTCTCTTTCCTTCTAAATATTTTATATTTCTGAGCCATCTGGTTCTCTGTTTGGTTCTATGCTTGGCTCTTCTTCATTATTTTTATCATCTTTTTCTTTTGATTTTCTATCATCTTTTTTATCATTATCTTTTTCTTTATTTTCATTTTCTTCTTTTTCGTCTTCTTCCATATCTTTCATTATTTTTTCTTGAACTTCTATTATTTTCTGTAACTCTTCTGTTTGTTTCATAAAATCATATTTTATCATAAATATTGCTGCCACCATATAAATATAAGCTATTAATAAATATATTATATTAAAATATTCTATATAGAAACCTGTAAACATGTAAACAATTGTATATAATGTAGCTAATACTATTGATAAAGTAAGTGAATATATAGCTAAAACTATTATTGGTCTTATTTTGAAATTAATATTGCATAATCTTGAAGCTATCCAACCAAAAATACTTAGTATCAAAATATCTGATATTGTTGAAATTATATTTGATACAAATAAAGCAATAAAATTATATATAAAAGCTATACCAATTAAATTATTTATTGTAGGATTACTAATTTGATTTTCTAAATCTGTTTTATTATTAATTGAAATATTATATCCTTCTAACAATTTTAAGTATGTTTCTTCAAGCTCTGTACCATTTGATAAAAATATTACTTTATCTTTTAATAAAATCATACCAAATTCATTAACTTTTCCTTTGTATTCACTTATTTGTTTTTCATCTATACTTTCACTTGTATTTATTATTAATCTAAAATCATATTTTTCATCATAAGCATCTACTTGACTTGAAAAGTTTAGAATTCCTTCTTCATAAGTAAACTCTGGTAATTCATTTTCTATATAATTTTTCATTCTATTCATTACATTATAAAAATCATATGTTGTTGCAACTGCAACTATTACAGACACTAATAATATTAACACAAAAAAATACTTTATTGCAACTTTTAGATTTTCACCTAAAAACATTCCATAATCTTCTAATTTAAATATAGCAAATTTCATTCTTGTAAAAAAACCTATTTTGTTTTTTTGTTGTATATCTTGTTCCACTTATATATACTCCCTTCTAATTATATCATTTGTTTGTAATGGTGTAATATCTATCTCCACAATAGTACCTATATTAATATTATTACTATTTGTTATATCTATAATTGAATGATACATCCCAAGTCTTCCAATTATTGGATAATATTCTTCATCAATTTTTACTTTTAGATTATTATTTTTAAATATTTTTTTTAATTCCATAAGAACAGATATTATATTATTTTTTAGAGAAAAGTCATCTCTTAATTTATTTCTATTTAATCCATCAACATATCCAACAGGTATAATAGCTATTTTAGTTTCTTTTTTTGTTTTATAAGTATTACCATAACTTATATTATAGCCTTTAGGTAAACTTTTTATTTCTATAATTTTAGTTTTAAAATTTCCTATTTTTTTTAAGTTTTCTTTTTTTATTAGTGTTCTCCCTTGTATAATAGACCCTAACCTAACCCCATCTAATCTCATATCTGGATATTTTAAAAAAGCAGTAGATGCCGAGCAATGTCTAATAATTTTATCTGAATATAAATCTAAATTTTTTAAATTTTCTATAACCTCATTAAACCTATTAAATTGTAATCTTGTCCATTTTTCATTTATAGGATTAGAAAAATGTGTAAAAATACCTGTTATTATAATTTTTTCATTTTTATTAAAAACTTTTGAAATAGATTCTATGTCATTATATAGAAAACCATATCTTCCAAAACCTGTATCTATTTTTATATGGATTTTTACATTTGATTTTTCTAAATTATTCAATTTTTTTTCTAATAATTCATATTCATATATATTTCCTATTGTTATTGTTATATTGTTTTGAATTAATTTTTCCAAATCCTCTTCTTCTGTACATGGAGTTAACATTAAAATTTCTTGTGATATTTTTTCTTTTCTTAAAATCAAAGCTTCTTCTAAGTTTGCAACTGCAAGAATATTAATTTCGTTCTCTATAAGAAAACTCGAATATTGAACTAAATCTAACCCCATTCCGTTGGCTTTTACAACTCCAATAATTTTTGTTTTTGGATTATCTTTTTTTAAAATTTCTTTTATAATGTTTAAATTATTTTTTAAATCCTGTTTATTTATTTCTAATTTCTTCATTTATAAAACCTTTTTAATAAAATTAATCAAATTTTATATTATAATACTTAAAAAAATATTAAATTTATTTTTTACCAGAAAATTTCTTTTTAAAAGTTCTCAAACTTCTAAATGTTTTTTCTGCTATTTTATATAATTTATATATTAATGGTTTATATGGAATATATATTTCACCTATAAATTCTGTAAAATCAGCATTAAAACCTTTCTTAAACCTATATAATCCATATTGAGGATGAGATTCATCTACTACACCTGAAACACCACGAAAATCATAAATATCTGCTCCTCTTTTTATTGCTTCTTTTATCATTGTCCATTGAAGCAGATAATTCGGCATAAGATTTCTATGTTTATTACTACTTGCTCCATATAAATACCAAACTTTATTTCCATACATTATTGGTATAATACCGGCTATTGGCTGATTTTCATAATATGCCATTAATAATTTCATATGTTCTGGAGCAAGTTCATCATACATTTTTTCAAAATATGATAAAGATCTTATTATAAAATTATCTCTTTCACCTGTCTCAACCATTATTTTATGAAAATCTTTTAAATCTTCTTTATTACCTTCTTTTATAACTACTCCTTTTCTTCCTGCTAAACGAATATTATATCTTGTTTTTTGATGAAAAGCTGAAAAAATCTCTTCTTCTGTTTTCCCTTTTAAATTTAATCTAAAAACAAATCTAGGTTGAATTTCATCTTTGAAATCTTTACTATCATCTTTTATTTTAAAACCTTTGTGAGTAATTATTTCTCTGAATTTTTCATCACTTTTTAAAATATCTGGTTCTACTCTTAAAACAAATGCTTTATATTTTTTGGCAAGCAAATTTGCTCCTTCTACTAAATCTGATATTACTTTTTCATCATATATATCACATACCGGTCCTCTTGCTGAATACATTATATTTCCGAAAAAATGGAATTTTACGTATCCAAACACAAAGACTTCCTTTTATACTTCCTTTATCATCTTCTGATAATATAACTTCTTTAATCCAATTCGTTTTTACATTTCCCCATTCAAGAGACTGCTGAAAATTACATCTTTCATGTGATTCAAGAAACTCCTTATAGAGTTTTTTATCTTTTTCTTCTAATAATCTCATGAATAAAATTCCTCCACATTTTATTTTTTTTCTAATATTGTTCCTTCTTTATTATCTTTTACTAAATATCCTTTTTTTATTAAAATATCTCTGATTCTATCTGATTCTTCCCAATTTTTATTTTTTCTTGCTTCATTTCTTTGAAGAAGTAATTCATTTATTTCTTCAGGAAAATCTGATGTTTTATTTTTTGAATAATTTTTTAAATCTAATCCTAAAACTTCATCAAACTTTAAAAGAAGATTTTGTAATTTTTTTGATTTTTTAGGATTTCTAATAATTTCCCATACAATACTCATTGCAACAGGCATATTTAGATCATCATTTATCGCTTCTAAAAATCTTTTTTCATAGTCTTCAATTTGTTCGTTTGTTACATCCTCATTACCTTGACTATGTTTTAAATAACCTTCTCTTAATCTATTTAATGCTATTTTTGCTGCATCCATTGCTTCAAAAGTAAAATTTATTTGTGCTCTATAATTAGATGTATAATTAAACATTCTATAAACTAATGGTTCATATCCTTTTTCTTCTAAATCTTTTAAAGTATATAAATTATTCAGACTTTTAGACATTTTTCCACCATTTACTTGCAAAAATTCTACATGCATCCAATAATGTGCTGGTATTTTCCCACAAAAGCCTTTACTTTGAGCAATTTCATTTTCATGATGTATTGGAATATGATCAACTCCACCTGTATGAATATCAAATTCTTCACCTAAATATTTATAACTCATAGCAGAGCATTCTAAGTGCCAACCTGGGTATGATTTTCCAAAAAAAGAATCCCATTTCATTATATGGTTTTCAGGAGCTTTTATCCAAAGTGCAAAATCAGAGATATTTTTCTTATTTTTATCGAATTCAACTCTTGCACCTGCTTTTTGATCCTCTACATTTCTATTTGATAACACTCCATATTTATCTAATTTTGAAGTATCAAAATATATTGTATCTTCTGTCTGATAAGTATAACCATTTTCTATAATTTTTTTTACATATTCTTCCATGACATCAATATGCTCTGTAGCTCTTGCTACAATTTCAGGTCTATCTATATTTAATTTATCTATATCTTTTAAAAACGCATTCATATAAAATTCTGCTATTTCATATGGATTTTTATTTTCTCTTCTTGCTGCCTTCATCATTTTATCTTCGCCTTCATCAGCATCTGAAACTAGATGTCCAACATCTGTTATATTCATCACATGTTTTAATTTATAACCATTATATTTTAAAACTCTTCTTAAATTATCCATAAATAAATAAGCTCTTAAATTACCTATATGTGCAAAATAGTATACAGTAGGTCCACATGAGTATATTCTCACTTCTTTTGCATTAATAGGAATAAATTCTTCTTTTTTTCTTGTTAGTGTATTATAAAATTTTATACTCATAATTTCTCTCCTTATACTAATTTTTGGGCGGAGATATTCCGCCCATTATTTAATTTATTTTTTTTAAACCTGATTCTGGGAAGTCTGGTCTTGTTGTCCGCCACTAGTTTGACCGAGAACTTTGCCCACCTTGTTCTGTTTGAGTTCCACCTGTTGAACCTTGCTCTGGATTATCTTCTTCAGTTTGACCTGTGTTATTTTCATCTGTATTTGGTGTTTGTTGTTGATTTTGATTTTGTGGCGGAGTTGTTTGTTGATGATTCTGTTGTTGTTGCTGGTTTTGTTGTTGTGTAGATTGTTGTTGTTGTGCTGATGCTTGACTATTTTTCCATTCTTGCACCTTTTGATTGATATATGCATCTGCATCTACCCCCATTAGACCCATTGCTGCTGCCTCTGTTGCTGCTTGGAATTTTATTTGATCTTCTGGTGTTACGTAAGAAGTGGCTCCTCCTGCAACATGTATTGTACATGTTCCTGTAGGTGCTGATTGAATAACTCCCTCTGTATGCCAAACAGGATCTCTTTCATATTCTGGAATATATCCCTCAATAACTGTTACATTTGGACAAGCATCTGTTGCTAATAATTGAGAATCATTACAAATTCTAATTGCTCCATGCCCTTCACAGGTTTCTGTTGGTACATTATCTTCTGAAAATACTTCTGTATAAACTGATGTACAACTTGCTGATGGTAGTTTTCCTGAAATTTTACAAACCTCTTGTCTTATTATTCCATCAGGCTCCTCAAATTCTGCACTTTCTAGATTTTCATGTATTTTTGTCATAACAGCATCCCAGATTTTTCCTGCTGGGTTTCCGCTAAAATGAACTGTTGCACTATGTGCATATCCATACCAACAAGTTGCTGTATAATATGGAGTAAATCCACAAAGCCATCTATCATAATCATCATTTGTTGTTCCTGTTTTAGCTGCTACATCTATTCCATCCATAGCACAATATGAAGCTGTCATTCCTGATTTTGTAGGCTCTTTTAAAATGTCTGCTTCTATATAAGCATTTTGCTCAGACATAACTCTTCTTTCTTCTTGATTTGGTTCATAAACAATATTTCCACTACTATCTGTTACTTTTGTATAATATGTTGGAGTTATATAAACACCACCATTTGCAATAGCTGAATATGCTCCAGCCATATCAGCAGGAGAAACACCTTCATTTAATCCTCCTAAAGCAAGATTTATTCCTTCAGCAGTAAAATCTGGTAATCCAACACTTTTACAAAATTCAACAGCAGCTTCTGTTCCTATATTTGTTAAAGCTTTTGCATGTGGAATATTTAATGAAAGACCTATTGCTGTACGCATATTAACTAAACCTTTATATCCATCATAATTTTTTGGACTCCATGCATTTGAACCTGATCCCCATGTTGTTGGTTTGTCATAATATGTTGTAGCTCCTGTAATTGTTCCTGTTTCTAAACCTGGAGCTATTACAGCTATTGGTTTCATTGAAGAACCTGTTTGCTTTTTCACTTCTGTTGGATAATTGAAATATCCAAGTTTTGTAGTCGCTGTTCTTTCTTCATCTGAACCAGTTGCTGTAGCTGCTGCCACTATTTGACCTGTTTTGTGATCTTCTATAACCATAGTTGGAATAGAATATTGTACTATTGTTTCTTCTTCTCCGGTTTCTTTATTTTCTTCTTTATATTTTGTTTGTTTTATATAAGTGCTTTTTACAATTTCTTCTTCTAAAACTTTTTGAATATCTGTTTTTTGTGTTGTATAAATATGATATCCACCACTATATAGAGCCATTTCTGCCATGTCCCTATTCATATCTTCATTATCTGCTATTATTTGATCTAATATTTGTTCTATTGCAGCTTCTGCCACATATGAAAGATCTGTTGTTACACTAGCACTTTCACCCTTTTGGAACTTAAGTCCATTATCTACTTCACTAATTGCTTGATTATATTGTTCTTCATTAATATAATTTAGCTCTTTCATTTTTGCTAGAACTGTTTTTGTTCTATCATTTATTTTTTCTTTCATTTCATTTTTCTTTGCTTCATCACCATCATAATCTTCAAATGGTTTATATGCATTTGGAGAATGATTTATCCCTGCCATAAACGCACATTCTGCAATACTTAAATCTTTTGCACTTTTATTAAAATAATAAATTGAACCTAATTCAACACCATTTATATCGTCTCCACCAACAAATATTAAATTTAAATATAATTCTAATATTTGATCTTTAGATAAATAATGTTCTACTTGTATTGCTTTTGAAATTTCTTTAACTTTTCTCATAACACCAGCCAATGCTGTATTATCTTTTTCTTGTGTTATATTTTTTATAACTTGCTGTGTTATAGTACTACCACCAAAACTTGATTTTCCACCATTTAGAATATATGTAACAGTTGCATAAGCAGTTCTTCCTATATCTATACCTGAATGGCTATAAAATCTTTCATCTTCTATAGCAATATATGCTTTAGGTAAATATTCTGTCATATCTGATAAACTAATACTTTTTCTTTTTGTTCCTCCACTTAATGTAGCAATAACTTGACCATCTGCATCATATACTGTAGAATTTTCATGTTTTATAACAAGACTTGCCTCATCTATTTTTAGTTCATCTCCAAAAATACCTACAAAAGCACCAACTAATATTCCAGCACCTATTATTATAACTAATATAAGTACTAATATAGTTATTTTTATAGCTTTAGATAGTTTTGGATGTTTGTCTTTGAATTTTACTTTTCCTCCATTAGATTTCTTTGCTTGTTTTTTAGCTTTTTTATTTAGATCTGATGTTTTTATTCTTTTTGTTTCTTTATTTTCGCTTCCCATATGCCCTCCTTTTATAAGTAAGACTTAAAATTTTAAAAATTAGTGCTTATTATCATAGGTATTATATTACAATTACATAAAAAGATAAAGCTTTTTTTATTATTTTTTTATTAAAATTTATATTTCATATTTTTATTTACATTATATTATAAATATTAAAATAAGTCTTTAATATCTTGAAAAACATAAGCTCCCTCTGCTATTAAATTATTAGTTCCTTTAGAATATTCTGACATAATATTTCCAGGAACTGCAAAAACATCCTTTCCTTGTTCTAAAGCATAATCAACAGTTATTAAACTTCCACTTTTTTCTTTTGCTTCTACTACTATAATCTTCTCTGCTAAACCACTTATAATTCTATTTCTTAAAGGAAAATTATATCTTTCAGGTTTAGTTCCTAATTTAAATTCAGAAATAATAGTTCCATTTTGTTCTAAAATTCTTTCAAAAACTCTTTTGTTTTCTGCAGGATAAATCTCAATATCTGATATACCTGTTCCCAACACTGCAGTTGTTCTTCCAAACTTACTATCTAATGCTCCTAAATGTGCATATTTATCTATTCCAATAGCTAAACCACTTATAATATTTATTTTTCTATCTGCTAGTTCTTTTGCTATTTTCCTTGCAATACTTTTTCCATAATTTGTTGCATTTCTTGCTCCTACAATAGCTATTCCTTGATTATTTAAATTTTCTAAATTGCCTCTTAAATAAATAATAGCTGGACTATTTTTTATATATCTTAATTTTTTAGGATATTTTTCAGAACAATATGTAATTATTTGTATTTCATTTTTTTCCATATATCTTACATATTTGTCTAAATTGATTTTATTTTTTTCATTTAGAATTATACTTATTATTTTTTCATCTAGCTTTAATTTTTCTAAATTATTTTTAGTTGAATTCCATATATTTTCAGTACTTTTAAATTTTTTTAATAAGTCTAATTTATTTTTATTACTAATTTCGATATTTGAAAACCAAATATCACAAAAATTTACCATAAGCAAAGCTCTCCTTCTATATTTATTTTTTTTTGAAATTTTTAATAAGAAAATTTTATAAAACATTTATTTTGATTTAAAATAAAAAGAATATAATTATATCTCATGAAAACTTAAAAAGTTTTCATGAGATATTTATTAAGAATAATATGAATAAAAATTTAAATTAATGAACAGCTTTAACTTGATTTTTGATTTTAGCTGCTTTAACTAAATTTGATAAAAGCATTGCAATAGTCATTGGTCCTACTCCCCCTGGAACTGGTGTAATATAACTTGCCTTTTCTGAAACTTTTTCAAAATCTACATCTCCACAAATTGTTCCATCTTCTAGTCTATTTATTCCAACATCTATTACTACTGCTCCATCTTTTATCATCTCTTTTTTTACAAATCTAGGTTTTCCTATTGCTGCAATCACAATATCTGCATTTTTAAGAATTTTATCTATATTGTTTGTTCTTGAGTGACAAACAGTAACAGTTGAGTTTTTATTTAGCATACATTGAATCATTGGTTTTCCTACAATATTACTTCTACCTAATATTACAGCATTTTTTCCTTCTGTTTCTATATCATATTCTTCTAACATTTTTATAATTCCGTATGGAGTACACGAAATAAATGCATCTTCACCTATACTTAGATTTCCAACATTTATAGGATTAAAACCATCAACATCTTTTTCTGGTGAAATTGTTCTAAAGGCTTTATTTATATCAATATGTTTTGGAACTGGACTTTGAAGTAAAATACCATGAATCGAATTATCATTATTTAATTTTTGTATAATATCTAGCAATTCTTTTTCTGTTAAATTTGAATCATATAGATACTCTTCAAATTCTATCCCTACTTTTTCACATGCTTTTGATTTATTTTTTACATATACTTGAGAGCCCGAATCATCTCCCACCATAATTACAGCAAGTTTAGGATTAATTCCATTTTCTTTCAATTCTGCTACTTCTTTTTTTAGTTCTCTTCTAATTTTCTTTGCAAGTTCTTTTCCATTAATTATTTCCGCCATTTTTATTTCTTGTTAATATATTATTATTAACTTTCCTCCTACAATTTTTCATTATTTACTTTTATATAATACATGCTTCCAAATAACATAATAACTGCACTTATTACTATTATTACATATATGTATTTTGATATATTCCTTCCTACCTCAGGCAAAACTCCAACTTCTGCTTGAATATTTGCCAAAAGCTCTTCATTTGTTTGATTTGTATTTTCTACAACATTTTCATTATTTTCTTCATTTTGAACTTCATCCGGTGATTCTGTTGTTAACAATCTTGATGCTACATATACAGTTTGTCCATTATAATCTATTCTAGACCATCCATTATCTGCATATCCTGTTCTTGTAACTTCTTGTCCTTCTGTTAAATACCCTACTTTTTCACTAGATGTACTCCAACTTGCTCTTAAATTACAATTTTGTGTTGCATATAATTTCTCATTTGTATCTTTAAATTCCACAGGATCTGGTTCTTGTTCCTCTGTAGATAAATATTGTCCCAAAATATATGCTGTAGTACCATTATATTCAACTCTAGACCAGCCATTACTTCCAATTCCTGTTCTTTTTAATTGTGTTCCTTTTATTGCACTTCCTACAATATCACTGCTTGTTGAATAGCTTTTCCTAACATTTACTGTTGCTGTTGTATAAACAGTTTCATTTACACTCGAAAATGTAACCTGCGAATTATTATTACTATTGTTATTAGAATTATTATTGCTATTATTGTTATTATCACTACTATTGTTATTACTGGAAGAACCTCCAGTTGAAGCTCCTACTATATTTACTGAACCTGATTTTGATCCACCATTTTCTATTGCATTTCCACTAGAATCTGATATTACAATTCCGGTTGCCTCAACTCTAGCAGTTCCCTCTTTTGAAGCTGTAAAAGATACTGAATTCGGAAAATCACTCATACCAGCCATGTATACTAAATTTTTTGAACTACTTGTTCCATCACTAAAAGTAATTTTTATAGTTGCTTGAGCTGAATACGCATTTGATGGAAGAATCAGTGCTACTGTAAAGTTACTACCAACATTTACTGATGATGGACAATTTAGTCCTGCAATACTACTTGCATTTACATTGGTTATAAAACATGAAGCAGTTCCTATTATAAATATAAATAAAATAAATGTTAATTGAAATAATATTTTCTTCATCTGTGTCCACCATCCTTTTACACATTTTCTTCTGAAATTTCATTTACTATATTTTGAGTAGTTGAATTACTCAATGAATTAGTATAAGAAGTATCTTGATTTTTTTCTTCTGCTTTTACAATAAGTCTTGTTGTTGAACCATTTTCACATGTAATTAATGTAATTTCTACCTTATTTTCATCTTGCATTAGACAAGTTAAATCATTTGGTTCTACTGAATATATTTGTTTTATTTCATATTCTGTTTCTTCTAAATCTCTATCTATTATAGTGAATGTATCGCCTACACTTAATTCAGCTAATCTTTTAAAGATATTATCATAATCATGTCCTGCTATACAAAAATTACCATAATTATTTAAAGTTCCACCATATAATTTTATCACACCATTTTCTAATGCTTTATCTTCTGTAGAATCTAAAATATATTGTTTTACATCTAAATCATCAATTACAATTTGTCCTAGAACATTGTATCCTTCAATATTTGATATCATTTTTTCTTCTTGCACAACTTGTTTTGGTTCTTCTACTTGCTCATTTGTTTTTTCAAAAAACACTTTGTATATTGCAATTCCCGCAACTACTAATACTGTAATTATAGCAATAACCACAATTACTATTTTTTTTCTTGAATCATTATCATCTTCATAATCAAATTCCTTATTGAATTTCGTTTCGTAAGAATAATCTTGATCTGCCGAATGTTTACCTCTTCCCATAATTTTTTCCTCCGTATTATCTTATAAATATTAGTCCTAGTATTATGATTCCTAAAACTATTCTGTATATTGCAAAAATTTTAAAGCTACCTTTTTTCAAATAATTCATCAAAAATTTTATTACAATTAATCCTACTATAAAACTTGATATTACACCTACCCAAAAAGAAATTGATGTTAAAGCAAATTCGCCTATGTCAAATAAAACTGCTGCTGCAACTATTGGTGCTGATAGAAGAAAAGAAAATTTTGCCGCACTTTCTCTATCTATTTTTAAACTTCTAGCTATTGTCATAGTTATTCCAGAACGAGAAACTCCTGGAAAAGCTGCTGCTATTGCTTGTGACATACCTATTAAAATAGATTGTTTTAAATTAATTTCCTTATATGTATATTGGCTTTTAGCTTTTTTATCAACAATAGCAAGTATAATTCCCATAACTATTAATGCAATTGCTATAAGTCCCATTTCTAAATTAAAATTATCTTTTATTATAAATTCTGAAATTTTTTCTAAAATTAATGCTAAAATACCTGCTGGTATAGTTGCTATTACCAAATACCAAAACATTCTTCCATCTACTGAATCTTCTTTTTTTACTACTTTTTTAAATCCTGATGTTAAAAGATTTATCCAATCTTTGAAAAAGAAAATCACTATAGCTATTAGTGTTCCAAAATGAAGTGCTACATCAAAAGAACCACCAAATTCTATCATAAAATCCGGATTTTCCGTCCATTTAAATATCCAAGGAATTATATTTAAATGTGCTGAACTAGATATTGGTAAAAGTTCTGTTAATCCTTGCACTATACCTAAAATTAAAGCTTGTATTATTGTCATTTTATCCTCCGTTTATCTCTTCATATTTTATAATTCTTTTAAAACATGATATAATGTTTCTTTTATAAATTCTGCTGATGTAAGTGGTGCTACTTTTGCAGGTAAAGATAATGCCCATATTACTTTTAATTTTTTCTCTCTAGCTGCTTTTCTATCAACTCCACCAGGATTTGATGCTAAATCTATTATTACAGCATCTTTTTTTATTAAATCTAATCTTTTGCCTTCTAATAATTGAAAAGGTATTGTATTTATTATGATTTCAAATTTACCTAAATTTTCATCTAAATCATTTAAATGTATTGGATTATAACCATATGCTTTTATCCATGAAATATCTTCATTTTTCCTTGCTTCACAATAAACTTTTGCGCCTATTCCATTTAACATTTTAGCTAATACTTTTCCAATTCTACCAAAACCCATAACTAATACATTTGAACCATGTAATGTTCTTTGTGTCTCTTCCATAGCTATTTGAATTGTACCTTCTGCTGTTGCTATTGTATTCAATACTGAAAACTCTTCTCTTTTTAATAAATCTGTATATTGTATACCTTTTGCATCTAATTCATCTTTAATTCCTATATTTCCAGCTATAAGATATTTTCCTTTTATAGCAGATATAAAATCTGTTAATTCAACACTATTTCTTCCAAATGGTGTTGAAAGTCTTCTTCTATCACTTGATAATGGAACAGGTCCAACAACAACTTTCGAATTTTTTATTGCTTCTTCTAATGTTGGACACATCTCTACACTATCTAAATTTAATAATTCTTCAGAATTTTCTAATCCATAAGTATATACTGTATACCCATCTTTATCTAACATTTCTATAAGTTTTACAATTCTTAAATCTCCTCCAACAACAGTTATAGCTTTTTCCATATAAATCACCTTTTCCTCTCTTTTATTTTTATTTAATTTTATGTGATTTTATTAATATTATGTATTTAAAAACAAAAATACTCTTATAGAAATTATTAGTTTCTTTGTCTTTCTTCTTTTTCTTTTTTTAATTTCTTTTCTTCTTTTTCTAATTCTAATTCTTTTTCTTTCATTTCTTTTTGTTTTTTATTTTTATTAAAGATATAATCTAATTTTTCATTAATTTTTTCTCTTGCCCAGTTTTCACTCATCTGTTCTATTAATTTAGATGTTTGATCTAAATACTCTCTTGCTAACATTTCCTGTTTTTGCATTTCTAAACTTCTTTTTTGTATATTCTCTAAATCTTCACTTTCTACTTGTTCTTTTTCCTCCATTTTTACAGAAACTGTAATATACTCTTTAATTTTCTCAAAACTCTTTTCTTTTTCTGCTAGTTTTAAAAGTTTTGGATCTAGTTCTATTGCTTTATTTAAAAAATTTATGGCAATATCTTTTTCATTTTTATAACAATATATCTTAGCAAGTTGATAATAAGATAACGCTTCTAATTCACCATATAAGCTTTGCTCAAAATATTTTTCTGATGAATCATAATCACCTTGTATAAATGCAATCATTCCTAAATTATAGTTTGCACCATACATTTTATGATTTATAGCAGCAGCTTTTTCATACATTTCTTTTGCTAGTTGAAAATCACTCAATCTTGTATATACAATACCTAAATTATAATATAAATCAAAGTCTGCTGGTCTATAAATTAATGCCTCATTATAAACATTTGCTGCTTCTTTAAATCTTTCTTGCTCACATAAAAGTTCTCCAAGCAAAATTGAACCTTCATAACAATCTGGTTTCGTTTTTACTAAATTTTCTAACATCTCTATTGCTTCATCTTTTTTTCCTAAATCTCTTAAAAGCTCTGCTATTTTAAAATATGATTTATAATCTCTTTTATTTATATCAACTGCATAAACATATTCTTCTATTGCTCTTCGCATTCCACCTTCTTTTTCATAACATTCAGCAAGCATTTTATGACCTAAATAGCTATCTGGATACTTTGCAACCAATTTCATTAAAACTTTTTTTGCGAATTTTGTATCTCCCATAAATACAAGGTATTTTGCCAAAGCTATACTTAAAACTTCAGAAAAATTAATTCCCTTTATTTCTATAATTATAATTATAAATGGAATAATAATTGAAAAAACGTATCTTATTATACACCAAAAAATATTTTCTTGCACTTTTAATTTTATTTCCATAAAACTAATTATTATCCCTATCGCTTGCAAAACTAATGAAATTATGTAATTAGTATCATTCTTCCTAATTATTTTAAAGAAAATTATTATAAATAAGGAAAATGCTAACAAGTTGAATATTATTTTTTCAATCATAATATTTCTCCACTTCTACATCCTTTTTATTCTTGATTATTATATCATATACATTTTTTTTAAACAAGCTTATTTCTTACTTAAGTTATTAATCATAATTTTTAAACAAACATCTTATATAAATCTGAAATTATAAATATTGCTATTATTATTTCAGTAATCAATATAGTAGGAATTCCAATCGTAAATTTCATTTTTTTAGTTTTATGTCTAAAAGTATACATTCCCAAAAGTGTTCCTATTCCACCACCTAGAGCTGTTATCATAATTAAAGTTCCTTCAGGAATTCTCCAATAACCTCTTTTAGCTTTAAATTTATCTATTCCCATTGCTAAAAAACCAATTAAATTAATAATTAATAAATATGTGATAATATATTTTACATCTATTAGTACAAATAATTTTTCCATTCCTATTTAAATTCCTCCATATTATACAAATAAACTTAATTGATTAGATTTAGTCATTCCTTTTAAACAACCAAATTTATCTAATAATTCTGTAACAGATTTTCCTATTTTAGAACGAGCTTGCATGTCTTCTATACATTCAAATGGTTCTTCAAGCCTTGCTTGATAAATTCCCTCTGCTGCTATTGTTCCAAGTCCAGGAATACTATTAAGTGGTGGTCTTATTCCATCTTCTTCCATTAAAAATTTTGTACTATGTGACTTATATAAATCTATTGGCAAAAATTTTATTCCTCTTTCATACATTTCAAGTACAATTTCTAATATTGAATACATGTTTTTGTCTTTAACTGTTGCTGAATTTCCTGCATTATCTATTTCTTTCATTTTAGCTTTTACTTTTTCTTTCCCAAATATCATACATTCACTATCAAATTCATCTGCTCTTATTGAAAAATACGCTGTGTAATATGCTTTAGGCTCATGAACTTTAAACCAGGCAATTCTAAAAGCATTTGTTACATAAGCTGCAGCATGTGCTTTCGGAAACATATATTTTATTTTTTCACAAGATTTAATATACCATTCTGGAACATCATGAGATTTCATTATTTCTACATATTCTGCCCATTTTTCAGGATCTTTTAGAGCTTTACCTTTACGAACTGTTTCCATTATTTTAAAAGCATGATTTGGTTCTAATCCTTTTTTCATTAAATATACCATAATATCATCTCTACAACCTATTGCTTCACTTAATGTAACTGTTCCTTGATTAATTAAGTCTTGTGCATTATTAAGCCATACATCAGTTCCATGTGAAAGTCCTGATATACTTATAAGCTCTGCAAAAGTTGTTGGTCTTGTATCTACAAGCATTCCTCTTACAAACTTAGTTCCAAATTCTGGTATTCCAAAACTTCCTACTTCTGAATCAATCTGTTCAGGTGTTACTCCTAAAGCTTTTGTTGAGCTGAATATACTCATGGTTTCTTTATCATCTAAAGGTACTTTTGTTGGATCTATTCCTGTTAAATCATAAAGCATTCTTATAACTGTAGGATCATCATGACCTAATATATCTAATTTTAATAAGTTTTGATCTATAGAGTGATAATCAAAATGTGTAGTTACAATATCTGATTTTGGATCATCTGCAGGGTGCTGTACAGGTGTAAATTCAAAAATTTCACGTCCTTTTGGTACAACTATAATTCCTCCCGGATGCTGTCCAGTAGTTCTTTTTACCCCAACACATCCTGCTGAAATTCTAGCAATTTCAGCATTTGGTTTATATATATTTCTTTCTTCAAAATAATTTTTAGCATACCCAAAAGCAGTTTTATCTGCAACAGTACCAACTGTTCCCGCTTTAAAAGTAGTTCCTTTTCCAAAAATCACTTCAGTATATTTATGAGCTTTAGCTTGATATTCTCCTGAAAAATTTAAATCAATATCTGGTTCTTTATCTCCATTAAATCCTAAAAAAGTTTCAAAAGGTATATCCATACCATCCTTATCCAATTTGTGACCACATTTTGGACAGTTTTTATCTGGAAGGTCAAAACCATTTTTTACTCCATAATCTGTAAAATCTGAATATTTACAATTTGGACATCTATAATGAGGAGGAAGAGAATTCACTTCTGTTATTCCAGTCATATTAGCAACAAATGATGAACCAACAGACCCTCTAGAACCTACAATATAGCCATCTTCATTTGATTTCCAAACTAATTTTTGAGCAATAATATACATAACAGAAAAACCGTTTTTTATAATAGAATCAAGTTCTTTATCAAGTCTTGTTTGTACTATTTCTGGAAGTGGATCTCCATATAATTCATGTGCTTTTTTATATGCAATATCCTTTATTGTTTGCTCACAACCTGGAATATGTGGAGGACACTTTTCTGGAGAAATAGGTTTTATCTTTTCACACATATCTGATACTAAATTAGTATTTGTAACTACAACTTCATATGCTTTTTCTTTTCCTAAATATTCAAATTCATTAAGCATTTCTTCTGTTGTTCTTAAATACAAAGGTGCTTGATTATCTGCATCATCATACTTCTGCCCTGCTTGCAAAATTCTTCTATAAATTTCATCCTGTGGATCCATAAAATGTACATCACATGTTGCAACAACTAGTTTATTTAATTTTTCTCCTAATTCAACAATTTTTTTATTAAATTCTTTTAGTTTTTCCTCATCTTCTACTATTCCTTCTCTAATCATATATTCATTGTTTTTCAAAGGTTGAATTTCTAGGTAATCATAATAATTTGCAATTTCTTCTAACTCTTCTTCTGGTCTTCCTGCCACAATTGCTCTGTATAGTTCACCAGCTTCACATGCACTTCCAATTATTAATCCTTCTCTATACTTATTTAAAATGCTTTTTAAAATTCTTGGTTTTTTATAAAAATAATATAAATGAGAATATGAAATTAATTTATATAAATTTTTTAATCCTACATAATTTTGAGCAAGTATTATGGCATGATATGATGGTAGTTTTCTAAAATCTGCTTCAAAAACATTGTCAAAATCATCTATAATTTTTGCTTTTTTTTCTTTTGCTCTTTCTATCATTTCCTTAAAAACTGCAACTAAAGTTTTAACATCATCTAAAGCTCTATGTGCTACATCAACTTTAATTCCTAATTTTTCTGCTATTATTCCTAATTTATATTTTGTAAATTCCGGAAACATTGCTCTTGCCAAACGTAAAGTATCTATATAAGTATTATCTAATTTTAAACCTAATTTCTCACAATTATATTTCATAAAACCAATATCAAAATCTGCGTTATGTGCAACTAAAACAGAATCTCCCATAAATTCTAAGATTTTTGGCATAACTTTATCTATTGTTTCTGCATCTTTTACCATATCATCTGTTATATGTGTTACTTCCACAACCTTTTGAGGTATTGGTTTTTCAGGATTTACAAAACATTCAAAAGTATCTATTACTTCACCATTTTTTATTTTTATAATTCCAACTTCTGTTATTTTTTCTGTTATATGAGAAATACCTGTAGTTTCTAGGTCAAATACACAATATTCTGTATTATCTATAGGTTGTTTTCTTGAATAAAATACACATGGATCTTTGTCTGGAACAAAATATGCTTCTACTCCATAAATTACTTTCAAATCTGCTCCTGTTTTTTCCAAAAATTTATGCGCATCCGGAAAACTCTGAACAACCCCATGATCTGTAATTGCAATGGATTTCCATCCCCAACTAATTGCTCTTTTCAATAAATCTGTACAAGGTGTTACAGCATCCATTTGACTCATTTGAGTATGCATATGAAGTTCTACTCTTTTTTCTTCAGATTTATCTACTCTTGGTTCTGCCTTCTTTAATCCTGTAGACTCTATAATTGTATTACACATTATTTCGACTTCTTTTGAATATAAACTATATTTTGCTACTCCTTCTATTCTCAAACCTTTTGCTTTTGAAATTCTAGATTTAACAAGTTTAAATTTTTCTTTATCTAAAAAAGCTTTACAAGCTATTGTACTTGTACCATCAAAAAGATTAAACATTAATATTACTTTCTCATTTTTTATATCTCTTGAATCTATAGAACCATCTAGTATTTCACCTTCAACACAAACTCTTACTTCAGTATTTTCTTCCATCGGAATATTTTCTATTTTAACAAGTTCAGTTTTAATTAATAAAGTTCTTCCTAATATTAAAGGTGATTCCTCATCTTTTACTGATACATCTTTATTTTGATGTGCTTCTATTTTGGCAGCAAGTTCAGGATTTTGATTTCTTAATTCTTCTTGCAACTTTTTCTTTTCTTCTTCTTTTCTTATTTTTTCTTCTTCAGCTTCTCTCAATTTTTCTTCTTTTCTTAATTGTATCTCTTGCTTTACTTGCTTTTCTAATTCAAGCAATGCTTCTTTTTCTTCTTGATTTCTTTTTTCTATTAATTCTTTTTCATATTCTTCAGAAATATCCTCTTCAAATTCTACATGATAATTTTTGTTATATAGATTTTTTAATATATGCTCTATACCTTTATCAAATTTTTGAGAAACTAAAAAAGAAGCACCTTTCATATGCAATTTTATATTTAACTGGTCATTTTTTATTACTGGGATACTACCAGTTAAAATAGCTTTACTAAAAGGCTCTTTTTTACCTATGTATTTTATTATATTATTCCAATTTTCTTGTATAGATACTTTCGGATTTATTTCATTAGAATATTTTATATCTAAAGAAGCTTTATTTAATTTAAAATTATTTATTAAAAAATCTTCAAAACTTTCTATTTCCTGCAAATTAATCTCTTTTGAAGATGTTATTTTTACTTGTAATTTATTTGTTTTTTTATATAAATTTATATTCCCAACTTCTGCATCTATTAAATTATTATTTAATTTATAATCATTGAAAACTTCTTTTATATATTTCTTCTGCATATTTGCCTCTTTTTTATTTATTATTGGGTCCTATAATTTGACCAATTGCTTCTAAAACTTCTTTTACATTCTCTACATTCTTTATTTGAAAACCATTTAATAATGTTGTTCCTGGAAAAGCTCCTTTTGCATATACACATAAATCTCCATATCCAAATCTTTTTTGTCTAAAAGTTTGGTAGTATGTTACATCAGTTAAATCCGAATATTTTACAACTTTTTCTGTGTTTATAAATAAAAAATTAAATGTATAAACAACTTTTTTTTCATAAAATACTACTTTCCTTGCAATTGCAAGTCTTTTATCTATAAATAGTAAAAATCCCATTAGTATTACAAAAATAAGTATAAGTAAAAATTCTTCTAAAATTCCACCAGCTGATATGCAAACTATAGATGATAATATAAAAATAGCAATTATCCAAGCATATTTAGTAAATTCATATGCAATAGAATATTTCCCATTAAATTTTAATACCTCTTTTGTATCCTTTTTTAATTCTTCTTCCTCCTGATATTTCTTATAACAATTAGTACATATATCACCTTCTTTTTTTAAAGGTGCACCGCAAATTCTACATTTCATTTTCCCATACTTCCTTTTTAAAAAATTCTTAAAATATCTTTATAAGACACATAAAGTGAAAATAAAATTAATAGTAAAAAACCTGCTGATTGTATTCCTAGTTCTATCTCTTCTTTTAGTGCTTTTCCTCGAATTCCTTCTATAATTAGTAATAATATCCTACCACCATCTAATGCTGGTATTGGCAATAAATTTGTTATTCCAAGAGATATTGATACTAAGCATAGTAAATATATAAAGTTATATACTCCATTAGTTTTTACTACTATTTCAGAAATTCCTATTGGTCCTGTCATTTGTTCTATTCCAACATTTCCTGTAAACAATAATTTCAAACTTTCACCTATTGATTCTAAAAAATTTATTGTTTCAAAAAAAGAATTATATAATCTATCTACAAAACCTACACTAGACTCTCTCATTATTATTCCTAGAATATAAACTCCATCTGTATATTCAGTAGGTTTTACATTTAAATTAATAATTTCATTATTTCTTTTTACTCTTACAGAGATATCCTCATCTTTTTCTGAATCTCTTAATGCTTTTGAAATATCCGATTTTACCCTTATCTTTGTATCATTTATTTGTAAAATCTGATCATTTATCTGAATTCCAATCAAGTTTTCTTTTGCTTCTGGCAGAATTTCTCCTACCACTGTAGAAACATTGTAATTTGCAAAAAACATTAAAATAAAATATACAATTATTGCAAAAATAATATTCACTAAAGCTCCTGCAGATACTATGATTATCCTATGAAGCAACTTAGCATTATTAAATGCCCCCTCTTGGTCTGATTTTTCCATTTCTCCTGTCATTTTTACATATCCACCAAAGGGTATACATCCTATACTATAAACTGTTTCTTTTCTTTTTTTATTAAAAATTTTCGGTCCAAAGCCTATTGAGAATTCTTCTACCTTTACTTTAAACCACTTTGCTGCTAAAAAATGACCTCCTTCATGTATAAAAACAAGAAATCCTAAAAGAAAAATAATTTTTAAAGCATTAATAAAAAAATTCAAATTTGAATATTCCTCCTATAAAAACATTGTTAATAAAAAATATGCAAATGGTGCTATAAAAATAACACTATCTATCCTATCTATCATTCCACCATGACCAGGAAATAATTCACTAAAATCTTTAACTTCAAAATATCTTTTTATAGCCGATGCTGAAAAGTCACCAATTTGACTTATTACACTTAATATAACACTTATTATTGCTATAGTTATATATGAAATTTCACATTCAAAAAAATAATTAAAAATAAATGTGAAAACTAAATTCATAAGTATTGCTCCTATAATTCCTGCTATACAGCCTTCTACAGATTTTTTAGGACTAACTTTACTAAATTTTGTTTTTCCCCATCTAAATCCTACCAAAAAAGCTAGAATATCTGTTCCCCATGCTGACACTAATATATACCATATTAAAATTTTTCCAGAAATCTCTCCTTCTATCGCATATGTCAACGGAATAAACACACAAAATCCGAAAATATATAATATTCCAATCAATGTATATGCAATATCCTCAAAATTTATTTTCATATTTGATACAATTACATGTAAAAATAATATTAAAAGTAAAATTGGAATACAATAGTTTACCCCTACATTTATTATATTTTCAGGAATAATATGTATAAAGGCAATCATTGCCACTGATACATAGCTTATCCAAGATATTACCTTTGATTTCTTAGAAACACATTTTATATATTCATTCATAGCAATAATCGCAGCTATTGCGACAGCTACATCTATAATATACTTATTACCAAAAATCAATACTAAAAACACTATTGGCAAACCAATTAATGCTGTACAAATTCTTTTTATATCCATTCTAAAATTTCCTTTACTTAATCTTATTTTGCCCCAAATTTTCTATTTCTTTTATTATATACTTCAATCGCATAATCTAAATCTTGAATTGAAAAATCTGGCCATAATTTATCTAAAAACAAGAATTCTGAATAAACAGATTGCCAAGGTAAAAATCCACTAAGTCTTAATTCACCACTAGTTCTTATTAGTAAATCTGGATCTGGGATATTTTTAGTATATAAATATTTTGAAAAAATTTCTTCATTTATATCTTCTACATTAATTTTACCATCTTTAATATCTAAAGCTATTTGTTTTGTGGCATTTACTATTTCATCTCTTCCACCGTAATTTAATGCTATACTAAAAATTGTACCTGTATTATTTTCTGTCCTTTTTATTGTTTTATTTATACTTGTTTTTAAAGAATCTGATAACACATCTATATTACCTAATACTTTAATTACTATATTCTCTGTATCTGCTTCTTTGGCAAAATCATCTAAATATTTTTCTAATAAGTTCATTAATGCATCTACTTCTTCTTTGCTTCTTTTCCAATTTTCAGTAGAAAAAGCATAAACAGTTATATAATTTATTCCTATTTTATTGGCATATCTAACAATCTTCTTTAATGTTTCTGCACCCTGCTTATGACCTAATTTTATTGGTAAATTTTTTTTCTTAGCCCATCTTCTATTTCCATCCATAATAATAGCTATATGTTTAGGCATATTTTTATCTTCCATATTATCTCCATTATATATTCATTATTTCTTTTTCTTTGTTTTCTAATAATTTATCTATTTCACTAACATATTTATCTGTTAATTTTTGAATTTTGTCTTCTAAGTCATTTCTATCATCTTCAGTGATTTCTGATGCTTTACATCTTGACTTAGCATCTTCCATTCCATCTCTTCTTATTGAACGAATAGCTACTCTTGCTTCTTCTGCAATTTTTTTAATATCTTTTACTAACTCTTTTCTTCTTTCTTCTGTTAATTCTGGAAAGTTTAATCTTATAACTTTTCCATCATTATTTGGGTTTAATCCTATATCTGATGTTAATATTGCTTTTTCAATTGATTTCAAGACACTTGCGTCCCATGGTTGAATAACTATCATTCTAGCTTCTGGAACAGAAATTCCAGCTACTTGATTTATAGGTGTTGGAACACCATAATATTCTACATTTATTTTATTTAATATTGCAGGATTTGCTCTTCCTGCTCTAACTTCTGATAAGTTTTCATCAAAAACAATAATTGTTTTTTTCATTCTTTCTTCTAAATCTTGTAATTCCATAATAAAAATCCTTTCTATTTTTTATAATTTATTTTAAGATACTAAAGTTCCTACTTTTTCACCTTTTACTGCTCTTACTATATTTTCTGGATCACTTATTGCAAATACTAATAATGGTATATTATTATCTTTACATAATGCTGTAGCTGTTGAATCCATAACTTTTAAATCTTGAGCTAAAACATCTTTATATGATATTTTGTCATATTTTACAGCATTCTTATCTATTTTTGGATCTGCTGAATATACACCATCTATTGTTTTTGCAAGTAATATTACTTCTGATTCTGTTTCTGCTGCTCTTAAAGCTGCTGCTGTATCTGTTGAAAAAAATGGATGTCCTGTTCCACATGCAAAAATAACAACCCTGCCCTTATTTAGGTGTTTTTCTGCTTTTCTTTTTATATATGGTTCTGCAATTTCTCTCATTTCTATTGCAGTTTGTAATCTTGTGTATATTCCTCTAGCTTCGATAGCATCTTGAAGTGCCAAACCATTCATAGCTGTTGCAAGCATTCCCATATAATCTGCTGTTGCTCTATCCATGTTACTCCCATTTCTTGCTCCTCTCCAGAAATTTCCAGCTCCTACAACTATTGATACTTGAACTCCCATCTCTACAATTTCTTTTATTTTGTCTGAAATTGCTCCAATTACTTCTGAATTAATTCCATGACCTTCTTTTCCAGCTAGTGCTTCTCCACTTAGTTTTAATAATACTCTTTTATAGGCTATCATACTATTCTCCTTCTATTTTTATTTTTCCTACTATACTTTCTGTATTCTATCATAAAAAAAGTTTTTTTACACTATTTTTTTTATATTTTTTATAAATTTTTAAATTACTTTTATAAAACCTTTAAAGTTCATACATTTCAATCACTTTTAGTTTAAACTCTTCTGGTATTATTCTTATATTTTTTATATTTTTAAACTTTACTATTTCTGGTATATAGTTTCCTCTATTAATATATTTAGGATCCCCAGAAAATTCCGGACCAGTTCCTGTACCTAATTTTCCGCTTTTATATTTACAGTAAAATAAATATTCATCATTTGTCTCATTTATTTTGATTTGTCCTATTTTATTTCCCACATCTACTTCTATACCAAACTCTTCTAAAATTTCTCTTTTTACTCCATCTTCTAGTGATAAATCACTTTCTTCTAGACCTCCACCTGGAAAAACATAATATTCTCCATATGGTTTATCTGTATTTGGAGTTGGTTTTACATTTTTTCTATGCATTAATGCAATTCCATCATTCATTTCTACCAATCCCGCAACTCTTATCCTTTTTTTCATATTACTTACTCCTTCTTTACTTTTTTATTATAAACGTTTATTAATAAAACATATTATGTAAAAAAAGAACTTTAAGGAATTTCCCTAAAGTTCATAACTTTTATTTTTTTATTGATAATATTTTTAATTTAATTATTCCAACAGGAGCTTGAACTTCTACTATATTATTTCTTTTTTTACCTAATAAAGCTTTTCCTATTGGAGACTCATTAGATATTTTATTATTTTTTGTATCTACTTCTGTTGAACCAACTATTGTGTATTCTATTGTTTCGTCAAATTCTGTATCTAATACTTTCACTTTATTTCCAACTTGAACAACTTCTGTATCTATTTCTGATTCGTCTATAATCTTTGCATATTTTATTTTTTCTTCTAATTCTGCAATCTTTATTTCATTAGCTGCCTGAGCATTTTTAGCTTCATCATATTCTGAATTTTCTGATAAATCTCCAAAACCTAAAGCAACCTTTATTCTTTCAGCTATTTCAGCTCTTACTTCTGTTTTTAATCTTTCTAATTCTTTTTCTAAATTATCATATCCTTCTTGTGTTAATAAAAATTCTTTTTCTCCCATTATATAACGACCTCCTCGTGTTTGTTATAATATATACTTAAATATAATAAGATTTATTTTTTAATTTGTCAAGTTTATTTCCATTTTTTATTAGTTTTAATTTTTTATTTTACATAATTTAGTATATTCACTTTTTCTTATTTTACTATTTATACCATATAAAAAATTTATATTAACATTATCTAAATCGATTTCTTTTTTTATATTTTGTGGATTTGTATTTTTATATATATAACTTTCATATAATATAGAGTTATCAAATCCATTAAAATATATACTATTCTTCAAGTATTTTCTTGGCATTATAATTTCAAAATAATTAATATTTATTCCTTCAAAGCTTTTAGAGTCTATATTTATTTCGTTAGAAAGATTAATAATACAAGTTTTTTTAGGTAAATTATATTTATTTATCTCTTCTTCTTTAAAATCAAAATTAAAAATTATATCAGATTTTTGTAAACTCTTTTTATAATTATTATTTATATTCAAAATTGTACCATTTTGTTCATATAATTCTTTTTCTATTTTCTTAAATTTTTTTTCATTATTTGTGATAATATTTAAAACTTTAATTTTTAATGATAATTCTCTAATATTATATACTAGTACATCTGATATTTCATCACATAAAAAAGATACTTCTTGATAATTTAAATTCTCTTTTTTACATTTACAAATATATTCTACTACTTTTGGTATTAAAAACTTAAAAAGCCATTTACCATCACAAATCTTTACATTTTTATTTTTCATAAAATCTATAAATTCTTTATTTTTCAATAAATTATTTGTTAAACATACTCTAGTTATGCAATTTTTATCAATATACTTAGAAAGTTTCTCTAAAGTTCTTTTATCACTATCATTAATTGTTAAAACTGTCTTATCATCTATTTTTTCTTCTTTAATTTTTATAAACTTACTTCTTAATCTATTTTTTAAATTTTTAAAAATAGTTTTTTTAATATCTATTTCATTATTTTCAATTAATTTTATATATATCAAAAAAATCACCTCTATAATGTATATATGAGATGATTTTTTATTTATGCTAATTTTTTTATTACATAGCTTCTCTATATAATCTTATAAAATCTTCTTTTGTTACTTCTCTAGGATTTCCTGGTTTACATGGGTCTTCCATTGCTTTTTCTGCAAGCATTTCTAAATCCTCTTCTTTACATCCTGTATCTTTAACAGTTTGAGTAACTCCAACTGCTTTTGATAATTCTGTTATTTTCCATACAAATGTATTTATAACATCTTGATCATTTAAATCTCTTGCATCAGGTCTTCCAATATGACATAAAATTTCTCTAAATTTATCTGCACAAACTTCCCCATTAAATCTCATAACTGTTGGAAGTAAAATTGCATTTGCAATTCCATGTGGTGTATCATATACTGCACCTAACTGATGTGCCATTGAGTGAACTATTCCTAGTCCAACATTTGAAAATCCCATACCAGCCATATATTGAGCAATTGACATATTTTCTATAGCTTTTGGATCTTTTTCGTTTACAGCTTTTGGTAAATTTTCAAATATTAATTCTATTGCTCTCATATGGAACATATCTGACATTGTATTATGAGCTTTTGTAATATATCCTTCAACAGCATGTGTTAAAGCATCAAGTCCAGTTGCTGCTGCTGTTCCTTTTGGCAAAGATTCCATTAATTCTGAATCTACTATTGCTAAAATTGGTATGTCATGTGGATCAACACAAACCATTTTTACTTTTCTTTCTTCGTCTGTTATAACATAATTTATTGTAACTTCTGCTGCAGTTCCATGTGTTGTTGGAAGAGCAATCATTGGCATTCCTTTATTTGCAGTATTTGATGCTCCATTTAAAGATACAACATCTGCTCTATCTGGATTTGTCATTATTATTGAAATTCCTTTTGCTGTGTCCATTGCAGAACCACCACCAACTGCAACTATAACATCTGCTCCTGATTCTTTACATTTTGCTACACCATCTTGAACATTTTTTACTGTTGGATTAGGTTTTACTTCTGAAAAAATATCATAAGCAATACCTGCTTCATCTAAAATCTGTGTAACTTTTCCAGTAACACCACATTCATATAGTGCTTTATCTGTAACTACTAGTACCTTATTAAAACCTCTAGTTTTAATTTCATTTGATAGTTCTGTTCTGCACCCCCTACCAAAATATGCTGTTTCATTTAAAACAAATCTTTCTGACATTTTAATTTCCTCCTTTGAATATTAAATAAAATAAAATTTTATTCTTAAATTATTATTACCAAAAATAGTATATCAATAAATAAAATTTCTTACAAGTTTATTTTTGTTTTTCTTATCTATACTTGACTATATAAAATCATTTTTGTATAATAAAAAACAGATTACACCTAGTTTGTAATCTTAGAGCAACACAACTTTGTTTAATTACACAAAGGAGGTGAAAACATGAAACACATTACAACACTTAACACAAAACCCATGCAGGCGAACATAAAACATGGAGGATGTGGAGAGTGCCAGACATCTTGTCAATCCGCTTGCAAGACTTCTTGCACAGTCGGAAATCAGCAATGTGAAAATAAAAAGTAAGGCCACGTTGACCATACTCACATTGCAACAATTGTGTTTCAAAGGAAAAGGTCGGATTCACACCCGACCTTTTCTTTTTAAAAAACATTATCTATCTTAGATGAGATGATGCATCAAACTGTTTTTTATTTGCAATCACAGTTTTTAAAAAAGTACCTTTATTTTGCTGAGAAAAAGAATATCTTTCTTCTTTTTCCCCATATAAACTTCCTCCTCTTATCTCTGTTATTGTTTGTGAACTTTTATCATATTCAAATTTAAACAATACCCTTAAATCATTTGGATCCACAGGTTTTGCTATAACTTCATATCTATTTGTTGCATTATTCTTTTGCATATATATGCCATACCTTTTTAACATTTCTGTAAATATTTGATTAAAATTGCTGTAAAAATCTGGATCAAATTTCTTACTAGATAAATTTTCATTTGTCTTTATTCCATATATATATTCCATAATTTTTTTTGTTGATGCTAATGCTCCTTCAAACATCTTTCCATAACTACTTTTACTGCCCAAACTATTTTCGAGTAATGGTTCTGGTTCCAAAAAAACATATGGAATTTGAGTTTCATTAAACCATACTTTACTTTTTTGCATATCTTTAAATAAGCTCGGATATTCATTTTTTATATTACTTAATAAATTTATTTTTTGATAAATATCTTCTTGATCTTTTAAATAGACTACTACTCTATCTAATCTATCACTTTCCCTTGCATATTTAAAATAAATATCACTTCCTGCTTTCAAAGAATTATTAATGAATTGAACTGCAAGTTCATGTAAATTATGGTGTTTTGGTGATAAATATAAACGAGCCTTTATTCCGTCTTCAGAAAATCTTCTATTTACAGCAATATGAAAAAAACTATTTTCATTTCCATCTTGATTCTGTATATGTATATTAGCTCCCTTAGCCTTGGCTTCTTTTATAGATTGTATTAATTTTTTATCTTTACTCTTAAAATTTACATCTTCATCCAGAGTAGCAATATAAAAATCTGAATAATTTATATTACTATTATTTAGCATTAAATTTATTATTTCATCATATTTCATTTTTTATTCTCTTTTATCCTCAAAAAAAATTGGCTGGGGTACTGTGATTCGAACACAGGAATGTCGGAGTCAGAGTCCGATGCCTTACCGCTTGGCGATACCCCAATATTATTTCAAAAAATTCTTATTTATTATATAACTTATATTTATATTTTACAAGTCATATCTACATTTTTTTATATAACAATTATTTTATAAAATAAATTTATAAAAGTATAGACTTTTTTTCATTTTTTGTATATTATATTTATATCGTAATTTTTAGGAGGTTCTTATGAATAGAACATTAAAATTTTTATTAATAATATGTATAATGTTATTTTCTATAGGTTTTAGCAATAATATATATGCAACAGAAACAGAAGAAACGCAAAATCAATCAAGTAGTGAAGATTTTTCTAATACTTCTTCTAATGAAAATAACACTAGTTCAGAAAATACTATAATTAATGATACTCCAGATGATTCATTATCAACACTTTCTCCATCTTCTGTGACAAGTGTTTCAACTGTTAATAGTTATGAACAGGCAAACTTAGATTTAAATAATATTTTATGTATTATTTTAATTGCTATTGGTGTTTTACTTATATTATTTGCAATCGCTATTTTGATAAGATTAAAAAAATAAATAAAAAATAAATGGGCAAAAGCCCATTTATTTTTTTAAATTTTTTAATAAGTAAGCTTTTACACTTCCCTATTAACTAAAATTTTAAACTAGCTATTATTTTGTGTTGCATAATACCAAATAGCTGCAATTATCACAATAGCTGCTACAACTAAAATAATCCACATCCATGTTGTTGTTGTCATTGTTGCAAAACCATTTTCAGCAGTAGCTGTTGTTTCAGATACTGTTCTAGTAGCATTGTAATTACCTGTCATATCTTTATTTACATTATTCATTCCTGTTTGCATTTTATTTCCAATATCTTCTGCAGTATTCTTAGCATTATCTACTCCATCTTTTACCATATTTTTAGAATCATCTATTACATTACCTGAAATTACATTTTTCACACTATCACCTGTTTTGTTCATTGATTGCATTATTTCATTTCCTAAATTGACTGTATCATTTCCTTCTTCTGCAAAACATATTCCACAACATAGAGAAAGGATTATTATAGCTAAACCACAAATTAAACCTTTTTTTGCCATAATATTTTCCTTCCTTAATAAATTTTCGCTTTTGCGATATATGAATTTTTACTTCATATATATTTTATTATTAAACTTAAAAAAAAAAATATTCTAGCAAAATTTGATAAAACATTTATTTATTTGTTATATTTATATTAGATGCTTGAACATTTAATTGTCTTTCTACAATATTTTGTATTTGTGAAATTTGTTCTTTATTTAGTGTAGTAGATTTTACCACAACACTTGTAATATTATTATTTATTAGAATAATTACATTTTCAAAACCTTTATTTTTTATTAAATTTTCTGCTATCATTATTCCATTTTTTGTATTTGTTATATTAGTAATTTCTTGTACTGCAATAGCTTTTTGATCTGCTGGAGTTTCTTGAGAATCTACTAATTTTTGATATGTTTCTAACATCTCTGAATACATTCTATCTCTTTGAAGTTTTGTTTCTTCAAAATAATTATCTACATCTTCTTTAGATTCACTTAAATTACTTTCTTCAACATTTTGTTCATTTACATTATTTTCCAAATTATCATTTGAAACAATTGAACCTTTATTTTCTGTATCAGGTTTACTATTTACTAATTGAACATCTCCTAGATTTACATCATTTGTGCTTTCAGCTGAAACTTCAATATTGGTTTCTTTGCTATTATCTAAACTATAATTAAAATATCCTAACATTATTAAAGAAAATGCTATAATAGTTAAACAAATTTGTTTTATTTTCTCTTTTTTAAATTTCAAAATTACTCATCCCCCATTTCAAAAACTTGTATTTTGTGATTTGCAAGACCTGTAACTGCTTCAACTGCCATTATAATATTAGATTTTATTGTAGGATTGTTTGCTCCTTCTGCTGTAACTATTGCACCTTCTATAACTGGTTGTATCACTTTTTCAGTTATTATATTTGAACTCTCATCAGTTACCACAGCTTTTTCATCATTTTGAGTTTCAGTAGTTCTTTTTCCACCTGAAGCATCTGTTTCTTCTATTGTACTAGTACTTAGGCTAACATTATATATTGGCACTACTGTACTACTTTCAGAATATGTAATTAATACAGACACTTTTCCAACTCCTTCTATTTTACTCAAAATTTCTTCTAATTTTGTTTCTAAACTATCTGACTCTGAATTTGTACTTAATGTTTCTTCTGTTGCAAGTTCAACTCCTGTTTGATTTTCATAATCTTTGGTTTCATTTGTATCCTTTTTTAATATTTTATTTATAATAATAAGTGTTATTACAAGTATTATTAGAAATGAAATTAAATTTTCTATTTTTTTATCTTTATTTGTAAAAATTTTTTTTATTTTTTCAAACATATCTAATCTCCTTATATATAATGTTTTTAATAAATAATTGTTACTATCTAAATATAATTTGGGATTCTTCTACTAAATAATTTTCTATTAAAAAATTCGCAATATCTTCATAATATATTTTCACACTTTCATTATTTCCTATAGATACAGTATTTATCGCAATTTCATTTAATTCTTTTTTTTCCACAGAAATTTCTATTAATTCTATATTTTCATATTTGTTATCAACAGTTACTTCTACTGTTTTTACTATATAACCCATTTTTTCTACTTCTTTTTTTATTGTTTGCTCAATTCCTATTATATATACATCTTTCATATCTGAATTAAAATTTGAAGAAACCTCTTCAGAATTCTCTTCAATTTTTTTTAAATTTTCAAAATATTCAAAATCAATTTTATAATTCATTAAATTTAACAACGGATTTATAATAACAAAAATTATATAAATTCCTATAACAACTTTTACATATTTTTTATTATTTCCTTCTGGAACTAGTAACTCAATAATCACTGAAATAATTATTGCAATTATAATTCCCTCACACCAATTTCTTATTATCCCAATCATATATTTTCCTATCTATACATAAGTGCTGTATTTGTAACTTTTAGAACTAATGTAATTCCAATTACAAACATTATTGAAACAGATATTAAAATAGCAAATAATATTTTATAACTATCACCTATTTCTTCTATTAAACTAATTATTTTTTTATCAGCTATAACTTCACATACAGCAGATGTTAATTTAAACGAAAACCATAAAATTCCTATTTTTATTATAGGAATTAGCACAATTCCTATAATAACAATAATTCCTATTATTCCAACTGAATTTTTTAAAATATTTCCACATCCTATAACACTATCTACTGTATCTCCTAATATTTTTCCAACTACAGGTATAAAAGTAGAAACTGCTGCTTTAGCTGTTTTTCCAGTCATTCCATCTACAGAACTACTCAAAGTTCCTTCAATAGATAATGTACAAGAAAAAATTGTTAAAATAATACCTAATATCCAAATTATTGAAGATTTCATAAATTTAGAAAGCTTGTCTATTGATATTTTTTTAGAAATATTTGAAATTATAGAAATTGTTATACTCACAAGTAAAAAAGGTATTAAAAAACTAGATATAAAATTACCTATAAAATTAACCATAAATATCAAAATAGGTTCTGTGATTGTTGTTGTAACTAATGAACCAGTTGTAAGCATTAATGTTAAAAGAAGTGGTATAAATAAATTCATAAAAATTACTATATTATTTATACAATCTTTTGTTAAATCTAAAATTGTTACAAAATTATTAGTGATAATTGTAACAATTATTAAATATTGTACAAAATATACAACTTTACTAGAATTTGAATTTCCTAAATTTTCTATAATAGTTTTGAAAATGCTGTGTATTATAATTATTGTTACAATACTAATCATTAAAGTAATTATTTCTGAAAATTCTTGCAAAAAAACGTCAAATATATTATTTATTTCAAAAATATTTCCTATACTACCACTAATTGCATTTGAAAATAATTCTGTAATATCTAAATCAGGAAAAACATTTTGCGTATATTTTTCAGCAGAACTTAAAAAATCACTAATATTTAATGCATCACTTTGAGAATTTAAAATTTCATTCATTTATTTCTCCTATTATGGCAAAAGTTTTGTAAGAGTTTCTAAAGTTGTAGAAATCACTGGAATTGACAAAGAAATTACAATTATTTTTCCTCCAAAATCAATCTTATTTGCTATTGAACTTTCTCCTGCATCTTTACAAATACTAACAGCATATTCAGTTAAAATTGATATACCAGTAATTTTTAGTAATAAACTTATAAATTTATTATTATACTCTGACTTATTAGAAATTTCATTTATAAAACTTATAATAGAACTTATTGTATCCATAGAAAATAATATAATTATTGCTCCACCAATTAAAATTGGATATATTGCATATTCTCTTTTATATTCTTTTAAAACTATTGTTAAAATTAAAGTGATAAAACCAATTCCTATAATTTTTAGTATATCCATTATAAATTAAACACCGTCCTTACTGTTTCAAATAAAGAACTTATCTCTTGTACTACTATTGCTAAAACAATAACCATTCCAGCCAATGTAGTCATCATAGCTTGATCTTCTCTACCAGCTTTTGTTAATATTTGATACAATACTGCAACTAATATACCTATTCCAGCAATTTTTATTAATAAATCTATATCCATAAAACTCTCCTATATTAATAATATACAAATTCCTAAACCTAAAACTATGCCCATTGTCTTATATAACTTCATATTTTTGTTTTTTTCATACTCAGCTTTTTCTATTTGTTTTTCTATTAAATTTTGTGTTAATAAAATCTCATTAACTTGTCCTTTAATATCAGTTTTTCCTAACAATTTACCCATCATTCTTATAATCTCTTTATCTTCATCTAATAAATTATTTTTTATATCATTTATTGATTCACTCCATGCTTCATAAATATTTTTATTTTTATTAATTGTATTTAAAAATATATTTTCTTTATTTTCATATATTACTTTTGAAATATCTGAAAAAATACTTTTTAAAGGTTCATATGTGAATTCAATTTTCGTTTTAAACATAATTAAGGCATTTTGAAACATATTTAATTCTATAACTCTATTTTCATATGTCTTAGACTTTAATATTCCTATATATGTGCAAATAATTATTATGCCAATTAGATTAATCCATTTTAAAATAAACATTTTCTACTACACATCCTTTAATTATCAAAATCTATAAAATTTAATTCTTTTGATTTTTCTTCAATATTCTCTTTCGAAAATTTTTCATATTCTGATTTTTTCTTATTTAATAAAAAAACCTCCTTAGGGATGCCTTTTTCATATGGATTTAAAAAAATTATTGTTTCAAAAAGATGCGAATTTATTAATTTTTTTAAAACTGGATTTAAATATATATCATCAAAATTAGAACCATGAGCAGAAAAAATTCCTTTACAACCTGAACACATTGCATAATTTATTACATCAATATCTTCAAATCCGCCTATTTCATCAGCTACAATAACTTTAGGAGCCATAGATCTCACTAACATTCGTATTCCTATGCTTTTTGAAACATTTTCTATAACATCAGATTTTATACCTATATCATTTTGAGGTACTCCTTTATATAATGAAGCAATTTCAGATCTTTCATCAACAATTCCTACATCTATACCTTTAAATTTTAAACTTCTTATTCCACTAGAAACTTGTCTTACTATATCTCTTAAAAGCGTTGTTTTACCTGCTCCTGGTGGAGATACTATCAAAGTATTATATACAGAATTTTCTTCTAAATTTAAAATATGTTTTAAAATATTATTACTACATCCTAAAATTTGTCTTGATATTCTAAAATTTAAGCTATTTATATAATTTATATTTATTACTTTCTCATTTTCTATAACACACGAACCACTTATTCCAACTCTATGTCCTCCATTTATTGTAACAAATCCTTCTGCTATTTGTTTCTGATAGCTGTAAATAGAATTTTCACACACTGATTGTAAAATATTTAAAATTTCATCTCTATTTACCTGATATCTAACGATTTTTTCATAATTATTAAATTTTAATACAATTGGTTTTCCTACTCGTATTCTAATTTCTTCTAATATATTATATTTTTCACCAATTTCTTGTTTTAATATATTCTCTAATTTAATTGGAAAATATTTTAATATTCTTTCCATAATTCTCCTCTTTTTATCATACTTAAAATATATATATTCATAAAAATTTTTTTTAGAACAAAAAAAACATATCAAAATCGATATGTTTTTTGTTATATTATTTTTTCCAATTTAATATTTGATTATTATAAGTTATTTCTTCTTCATCTTCTATAATATCATCTATTTTATTTTTCTTAAATAAACCTTTTTTCTTTTTCTCTTTAGGAATATTCTCTGTTTTTGATTGAGCTATTGCTTCTTCAACAGTTAATGTTTTTTCATAATCTATAATATTTTTAACAGGTTGTTTATATACTCCTTCAATATATACATCTCTTCTGGGAATGTCATATAATTGTATATATTGATTATATGCTTCTATTATTTTTTTATCCTTTTTACTCAAAAATTCTATACCTTCTGATAGATAATTATATCTCCAAATAACATGTCTTTCATAAGAATCAAATTGAGACCTTTGTAAATTTTGATAATCGTATTCTATTTTAAATTGATAATTTTCAATACTAATAGTCACATTACTCCAAACTTTTCTTTTGGATTTAATTGCACGTTCTCTTAAAAGTTTAATTAGATTATACACATCTGTAATTAATTTTGAATATTGCTCTTCATCTATGTTAAAAAGACTAGGTATTTCATAACCATTTACAAATTTTCTTTTTATTATACCTTTTGGGAGATAATAAAAATACATTTCTCCCACTGGTTTTTGATTTGGTATATCTATCACAGAAGCATATAAATATATGCTTTCCCATTTTTCTGGAATTATATAAAATAATTTTTTTTGTATATCTGAATATAATATTTTTTCTTCTGGTAAACCTATCATAAATTTCTCCTAAAATTAAGTTTATTTTAGCAATCTTTTTTATGAATTTATTATATTAGTTCTCTATTAGACTTACTCCTGTCATTTCTGCAGGTTTCTCAAGTCCCATTATATCTAGCATTGTTGGTGCAAGATCAGCAAGTTTTCCTTCTTTTAACTTTTTATTTGCTGGAATTCCAACAATTGCAAGAGGAACAGGATTAGTTGTGTGTGCTGTTTGTGGTTCTCCTGTTTTATAATCTATCATTTGCTCACAATTTCCATGATCTGCTGTTATCAATAATACTCCATTTACTTCATTTATTGCATTTACTACTCTATTTACGCATTCATCTATTGCTTCTAATGCCTTAACAGCAGCATCTATACTTCCTGTATGTCCTACCATATCTGGATTTGCAAAATTTAAAATAATTGCATCATATTTTTCAGATTTTATTGCATCAACTACTTTATCTGTAACTTCATATGCACTCATTTCAGGTTTTAAATCATAAGTTTCAACTTTAGGTGATGGAACTAAAATTCTATCTTCACCTTCATATTGTTTTTCTTCACCACCATTAAAGAAAAATGTTACATGTGCATATTTTTCTGTTTCTGCTATTCTTAACTGCTTTAACCCTTTATGACTTATATATTCACCAAATGTATTTTTTATTTCTTCTTTTTTGTAAGCTACTTCTACATTTGGCATTGTTTCATCATATGGTGTCATACAAACAAAATATGTGTTTAAGTCTTTAGTTTCAAAACCATCAAATTCTTTATCTACTATACTTCTAGTTATTTCTCTTGCTCTATCAGGTCTAAAATTAAAGAATATAATAGAATCTCCATCTTCTATTTTTGCTATTGGTTCTCCATTTTTATTTGTTATAACTGTAGGTTTTACAAACTCATCAAAAATTTCTTTTTGATAAGATTCTTCTATAGCAGAAATCGCTGAATTTGCTTTTTCACCTTCTCCTTTTACTAAAGCATCATATGCAAGTTTTACTCTTTCCCATCTCTTATCTCTATCCATACTATAGAATCTTCCAGAAATTGAAGCAATTTGTCCTATACCTTTTTCTTTCATTTTCTCTTCAAGTTCTGAGATATAACTTTCTCCAGATGCTGGTGGTGTATCTCTTCCATCCATAAAACAATGTACATATACATTTTCAAAATCTTTTCTTTTAGCAAGTTCTAATAAAGCATATAAATGTCTATTATGACTATGAACACCACCATCAGATAATAATCCCATTATATGAAGTTTTGAATTATTTTTTCTACAATTTTCTATAGCTTTTACAAATTCTGGCATACTAAAAAAATCACCATCTTCAATTGCTTTAGTAATTTTAGCTAAATCTTGATATACAATTCTTCCAGCACCAATATTTGTATGTCCTACTTCTGAGTTTCCCATTTGACCTTCAGGTAATCCTACTGCTAATCCACTTGTATGAATTATTGTATTTGGATTTGATTTTAATATCTCATTTAGATGTGGAATATTAGCTAATTTAACAGCATTTCCTTCTGTTTTTTCATTTATTCCAAATCCATCTAGTATCATTAACATCGTTAATTTCTTGCTCATATTCTCTCCTACACTTCCATTCTACTATTGTTTATTTTTATTACTCATCATAATTTACTATTTTACTAAACTCTTCAGGTTTCAAACTAGCTCCACCTACTAATCCACCATCAATATCAGATGTTGTAAATAATTCTTTTGCATTTGATGATTTTACACTACCACCATATTGAATTATTACATTTTCTGAAACATCTTCTCCATAAATTTTCTTTATTTCATTTCTTATTGCTTTTATAGAATTATTTGCATCTTCTGATGTAGCTGTTTTTCCAGTTCCTATTGCCCAAATTGGTTCATATGCGATTATTGTATTTTTTACTTGTTCTTTTGATAATCCATCTAAAGCAAGTTTAGTTTGAGTTGTAATAATTTTCTCTGTTTCTCCTGATTCTCTTTGTTCTAATGTTTCTCCTACACAAACTATAGGTTTTAAATCATTTTCAAAAGCTGATTTTATTTTTTTGTTAACAGATTCATCTGTTTCATTATAATATTGTCTTCTTTCAGAATGACCTATTATAACATATTCTACACCTATAGCTTTTAACATTTTACCAGATACTTCACCTGTATATGCACCATTTTCTGCAAAATGCATATTTTGAGCACCTATTTTTATATTTGTATTTTGTGCATTCATTATACAATAAAATAAATCTGTATAAGGAACACATAAAATAACTTCTGCTTTACTGTTTTTCACCATAGGCTCAAAAGTTTGTATATATTCAATTGCTTCATTTGGAAGCATATTCATTTTCCAATTTCCTGCAATAACTTTTTTTCTCATCTTCTATCCTCCTTTTTCTGATACTACCTTTCATCTGGAACAGTAATACTTTTTACTATTCTCTTATATATTCCAGGTTCGTCTACAATTCCTCTTTCTTTTTTACTTAAATATATTTTTTTGTATTCTTCTATTGATATATAAAAATTCCCTTTTTCAATAAGTGTATCTAAATTTTGAAAAGTTTTTTCATATTGCTCTTCATTCTCAGAAACATATGGAAATCTAAATTTTGACTGTCTTATTGCCTGTTTTACTTCATCATAATCATACCAATAAATTTCTTCCACTGCTGAGTCTTTTGCCTCTATTCCGTAATCATCATCTACCAATAATCCATAAACTGTAGCAAAACATCTTAAATTTGCTTTTTTATCATCTTCTAAATGTTTTTCAAAATCCATATCTATTTTTCCTAAGAAACATAACTTATCTGCTAGCTGAGTTCTATCATATCCATTCATAGAAATTTCTTCTTTGAGTTCTCTTATCATTGCTATACGATTCAATTCCCAAGATTTCACATGTCCTGATACTAAATCTAATTCTTCAGGATTTATTTCACCTGTAGCTCTCTTTTCTACTAAAACTTTATTATTAGATTTATTTATAACAAAACATGTTACACACTCTATCCAAGGCTTTATGAATTTGCCATTATATCTAGAGTCTTTTTTTCTACACATAAAGCCTTTTGAGGCATGTCTCTCATAAGCTATTTTACTAATATCAAGCAGTTTTTCTTTATCTTCAGTATAAATTGCTATTTTTTCATTATTTTTTATTTCGTTTTGCATTAGTTCCACCTTTTCTATTTATGATAATATATAAGCAATTTATATTATATTACTATTTATCTTGAAGTGCTTCTATTCCTGGTAGTTTTTTTCCTTCTAAAAACTCAAGTGATGCTCCACCACCTGTTGAGATATGTGTAAATTTATCTGCAAGTCCTGCTTTTTCAACAGCAGCAGCTGAATCTCCACCACCAATTATTTTTACTGCATCAACATCAGCAAGTATTTTTGCTATACTATTTGTTCCAATAGCAAATTGATCAAATTCAAACAAACCTAAAGGTCCATTCCATACTACTGTTTTTGCTTTTTTTAATTCTTCTGAATATAATTTTATTGTTTCTTCTCCTATATCAAAACCTTCCCAGCCTTCTGGAATCTCTGTAAACTTTACAGTTTTACTTTCTGTATTTGGTTCAAATTCTTTTCCAACTTTTGTATCAACTGGTAGCATGAATTTAACTCCTTTAGATTTAGCATCATTCATTAATTCTTTTGCTAAATCTAATTTATCTAATTCACAAATTGAATTTCCAACTTCATATCCCATTGATTTGAAAAATGTATAAGCCATAGCTCCACCTATCATTAACACATCAACTTTTTCAAGTAATGCTTTAATAACACCTATTTTATCTGAAACTTTTTTACCACCAAGTATTGCCATAAATGGTCTTTCTGGATTTTCTAAGGCTGTTCCTAAGAAATTTAATTCTTTTTCAATTAAAAATCCAGAAACTGCTGGTAAATAACTTGCAACACCTGTTGTTGAACTATGAGCTCTATGGGCTGTACCAAATGCATCATTAACATATATTTCTGCTAAAGATGCAAATTCTTTTGATAAATTTTCATCATTTTTTTCTTCCCCTGGTTCAAATCTAACATTTTCAAGAAGCATTACTTCGCCTTCTTTTAAATTTGCTGCTAAATTTTTAGCATCTTCTCCTACAACATCTTTTGCAAGTTTAACTTCTTTTCCTAATAACTTTGAAAGTTCTTCTGCAACAATATTCAAAGAAAATTCAGGTTTAACCTCTCCTTTTGGTCTTCCCAAATGAGAACATAAAATTACTTTACAATTATTGTCTATTAAATATTTTATTGTAGGCAATGCTGCCACTATCCTTCTATTATCTGTAATTTTTCTATTTTCATCATATGGAACATTAAAATCACATCTTACTAATACTTTTTTTCCTTTTATATCAATATCTCTTACAGTTTTCTTATTCATTTTTGCCACCCTTTCTTATTTTGTTTAATTTTATATAAGCCAAATATAAAATTATATAAAAGAGCTAGCAATAAAAGGTCCGACCTCCACCACTAGCTCTTTTGTATATTATAAATTATATTTAATTAATTTAATTCTGCAAAATATTTGATTGTTCTAACCATTTGGCTTGTATATGAATTTTCATTATCATACCAAGCAACAACTTGAACTTGATATAATCCTTCATCTATTTTAGCAACCATTGTTTGTGTTGCATCAAATAATGAACCATTTGTAATTCCTATAATATCTGAAGAAACTAATGGTTCTTCTGTATATCCAAAAGATGCACTAGATTCAGCTTTCATTGCTGCATTTACTGAATCTACTGTTATATCATTTCCTTTAACTACTGCAACAAGTATTGTTGTAGAACCTGTTGGAACTGGAACTCTTTGTGCAGAACCTATTAATTTTCCATTTAATTCTGGAATAACTAATCCTATTGCTTTAGCTGCTCCTGTTGAATTTGGAACAATATTTACAGCAGCTGCTCTTGCTCTTCTTAAATCATTTTTTCTATGTGGTCCATCAAGAACCATTTGATCTCCTGTATAAGCATGAACTGTTGTCATAATTCCAGATTGAATTGGTGCATAATCATTTAATGCTTTAGCCATTGGTGCTAAACAGTTTGTTGTGCAAGAAGCTGCTGATATAACTGTATCTTCTGGTTTTAATATTCCTTCATTTACACCAAATACAACTGTTGGTAAATCATTTCCAGCTGGTGCAGAAATAACAACTTTTTTAGCTCCTGCTTTAATATGAGCTGAAGCTTTTTCTTTTGATGTATAAAATCCTGTACATTCAAGAACAACATCTACTCCAAGTTCTCCCCAAGGTAAATTTGCTGCATCTTTTTCTGCATATATTTTAATAGTTTCTCCATCAACTGTAATAGAATCTTCCCCAGCTACTACAGTATCTGCTTTTTCATATCTTTTTTGTGCTGAATCATATTTTAATAGATGTGCTAACATTTTAGGACTTGTCAAATCGTTTATTGCTACGATTTCATATCCTTCTGCTCCAAACATTTGTCTAAATGCAAGACGTCCAATACGTCCAAAACCATTTATAGCTACTCTTACTGACATAATACAAATTCCTCCAATCTTGATACTTAAATTATATTTTAAGTATCTTTTATATATTTTAGCCTTTTTTGACCAAAACTATTCTATACTATATTAAAGGTTTTTTCAAGTCTTTTTTTAAAATTAATTACCTTATTATATATACAAAATGCCACTAAAATGTCTTAATAGTGGCATTTCAATTATTACTATTCTGTTATTGTTATCTGAACTGGTGCTAAAACACCTTGAATATCAGGATTATAATAGTCATAAGCAATTACTGCACCTGCTGTTACTACTTCTGGATATAAAGCTTTATAACTTATATTTAGTTTTACTTCCTTTTTATTTGTGAATTTTCTTAAATATAAATTAATTTTTCCATAATTATATTCATATTTTTCTATTAATCCATTATGTGTAAGTAAAATCAAAGATTCTTCATTTACACTACAACCTTGTGGGATATTAACTCTCACAATTCCATTTTCAATATAATCTCCAGAATTATTTACTACTGTAATAGTTTGGTCAATAGTATCATTTACTTTTGCAGTTTGAGTAATTGTTTGTTCTACAAGTATTTGCGGATATTCATTATTTAAATCTTCAGAATATGGTACATAATATTCTTTTACTATTTCATATATTAATTTTCCCTTTTCTAATCCTATTTCGATTTTATTTTCATTTTCTATATTATCAAATTCTAATTCATATATATCTAATGCATTTTCAGCTATATCTATACTCTTTTCCTCTCCATTTACATTTACAGTTAATTTTTGTTTTGATATATCATTATCTTCATTATACATATTTATAGCTTTTAATGCTAAAATTGTTGATTGAGTTGTTCCCCATGTTCCATTAGCTTTTCTAGAAGTTAATAAATAATTTACAAGTTGATCATTAGTTTTATTATTTTCATTTGTTTTACTTAAAACCATAGAGAAAAGTGCTGTTGTTTGTATATTCTGATACTTTCCTCTTGAGCCATAATAATCACTTATATTTGATTTTAAATATGCTGTATCAGTATCTTCATTGATTTCTTCATTTAACTGTTTTATTACATCTTTTGTACTGTCATTATCTGTATTTGCAAACACATTTGCAATTAAGGCTAATGTGTAAGCATCTTTAGCATCATCTAATTTATCCTCTAAATAATTTATAGATTTTTCAAGTCTTTTATCTTCTGGAGCAACTTCTGATAAAGCCCATGTAATATATGCATTCATTGCTAAATCATCAACATTTTCTGCTCCACCTATATATGTAGAATTAATATCATCAAAAGAACCATTAGATTTTTGTTTACTAAACAAATAATCTTGCATATCTTGCAGAATATTTTCGTCTATAGTATAAACATCAGATATTTCATCCATTTCCATTAATCCAAATGCAGTTATTACTGGTTCTGCTGGAGAATGTCCATATAATGAATATCCTCCCTTTTCATCTTTAACTTCATATGTCAATAATTTCTGATATCCTTTTTGTATATAATTTAAAGCCTTTGATTTTAAATCTTGATTATCTATATTATTTTTTTCTAAATATTTTAATACCAAAACATCTGGATATAATGATGCTGATGTTTGTTCAAAACATCCTGAAGGTAATTTAAGCATTTCTTCTATTCCTTCAACTGCCTGAAGTATTGGAGCAGGATATAATTTTACCTTTATTTTCTTTGTTTTATCAATCGCATTCTCATTAAAAATCATATCTTGAGAATAATTATCTGTTATTGTTCCAGTTAAAGCAATTTCTTCCTTCTCGAACCCATTTATATCAACATTAAATGTTCTTTCAACAATATCTGTGAGTTCTCCTGATGTAGATTCAATTCTTAATGTGTTATTTCCCTCTTTTATAATTTCTAATGGTACATATACCATTGTTGTAGAATTTGCTGAAACATTTACAGCTTTGTTATATTCTCCAATATTACACCAATCATTGCTTTTTACATTTAAATTAATAGTCATATCATTTTCAGTATAATTATATAAAGTTACAGGTATTTGTAGTTTATCTGTTACAACTGAATTTTGTGGTAATGAAAAATCTACAAAAAATTCTTTAAATACTTTAAATGAACTTGTAGCAGAACCTATTTCTCCATCTTTTGTATTTCCAATTGTTTGAATATTCCAAGTTGTTATATTATCACTTATTTCTAAAGAAGTTTCTGCTTCTCCATTTTGTGTTACTAATTCAGGTATAAAAGCTAAGCTCTCTAAAAACACATTTCTTACATTTTCTTCTGTTTTTATATCTTTTTCTATTTCTTGAAGTTCTGAAGTAGTATCTTCATTTTGTGATGAACTATCTTCAAATATTATATTTTCTTCATTTGCTGAAGTTACTGATTGTGCAAAATTCTCTATAATAGAACTACCACTAGAAGTTCCTGTAGAATCTGTTGCAGACTCGAACATAGTTCCTGCACTTATATCAGTTGCTTTTGAAGATGTACTTGGTACTATATCATCTGCAGTTTCAAACATGATTTCTGGCTCACTTCCATATCTATAATTATTTCTATTATAAAAATTTTTATTCTCAGAAATATTTGATATCATATATATTCCTACAATTATTACAAGCATTAATATCATTCCGAATATTATACCAATGACATCTATATTAGATGCATTCAATATAATTTTTCCATTTTGAATATTAATTTTTGGTTTTTTTATAATAATTTTTGTTAGTATTAAATAAAGTACAAGAAGTATAAAGAACGCTAAACTAGCACTTAAAACTTCTGCCAATATTACAAATGCTATCCAAAATATAATTCCTCTTATTATACTTTCAGAAATGGATTTTAATATATTTTCTATTTTAGATAATTTATTATTTTTTGACTTTCTTTTTAATATAACATTTATAACAATTGCAAATAAAATTAATATAATAAATCCAATAAATTGTAATAGTGTAATTGAATCATTTGAAAATTCTAAAATAAATGCTATAAACATTGCTATAAAGAATATTAAAGGTACTAAGAAAATGTCTTTTGCCATATTATATATATATTCTTTTTGTCTATATAAGAATAATGTATATATTATTATTGCAATTACTAAATTTATAATTACACTTATAAAAATAGACTGAGTATAATCTACAAAAACATTTATAAAATAAACTAATAATAAAGCTAATATAAATAAAACATTTATTACCGCAATAAAACATTCTTTTATTCTATTTGATTTAATAAAACAATATAAGCACATTACTACAAGCACAATTATTGCAACTATAACTGCTTTTTCCAAATATTCATAATTATCATTTTGGTATGTATTTGATATTATATTAATATCTTCTGAATCTTGATTTAATAAAACAGAATTTAATTTCAAATCCGAAGATTCATCTAAAACTTCTGCATATAAATCTGCTGCTGTAATATTGTCAGTAAGTTCTATGTCTTGAAGAGCAAGTTTTATATTGTCTATTGATAAATCATTATCTGCTAAATTTAAAACTGCTTCATCTAATATGCTAACCAATAATGCACTATCTACAGCCTGTCCTTCTTGATTTGTAGTATCAAATTTAATATTTAAATTCTCTCCTGGACTATATTCTTTTTTGTCTGTTTCTATATTTATATTTAATGATTTATTTGGTTTTATAAAAATTGTTCTTTTTTGATATCTATTTGAAGATTCATCATTTGCCGTATATATATCTATTATTCCTGATATGTCATCTAAATTAAATTCAAAATCATTACTATCTGATGAATATATTTTTAATAATTCTTTATTCTTAAATACATAAATTGTATATGCATTTTTATCTAATGTTGACTCTAAAGACACTTTTATATCATCACCAGCATTATATTTTATTTTATCTGTTTTTATATAAACTCCATTTGAAGATGAATCAAGAGAAATTTCTTTATTTACTTTATTTGAATTCATATCTTCTGATGAAATCTCAGCTATCATTCCTTCATTAGATTCATTTGGTGTTAATGTAAATACGCCTATACCATTTTCGTCTGATATAACTTGTTTTGATATTTTTCCTAATCTTATAGTAGAATATGTCTTTACAGGCTCACCTGATGCAGTTTTTGTAATAACATATATATCATTTTGTAATCCTTCAGCTATTTGGCCATATTCCGGTAATAATTCTATTTCAAAAACATCTGTACCACAATAAACTTGTTTACTTGCCTCCACTGCATAATTAGAAGTGTCTATTATTTCAAATTCTAAATTTAAAGCACCTTCTTCTTTTATCTCATATGTTGTATTAAAATTTCCATTCGTATCTGTTATACCAATTATTTCTTCACCATTTATAGTTCCTTTTACATCAGCATTTACAACAGGTTCTCCAAAGAAATATTTTGAAGAAATTGTAATTTGAGAAGTCTCTCCTATAACATAACTTTCTTTATCTGTAGAGATTGTTGCTTCGAATTGTGGAGTTATATATGGATTTACTGTAAATGTTTTATTTACTTCTTGTACATCTGTTTTTATACTTAACTTATATGTACCACTATTTACTTCATCTGCTAAAGCAAATTTTCCATAAACTATTCCATATTCAGAAGTTTCTGTATTTTGAGAATATACTTTATTATCATTTCCATCATATATTTCTATTGTAACTTTTTGTTTTGCTGGTTTATAATTTTTATTAGATAATATTAAAGCTCTATAATTTAATTCATCTCCAGGTTTGTATATTCCTTTATCTAGAGAAATATTTATATTAGATAAATTATCTTTTACAATATTTATAGGTATTTCGGTTTTTTCTCTATAAATACCTGAAGTTGCAATAATTTGCAGATTATAATTGCCTGTTTCTATATTCTCTGGCATTTCTAATGATACTGCACCTTTTTGCCCCTTTTCTATTTCAGAAACTGTTTTTGCGCCTTTTACTTTTTTACCATCATTATTATATAATTGTAGCTTTATTTTACTATTAATCAATTTACCATCTTTATCAACTACATCTACTAAAACATCTATATTAGAATTATTATAATATATAGAATTTGCTTGTGTATATATGTTTAAATTTCCTTTCGTAAAAAAAGAAATAAGACAATATGCTTCAAATATTATAATTATTGCTATAATAGATAACAATATTATTTTCCATTTATTTCTTGATATTTTCATTTGTATAACCCCCAAAAAATTTTTACATTATCTTATACGCGCAAAAAGCTTATGTATTTATCTACATAAGCTCTTTATTATTAATTATTATCATTATTTTTTTTATTTTTTATCCAACCAAATAAATTGATTTCTTTAAAGAAAAAGTCATGTAATTCTGGAAACTTAATTTCTTGAAATAAAAAATCATGAACTTCAGTTAAAACTTTTTCTTCTTTTGGTGTTAATTCTAGAACAATAGGTTTGTTCCAATCTATTTCTTTAAATAAAACTTTTTTTAATTTTCCCCATATTCCAACTACTGCTGGTAGATTTCCCGTTTCAGATGTTTCTGTTAATTTATACTCTTTCATTAGCTCTCCTCCTTAGTATAAAACATACCTTATGATATTTATACTATAAGAAGCTTTATAATTCAATATCTTTTAAATTAAATTTATATTAAATTTTAATTACCAAATTATTACATTAATTACTTAATAATTTCTGCTATTAATGATAATTTTTCTGATTTTTTAACTGTTACTTTTTGTATTTTATTACATAAATTTTCATCTGATTTCACTTTTACCACAAGATAATTAGAAGTATGTCCTTTATAATATCCTTCTTCATCTTTTTCTTCAAATAAAACTTCTACAGATTTATTTATATAAGTATTTAAATATTCATTTTCATTTTTATCAGATAATTCTAATAATTTTTTACTTCTTTCTTCTTTTATTTTACTCGAAACTTGATCTTTCATCAAAGAAGCTTTTGTACCCCTTCTTTTTGAATACTTAAAAATATGCATTTTGTAAAATTTTATTTTATTTAAAAAATTGTATGTAATTTCAAATTCTTCGTTTGTTTCTCCCGGAAATCCTACAATTATATCTGTTGTTAAAATAAGATCATCATAAGCTTTCCTTAATTTATTTACTATTTCCTCAAATTGTTCTGCAGAATATCTTCTATTCATTCTTTCTAGTGTTTGACTACAACCACTTTGAAGTGACAAATGAAAATGATGACATATTTTTTCCAGTTTTATTAATCTTTTTATAAATTCATCTGTTATTAATAATGGTTCTATGGAACCAAGCCTTATTCTTTTTATTTTTTTTATGTTATTTATCTTTTCTAACAAATCTATGAGTTCAAATTTTTCTTTGAAATCCTTTCCATATGATGCAACATGTATTCCTGTTATAACTACCTCTTTTATACCTTTTTCTGAAATTTCTTCTATTTCTTTTATAATACTTTCTGGTTTTCTGCTTCTAACTCTTCCTCTTGCATATGGTATAATACAATATGAACAAAATCTATCACAACCATCTTGTACTTTTATGACTGCTCTTGTTTTTTCAGTATATGTAACACTTCCAAAATCTCCATAATTTTTGTTTTGCATTACATCGTCAATTTTATTTTCTTTTTTTAAATTTTCTGTATAATTTTCAATATATTCTAATATATGTATTTTTTCATTTGTTCCCAATACCAAATCAATTTCTGGTATTTCTTCTAATTCTTTTTTTGCAACTTGTGCATAGCATCCTACAGCTACAACTAATGCATTTTCATTATTTTTCTTTGCTTGTCTTAATATATGTCTTGATTTTCTATCAGACATATTAGTCACTGTGCAAGTATTTATAATATAAATATCTGATTTATCAGTAAAATCTACTATTTTATATCCTGCATTTCTAAATAATTGTATCATTCCATTTGTTTCATATTGATTTACTTTACATCCGAAGTGTAAAAAAAGCCACTTTATTTTTCAAAATATTATTCATAATATAACTCTCTTTCATATCTTTAACTATAAAATACTCACATTTATAAATGTGAGTATTTTAATTTAGTATGGTAAAAAATCTTATTATTTTCTCATTCTGTCCATGCTATCTAAATTGTCTAATGCTTTACCTGTTCCTTTTGCTACACAAGAAATAGCATCTTCTGCAATCATAACATTTATTCCTGTTTTGTCTTGTAATAACCTATCTAATCCATCTATCAAGCATCCTCCACCTGTCATATAAATTCCTTTATCACTGATATCTGCAGCAAGCTCTGGTGGTGTTTTTTCTAAAACAGCATGCACAGCATCAACAATAAGCATTGCTGGTTCTTCTAATGCTTCCATCATTTCACTAGAATAAATTGTTATAGTTTTTGGAAGTCCTGTTATTAAGTCTCTTCCTCTTACATCCATTTCCATATCCTGAATTTTTGGAAATACACATCCTATTTGTTGTTTTAATTCCTCTGCTGTTCTTTCTCCAATCATAACATTATGTCTTTTTTTTATATATTTTACTATATACTCATCAAATTTATCTCCAGCTACTTTTATAGATGAACTAACTACTGATCCACCAAGAGATATAACAGCAATATCTGTTGTTCCACCACCTATATCTACAATCATATTTCCAGATGGTTTTGAAATATCTATTCCTGCACCAATAGCAGCTGCTATTGGTTCTTCAATTAAATAAACTTTTCTTGCTCCAGCATTTGAAGCCGCATCTATTACAGCTTTTTTCTCCACTTCTGTAACTTGAGAAGGTATACAAATCATTATTCTAGGTGCAAAAAAGAATCTTCCACAGATTTTACTTATAAAATATTTTAGCATTTTTTCTGTTACTGTATAATCTGAAATTACACCATCTCTTAAAGGACGTGTTGCGACAATATTTCCTGGAGTTCTTCCTAGCATTCTTCTAGCTTCATGCCCAACTGCTAGCACTTCACCTGTTACATTATTGACAGCAACAACAGAAGGCTCTCTTAGAACAATGCCTTTCCCTTTCACATATGCAATTACAGTCGCAGTACCTAAATCTATTCCAATATCTTGTCCAAACATCAACACAATCTCTCCTTTGAATTTCTCTAATGTAGAATTAATTTTGCCAAACATTACATTTGCATTACGATTATATTACATTTCTCTTTAAATATCAACCCTTTTTATAATTAATTTATTAAAATTATATTAATTTTATTTGTAATAAATCTAGCAATATGTTATAATATTTTTTGTTATTATAAATTATTATTTTTGGAGTTATATATGGAAAAAATATCTATAATTGTACCTTGCTTTAATGAAGAAAAAGCATTGCCTTTATTTTATGAAGAATTATCAAAAAATTTAAAAAAATTTCCAAAAGAAGTTGATTTTGAAATTCTTCTTATAAATGATGGTTCAAAAGATAATACACTAAATATTATAAAAGATTTAAAAAATAAATATTCAAATATTGAATTTATATCTTTTTCAAGAAATTTTGGTAAAGAAGCTGCAATTTTTGCCGGTCTTGAAAATGCATCTGGCAATTATGTTACTCTTATGGATGCAGATCTTCAAGATCCACCTTCTCTTTTATTACAAATGTATAATAGTGTAAAAAATGAAAATTATGATGCAGTTGGAACAAGAAGAGTAAATAGAAAAGGTGAACCAATTATAAGAAGCTTTTTTTCAAAAACATTTTACAAACTAATAAATAAAATTACTAGTTTTGACATGGTAGATGGTGCAAGAGATTTTGTATTTATGAAAAGAAATGTTGTAGATGCCATAATTTCTTTAAAAGAATATAATAGATATTCTAAAGGTTTATTTAGTTTTGTAGGTTTTAATGTAAAATGGATTGAATATGAAAATATTAAAAGAGTTGCAGGTGATACAAAATGGTCTTTTTGGAAATTAACACAATATGCATTAGAAGCAATCACTGCTTTTTCAACAGCACCATTAATATTTTCATCTATTATAGGTCTAATTTTTTGTATAATATCGTTCTTACTTATAATCGCAATAATTTTCAAAACATTAATTTTAGGTGATCCAACAAGTGGTTGGCCTTCACTTGCATGCATTATATTTATGGTAAGTGGAGTTCAACTATTTTCTCTTGGAATTATTGGACAATATTTATCAAAAACATATTTAGAAGTTAAAAAAAGACCTATATATATAATTAAAGAAAAAAGTATAAATAATTAATATAATAAAACCTTATTACCATAAAAAGTTTCATTTATAGTAAATGAAACTTTTTATTTTATACAAAACTTCTTAAAAGATATTTTTTAAATTTAATTTTTCTTTTTCCTTAAAATGATTTAACCAATATTTAACTTCTGCTTCATTTTCTTGTGCATTTACAAATTCTAAATTTTTTATATTCTCTTCTAAAAGAACTATACTTATTGTTACTTTTTCAAGTTCATCATGTTCAACAAACATAGCTAACTTATTTTGTTTATTATTCCATTCATTTTTTAAATTAGAAACTTTTTCTTCAAGATTTTTTTCTGTTTCAGATGATAATTCATTTTGATTGTTCTGATATTTTGCTGTTTCTATTAATATTGAAATTTCATCTAGTTTAGCCATAATTTCTTTTACACTTTTTTCTGAAATATAATTTGTAACAAAATCTAAAATAATTATCGAAATTAAAATTATTATTATTAAAATAACTTCTTTTTTCAGTTTCATATTAATTATTCTTCCTTTTTCTGACAAAATATAGTTTGATCACCATTCAAAACTACTATAAGTGCTTCTTCTGGTTTTATATTAAATTTTCCAACTTCTCTTTCAAGCCAATTATAATCTTTTCCTAGTTTTTCTAAATTTTCATTCATTATTTTTCCATCAATTACCAAATCATATGCTATCCCTTCATAAGAAACATTTAAATTAAAATCTTCTGGTTTTAAAGCTCTTTTTTCAGGTTTTAATACAACACTAATTTGTCCACTTGTTTCTAAAATTGCAAATTCTACATCTCCTAAATTATTTATATTATTTACTCTTAATCTTTCTTGAAGCTCATTTATTGTAAAATTTTCTTGTATTAATGCTTTTTCATCGATTTTTCCTCTATATATAAGTATTCGTGGTTTACCACAAATTATTTCTCTTATTTTAATACTTTTTAAATTTAATACTGAAATTATAACATGAATAAATAATAAACCAAAAATCGGAATAACACCATATAATATTGGTACACCTATTTCTGCCATTGGTGCTGCTGCTAAATCTGCAATCATAATTGCAATAACAAGTTCAAAAGGTTGCATTTGTCCTATTTCTCTTTTTCCCATGAATCTCATAACAAATAATACCAACACATATATAATTATAGTTCTAACAAGTATAAGTAACATTTTTATCCTCAAAAATACAAATTTTATATGAATATTTTTTGCAAAAAATATTAAAATATACTTATATTTGTTTAATAAATTAAATTTTAATTTATTTTTTATTCAAATATATTTTTAAAACAAGGAGGTTTAGTAAAATGGAAAGCAATAATTCAAATACCAAGTCTAATAGTACTATGGGAACTATTGGACAAATTATTGGAAGATTTATAGTTGCTGCCATTATATTAGGAATAACTGCTTTTTTCACACCTGGTTTTTCTATAAATAACATCTGGTCATTAGCTATATCTGCTATCGTTTTAACAGTTATGGATTATCTTATAATAAAATTCACTGGTTTACATGCAATGGCTTTTGGTAAAGGTTTTGTCGGATTTGTACTTGCAGTAGTAGTATTATATGCAACTCAATTCTTTGTAGCTGGATATTCTATTTCATGGATGGCTGCTATAATCGGTGCCTTAATCTATGGTGTAATAGACTATATTATGCCTGGTGAACAAAGCATGTAATTTAAGAAAAATTGGTTTATAAATATTTTATTTATAAGCCAATTTTTTTATTTTTTAAAAAAATTGTATTTTTTTGTCACTTTTTGTCACTCTCAATTGTTTTATTAGTGAGAGGGGTTTTAATATGTTAAAAATATTTGTTTTTTGTGAAGATTTTCACTATATGAAAAAAATTGTTAATCAAGTATTAATAAATATTGAAGAAACAAAAATTGTAGGTATTACAAATAATTTAGATGAAGCAGAGAAATTATTAAAAGATAATCAAGCAGATATTGTAATAAGTTCCGATCCTGAGATTATTAATATTGTAAAAGAAAAATTTTTTACATATAATCCATATTACATCATTTTTGTTCACAAACGAAAAAAAGAGAAATCTACTAGTACAGTTTTATATGAATACTATAATTCTTCTCCAAAACGTATTATTACAAGAATCTATAAATTTATAAATTCTAGTATCAAATATTCTCAAAAAGAAAGAATAAGTATTTTACTTAAAGAATTAGGTTTTGAATTTAGACAAATCGGTACATCATACTTACTTGACGCTATATTTTATGTACGTACATATAAAGGGTCTCTTTCTTTTAATAGTCTAGCAAATGATTTGTATACACGTGTCGCAAGGGAAAATAATACAACAACTGATATCATAAAATGGGCAATAAGCCGTTCAGTAAACTATATGTATGAACATCATACAAAGTCTAGTTATAAAGCTTCAATAGGAAAATATTTACACCTAGAATATCCAGAAAAACCTACTCCAAAACAAATTATATCTATTATTTCAAATAAACTTGATTAATAAAATTTCAAAAAGGACAATCTAAGTAATATAGATTGCCCTTTTAATTTTTTAATAAAATCTTTTAATTTAAATTATCTCTACATCTTTCACATAAAGTAGGATATTCTGCACTTTCTCCAACAGTTTCTGAATACATCCAGCATCTTTCACATTTTTGTCCATCAGCCTTTTCAACTTTTACCCCTATTGGTACTTCTGAATCTTCATTTCTTCTATTTTCTAAAACTTTTACACCAGATACTATAAATATTTCTTTTAAAAGTTCTTCTTTTCCTTTTAAGAAATCATATTCCTCACTTTCTGCAAATAATGTAACTTTTGCTTCTAAAGAAAGTCCAATATCTTTATTAGCTCTTGCCATCTCTAAATGTTTTGCAACTTCATTTTTTAATGCTATTAATCTTTCCCATTTTATTGATAAATTTTCATCATCATATTTTTCATTTGGTTCTGGATATTTATCAAGCATAACACTTTCAGTATTTTCACCTTTTTTATGTTTCATATAACTCCATATTTCCTCTGCTGTAAAGCATGTCATAGGAGCTAAAATTCTAACCAAACTTGATAATATTTCATACATTGTAGTTTGAGCTGCTCTTCTTTCTAAAGATTGTGGTTTAGATGTATATAATCTATCTTTTATAATATCTAAATAGAATTGGCTCATATCAACAACGCAGAATTGATTTATTGCTTGATATGCTTCATGAAATTCATACGTGTCATAAGCTTTAGTACAAGTTCTTATTAGTCTATTTAATCTTGTTAAAGCCCATTTGTCTATTTCTTTTAAATCTTCATATTTAACAGGATTATCAACATCAAAATCTGATGTATTTCCCAATATATATCTTGCTGTATTTCTTATTTTTCTATAAACTTCTGTAACTTGTTTTATTATATTTTTAGAAACACTTACATCTGATTTATAATCTGATGCTAAAACCCAAAGTCTTAAAACATCTGCTCCAGACTCTTTTATTATTTCTTGTGGTGAAACAACATTTCCTATTGATTTAGACATTTTTCTTCCTTGTTCATCAACAGTATATCCATGTGTTAAAACTTCTTTATATGGAGCTTTACCTTTGGTTGCAACAGATGTTAAAAGCGAAGATTGGAACCAACCTCTATATTGGTCACTTCCTTCTAAATACATATCTGCAGGAGGAAGTCCTCTTTCTGCTAAAACTGATTCATGAGTAGAACCTGAGTCAAACCAAACATCCATTATATCTGTTTCTTTTTTAAACTCTGTACATCCACAAGAACATTTTGCACCATCTGGCATTAATTCTTTTTCTGATAATTCATACCATGCATTTGTTCCTTTTTCTTTTACTATTTCTTGAATCTTCTTTAAACTTTCATCTGTAACATATTCTTTTTCACAATTTTTACAATAGAATATTGGTATTGGTACACCCCAAGTTCTTTGACGAGATATACACCAATCATTTCTATCTTCAACCATTTTTGTTATTCTTTCTTCTCCCCAAGCAGGATACCATTTAACAGTTTTTATAGCATCTAAAGTTTGTTTTCTAAATCCATCAACAGATGCAAACCATTGACTTGTAGCTCTAAATATAACTGGTTTTTTACATCTCCAGCAATGTGGATAAGAGTGGTTTACTACTTGTGAAGCTAAAAGTAATCCATGTTCTGCTAACCATTTTATTATTTCTTTATCAGATTTTGCATAATACATATCTTTAAATGGTCCAGCACCTTCTCCTCTTTGAACCCCTTTACTATCCACTAAAACTATTATCTCTCCACCTTTTTTTAGTCCTAATAAATAGTCTTCTTTACCATAACTTGGTGCACAGTGAACACAACCTGTACCTGTTCCAAGTTCAACATTTACAGTATCTTCTGAACCTGTTACTACTTTTGAATCTCTATCTAAAAATGGATGTTTACATATAACACCTTCTAATTTTTCTCCTAAGATTTCATCTATTATTTTATATTCTTTGATTCCTGCAATTTCCATCACTTTATCTACTAATTCTTTTGCAAAAATCAATTTTTCTTTTCCTGTATCAACAACTGCATATTTAAATTCTAATCCGACTGCAATCATTGAATTTCCTGGCAATGTCCAAGGAGTTGTTGTCCATATTACAACATAAGCATTTTCAATATCAAATAATCCTTTACTATCTTTTACAGGAAATTTAACATATGCTGTATTAGAATTTACATCTTTATATTCTATTTCAGCTTCTGCTAATGCTGTTTCACAATCTGTACACCAATATACTGGTTTTAAACCTTTATATATATATCCTTTTTTATACATATCTGCAAATACACCTATTTGTTTTGCTTCCATTTGTGGCTGATATGTTATATATGGATTTTTCCAATCTCCTAAAACACCTAATCTTTTAAATCCTTCAGTTTGTTTATCTTTATATTCCATTGTAAATTTTTTACAAGTATCTCTAAATTCAGTTACAGGAATCTCATCTCTATTTAAGCCTAATTTTTCTATAGCTTTCTTTTCTGTAGGCATACCATGTGTATCATATCCTGGTATATATGGTGTATAAAATCCTTTTAAGTTTTTATATCTTACTATTGTATCTTTTAAAACTTTATTTAAAGCATGACCTATATGAATTTCTCCATTTGCATATGGAGGTCCATCATGTAAAACAAATGGTGTTTTTCCTTCGTTTTTCTTAAGCATTTTTTCATACAAATCATTTTCAAACACATTATTTAATATTTTGGGTTCATTTTGTGGTAAATTCGCTCTCATTGGAAAATCTGTTTTTGGTAAATTTAATGTTTTACCATAATCTTTTTTTTCATTACAATTATCACACATAATCTTTTCTCCTTTAATATTTATTAATTAAAATTTTATATATTTATATTTGTTATTACAAGAATTAATATATTTTTCTAAATCTTGAACTGTAATTAAAATAGTTGCTGTATTATCACATGGATGAACTCCTAATAATTTTTCTTTTTTTAATTCTTCATCTAAGAATACTTCTACAGCATTTTCTTCATCATTAATTACTGCAAGAGGTGTTACAGCACCAGGTGTTAATTTCAAATATTTCATTAATCTTTCTTCTGATGCAAAGCTTAGTTTTGTACTTCCTATTTTACTTGGAAGCTCTGAAAGAGGAACTCTTTTTTCTTCTGGTACAACAATTAAAAAATGTCTCTTTCCTTTTTGATCTCTTAGAAATAAGTTTTTACATATTTTGGCATTACTAAAAATATCACCTAGAGCATCCATATCTTCAATAGTATAAACTGGTGTATGTTCTACCATTTTATAATTAATATTAAGATCTTTTAATTTTTTTAAAACTTCTTCTTTCATTTTTACCTCCTTTTATAACAAAAACTCCATTTCATCCTTATAGGACGAAATGGAGCTATTCCGCGGTACCACCTATTTTAATTATAATACAAATACTATAATCATCTCTTTTCCTTTTAACGCAAGGCAATGCGAGTTATTTTACTTTTATCTAATTTCAAATAACCACTCAAAGGTGATAATAAATAAAGCAAATTCCTGCTAACTTTCCACCAACTATTAGCTCTCTTTAGGTTTAACTTATTTATCTTGTCCTTTTCAACGTTTTATTTTTAATATTAATATAATAACATCATTTACATAACTTTGTCAAGATTTAGTTATATAATTTCATTATTCCTTCTGCTGCTCTTTTTCCAGCAGCTAAAGCTCTACATACAGTTGCTTTACTTTCTGTATTATCTCCTCCTGCAAATACATTTTCTAAATTTGTTTTTCCATTTTCATCAATTTTTATATATCCCCAATCATCAAGTTCTATTCCTTGTTTCTCTATTAATGATTTATCTGGTTTTAAACCAATAGCAAAAACTACAGTATTTGCTTTTTCTTCAAATTCTTTTGCATTCTCAACATCTACTGCTTTTCCATCTATAATTTCTGTTTTTACACAATTTACACTTGTAATATCACCATTTATCTCATTTGCAGATACAACTCTTATTAATTCTTTAAACTCAACACCATCTTTAATTGCATCATCAAGCTCTATCTCTCTTGCTGGCATATGTTTCCTATCTCTGCGGTATAATATTTTTACTTTTTCTGCTCCCATTCTTATAGCAACTCTTGCAGAATCCATTGCAACATTTCCACCACCAATTACTACAACTGTTCCTAAATTTTTAAAAAATTTCTTATCATTATATGCTCTTAAAAATACATCAGATTCATAAACACTTTTTAATTTATTATCTGATAATTTATATGTAGATGATTTAGCTGCTCCTATACCCAAAAATACGGCATCATATTTTTCAGAAATTTCTTTTAAATTTATATCTTTTCCTAATTCCTTATTTAGTATAAAATTTGCACCTAATGATTTTAATTTATTTACAACATTTTCAACTAAATCTTTAGATAATCTAAAATCTGGTATACCATATACTAAAATTCCACCTGGTATGTTTTCTTTCTCATAAATATCTACATTATAACCATTTTTTAATAATATGTAAGCACATTCAAAACCTGCAGGTCCTGCACCTATTATTGCTATATTTTTTCCATTATTCTTTGATTTTTCTATTTTGCCTATATAATTATTTTCTAATGCCCATTTATTTACAAATTCTTCTAATTTGCCAATATGTGTAGGAGTTGATTTTATTCCTCTTATACAACTCCCCTCACATTGCTCTTCTTGTGGACAAATAATACTGCAAATATGTGAACATATATTATTTTCTTGTAATATATCATATGCCTTTTCTAGGTTTTTGTTTTTTATTTCTGTTATAAATTCTGGTATATTGGTTTGCATTGGACATCCCTTTATACTGCATGGTTTCATTTTGCAATTTAAACAATATTTAGCCATTTCAATTAAATCTTCCATTATATTTCTTCTACCTCATTTACTTTTTCCATTTTCATTATTTCAGATATAACTTTATTTATGTCTGTTTTTTCTTTATATCTTGTTGTTATTCTTATAATATTACTATTATTTTTACTTGTATCTATTTTCATTTTTATTAATTCTAAACTATTATCATCTATTACTTCTTTTATATTATTCAAAATCTCTTTTGGATTTTCTGTAACTGATACTTCTAAGTCTAATATACTTGAATGTTCTAATTTTCCTGATATTATATGAGAATATGATAATACAGCATAAACAACAGCTGTTGCAATAATTGCATCTAAATAATCTCCTGCACCAACGGCTAATCCAATACATGTTACTGCTAAAAGCCCTGCTGCAGTAGTTAATCCCTTTACATTAAATCCATCTCTTAATATAGTTCCAGCACCTATAAAACCTATACCAGATAACAATTGAGCTGGTATTCTTGTTTGATCTGCCCCAGTTGCTTTATATAAATATTCTCCACATACCATTACTAAAACTGCACTTATTCCTACCAAAACATGAGTTCTAAATCCTGCTGGTTTATTCCAAGATTCTCTTTCGAATCCTACAAATCCAGATAAAAAAACTATTAAAATTAGTTTAAAAATAGTTTGAATTTCTGGAACTTGTGAAAGTTCTTTTATTCCCTGTAAAAATGTATCCATATCCTCCTCCTTTTCTTTTGTAATTTTTTGTATTTTATCACTTTTTTATTTTTTTCACAAGTATGATTTTATTTTTACTTATTAAATTTTATATCTATCTTCTTCATTTTCTTTTTCTTCCTCATCTTTAGCTTTTCTATATTCAATATAATCTTTCATATGATCTGTTGCAAAATTTAATGTTCTTGCAAGTCTTAGTTCTTTATCATCTTTATTTTGTTCTTGCTTTTTTATTCTGTTTATATATTTTTTATACTCAGGATTATTTTTTCTAAAACTTTCCCATTTTTTCTTGAATTCATCTATATCTCTTGTATCTCTTAAATCTTTTAAAATCTGATGTATTTTTTTGCTAGTCTCTTCGGAAAAATCTTCTATATCTTTTCTATCATAAAAAATATTTCCATCTGGATAAGGTGGTCCTTCTACTGGTTCTGGAATTAACCAATAATTTTGTTTGTCTTTTCCATTATTTGTTATAATATCTAACGCACTATAAACAGTATCCAAAACCGTTGCAGGTTCTTGAAGTTTATGAATCTCATTTTCTCTTAATAAATCCGGTAATGTCCAAGCTTGACTATTTGCAAACATTAATACTGGAAAAACACCATTTTTACTTAAATATTCTATTGAATCTAACATATCTTCTTTTGATTCTGTATCAGTATAAGTTATAAAACCTGAAAAAACAAAAGCTCCTGGCTGTATTCCAGCATTTTTTAATATATCTATTGCATTTTTAAAAATTTCTAATGGTAAATGTTTATTATATAAAACATTTCTAGACCATTCATTTACTGACTCAAATCCTAAAATACATTTAGCATTTAATTTTCTTAAAATTTCACTTTCTTCACTTGATAATATGTAATCTCTATATCTAAAAACATCTATTGCATGTGCTTCAATATGTAAAACAATATCTCTTTGCAGTTCTTCAGCTTTTTCTTCTAACTTTTTTAAAACTCTTAATCTTACATCTCTTGGAAATTCTTTCTCTGAAAAAAAAGAACCTGTTGGACTTAGAGTTAAAAACACAGGTTTTGAATTTGGAAATTTCTTCTCACCATAAAAATCATTTTTTCCATATTGTTGTGATAAAACTAATCTTTCAAAATTATCTAACAAATAATCACATTGTGCTTCAATTTCTTTTGGAGATGGCTTAGCATATTGAAATTGAGAATAAAAACAATTTGTACAACAACCACAATCACTTTTTTCACAATGCTGTCCTTGCAAATAAAAAGCTGGAAAATTTCCTAAGCCTTGTTTAGCATTTAATTCACTTGGTTCTAATGGTATTTCTTGTCTTTCTTCATCTGTAGCAGTGCTATAATAGGCACTTCTTAAATCACGTGTAAGCTTTCCAATATATTTACTATATTTAGCATAGTCTTTTTCCATATTTTTACTCCTTATAAATTATTATTCATTAATAATATTTTTCATTTCTTCAACTATCTTTTCATAATTTTTATTACATTTAGAAATATCATCTATACTTTCTACATCTCCAGAAGATAAATACTTTATAAATTTAAATTCAAACTCCATAAATTCAGAAATCCCATTAAAATATTTTTTTATATCTTCTATAATTTCTTCATTATCTTTTTCAGACATTTGTCCAGTTAAAATAAGATAAACTTTTTTTCCTTTTAAATTTCCATGACAAGAAAAAGGATTTAATCTATCTATCATATTTTTCAATATTCCTGTAATATGATTCATATATACTGGTGAAGCAATTATTATTTTATCTGCTATTATCATATTATCATAAATTTCTTGCATATCATCTTTTTGAACACAATATTTGTCAAGATTTTTTATACATGCAGAACATCCTAAACAATATTTTATATTTTTTCTAGATAAAGTTATTAATTTATCATTTTTATTATCTAGCAATTTTAAATCATTTAATACTTTATAACAATTTTTATTTCTATTACTACCACAAATATATAACTTCATTATTTACTCCTATTTTATATTATTATTTCTTTTTCTTTTCAGTAATTTTAGCTAACTTTTGAGCTTTTTCTTTTTGTTTATCTATTGGAAGCCATTTAAATTCAGAACAAACCTCTTCTCCATATTTAGTTGTATTTTCTTTTTTTATATTAACATCTTTTTTACTCATACTAAAATCTCCTTATATTTTTTATATTAGTATTTTCAAAGAAATTATATTTATTCTAAATTTTAAACTTATCTTCCATCATCTTCCTGTTTTTTCATATATTCTTGATGAATTTCTTCAAAATCTTTCCCTCTAGTTTCAAAAATTCTTACAGCAATTTTTTTGTGATTATCACTCATTCTAGTACAAGTATCTAAGATATCTTCCAAATCTTTTGCTTCAAAAGAACTTAATTTTTTATAAAAATTTTCTGCTTGTTTAGGATACTTTTTAAATATATATCTTAACATATTTTTTTGATCTGATTCATCAAATTTCTTTTCTGTATTTGGAATTGTATATTGAGGTTTAAAGCTTCTATTTATAGATTTTTTTAGTTCTTGATCTGTCATTTTTAAATAATCTTGTATACCTTTTTCTGATTCACCTAAATAATACATATTAAATCCAGAATAATAATATGGTTCTAAACTTGCATTTTGGAAGTTTACTAAACGAACATTAAAATTTCCTCTTGATTCAAAACGTAAGCTAAATAAAATTCTATCTATCAATTCTTGTTTTATACTGTCTATTTCTTCTTTAGAATATTCATTTTGACTCTTATTTCCATGAGTTGTTAAATACCAAATATATGAATCTATATATTCATCTACTGTTATGTTTTCTGGTGCACCATGACTTAATTTTCTATCATTCTCATCTTCTAGATGCATAAGATATTTATTTCTTAGCACTTCTGGTGAAACATATGCTATATTATCATCTAACCTTATATAAGCATTATACATTGTATCATTATTATAAACAATTGAAGATTCAAATAATGAATCCGAATATGTAGTTCTGTTTATATTTTTATGTAGTAATAAAGCAATTTCCGTTTCTGGAACATCAATCCCTATTTTTTTACCAATTTTATATATTAGATATGGTGCATACCAACTATCATCTTCTAAATTTAATTTATTATGCACATAACCTACCCTATATTTTTTAGAATTATATACACATTGATGTAATTTTCTATCTGGAGCAATACTTTGCCATGTTAACTCATATTCATCTGGTTGACAAATTTTCATATCATTTAATTGAGTATTTTCAATTTCATCATTTATTGATAGATCATTTTTATTGGACATATATTTTCCTCCTAAGTAGATTTTCAATATTTTTATTATAACATAGAATTGTTAAAATCGCAATTTTTCTATTGTATCAAAATAAAATATATGTATGTTTGACAAACCTACACAATTTATTTATAAAATATTTCTTAACTCTCTTGACAAAACAAGTATATTTATGCTAATATAAATATTGTTGATACGCGGTAGTGGCGGAACTGGCAGACGCGCTAGACTTAGGATCTAGTGGGAGACCGTGGGGGTTCAAGTCCTCTCTACCGCACCAAAGAACACTGAATTTAAACCAAATTCAGTGTTCTTTATTTTTATTCAAAAGTATTCGTAAGTATTGATGTAACTACATTGTATGCACCTTTCATTATTCAACCTATTTTCAAAATTATTTAAAATTATTCATTGTTTTTTCACTTCTGCACGGAATATGCACGGGAGCATTGCACGGGAATAAAAGCTCTGTAACTATATCTAAATATAGTGTTACACATCTATATACAACACTACTCGTGCACGGGACTGTAAACTTATATAAAACACGCATACTGCTACATACTCTACGGCTTTAATAGATTATAGCAAAAATTATCTGCACGGGAAGAAAAAATAGGACTTTTGACAGTCCTATTTTAAAAATTTAATAAATTTATCTTTCTTCTTCTAAATCATTTAATATTTGCTTTGTTAATTCTTCAACTTCTTCGTTAATTATATATGTCCAGTTGTCAGAGTAATTTGATAATAATTTTTGTTGTTCTGGTGTTAGTTGTTCCTTTAAGTCATTAAACATTTTCTGTTCTTCCTTAAATAGCGTATCTAATTCAGTATCATCTCTTTGAAGATATTCTATAATATCGTCCATTCTATATATGTAATATCTTTTCTTAAAGTCAGTATAAGTTTCTAAAGTTTCTTCTTTTGTTTCAAGTTTTTGTTTTATTTCATTTAAACTCATTATTTACCACCTTTCAATTATTTTTCCTTATTTAAACCATATATAAACGAATTTACAAGTCGTTTTAATCTATTTTTTGAAAAGTCAAATAATAAACTAACATACTCGAAAGTTTTATCAATATAATCTCTTAATGTTAAAATTTCTTTTTTCAATTCTTTGTTTTCTTGCTTTAAAGTATAGTTTTCTTTTTGTATCTGTTCAGTTTTATACATTGTTTCTTCAACAATATTCTTAATTCTAGTATATCGTTTAGCAAGGGTATTAAACTTGTTTATTACTCGTTTATAATCATTTTTTATAACTTCAATATTATCGTTTATTTTCTCTTGTTCTAAATAGTTTGTATCTTTAAACATTTCTTGTACTTCAAAATTAGTAATCTTTTTAAGTTTTTCTATTGGTATATGTTCATTATCTTTTGTGTTTCCACGTTCTAAATCGAAACCGTTATCAGTTACATATTTATAAAATCTATCTTGCAAAATTCTATAACTTTCTTTGCCTTTCCAAAACTCACTACAAGCTATTTTATTTATTTCTTTTCCTTTTTTATTTGTTGTATGAACTACTGGTATAAATACAATATGTAGATGTGGGGTAGTTTCGTCATTATGGACTTTTGCAGATACTATAAATTCTTCGCCTAAATCATTGTAATTAACAACAAAGTCATAAGCTAATTTGAAATATCGTTCTGTTTCTTGTTTTCCAATTCTTTCAAAGAAATTTTTGTCAGATGTGATAACCAATTCACACATTACATTACTAACTTTCTTTATTTGACCTTTTAGTTTGTATTTTTCTTTTATAAGATTAAAGGCTTTTTGATATGATGTATTTATAGTTTTAATAGAATAGTTTTTTATTGAATTACTTTTATTTATATCTTTGTTAGAATAGTTAGTATTTTTTCTCTCATTGTGCCTATAAATATATGGTAGTTGTCCCATTTTATAATTTTCATTTCTTATTATTGCATAACTCACATTTCAAAATCTCCTTTTTATTTTTTAGGGGAAATCTTCGTAAGCTCTTACTTATGTTCTAATACTTTACAAGCCAGCTGATATAACACAACTAAAAAGTGTTAGAACATACTAGAACACTTTTTATACGCTATCGCTAAAAGTGTTCTGTATGATTAAGGGCAAGCCCCTAATAACCCCTTACCAGATTATTTAAAATTATTTATTGTATTCATTTGAATATCAATAAATAATGTAATTATACTAATTACTATTTTAATAATCTTGTTACTTGGGAAACCTCTGTCGGTTTCCCAAACCTTTCCACTTCATTTGTGAAATCGATTAAATACAATTTAATCAATTTCACAAATTTATCTTTCGTGTTCTGCATAAAAATTAGTATTTTTTCCTTTACAAATTCCGTCTATATATGCTTCAACTTCGTCCCAAGTTTTAAAGCAGTGCTTGTCGTCAACAGAATACCAGTCTTTATGTTTTGCATTTTTATCAATAATTGCAATAGCTTTGTTATATGTATAATCATTACATAGTTTTAAAAGTAATAACTCTTTGTCGCTATCCTCTAACATATATTTATTTAAACCATTTATTCTATTTATAACATCAGCTTTACTCATCTTTCAAATTCTCCTTTTTCTTCGTTATCAAAATATGTTTGCAATTCCTGTAAGAAGTCGATATTTTCTTTATATTCTTCAATAGATATTAAACACTTTGTGCTAAAATCTTCTATCATTTTAGTTAAGTCTTGTAATTTCTTTTGAAAAATACTGTTGTTTTTTTCTAAATCGGTATTATCTTCTAAAAGAACATGTTGAGTAGAACTTATAATTGCATTATTTATATAGTAATCGTTGACTTTTTCTAATTCTGCCTCTTTGTATTTATTAAAAACCGTTGTATAAGTATTCATTGTTACTGATACATCAGTATGTCCCATTAGTCTTTGAAGTGCAACAGCTCGCATACCAGCCTCAATACATCTTGTACCGTATGTATGCCTTAAACTATGAGAACTTATATTTTCTATACCTAGTCTTTTTAATAAGGCTTTTAATTTATCATTAGCAGTAGTTGGTCTAACATAATTACCGTTAGTGTCTAAAAATAATTGCTTATCTTTATTGTTTTCAGCTAATTTCATTTGATTTATTATGTCATTTCTTATAAATGAGGGAATAGGTACTTCTCTAATTCCTGCATAAGTTTTTGTTGCTTTTCCCATTATAACTTTGTCGTTTTTATCTCGTGTTAAAGTTTTATTGACTAATAATAAATTTTTTTGTAAGTTTATATCTGTACTTCTTAAAGCTAATACTTCGCCAATACGTAAGCCTAAATACATTTCTATTAAATAAGCTACTTTATATGGCTCTTGTGAAATAGGAATACTTGTTAGATAATCAGTTAATGCTTGCTGTTCTTCAATTTCTAATGCTCTGACAACTTTTTTATCTTTTGTACTTTTAGGCTTTATAACATCACGCATAGGGTTTCTAAAAAGATAACCTTTATTTATTGCTAATTCAAAAGCTTGAGAGAATTGTTCCGTTATTTTCTTTATTGTAGAAGTGCTATAATCTTTTAAAGTATTAAAATAATTTTGAATATCATTGCTTGTTATATCTATAATGTTTTCTTTTGTTACAGGTGCTTTTTCAATTTGTTTAATAGTTTTTAATATTCGATTATAAGTTCTTTCTCCAATTAAATTTAATTCTAGCTTTTTTTCTACATTTTCTCTCATAAGCTGATTTAGAGGAATACCATTATTTTTAATAAATGAATTATTGCCTTTTTGATATTGAATACTTGTTAAAAATTCTTTTGCTTCTTGTTCTGTTGAAAAAGATTTAGTTTTACGAATTTCATTATATGTATTTTGGTCATAAATATAATAAATACATCTCCAACGTTTATCTCTTTTGTCATAATAAATACTTCCGATTTTTTCTTTATTATTATCTTTTATGGCAATCACCACCTAAACACGTTTGTTCATTTTCCAAATAAGATAGGAAAGAAGCATTACTTGATTAGATTTACCAATATTTATTGAAGGAAAATCAACTCTTTTAAAAGTTCTATAAGCTATTGTTTCGCAGATGTTCAAATCTCGCATAATATCTTTTACACTTAACATTTTAAAAGGGTTTTTTAGTCTTTTTATACTTTGTATAGCCATAAGTTGTTCAGGTGTTAGAGGTGCTGGTAAATTTATATTTATTTTTTTATCTTCTGTATCAATTTCATTTGCAACTTTCATTGCTATATTATCTATTTCGTTCATTTTATAAACTCCTTTAATTTGAATTATCTTTTATAAATTTCAAAATAACACTTTGTATTCCTAAAATCATTTTCAAAGTTTCGTTTGCTTCAAAACACCCATTATTATCAATGGTAGGAGAAACAATATCATTTTCTCTAATTCCTTTTTCTATAATGAGTTTGTCTTTGCTTTTTAAAGAATTTTGTTTTGAGTTTGGAATATATCTGCCTTTTTCGTCAAAATTATCATAGTTAAAACTAGCTCTTTTCAAAAATTCTCTATACTTGATAGCTTGTTCTTTTGTTAATGATTTATAGGTTTCATTTTCTCTGCAAACTATAACTACATCTCCTCGTATAGATGAGCCAATACTTAAAAATTCTGTATTTATATAAATATTAGGTTTTAAATGTTCTCTGTGTTTTCGTGCAATTATTGTTATATTTTCATATGGTATATAGTCCAATTCGCCACCCATTAAATCTTCAAAGGACTTTTGCTCATTTTGAATTTTCATAAACTCTGCATCTGTGCCAACTTTTTTATAAATGATTATAATTTCTTCATTAGTCATATAAATCACTACTTTCGTTGTTCAAGTTTGATAGATACTGTTGATATGATAGGTTGTCAAAGTATTTTTGATTTTTGCTATCGTCTAAACTAATTACATTTTCTGTAAATAGGTTGTCCTTAATTTTATTTAGTTTTTCTTTGGTAACAGGCTTTGAAATTTTTTTCATTTTTGAAATCTCCTTTTTAAAATTCGATTTCCAGAAATCTTTTCTTGTTCGAACAATTTAAGTTTAGCACGGAAGAAGTATATAAAATCATTTCGCCTAGTTATGCGTAAAAATGCGTAGGAAAGCATAGGAATTTATAAAAAAAGACACAAAAATAAGACCTAACTAATAATCAAAATTTACTAGCAAGCCTTATTTTGTGTTTTAGAATTATTGAACATATATCAAACTAACAATTAAGTTAGTAAGAGATTTTGCTGTTATATAATATTCGTCATACTTAAAATTGAAAATTGTTTCAAAGTTTTTTTCTGCTTTTGATATGTCTTTAAATTTGAAGGCATAATCTATATTAGATTTAATAGTATTTGATGTTGTGTTTTCTATTTTAGCTAATTTATTTCTTAAATCTATCAAGCTAATATCATTGTAGTTATATTCTTGAATAGCAAGAGTTATAATATCTCTTAAATAAAATGTACCTTTACTTGTAGGGCTTAAACCTAACTCAATAAGTTTAGCTTGTATAAAAGCACGATATGATATTTTTTCTTTATCTTTAGTAAAAACATCATATTTAGTTTTCATACTTACTAACCTTTCTAATAGATTTAATTACCTTATAGATATATTATACTTTTGTTATGTAAACAAGTCAAAACATAGTAAATGTGCGTGCTATGCAACAATTGTTGCACCACACGCACATTTTAGCCTAAAAATATGTGTTTTTGAGCTGATTTTTATATAAAAAGTTGAAAAAATTAGTAAAAATAACTAAAAAGCATAAATTTGTGCGTACCACGCAACAAATTAAAATATGAAAAGAAAAAGGAGGTTATTACGACCTCCTTATCTAGTCTTAGCAACCACCACCGCCACCGTGGAAAAACTATAACTGTTTTCTCTGATTTTTTAATCATTGCTCGGTTTTCCTTTCTATCTAGTCTCTATTTCTTGCACATAAATTAGAAAGTCCAAGCAATAATAAGCGTGGAAGTTCTATATACAATTCGAGCTACTTTGCAGTAGCTCGAATAACAACTTTATGTTACAAACAAGCTACTGCTTGGGTAAAATCATATATAAAAAGACTTTACCAAAATAGGTATTTATATAATATATTATAGCATAAAATGCCTTATAAATCAATTACATCGAGTGTTACATCGATTTTGTGTTGAATATTTTTTCATATAATAGTATAATAAATTTAATTTATATAAGGGGGTTCACTTTATGGCAGAATTTGATAATAAAGATTTCGGAGAAAGACTTAAAAATTATAGAATACAGAAAGGTTTAAGTCAAGAAAATATGGCAACACTTCTTAATAAAAATAGAAGCACTATTGCAAGATATGAAGCAGGAGAAATTTTGCCAGATGTTAGAGATATTAGTATAATTTGTGAAGAACTAGGAATATATGAAGCTGACCTATATGGAAATAATACTAATAGAACAAGGCAAAATAATAAATCTAAAAACCCTTTCGGTACCGATAAACTATATGTTTATTTTAATGCTTATAATTTTAGGACAAAACAATTTGCACCTGATAAATACATATTAGAATTAGAGCAAAAACAAAATATTTGCAAAGCAAAGTTTGTTGATTATCACGACAAAAGAATATACTCAGAGGGGTACTTAATATGTAATGACGAAATTGTATTTGCTGTAATGGAGAATTACAGACCTACAAGCACTCGTGTTGATGTTGCTGTACTTGAAATAAATATTTGCAATGGTACTGACGGTTTAATGTTAGGTGGTTACTTTGGAACAAATGCAAAGTGTGAGCCTAGTTTAAGAAAGTGCTATTTTTCAAAGAAAAACGTTGATTTTACTAATGAAATGTTTGAACAATTAAAATTAAATAAAAACGAACAAGAAACATTAAATAAGCAAAATGCTTTATATTTAGACATATTTAATATCTGAATATATTTTAAAATTTTATTTAAAACAATTTGATTTTATGATATAATAATTTTAGATTTTAAAGAAATCATTATATTTTTAATTAGGAGAAAAATTATGATAAAAAAAATTCGTTGTGAAGAAATAAATGAAATTGTATCTTTAGAGTTTGATTTGAAAAAGCCAAAAGGTTCAGAAAATTCTGCTAATAGATTACAAGAATTTCATTGCAGTAATGAAGATAATTGCAAAAAATACAAAGAAAAAGATTGCCCTTATATAAGTATTTGGAAAAAATAAAGGAGTTTTAATCATTATGAAAAAATTTTTAATAACAATAGCTATTATTTTTTTAATCATTATAGGTGCTATTTTCATTAAATTTGTAATACCAGAAATAAAATATTCCTATGCCATTAAATGGTTAGATAATATTTCAAATGGTGCAGAGTTGACAGATGTAGAATATGAAGAATATTTAACATACTTTGTAGAAAATTCAACATATAAAGAAAATGATATAAATTCAAAAAAATTAAAATATATAAAGGCACAAAAATTGTTGGATGAAAATTACTTAGAAGAAGCTATGAAATTATATCAAGAATTAGATAATTATGAAAACTCAAATAAAGAGATAGAAAAAATCAATGAATTAAAAAAAGAAAATATTTATAAAAATGCTGTTGAATCATATGAAAAAGGTGATTTTGTTGAAAGTAAATCTTTATTTGAAAAAATAGCAGATAATTATAAAGAAAAATCTGTTTACTTAGATAATTTAAACAAACTAATTCCATTGCAAGGAACATATGTATCAGATTATAGTGAAAAAGATAAACTTATATTAGATGGTTGGAATTTAGATTTGATTTTTAGTTCGGTAAATGTTAATTATACATATAAATTGATGGAAGATAAAATAGTATTAGTTAATGATTATGGTGAAACATTGGAAGATAAAACCTATAATATTCTAGATAAATCTTTAGTTAATTCTTTTATTGGGACAGATAATAAAAATTATGAAACACGATATATATACGAAAGTTCGAATACAGAAATACCTGTTTATAAAGCAAAGTCAGAGCCAGCTATTGGAATGACTAAAGACGAAGTTGAAAGTAGTACATGGGGAAGTCCAAGTAAAATTAACAAAGATACATATTCTTGGGGAACAACTGAACAATGGGTATACAATAGAGGATATATTTATTTTAAAAATGGAATTGTTACATCAATCAGTGAAAGATAACATAGAAAGTTAGTTTTTTGTATTATGTTTGAAAAATTATATAAAAATATTTAAAGTTATTTATTAGCACATTTTTTGCACGGGATTTGCACGGACAGAAAATTAAAATATTTTAAAATAGCTAGATACAGCAATTCAAGTTGTACCTACCGCACCAAAAGTCGAGATATAAAAATCTCGGCTTTTTCTTTTGCCTATAAGGTTTGCTGGATTATATATGTTTTAATTTTTATATTTTAAAACAAAAAAATTTTTACCTGATAAATATATATTAGAATAAAAAAATCACAAAGTAAAATTAACTTTGTGATTTTTTATTCAAATTCAATTAGTTTTGATAATTCATTATAATCAATGTTTAGAACTTGGCATAAAGCTATTAATTCAAAATCTCTTACTATTCTACGATTTTTTTCTATTAAAAATAAATCATTTTTATAAAGAGAAATACCTAAAAGTTGTAATTTGTTAGATAAATCTGAATATGACATATTCTTTTCTTCTTTTTGTTATTAAATCAGATACAATATTAGTATTTCCGTTGAATAATTTATAAGGCATAATCTGACCTCCACTAAATTTAGATATTTGTATTGATTTTATAATATTTTTATTAATATTTTTATGATATCATCGTCATGGTGACAATAACGATAATTGCAAAATGAGTAAAAAAATAGGAAAACAAAAAATACAAAATTTATAAAAAGGAGAATTTATTATGTCAATAGCAGCACTTATTTTAAGTATTTTAGGATTTTTAATTTCTTTAAGTATATTTAAAGATTTATCATTAATCCTATGTGTGTTAGCAATAGTTTTAGGAATTATTGCTTTAGTAAAAAAGAAAGGAAAAGTAATTTGTATTATATCTATAGTATTATCCATATTTGGATTAATATTTGTATTTTCAGAAGATAATGGAACAACAGTAACATCAAATAATAATAGTTCAACTTCTCAATCTACTAATGAAGAAGAAACCAAAACATACGGTCTAAATGAAGAAATAACAATAAAAACTGCTAGTGAAGAATACACTCTAACAATTACAGGTATTCAAGAAATGAAAGAAAGAAATGAATTTTCAGAAAAAACACCTGCGCAAGTATTTTTAATTGACTATACTTATAAAAACATATCTTCAGATGATGCACTATATATAAGCGATATAGATTTCAAAATTATTGATGAACAAGGAGAAGTTGGAGACACTTATCCAAATGATACGTCAAGTTCACCAAAAGAAATTACAGAAGGAATTGGGGTTACAATTCCAGCAGGAACATATAATGTATCATTTGCATCAACACCCTGTACAGTATTGAATTGTTGGTGTGTATTTAAGTTTTAAGTAACTTTCGGCTTTTGGCTAATAGAAAAGCGTATTCTTAATTTTGGGGAACTCATTGCTCTTTTGATGAGTTCCTTTTTTATTGTTTTAAATTTTAACTTATACTAATATGACTATATTTATTATTATGCATTTTTCACAGGTAATGCACGGACAAAATAAAGCCATAGCTTTACAAATTTATGTAAACATGATATAATAAATATTGTAACAAAAATCTTTCAATCCTCGTGTTAGCTATTTTCAATACAGGATTGACATCAAATAATTTTAGGAGGAAAAGAAAAATGCACAAAGAATGGTATGAAGAGTACGCATGGGATCCATCGTATACAAATGAAGAAAAGCTCTTAAAAGAGCTCACTGAAATGAATAATCAATTAAAAGAATTGGACACTGTGGAAAATCCCCGGAAAATCTGGGAATTTTATCAAGAGAAAGTGAGTTTGCTGTTTGTATCAGCATCAGGAACCACTGTTTCCACTGATACTCCCGATTTAAAACAACTGTGCTATTACTTATGCAATTATGCATTTGAAAAAGTACAGATGCCCCGGGAGATTCAAAATTACCAGCTGAATTATAAAGAAGTACTGGAATTTGTAGCAGATACTTCTGAAGCAGCTGAGTTCATTTGGCTCAAGCTTCCGGAAAGTAGCCAAATAAGAAGCGAACTTTCGTGAGTTCGCTTCTTATTATTTAAATATCTCATAAAAATTTTTAAAAGTATAACCTTCATTTTTAAAATACTGTATTATTTCAGGAAGTGCATCTACAGTTTGTTGTTTATCATTTGCATCATGCATCAAAAGTATTATACTATTTTGATTGTTCTTAGTATTAATCATCTCTTGAATACACTCTTCTTTTGTTTTTTTATTTTCAGCATCACCTGTTAGGCAATTCCAATTTGTATATGCAACTCCATAAGTATTAAATAATTCTCTTGCTTGGCTTTTTACCTCTTCATATTTGCCACCACTAGAACCACCAGGAAATCTAAATAAATAAGAATTATAATCTGGATTTCCTAAAGCATTTTTTATTGCATTTTCACATTGAACATATTCTGCAAAAGTTGTATCTTTGCTTTGATAAATTTGTGAATATTTATGTGAATATCCATGATTTGCTATATAATGTCCCTCTTCAAATTCTCTTTTTACTAAATCTGGATATAATTCAACTCTTGAACCTAAAAGAAAAAAAGTTGCTTTTACATCATACTGTTTTAATATATCTAATATCTGTGGTGTTATTTTTTTTGAAGGTCCATCATCAAATGTTAAATATACCTGCTTTTCATCAGATTTATATATTTCCTTAATTAAATTTTGAGCATTTTCATTAGGCTGAGGAATAAATTTTGTTTTAATCTTTTCCATATCATGAATTGCAATTTGTGTATGTTCCCCATTATATACTTTTGCATTTTTCTTAGTTAAAGTTGATTTTTTTTCATCACTTTTATTATTATTAACATTTGACATATTATTTTGACTCAAATCTACTTTTTTATTAATAAAATGATATGATATGCTAAAACTAGCATATATCACTAGAATACATGCTATTATTATTGCTACTATTAACATAATTTTATTTTTTTTACTTTTTTCTTTTTTTATTAGCTGACCAAATTCTTTATCATAGTCATCTTCCATACCATATAACATTTTCTCGTTCTCCTACGTAGATATTATATAGTATTTTACTAAAAATTCAAGTAATTATCAAAAAAATTTATTTTTTTATTTATTTTGACATAAATTTCAAAAATATGACAAAAATTCATACAATAAATATAAAAAAATTCCTATATTATACAATTACGAAAATATATCATTTGGAAAGTGGTTTGAATATATAAATTCTTAAATTGAATTTGTTAGGGAATCTCATGCTTGTTCATGAGGGCGCTGACAAATTTAATTTTAAAACTTATATGAAAACCAGCTTGACCCTTAAGATATATTTTCATAATTGTATATTATAGGAATTTCACATAACTATTTATTAATAAAATAAATAAAGTATTATAGAATTATTACTAAAATTCTATAATACTCCATTTATTTTATAAAAAAACTATTTAAATCTTATTCTTCATTTTTAGTTCCATTAATTTTAAGTAATTTAAATATTTCAACTATTACTAAAGGTGCAATAACAAGTAATGCAGTTTCTTCTATATTATGAAGTGGTAATCTTACTATACCAAAAATACTTGTTAATGATGGAACTAGTAAAACTATAAACATTAATGCTGCAGATACTAATATTGCAAGTAATAATATTCGGTTGTTAAAAGGATTTGATTTAAATATAGATTCTTTGCTATTTCTTATATTAAATACATGAACAAGTTCTGATAAAGCAAGTGTTATAAATGCCATTGTTTGACCAACTTCTATTTTTGTTTCTGCAAGTGATAATCCTTGCATAGGCTCTGTAGTTGTTGCAAGACCTATAATAAATGCTGATAATGTAAGTAAACCTATCATAATACCTTGATATATAATTCTCCAAGTCATTCCTTTTGTAAAAATTCCTTTTGTATTTTTCATAGGTTTCTTTTTCATAATACCTTTATCTGCTGGATCATATGCTAAAGCTAGAGCTGGTAATGAGTCTGTAACTAAGTTAACCCATAAAATTTGTACTGGTAATAAAACTTCAAGTTCATTTATTAATTCATGTGGTATTCCAAATGCACTTGCAAATACTGGTGTTAATAATAATGCTAAAAATAAAACTACGATTTCTCCAATATTACTTGATAGTAAAAATGTTATAGCTTTTAATATATTATTATATATTCTTCTTCCTTCTTCAACTGCTGAAACTACTGTTGCAAAATTATCATCTGTTAAAATAACATCTGCAGCTTCTTTTGCAACATCTGTTCCAACAATACCCATTGCACAGCCTATCTCTGCTTTCTTTAATGCTGGAGCATCATTTACACCATCACCTGTCATTGCTACTATTTCACCATTTGCTTGCCATGCTTTTACAATACGTACTTTATGTTCTGGTGATACTCTAGCATAAACAGATATATTTCTAACTTTTTGTTTTAACTCTTCATCAGTCATATTTTCAAGTTCATTTCCTGTTACTGCTTCACTTTCATTTTGTAGAATTCCTAATTCTTTTGCAATTGCTATTGCAGTAAGTTTATGATCTCCTGTAATCATAACAGTTTTAATTCCTGCTGTTATACATTTTTTTACAGCTTCTTTAGCTTCTTCTCTTGGTGGATCTATCATTCCAACCATACCTACAAATGTTAATCCAGATTCTAATTTTTTCATATCTTCATCTGAAATAGTATGATTTATAATTTTATATCCTGCTGCTAAAATTCTTAAAGCACCTTCTGCCATAGTTTTATTACATTCTTGAATTCTTTGTTTATAATTATTTAAATCTGATTCAATTTCACCATTTTTAGCATATGTTGTACAACATTTTAAAAGTTCATCAACTCCACCTTTTGTATATACAATAAATTTATTTTCTCCCTCAAGTTTATGAACTGTTGTCATTAATTTTCTATCTGAATCAAATGGTATTTCTGCTATTCTTGGATATTTTTCTAAATTAAAGTTTGCTCTATTTCCCATATCTACTAATGCTGTTTCTGTTGGATCACCAGATAAAGTACCATCTTCCGCAACCTTAGTATCATTACATAACATTTGAGCTTGGAATAATTGTCTTAGTTCTTCATTAAAATCTTTAATATCCTCTAAATTTATAAGTTCTCCATTAGCAAATACTTTTTTTACTGTCATTTTGTTTTGTGTTAATGTTCCTGTTTTATCTGAACAAATAACAGAAGCACTTCCTAAAGTTTCAACAGCTGGTAATTTTTTCACTATTGCATTTCTTTTTACCATTCTTTGAACTCCAATAGCAAGAACTATTGTAGATACAGCAGCTAATCCTTCAGGTATTGCAGCAACTGCAAGTGATACAGCTGTCATAAACATATTAAGTGCTGATTTACCATATAATAATCCAACAACAAAAATTACTGCACATATTGATAATGCAACAATTCCTAAAGTTTTTCCTAAGTTATTTAATTTAACTTGAAGTGGTGTAGCTTCATCTTTTGTCTCATTTATCATTTCAGCTATTTTTCCAACTTCTGTTTTCATACCAGTTTCTACAACTATACCTTTTCCTCTACCATAAGTTACTAGACTAGATGAAAAAAGCATATTTTTTCTGTCGCCTAATCCTATATTTTCATCTTCTATTGCATCAGATATTTTTTCAACTGGTACAGATTCTCCTGTTAATGCTGATTCTTGTGATTTAAGATTTACAGCCTCTATAATTCTTAGATCTGCTGGTATGTAATCTCCTGTATCTAATACTACTATATCACCAGGAACTAATTCTGCTGATTGGACAACAACTAGTTTTCCATCTCTAATTACTTTTGCTACATGGCTACTTAATTTTTGAAGAGCCTCTAGTGACTTTTCAGCTTTACTTTCCTGTGCAACTCCAATAATTGCATTTACTACAACTACTATTAAAATAATAATTGTATCTGCTATTCCTTCTCCTTCATGAATTCCAACAATACCTGAAACTATAGCTGCAATTATTAAAACAATTATCATAAAATCTTTAAATTGCTCTAGAAATTTCACAAATAAAGATTTTTTAGGTTTAGCTTTTAATTCGTTTTTTCCATATTTTTCATATCTTTTAGAAACTTCTTCTTGGCTTAACCCTTTTTCTTCATCTGTATTTAAAGTTTTAATCACTTCTTTTACAGATTTATGAAACCATTTTTCTTCCATTTTCTCCTCCTATAACAAAATTTATAAAACTATTATTTAAAAACATATTTAAAAATATGTTTAAAAAACAAACTTAAATATTTATTAAAAAATCATTTATTTGTTTAGCAAGAATTTCTTCTTTTCCAACATAATTATGATTAGCATCTTTTACATAATTTATATTCTTCTTATTATTTTTTATTTTATTATTCATCATTTTTACTAATTTTTCTGGTTGTTGCTCTATTAATTCATGTGATGTTCCCCAACGCATAAAAATAGGAACTTTTATATTATTAAGTTCTTTAAATTCAAATTTCTCATTATTATATTGTGCAAAATTAATATCTTCATTATCTCTTGCATATATAAGAAATGTTTTTGCACTTATTGGATATATGAAACATTCTTTTGGCATTATTGCTAAATATTCTTTTTCTAATACCTTTTGATTTGCAAGTTCTAACATATCTTGAAAATTTTCATTCAAATATACTTTTATAGCTCTTGGAATATCTATTAATGACAATAAAACTATACCTTTTATATAATTTAATAATTCTGAATCCTCTTCTTTTAATTTATTATAAAAATATACTATTTTAGTTGAACCTAAACTATGTCCTTGTAAATATATATCTTCATACCCATATTCTATTGCTTTTAAAACTGCTGATTTTATATCATAATATCCATCCCTAGGATCTTCAATAGAAGTTCCTGCAATTATTCTTTTTTCAATACCATCAATTTCCTTCTTAATAAATTTTACTATTTCACTTCCTCTATTATTAAATCCCATATATGAAAATTTATTTTTTACTAATAAATTCGAAATAATTTTATCTCTTTTTTTGAAGCAATTACTTGTCATTCCATGAATAGAAATTACTATTTTTTTAGAATTATTTCTTATTATATAACCATCATTTATTACTCCATCTTCAGTCTTTAAAGTTATTAATTCAGTTTCCAATTTAACTCCTTTCTAAAAAATTTATAAATAAAAAAACTTTTAAAGAAACTGCTTTGTTTCTTTAAAAGTCTCACTCCTTTTTAGGTTACTAACCAGATATAAAATATCGAGATTGTTGATTAGTATTTATAGTTACTCCCTTTTAAACATCTTTTGTAATTATACTAAATAGTTTTATTTTTTTCAAGTATTTTTATAATATTTTTAGTATATTATTTTTTTCCACTATAATATTCTTCTAAAACCTTTTTTTCATTATAGCATAATTTTGCTAACCACTCTCCAACATATCTTATATGCCATGGTTCATAATCATATTCTGTAATTTTAGTTTTACTTTCTGGATATCTTAATATAAAACCAAACATAGATAAATATCTATGAACTTTTAAAAAATTTTCATTTTCAGAATATAGCTCATCATTTGTTATAGCAAAATTTCCATCATCTTTCTTTACAGTAATATCTATTGCAAGTCCTGAATGATGTTCACTAGTTCCAGGAACTGCCGCTAATTTATATGCCTTTTCTATACCATAAATTTTTTCATATTCTTTGCATATTTTTTCTTGTTCATTAAAATCTCTATATGCGTTTAATATTCCTATTTCTATATTTTCTGTTTTATTTAAATATTTTTTTAAATTTTCATATTTCTCAAATGTTAATTTTTCAATTTTAACTATATCATTTTCTACTCCTGAAGTTTCCATAATTTCATAATTTTTATAAAAATCTTTGCTTACAGGATTTTGTTTATTTATTAATACAGTATATTTATCTAACATTCCACAACCTCCTTTAAAATTCAGATTATGATATCACCTATATTTTTAACTATAATATCACTATAATCAAAAAATAAAATTTTGTCAATCACTTAACCATTTCTATTTTTATGAGTATGTACAATATATAAAAAATATGTTATAATTTTCATTATAGAAACTTTATGTACACCATATTTCATTCCTTGAAAGGAGGAGTATTATGAAAAAAAGTGTAAACTGTTCTTCTTGCCAGGCTACTGGCTTAATTGAAACAGTAAAAAATGGTGTAGCAAAAGTTTGCCCACAGTGTAACGGAACAGGAGCAATCAGAGTATCATACCACTCTGATTGTAACGAAAATTTCACAGGACTACGGCTCAATCCCGAAATCCATTTTGTCATTATAAAAGATAGAATGACAGGTATGGAAACATTGGTTCCATATTCATTGTGGGCGAAGCCGTCTAAGAAATCAAATTCTTAGACAGTGAATAATTATTCGCAAAAACACACGGCAATAGATTCACTCTATTTTTGCCGTGTGTTTGCTTTATATTTTACTTGTATAAATTCTTTAAATGATGTATAATAATAATTGTAATTATTTTTATGGGGGTGTATTTGGTTTCGACAGTATTTTAGAAGAATAAATAGCGAGTAGTGGAGATGCCTGGCCACTTAAAAAGGCATAATTTAAATATAAACGCTGATAATAAAGAATTAGCTTTCGCTGCCTAATTTGCAGTGAACGTCTTACTTTTGCAACCTACGGCTTAAGATAAGGCGACGATTAGTAGGAAACGAAATTAGTATATTCTCTTTATACTAATTGGATTTTTTAAGAGATACTTTAAATAAACTTTGTTTATTAAGAATATTTAAAGGAATTTTTATAATAAACTGCACTCGGAGAAGTTTATTTGGAAAGAATATTGGACAGGAGTTCGACTCTCCTCACCTCCACCAAAACGCAGATATATTGATTCTGCGTTTTTTATTTATAACAAGAAAAAGAGCTCTCACTTTGACGTGAGAGCTTCTCTTTATTGTAATCTATCATCATCTTCTGAATAAGATGCTCCTTGTTTATCTAAAAATTTATTATATTCTTCTTTTTCAATATAATTTACATTATTCATTATACTAGTATATTTTGATACAATTTCATCTAAAACATTTTCTGGTAATTGTCCTTTATATTTAGACAAAGCTTGTTTTATTTTAGTATACATTATCCCGAGCTTCTCCGTAAGATATCAGTAAATTTTCTAACATTTTACCGAATAATCCATCATAATTTTCACCAAATATTTCTTTTATTTGTTCATCCAAGGCTCTTGCATCAGATTTTTCCATACATTCTCTAGTTTCTGGCAGGTAATTTACATACTTTCTACAACTATCAAAAACTTCCTGTGGATATAATGCTTCATAAGATTCTTGTACTTCTTTAAAAATATTATTATCCTCGTCTTCCCATACTACATATCCCCTTTTTTCCAACTGCTTAGATAATAAATAAGAAACAAAACAATTTATAGCTCTATAATCTTCTCTAAATTTATGATCACTATCTTGTACATTATTTCTTAATAAATGATATGTAGCTTGAGGCTTTTTAGAATTATCCGTATTTCTAGAATCTAAAAATGGTGTTATTCCTGAAATTTCACTTTCTGTTTTTAATATAACTTCAGTCTGATTATTGAAATTATAAATCAATCTCCAAACTTCATCTGTATAAAAATCTTGTAAAGCATGTGCTAATACCAAAATACCATAATTTTCATTACTTTCATTTGAAAACATCTCTAAATTATTTCTTATTAAGTTCTTTATTAAAATAGTTTCATCAACACATGATTTTTTAGCTATCATTTGTTTTGAAAAATCTGAAAGATAAAACTTCATATCTTCTTTTTTAGATTTTTTTAATTCTTCAAGTGTTGTTGGCATTTTCCAATATGAACCTTTAGTAAAATGCGTTACTTGTCTTGGCATCCAACATCTATATGAATCTAATATTCCCACAGCTCCTAAGTCTTTTTTTACAAACTCCATTACTTGATCTTTATCTTTCAGTTCACCATCTTTAGATAATATTGTTGCTAAAATATGTACATCTTGATTCATTATACTTCTCCTATTTATATCTATATATCATTATTACTTTTAAATTAACTCAAAACATATATATTATAACAGATTTTATAAGTAAAGTCAAATTATGTAAATCTATGTTTTATAATATATTTATCATTGATTTTTTTTATTTTTTTGCATATAATAATATCATAAATTTATATAATTATATTTTTATATTATCAAATCCATATAAAAATTATTAAATAATTTTTATAAGAAAGGATTTACTATGAAACAAATAATTTTTAAAGGCTGTGGAACAGCTATTATCACTCCTTTTAATAAAAATGGAGTAAACTTCGAGGAATTTAAAAATTTAATCGAATTCCAAATTGAAAATAAAGTAGATGCCATAATAGTCTGTGGTACAACTGGTGAATCATCTACCATGACATTAGAAGAAAAAAAACAAACTATAAGATTTGCTGTAGATACTGTAAATAACCGTATACCTGTTATTGCAGGTACAGGTGGTAATTGTACTTCTTCTGTAATAGAACTTACTAAATATGCTGAAAGCATTGGAGTAGATGGTGCTCTAATTGTTACTCCATATTATAACAAAACTACTCAAGAAGGTTTATTATGCCATTATTCTACTATTGCAAAACAAACTAGATTACCTATAATTTTATATAATGTTCCTAGTAGAACTGGTGTTAATATTTTACCTCAAACTTGTAAAAAATTATCTGAAATTGAAAACATTGTTGCAATAAAAGAAGCTAGTGGAAATTTATCTCAAATAGCTGAAATTGCTAATTTATGTGAAGATAATTTACATATTTATTCTGGAAATGATGATCAAATAACATCAATATTAGCTGTCGGTGGAATCGGTGTTATTTCTGTTCTATCTAATATTGCTCCTAGATTTACACATAATATAGTAGAAAACTTTATTCAAGGAAATGTTGCTACAGCTATTGAAGGACAATTAAAAGCTATTCCTTTAATAAAAGCATTATTTTCTGAAGTAAATCCAATCCCTATAAAATCTGCTTTAAATATGATAGGATATAATGTAGGTATTCCAAGACTTCCTTTAGTGGAAATGTCTGATTCCGGAAAAGAAAAATTAAAGAATGAATTAATTAAATTTGGACTTATAAAATAAAAAACTATTTTGAGAGGTGTTTAATTTTGGACAATACAAAAGAATCTAATAATACCAGTCTAACTATTGCTGAACCATGTATTGCTGAATTTAAAGAAATTATAAAAGATATTGCTAGTAATCCTAATGTAATTTCCTTACGAGAAAGAACTCAGCATGAAAATAAATCTAGATATTATCATTGTCTTCGTGTTTCATATTATACCTATTATCTTTGTAAAAAATTAGGATTAGATTATGTCTCTGCTGCACGAGGTGCTATGCTACATGACTTTTATTTTTATGATTGGAGAGATAAAAAAGTTGAAGGTCAAAAAAAATTTCATGCTTTTAGACATCCAAATATTGCTTTAAAAAATGCAATAGATCTATTTGATTTAAATGATAAGGAAAAAGATATTATAAAAAAACATATGTGGCCACTTACTATTGTTCCACCTAAGTGTAAAGAAGGTTATATTGTAACTTTAGTAGACAAATATTGTGCCACAAATGAATTTATTAAAAACGTAAAAAACAAAATTTCAATAAAAATAAATCATAATAATAAATAAACAAAATTTAAATAGAAAGAGTATATTTTTTAATATATTAATGAGGAAAATAAAATGATAAAAGTTTTAATAAATGGTTGTAATGGAAAAATGGGACAAGAAGTTTCAAAAGCTGTATTTCAAACTCCAGATATAGAGGTTTTATGTGGAGTAGATAGAATAGATACTGGAGACAATACTTTCCCAGTTTTTACAGATATTGAAAATATAAATTTAATACCTGATGTAATAATAGATTTCTCTCTTCCTGTAGCTACTTTTAATATCTTGAAATTTGCTGAAAAACATAAGATTCCTACAGTAATAGCTACAACTGGTTTTTCTGATGATGAAATAAAAGAAATTGAAAATTACTCACATTCATTTCCTATTTTTAGATCTGCAAATATGTCTTATGAAATAAATTTAATGGCAAGAATAGTGGATGAACTTGCAAAAAAACTTCCAGATTCTGATATAGAAATTGTAGAAACACATCATAACAGAAAAGTAGATAGTCCAAGCGGAACAGCTCTACTTCTTGCTGACAGTATTAATAATGCTTTAAATAATACTATGGAATATGAATATAATAGGCATGAAAAACATGAGAAAAGAAAGAAAAATGAAATTGGTATACATTCAATAAGAGGTGGTAATGAAGTTGGAAAACATTCAGTAATTTTCTTTGGAAATGATGAAAGTCTTACAATAACTCATAATGTAAACTCAAGAGCTGTATTCGCAAATGGTTCTGTTAAAGCTGCATTATTTGTTGTGCATAAAGATGCTGGCTTATACAATATGAATGATATGTTTTAATTAATTTATAATTTTAAAAGAAGATAGATTCGATTTTTGAATCCATCTTCTTTTTAATTGGTACTAAATTAATTTAAAATTCTATAAACATCAACTCCTTCTTATTCTATAAAATTATAAAAAGTTTTTTAAAACAAATTTCTGAAAATTGTTTAGATAAAAATAATAACAATAGAAATTAATGAAAATAAAAAAGCATTTGTTTAGTAATAATTTATAATTTTATTACTAACAAATGCCCCTATTTGTTTTTTCTTTATTTGATTTTAAAGAGAAATAAATCTTTTTAATTTTATAGAATATAAGTATTATAAACTGTTTTTCCCTAAAAATCAAGTAATTTAGCTGATTTTAATATATTATAATCAAATTTATCTACTTTTCTATTTTATCTTTTAAATTTTTTACTACATTTCCCATACTAACTTTATTTTTATTATCATCATTTTCATTTTTTATTGCAAATCCTATTAAAATACCACCTATTATTAATAAATATACCCACCATGGAATTGAAAACCAAAAAGTTCTTGTTAATGCTACTGCATTTATTAAAATTCCAGCTAAAGTTATTATAAATAATGTACCATATTTTTGTATATAACTATATATTAAAACTCCTACCATAAAAGCTACATAAATCATTCCATCTTTCTCATTATTATAATTTGCAAGTGCTAAAAAATATAATATACCATAAACTAAATATTCTATATTCTCTATTTCTTTTACATATTTTTTTAGAATATTTTTAAACATACTTATTATAAATATTGTAATACCAATCATATAAAAAGCTTGATATTCAAGTTCTATTTCAGATATAAAAGATTCATAAAAAAGTAGAATTCCGAAAAATGCCATACTTTTAAATATATCTTTAGATTTATCCTCTTCCATAAAGAACATATTTATAAAAGCCCAAAATATTAAAAACATTTCAGAAATAATTTCATTATCTAGAATGTAGAATGTATATAACAAATACAATCCGGAAAATACAGTATCTAAACTTACTTTTCTTTTATAAGTAGATACTACAGTTAAAGCTATTGTAGATAAAATAGTAAGTAAAATAACATAACTCTCATATACAGGCTTTATGCTTGTATTTAATATTACTAATAATCCTATAACTGGTATACACCTTAAATATTTATTTTCTTCATTTTTGATATTATAAAATATTAAATATGCTGAAAATAAAAATGCTAATAATGAATTTATAGGTTCATTATAATCTACTAATGAGGTATACGCAATAATTGAAAATATTCCTACTGAAAAATTATCTTTTACTTTTCTATATTTTTGTTCTATTAAGGAAATTAATATTGTCAAAATCATAGGTACTAAATTATATTTTAAACCTAAAAATCTTGTTATAGAAAGCAATGTAAAACCAATTAATATGTAACTTAAATATTTAAATATTTGATTTTCTTTATATTTAATAAATGAATATATATAAGTTATATCTAAAAGTAAGAAAATAATTATATTATCAAACAATTTAATTCCAACATCAAGCAAGCTAATCAAAGTTATTCCTATAATAAAAATATGTGGAATTATAAACAAACCTCTAGATCTATCTATTTTAGTATAATTTATAATTTCTGAAATCACAAAAGTTAATATTGCAAATAAAATATAAAATGTATAATTTAAATTAAGTAAAGTAATTATATTGCTTCCTGCCAAAATAAAACATATTAAACTTATGCATGTATAAATACTTTTTTCTAATTTCTCTGATTTCATAATTCCAACTATTAATAATAACATTTCAATTAATAATAGCATAAATGGCTTTAAAATAACTATATTTTCAAGCTCTATACTTTGAATACATATCATTCCTAAAAAAATAGATGCTATATGTAATTGTAAATTAGTTTTTTTGAAATTTGTTAATTTTTCTTGTATTACAAATATAAAAATTATATATATAACTGATAATATTTGTTTTAAACTGATTGGAATTAATTTTAAAAATGTATAAGAAAAATATATTCCTAAAAAATGTATTGCTATATTAAAAAAATACAATTCAGTTAGTGAATTATTTTTTACTTTACTAAGTAAAAAGAAATTTATAGCAAGTAATGGTATTACAAATAGCATTAAAATATGTGCACTATTAATAAAAAACAATGAAATTACAAAACTAATATATGGAATTATATTATAAAAATATTTTAGTAAATCAATTTTTTCAAGTCTGTTTTTCAATAATATTAATATTAAATTATATATTAATAACCCTAAAGTTACTACCAATAAATTTCTTTCAAATATTAACCCAAACAAAATAACAGCTAAAGTTTGAGACAAAAGCATACCAATAAATAATATATCACTTTTTCTTTTGGTATAATAAAAATAGTATATTATAGAAATTATAATAGATACTACTGTAAAATAAATAAATCTTCCATCACCATTTATTGAAAAATATTCACCTACTAAACCAAATAAGCTACAAGATATTAAACATATTGGAATATATGCCATTGCAATATAAAAAAAAGTATTACTTGTTTTCTCCAATTTAAATTTTGTTTTAGCTATTTTACTCATTCCTAAAAAGAAAACAGTAAATAGCAATACTAAAGCTATTTTAATTATATTTGAAATAGCATTCCAAGTAGACATCAAAAAAACTATTGCTGCAAATACAATTAATATAGCACCCGAAATAAGTATACTTGTATTTTGTTTTTCTTTTCTCAATTTTTCTATTTTCTCTTTTGAATGAACTTCAAATTCTTTTTTAGAACTTTTAACTGATGTTTCATTTAAAATTTCTTTTCTTTTTTCAGAAATTATATGTTCTACATCTGTTAAAGTTTTTACATCTAAATTGTTATTTGAATCTTGAGTATTTATTTTCTCCATTTTTTTATATTTTTCAAGTTCTTTTTTTAATTTTTTATTTTCATTTTCTAATTTCTTAATACTATTACTTACATTATATGCATATAAAATAAAAATTAAAAATAAAATTACTACTATTCCCATTTTTATCTCCTATTTTTTTCTTCTAATTATCCATCCTTTTTTTACTTTTATTGGAATTTTTAAAAATACTTTTTGTTCTGCTCTACCAGGATTTACAGTTTCTATCTCTTCCATAGTATCTTGGTCCCATAAATTTTCTATTTTAAACTCTAATGGCTCTATTTGTCCTGGAATAATTAATTCCAAAAAATCTCCAACAGTTAATTTATTTCTTATTTCTATTAAAACTTTATCTTCTTTTTGTTCTAAAACTTTTCCTCCAAATTCATATTTTGAATTATATTGTCTTCCTGAATAATCTTGAAAATCTTTATTTTTTCTATCATTAAAATAAAATGTTGTTAATCCTCTTGTTTTAGTTTTTTCTAATTCTATCAAATATTTTTCTGGATTAAACTCTTTTGGATTTTTCATATAATCATCAATAGCATTTCTATATGCATTTACTACTGTAGCAACATAATATTCAGTTTTCAATCTACCTTCTATTTTAATACTATTTATTCCCATATCTATAATTTCTGGAATTTCTTTTATTAAACAAAGATCTTTAGAAGAAAATATATATGTACCTTTTTCATCTGTTTCTACTGGCATTAAATTTCCTGGATTATTGGTTTCTTCTACATAAACATTGTATGCCCATCTACAACTTTGTGCGCAATCACCTAAATTTCCATTTCTACCAGCTAAAAACTCACTAAGAAAACATCTTCCAGAATATGCAAAACATATTGCGCCATGTGCAAAAATTTCTATATCTAAATCTTTAGGTTTATTTTTCATTATTTCTTTTATTTGTTCTTTATTTAATTCTCTACCTAAAATAATTCTTTTAGCACCATTTTTATACCAGAAATTACATGTATGATAACTTACAGTATTTGCTTGTGTACTTATATGTATTTCTGTATTTGGTGCATATTCTTTTATTATATCAACTACACCACCATCTGCAACAATTACTGCATCTACTCCCAATTTATTTAATTCTATGGCTTGTCTTTTTATATCTTCATATGTATCATCATTTGCAAATATATTTATTGCTACATGTACTCTTTTTCCAATATTATGAGCATATTTTATTGTTTTTTCTAATTCATCTTCTTCTAATTCAGATCTAGAACGTAACGACAGTTTTGGTGTTCCACAATATATAGCATCTGCTCCATACATAAATGCTATTTTAGCTTTCTCAAAAGAACCTGCTGGAGCCAATAATTCTATTTTTTTCATTTTATTTAATTCCTTTCTAGTATAAAATTTATAATTTATTTCTATATTTTAGTAAAATCTATTATCATACACATTATACCATTTGAATGCTTGTACTTCAAGCATTTTAAAATATAGTTAAAAATACCTGGATTATATTGTTTCCAGGTATTTTTTTCCTTCATCATAAGTTAAAATTTTCATATTTATATTTTCTTTTTCTAATTCTTTTAAAATATATAAAGTATCATCTTCTGAATTTAAATCAATAACAACTAAATTATTATAAAAATTTCTTCCACATGAAAGTTCTCTAATATAATTTTCTATTCCTTCTTCTACATTTTTTACCGTTAAAATTAATTTTGTATTTTCTTCTATTTTGTGATATGTATGATTTCTTGTAATTTCTTGAATCATAACCAAAATACCATATACAGCAAAACACCATATAATACCATAAATAACCATTTCAAACATATATTTCTCCTTTCATACAAGTTATACTATATTTTATGTACATTTGATTATTTATGTGAAGTATTTTATTTTCAAAAATAAAGATTATAAAATTAAATAAAAAAGAACTTCAAAAGATATCCCTTTAAAGTTCATTTTTCTTTTATTATACTAACATTAAAATTGCTTTATCAGCATTGTCACCACGTCTTGGTTCCATTTTTAATATTTTAGTATATCCTCCTACTCTACCTTCATATTTTGGAGCTAATTCATTAAATAATTTATCCATTAAGTCTACACCATCAACTTTATTAACTTTTTTCATTATTTTTCTTCTAGCATTTAGTCTTGATGGCATGTCTTTTTGTCTTTTTTCCATTTTCTCTTCTTTAACAACTTTTAAATATTCTTTACCATTTTTACTTGTTACTTTTTCTGTAACTTTTCTTCCATTACTATCTAATTTAGCTTTAACAACTTTTACTTCTACTTCTTCAAAGTTTTTATATTCTTTAACAGCTAATGCTATTACACTATCAACAATTGCTTTTACCTCTTTAGCTCTTGCTTCAGTAGTTACAAGCTTACCATTTAATAAAAAATCTGTTGTTTGAGTTTTTAGCATTGCTAATCTTTGATCAGTTGGTTTTCCAAGTTTTCTTGTTCCTGCCACTTTATTTTCCACCTTCCTTAAAAAATTATTCTTCTTCTGATGTAAAGTTTAAACCTAGGGCTATTAATTTATTTGTAACTTCATCTAATGATTTTTTACCAAGATTTCTTACTTTCATCATATCCTCTTGTGATTTATTTGCTAAATCTTCAACTGTAGCAATACCAGCTCTTTTTAAACAGTTGTAAGATCTTACAGAAAGTTCTAATTCCTCTATTGGCATTTCTAAAACTTTCTCTTTCTTTGATTCTTCTTTTTCTACCATTACTTGAGTATTTTTTGCTGTTTCTGATAAATCAATAAATAGTTCTAAATGTCCAGTCATAACTTTTGCAGCTAAACTTAATGCTTCAAAAGGTTTTAAACTACCATCTGTCCAAACTTCTATTGTTAGTTTATCATAATCAACCATTTGTCCAACCCTAGTATTTTCAACAGAGTAATTTACTTTTTTTACCGGAGTAAATATTGAATCTATTGCAAGCACATCAATTGGAGCATTTTCTTTTTTATTTTTCTCAGCAACATTATATCCTCTACCTCTATTTACAGTCATTTCCATATGGAAATCACAATTACTAGAAGTTGTAGCAATATGTAGCTCTGGATTTAAAATTTCAACTGTTCCATCTGTTACTATATCTCCTGCTGTTATTTCTCCAGCACCTTTAAAATCAATTCTCATGATTTTTTCTTCATTATCAAAAACTTTAAGTCTTACACTTTTCAAATTAACAATCAACTCAGGAACATCTTCTACTATACCAGGTATAGTAGAAAACTCATGTACTACGCCGTTAATTTTTATGCTTGTTATAGCAGCTCCTGGTAATGATGATAATAGTATTCTTCTTAAAGAATTTCCTATTGTCATTCCATATCCACGCTCTAATGGTTCACATATGAATTTTGCATAATTCCTCTTATCGTCTGCCTCTACACATTCGATGTTTGGTTTTTCAAATTCAATCATTCTTACCTCCTAATAGGTTATCAAACCCTATAAAAATTTTAATCTCCTTTACGTACGTATCCTAAGTATTCAAATTATTATTTAGAGTAGAACTCTATAATTAAATGCTCTTCAACTGGTAAATCTATTTCTTCTCTATTTACTAATCTTACAACTTTTGCACTTAAGTTTTTGCTATCAAAATCTAACCATTCTGGAATTGGTCTAACAGCTCCAGCTTCTATATTTTCTTTTAATAGTTTATTATCTTTTCTATTTTCTCTTATTGAAATAACATCACCAGGTTTTACTAAATATGAAGCAATATCTGTTTTCTTTCCATTTACTTCTATATTTCCATGTGTTACTATTTGTCTTGCTTGTGGTCTTGAAACACCAAAGCCTAATCTATATACAACATTATCTAATCTACTTTCTAATATTTGTAAAAGGTTTGTACCTGTAATACCTTTTTTATTAGAAGCCATTTCAAAATATTTTCTAAATTGTTTTTCACCTACACCATAAAATGATCTAGTTTTTTGTTTTTCTCTTAATTGAGTACCGTATTCAGAAAGTTTAGTTCTTTTTTGTCCATGTTGTCCTGGAGCATAATTTCTTCTAGTTACACTACATTTATCAGAATAACATCTTGCACCTTTTAAGAACAATTTTTGTCCTTCTCTACGGCATATACGACATTGTTCGTCTTTATATCTTGCCATTTGATTAAATACACCTCTTTCTAAAAATCTTTATTATCTTTATATTATTAAACTCTTCTTCTTTTTGGTGGTCTACAACCATTATGTGGTATTGGAGTAACATCTTTAATCATAGTTATATCCAAACCAGCTGTTTGTAATGATCTTATTGCAGCTTCACGTCCTGCTCCTGGTCCTTTAACATATACATCTACAGTTTTCAATCCATGTTCCATTGCTGCTTTAGCTGCTGTTTCAGCTGCTTGACCAGCTGCAAATGGTGTGCTTTTTCTTGAACCTTTAAATCCAAGTTCACCAGCACTAGCCCAAGAAATAACATTTCCTTGAGTATCTGTTATAGAAACTATTGTATTATTAAAACTAGAATGAATATGAGCTGAACCTCTATCTATGTTTTTTCTTTCTCTTCTTCTGATACCTGTTTTCTTAGCACTATTTGCTTTTGCCATTTGGTATTTACCTCCCTTAAATATTCTTTAAAATTTATTTTTTACTTTTACTTACTAATTTTCTAGGTCCTTTTCTTGTACGAGCATTAGTTTTTGTTCTTTGTCCTCTTACAGGTAGTCCTCTTCTATGTCTAATTCCTCTATAGCAACCTATTTCCATAAGTCTTTTAATATTTAAAGCAACTTCTCTTCTTAAATCGCCTTCTACTTTATAATCTTCCATAGCTTTTCTTATTTTTGCTACTTCATCATCTGTTAAATCTTTTACTCTAGTGTCTGGATTAATTCCAGCTTCTTTAAGAATTTTTTGAGAACTAGATAATCCTATACCATATATATATGTTAATCCTATTTCTACTCTCTTTTCTCTAGGTAAATCAACTCCTGCTATACGAGCCATAAATTTTTGCACCTCCATAAATTTTTATATTTACTTTGCTTTTGTTTTGAATGTTAAACCTGAAATGTATCTATTTTATATTATATAAACATAGATAGTAATTTAACAATTCTTAACAATATATATAAACACAACTATGATATCAGAATTTATTTTATTCTGACAGCCGCTACATACTTGTGTTAATACCTAATAAATTAATTTTTAACCTTGTCTTTGTTTGTGTTTTGGATTTTCACAAATTACTCTTACAACGCCTTTTCTTTTGATGATTTTGCATTTTTCGCAAATTTTCTTTACTGATGGTCTTACTTTCATTTTATTCCCTCCTAAATTTTATTTATCGAGATAAGTTATTTTTCTTCATTTCAGTTATGTACACACCTAAATCACCTGATTATGAAAAATATACTTATTTTTTACATAAAATTAATTTGAAATTATTTTGCTCTCCAAGTAATTCTGCCTTTAGATAAATCATATGGTGATAATTCTAACTTTACCTTATCACCAGGTAGAATTTTTATATAATTCATTCTTAATTTTCCTGATATATGTGCTAACACTTGATGTCCATTTTCTAATTCTACTTTAAAATTTGTATTTGGTAATGTTTCTATTACAGTACCTTCTACTTCAATTACATCTTCTTTAGACAAATTTACTCCTCCTTCTTAAACTGCAAATAAGCCTGCATGCAGGCACTTTTTTGCAAATTTTTATCTCTTAAGCAATAATCGCAAATATTATATATTATTTTTCTAGAATTGTCAATATTTTTGGCTCATTTTCTGTAATTAAAATTGTATTTTCATAATGAGCTGACAAACTACCATCTTCTGTAACTATTGTCCATCCATCTTCTAGTTCTAAAATATCTGGTTTTCCAGCTATTATCATAGGTTCTACAGCTATTGTCATTCCAGGAATTAATCTTGGTCCTCTTCCAGGTTTTCCATAATTTGGAATTCCTGGTTCTTCATGCATTTCTCTACCAATACCATGCCCTTGAAATTCTCTTACAACTGAAAAACCAAATTGTTTTACATAAGATTCCACAGCATGAGATATATCACCAATTCTATTTCCAGGTTTTGCAAATTTTATTGCTTCAAAAAAAGATTGTTTTGTAACTTCTACTAGTTCTTTTGCTTCATTACTACAATTTCCTACTAAAAATGTTCTAGCAGCATCTCCATTATAGCCATTTTTTAATACAACAAGATCAACACTAACAACATCTCCATCTTTAATTATTACATTTTTTGATGGTATTCCATGTATTACTTCATCATTTATAGAAATACATAATGTTCCTGGAAAATTAGGTATTCCTTTTACCCCACTTGGATAACCTTTTTGGGCAGGTATTCCTCCTTTTTCTTTTATAAATTTTTCTGCTAATTTATCAAGTTCTAATGTAGACATCCCTGGTTTAATTATTTTCTCAATATAATCATAAGTTAATGCTGTTACTTTACAAGCTTCTTTCATTAACTCGATTTCTCTTTTTGATTTTATACTAATCATTTTTTAACTCCTTAACTATATCCTTAGCAACATCTGCTCCCATCCTATTTATTGATATACTAATCTCTTCTGTTTTTAATACATTTTGTTTTTTATAATAATCAACTAATGGACTAGTTTTTTCATCATAAATTTCCAATCTTTTTCTTATTGCTTCTGGATCTGAATCATCTGCTCTTTGTTTTAATGGAGAACCGCATATATCACATATGCCTTCTACTTTAGGTGGGTGTAATTTTGTATTATATGTTGCTTTACAATCTTGATTTGTACAAACTCTTCTTGTTAGCATTCTATCTATTATCTCTTCTTTTGGTGTTATTAGATTAATCACTAAATTAACTTCTTTCTCCATCTTTCTTAACATTTTATCTAATTCTTCTGCTTGTTCTATTGTTCTTGGAAAACCATCTAATATAGCACCATTTTTTGCGTCTTCACATTTTAATCTATCTTCAATCATTGGAACAGTAATATTGTCTGGTACTAATTCACCTTTAGATATATATTTATCAGCTTCTATACCTAATTTTGTTTTTTCACTAATATTTTTTCTAAAAATATCTCCTGTTGATATTTGTGGTATATTTAAACTTTTACTTAATAAACCAGCTACTGTACCTTTTCCTGTACCTTGAGCTCCTAACATTATAATTATCATAAAACCCTCCTTAAATATATATATTTATATTAATTAAATTACAATTATTAATCATAATCTAATTAATATAAATATAAAGTATATATGGGTGGCCATGACAACCACCCTATATATTTATTCTATTTTTCCAAAAATCCTTTATAATGTCTCATTACTAATTGAGATTCTAATTGTTGTACTGTTTCTAATGCAACACCTACAACTATAAGAATTGATGTTCCACCAAAAGATATATCTACATTTGAAAATCTCATAAGCATTGGTAAAATCGCTATTAAACTTAGGAAAATAGCTCCAAACCATGTTAATTTGCTTAATATTGATTTTAAATAGTCTGTAGTTGGTTTTCCAGCTCTAATTCCTGGTATAAAACCACCATTTTGTTTTATATTTGTAGCAACTTCTGCTGGATTGAATGTCGCATAAGTATAGAAAAATGTAAATCCTACAATTAAAATCAAATATACAATTGCATTAGCTAAAGAATATCCCCATGCAACACTTGATGAAGATGTGGCAATTGAAAATTGGTATAACCCTGCTAAAAATCCTGTTCCACCAATTTTATCTGATGCAAATATTTGTATCATCATTGCTGGAAAAGTCATAAATGATGATGCAAATATTACAGGCATAACACCTGCCATAGCAAGTTTTAATGGTATATGTGTATTTTGTCCACCATACATTTTTCTACCTACAACTTTTTTAGCATATTGTACTGGAACTCTTCTTTCAGCTTGTTGCACAAAAACAACTCCTGCAACTAAAACAATAGCTCCTATTATAATAGCTAAAGCTGTAACAATACCTACTGTACTAATAGTACCATTATTTACTATTAATCTCCATAATGTAGTTATTCCTGAAGGTAATCTTGAAATTATACCAACAAATATAATCATTGATATACCATTTCCTATACCTTTATTTGTGATTTGTTCTCCAAGCCACATTAATATTGCTGTACCTGTAACTAAAGATAATACAACTATAGCACCTGTTAAAAATCCTGGATTTATAAATATTCCAGAAGTACTATAAGATATGTATATACCTAGTCCTTCAATCAATGATAAAACTAAACTTAATAGTTTTGTATATTTATTAATTTTTTGTTTACCAAGTTCTCCACCTTCCTTCATTAGTTTTTCTAATGAAGGTATTATCATAGCAAGTAATTGTATAACAATAGATGCTGTAATATATGGAGTTATTGTCATTGCAAATATTGATAAATTTGAAAATGCACCACCAGAAATTGTATTAATTAGTCCTGTTAGACTTCCTGTTGCTGATTGCATTTGTTCTCCAAGTGCAATAGTATCAACACCTGGAACTGTAATAAAACAACCAAATCTAAAAATTATTATTAACACTAATGTATATAATAATTTTTTTCTAACATCTGGTGTTTTTAAAGCATTTTTAATAGTTTTGAACAACTAAATCACCTCAATCTTTCCACCTGCAGTTTCTATTTTTTCTGCAGCAGCTTTAGTAAATCTCTTTGCTTTAACTGTTAACTTCTTCTCTAAGTTACCTTTAGCTAAAACAACTATTCCATCATTTATTTTTCCAATAATTCCTTCAGCAAGTAAACTTTCAGCTGTAACTTCTGTTGCTTTTGATTTATTTAACATTGTTAAAGTTACTTCTGTATAGTTTTTAGCATGAATATTAGTAAATCCTCTTTTTGGTAATCTTCTATATAATGGTGTTTGACCACCTTCAAATCCTCTTCTTACTCCACCACCTGATCTTGCTTTTTGTCCTTTATGACCTCTACCAGATGTTTTTCCAAGTCCTGATCCTATTCCACGACCTACTCTTTTTCTAGCTTCTCTTTTCACAGCTGACTTGATGTTTCCTAATTCCATCGATTTACACCTCCTTATTTCTGGTTTAATTAAATTTCGTTTTTATTATATCATTAAAAATTCTAAATTTAAATAAAATTTTATATTTTTATTATAAAATATCGCTAACTTTTTTTCCTCTTTTTTTAGCAACAGCTTCAACAGTTTGCATATTTTTTAAAGCTTCTATAGTAGCATAAACAACATTTCTTGGGTTATTTGTTCCAATAACTTTTGAATTTATATCTTTATAACCAGCAAGTTCAAGAACTGGTCTTACACTACCACCAGCGATTATACCAGTACCTTCAGCACCTGGTTTTAACATAACACTAGCACTTCCGAATTTTCCAATAAATTCATGTGGTATTGTTGTACCAACTATTGGAACTGTTATTAAATTCTTTTTAGCTTCTTCAATAGCTTTCTTTATTGCATCTGGAACTTCGGCAGCTTTTCCATTTCCAACACCAATATGTCCTTGTTCATCTCCAACAACAACAACAGCACTAAATCTAAATGTTCTACCACCTTTAACAACCTTTGCAACTCTATTGATAGCAACAACTGTCTCTTTTAATTCTACTGATTTTTCTTCCATAGGAATGTTTTTCCTCCTTTTTTTATTATTTGTAATTATTTTTAATTACAATTCAGGTAGCTATTAACTAGAATTTTAATCCAGCTTCACGTGCTGCATCAGCTAATTCTTTTACAACACCATGATATATATATCCACCTCTATCAAAAACTACTGTATCTATTTTTTTATCTAAAGCTTTTTTAGCAACTAAAGTACCAACTTCTTTAGCAGCTTCTTTATTTGCTTTTTTTGTTTTTATTTCTTTGTCTAAAGTTGATACATAAACTAAAGTTTCACCTTTAGTATCATCTATAACTTGAGCAATAATATTTTTGTTAGATTTACTTACAGCAAGTCTAGGACATTCTGTAGTTCCACTAATTTTTCTACGTACTCTTGCATGACGTCTTGCTCTTTCTGCTTTTTTATTGATTTTAGTTATCATTACTTTCTCCTTTCTAGGTTCTCCTTATAGGGGTATATTAAATCCCTTAAAATTTTTTCTTTAAGGGATTTAATATACCCCCTAAAGCATACTATAACCTAATTTGAACATTATTATTTTAAGTAATTTTATTTTTTACCAGCTTTACCTTCCTTACGTCTAATAGTTTCTTCAGCATATTTAATACCTTTTCCTCTATAAACTTCAGGTGGTCTTTTTGTTCTAATAACAGCTGCAGTTTGACCAACTAATTCTTTATCTAAACCTTTAACAATTATTTCATTTGGATTTGGTACATCAAAGCTAATTCCCTCTGGAGCTTCAACTTCTACTGGATGTGAATAACCTAAATTTAATAATAAGTTATTTCCTTTCTTACTTGCTCTATATCCAACACCATTAACTTCTAATTTTCTTTCAAAACCATTAAGTGTTCCTTCAATCATGTTATTTAATAATGTTCTTGTTAAACCATGTAAGCTTCTATTTAATGGTTCATCATCTGGTCTAACAACAGTTATAACATTACCTTCAAGATTGATTTTCATATTTTTATGAAATTCTTTCTCTAAAGTTCCTTTAGGACCTTTTACAGTAACTTTTTGTCCATCTACTTTTACTTCAACTTTTTCTGGTACTGTAATAGGTTTATTTCCTATTCTAGACATCTAAATTTCCTCCTTCTTTAAATTTTCTGCCTTAGCTTAAATTCTTTTAAAGACATTTTATATTTTTATTTTTTATAAATAATTTAGTAAAGATCATAATTACCAAACATATGCTAAAACTTCTCCACCTATTCCTAATTCTCTTGCTTTCTTATCTGTCATTATTCCTTTAGATGTAGAAATTAAGGCAATTCCTAAACCATTTAATACTTTTGGTAATTCATCTTTTGATGCATAAATTCTTAATCCTGGTTTACTTATTCTTTTTAACCCATCTATTACTCTATTTCCTTTTTCATCATATTTTAAAGTAATTCTTATAATTCCTTGTACATCATTTTCGATTTCTTCAAAATCTTTTATATAACCTTCTTCAAGTAAAGTTTCTGCTATAGCTTTTTTCATTTTTGATGATGGAACATCAACTGTTTTAAATTTTTGGCTATTAGCATTTCTTATTCTTGTTAACATATCTGCTATTGGGTCAGTTGTATTCACGTTTTTACCCTCCTTTTCATAATTTTATATTAATTTATTTTTTATTTTACCAACTTGCTTTTTTTACACCTGGAATCTCACCTTTATGTGCTAATTCTCTAAAGCAAACACGGCATATTCCATATTTTCTAATATATGAATGTGGTCTTCCACATAATTTACATCTATTGTATTCTCTTGTTTTATATTTTTGTGGTTTTGCACATTTTACTTTTAATGATTTTTTAGCCATCTTTTTCTCCTTTCATATAAAATCACTTTTAAATAATTTAAAACATTTATGCATAAGTTCCAAACTTACACTATATAAGAACGGCTAACTAGTTTCTAAAAGGCATTCCTAAAAGTGTTAATAATTCTTTTGCTTCCTCATCTGATTTAGCTGTTGTTACAAATATAATATCCATACCTCTTAATTTATCTACTTTATCATATTCAATTTCTGGGAATATTAATTGTTCTTTAACACCCATAGAATAATTTCCTCTACCATCAAATGAGTTTCCTGAAACTCCTCTAAAATCTCTAACTCTAGGTAGAGCTACATTAAATAGTTTGTAAGCAAAATCATACATTTTTCCTGCTCTTAATGTAACTTTGCATCCTATTTTTGCACCTTCTCTTAATTTAAATGCTGCTATTGATTTTTTTGCCTTTGTCACTACTGGTTTTTGACCTGTTATTAAAGTTAAATCATTCATAGCATTATCTAAAGCTTTAGGATTATCTTTTGTTTCGCCTAATCCTATATTTATAACTATTTTTTCTAATTTAGGAACTTGCATTATTGAAGTATAATTAAATTTTTTCATTAATGCTGGAACTACTTCTTCTTCATATTGCTTTCTAAGTGTTTCCATTTAATTCAATTCCTCCTTTCATAATTCTATTTTATTTTCGCACCGCATTTTTTACAAACACGAACTTTTTCTCCCTTTTCTTGAACATATCCGATTTTTGTAGCTTTGCCACATTTTGGACATACTATATTAGCTTTAGCACTATGTATAGCACATTCTACAGATATGATTCCACCTTCTTCACCTTGTTTTCTTGGTTTGATATGTTTTTTTCTAACATTTACACCTTTAACAACTATTTTATTTGTTTTTGGTATTACTTCTAAAACTTCTCCTGTTTTTCCTTTATCATTTCCTGATAATATTTTTACAGTATCACCTTTTTTAATTCTCAACTTTTTCACCTCTATTTCTCTCGAGATTTTTATTTTTATAAAATTTATTTTTTATTAAAGTACTTCTGGAGCTAAAGAAATTATTTTCATATAATCTTTATCTCTTAATTCTCTTGCTACTGGACCAAATATACGTGTTCCTCTTGGTGTTTTATCATCACGAATAATAACTGCTGCATTTTCATCAAATTTTAAGTAAGATCCATCTGCTCTTCTTACTCCTTTTTTTGTTCTTACTACAACAGCTTTAACTACTTCACCTTTTTTAACAACGCCACCTGGTGTAGCTGTTTTAACAGAAGCTACAATAACATCTCCAACTTCTGCAAATTTTCTATGTGAACCACCTAAACATCTGATACACATTATTTCTTTTGCACCAGTGTTATCAGCTACTTTCAACTTAGTTTGTTGTTGTACCATTATTTAGTTCCTCCTTATTTTAATAATTGTAATAACTTGTTATTACATAACTTATGAGAAATTTATTTTCTAACTGCTTTCTCAACTATTTCAACTACTCTGTATCTCTTGTCTTTAGATAAAGGTCTTGTTTCCATAACTTTAACTCTATCTCCTGCTTGACAAGCATTTTCTTCATCATGAGCTTTTAATTTATATGTTCTTTTTACAGTTTTGTTGTAAATTGGATGTGCTACACTTGTTTCTACTGCAACAACAACTGTTTTATCCATCTTATCTGAAACAACTGTACCAATCATTGTTTTACGAAGATTTCTTTCTCCCATTAGGATTTTCTCCTTTCTTAAAATATTTATTATTGATTATTTTGTAATTCTCTTTGTCTTAAAATTGTTTTTATTCTAGCTATGTCTTTTCTAACTTCTTTAATTTTTAGTGGATTATCTAATCCGTTTGTAGCTAAGCTAAATCTTAATTTAAATAATTCTGACTTTAATTCACTTAACTCTTTTTCTAGTTCTGGTGAAGACATATCTTTTAATTTATTATTCTTCATCATTATCACCACCTACTACATCATTTTCTCTTTTTACAAATTTTGCTTGAACAGGTAATTTTTGAGCAGCAAGTCTTAATGCTTCTCTTGCTACATCTTCAGATACACCTGCTATTTCAAACATAACTCTTCCTGGTTTTACTACAGCTACCCAATATTCTGGTGCTCCTTTACCTTTACCCATACGAGTTTCAGCTGGTTTCTTTGTTATTGGTTTATCTGGAAATATTTTTATCCAAACTTTACCACCTCTTTTTATATAACGAGTCATTGCAACTCTGGCTGCTTCTATTTGATTTGATTTAATCCATCCAGCTGTTGTAGCTTGTAATCCATATTCTCCTTCATTAACTACATTTCCTCTTGTTGCTTTTCCTCTATTTCTACCTTTTTGCATTTTTCTATGCTTTGTTCTTTTTGGCATTAATGGCATTAGTCGTTACCTCCTTTTGCTTCTTTTTTTTCTGGAAGAACTTCACCTTTATAAATCCAAACTTTTACACCGATTTTTCCATAAGTTGTATCTGCTTCATAAAATCCATAATCTATATCTGCTCTCAAAGTTTGAAGTGGTATTGTACCTTCTTTATAAAATTCTGTTCTTGCCATATCAGCTCCACCTAATCTACCAGATACAGCTGTTTTAATTCCTAAAGCTCCTGCTTTCATTGCTTTTTGCATAGCTTGCTTCATTGCTCTTCTGAATGAAATTCTTCTTTCTAGTTGAGATGCTATACTTTCAGCAACTAATTGAGCATCAGTATCTATATTTTTTACCTCAACTATATTTAAATTTACTTCTTTATTTATCATTTTCTCAAGTTCTGCTTTTAATGCTTCTGAAAGATTTCCACCTTTACCTATAACTAAACCCGGTTTAGCTGTATAAACATTAACTTTTACGAATTTTGCAGTTCTTTCGATTTCTATTTTTGAAATTCCACTAATAAATAGTTTCTTTTTCACATATTCACGAATTTTATGGTCTTCAACTAGGTAATCACTAAAATTTTTAGAATCTGCATACCATTTAGAACTCCAATCTCTAATAACACCTACTCTCATTCCATTTGGATGAACTTTTTGTCCCATCGTAAATATCCTCCTTTCTATTATTTACTCTCTCTTAAAACTATTGTTATATGACTTGTTCTTTTTCTTATTCTAACTGCTGATCCTTTTGCAGCTGGTCTTATTCTTTTTAGAGTTGGACCTTGATTTGCATAAATTTCTGCAACATAAAGATTTGCTCTATTCATGAAATGATTATTTTCAGCATTTGCTATAGCTGAATTTAATAATTTTTCTAATATTTCACTTGAAGCTTTAGGTGCAAATTTAACTATTTTTTGAGCTTCATCAACTTTTTTTCCTCTAATTAAATCTGCTACAATTTTAACTTTTCTGCTTGAAATTCTTGCATAACGTAAAGTTGCTCTAGCTTCTAGTTCTTGAGTTTTCTCTTCCACTATTTTTTCCTCCTTCACTCAATTTTTATCGTAATACACATTTATTTTATTTTTTTGTTGTTTTATCTCCTGCATGACCTTTAAATGTTCTTGTTGGAGCAAACTCTCCTAATTTATGTCCAATCATTTCTTCTGAAATATATACAGGAACATGTTTTCTACCATCATGAACAGCTATTGTATGACCTACCATTTGAGGATATATTGTAGATGCTCTTGACCATGTTTTTAATACTTCTTTTTTACCTGTTTCATTCATAGCTTCAATTCGTTTCATAAGTTCTGGAGCTACATAAGGTACTTTTTTACTTGATCTTGACATTATTTTCTCCTTTCTCGATTATAAACTTAAATTATATAAAAAATAGCTTTTTCTAAATTATTTTCTTCTCTTAACAATAAACTTATTAGATGTTTTCTTTTTATCTCTAGTTTTATATCCAAGTGCTGGTTTACCCCAAGGAGTCATAGGTCCATTGTGTCCAACAGGTGCTCTACCTTCACCACCACCATGTGGGTGATCATTAGGATTCATAACAGAACCTCTAACTGTTGGTCTTATTCCCATATGTCTTTTTCTACCAGCTTTACCTAATTTGATGTTTTCATGATCACTATTTCCTATTGTTCCAATAGTAGCTCTACATCTTACAGAAATTAATCTCATTTCTCCAGAAGGTAATCTAACGTGAGCATAAGCACCTTCTTTTGCCATTAATTGTGCTTCTTGACCAGCACTTCTTACTAATTTTCCACCTTGACCTGGATTTAATTCTATATTGTGTATTAATGTACCAACTGGAATGTTTGAAATTGGCATTGCATTTCCTGGTTTAATATCAACATTTTCTCCAGAGATTACTTTATCTCCATCTGTTAAACCTTGTGGAGCTAAAATATAGCTCTTTGTTCCATCTTCATATTTAATTAAAGCAATATTTGCACTTCTGTTTGGATCATATTCTATACCAATAACTTCTGCTTCCATATTGTCTTTTAATCTTCTAAAATCTACCATTCTATATTTTTTTCTATTTCCACCACCTTGATGTCTTACTGTTATTCTTCCATAAGAATTTCTACCTGCATTTTTCTTTTTAGTAGCAAGTAAAGATTTTTCTGGAGTTTTTTTAGTAATTTCTTCAAATGTTGAAGATGTCATATTTCTTCTTGATGGTGTATATGGTCTATAATGTTTAATTCCCATTTTTAATTCTCCTTCACAATTTATTTTCCGGGTTATTTCCCGATATTCTTTTAATTTTAAGCACCTATAAATTCATCTATTGAATCTTTGTACTTTTTAGAAATTTTTACTTCTTTTCCACCTTTAGCTAAATATTTCATATCAGATACGTTTGTATCTATAGTAACTATAGCTTTTTTCCAATCTGAAGTTCTGCCTTGGTGTACTCCTACTCTTTTTTCTTTTCCTTTTACTGTTATAGTATTTACTTTTAATACTTTTACTTCAAATAATTTTTCAACAGCATTTCTTATTTCAACTTTAGTTGCTTTTTTCGCAACTTTGAAAGTGTATTTTCCTTCTTGCATATCAGTAGTACTTTTTTCAGTAACTACTGGAGCTAGTATAATATCTTCTGCTACCATCTTAAGCATACACCTCCTCTAATTTTTTTATTGTATCTACTGTTAAAACTAATTTTTTATATTTTAATAAATCATATACATTTATTGTATTAATTGATCCTGTTTTAACATTTTCTATATTTCTAGCTGATTTTTGAACTTTTTCATCACTTGTTGGTAATACTATAAAAGTTTTTCCTTCTACTTTTAAGTTTTTCATAGCATTTACCATTTGTTTTGTTTTAATTTCTTTAAAATCAAATTTATCAACAACAACTAAATCATTTTCTAAAACTTTAGAACTTAATAATGATTTTATAGCTAATTGTTTTTCTTTTTTATTAATTCTATATTTATATGATCTTGGTTTTGGACCTAAAGCAATACCACCTTTAATCCATTGTGGAGCTCTTATTGAACCTTGTCTTGCTCTACCTGTACCTTTTTGTCTCCAAGGTTTTCTTCCACCGCCTCTTACTTCAGCTCTTGTTTTTGTGCTTTGTGTTCCTTGTCTCTGATTTGCTAAGTAATTTACTAATGCTGTATGAACAATAGCTTCGTTTGGCTCTATACCAAAGATTTCTTCTTTTAAATCTACTGTACTAACTTTTTTTCCTTCAATATTATATACATCTATACTTGGCATTTATTCTTCCTCCTTCCCTCTATTTAGATGCTTTTACTGATTTTTTTATTTTTAAAATGCTTCCTTTATTTCCAGGTACTGATCCCTTTATTAAAATAGCATTTTTATCTAAGTCAACTTTTACAACTTCTAAATTTTGTACTGTTACTTTATCCACACCCATGTGTCCTGGTAATTTTTTACCTTTAAATACTCTACCTGGTGTAGATGTTGGTCCCATTGAACCTGGTCTTCTATGATACATTGAACCATGTCCCATTGGTCCTCTTGCTTGACCATGACGTTTTATAACGCCTTGGAATCCTTTTCCTTTTGTGATACCTTGGATATCTACTTTATCTCCTATTTCAAAGGCATCTACTTTTATTTCATCACCAACTTTAACTTCTGATAAAGTTTCTGGACAAACTCTAAATTCTCTTAAATGTTTTACATTTTTTATATTAGCTTTTTTTAGATGTCCTTTTTCTGGTTTGTTAAGTTTGCTTTCTTTAACTTCTCCATATCCCAATTGAATTGCAGTATATCCATCTGTTTCAGCAGTTTTAACTTGAACTACTGGACAAGGTCCTGCTTGTATAACTGTAACTGGAATAACTGCTCCTTTTTCGTCAAATATTTGAGTCATTCCTACTTTTTTTCCTATTAATGTTTTCATTTTCTTTTTTTCCTCCTAACTATTGGCTGATAAATCAGCTTGGTTTGATTTTCATTACTATTATAATTTAATTTCTATATCAACACCTGCTGGTAACTCTAATTTCATTAAGCTATCAACTGTTTTTTGTGTCGGATAAAGAATATCAATAACTCTTTTATGTGTTCTCATTTCAAATTGTTCTCTTGAATCTTTATCTTTATGTGGAGAACGTAAAATTGTTACTACTTCTTTTTCTGTTGGAAGTGGAATAGGTCCTGAAACTTTAGCTCCTG
>CALXPN010000007.1 GCA_944390285.1 uncultured Clostridia bacterium
GAAAGAAATTTTGGAATGCCAAATCCAGAAAGTTATAGAAAAGGTATTAGATTTATGAAACAAGCAGAAAAATTTAAAAGACCTGTTATAACTTTTATAGATACAAAAGGAGCTTATCCAGGAATTGGAGCTGAAGAAAGAGGTCAAGGTGAGGCAATAGCAAGTTCTATGCTTGAAATGGCTAAATTAAAAGTTCCAACAATTGCAATAGTTATAGGTGAAGGTTCTAGTGGTGGTGCATTAGCTTTAGGGCTTGGAAATAAAGTTTTAATGCTTGAAAATGCAATTTATTCTATTCTTTCACCAGAAGGATATGCAAGTATTTTATGGAAGGATTCGTCAAGAGTAAAAGAAGCAGCAGAAAAAATGAAACTTACAGCACATGATTTATATGATTTAAAAGTTATTGATAAAATAATAAAAGAACCTCAAGAAATAAATGATGAGAACTTTCAAAAAGTAGCAAAGACCTTAAAAAAAGAAATTCAAAATATAATAAATGAAATGAAAGATATGTCTGAAGAAGAGATTGTAGAGGATAGATATCAAAAATTTAGAAACATGGGAGAATTTATAACAATAGATAAAAAATAAAGTATTGAAATATATAAATTATTTTTATAAAATATTTAAGTATTTTATTTTTAAAATAAATTTAAAAGATAGGAGAAAAGAAAATGTTATTAAAAGGAAAAAAAATCTTAATAATGGGAATTAGAAACAAATGGAGCATAGCTTTTGGAATAGCTAAATCAGCTTATGAAAATGGAGCAGAACTTTTATTTACATATATGGGAGAAGAAAATAAAGGTAAAATAGAAGAACTTATTTCAGAATTTAAAGGAAGTAAAGCATATGTTTTAAATGGTGCTTCTGAAGATGATCTTGTAAAAGAAGTTTTTGAAAAAATAAAAGCTGAAAATGGAAAAATAGATGGAATAGTTCATGCAATTGCTCATGCTAATACAGAGGATTTACATCATGATTTCATTTTTACAAGCAAAGAAGGATATTCACATGCTTGTGATGTAAGTGCTTATTCATTTGTTTTAGTATCAAGAATGGCAAGAGAATTGGATATGCTAAATGAAAATGCAAGTTTAGTTACATTAACATACCATGGTTCAACTAAAGTTTTAGAAGGATATAATGTAATGGGAGTTGCAAAAGCTGCTTTAGAAGCAAGTGTAAGATATTTGGCAGAAAATTTAGGAAAAGATGGTATGAGAGTGAATGCAGTATCTGCTGGTCCAATAAAAACACTATCTGCAAAAGGAATAAAAGATTTTAATAGTATTTTAACAATAGTTGAAGAAAAAGCACCATTACATAGAAACGTTACAACTACAGAAGTTGGAAATGTTGCTACATTTTTATTAAGTCCAATGTCTAGTAGTATAACAGGTCAAGTTATATATGCAGATAATGGATATAATATAATGGGAGTTTAGTCTTATAAATGGTTTAATATTTTACTGATAAATTAAACATAGTAATATATAAATATTTTTTAAATACCTTGCTTGTCGCATCTTAAAAAGATGCTCCATATCGCACTCGTAAAACTCGTTTGGTCGCTAGCGCGGTATTTTAAATATTTATATATTACTATGTTTTTATGTTTATATAGTAAAAAAGTATTTTACATATGCTTTGTGAAAGACTAGCTTCTGTGATATAATATATATAGTAACCGGATGACCAACTACAGAAAGGAGGTAGACTTATGACTAAAAAGAGAATTTCTTTATGTTATAAGATCTTAACCTTATGCTCATTAATAACCGGAATCTCGATGAATCTGATAAAAACAACTTCAGCCGTTTCTCTAATATCGTATTATACACTCCAAAGCAATAGCATATGTGCGATTACATTTATTTGGTTTGTGATTTTAGAGTTACGGAATAGCAAAAAGAAAGAGTATTACTATATAATAAAAGGTGCTATAATGATATGTATTCTGATAACGGCTATTGTATACAGAATAGCATTAGCACCAAATGGTTTTGAAATGGGAGCACTGGAGACTTCGATAAGTAATAAACAATTAGCGAATTTTCTAGTACATACTCTTTCACCATTATTAGTAATACTAGATTATTTCCTTTTTGATGAAAAAGGAAAATTTAAGAAGTTTTACCCTATTATATGGATTCTTTTACCACTAGGCTATATTCCTTATGTGTATATATACAGTTTTAGTGGCGGAAGATTTTATAGCATAGGAGGGTCTAGAGAATTTGGTTATAAGTTTCTAGACTATCATATGATAGGATATGCTGGTGTTTTTATTTCAGTGATAATAATTACACTAGTAATATTAGGTGTATCCTATCTTCTAGTAATATTCGATTATTTAATGGGCAAGAGAAGGCAATAAGCCTTAAAAAATCGCACATAACTTTGGTTGTGTGCGATTTTTTTTAAAATCAATATATTTTTATAATATAGGACGTTGAATATCTTCATCTGTAACTATATCAAATTCATAATTTAAAATAATTTCAGAATTTGTATCTTGAGTATTATTTACTATACGTTCTAAATTAAAGTTATCTTTATTATAATAATATTCTAAAACACCAGAATTATCATTTAGTAAATAAGTATTATTTACTTTTTTTATATATTTTGCTAAATAATTATTTAATAAATTAAAATTAATGTTTAAAGAATCTATTAATTCTTGATTAAAATCATCTGATTCAGATGGTTCCTCAAAAAAGTATAAAGTTTTAGTTTCTCCATTATTTTCATTTTTATAGCTTGTGCTTTGTAAAGCATTATTAGAATCATATGTATCTATCTTATATACACCATCTTTGTGATAAATTTTATTGACAGTATTTAACTCAGAATGTATATATGTTTTTTCTTCTATATATACATTTTGACTTGAAAAAATTTCTTGATTTTTATGAGTTATATTATTAATAATAGTTGAATTTCTAATAAAATTAATAATAAAAATCAGTAAACAAATTACTAGAATAATTAATAAAATAATTTTAATTTTTTTCATATACTTATCTCCTTATGTTTTTATATGGAGAGATAATAGAAATTATTATTTCTCCCAAAATAAGTTTATCATAACTATATTTTTTTTTCAAATAAAATCATCAAAATGTTTGTCTAATATAATTTTCAAAACAATAAAAACAGTTAATATACGACTTTTTAATTTATGAATTCCTATATTATAAAAATATGAAAATATTGGATGGAAAGTGGTTTGAAATTAGAAATTCTTAAATAAAATTTGCTAGGGAATCTCAAGCTTGTTCTTGAGGGCGCTGGCAAGTTTTGTTTTAGAATTTCTGTGAAAACCAGCTTGACCGTAAATATTTGAAATATTTTTATAATATAGGAATTATTATTTAACATACAGAAAAATTAAAATACTTGTGTATTCATCAATGTTATGATAATATGCTAATAGTTAATAAATGAAAGAAAGGGGATAATTTTGTGAAATACAAATATAACAAATACAAAAGAGTAATAGCAAGTAGATTAATAATACTTTTTATTGCAGTAATATTTCAATTATTTTGGATTATAGAAATTTTGTCTTTATTATCTTCACCACATGCTATAGGATTAAATATAGCTCTTCATATTCTTGCTTTTTTATTTGTTTTATATGTAGCATCACAAAGAAATGAGAGTTCATATAAAATTTTATGGTTAATAATAATTTTAACACTTCCCGTATTTGGAACTATTATGTATCTTTTATGGGGAGACAAGAAAACTAGTAAACCATTAGATGTTAGATTAAAAAAATCTAAAAAAACAATACCTATTACATTAAAACAAGATAATAAAATTTATGAAGAAATAAAAAAAGATGATGCTCATTTAGCACAAAATTTTGCTTATATAGAAAGAAAAACAGGTTTTCCAGTTTATAGAAATGAAAATACAGAATATTATCCAATAGGAGAAAAAATGTATGAGTCTATTTTGAAAGAATTAGAAAAAGCTAAAAAATTTATATATATAGAAAGTTTCATAATTGCAGAAGGTAAGTTTTGGAACTCAATGTTAGAAATAATGGAAAGAAAGGCAAAACAAGGAGTAAATATTAGAATTATATATGATGATTTTGGAAGTCTTACAACACTTCCTAGAAAATATTCATATATACTTTCAAAAAAAGGAATTAAATGTATAGAATTTAATCCTATAAAATTGTTTTTATCTGGTACATTAAATTGTAGAGATCATAGAAAAATATTAATAATAGATGGAATTACAGCCTTTAGTGGTGGAATAAATTTTGCAGATGAATATATTAATGAATATGAGAAATATGGACATTGGAAAGATGTAGGATTTAAAACTACAGGTAAAGTTGTTCAAAGTTATACATATATGTTTATAGAATTTTGGAACGCATTTTCAAAAGATAAAATTTCTAAAAATATTGTAGAAGAAAATAAGAATGAGAGTAAATCTAATGGTTATATTCAAGCATTTTATGATTCTCCTACAAATCCAGATGCAATTAGTAATGATTTATATACAGATTTACTATCTCAAGCTACAGAATATGCCTGGTTTTGTACACCATATTTAGCACTTGGAGATAATTTGAAAGAATCTTTTATAAGAGCTGCTAAAAGAGGTGTAGACGTTAGAATTTATATGCCTGGAATTCCAGATAAACCAGTAATATATAGATTATCTAGAAGTTATTATGGTCAATTATTATCTGCTGGAGTAAAAATATATGAATATAAACCAGGATTTTTACATTCGAAGACAGTATTAATAGATGATGAGATTAGTACACTTCGGTTCTGTAAATTTAGATTTTAGAAGTCTTTTCTTGCATTTTGAATGTAATACTCTTTTTTACAAAGTTCCTGCAATTTTTGATATAAAAGCAGATATTTTAGAAATGCAAAATAAATGTAGAAAAGTAGAAATGAAAAATACAAAATTAGGAATACTATATAGAATAGTAAATGGAGTTTTAAGAATTTTTGCACCACTTGCTTAAAATTTAGATGAAAGGACATTATATTATGAAAACAGAAAAAGAAAAAATGTTAGATGGAGAAATTTATAATGCAAATTATGATGAGTTTTTAATAAAAGAAAGAACTAAGGCAAAAGATTTATGTTTTGAATATAATAAATTGAAACCATCAAATGAAAGTGAAAGAAAAAGAATTTTAAAAGAAATTTTAGGAAAAACTAAAGAAAATTTTTTGATAGAACAACCATTTATATGTGATTATGGATATAATATAGAAATAGGAGAAAATTTTTATTCAAATCATAACTTAGTAATATTAGATGCAAATAAAGTAAAATTTGGTAATAATGTATTTATTGGTCCAAATTGTGGTTTTTATACTGCTGGACATCCATTAGATGTAAAAATGAGAAATCAAGGATTAGAATATGCAAAATCTATTGAAATAGGAAATAATGTTTGGTTTGGAGGAAATGTTATAGTGCTTCCTGGAGTGAAAATAGGAAATAATTGTGTAATAGGTGCAGGAAGTGTTGTTACAAAAGATATACCAGATAATGTTTTAGCTTTTGGTAATCCTTGCAAAATTTACAAAAATATTGAAAACAATTAGTAATCATTTCTTTATACAAATTAAAAATTCGTAATTATATTTTTATAAATTTTAATAAAATTATTGAAAAAATTTTTTATTAACAATATAATGAATTTAAATTAGGAAAGTTTTTAATAAATACAATTAAATAGAGGGAGAGTGTAGTATGGATAAAGAATACAAAATAGTTGATAACTTAGAAACTTTACAAGAAACAATTGCTAGAGTAAAAGAGGCTCAAGCAAAATTCGCAAAATTTTCGCAAGAAGAAGTAGACAAGATATTTTTAGCAGCTGCAATTGCCGCAAACCAAGCCAGAATACCTTTAGCTAAAATGGCTGTAGAAGAGACAGGAATGGGGGTTGTGGAAGATAAGGTTATAAAAAACCATTATGCAGCAGAATATATTTATAATAAATATAAAAATGAAAAAACTTGTGGTGTTATTGAAGAAGATAACTCATATGGCATAAAAAAAATTGCAGAACCAATTGGACTAATTGCAGCAGTAATACCAACAACAAATCCAACATCAACAGCTATTTTCAAAACATTAATTTGCCTAAAAACTAGAAATGGTATTATTATTAGTCCTCATCCAAGAGCTAAAAAATCTACAATAGAAGCTGCAAAAATTGTTTTAGAAGCAGCAGTAAAAGCAGGAGCACCAGAAGGTATAATTGGATGGATAGATGTACCATCTCTAGAACTTACAAATACTTTAATGCAAAGTTCAGATACAATCTTAGCTACTGGTGGACCTGGAATGGTAAAATCAGCATATTCTAGTGGTAAACCAGCTTTAGGTGTTGGTGCTGGAAATACACCAGCAGTTATAGATGAATCAGCAGATATTGTTTTAGCTGTAAATTCAATTATTCATTCAAAAACATTTGATAATGGTATGATTTGTGCATCAGAACAATCTGTTATAGTATCAGATAAAATATATGATAATGTAAAAGAAGAATTTATAAAAAGAGGATGCTATTTCTTAAATAATGAAGAACTAGAAAAAGTGAGAAAAACTATAATTATAAATGGAGCTTTAAATGCTAAAATAGTAGGACAAAAAGCTTGTACTATAGCAGATTTAGCAGGTGTAAATGTTCCAGAAAATACAAAGATTTTAATAGGTGAAGTAGAAAGTGTTGATCTTTCAGAAGAATTTGCACATGAGAAACTATCTCCTGTTTTAGCTATGTATAAATCAAATAGTTTTGAAGATGCAATAAGTAAAGCTACTCATTTAATAGATGATGGAGGGCTTGGACATACCTCTTCATTATATGTAGATACAGTTACACAAAAAGATAAAATTGAACAATTTTATAAGAGTATGAGAACATGTAGAGTTTTAATAAATACACCTTCATCTCAAGGTGGTATAGGTGATTTATATAATTTCAAACTTGCTCCATCATTAACACTTGGTTGTGGTTCTTGGGGTGGAAACTCAGTATCAGAAAATGTAGGAGTAAAACATTTATTAAATATCAAAACAGTAGCTGAAAGGAGAGAAAATATGCTTTGGTTTAGAGCACCTGAAAAGGTATATATTAAAAGAGGTTGTTTACCAGTAGCTTTAGAAGAATTAAAATATGTAATGAATAAAAAGAAAGTATTTATAGTAACAGATACATTCTTATTTGAAAATGGTTATACAAAATGTATAACAGATAAATTAGATGAGCTTGGGATTGCTCATACAACATTTTCAAATGTTACTCCAGACCCAACTTTAGAATGCAGTATAGAAGGTACAAAAGCAATGAATGAATTTAAACCAGATTGCATTATAGCAGTAGGTGGTGGTTCTGCAATGGATGCTGGTAAAATAATGTGGGTAATGTATGAACATCCAGAAGTAGATTTTATGGATATGGCAATGAGATTCATGGATATTAGAAAAAGAGTTTATACATTTCCTAAAATGGGAGAAAAGGCTTATTTTATTGCTGTTCCTACTTCTGCTGGTACTGGTTCAGAAGTAACACCATTTGCAGTTATTACAGACCAAAGAACAGGAACAAAATATCCTTTAGCTGATTATGAATTAATGCCAAAAATGGCTATAGTTGATTGTAATATGATGATGAATGCACCAAAAGGTTTAACTTCTGCTTCTGGTATAGATGCTGTAACACATGCATTAGAAGCATATGCTTCAATGATGGCAACAGAATATACAGATGGTTTAGCAAAAGAGAGTTTAAAAAATATATTTAAATATTTGCCTAGAGCATATGAAAATGGTGCAAATGACCCAGAAGCAAGAGAAAAAATGGCAAATGCAGCTACTATGGCTGGTATGGCTTTTGCAAATGCATTTTTAGGAGTTTGCCATTCAATGGCACATAAATTAGGAGCTTTTCATCATTTACCACATGGTGTTGCAAATGCATTAATGATAAATTATGTATTAAGATTTAATGCAGAAGAAGTACCACCTAAAATGGGAACATTTCCACAATATGATCATCCACATACTTTGAGAAGATATGCAGAAGTAGCAGAAAGTTTAGGAATTGGTGGAAAAGATGATCAAGAAAGCTTAGAAAACTTAATAAATGCAATAGAAGAATTAAAGGAAAAAATAGGAATTAAGAAAACAATAAAAGATTATGGAATAAAGGAAGAAGACTTTTTAGCAACATTAGATGAAATGACACAGCAAGCTTTTGATGATCAATGTACAGGAGCAAATCCAAGATATCCTCTTATGAGTGAAATAAAAGATATGTATTTAAAAGCTTATTATGGAGGTGAAAGATAATGGAATTAAAATTGAATAATCCAATAATGGAAAGAAAAACAAAAACAGTTTATAAAGAAGATGGAAAAACTATAAAATTATTTGTTGAAAATTATTCCAAAGCAGATATTTTAAATGAAGCTTTAAATCAAGCAAGAGTTGAAGAAGGAACTACTTTGAATGTTCCAAAACTTATAGCTGTTGCAAAAGTTGGAGAAAGATGGGCATTGGTTTCAGAACATATAGAAGGGAAACCACTTGATGAATTAATGAAAGAAAATCCTGAAAAGGAAGATGAATATTTAAATCGATTTATAGATATTCAATTAAAAATATTATCAAATACAGTACCTTTATTAAATATAATGAAAGAAAAATATAAAAGACAAATAAATTCAGATAAAAGCTTAAATGATAATATAAGATATGAACTATTACAAAGATTAGATGGTATGAAAGATCATTTTAAATTATGTCATGGAGATTTTAATCCAAGTAATGTAATAATAAAAGAAGATGGTACAGCTTATGTAATAGATTGGGCACATGTAACACAAGGAAATGCATCATCAGATGCTGCAAGAACATATCTACTTTTCTCAATAGATGGAAAAACTGAAGTTGCTGAAAAATATTTAAATCTTTTCTCTGAAAAAAGTGGAATTGAGAAAACAAATATACAAAGATGGATTTCTATTGTAGCAGCAGCACAAAAAGCAAAAGGTATACCAGAAGAACAAGAATTTTTAAATAAATGGATTGATGTAGTAGATTATCAATAATAGTTAAAGGTAGACAATATGATTTAAAATAAGTATTGTCTACCTTTTTTATGTAAGTTTATCATAACAATTTTAAAAATACATATATTAATAATATCGTTAAGAGGAGAAAAATGATATTATTAATAAAGAAATTTTTGAAAGTATTATTTGTCTTATATGTTTTAAGTTTAATTTATATTTTGTTTTTATGTAGAATAAATCAAAATACTATAAAAGATGTAAATTTAGAACTTTTTAGCACAATCAATAGATATATAAGAGCTTTAAAAAATAATTATATGAATAAATACCTTATTTTAATGAATTTATTTGGAAATTTTGCATTATTCATACCTTTAGGTTTTTTTATTAGAAGTTTATTTTATAAGAAAATTAAAAATTTTTTTGAATTTTTTTTAATTACTTTTATTATTATAATATCTATAGAAATATTACAATTTATTTTTTCTGTTGGTACTGCGGACATTGATGATGTTATTTTAAATCTTTTAGGAGCAACAATTTCATATATTATTTTTAGAAATATAAAAATTTAACTTTTTTGAAACCAAATTGTGTTCTAATTTGTATTTATAGTAAATGGGGGTAAAATTATGCTAAAAAACGAAGAAATATATTTAAAAGAAATAATAGAAAAATATGCAGATATGGTTTACAAACTTGCTTTAACACGAACTGGAACTATAGAAAATGCAGAAGATGTATTTCAAGATGTTTTCATTAAGTTTGCAGAAAAAATGCCTGAATTTGAGAATACTGAACATGAAAAAGCATGGTTTATTAGAGTTACTATAAATTTCTCAAAAAATTTAAAAAATAATAATTGGAACAAGAAAATAGTATCTTTAAGTGAGAATATGATATTTTCTGCTCAAGAAGAAACAAATGTATTTTCAAGTGTATCTGAGCTTCCTAAAAATTATAGGACAGTAATTTATTTATCTTATTATGAGGGATATAAAGTAAAAGAAATTGCTAAAATTCTTAAAAAAAATGAAAACACTATAAAAACATGGCTTTCTAGGGGAAGAGAACTATTAAAGGAAAAATTAAAAGGAGGTTTTGAAAATGAATAAAGATTACTATAAAAAAGCTTTAGATCAAATTCATGCAAGTGATGAACTAAAAAATAGCACATTAGAAGAGATTCGTAAAAGAAAAAATAGAAAATATAATTTTTATAGATATGCAACTATTTTAGTTGTAGCTATTATTATATGTACAGTTTACTTTATAAATTTTAGAAATCCAGATATTCAAAAAATAGCAAAAAATTCCAATGAAGAAATAAAAGAAGTGGAAAAAATTGAAAATGATTTGCCAAGATTTGCAAGTATGGAAGAATTAAGAAATGTATTGGAAAATAATAATTCTAATTCTAGACAAGCCAAAAGTATGAATCAAGAAATATTAGATGATACTGTTATAACTTCAGAAACACAAGAGCAAACTGATACTTCAAGCGATTATTCTATGACTAATGTTCAAGTTGATGGTGTAGATGAAGCAGATATTGTAAAAACAGATGGAGAATTTATATATTATATATCAAATCAAAAAATATATATTTTAAGTAAAAATTTAGAACTTATTTCTACTATAGATAATATTAATAATGAGAAAGAAAATTTTATACCTAAAGAATTATATATAAATAATGATAAATTAATAATACTTGGAAACTATTCTAAATTTTCAACAAATAATATATCTAATAAAAATACAGAGATAATCGATATAGATGAATCCCAAGAAATACTAACAGATGATGTAATAATAAATAGTGAAAACTTTGCAAAAGCAATGGTTTATGATATAAATAAAAAAGATAGTCCTAAACTTATAAGAGAAGTTGGTTTAGATGGATTTTATATAAATTCTAGAATGATAAATGATAATATATATTTTGTGAGCAGTAAAAATATACTATATAATAATAATTTAAAAGATGAAGAAATTTTGCCATATACAGAAGATTCTATTAGAGACGAAAATAAAAAAATGATAAGTTATTCTGATATCGCGTATTTTAAAGATGTAAATACATATAATTATATGATTGTTGGTGGTTTTAATATAAATAATAGTGAAGAGGTACAAACTGAAACTTTTTTTGGAGCAAGTGACAATATTTATGCAAATAAAGAAAACTTATATATAACAGAACTAAAAATAGAAAATAATACGGATAAAACAATTATTTATAAATTTAAATTAGGAGAAGATGGTATTATATTAGAATGTAAAGGAGAAGTTGAAGGATATTTAAATAATCAATTTTCAATGGATGAATATGAAGGAAATTTAAGGGTTGCAACAACAATAAGCAAAAACGAAATATATTATGATAGTACTGATAGTACTGATAGTACTGATAGTACTGATACTACTATAGTCATGGGAACAAATCAAGATGTTTCTAATAAATTAACTATTTTAGATGATAATTTAAAAGAAATAGGAAAAATAGAAAATATGGCACAAGATGAGAAAATTTATGCAGTAAGATTTATTGGAAAAATAGGATATATTGTTACATTCAAACAAACAGATCCACTTTTTGTAATAGATTTATCAGATCCTACAAATCCGATTATAAAAGGTGAATTAAAAATACCAGGTTATAGTTCATATTTGCATCCATATGATGATACACATATAATAGGAATAGGTTATAATACAAAAGAAAATTCTAGTGGTGGTATTGTAAATACAAATATGAAAATTAGTATGTTTGATATATCTGATTTAGAAAATCCAAGAGAAATGTATACAATGGATATTGGAGAGGAATATGTATACTCAGAATTAGAATATAATCATAAAGCTTTATTTATAAACAAGGATAAAAATTTAATAGGATTTCCTCTTACATATAATGGAAAAAATTCTTTTATATTAATTAAAATCAATTTAGAAAATGGTTTTGAAAAATATAATGAAATAACAAAAGAACTGAATTATAAAACAAATATAAACAGGGGAATATATATTAATAGTGTTTTTTATACTTTAGCAGAAAATGAAATAATTTCATATGATTTAAATACAATGAAAGAACAAAATAAATTAGAGCTTAATTAATATAAAAAATACTGTTGCTTTAGGGCATCAGTATTTTTTATGCTTTAAATATTAAGAAATTATGAACATAATATTAATATTATATTAATATGCTGTTCAAGAAAAATTTTTGTGGTATAATCATAACAGTTAAAACAAAAAAACAAAGGAGAAAAAATGAAACAATTATTTATAGTACTTACACATACAGGAACAATATTATCAAAAATTATAAAAATATATACAAAAGATGAATTTTCTCATGTATCAATATCATTAGATAGAGAATTGAATGAAATGTATAGTTTTGGGAGATTAAATCCATATAATCCATTTTTAGGTGGTTTTGTTCACGAAGGGATAAAAATAGGAACTTTTAAGAGATTTAAAAAGACAACAGCAAATATATATTCTCTATTAGTGACAGATAAACAATATGAAGATGCAAAAAATATTATAAAATACATACAAGAAAATAAAAATTTACATAGTTTTAATGTTATAGGATTATTTGCAGTAGGTTTTAATAAAAGATTACAAACTAATAATTCATTTTATTGTGCTGAATTTGTACAATATGTAATAAATAATTCAAAAATTGCAAATAATTTACCAGAGATTATAAAACCAGAAGATTTTAAAAATTTAGAAAATTTGAGATTAATTTATCATGGAAAATTAAGAGATTATAATGTAGAAAAAGTTTCTATTCAAGAAAAGCTATTAGAATTAATGAAAAAAGAAGCTACTATATAAGATTTATAGTATGAACAAAATATATTAAAATAATTATTAAAAACTTCCATTTATTAGTAAATAATTATACATAAAAATTGGCATTATAAAGATATAAAAATAAAGGAGGTTTTTAATATGAAAAAATATATAACAAGTATTTGTATAGTATTAGTTTTAATGATCAGTATATTATCAGGAAAAAGTTATGCAATTTCATTAGATAATCTAAATGTAAATTTAGATAAAACAGTAGTTAGACCTGGTGAAAACATAGAAATTAAAATTTATTTTGGAGCCTTACTAGAAGAATATATTTTTAATATAGCATATGATAATAAAATATTTGAATATGTTTCATCAGAAGGTGGAGACGCTATTGATCAAGGAAATATAGTAGAACTTAAGTTTTCTAAAAAAGAAAATGATTATTCAAAAGACCATATTTCATTAATTTTTAAAGCCAAAAATGATATTACAACTTCAAATCCAACAAATTTTGCTGTTACTGGTAAAAATTTTAAAATAGAAAATTCTGATGAATATGTGGACAATATGGATTCATCAATTTCAAAAGAGGTTTTAGTAGAACCAGAATATGAAGATTATGTTATAAATTTAGATTATGAAGCAGAAGAAATTATAGCAAATAAGGAAACTAATATGCAAATTTCTATAACATCTAATATAGGTCGTTATTATGAAAAAGCTAAATTATTTGCTAAAGTAACTCCGACAGATAGTACTTCAAGAATGATTGCTATTAATGAAGAAGATAAAAAAGAATATGATCTATTTAAAACTTTTTGGAAAGATGATGGATATAAAATAGGTGGAAAAGATGTTACACAAGTTTTAAATGTTACTACAATGTTTGAAAAATCTGGCGAATATAGTGTTACATTAAACCTAGTAGATGGAGAAAACAATGATAATATTATAGTAAGTAAAACAGTAAATTTACTTGTAAATGAAAATTTAGAAGATGGTAATTCTAATAATATAGCAAATAATGATTTGAATACTACGAATATAATAAATAATATTGAAAATACAAATATAGCTAGTGATGTTTCTGCAATAGAAAATAGTAATATAAATCTTAAAGGCGAAAATTCAAATGTTCAAACAAATACTAATACTGTTCCAAACATGCTTCCAAAAACTGGTTCTAATATATATATACCAATATTAATTATTACATTATTAATAATTTCTTTAATAATTTATATAAATAATAAAAACAAAATTGAAAATGAAAAATAATTTTTTTAAACTAATTATAAATGTTATTTTCATTTGTTTGTTACTAATAATGTTTATATTATTACTTTTTGAAAAATATGAAGAAATATCTATAAAAAATAATAGTTATAATGTAGAAAAAATAGAAGTATTAAACAAAAATTTTAAAAATTATGAAGAAAAACAAATAGAAAAAAATATGATCTATCAAAATAATGAAAAAATTATAGAAAATTATCGAGGTTATAATGTTGTTGCCAAAATAGAAATTCCTAAAATTGATTTAGAAACTTATGTATTAGAGATATATTCAGAAGAAACACTAAAAGTTGCCCCTGTAAAATTTTGGGGACCAAATCCAAATGAAGTAGGAAATTTATGCATAGCAGGTCACAATTATAAAAATATTTTCTATAATATTAAGGATTTAAATATAAATGATATAATTAGTCTCAAAGATAATATAAATGGTAATATAGAATATAAAATTTATGATATATACAAAGTGTTTCCTAATGATACATCATGTTTATATCAAAACACAGATGGAAGAAGAGAGATAACATTAATTACATGTACTTTTGACTCTAAAAAGAGAATAATTGTAAAGGCAAAAGAAGTAATAATTTAAAATATAATATAAAAGAATTAGTAAAAGCTAATTCTTTTTTTGCTTATCAAAATAAAAGTATTGAAAATAATATATTTTTTTGATACTATATAAATACTAAATTAATGTAAAATTTTGCCAAAAAGGAGAAACATATGGAAAATAAAAAAGATAATTTAAAAAGGATTTTTGTTTTTTGTGTAATTTTAATAATTATATACTGGGGAATTAATAACATGAATTTGATTGGAAACATTATAAATAAAATAATAAGTATAATTTTCCCATTTATTTTAGGTGGTGCGTTAGCATTCATACTTAATATTCCAATGACATTTTTTGAAAAAAAATTATTAAATATTAAAAGAAAGAAAAAAGTTTTTTTCAAAAATAAAAAGGTAGTTAGAATTGTTTCTCTGATTTTTGCAATTATTGTAATCTCATTTATTTTGTATTTAATAATAAATCTAATTGTTCCAGAATTAATAGATATAGTAAAACTATTAATTCAAAATATTCCATATTATGCAGAAGAATTAAATAAAATAATTCAAAACAATACAGAAAATATCCAAGAAATAGATAATATAATATCAAATATGAATTTAGACACAGAAAGTATAAAAAAAGAATTAATGCAAATTGTTACTGGAGTACTTAATTCTTCTATATCAATAGTAGTTGGAGTTATCGGTTTTATAACAAATCTAATTATAGCAATAATTTTCGCAATATATATTTTAACAGGAAAAGAAAAATTAAAAAGTCAAATTTCTAGATTAATACAAGCATACTTTGATAAAGAAAAAGCAAATAAGATTTTCGAAATAGGTAATATAGCAAATAAAACTTTTAAAAATTTCTTTACAGTTCAATGCTTAGAGGCAACTATATTAGGCTCTTTATGCATAATTGGAATGCTTATATTGAATATCCCATATGCTGCTCCAATTGGAGTATTAATAGGAGTTACAGCATTGATACCAGTTGTAGGTGCATTTATAGGAATTATAATAGGTGCAATTTTAATTTTATCTGTAGAACCGATAAAAGTAATAACATTTATAATTTTTGTTCTTATTTTACAGCAATTTGAAGGAAATGTAATTTATCCTAGAGTAGTAGGAAATTCTGTTGGATTACCTGGTATGTGGGTTTTAATGGCAGTTACAGTAGGAGGAAGTCTATTTGGAATACTAGGAATGTTACTAGGAGTACCTGTTTTTTCAGTAATTTATACAATATTAAAAAACGATACTGAAAAAAGATTAAAATCTCGTGGAGTATAATTATGAGAAAAAGAGTAATAATTTTCATAATAATTTTATTTATAATTATTTGTAGTATCATGATATTTAATGATATGAAAAAAATTAAAATTAATAATGAAGAAAAAAATATTGTGGATAATAATAAAAGTGTAGAATTATATGAGGAGAAAAAAGTTGTATTAGACAAAACAAATATACAAAACAATACTAATACAGAAATTTCTAAACCCAAAAAAGAGATTAATGATTGGAGATTAATTTTAGTTAATTCAGAAAATAAAATTCCAGATGATTACAATATAAATTTAGTTAATATAGATGATGAAAAACAAGTAGATGAAAGAATAGTAGCAGAGCTTTTTCAAATGCTACAGGATATAAAAAGTGCAGGAATTGATGATGTTTGGGTTCAATCAGCATATAGAAGTACGGAATATCAAGAAGAAGTATATAATAATAGAATAGAAAGATTTATTAAAGATGGTTTATCACCAGAAGAGGCAGAGATTATGACTTCTAAGGTAATAAATAAACCTGGAACAAGTGAGCATAACTTAGGTTTATGTATAGATTTAAACTATGTTAATTATGATTTTGAAAATTCTGAAGCATTTAATTGGCTAAAAATAAATGCTGAAAAATATGGCTTTATATTAAGATATCCAAAGGAAAAAGAAGAAATTACAAAAATAAGTTATGAACCATGGCATTGGAGATATGTGGGAGCAGAACATGCAAAAAAAATGAATGAATTAAATATGTGTTTAGAAGAATACATAGAATATTTATCTACAAATTATTAATATGTTAGGAGTGAATAATATGCCAGGTTTTAATATACATTTGGCTATTGCAAAAGAATACATAAAAAATCATAAAAACGAAATAGTAGATGAAAAAGAATTTTTTAATGGAACAATAAGGCCAGATATGAATGAAAATCTAGATGGTTTATGTGAAAATAAAAGTATAACTCATTATGGTCAAATGGGAAATAAAAATGATGGGAATTTTGAAACAGATATACATGCATTTTTAATAGAAAATAAAAAAAATATGAGCAAAGATTTTTATAAAGGATATTTGCTTCATCTTCTAACTGATTATTATTTTTATAATATATATTTTAATAATGAACTTTTAGAAGTGATAAAAAACCGTGATAAATTTCACTATGATTTTGATTGTATAAATAAAAAAATAGAAGAAATTTATAAAATAGATTTACCAATTAATATAAAAAAATATACAGGATATACTATAGGAAAACCGAAGTATTTAAAATTTGATAAAGTGATAAATTTTATAAATGAAATTGGAAGAATTGATTTAAATGCAATTATTGGGGGAAAAGAGTATGAAAAAATTAAGTAAAGAAGAGTTAAAAGAATTGTATAAAAAATATAGTAGTAAAAATTTGAATATGTCACTTGATGAGCAATTATATGAAATGTTTAAAATAGTAAAAGAAAGCGACAAAGATTCTTTTGAAGATTTTAGAATAGAAATACTAAATGCGAATAATATTAATGAATATGAATATTATACAAAAAATGTAAATCCTGATTTAAAAAAATATATAGAGACAGATATTTTCCCAGAATATTCCAAAAACGATCAAGGACATGGAATATTACATATAAGAGAAGTAATTAGAAGAGCATTTGCATTAAATAGTACTTTAAAATTAAAATTAGATGAAAACATGATTTATGCTATAGCAAGTTGTCATGATTTAGGAAAATATATAGATCATGAAAATCATAATCTAATAGCAGGAAAAATCTTTTTTGAAGATAAAAATATGAAAAAATTTTTTACAGATGAACAAAGGCAAATAATAAAAGAAGCAATTGAAGATCATCGTTCATCATTAAAAGAAATTCCTAGAAGTATATATGGAAAATTAATTTCATCAGCTGACAGAAATACAAGAATAGAAATTGTTTTTATAAGAAGTTTTTTTGTAGGAAAATGGAGAACACCAAATGATACTATAGAAGATTTTCTTGAATTTACATATAAAAGATTATCTAAACGTTATGGAGAAGAAAATCCAGAAAATATGTTTTTAGAAGATGAAATTTATAGAATATTTTTGAAAGATATGAGAAATTTATTGAAAAATGAAAAGGAATTTAAAGATAGATATTGCAAAGTAAATCATATAAAATCAAGAAAACATAAGTTGTTTGAAGAAGAAGGGGAAGTAGCATACACTTTATAAAAAAGTAATGTTGTTATTTTAATAAAATAGATAAATAGATAAAATGGAGTCAAATATGAATTTTAAAAATGAATTAAAAGAATATCAAGAGATAATTGAAACAGAATTAAAAAAATATATAGAAAAGAATGAAAGTCCGGAAAAAATACTAAATCAATCAGTAGAATATAGTCTTCTTGCTGGTGGAAAAAGACTAAGACCCATACTTGTTATTGCAACATATAGAATTTTTAAAAATGATTTTGAAAAATGTTTTCCTTATGCTGTTGCAATAGAGATGATACATAATTTCTCATTAATTCATGATGATCTTCCAGCAATTGACAATGACGATATAAGACACGGAAAACCAACTAATCATAAAAAATTTAATGAATATACTGCAATTTTAGCTGGAGATAGCATGTTAAATAATGCATATTTAATTATTAGTAAAGATTTAATAAGTACTACAAATAATAATGAAAGAAACCAGAAAATAAAAGCTTTTAATGAATTAACTATTGCAATAGATAGAGTTATAGCAGGAGAATATGTAGATACAGAGTCTGAAGGAAAAAATATTTCAAAAGAAAAACTAAAATATATACATGAAAATAAAACAGGAGCTTTTTTAAGAGCATGTGTAAGAATTGGTGCGATTTTAGCTGATGTAACTGACAATGATTTAAATAAACTAACAAGTTATGCAGAAAAAATTGGTCTTGCATTCCAAATAAAAGATGATATCCTATCTGAAGAAGGAGACGAAAAAGTTACAGGAAAACCAGTTGGTAATGATAAAAATAAAAAGAAATGTACTTATATAAGCGAATATGGTTTAAGTAAGTCTAAAGAAATTTTAGAAAATACTATTGAAGAAGCTGTTGAAAGTTTAAAAGATTTTGGAGAAAAAGCAGAATTTTTAAGAGAACTTGCTTTTTATATAAAAAATAGAAATAAATAAATCATTTAAAATTAATATAACATAGTATAAAATATTTTAATTTTATTGATTTATTAAAAAAAGTGATATAAAATGTATTTATCAAAAAAAAGATGGGAGGAATAATTATGAAAAATGAAACCAACGAATTGAATGGTTTCGAATTGCAAAGCTATGAAACCATACGGTTTGCAACAGGGGGTAATGCAAGAAGATTAACCGGGAATCATGAAAATACTCATACAATCAGAGAAAAGAATCTTCTTAGATGGCTGACACATGATGAGATGTGGAAATTTATTGTAGAAAATTCAGCTATTTTAGATGGAGAAAAAGAACTAGAAGATGAAAACTTTTATCTTTATATATTTGTGATAACATGTTTTGTTTATAAAAAATCCAAAATGAGGATAAAAAAGTCAAAATATAGAAAGATAAAAAAACTTTCAAGACAACAGAAAGAAGATATTTTTGATTTTCTTGATTATGGAAATGAAAGAGTTTTTATAATTTCTGGAAATAGACAAAAAATATCAGAATATATTTTAAAATTAGTAATGGATTCATCAAAGAGCTCAATTTTCAAAAAATACATGTCTGAAAAAATAGCTAAAGAGCTCGAAGTACAAATTGCAATAGCAAAACTATAATCGCAAATTGCATAGGTAAATAATTTTATTTGCTCTGGTAAAACAAAGCTGTTTTACCAGAGCTTGTACTTTTTATAAATATTTATATTGTATTTTTTATAAATTAATGGTATAACTAATTTGTAATTATATGTTTTTTAATAAAGAGAGGTGTTTAGTATTGAAATTAATTTTAGCATCACAAGGTTTTACTACTGATGAAATAGAAAATAAAGTTGCTAAAATAGTCGGAAAACCAGCAAATGAAATTAATATAGCTATTATAAATGAAACTGCATATTATTTATCAGAAGAGAAAAGTAAAAGATGGCTTATAGAAGAACTTTCAAACATTGAAAAACATATAGGAGGTAGAATAGATTTTGTAAATTTTATTACACAATCTAAAACAGAATTAGAAAAAAGATTAATGAATTCAGATATAGTGTATTTAGTTGGAGGAAAACAGCACATATATTCTAAATTATTTCATGAGACTAATACTGTGGATTTAATTAAAGAGGTTTCAGAAAAAAGAGTAATAATGGGAACATCAGCAGGTTCAATAGTTTTAGGAAGACAAATTGAAAGTAAGAAATTTTGGAATTTAAGGTATAATTGCAATTTTGAAGATTTTGAATATAAAGAATTAGGATTAGTTCCTTTTAATATAGTTCCACATTATTTAAGAAAAGATCATTTAAAATGGACGAAAGAGTTTTTAAGTGATACATTAAAAGATAATCCTTTCAAAGTATATGCTATTACAGATAGACAAGCAGTAGCATATATAGATGGAAAAATAGAATATATTCGGAGGCGAACCTGAAGTTTTTGGACTAAATATATAAAGATTTATTATTAATTTTAATTTGTGGAGATACTTATGATAAATAAAAAAGAATTCGATTTGCTTTTAAAAGAAATTTTCCAAATAGAAAATAAGATTGTTGAGGTTAAAATCCTTAATCAATTTGAGAAAGCAACAGAATATGAAAATGCGTTAGAAATAATTAGAATGAAAGCTAAAGATATTATATTAGATAATAAAAATGAATCAGAAGGATTTGATGAGTTATCTTTAGATGTATTTTCTAAGTTGATTGTATTAGATTCTAATATAGATTATTATATATTAAAAACAACTAATATAATCGAAAGTAAGAACGAAAATAAAATAGATGCAGAAGCATTAAAGAAAATAAAAAGATTATGGGATAGCCTGGAAATGGATATAGAACTTTGGAATAAAAAAACTCATAATCCAATTGAAGAAATTGAGTATAGTAAACACATCGGAAATATTACTTTATATAATATTATTTATCAGCTACAAACAGAAGGTGTTCTAGATTTTTCAAAAGTATTCAAATATTGCAAAAAAGAATTATTAATAAATGCATTAAAAGAGACATTATTTGAGGGGGCTAAAAATGAGTCTCATGATAAAATTAAAAGAAATCAATTAATAGAATATGCAAAGAAATTGTCTGAAAAAGATTTATATGATTATAAGTTATGGCAACAAATTTTAGCAATAAAAAATGTGAGATCTAGAGATGATCATATAGAAATATTAGGAAATTTACAAGATAAGAATTATAAAAAACTTAATATTGCCTCAGAAGAATATGATACAAATTTAAATGTTTTTTCAGATAATGAAAATGATGAAATGCAAATGCAAATTTATGAAACTTCTGATTATAAAAGTATATGGGATGGATTATTCGAGTTTTTTACACAAAGGCAAATGAGAAAAAAATGGGCTACTTCAAAAGGTCCTGCATTTCAGATAGAGTTTGAAAATGGAATAATAAGATATGCAAAAGATTTTTTAGACAAAACTGCAGTAGAAAATGTAAAAAAATTAACAATTGCAACAAATGGAGTATCTAAATATAATTTTGATACTAATTCTAAATGGAAAAATTTGGAAGAACTTATATTTTTAAATGAAAAAGAAACCTCAGAATTTAATTTAAATCCAAATAAAACTTATAATTGTATTGGAAACAATTCATTTGAAAATTGTAGAAAATTAAAGAAAATAGATTTTGGAAAAATAGAAATGATAGGAGAAAATGCTTTCCAAAATTGTACATCTATTTCAGAAATTACTTTTTCAAAAAATTTAATAAATATAGGCGAAAATGCCTTTTTAAATTGTACCAATTTAAAAAAAGTTGAATTTTTAGGTGATTTAAAATTATATATATTAAATAGACCTCAAAATATTATTAATTGTTTTAAAGGAACAAATCTTGAAACAATTATATTTTCAAATTTAGAGTCAATATTTAATTTTGCAATTATTGATTGCCCAAATCTAAAAAATATTCTAGTATCTGATATAAAAGGAATATCTATACCATTTAAAACGTGTAAATATAGATTAGGAAGACAAAATGGTATAGTATCGTTTGTTGGTGAAAAATCATTAAATCTTTGGAAAAAACGAAATACAAGTGTAAGATTTTTTGAGTTAACTGAATCAGATAAACAAAAATATAATTTAAATTAAATTTTTTATAAAATAATCTTGAATGTTTTAATACATAATCAATAGTTTTAAAATGTTCAAGATTTTTTTTATAAACTATTGACTTGGAGCACACTCTAAGTGATATTAAATAATAGAAAAGAATTAATAGATTTAAAAAACTTTATTATTAAAATAACAAAATGTAGAAAAGGAGGAATTAAAAATGAAAAAACAAACTGCAGGTAGAGATAGTTTAGGAGAATTTGCACCTAAATTTGCTGAATTAAATGATGATGTATTATTTGGTGAAGTATGGTCAAGAGAGGATAAATTATCATTAAGAGATAGGTCTTTAGTGACTATATGTATTTTTATGGGAAAAGGATTAGTTGATAGTTCATTAAAATACCATTTAATAAATGCTAAAAATAATGGTATTACAAAAGAAGAAATGGCAGAAATAATAACACATGCAGCTTTTTATGCAGGATGGCCAAATGCTTGGGCTGTATTTAATATGGCAAAAGAAGTATATCAAGATTCTGATGAAAAAGAAAGTCATGGTGGAATGTTTGGAATTGGAAATCCAAATACTGCTTTTGCACAATATTTTATTGGTAATTCATATTTAAAACCATTAACAAATCCAGAAGAAACAAGTCTATTTTTAGCAAATGTTACTTTTGAGCCAAGATGTAGAAATAATTGGCATATTCATCATTCTACAAAAGGTGGAGGTCAAATTCTAGTTTGTGTAGATGGAGAAGGTTGGTATCAAGAAGAAGGAAAAGATGCACAAAGCTTAAAACCAGGAGATGTTGTTACAATTCCAGCTAATGTAAAACATTGGCATGGAGCTAAAAAAGATTCTTGGTTTAGCCATATTGCAATAGAAGTTCCAGGAGAAAACACAAATAATGAATGGTGTGAACCAGTATCTGATGAAGAGTATGATAAATTAGGAGAATAATATCCTATCATAATGGAGGAAAAAAATGACAATAAATGAAGTATCAAAAAAATTAAATATTACTCAAGACACTTTAAGATTTTATGAAAAAATCTAAAGTTTATTTTATGAAAGAAATTACTCCTGATGCAATAGATCAAGCTTGTATGGATTTAATATATAATTCAGAAGATCCCGGTAAAAATCATTTTATAGAAAGAGTTGAAAGACAACACGGAATTCATACAATAGAAGCAGCTTCAGAGCTTGGATTTGGTACTAGAGAATATGAATTAATAGAATTAGATTAGTATAAAAAATATTATTAAATTTTAAGCGGCTGTACTTATATTGCACAGCCACTTATGGTATAATGCTTATGTTATATTATAAAAATAAGAAAAGGACGGATTAATAATGAAAATATTATATTTTGATTGCTCAAGTGGAATAAGTGGAAATATGACTATTGGAGCTTTGCTAGAAATAATAAATGATGAAAATTATTTATTAAATGAACTAAAAAAATTAAATATAGATGGTTATGAAATAAAAATATCTAAAAAAGTAAAAAATGGAATTACTGGTACTTATGTAGATGTTTTATTAGAACATGAACATCATCATAAACATAAAGAGCATAATCATGAAAATGAGCATACTCATCATCATGAACACAGAAATTTGAGTGATGTTAATAAAATAATAGATAATAGTACTCTAAACGAGGAAGTTAAAAAATTAGCTAAAAAAATATTTTTTAGAGTAGCTAAAGCAGAAAGCAAAGTACATAATAAATCTCTTGAAGAAGTTCATTTTCATGAAGTTGGTGCAATAGATTCAATAATAGATATTGTTGGAACAGCAATATTAATTAATAAAATAAATCCAGATAAAATAGTATCAAGTACTGTAAATGATGGATATGGATTTATAGAATGTGCACATGGGAAAATGGCTGTTCCAGTTCCTGCAACAAGTGAAATATTTTCAAATTCTAATGTTAAATTCAGACAAATAGAAATAGATACAGAACTTGTGACTCCAACTGGTGCAGCAATTATTGCAGAACTTGCAACAGATTTTATGCCTCTTCCAGAAATGCAAGTAGAAAAAATTGGATGGGGAAGTGGTAGTAAGGATTTACAAATTCCTAATGTTTTAAAAGTATATTATGGAAATATTGAAGATGAAAAAGATGATATTGTAGTTATGGAGACTAATATAGATGACTGTGGTGGAGAACTATTAGGGTATACTCAAGAATTACTATTTAAAAATGGAGCATTAGATGTATTTTTCACACCTATTTTTATGAAAAAAAATAGACCGGGATATAGAATGAGCATAACATGTAAACAAGAGGATAAATTAAAATTACAAAATATTATTTTTAGAGAAACTACAACTATTGGAATCAGATATAGAAAAGAACATAGAGCAGTACTAAAAAGAGAAATTATAGAAATTGAAACTAAATATGGAAAAATAAAAGCTAAAAAAGTAAAAAATAATGGAGAAGAATATTTATATCCAGAATATGAAGAAATTAAAAAAATAGCTGAAAAAAATAATATTCCTTTAAAAAATTTTTATAAATTAGAAGAACTTCAAAATTAGAATATTATTTATAATATTGCATTTATAATAAAATATAAAATCTTTATATTTTAAAATTTTAATGGGTGCAAATAATTTTTTAAGAAAGGGACAAAATTTTAAAACAGATGGAAATAAAAGAAATATTAGAAAAATTTCAAAAAAATAAAATCAGTATTGAAGAAGCTGAAAAAAGTTTAAAAAATAATAATTACGAAGATTTAGGTTATGCAAAAGTAGATCATAATAGAAAAGAAAGATCTGGAAATTCTGAAGTAATATTTTGCCGAAATTACTAAAGAGAATATAACAGAAAATGAAATAAATAAAGTTATCTATGGTAAATTAAACTATTAACCTATGTTATATTAGAAAATCAATAATAAGTACAATAATTCTATTTATAGTAAATAAAAATTAATAGCAAAAATAGCAAATATTAAACAATATATAACTATTTTTGCTATTAAAAGATTTATAATATTTCTTAATCAAGCATTGTGTTATTAGGAGATAATCCGAACATTAAGACATATAGATCATCAATTTTTTCAACAGAATGTGAAATTAATAATGAGTTTGTTAAATTAGTAAGTTTTTCACTTTCTTCTACATAAGAGTCTATAGTATTACCAAGTTCATTAAACCCTTTTTGTGTTGACATTTTTTCATCTGGATTATCACAAAGATTTTTTGTATATTCAACTACTTTAAAAAAAGAATCATAATATGCTTCTATATCATTTGATAAAATGTTTTTGGGAAACTGTTCACTAAATTTATTGATACTTTCTAATTTTACTAAATCTTCTGATAATATTTGTTTATCTGCAGAATTTATACTTCCATAACCATATAGTGTTATATTAAAATTGTAGTTGTCAAAAGTTCTTAGTATATCGTTTTGAATAGTGGCCATAGTATCTAGAACATTATTATTAGTCTTTTTTAAAAATAAATAATCTATTATTTCTTGAATATTTTCTTTTTCTTCAGGATTATCTATTTTTTGTGATAGTTCATAAGCTTCTGCATATTTCTCTTCATATATTAAATCAATTGAATTATTAAAAATTTCACTTTGAATAATATATTCATTATTAGGTGAAAGTGATTTTATGATTATATTGATAATAAGAAATATAATAATTAGTATTATACTTATAATTAGAATTTTTTTATTTTTCATTTTTTACCTCTTTACACTATTTTAATTTACGATTTATTTTATTGATACTATTTGAATTAAACTTGATGACTTTATTAGTACTGCTTTTTTGAACTTCAAATATTTCTCTAGCGAGTTGCTTTATTGTAGGATTTGTATCATCAACCTCATATAGCACATCATCTTTTATAATATAATTACTGCTCACAGGACTTCCAAAAGAATTATTTCCTTCGATATTAACCAATGCATAATTTTTTCCATATTCAATAACCTTTTTATATTTTGTATGTGAATAAATACAAACATTATAAATTTTAAGAAAAGATAATTAATACTATCTTTTTGTACTCATTTTTTTCTTTTTTTGTATCTAATAAATAGGAAGGTGAAAGAAAAAGATTAATATTTTGTTAGTTAGTAAAGAATTTGAATTTGGCAAAAGAATTATAAATTTTCTATTACTTAAATATGATTCTGTTAGAATTTGTAATTATTCTATTATTATTGTTTTAAAGCAGAATTATTCTGATATATGTGAACTATATAAAAATCTATTTATATTTAAATAATATTGATGAATTGCTAAAAAAATTTAATAGTATTATTAAACTTTTGAAATATGAATACATTTTAATAAGTGTCTGTTGATTAATTAAAAGATTTTAGTTAAAATAATAAAAAAGAAATGGTCGTATTTAATATGAAAATTGTTATGGACAGGAGAAAATATAAATTTAAAATAAGAAAGGATTTTGAATGAAAAATATATGGCAAAAAGATAAAATAAAAGGCATGGAATTAAAAAATAGAATTGTACGTTCTGCAACAAATGAACATTTAGGTACGATTGACGGTTGTATAACAGATGATTATATTAAAGTCTATCATAATCTAGCAAAAAGTGGAGTAGGATTAATAATTACTTCACATATGGCAATTGATAAAAATCAAAGAGCTGATATTACTCATATTTGTGTGAATGATAGTAGAAATAAAGAAAAACTAAAATTATTAACAAATACAGTGCATAAGTATGGTTCAAAAATAATTGCTCAAATTTCTTATCCAGGTCATCATGGAAATAAAATTGAAGGACAAGTTACTAAAACACCAAGTGAAACAGATAATACTAAAGCTCTTTCAATAGAAGAGATTAAAGAATATGTTAGAAGTTATGTAAAAACAATTGAACTCTTACAAACAGTTGGATTTGATGGAGTACAATTACACATGGCTCATGGATATTTATTAAGCGAATTTTTAGATCCATTTTATAATAACCGTACAGATAATTATGGAGGGAATGCAAATAACCGTTATCGAATTATTCATGAAATATTAACAGAAGCAACTAGTATTATAAAATCAAACTTTGTTATTATTGCTAAAATTGATACCGTATCAAAAAATGAAGATAGTAATTTTATTAATCAACAAATTGAAATATGTAAGTGGATGGAAAAGGATGGCATAGATGCTATTGAAATCAGTGGGAATAATTTTAAAAAATTAAATCAGTCAACACCATATTTTTTAGAGAATGCATTAAAGATAAGAAATAAAGTTAATATTCCAATAATTTTAGTTGGTGGTTTTAGAAATGTAAATCAGATGAATAATGCTTTAGAAAAAGGAATTGATTTTGTTTCTATGTGCCGTCCTTTTATAGCAGATGAAAATTTTGTTCAAAAATTAAAAAATAATGAAGAAAGCATATGTGTTAATTGTAATCAATGTTTTGAAATATTTAAAACACAGCATAAACGTTGTGCTTTAAGAAAAGATATAATTCATCAATTAGAAATTAATTTTCCTTAATATTAAATTAATTGTGCAAATAAAGAAAATGAATATAAGAATAGATGTAGATATTTTTTTGTTTCATATCAATTGTAATACAAAAAGAAAACGATAAAACAGGGAATTTACCTTGTTTTTTTTTCAAAAAAATGATATAAATAATATGTCTTACGTAAATTTTTAAAACTTATATAAAACATAATAAAAATATATACGGAGGAAATATGTTCAAAATTCATTCAGAATATAAGCCAACTGGTGATCAACCACAAGCAATTGAATATTTATCTAATGGAATAAAAGAAGGTAAAAGATTCCAAACTTTACTTGGTGTTACAGGTTCTCGGAAAAACTTTTACAATGGCAAATATAATAGAAAAAGTTCAAAGACCAACACTAGTACTTGCACACAACAAGACTTTAGCAGGTCAACTATATTCAGAATTTAAGGAATTTTTTCCAGAAAATCGAGTTGAGTATTTTGTTTCATATTATGATTATTACCAACCAGAAGCATATATTGCCTCTTCAGATACTTATATAGAAAAGGATGCTTCTATTAATGATGAAATAGATAAACTTCGTCACTCTGCAACAGCTTCACTATTTGAAACTAGAGATGTAATTGTAGTTGCTTCTGTTTCATGTATATATGGTTTAGGAGATCCAATTGATTATGAAAATATGATTGTTTCACTAAGACCTGGTATGGAAAAAGATAGAAATGAAATAATGAAAAAACTAGTTAATATGCAATATACTAGAAATGAGATGGATTTTAAAAGAGGAACTTTTAGAGCAAAAGGCGATATTTTAGAAATTTATCCATCTAACCAAGAAGAAACAGCCATAAGAGTAGAATTTTGGGGTGAAGAAATTGAAAAAATATCTGAAATAAATCCATTAACAGGAAAAGCAACTGGAACAAGAGAACATGTTATGATATATCCAAATTCTCACTATGTAACAAGCAAAGATAAACTTGAAAGAGCTTTAGAAACAATAGAAAAGGAAATGGAAGAAAGAGTAGAATATTTTAAGGCAAATAAAAAATTAATTGAAGCTCAACGTATAGAAGAAAGAACTAATTTTGATATTGAAATGTTAAAAGAAACAGGATTTTGTCAAGGAATAGAAAACTATTCAAGACATATTAGTGGAAGAGAAGCAGGAAGTCCACCATATACACTATTTGATTATTTTCCAGATGATTTTTTATTACTTATAGATGAATCACATGCGACAATTCCACAAGTGAGGGCAATGTATAATGGAGATAGAGCAAGAAAAGAATCTTTAGTAAATTATGGATTTAGATTACCATCTGCATTTGATAATAGACCACTTAAATTTGAAGAATTTGAAGAAAGAATAAATCAATGTATATTTGTTAGTGCAACACCAGCTGAGTATGAAAAAACTCATAGTAAAGATAATGTTGTTGAGCAAATTATACGTCCAACAGGACTTTTAGATCCTAAAATAGAAGTAAAACCAACAGAAAATCAAATAGATGATTTAATGGAACAAATTGCAGTGCAAGTTGAAAAAGGTGATAGAGTTCTAGTTACAACACTTACTAAAAAAATGGCAGAAGATTTAACAGCATTTCTTAGAAATGCAGGAATTAGAGTTCGTTATATGCATTCAGAAATTAAAGCCTTAGAGAGAATGGAAATAATAAGAGATTTGCGTATAGGAGAATTTGATGTATTAGTAGGTATAAATCTTTTAAGAGAAGGGTTAGATATTCCAGAAGTTTCACTTGTTGCAATCTTGGATGCTGATAAAGAAGGATTTTTACGTTCTGAGCGTTCATTAATACAAACAATTGGTCGTGCTGCAAGAAATACAGAAGGAAGAGTTATAATGTATGCAGATGAACTTACAGAATCTATGGAAAAAGCAATTTCAGAAACAAATAGGAGAAGGGCAATTCAAGAAAAATATAATGAGGAACATGGAATAACTCCTCAAACTATCAGAAAATCTGTAAGAGATACTATTAAAGCAACAATAGTTGAAGATATTCAAAGTGAATACGATATTAATGAAAATCAATCAGTTGAAGACATTATTTCTAAACTTACAGATGAAATGCTTAAATATGCTAAAAATATGGAATTTGAAAAAGCAGCTGAATTAAGAGACAAAATAAAAGAATTAGAAAACTTATCTAATAATTAATTGAGGTATGAGATGGAATATTTATATTTAAAATGGTTTGATTATGAAAATAATAAAAAATATTTAGTTGGTGCACTTTTTAGAGATAAACGGCAGAGGCAAATATTATTTTAAATTAAGTAAAAACCATGTAGAAAAAGCTTTAAAAGAAGGTGTATATATAAAAGAAATATTGCCTTTTCAAGATTTAGATAAAATTTATGAAAGTTCTGAAATTTTTCCTATTTTTAAAATAAGATTACCAGATTTAAGTAGATATTCTGAAAAAGAAAAGAAAATTATGTTAGATGAACTAAATATGGAAGAATATGATGAATTTATTTTCCTAGAAAAAACAAAAGGAATATTGTTAACAGATAAATTTATAATAGAAAAAGAGAAATAAAAAATAAGGAAAAACAGGCGATTCCCTTTAAAAGGGAATTGCCTGTTTTATTATTGTACCGGTTTTGAAACCTTTAAAACAAATTGAAAGGTTAATTAGGATTGTTCAAATATCCTGCAATCTCTTTCTGTGTGGATTCCTCAAGCATTCCAGATACTAACTTTTCCGCCTCAGACCATTCATACATAATACGATTAAACATGGCAAGAGCATTTTCTTTAAAAAGTTGTTGGTAGATATCTGTATAGATATCACCAGCTTCCCTCAGGAGATTTTCCGGAAGTTCTGGAGGGGTGCTACCCTCATTCCAGCCAAAATTGGAAGAACAAATTTCTTTTATGGAATTCTTATCTATTTCCTGAATACTTCCAGTTTCGTAAGCAGACATATCCCAGAATCTTGCAGAATCTGGAGTGAAGATTTCATCTACCAGAACCACTTCAAAAATTCCGCTTTTTACATCGAAATGCAAACCAAACTCAAGTTTAGCATCTGCGATGATAATTCCTCTTTCAAGAGCATACTTATACGCAAAATTATATGCTCTTAAAGAGATTTCCTGAATATCATATGCTATGTCTTCTGAGATATATTCTATCTTATCTTCTGTGAGATATAGTTCTTCATCAGACATATGTTTTTCTGAAACAAGAATATCTTTCAAGAAATCCTGAATTACTTCAAGGCTTTCTTTAAAAGTGATACATCTTGTCTTACCATCTGCCATCTTTATTTTGGGAGTATAGATGGGTTTAGTAAGTTTATCGCCATTTTTGAGTCCAGCAGGTAATGTGTTACCAAACATCTCACGAGGAGTTTGTCCGTTTATATACAGCTCCCAACTAGGAGAATCTGTGACATATCCTCTAACTACAGATATAATAGGTAATACTTTATAGTTTTCTACAACCATACAGCTTCCAATCATATCTGTAGTCGCACCAAGGAGTATCATTCTCTTCGGATCTGTAGTTATAATATGATTTTTAATACCTTCTTTTTGCAGAAGGTCAAACCACTTTATACTCATTTGATTGAGTATAATTCCCTTGTTCGGAATTTCTCCTGGAAAACGCTGCTCTCCAAGATAGAACCTATCTGACCTGTTAAGGAAAAGCCAGTCTGGTTCTCCTAATATCCGGTAGATATCACAAACTCTACCTTGGCCAACGAGTTCCAATTCTTTTACGTTTGCCATAATATATCCTCTCTTTCTGTTTTTTTTTCAAAACCATAAACATTTAACATCCACTATTAAAGTGTATTGTCAAAATGCCATGATTCTTGAATATGGTTATTATACATCGATTTTAGAAAAAAGTAAATAAAAATATATAAATTAGTATACAAACTTTTGTTTTTATGATATAATTACATTTGTTTTGTGAAAATAAATATAAAGTTATTTAAAACATTTATATCAAAAAAATTGCATATTTTAAAAGGGGTAATAAAATGAATGATAAGATAATTATAAGAGGTGCCAAAGAGCATAATCTAAAAAACATAAATGTAGATATTCCGAAAAATAAACTTGTGGTTGTAACAGGTTTATCTGGTTCTGGAAAATCATCTCTTGCATTTGATACTATATATGCCGAAGGACAAAGAAGATATGTAGAAAGTTTATCATCATATGCAAGACAATTTTTAGGAATTATGGAAAAACCAGATGTAGAAAGTATAGATGGATTATCTCCAGCCATTTCTATAGATCAAAAAACTACTTCTAAAAATCCTCGTTCAACAGTTGGAACAGTTACAGAGATTTATGATTTTTTACGTTTATTATATGCAAGAATAGGAGTACCTTATTGTCCAAAATGTGGTAGAAAAATTGAAAAACAAACAGTAGATCAAATAGTAGATTCAGTTTTAAATTTAGAAATTGGAACTAGAATTCAAATTCTAGCACCTATAGTAAGAGGAAAAAAAGGAGAATTTACTAAATTATTAGAAAATATGCAAAAAGAAGGTTTTGTGAGATGTAAAATAGATGGTGAAACTTATGAACTTTCTGATGATATAAATTTAGATAGAAATAAAAAACATAATATAGATATTATTGTTGATAGATTAGTAGTAAAACCAGAAATTAGAAATAGGCTTTCAGAATCTATAGAAACAGCGATGAAACATTCAAATAGTTTAGTAAAAGTAGAAATACCTAAAAAAGGTGAGAAATTATTTAGTGGAAATTATGCATGTCCTGATTGTAATATAAGTTTTGAAGAATTATCTCCTAGAATGTTTTCTTTTAACAATCCTTTTGGAGCATGTCCTGATTGTACAGGAATAGGTTATATTATGAGAATGGATGAAGATTTAATTATACCAGATAAATCTAAAACACTATATGATGGTGTAAAAGCATTTGGCTCAAGTACACTGAAAAAAGGTGATACTATGGCAAGGATGTATTTTGAAAGTATAGGTAAACATTATGGAATTAATATAAAAAATAAACCTATTAAAAAACTTCCTAGAGAATTTTTAGAAAAAATTCTTTATGGAACAGGTGATGAAGAAATAGATTTTAGATATGAATCACCATCAGGTGTAAGAGAATTTACTCAAAGTTTTGAAGGTGTTTTACCAACACTTGATAGAAGATATAGAGAAACAAAATCTGATGGAATGAGAAGATTTTATGAAATGTACATGAGCAATAGTCCATGTCATACATGTAATGGAAAAAGATTAAGACCAGAAGTATTGGCAATTAAAGTTGGAGATAAAAACATTAGTGAAATTACAGATTTATCAATAACTAAACTAAAAGAGTATTTAAATAGTTTAGAATTGAGTGAAAAAGATAGAATGATTGCTGATGTGATTTTAAGAGAAATAAATTCACGATTACAATTTTTAATTGATGTAGGACTTGAATATTTGACATTATCTAGAAGTGCTGGAACACTTTCTGGTGGTGAGGCACAACGTATTAGACTTGCAACTCAAATCGGTTCTGGACTTTCAGGAGTATTGTATATACTAGATGAACCAAGTATTGGACTTCATCAAAGAGATAATGATAGACTATTAGCAACATTAAAAAAATTACGAGATTTAGGAAATACATTAATTGTTGTAGAGCATGATGAAGATACAATGTATGCAGCAGATCAAATTATAGATATAGGTCCTGGTGCTGGTGTTCATGGAGGGAATGTGATTGCACAAGGAACAGCAGAGGAAATTAAAAAAATAGATAATTCAATAACAGGAAGATATTTAAGTGGAAAAGAAAAAATAAAAGTACCTAAAAAAAGAAGAAAATCAAATGGTAAATGTATTGAGATAATAGGTGCAAAAGAAAATAATTTAAAAGATGTAACAGTAAAAATTCCACTAGGAGTATTTAATTGTGTTACAGGTGTTTCTGGTTCAGGAAAATCAACATTAGTTAATGAAGTTTTATATAAAAATCTTGCAAAAGAATTAAATGGTTCTAATGAAAAACCAGGAAAATGTACAAAAATAAAAGGATTAGAAAATATTGATAAAATCATAAATATAGATCAATCACCAATAGGAAGAACTCCTCGTTCTAATCCTGCAACATATACAGGTGTATTTGATATTATTCGTGATATCTTTGCTGAAACAAATGAGGCAAAGATGAAAGGATATCAAAAAGGTAGATTTAGTTTTAATGTTGAAGGTGGAAGATGTGAAGCTTGTCAAGGTGATGGAGTTTTAAAAATAGAGATGAATTTCTTGCCAGATATTTATGTACCTTGTGAAGTATGTAAAGGTAAGAGATATAATAGAGAAACTTTAGAAGTAAAATATAAAGGAAAAAATATTTCAGATGTATTGGAAATGACTGTAGAAGAAGCTTTAGAGTTTTTTAACAATATACCAAGAATAAAACAAAAAATTCAAACTTTAAGTGATGTAGGATTAGGATATATAAAACTAGGACAACCTTCAACAACATTATCTGGTGGTGAAGCACAAAGAGTTAAACTTGCAACAGAACTTTCTAAAAGGGCAACTGGAAAAACATTATATATTCTTGATGAACCAACAACAGGTCTACATATAGCAGATGTTCATAAATTAGTAGATATATTACAAAGACTAGTAGATACAGGTAATACTATTCTAGTTATAGAACATAATTTAGATTTAATAAAAACAGCAGATCATATAATAGATTTAGGACCTGAAGGTGGAGATAATGGTGGAGAAGTGATAGCAATTGGAACACCAGAACAAATTTGTAAAAATGAAAAATCATATACAGGAAAATTTTTAAAAAAATATTTAGATTTATAATTAAATATTATAAAAACCTCTTCAAATTTGAAGAGGTTTTTTCTTAAATAGTATCTAATTAAACAAATCTAATTTACTTAAAATAAGTATAAAAGAAAATTAAATATTAAAAAATATTTAAATTGCTTAAAAAGTCACTATTTAAAAACTAATTTTTGTTTGTGTTGTCATTATTATTGTTGTTATTGTTATTAGATCCTTTAGATTTATTCTTTTTTGACATCTAAGAAGCACCTCCTTTGATACTCTTAAAGAAAATTAAATTATAAAAAATAATTTAATTGATAATAGTATTTTCAAAAACAAAAAATTTATTCATTTGTTTATAAAAAAGAAATACAAATGTAATTGTATAAAAAAAATTATATTGTTATAATAATTTTATTAAGGGGGATTTTATGGAAAATATAGACTTTAAAACAATTATATTAATTTTAATAATTATAGCAATTATAAGTGGTTCAATTTTTCTTATGACAAATTTTATAAAATCAAATAATTTATTAGGAAAGGCTGAACAAAATGATTTTCAAGTTATGATGGATAATACTTCTGATACTCAAAAACGAATTGTACAACAAAAAACTACTACTAAAACGAATCAAAATGTTTTACCTAGTGAGCCTGCAAATAATCCTTTACCATCAGGTTTTGAAGTAAATAATCTTCCACCAATTTCTATTGAAGATTTTAAAAGAGTTCAAAAAAAACATGAGGGTTTATATCCAATTACTTTACATTACTATACTCCACATTCATGGGATGTTAGTGGATATACTTATCCAGGTGTAAATATTTCTTTAAATTATAAAACAGGGATTATTGAACTATCTGAATATATAAGTACTAATGAAGATATAACATACGAATTACTTTTAGAAAGATTTATAGAAAAAGAAAGAAACAATTCATCAACTCCAAATTCATTAGCATTTTCTTTTAGAAATCTCGAATTAGAAGATCGAACACTTTCTTTAGTTGAGAAAACTGTAACATACAAGACTATAGAACCAGGTGCTGTAACAAATTATTTAGTTTTAGTAAAAAATGGTTATGTGTGTTATATAGAAATATCTGGAATAACAGAAGAATCTCGTAGTGATGCAGATAAGGTTTTTTCTTCTTTTTATGTTACTTTACAATAAAAAGCTCCTATTTAAATATAAAATTAGTTACATAACATTCACAAAATTGACATAATATGTAAAAAATGGTATAATATATTGGTATTGTGATATAAAGTATTGTATAAAATTTCTATATTATACTCTAAATAGGAGGAATCTATGCAAATAAAATCAGATATGAGCCGAAAAGATATGCAAACAGAATTATATGAAAGAGGAGCTTCTACAAGTTTAATTAAAATGCCAGCTGTTATAATTGCTATTAGAAATGCAGTTAGATATGCAGATAGAGGTGCAGAAACTTTTAATATATATAAAGATCCAATATCTATTGGTGGAAATGGCGAAATAATTATAAAAAATGATATTTTGAATTTAATAGCAAAAATTAAATCATTACCAAATGGTGAAGCAAGATATGAATCAAAATTTCAAGAAGCAGGGGAAACTAGAGCTAGTGCTATAAGTATAGATTCATTCGGTATGGAGTATAGGCGAGAGTTATATAGATTAGTTGGAGAAGATAAAAATCAAAAATCATTAATTTCAACAATAGAAAGAGATCAAAATAATGGATTAATTCGTTATGAAGAAATATCTGACTCAAACTTTCAAGGACCTATAGAATATAAATATAAAGAAAATGGAATGCCAACTTTATCAGATATTGAAACTTGGGCTGGACAAATAGGAGAAGAATTACCATTAAGTGGTACACTAGAAGAAAATATGGGCGATATGCTCACAAACTATCCTGAGACAAAAGGTTGGTATGAAGCAAGAGGAATGTTTCCAACAAATGCATATCAAAGAAATAAAAAATTAAAAGATTGTATACAAGCAAGAATAGTAAGACTACGTAGCGAACTAGAACCAAATAAAGAACTTCCATTTGGAGTTCCTGTTTCAATGATGACAAATAAAGAAGTCCAAATAAAAAGACAAATTATTAAAGAAGAGATTAAGGAAAAGCAAGCTTTATTAGAAAAAGATTTTATAAAATTACCTGAAAGTATCACATTTGGAGAAGTTTCAAAAACAACCAGATTAAAAAATTTATATGATAGAATAAAAGCTGGAATAACTTTTAATGAAGAAACTTTAAAAGATTTTCAAGAACTTCAAGAAGAATTGGGAGAATTTTCATCAAATGGTAAGTATTTTTCAGATACAGATGATCATGAGAATAGATAAATAAAATATATTAGAACTTTAATATTTAAATGTTAAAGTTCTTTTTTCTACTAAAACATATATAAAAATATTATAAACATTTCATAGTCAAGCTAATTTTCAAAGGAATTTTAAAACAAAATTTGTCAGCGCCCTCAAGAATAAACTTGAGATTCCCTAACAAATTTTATTCAAAAATTCCTAATTCAAATTACTTTCCAAACAATGTTTATAATATTTTTATATATGTTTTAGTATTTAAAACTTGATATTGAAGAAATCACTTTATTTTGATATAATACATAAGATATTAAAAGATATATTTTATGTGAGGAGATAATATGCAAAATTTAGTAATAGGAATAGAAGGTCTAGTTGGAGCTGGTAAAACAAGTATATGTAGAGAACTTATTAAAAAAATACCTAATACTGTTTTATTAAATGGTGGAAATTTATATAGAGCAATAGTATATGTTATGATGAAAAATGGCGAAAAACTTGAAAATATGAAAAATCAAGGAAAAAAATTAGATATAAAAGAAATGATGGATTTATTTAAAATTGAAATAAAAATTGAAAATAATGAAACAATAATATATATAGACGGAAAAAAAGCAAATGAAAAAAATTTACAGTCTAAAGAAGCGTCTATGGCTGTATCTATTATTGGTGGAAGTGCAAATAATAACAATTTATTTGTTTTTGCTAAAAATTTTATAAATAGTTTAAAACAAGATTATAATGTAATAGTTTCTGGAAGAAGTGTTATGAAAATTTATCCAGAATGTGATTATCATTTTTTTATAATAGCAGATTTAAATGAAAGAGTAAGAAGAAAATGTATACAATATAATAATAAAGAAAATGAAAATGAAATAAAAAACAATATTTTAAAAAGAGATGAATTGCAAAAACAAGCAGGATTTTATGAATATAGTAATAAGACAATAGAAATTGATGTAACAAATTGTAAGTCAGTTTTGGAATCAACAAATTTGGTACTAAGTAAAATAAAATTACCAGAACTGATATAAGATAGGAGGAATAATGGAATACATAAATGAAAAATTACTAGAATTTAATAATTATTTAAAAAATAGAAAAGTTGCTATAATAGGACTTGGAGTTAGTAATATACCATTAATTGATTATTTACATGATTGCAAATCTAATGTAACTGTATTTGATGGAAAAGAAATAGATGATATAGATAAAAATATTATAGATAAAATAGTAAATTATGGTATGATGTTTCATTTTGGTAAGGGATATTTAGAAAAATTAGTTGGGTTTGATATAATATTTCGTTCTCCTAGTTGTCTTCCAACTGTTCCAGAACTCGTAGCTGAAAGTAACAGAGGTGCTATAATTACAACAGAAATAGAAATGTTAATGGAACTTACTCCTGGTTTAGTAATTGGAGTAACAGGAAGTGATGGAAAGACAACAACTACGACATTGATTTATGAAATTTTGAAAAAAGATGGATATAATTGTTATTTAGGTGGAAATATTGGAACACCTCTTTTTACTAAAGTTTCTGAAATGGTACCAGATGATATTATAGTTTTAGAATTAAGTAGTTTTCAACTAATGGGAATGAAAATAAGTCCTAAAATATCTGTAATAACAAATATAACTCCAAATCATTTAAATGTTCATTCAGATATGACAGAATATATTGAAGCCAAAAAAAATATATTTAAAAATCAATCAAAAGATGATTTATTAGTATTAAACTATGATAATGAAATAACGAGAGAATGTAGCAAAGAAGCCAAAGGAAAAGTTGTATTTTTTAGTAGCAAAAATAAACTTCTAAATGGATATATATATGATAATGAAGATGGAAAAATAAAAATATGTAAAAACGGACTTAGAAAACATGTTTTTGATACAAGATATATGAAATTAAGAGGAGTTCATAATTTTGAAAATGCCTGTGCAGCAATAATTGCTACAAAAAACTTAGTAAAAAAAGAATCTATAGATTTTGTTCTTACAGAATTTAAAGGAGTAGAACATAGATTAGAATTAATAAAAGAAACTGAAAACAGAGTAAAATGGTATAATGATTCAGTAAGTTCTAGTCCAACAAGAACTATAGCAGGTCTAAATGCTTTTGCATTAAAAAATATAATTTTAATAGCAGGAGGATATGATAAAAATTTAGATTATACAGTTCTAGCAAAACCTATTATAGATAATTGCAAAGCATTAATATTACTAGGGCAAACAGCAAAGAAAATAGAAAAAGCAGTAAGCTCTGAATTAAAAAAAGATAAAAAGGAATTACCTATTTATCAATGTGAGTCTTTAAAACAAGCAGTACAAAAAGCAAATGATATTAGTAAAAAAGGAGATATAGTACTTTTTTCTCCTGCAAGTGCTAGTTTTGATATGTTTAAGAATTTCGCAGAAAGAGGAAAGTTCTTTAAATCATATGTAAATGAAATTGTAAAATAGAACATTTTTGTTCTATTTTTTTTGAAAGCCTCATATAATTTAGAAAAAAGGAGGTATTTTATGTTTTTTTCAAATAATGACGGTTATATGCAGGATTTATATTTTTATAATCAACAACCAAATACATATATGCCAAATAATATGCAAAATATAGATATGATGCAAGGAATGTATAATTCTAATCCAAATTATTATAATAATAATTGTAATGTAACAAACTACAATTCTTTATATCCAAGTATATATAAAATAATTTTACCTGTTGCACAGAAAGTAATTACAAATAATAATTATAAATATTTAAATGAAGATAGTTTAAATAATATGACTGATACAGTTTTTAATATTGTTGATGGCCAAATAAATTATACAAATGAAAATTCTGGTTCTACTAATATGGAAACAAATACTCAAGTAGCAACAAATACTGTAAATTCTTCCTCAAACAGAAATACAGATTCTAATAGAACGAATTTAAATAACTCTAATCCTATATCTAATAATAGCAATAATTGCGATTATCTGCTTAAAGATATAATTAAAATAATTATTTTAGACGAATTAATGAAACAAAGAAATTTTAGATTAAGAAATCAATGTTCTTGTTTTCAATGTCAAAATCCTGCAAATTATAATATGAATTTTTAGAAGCAAAATACCTTAAATAAATTCTATTTAAGGTATTTTTTTAGATTTTTTGAATATAATTTAAATAGGAGAATATAATGAATTATATAAATATTTTAAAAAAATTTTGTATAGGAATAGTCATAATTATATCTTTTTTCATAGTATGTAAACTTACTATATTTTATATTCCTTTTTTAATAGCATATATTATTTCTTTACTTGTTGACCCAATAATTAAATGGATACATAAAAGGACAAGTTTTACACGAAAAGTAGATAGTATTATTGTTCTTTTAATAATTTTTACTTTGCTAGCTGGAATATTGATATTTGGTGGAGTAAAATTAGTATCTGAAACAACTAAACTTCTAACAGGATTAAATGATTATGTAGAAATAGTAATAGAATTTGTTAATGAAAAAAGTAAAAATATAAATTTTACAAATTTAAATAAAGAAGTTATTAATATTTTTGAAAATTCTGCTAATGATTTTATAAATACAATAACAACAGAATTAAAAAACTTTTTAATTAAAATATTGGATTATATAACTTCCATTCCTAATATGTTCATCAATATAGTTATTACTATTTTGGCAACATATTTTATATGTTCAGATAAATTTTATATTTTAGATAGAATGGAACATCATTTATCTAAAAAAATGGTTGGTAAAATAATAAAACATTCAAATGAAATAATTTCATCACTAGCTGGATATCTGAAAGCAGAAATCATATTAACTTTTATAACTTTTTTAATAGTATTAACAGGTTTAAATATTTTTTATTTATTAGGAATGGAAATAGAATATCCAATTTTAATTGCACTTGCAATAGGGTTTGTTGATGCTCTTCCAATACTTGGTGCAGGAAGTGTTATGATACCCTGGAGCATAATATTATTCATAAAACAAAACAATTCTTTAGGTTTTTCTATTCTAGGATTATATTTTATAATTGTACTTGTAAAACAATTTTTAGAACCTAAAATTGTAAGTAATAAAATTGGAATACATCCAATTTTTACATTACTTGCAATGTATACAAGCTTTAAAATTATAGGAGTGATGGGATTATTAATTGGTCCTATATTACTTATTATTTTAAAAAATATTTTTTCTGAAATATTAGATAAAGGAATTGTTAGTTCTATATTAGATGATTAGTATATAACTGCTGTTGGAACATATTCATCACTTGGCATTTGAACATTTGGATTTTCTGGTTTTGTTGTAGTTTCAATATTTATTACTTTTACTATAGGTATATCACTATTATTATATTGTCCTTTTGTAATTTCTCCAGTTATATTTACCCATGTATATATATCAAAATCTTTTGCTTCTTTACAAGAACATAAAAAACCTACAATTAATGTTTGATTATTCCCAATATCCATATCACGTGCAAGTACAAATTCATCTTCAGTAAATCCTGATAATTTATAAACATAACCTGAAAATGATATTTTTTGACCTATATATGTATCAATATCTTCATGAACTTCTTTTAATATATTAGTATAATTTTCTGGAGTAAGCTTTGCAATCTCTGAAGAGGGAATAGAGTCATTTATAAAAGTATTATTGTTTTTATTCGTATTATGTAATATATGATATAATACTGAAACTCCTATACTTATACATATTATAATCATTATTACTAAAATAGTTTTAAATATAACTTTCTTATTAATTTTTACATTATAAATAAGCATATTAAAATCTCCTTTTTAAGTTTTATACATAATATGCAAATTTATTTCTAATTATTCATGAATTTCTATAGACATTTTTTTATATTATTGATATATTAACTATAAATAAAGGGGGAAAATACATGGAAACAAAAGAAACATTATTTCATATTGATAGAATTATATATACGATGTTTATTATGCTTACAATTGTTATAATTACATATTTGAGTTTTTTAACAACTGCCAAATTTTTTATATGTCCTATAATACTTGTAATAGAATATATGTTTTTTTTATTTATTAAAAGAAAAGAAAAACAACATAAATTTGAAGAATTAGAAAAAAATTCAGAAAAATTAAATAAGCTAAAAAATATTTTAGATAAAATTTTTATTGTTTTTTCAATTATTTTTGTTTTAATAGTTGTTTATGCTATATATAAAACTATTATTGGAAATACTTTAAATTTCTTTATAGAAATAGTAAATGCTAATATAATATCTTTTATTTTATTTATTATATTTCTTGCTTTAATGTATGTTTTTACTAAAAAAGATAAAAATATAAAAATTGATACTTCTAATGTGAAAAACTTAAGTTTAACAAAAGGATTAAAATATTTAGTTTATGGTTCTTTTATAATAATAACATGTATAATACCATTTATATATGGATATTATACTGAAAAAATGATATGGGTTATAAGCTCTTTAAGTACTTTAATTTTTGGAGTATTAATTTCTGTAATTTTAAGAATAAAATATTATAATAAATCGGCATATAGTATTTTAGCACTAAGCTTATTATTTGTAGTTTTAATGAGTATCTTTTCACAGATAGAATCACTTATATTAGGATATGTATTATTTTTAATATCAATAATTATTAGTTTATTTGCTTTAAAAAATTTTAATAAAAATAGTGAGATTTCAGTAATTATATTAACTATTTTATTAGTTTTGGTTGTTCTTTCTCAAATTTTGATAAAATAAATTAGAAAAAGGGGCTTTTTACAGTTCCTTTTTTGTTTAAATAACAAAATTAAAAAATACTTTTTCTTGCAAAAATATTTAAATAGTGATATAGTATCATAGTATAAATTTAAGAGATATTGAGGAGGAAACAATGGGAATATTTGGCAAAATTTTCGGAACTTATAGTGAAAAAGAAGTTAAAAGAGTAAGGCCAATTGTAGATAAAATTAATAGTTTAGAACCAGAAATGGAAAAATTAACAGATAAACAATTACAAGCGAAAACTGTATATTTTAAAGAAGAATTATCAAAAGGAAAAACCTTGGATGATATATTACCAGAAGCATTTGCAGTTGTAAGAGAAGCCTCTAAAAGAGTTTTAGGAATGAGACATTTTGATGTTCAATTAATAGGTGGTATTATCTTACATCAAGGTAGAATTGCAGAAATGAAAACTGGTGAAGGAAAAACATTAGTTGCAACATTACCTGTATATTTAAATGCTCTTACTGGAAAAGGTGTTCATGTTATTACAGTAAATGAATATTTAGCAAAAAGAGATAGTGAATGGATGGGAAAAGTTTATAGATTTCTAGGACTTTCTGTTGGACTTATATATGGAAGAATGCCACATGATGAAAAGCAAAAAGCTTATAATTCTGATATTACTTATGGTACAAATAATGAATTCGGATTTGATTATTTGAGAGATAATATGGTTATACATAAAGAGGAAATGGTACAAAGAGAATTAAATTATGCTATAGTGGATGAAATTGATAGTATTTTAATTGATGAAGCACGTACTCCACTTATAATTTCAGGTAGAGCAAATAAATCATCAGATTTATATAAAAAAGCTGATAGATTTGTAAAAAAATTAAAACCAAAAGTTATTGTTGAAGAAGATGTTAAAGATATAGATCAAACAGAAGATAATGAAAAATATGATTATATTGTTGATTTAAAAGCTAAATCAGCAACTCTTACTGCAAAAGGCATTGAGAAAGCAGAAAGAGAATTTAATTTAGAAAACTTAAATGACATTGAAAATACAGATGTTGTTCATAATATAAATCAAGCTTTAAGAGCAAATGGTATTATGAAAAAAGATATTGATTACATTGTAAAAGATGGTGAAGTTCTTATAGTTGATGAATTTACCGGACGTATTATGTATGGAAGAAGATATAATGATGGTTTACATCAAGCAATAGAAGCAAAGGAAAATGTAAAAATAGCAGATGAATCTAAAACTTTAGCTACAATTACATTCCAAAATTATTTTAGAATGTATGGAAAATTATCTGGAATGACTGGAACTGCTATGACAGAAGAAAATGAATTTAGAGAAATATATAATCTTGATGTTGTAGAAATTCCTACAAATAAACCTTTAATAAGAATAGATCATACAGATATTATTTATAAAAATGAAGCAAGTAAGTTTAGAGCTGTTATAAATGATATTAAAGAAAGTCATTCAAAAGGGCAACCTGTTTTAGTAGGTACAGTTTCTATTGAAAATTCAGAAAAATTAAGTAAATTATTATCAAAAGAAGGAATATCACATGAAGTTTTAAATGCTAAAAATCATGAAAAAGAAGCAGAAATAATAGCACAAGCAGGTAAATATGGAGCAGTTACAATTGCTACAAATATGGCAGGTCGTGGTACAGATATTATGCTTGGTGGTAATAGCGAATATCTTGCAAAACAAGAAATGAGAAAACTAAAATATGAAGATTATTTAATAGAACAAGCAACTGCTTTTAATGAAACTGATGATACTGAAATTCTTGATGCCAGAAAAAAATTCAAAGAATTACAAAATAAATTCGATGAAGAAATAAAAGAAGAAAAAGAAAAAGTAATTAAAGCTGGTGGTTTAAAAATTATAGGTACAGAAAGACATGAATCAAGAAGAATTGATAATCAGCTTCGTGGACGTAGTGGTCGTCAAGGAGACCCTGGTGAAACAAGATTTTATTTAGCACTAGATGACAGTTTACTAAAAATCTTCGGTGGAGATATGATAACAAAGGTTTTTGATAAAGGAAATATTCCTGAAGATATGCCAATAGAAGTAAAATTAATTGCTAAAACAATTGAAAATGCACAAAGTAGGGTAGAAGGTAGAAACTTTTCTATAAGAAAACATATTTTAAGCTATGATGATGTTATGAATGTTCAAAGAGATATAATTTATTCTCAAAGAAGAAAAGTATTAGATGGAGAAGACATAAGAGATAACATTATAGAAATGATAAATTCTGCTTGTGAAATGATTATAGATACTTATAGGAATGAAATTGAAGAAAATAAGATAAGTAGAGAAGCTTTACTAAATGAAATAAAAGTAGGATTAAATATAGGAGAAGTAGAAGCATTAAAAGATAAAAAATTAAATGCTGAAAAAATTGAAAATGAAATAAAAGAAAAAGCTATAGCAAGTTATGAAGCAAAAGAAAAAGAATTTGGAAATGATATAAGAGAAATAGAACGAATTGTACTTTTAAAAGTAGTTGATACAAAATGGATGGATCATATTGATAACATGGATGAGTTAAAAAATGGTATTGGACTTAGAGCATATGGTCAAAAGGATCCTGTTGTACAATATAGATTTGAAGGTGGAGAAATGTTTGATGAGATGATAGCTCAAATCAAACTAGAAGTTGCAAAAATAATGTTGCATGTTGTAAAAACAAGTACACCAATAAAAAGAACTTCAACTGCTAATATTACAAATGCAGGATTAGATAGTTCGGCAATATCAGAAATGAATATTGAAGGGGAAAATAATATTCCAAAAACAAATAAAACAGAAAAACCTCAACCTATTGTAAATAGCGGTCCTAAAATTGGAAGAAATGATCCATGTCCATGTGGAAGTGGTAAGAAATACAAAAACTGTTGCGGAAAAAATGCATAGATAAAACAGGATTTTGAGGTTAAACTTAAAATCCTGTTTTATTTATTTAAATATAATAATGTAAATGTAAAACAAATGGAGGATTATATGAATACAGATTTAGAATTATATAGAGTTTTTTGTGAAGTAGTAAAATATAAAAATATTTCCAGAACTGCTGAAAAATTATATGTATCACAATCTGCAATAACTCAATCTATACAAAAATTAGAAACACTGCTTGGTGGAAAAGTTTTTTATAGAAATAAATCTGGAGTTGAATTAACTGAAGAAGGCAAAAATCTATATGAATATATAAAAGATAGCATTGAAACTATGAATAATGCTGAAAATATTTTTTCAAAATATATTAACTTAGAAACAGGTAATATAAGAATAGGTGGTTCAAATTCATTAATTTTATCTTTAATATTTAATCCTCTTGTGACATTTATAAAAAAATACCCAAAAATAAATATTGCTATTAATAATGGAAAAACAGATGTTTCTATGAAGAAGTTGTCTAATGGAGAACTTGATATAGTCATATTATATCTTCCTTATACAAATAAAAAATATTCAAATATTGAATTTATACCATTAAAAAAAGCTACATACTGTTTTTTTGCAAGTAAAGAATATTTAGAAAAAAATCCAGTAAAAAATCTAAAAGATCTGGAAAATCATACATTAATTTTACCAAAATCATCAACTGCAAAAAAAGAGATACTAAATAATTTTGCAATTAAAGAAAATTTATCACTAACACCTAGCTATGAAATTACTAGTTCTACAATTACAAAACAATTAGTTTTAAATAATATAGGTATAGGTTTTGTAGATGTAAATACATTAAATGAAATAAAAAACGAAATAGAAATTATACAAGAAATTGAATTTGATGAATTAAAAGAAGGAATTGCTACATTAAAGAAAAATATGTTGAATAAAGCGACTTTAGAACTTATTAAAGAAATAAAACAATATTATGCTCAATAAATAATTTATGAAAGGATTATATAAAAAAGTGTTAGAATTAGAAGAAAATTTAAAGATTTTAAATGAGTTAAACGAAAAATTAAATGAAATAAAAACTTCTATGAAAATTGAAAATCTAAAGATTGAATTAAAGGAATTAGAAAACAAATCTTTAGAAGAAAATTTTTGGCAAAATTCTGAAAATTCTACTAAAATTTTTTCAAAAATCAAGTATCTTCAAAAGAAAATTAATTCTTATGAAGATATATGTTCTAAATTAAACAACTTAAAAGAAATTAATAATCTATTAGAATCAGAATTTGATGAAGAATTATTTAAAGAATTAGTAAATAACACGAAAAATATTAAAGAAAAGATAGATACTTTAGAAATTCAAACATTATTTACAGGCAAATATGATAATAATAATGCAATTATTACTCTACATCCTGGAGCAGGTGGAACTGAATCTCAAGATTGGGTACAAATGCTTTACAGAATGTATGGAAAATGGGCATATTCTAATGGGTATTCTTTAAAAGAATTGGATCGTTTAGAAGGAGAAGAAGCAGGTCTAAAAAGCGTTACAGCATTAATTTCAGGTGACAATGCATATGGATATTTGAAAGGAGAAATGGGAGTTCATAGACTTGTCAGGATTTCTCCATTTGATAGTGGTGGTAGAAGGCATACATCTTTTGCTTCTGTGGAAGTTTTACCTGAGATTTCTGACGATATAACAATAGACATAAATCCTGATGAATTAAGAATAGACACATATAGAGCTTCTGGTGCTGGAGGACAACATATAAATAAAACAGATTCTGCTGTTCGTATTACACATATTCCTACAAATATTGTTGTTTCGTGTCAATCTGAACGTTCTCAAATAATGAATAAAGAAACTGCAATGAAAATGCTAAAGTCTAAACTATTAGATTTAAAAGAAAAACAAAATAAAGAAACAATAAATGAATTAAAAGGTGATCAAAAAGATATAGCTTGGGGTAGTCAAATTCGTTCATATATCTTTTGTCCTTACACTTTGGTCAAAGACCATAGAACTAATTATGAAGTAGGGAATGTAGAAGCTGTTATGGATGGTGATTTAAATAATTTTATGAAAGAATATTTAAAATATATATCTAAATAAATTTTATATTTTATCAATCTTTTTCTATTGCCAAAAAAATCTTTTTATAATATAATTATTCACGAATAAATTTACTAAAAATTTATACCATAAAATATACAAAAGTTGGAGGAATCATGGAAGAAATCGACCTAAAAGAACTACTTGATATGTTCTTAGAAAAAAAATTTTTAATTATCATTGTTGTTATTATAGCCACTATTTTAGGAGTTATATATACGACAAAAATATTAGTTCCAGAATATCAATCATCAACAAGTTTAGTTTTAGTACAAGTTGGTGGTGAAAACCTAGAAGATACAAATTCAATAACAACTACAGATATTACATTAAATTCAAATTTAGTAGATGATTATAGAGAAATTGCTAAAAGCAAATCAGTTGCAACAAAAGTAATTTCAAATTTAAATTTAGATATGTCTTTACAAGATGTTCAAGAAAGTATCGAAGTTGCTTCAATTTCAGATACAGAACTTATTCAAATAACTGTAACACATACAAATCCAGAAACAGCTTGTAGAATAGCAAATGAAGTGGCAAAAGTTTTTATAGAAAAAGTTGATGAAATATATAAAGTTAGTAATGTACATGTATTAGATGAAGCACAAGTATCAAATATTCCATCAAATGTAAACTTAATTAAAAATATAATTATATTTGCTTTTATTGGCTTTATTTTAGTTTCTGCTTATATTTTATTAATAAATATGTTAGATACTACTGTAAAAACAGATACAGATATAGAAAAAGCTTTACATGTACCAGTTCTTGCTTCTATTGTTCTTACAGATGAAGATGTAAGAAAAAAATCAATGAGTGCAAATCTTAAAAGTAAAGAAACAGAAAAAAATATACAAATTTCATATAATCCAACAATAATAGCACCTCATAGTGCTGAAAATACATCAGAATATGAAAAATCTACAAGCTCTATAAAAAATAATACAATTGTTCACAAAAACAATAAACGTAATAGAAACAAAAGCAGAAGGGGAGGGAGAAAGTAATGAAAAAAGAAGTTGTTGTAATAGAAAGTCCAAAATCTCCTGAATCAGAAATGTTTAGAAATTTAAGAACAAATATTCAATTTATGAATGCAGATTCAGAAAAAAAAATTATGGTAATAACAAGTACTGTACCAGGAGAAGGAAAAAGTTATGTTACATCTAATTTAGCTGCAGCTTTTTCTCAAATAAACAAAAAAGTTTTAATTATAGATGCAGATATGAGAAAAGGACGTCAATATAGCACTTTTGATTTAAAACCAAGACCAGGTTTATCAAACTTTTTATCTGGAGTAGTAGATCAAGATTTTATAGATAAAAAAGATGATATAATAAATTATGTTCAAGAAACAGAGGTTGAAAATTTATTTTTAATAACTTCAGGTAGTGTTCCACCAAATCCTTCTGAGTTATTAGTTTCAACAAAAATGCAATATATAATAGATACTTTAAAACAAGTTTTTGATATCATAATTTTTGATGCTCCACCTTGTTTGGTTGTAGCAGATGCTTTGATTTTATCAAGACTTGTAGATTTTTCTATAATCATATCTGCACAAAATTATACAAGATTAGAAGACCTTAATAAAGCCAAAATGGCAATTGAAAATGTAGGTGGTAAGGTCGCAGGAGTAGTACTAAATAAAGTTCAAATGAATGCAAAAACATATTCAAATTCTTATTATTATGGCGAAAAAATGACAGACTTTAAACCAAAGCAAAGAAAATAGAGGTTTTTATTATGATAGATTTTCATTCTCATATTTTACCTGGTATAGATGATGGTTCTAGGTCAATTGAAGAAACAAAAAATTTATTATTAGAAGCAAAAAATATAGGTATAACTAAAATAATTTCAACATCACATTATGCAATAGATTGTTTTGAAACACCAGAATATAAAAGAGAAGAACTAATTAAACAATTGAATTCTGAAAACAAATATCCAGAAATTATTTTAGGTAGTGAAATCTTCTTAACATATAATATAATAGATTTATTAAAAGAATATAAAGCATCACCAATAAATAAAACAAATTATATTCTTTTTGAATTACCACTAAAAGAACAATTTTTGAATCTAAAAGATTTAATAAATAAATTAAAAGAAAACAATTATAAATTAATATTAGCACACCCAGAAAGATATTATATCATTCAAAAAAATTTTAATTATCTATTAGAATTAAAAGAAATGGGAATTATATTTCAATCAAATTATGCAAGTATTTTAGGATATTATGGATTAAATGCTAAATTAACATTAAAAAAGATGTTAAAAAATAATTTAGTATCACTATTAGGTTCTGATGTTCATAGAGAAAACACTATATATCCTAGAATTCCAAGAGCAATTAAGAAAATTAAAAGCATTATTACTGAAGAGTATTTTAAAGATATATCTGAAAATAATGCCTTAAAAATACTAAACAATGAAAATATATTTTAAATAAAATATATAAATATAAAATAATTATTTATGGAGGTGAGCTTATGGCATCAAATGAATGTCAATATTGTTATTATTGGAAAGGTGATTATAAAACAACTAAAGCTGATTGTGATAAAACAGGAAGATATAAAAAATATAATGACGATTGTGATTGCGGAAAATTCGCAAAAAAATAGGTTATAGTTATAATAATTCTTTTAATTCATAAAATATTACTAAAATGCCATCACTATTTTATTTTTTTTAAATATAATATATTAATGGCTATTACAATACATAGTATTTTTTAAACTTAAAATTTACTATTACTTATATAAAAAGAGGTACAAACATGGGAATTATTGTACAAAAATTTGGAGGTAGTTCTGTTGCAAATCGCGAAAAACTAGAACTAGTTTCAGAACATATAATTCGTGAGGTAAAAAACGGTAATCAAGTTGTAGTAGTTGTTTCTGCACAAGGTAAAACAACAGATAGACTTATTGCAGAAGAAGCTGAAATAACCAAAACACCAAATAGACGTGAACATGACGTTCTAGTTTCAACAGGTGAACAAATAACTATTTCAAAACTTGCTATGTTATTACTTGATAAAAATTATAAAGCTATCTCTCTTACAGGATGGCAAATACCAATAATAACAAATAGTGAATTTATGAATAGTAAAATTAGATATATCCATAATGAAACAATCGAAGAATATTTAAATGCTGGAAATATTGTTATAGTAGCAGGATTTCAAGGAATTGATGAAAATAGCAATATAACAACTTTTGGCAGGGGAGGATCAGATACAACAGCTGTTGCATTAGCAGCTAGTTTGAAAGCTGAAAGATGTGATATTTTTACAGATGTTGATGGAGTATTTACATCAGATCCCAAAATAGTAGATTCTGTGAAAAAATTAGATTCTATTTCATATGATGAAATGCTTGAAATGTCTAGCATGGGGGCAAAAGTACTTCATAATAGATGTGTAGAGATTGGAAAAAAATATAATGTTCCTATATATGTAAAATCTACTTTTGAAAAAAATAGTATAGGAACAATTGTAAAAAACAATAAAAACTTAGAAGATCTTGTGATAAATGGAGTTACTAAAGATGACTATATTTCAAGAATAACAATAGTAGGGTTAGAAAACAAAATAGGAAAGACTTATAATCTATTTAAAGTTTTATCTGAAAATTTTATTAACATAGATATTATTTCACAAACTTTTGGTGAATATATCACAAAAGATATAGCATTTACAGTAAAAATGAATGATCTTCAAAAAACTTTAGAAGTTTTAGAAGAAAATAAAAAAAATTTGGGAATTCAAGAAATATTGCATAGTGAAAATTTAGCAAAAGTTTCTATAATAGGTGTAGGAATTGCTAATAAACCAGGTGTTGCAGCAAATATGTTTGAAGCATTATACGAAAATAATATAAACATGCATATGATTTCTACTTCAGAAATAAAAATTTCTGTTTTGGTAGATTCTGATAAAGCAAATTTAGCAGTAAACGCTATTCATAAAAAATTTTTTGATTAATTAAAACTTAATACAAATACACTATTATAATTATCTTATGATAGTGTATTTTTTGTTTTTGCATTATAATATATGATATTAAAATTTTAAGTTCTATCTGTAAAACTCTTGAATATATTATATTATATGATTTAGGAGGTAAATAAATGGAAGAAGTAAATAATAGTTTTCAAAATATTATATTAGAAAATAGAGAAAAATTAAATGTAAGTGGAATATTAGATGTTTTAAGTTTTGATGATCAAATTATAATTATAGAAACACAATTGGGTTTATTAACTATAAAAGGTGAAAATTTGAAAATAAATAAATTAAGCTTAGATACATCTGATTTTACTGTTGATGGTTATATTAGTAGTTTAACATATTCTAATTCAGATATATCTAGTAGCAAAAAGAATAAAAACATTTTAAGTAAAATTTTTAAATAATATTGAAAAGAGTGATTTCTCATGTATAATTTTTCACAAGAACAAGTTTTCATCTTCTTTTTTATTATAGGCATTATTATAGGATGTATTTTTGATTTTTTTAAAGTCTTACGAAAATCATTTAAATCTTCTGATATTATTACATTTATAGAAGATATAATTTTTTTGATAATTTCTGCTTTTTTAATAATAACTGGAATTATTAAGCTAAATAATGGTGAAGTAAGATTTTTCCTTTTTCTAGGAATTTTTTTTGGAGTTTTAGTTTATTCTTTGACAATAAGCAATTTATATGTTATAATTCTATATACATTTGTAGAACTATGTAAAAAAATATTAAAAATTCCATTTTGTTGTTTAAAAACAGTATTTATTCAAGTAAAATCGGCTATAAAGAAGGATTTTTAATGTTTTTGTAGAATAATATTATTATAATATATGAATAATGGAGAGATACTTAAGATGAATATTTTTAAAGTAAATAAAATACTTAATTTATTATTAATTTTAGTTATAATTTATTTTATTTTTACATTTGTAAATCAACAATCAAAATTAAATTCACATAATAAAGATATTTCTTATTATTCTACTCAAATTGAAGAATTAGAAGAAGAAAGAGAAGAACTTCTAGCAACACAAGAAAATGTAGGATCAGAAGAATATATTGAAAAAATTGCTAGAGAAAAATTGGACATGTATTTACCTAATGAAACTGTATATGTAGATATAAACAAATAATTTTTCATATTTCTTTTTTGAGTAGTTTAATTTTTTAAATTAAATTACTTTTTTATTTCTAATATATAATCCAGAAAATAAATAATAATAAATATTTAAAGGGGGCCAAAATATATGGAACTAGATAGCTTATCTCTTGTAGATTTAAGAAATTTAGCGAAAGATAAAGGCATTTCTAATATTTCAAAATTAAAAAAATCTGAATTAATTGAAAAAATATTAGAAAATTATAATGAACAAAAAAAAGAGGAAACAAAAGAAAATAAAATTGAAAATAATCAAGAACATACTTCTAATTCAGAAGTTGAATATAAATTAACAAGTGAAACAGATGAATATGTAGAAGGAATATTAGAACTTTTACCAGATGGTTATGGATTTTTAAGAGGAGATAATTATCTATCTACAAATAAAGATGTGTATGTTTCTCCTGTTCAAATAAAGAGATTTAAATTAGACACAGGTGATAAGGTTAAAGGTATAAAAAGAATCCCAAAAGAATCTGAAAAATTTCCTGCTCTTATCTATGTTGGAGAAGTTAATGGAGAACATCCTGAAAATGCATTAAAAAGAAAAAATTTTGATGATTTAATACCTATATATCCTATTGAAAAATTAAAACTAGAAACTACCAAAACAGAATATACAATGAGATTAATGGATTTAATGTCTCCTATAGGAAAAGGACAAAGGGGAATGATTGTTGCTCCACCTAAAGCCGGAAAAACTACAATATTGAAAAAAATTGCAAATAGTATAACAACAAATAATCCAGAAGTATACCTAATTGTTTTATTAATAGATGAAAGACCTGAAGAAGTTACAGAAATGAAACGTTCTATAAAAGGAGATGTCATTTATTCTACTTTTGACGAACAACCAGAACATCATGTGAAAGTTGCTGAGATGGTTATTGAAAGAGCTAAAAGGCTTACAACTCAAAATAAAGATGTAGTTATTCTATTAGATAGTATAACTCGTTTAGCAAGAGCATATAATTTAGTAATTCCATCTTCCGGAAGAACATTATCTGGTGGATTTGATCCTGCTGCTCTTCATAAACCAAAACGTTTTTTTGGTGCAGCAAGAAATACAGAAGATGCAGGAAGTCTAACTATTCTTGGAACTGCTCTTGTTGATAATGGAAGTAGAATGGATGAACTTATTTTTGAAGAATTTAAAGGTACAGGTAATATGGAAGTATTCTTAGATAGAAGTCTTTCAGAAAAAAGAATTTTTCCAGCTATAGATATAAATAAATCTGGAACAAGACGAGATGAACTTTTACTTACTCAAAAAGAATATGAAACAATAAATTCAATTCGTAAAAAATTCTCTAATATATCAACAGCAGAGTTTACAGAATTTTTATTAAATAAAATGTCTCAAACCAATAATAACAAAGAATTTATTGAAGAAATTTCTAAAACAATTTTATAAAACAAAATTTCAAAATGTAAACTTCAATTCAGGATATTAATTGGAGTTTACATTTTTATGTTAAAATGTAGGAAAAGGAGAGAAAAAGAAAATGAAAAAAGTGCTAAAATACATATTTAAGAAACAATTTCTTATTATTTTTTCAATACTAATATTCATTGCTTTAAATGTTTACCTCTTAACTTTTCCATCTAAGATATTAGGACAAATAATAGATTACTTATATGATATCGAAAAAAACAAAATTTTAATAATAAATAGTATAAAATTTTTAATTATAATAAGTATTTTTGCAATGATCACTCGAGTTATATGGAAAAGATTAATTGCAATAACCACTAGATTTTTAGAAAAAACTTTAAGAGACAAATTGTTTGAAAATTTCCTTAAAATAAAATTATCTAGTATCCAAAATATTAAAAACGGTGAAATAATGTCATATTTTGTAAAAGATATCGGAGAACTCAGAGGATTTCTTTATAGAATATTATCTCAAGGTTCAAGAATTATATTTGTATTTATAATTGCTACTTCAACAATGAAATCAGTAAATACTTCACTTACTGTTTTTACATTAATACCAATTTTAATAACAACATTTATAGTTATAATATTAAAGCAATATATAGAAAAAAGTTTTAAAAAATCTCAAAAATATTTTACAGCACTTTCTGAATATGTACAAGAAAGTACAGATGCAATAAGAACTACAAAAGCATATTCTGGAGAACTAAACCAATTAAAAAAATTTATTAAAAAAAATAATCTTTTAAAAAGAAGTAATATGGTAGTTGACATGTATTCTACGATATTATCTATATCTGTTGCTATATGTTTTGGCTTTTGTTATGGCATAATAATAATATATGGTTCACGACTTGTTCTAAATAACATAATAACTGTTGGTGATTTTGTTGCTTTTACTGGATATATAGATTTATTTTATTCCCCTGTTATGTGGCTTCCTGGTATAATAACTAAATTTAAAAGAGCACAAATATCATATGGAAGATTAGATAAAGTTTTTAATTTAGAAAAAGAAAATTTTATGTTAGAAAATGAAAATTCTAAAAATTTAATTCATGGTGATATAAGGATTGAAAATTTATCTTTTAATTATCCTGAAAACATAGATCAAGTTTTAAATAATATATCTCTAGAAATAAAAGAAGGAGAAACTCTTGGTATTATAGGGACAATAGGGAGTGGTAAAACAACATTAATGAATTTATTACTTAGACTTTATCATATACCTGATGGCAAAATATTTATTAATAATATAGATATAAATAAAATAAATTTAGAAACTTTAAGAAATAGTATTTCATATATTACACAAGATAATTTTTTATTTTCAAGTACAATTAAAGATAATATAAGTTTATTTAAAGAAAATTTTAATGATTATGAAATTGAAGAAAGTACAAAACAATCTATGATTTCAGATGATATAAATTCGATGAAAAATGGTATTTATACAATCATAGGTGAAAGAGGAATAGATTTATCAGGTGGTCAAAAACAACGTGTTGTTATTTCTAGAGCTTTTTTAAATAAAAGCAATATTCTTATATTTGATGATACTTTTTCAGCATTAGATAATAAAACTGAAAAAAGTGTATTACAAAATATAAAAAAATTAGTCAAAAATAAAACATGTATTATTATTTCAAATAGAATTTCAGATGTTAAAGATTCTGATAAAATTATAGTTTTAGATGCTGGTAGTATTGTAGAACATGGAACTCACCAAGAATTGTTAAAAAATAAAGGATTATATTTTAAATTCTATAAACAGCAATCTTCTATGCAAGAAGATTCTATATTAAATTAATTATAATTTTGAAAGAGAGGGAAGATAAATGAGAAATAAAACATTAAAAAGATGTTATAATATTGCAAAACCACATATAAAAACAATAATAATTGTATCTATTTTCTCAGTTATAATAGAATTGCTTATTCTTTCAAAACCGTATTTAGTTAAAATAGTAATTGATGATTTTTTAAGTTTGGGAATTTCAGAAAAAGGATTTATTTCTTTAAATATTATTGGTATTATTTATATATGTATAGTTATATTAGAAAATTCTTTAGATTTTTTTACTAGAACTCAGACTAATATTATGGGTGAAGAAATTTTATATACTATCAGAAACAAAATATATAAATATACCCAAGATGCTAATATAACATTTCATGATAAAACCCCAGCAGGAAAACTATTCGTAAGAATAACAAATGATGTTGAAGATATATCCGCACTTTTTAAAGATGTTATTACAACACTATTTAAAGACATTATTTCTATAATTGCAATAATTAGTATTATGATATACTTTAGTTTTAAATTAAGTATGCTAACATTTATTATTTTACCTTTTGTAGTAATAACATCTTTAAGTATAACTAAAATATTAAATAAAATATATGATGCATCTAAAGTAGTTAGAACAAATATAAATACTTTTTTAGCAGAATCTATTTATGGAGCAAAATTAATTAAAATATTTAATATTCAAAAAGAAAAACAAATAGAATGTGAAAAATTAACTCAAGAATTTGTAGATACAAGGATACCTTCTGCTACATATGAGGGATTATTTCCAGGATTAATGACATTATTTGAAAACTTAGCAATAACAATAATTGTTACTGCTACTATAAACAATTGGTTTGGAATTTCTATAGAAATAGGTTCTATTTATATATTTGTAAGTTATATAAAATCTTTATTTGAACCTATAAATAGAATTATAGATAATATAGAAATTGTACAAGAAGCTGTAGTTTCTATAAATAAAATCTATGATATATTAGATCACAAAGAATACTTAGAAGATTTTGAAAAAGGAAAAGAATTAAATCATGTAAATGGAAAAATAGAATTTAAAAATGTTTGGTTTGCATATGAAAAAGATAATTGGATTTTAAAAAATATTAATTTTGTAATAAATCCAGGTGAAACAATAGCTCTTGTTGGAAAAACAGGCTCTGGAAAAACTACTATAACAAACCTTATAAATAGATTTTATGATGTACAAAAAGGAGAAATTTTACTAGATGGTATAAACATAAGTGAATTTAAAAAACGAGATTTAAGAAGACATATAGGAACAGTCTTACAAGATCCTTTTATTTTTGCAAGAAGCATAAAAGATAATATTAAGTTAAATAAAAAAATCTCAGATGAAGAAATAAATAACGCAATAAAAATGTCATCTGCTACAGATTTTGTAAATAGTTTACCAAATAAAATAAACGAAATTGCAAAAGAAAGGGGAGAGTCATTTTCAGCTGGACAAAAGCAATTAATTGCTTTTGCAAGAATTTTCGCACACAATCCAGATATATTTATTTTAGATGAAGCCACTGCAAACATAGATACATACACAGAAAACTTAATACAAAAATCTATAGATAAATTATCAAAAGAAAAAACTGCAATTTTTATTGCACATAGACTTTCAACTATTGTAAATGTTGATAAAATAATTGTTTTGGATAAAGGTGAAATAATAGAACAAGGAAATCATAATGAACTTTTACAAACAAATGGTTATTATGCCAAACTATATAATTCATATTATGAAAGTCTAGGATAAATTTAAATTTATAAAAACATAGGAAGGATGATGTAGGATATGATAAAAAATATAATATTCGATTTAGGTAATGTAGTATATAAATTAAATTGGTCTAAAGATTTAGAAAAATTTACAAATATTACAACAGAAAAAAAACTCTTATCACAAGTAATGTTTGAATCAAAAGAATGGATTAAATTAGATCAAGGAATTATTACGAGAAGAGAAGCTATAAATATAATGAAAAAAAAATTACCATCTAATTTACATATTGCTTGTGAAAAATTAGTAAATAATTGGTCAGACTCATTGATACTAAACAGTCAAATGTTTAATTTTATAAAAGCTGTGAGAAAGAAAGGATATAAAATATATATCTTATCAAATGCTCCAATCGAATCAAGAGCCTTTTTTAAACAAAATGGTATTTTACAATTTTTTGATGGAGCAATATTTTCTGCAGAAGAAAAAATAGTAAAACCAGATAAAAGAATATATAAAATATTATTAAATAGATATAATCTAAGAGCTGAAGAATGTTTGTTTCTAGATGATAGAAAAGAAAATATAGATTCAGCTTTAGAACTTAATTTTAATCGGATATGTTTTTGACTATAATAAATTTGATGAATTTTTAAAAAATGTGAAAAATAAGTATAATATTAATATATAATTTTTATTTTTTGTTGATAAAAAATAGAAGAGAGAAGATATTAACGAAATAGCATTTTTAGATATACAACATTGCACAAAATCAAAGTTTTGTGCAAA
>CALXPN010000008.1 GCA_944390285.1 uncultured Clostridia bacterium
ATCTTTGCTTTTTTTTATAGAAACTTGTAATTGCTATGTGAAATTTGATGTGCTATAATTAAAACATTAAAGCCATGTTGGAGGATTTTATGAATAAATGCAAAATTGTTATATTTTCTGATTTACATTATAGAGACGAAAAACCATTATATAAAACCAGAAAATTAACTGAATATTCAATACCACTATTAGATAAATTAGCTTATAAAATTAATAATGAAATAAAACCGGATTTATGTATAAATTTAGGAGATTTAATAGAAGATACAGCAAATCATGAAAAAGATATTATAAATTTAAAATTTATTTGGGAAAAACTTAAAATAATAAAAGTTCCATTTTATTCTCTTGCAGGAAATCATGATCTAAGAATGATGCAGTCAAGAAAAGAAGTAGAAGATATAATGGGATATGAACATTCTACGTTTTCTTTTAATTTAAATGGGTATCATTTTATACTGCTTGGAAATGATGTAGTAGAAGATATTTCAAGAGAAAGAGGAGGATTATTTAGAACTCAATATATTTCAAGTGAAGATTTAAAATGGCTAGAAAAAGATTTAGCAAATAATGATTTACCAACACTAATTTTTACTCATTTTGGAGTAGCAGAAGATGATTTAAAAGAAAACTGGTGGTTTCATGATGATTTTGAATGCGGATTACTAAAAAATAGAAAACAATTAAAAGAAATTATTGAAAAATATAAAAATATTTTGGGATTTTTTTCAGGACACCAACATTGGACTAAAAAAATAATCGAAAATAATATTACATATTATATTTTAGGATCTTTAACTGAAAATATAAATAATGATAATATTCCAGACGGAGTTTATTTTGTAGTAAACTTAGAGGATGATAAAATGGAAGTAATAGAAAATCATTTAAATTTGTAAGTTATAAGGAGAAAAATATGGAAGGAATTTTAATAATTAATAAACCTAAAGGGTATACTTCTCAAGATGTTGTGTCAAAAGTAAAAAAAATATTAAATGTAAAAAAAGCAGGACATACTGGAACACTGGATCCACTGGCAACAGGGGTTTTGCCTATAATGATTGGAAATTATACAAAACTTTCTAAATATTTAATAGAACATAATAAAACTTATTTAGCAAGAATTAAGTTAGGAGAAAAAAGAGATACAGGAGATGAAGAAGGAAAAATTATTGAAACTAGAGAAGTTTTGCAAGATAATTTAGATAAAGAAAAAATAGAAAATGTTTTAAAAAGTTTTTGTGGCAGACAAAAACAGATTCCTCCAATGTATTCTGCAATAAAAGTAAATGGGAAAAAATTATATGAATATGCAAGAGAAGGTAAGAAAGTAGAGATTCCAGAAAGAGAAATTGAAATATATAATATTAAATTAAAAAATATAAATTCAGAGAAAAAAGAAATTGAATTTGAAGTAAATTGTTCTAAAGGTACTTATATAAGAGTTTTATGTGAAAATATAGCAGAATGTTTAGATACAATAGGATATATGAGTTTTTTAAAAAGAATAAGAGTTGATAAGTTTGTAATAAATAAAGCAATTACTCTTGAAGAGTTAGAGAAAAACAGTGATAATAAAGTTTTTTTAGAAGAAAATTTAATAAATATGGATGAAATTTTTAAAGAATTACCTTATATAGTTTTAAATAATAGAAAAAAAGAGTTATTTTTAAATGGTGTTATGCTTACATTTGAAAAAAAAGATGGTTTATATAATATATATAATAATGAAATTTATTTAGGAACAGGAATAATAAAAAATAATTTGCTAAAAAGAGATGTAATAATTGGTTAAAATGTTGAAAAATAAAAAAAGTATGATATAATATATTTTATCAAAAAAATAGGAGGGATATTTATGGTTGTAGAAAAAAAGGTAAAAGTACGGTGTATAAAGTATAATGACATGACGTTTTGCTCATCGCGAGTAATTTCGGCAATATTGGTCGATGAAAACGGCGAAGAGTATCATGTTGAATGGGCATCAACACCAATGATTTCTGGACCTACTGTAAGCGTAGCTTCAAGAAATCAGGACTCTTTTGTAAGAGTCTGGAAAAAATGCAAAGCAGGAGACACAGTTCGGTTGTATCATGCAGCCGATCAGAGCTTTAACTATTTTGAACCTGAATAACAGCTAATAATCCCAAAAACGCTGGTAACTGGAATAATAATTACAATTCCTATTACCAGCGTTTTTCTATTAAAAGTTCGTTTAACTTCATATTATATTCTTGTAAAATCAATTAATGTATGATAAAATACTTCTAATTATTTGTAGCATTTAATTGGAGGATAAAGATGTATAAAAGAACTGAAACAAGACCAATTTTTGTGGGAGATGTACAAATAGGTGGACAAAATAAAGTTATAATACAATCAATGTGTAATACAAAAACTAAAGATGTAGAAAAAACTGTAAATCAAATTTTAGAATTGGAAAAAGTAGGTTGTGAAGTTATAAGAGTAGCTTGCTTAGATATGGAAGATGCAAATGCAATAAAAAAAATAAAAAAACAAATACATATTCCTATTGTTGCAGATATACATTTTGATTATAAAATTGCACTTACAGCAATTGAATCTGGAGTAGATAAAATTCGTATAAATCCAGGTAATATTGGAGATGAAGAAAAAACTAGAATTGTTGTAGAAGCTTGTAAGAAAAATAAAATTCCTATAAGAATAGGAGTAAATGCAGGTTCTTTGGAATCAGAATTACTAGAAAAATATGGAAAGCCTTGTAGTGATGCTATGGTTGAAAGTGCAAAAAGACATGTAGAAATACTAGAAAAATTAGATTTTTATGATATAGCGATATCACTTAAAGCTTCTAATTTAGACATGTGTGTTGAAGCTTATGAAAAAGCTTCTGAAACTTTTAAATATCCTTTGCATTTAGGAATAACAGAAGCAGGTACAAGTTTTAGTGGAACTATAAAGTCAAGCATAGGTTTAGGAGTTTTATTAAGAGAAGGTATTGGTGATACAATAAGAGTTTCATTATCAGACGATCCAGCAGAAGAAATACCAGTTTGTAAGGAGATATTAAAAAATTGTAACTTATATAATAATATTCCAAAACTTGTATCTTGTCCTACTTGTGGAAGAATACAATATGACTTAATTCCAATAGCAAAAGAAATAGAAAAATTTTTACAAAATATAGAAGCTGATATAACAGTTGCAATTATGGGATGTGCTGTAAATGGACCAGGAGAGGCAAGAGAAGCTGATATAGGAATTGCAGGTGGAAAAGGTGAAGGATTACTTTTCAAAAAAGGAGAAATTATTAAAAAAATACCACAAGAAAAAATTGTTGAAGTTTTAGAAAATGAAATACAAGAAATGATAAAAAATTATTAAAAAGATGCTATTGATATTGTGCTAAAATTAAAAAAAGAACCTAGGAGGTAAATATGAATTATCCTGAAAATTTAAAAAAAGGAGATACAATAGGAATATGTGCACCATCAGCGGGAATTGTTAAACCTGAAAAAATAATGAGATTAGATCCTGCAATTAAACAGCTAAAAGAGTTAGGATACAAAGTAATTGAAACTAAAAGCGTTAGAAAAGGTGAAAGAGGAAGAAGTGCATCAGCAGAAACAAGAGCAAAAGAATTTATGGAACTTATAGAAAATGATGATGTTAAATTAATTATATTTGCTTCAGGTGGAGATTTCCTATGTGAGATGATAGATTATTTAGATTTTGAAAAATTAAAGAAAATGAAGCCAAAATGGTTACAAGGATTTTCAGATATTACTGGTATTAGTTTTCTTTTTAATACTATTTTAGATGTTCCAACAATGTATTTTCAAACAGTTAAAGATTATGCAATGAAACCTCTTCATAAGAGTTTAATTGATGCATTAAGAATAGAATCAGGAGAAGAAATAGTTCAAGAATCTTTTGATTTATATGAAAAGGATTTTAAATCTTATGAAGCAGACCAAGATCCTTGCAAACCATATAATTTGACAGAAAAAGTTGAATGGAAAAACATATGCGGTGGAGAAAAAATTAAAATGAGAGGTCGTTCAATAGGTGGCTGTTTAGATTGTATACAATGCTATATTGGAACAAAGTATGATAATGTAAGAAATTATATTGAAAAACATAAAACAGATGGAATAATTTGGTTTTTAGAGTGTTTTGAAATGGGAACAGCAGATTTATTTAGATTTTTATGGCAAATGAAAAATGCAGGATATTTTGAAAATTGTAATGGAATTATTTTTGGAAGACCATTGTTTATTAGAAATGATTATGATATAACTTTTAATGAAACTGTAAAAGATGTTTTGGGAAATTTGAATATTCCTATAATTTGTGATGCAGATATAGGTCATGTTTCTCCACAACTTGCAACAGTAAATGGAGCAATTTTAGAAATAACTTCTGAAAATGGAAAAGGAACAGTTAAAACTTATTTGAAATAAAAATACAAATTTTACAAATATGTCAAACAATAAATTGGGAAGAATAATAAAATGTAAATAAAATAAGGGGATTTATTTTTAATATGAAAGTAAAAGAAAATAAATTACATGAAAATGTAGAAAAAAAAGAAATCTCAGAAGAAAATACTATTAAACTATCAAAAAGAGATATATCAATAGATTTAATTAGAATTGTAGCATGTCTTAGTGTTATAGCAACACATTTATGTTTGCAAGTTTTAAATCAATGTTATAATAGAATAGATTGGAGTAGATTACTAGAAAAAAGTTTTTTAACAGATGGTGTTCCATTGTTTTTTATAATAACAGGTTTTTTTCTAGTAAATGGTAGAAGTTATAAAAAAATCTGGAAAAGTACGATTAAAAAAATATTAATACCAACTCTTATATTTGTTTTATTTACACAAGTTTTTTATTTATTTATTGTAAACAAAGAAAGCTTTATTTATTGTATCCAAAATTTTAACATAAATGCAATTGGAATAATAAATGCTATATTAGAGGCAGATGTTAGTTATCTAAATTCTACATGTGCACATTTATGGTATATCTTTTCATATATTAAAATTGTTATATGGATTCCAATATTATGGCTTGTATGTAAAAATACTAGAGAAGCTAATTTAGCAAGAAGAATAATGATGATTTTATCATTTTTGAATCTTGTTTTAGATGATATACAAAAATTTATAACATTACCTATTGGGGAAATTCATTTATTAAATATGATACCAACAGAAATCCTATATGTATTATTAGGATATGAATTATTTGCTCATAAAGAAAAAATTAAAAATAATAAAAAAATAGCTATTATTTCTTTAATAGGATTTTTTGCTATAAACTTTTTAAGATATAAAATAGAAATGCAATATATGGTATTAAATTATTTAACTGATATAGTAGGAAGAATAAATTTTATGGAATGGAGAAATACTTCTATAAATATTTTTTCGGCAATATTTTTATTTTGTTTCTTATATTCTTTTGAAATTAAAAATGAAAAATTAAGCAAAATTATTTTGTGGATTAGTAACAAAACATTTGGAATATATTTAATTCATTATGTAATACTTGCAAAAATAGATTTATATAAATTCGAAAAAATAGAAAAATTTATTTTTGAAATTTTATATTTGGCTATAGGACTAGTAGTTACTTTTATAATTTCAATAGCAATTGTATGGAGCATTCAAACATTAAAAAATTTATTTATTGACGCAATTAGATATGTAAAAAATAACTTAAAAAAAGTAGAAGAATAGTGTAAAATAACAATTATGTTAAATTTATGGAAAAATATATCATTTTTTATAAAGTTATGATAAAATATTAAAAAATATTTGTAAAAGAAAATAGGGGGAATATTTATGGAATTAAAAAGATGTGTTCGTTGTGGTAAATTTTATGCATCAGATGTGGATGTTTGTAAAGAATGTGAAAAAAAAGATTTATCAGATATGAGTAAATTAAAAGTATTTTTCGCAGAAAATTATGTTACAGGTGTTTCAAAAATGGAAATATCTGCTTCAACAGGAATTAGTGCAAGAAATTTAAATCGATATTTAAGCTATGAAGAATTTAATAATATTTATGTAACAGATAACGCAAACAGTATTGCAAAAGAGGCTTTATCTGGAGAAAAAATCAGCTTATAATATTGGGAGGAAGTTAAATGACAGATATAATAAAAGAACTAGAAGAAAGAGGATACATAGAGCAATTAACTCATGAAGAAGAAATAAAAGAATTATTTAAAAAAGAAAGTGTGAGTTTTTATATAGGGATTGATCCAACTGCAAATAGTATGCATATAGGACATTTTGTAGCTTTAATGGTTGCATCACGCCTTCAAAAAGCAGGACATAAACCAATAATATTAATGGGAGGAGGAACTGCTACAATTGGTGATCCTTCTGGAAGAACGGATATGCGTCAAATGCTTACAAGAGAACAATTAGATGCAAATGTAGAAGCTATAAAAAAACAAGCTGAAAGATTTGTTTCTTTTGAGGGAGAAAATAAAGCAATAATAGTAAATAATGCAGACTGGTTATTAGATTTAAAATATATAGATTTTATGAGAGAAATTGGTAGTCAATTTACAATTAGCAAAATGCTTGCACAAGAATGTTATAAAACTAGATTAGATACTGGTCTTACATTTTTCGAAATGGGTTACTTATTACTTCAAAGTTATGACTTTTTATATTTACATGATAAATATAATTGTAAATTACAAATTGGTGGAAATGATCAATGGTCTAATATAATTGGTGGAGTTGAACTTATAAGAAAAATAGGTGCAGAAGATTCTTATGGATTAACCTTTAAACTTCTTACAACAGCTGACGGAAGAAAAATGGGGAAAACTGCAAAAGGAGCTTTATGGTTAAATCCAGAAAAAACCTCACCATATGAGTTTTACCAATATTGGAGAAATATTGGAGATACTGAAGTTAAAAAAGTTTTAAGTTTATTAACATTTTTACCAATGGAAGAAGTAGAAAGATTATCTTCACTAAAAGATGAACAAATAAATGAAGCTAAAAAAGTAGCTGCATATGAAATAACAAAATTAATACATGGAGAAGAAGAAGCTAAAAAAGCAGAAGAAGCTTCAGAAGCATTATTTGGTAATGGTGGTAATATAGAAAATATGCCAACAACCAAAATAGAAGATGAAAATATTTCAATATTAGATGCAATAATTTTATCAGGTCTTGCACCTTCAAAAGGACAGGCAAAAACATTAATAATGCAAGGCGGTATTAGTTTAAATGATAATAAAATTGCAGATATTTCATATAAATTAAGTGAAAAAGATTTTAAAGAAGGATATGCAATATTAAAAAAAGGTAAAAAAATATTCCATAAATTAGAAAAATAAAAATAGTGATATAAATAATAGAAAAACTGCTAAAGAAATTTTAAATCTTTAGCAGTTTTCCATTTTTAGATTAGATAGCCTAATCTAGTGATTAGTGATTTAGCTTACTGATTTCTCTTATATAATATTGTAATTCTTTTTAAAGTCTTAAGAAGTTCATCAGTAAGCTGTCCGGGTTTCAAACGATAGTTCCAGTTTCCACCTATAGTAGATGGGGTATTAATTCTTCCTTCTTCTCCGAGAGAGAGAATATCTGAAACCATTGTCATTGCTATTCGGGCAGATGATGCCCAAATAGTTCTTATAGCTGACATCCCCAAAGATTCTTTTTCAGGATTATAATTCATATAATCCAAAATGAAATCTTTGTTATTTTCAGAAGCTTTTGTTACAGCCTCGCAAAATGTTTCAGAATCATGTGTTGAAGTATATCCAACACTATTTATTTTGTAATTGTGAGGCAGATGAGTACTATCATCATTCTCATTGATTCCGAAAATTAAAACATTCATACCGGGAAATCCAGTATCCTGCAGCAGTTTTCTAACATCATCTGTTATAATGCCCAGATCCTCGGCGATAATTGGTACATTATCTCCCAGCTCTTTTTTTATAGCATTAATAAGTTCCATACGCGGACCTGCTACCCACTCTCCATTCAATGCTGTTTTTTCATTACCAGGAATTTCCCAGTAATCCTGGAAGGCTCTAAAATGGTCTATACGAATTACATCAGATAGTTGTAACTGATAACGAATTCGTGATATCCACCATTTAAAGTTTTCCTGTCTATGCATTTCCCAGTTATATACTGGGTTACCCCAGAGCTGTCCTGTAGCAGAATACATATCAGGCGGAACTCCGGCCACTTTTTCGTAAACAAGATTTTCATCTATCTTGAATAAGTGGCGATGAGCCCATACATCGGCTGAGTCTGGAGACGGATACATCGGAATGTCACCAATGAATAAAATCCCATTTTCATTGGCATATTTTTTCAAAGCATACCATTGTTTAAAAAAGAAATACTGAATAAAATAATAATATTCAATATCTTCTTGTAAAAGCTGATAGTATCTTCTCATTGCTTCTGGTGTACGTCTCTTTATTTCCGGATCATCCCATTCCCACATGGGTTTTTCGGAAAAATGTGATTTAATTGCCATAAACATGGCATATTCTTTCAACCAATCAAAATTTTTACTTATGAATTGGTCGATTTCGCTTTGAAGTGTGATATCATTTTTTGAATTTCTATATGCAATCCTTAAGATTTCAGATCGCATTTTAGAGACCTTTTCATAATTCACAACTTCTTCATCAAACTTGCCATCATAAGCTTTCAAATCCTGTTTAGTAAGGATTCTATCTTCAACTAACATATCTAAGTCGATGAAGAATGGATTCCCTGCTATGATTGAAAAAGTTTGATAAGGGCTGTCGCCGAATCCTGTATGCCCTAGAGGCAAAATTTGCCAGTACCGCTGACCAGCTTTTACCAGCTGATCTACGAAATCATAAGCTGATTTTCCAAAAGTTCCAATCCCATAAGGTGAGGGAAGGGAAAAAATCGGCATTACAACTCCGCTTTCCCGTTTGAAACGGATGATTTCACTCATAATCCTAATCTCCTTTCTATGTGAAATCTAAACATTAGATTAACAGGCTTATTATAGCACGGAAATATTAGAAAGGCAATAAATAATTTGTTTTTTATTGTATCTACTTAACATTTATAGTATACTTTATACAAAGTTAAAAAAGGAGAAGTTATGGAAAGACAATATTGTGCATCAGCTTATACAATAGATTTTGAAAATAAAAAAATATTATTAATGTATAATAAAAAATTAGGTAAATGGTTACAACCAGGAGGACATATTGAGGGAGATGAAACACCAATAGAAACAGCAATAAGAGAAACATTTGAAGAAACAGGAGTAAAAATAAAAATAGTAGGACCTACCTTTAATGGAACATCTTATGAGCCAATTGCTGTAGAGAGATATATAAATAAAGTCGGAGATATGATAGATATTCAATATCTAGCAATACCAATTACTAAAAAGTTATTTAATAATGAGAAAAATGTGACTAAGTGGATAGATATAGATAGCTTAGATAAAAATCAGCAAATTGATGAAGAAATAAAAATAAAAGTTAATAATTTATTTAAAAATTTTAAAGAGAAAAAGTTTTAAAAGACATAAAAAACATATTGACAAATGACACCGTGTCATGTATAATAATGACACGGTGTCATTTTAAAGGTGGTGAAAAGTATGCCAACAGTTACTTTTATGAATTTATCTCAAGAAAAGAAAGATAAAATTATAAAGGCTGCAAAAAAAGAATTTTCTAGAGTACCAATTTCAGAAGTCTTAATAAAAAATATTGTAGAAGAAGCAGAAATAGCTAGAGGGAGTTTCTATCAATATTTTGAATCAAAAGAAGATTTATTAAAATTTTTGCTAACTGAAGAAATGGAAAAAGTAGATGAAGTTGCTATAAGAATCTTAGAAGAAACTTCAGGAGATATTTTTGAAGTTTATATAGGAATGTATGATTTTTTTATGAATCATAATATTAATGAAGAAGATAAAAAATTTCATAAAAAAGTTTTAGAAAATGTAAGAACTTCAGATGAAAGTTTTTATATATTAAAAAATTTTATGAATGAAGAAATAAAAGGTCCATTTCAAAAAAGTGAAATAATATCTAAAATAAATAAATCTAAATTAAAAATAAAAGATGAGAAAGATTTAGAAAGATTAATAAAAATGCTTTTTATAGTTACAAAAAATGCAATGGTTAAAAGCTTTAAATATAATTCACCTCAGGAAGCAAGAGAAGAATATATTAAGATGATAGAAATTTTAAAATATGGTATTTATAGGAAATAATGTTTAGGGATTTTACTATTTTTAGAAAGAGTTTTTTAATATAAACTCTAAATAAAATTTATACAACTAGATAAGAAGGAGAGAATTAAAATATGTTTAAACTATTAAAAAAATTAACTAAAAAAGAACTTATTTTAGTATTAGTATGTTTAATATTTATAATAGGTCAAGTTTGGCTTGATTTAAAATTACCAGATTATATGTCTAATATTACAAGACTTGTTCAAACAGAAGGAACAGAAATTACAGAAATTTTAGAACAAGGTGCATATATGCTTTTGTGTGCAGGTGGTAGCTTAGTATTTGCTTGTATAGTTGGATTTTTTGCATCATATATATCTTCATCTTTTGCTAAGAAGATTAGAGAAGATTTGTTTTGCAAAGTTGAAGATTTTAGTATGGAAGAGATGAATAAATTTTCTATAAGTAGTTTAATTACAAGAACTACAAATGATGTAACACAAGTTGAAATGTTAATAGCAATGGGATTACAATTAATTATAAAAGCACCAATTACTGCTGTTTGGGCTGTTATGAAAATACTAGGTAAAAACTTGCTTTGGAGTGAAATAACAGGTGGAGCTGTAATAATATTATTACTTACTATTGGTATACTATTAAAATTTGTGTATCCAAACTTTAAAAAAGTTCAAACTTTAATTGATAATGTAAATAATGTAACAAGAGAAAATCTTACAGGTTTAAGAGTTGTAAGAGCATTTAATGGAGAAAAATATCAAGAGGATAAATTTGAAGTACAAAATAAAGAATTAACAAGACTTCAAACATTTAATCAAAGAATGATGTCTATAATGTCACCTATGATGTATCTAATAATGAATGGATTAACACTTGCAATTTATTTTACAGGAGCATTCCTAATAGAAGAAGCTGGTATGGCTGATAAAATAGATATATTCAGTAATATGGTAGTATTTTCTTCTTATGCAATGCAGGTTATAATGTCATTTTTGATGCTTGCAATGATATTTATGATGTATCCTAGAGCTGCAGTATCTGCAAGTAGAATTTTAGAAGTATTAAACTCTAAAATAACTATAAAAAATGGAACTAAAAAAGAAGGAGAAATAGGAGAAAAAGGTACTATAGAATTTAAAAATGTATCTTTCAAATATCCAGATTCAAATGAATATACTTTAAAAGATATATCTTTTAAAGCAAATCAAGGAGAAACTATTGCAATAATTGGTTCAACAGGTAGTGGAAAATCTACTTTAATAAATTTAATTCCAAGATTTTTTGATGTAACAGATGGAGAAGTATTAGTAGATGGTCTAAATGTAAAAGAGTATGAGCAAGAAATATTGCATAATAAATTAGGTTATGTTCCTCAAAAAGCTGTAATGTTTAGTGATACAGTAATTGGAAATGTAGATTATGGTGAAAACGGAAAAGAAGCAAAAACAGAGGAAAAAATAAAAAAAGCAATAGAAGTAGCACAAGGAACTGAATTTGTTGAAAAAATGGAAGATGGATATAATTCTCATATTGCACAAGGTGGAAGTAATATTTCTGGTGGTCAAAAACAAAGATTATCAATTGCTCGTGCAATAGCAAGAGATCCTGAAATATATATTTTTGATGATAGTTTTTCAGCATTAGATTATAAAACAGATTATAAATTAAGAAAAGATTTAAAAGCATATACTAAAGATGCAACTAGTATCATAGTTGCACAAAGAATAGGTACAGTAATTCATGCAGATAAAATAATAGTATTAGAAGATGGAAAATGTGTTGGTATTGGAACTCATAAAGAATTAATGAAAAATTGCAGTACTTATCAAGAAATTGCTTATTCACAACTAAATAAGGAGGAGTTAGAAAATGCCTAATCAAAATCATGTACAAAGAAATGTTGGTAGAAATAGAGTTCATGAAAAACCAAAAAACTTTAAAAAGTCCATGAAAAAACTATTAATGTGGGATAAAAAGCTAACACCATTTTATATACTTGCAATTATATTTGCTATATCAGGTTCTATATGTTCAATTATAGGACCAAATGGATTATCTGAATTAACAGATACAATTACAGAAGGTGTTTTAACAGGAATAGATTTTGATAAAATTAAATCTATAGGTCTATTTCTACTTATTGTATATATAATAAGTGGTATTCTTACATTTTTAACAGGATTTATCATGGCTACTACAGCGAATAGACTTGCTAGAAAATTACGTACTAGGATATCTCAAAAAATAAACAAATTACCACTTCGTTATTATGATAAACATTCTTTTGGTGATGTTTTGTCAAGAGTAACTAATGATGTGGATACAATTGGTATGTCAATAAGTCAAAGTCTTGGTACATTTGTTCATGCTGTTGCACTTTTAGTATCTTCTGTTGTAATGATGTTTTATACTAATTGGATGATGGCAGGAACTGCAATACTTACATCTCTTATTGGATTTGTATTTATGTTTATAATACTTTCTAAATCACAAAAATATTTTAATGAAAGACAAGTAGATTTAGGAAATCTTAATGGACATATTGAAGAAATGTATTCAGGATATAATGTTGTAAAAGTATATAATGGTAAGAAGAAATCAATTGAAACTTTTAAGGAATTAAATGAAAAATTATTTAATTGTAGTAGGAAAAGCCAATTCTTATCTGGACTTATGCAACCTATAATGAATTTTATAGGAAATCTAAGCTATGTAGTTGTTTGTATTTTAGGGGCTATTTTAGTTAAAAATGATATAATTACATTTGGTGTAATAGTTGCATTTATTGTTTATATTAGATTATTTACATCTCCACTTCAACAAATAGCTCAAGGTTTAACAAATCTTCAATCAGCAGCCGCAGCAAGTGAAAGAGTATTTGAGTTTTTAGAAGAAGAAAATATGCCAGATGAAAGTGGGAAAAATAAAAAATTAAGCCCAGAAGTTGTAAAAGGTAACATAGAATTTGATCATGTAAAATTTGGATATGATAGTGATAAATTAATTATAAAAGATTTTTCAGCAAAAGCAAAATCTGGTCAAAAAATAGCTATAGTTGGACCAACAGGTGCTGGAAAGACGACACTTGTAAATTTACTTATGAAATTCTATGAAATAAATTCAGGAGATATAAGAATAGAAGGTGTATCTATAAATGATTTGACAAGAGAAAATGTCCATGATTTATTTGTAATGGTACTTCAAGATACATGGCTTTTTAATGGAACTATAAGGGAAAATATAATATATAATAAAGAAAATGTTTCTGATGAAGAAGTTTTAAAAGCTTGTAAAACTGTTGGATTAGAACATTTTATTAAAAGTTTACCAAATGGATTAGATACGTTGCTTTCAGATAATGACAGTATATCAGCAGGACAAAAACAATTATTAACTATTGCAAGAGCAATGATAGAGGATGCGCCTTTCTTAATATTAGATGAGGCAACAAGTAATGTAGATACAAGAACAGAAGAACTTGTTCAAAAAGCAATGGATAAATTAACAGAAGGTAGAACTTCATTTATTATTGCACATAGATTATCAACAATTAAAAATGCAGATTTAATTTTGGTAATAAATGAAGGAAACATAATAGAACAAGGAACACATGAAGAATTACTAGAAAAAAACGGATTTTATGCAGATTTATATAATTCACAATTTCAAAAAGCAGATGAAATAGCTTAAAATTTAAAATAATATATAAATATTTAATATTTTCTAGAAATAAAAGATATTAAAATTATTTATATATTATTTTTTTGTGAAAAAACTTGAAAAAAGATAATATTAAGGATAAAATTTGTATATAAAAATATGTGAAAGGGAAATTATGAGCAAAAAGAAAAAGATATTAATAATATTAATTATTATAATAGCTATTATTGGGTTAATAACAGGAATAAGAGCAATAAAAAATTTTTATATATTACAAAATATATTTAGTGAAATAGAAAAAAATATACAAAAAGACAATTATTATTTAAAAACAGTTACTTCTTATAAAGGAAATACAAGTATTACAGAAATTTTTTATAAAGATGGTGTAGGTAAAATGATAGCAGAAAATGGAGTATATACTTGGGTAGATGGCGAAAATGCTTATATGATAGATGAAAATACTAGAACATATTATGACTTAGATATTCAAAATGCAATTGGACTTGTATCTAATGAAATGTTTGCAAGTTTTGTTCCAGGATATAGTAAAAATATTTTAGAAAGATTTATTATGGTAGCAAAACTTAATAATAGTATAACAACAGAAAATATAAATGATAAAGAATGTTATAAAATTAAAATAAAAGAAAATGAAGCAAATAAAACATATTGGATAGAAAAAAGTACAAATAAACCATTAAGAGCTAAAATAGAATTTATAAATTCTGATATATACGAATATGATTATGAACTTCAATATAATATTACAAAATCACAAGATGTAGCATTACCAGATTTATCTGAATACCAAAAGATGGAAAATTTAAACTAAAAGGGGATTTTTATGAAAGAAAAAATAAAAATATGGAAAGTAGTTTTAATTTCAATTATTACATTTTTAGTACTTAGTATTATTACACTAATTTTGTATTTTGGATATTGCTTATATTTATTTCATGTAGATGGTTTATCTGAAGGCACTCCAATGTCAAGTGATGAAATTCAAAAATTAGTTCAAAGCATAAATTCAAAGACTAATTATTATTATCAGTATGATAAATATAAAGTTAATGGAATTAATAGTGAAAATAACCTTAAGATTGAGGTATATAGAAAAGATAACAAATTTAAAGTGTTGCAAAACGGAGAACTTTATGCTTGGATTGATTTTGATACAGGTGAAAGAATTTTATTTGTAAAAAATAGTTTTGAAGGAGATGTTGCTGTAATATCGCAAGTTTCAAATAGTGAAATAACTGATGAAATAAATTGGAGAACATATAGCCTTCTACAATACGAATATATAGATGAAAATAGAAAATTTGAATATTTAGGCGACAAAAAAGTTAAAGATACAGATTGTATTGTAATAAGAACTTATGTAGAAAATCCATCAAATATAATAACTGAATTTTTATCAAAGACTTTTGCCTCTATAGATTATGTAGATAAAGAAACAGGTATAGTATTATTAGAAGAAGATTGTTATACAGTAGGATTATTACCAAAAAAAGTAACAAGGAATATAGCGTTTTCTTCTGAAAATCCAAGTGATATTTATAAAATAGATGTTGTAACAGATGAAGATATAGCAAGACCTGACTTATCAAGTTATAAAGTTATAAATAAGTAGAGGTGATTAAATGAAAAGAGAGTTAAAAATAGGAATTAGTATTGGAATCTTTATTTTTATAATTATTTTAATTATAGGAATATATTTTAATATGAAAATTATAAATTTTGATGGTTTTAATCAAAAATATTATAATGAAGTTTATTCAAAAAGAGAAATCAAAAGTTTAGATTATAATCCAAATTCAGAAAATACTTTTAAAATAAGTGATGAATTGACAATGAGTTTAATATCAACATCATATTCATATGATAAAATAGAATTTGATGTTGAATTTAAGTTTTCAGAAGAATCAAATGTGGATCCAGCATCATTAGGATTCAATAGTTATATATATGATGATAAATACTTTATTTTAGAAGATTCATATAACTCATCAGGTTATATTCCTAAGGCAATGTCTAGATACTTTTATGAAGAAAAAAAGAATCTAATAAATATGACTTATGATGAATATGTAACTTATTCTTCAAATATTCTAAATCCAAGAGACCATCACTATGGTCCTGAAAAAGAATTAGATGTAGAAAACAATTCTGTTTTATGTAAATTTAAAATTGAGGATGATATAGGTGCTTTAAAAAAATTTCCTATAATTAATCTTGCAATATATGATATATCATATCAAAAATTTGATAATCCAGAAGATTTACAAAATTTAAAAATGAATTCTATAAATATAGGAAATATAGAATATTTATTTAAAATAACAAGATAAAAATATTTTACTGCTACTATTATTATATAAAAATTTCAGCACCTTGGTGTCGCAATTTTAGTTTGTATACAAATTTTATTTATAATAAAATTTGATACAAAAATTTAAGAAAATTGCTCCATTCGCACTCGCTTTGCTCGTTTGTTCGCTTACGCGGTGCTATCAATTTTTATATAATAATAGTAGCAGTAAAATTTAATTTGAAAAATTATTTATAATATTTTGAATAGATTTTACATCTTCATCCAAAATATCTATACGAATAGAAGATACATCTAGAAGTTTTGGATTTAAATTAATTGGTTTATAATTATATATAGTTGTAATTGTAGATGAGTTATCTGGAATAATTCTATATTTAGCATTTGTTCTATCTTTTAGATAATAAATTTTGTTTTGCAAACATTTTTTATCACATCCAGAATAACAATTATTAGTTTTGCCAAGATAGCAGTAGTTATTTGTCATAACAGGAATTTTTCCATAAACAATTACTTCACAAGGAATAAGGGAAAGTTGATTTAATGAGTTCATTTCAGTTAATTCTAATTCTGGTGAAGTAGTATTATATGAAAAACCTAAATTTTTTAATTTTTCTATTGAAAAGCTATTATAAATATTTAAAGTATAATTCCCAATTAATTCTAAATTATATTTTTTGAATTTTTCTATTTGAGAAATGTGAGATATAACAAATCCTTTTATATCAAATTCAGAAATTATTTTTTCAAAATCTATACTATCTAAATTTTTGTTTTTTATAATATTTGGCATATAAATATAAGTATTAAAGTTTTGTGTAATACTATTTAAAATATTTTTAAACTTATTATTTATAAAGTATTTTAATGGTATATATATTTTATTTATGTTCGTTAAACTTGTATAATCAAAAATTTCATCTAAGATATTTAATAATAAAGAAACATTTTTGGTATGTTCTGTTTTATTATATCTAATATTAAAAGTATTAAATATAATATTATTTGACAAATTTGAATTTAAGTTATGAGAATATTTTTCTAAAACTAAATTTTCTAATCCTTTAAGAGCAGTTCTTCTTAAATCATTTATTACACCCATTGGAACAAATAAATTGTTATCTAAATCAATTTTTAAATTTGCAAATTCAAATTCAGTATTTCCTGTTTTTAAAATTTGTTTAAAAATATTTTCTTTGGTAATAGAGTTATTAATTGCTATACTAGGAAAATTATTCGAAGTGGCAGTAAATTCTAATCCCCTATAAAAACCAGAATCTGAATATATTTTAAGTGTTATAGGTAAATTTTCTTTTATTGTAATTTCTCCATTTATAATGATTTTTTTAAAATCCTTATTTTCTTTAAAAGTGGGAGAAATAGATCTATTCAAATTTTTACTTTCTAATTTATAAATTTTTGTTCCTAAAGAAAAATCACCTTTAATTCTTCCAATTGTTACAATACTGCCTTTTTCTAAAGTTTCAAAATTTTGAGAGTTTTTCATAAGCTCTGAAATATTATAAATATTATTATTTATAGATATTTTATCACCAATAGATAAAGAATGTTCTAATTTTAATGATACATAAGCTTTTTTTTCGAATATTTTAGAGATTTTTCCAATATAAATTCCCATATTATTAGGTTTAAATTTAAAAATTAAATTTTTATTACCCAAATTATTAAAATGTCCAGTTGAAAATTCACCACGATTAAATACTTGAAGTAATTCTTCTTTATCTGACAAATTTGTTTCTTTATTTTTTATATTTAAATTTTCATTAATAATTTTTTTTAATGTAATATTATCTAATTCAATATTATTTAAAATTAAATCTATATACTTTCTGTATATCTTAGTTACTGTCCCTACATATATAGGTGATTTCATTCTACCTTCTATTTTTAAAGAATTTATACCCATTTTTATAAGTTCTGGTAAGAATTCTATACCACAATTATCTCTAGGACTTAATAAATATCCTTTGTCCAAAATAGATTCTTTTCCAGAATAATTTGTTTCAATTAATTCATAAGGTAATCTACAAGGTTGAGCACATAGTCCACGATTTCCAGAACGCCCACCAATCATACTAGATAACAAACATTGTCCCGAATAAGAAATACATAAGGCACCATGAATAAAAACTTCTAGTTCTACTGAACTGTTTTTTCTTATATTTTCTATTTCATTTAAATTAAGTTCACGAGAAAGAACCACTCGTGAAAACCCCATACTTTCTAGTTGTTTTACACCATCTAAATTATGTGTTGTCATTTGAGTACTAGCATGTAAAGGAATTTGTGGGAAATTTTTTAAAAGATAATTTGCAAGACCTAAATCCTGAATAATAATTGCATCTACTCCAAGATTGTAAGCTTTTATAGCAAGATCTACAGCCTCTTCAAATTCATTATTTTTAATTAAAGTATTTAATGCTAAATGAACAGAAACATTTCTTAATTTTGCATATTTAATAGCTTCATATAATTCTTCATAATTAAAATTAGCAGCTTTTGCTCTAGCACTAAAATTTGATGCTCCAAGATATACTGCATTTGCACCATTTTGTACAGCAGATTTTAAACATTCAAAGTCTCCGAACAGGAGAAAGTAGTTCTATTTTTTTCATTTTACTCCTTCTATTAAAATATTATAAAATTCATATAAATTTTATAATATTTTTCTTAAAAGTTCAAGAAATTACTAATCTAAAAGAATAAAAATAATATAAAATAGTATAAAAAGCTTGCAATTGCTTTAAAATAAGTGTATAATATTTATGGCAAAACAATAAAACTAGGAGAGTGGGAACAAATCCCACTCTCTACTAGCGTTTAGGAGGAATTAATTTGTCTTCAAAAAATATTGAATCTAAAGTTGAAAATTTATTAAAAGAAACGATTAAAAATTTAGGGTATAATTTGTATGATGTATTATATGAAAAAGAAGGAAAAGATTATTATTTAAGAATAATAATAGATAAACCAGGAGGAATAGATCTTAATGATTGTGAAAAAGTAAATAATGAAATAAATGGTATTTTAGATGAAGCAGATTATATAAAAGAACAATATTTTTTAGAAGTATCTTCACCAGGCTTAGAACGCAATTTGAGAAAAGAACAACATTATAAAGAACAAATAGGAAATGAAATAAAAATAAAACTTTTTAAACCTATAGAAAATAAAAAAGAACTAATTGGTATATTGGAAGAATATAATAATGGTGAGATTACAATAAAAGTTGATGAAAAGACTATTAAAATAAATTCTAATGATATAGCTGTTGCAAAAACTATATTTAATTGGTAGGAGGAAATAAAATGAAAAACATTGATGTTAAAGAAATACTTGCAGTAATGGACGAATTGGAAAAAGAAAGAGGGATAAGTAAAGATTATTTAGTAGAAGCATTAGAAGAAGCACTAGTAAAAGCTTATAAACAAAATTTTGATGCAGACGAAAATGTCGAAAATGTAAAAGTTACTATAGATAAGCAAACTGGTGAAATGCATGTTTATTCAGCTAGAGAAGTAGTAGAAGAATTACCTGTTCCAGAACTTGAGATTAGTTTAGAAGATGCTAGAAAAATAGATAAAAACTATAATGTAGGAGATGTAGTAAATATTGAAATAAAACCAAAAGATTTTGGTAGAATAGCTGCTCAGAAAGCAAAACAAGTTGTTGTACAAAAAATAAGAGAAGCAGAAAAGGAAATGGTTTTTACAGAATTTAATGATAAAAAAGGAGAAATCGTTTCTGGAATTATTCAAAAAGCAGATGGAAAGATAGTTGTAATGGATTTAGGAAAATTAGAGGGAATTATGCCTTTAAAAGAACAAATACCTACTGAGACATATAGAGTAAATGATAAAATAAGAGGCTATGTTTTAGAGGTAGAAAAAGGATTAAAAGGTACACCACAAGTTATAGTTTCAAGAAGTCATCCAGATTTTGTAAGAAAACTATTTGAATTTGAAATACCAGAAATTTATGAAGGATTAATAGAGATAAAAAGTATATCAAGAGATCCTGGTTCAAGAAGTAAAATAGCAGTATATTCAAGAGATGAGAATATAGATCCAGTTGGTTCTTGTGTAGGACAAAAAGGTGTAAGGATTCAAAATATTATAAATGAATTAAATGGAGAGAAAATTGATGTTATAGAATGGAATGAAGATCCTGCTATATATATTGCAGCAGCATTGCTTCCAGCACAGGTTATGGCTGTTGATATTAAAGAAGAAGAAAAATTTGCTCAAGTAATAGTACCAGATGATCAACTTTCTCTTGCAATTGGTAAATCAGGTCAAAATGCTCGTTTAGCAGCAAAGCTTACAAATTGGAAAATAGATATAAAATCAGAATCTCAAATAAGAGAAATATTACTTTCACAAATGAATTCTGAAGAATCAGAAACAGAAGAAATAGAAAATAAAAAAGTAGACGAAAACAGTGAAAGTAAGGTAGAAACAGAAGAAACAGCTAAGAAAAAAAGAGGTAGACCAAAAAAGACGGAGACAAATAGTTAAAACATTGGTTATTTATATAGGAAGTGATTATATGTTAAAAAAGAAACCATTAAGAAGATGTATGGCTTGTAATGAACAAAAAGAGAAAAAAGATCTTTTAAGAATTGTAAAATCAAAAGATGGAATGATTCAAATAGATCTAACTGGAAAGAAAAACGGCAGAGGAGCTTATATTTGTAAATCTGAAGAATGTTTAGAAAAATTAATAAAATCAAAAAGATTAGAAAAGATTTTTGAAATGCAAATAAGTTCAGAACTATATGAAAATATAAGAGGTGTGATTATTGATAAATAAAGTAAATGGTTTGCTAGGTTTAAGTGCAAAATCAGGAAATATTTTAGCTGGAACAGATTTAGTTCTAGATGAAATGTTAAAAAAAAGAGTGAAACTTGTTATACTTGCAAGTGATGCTTCAGAAAAAACAAAAAAAAACATGAAGTACTATTGTGACAAAGCAAATGTAGAAATAGTAATATATGGAACTATTGAAGAAAATAGCAAAGCAATAGGAAAGAAAAATAAAGCAGTTCTAGCAATTAAAGACAGAAATTTAGCTGATGCTATAAAAAAAGTAATTCATGGAGGTGAAGCATTTGGAAAAAATTAAAATTCATGAACTAGCGAAAAAATTGGGAGTAACCAATAAAGTGCTTTTAGATGTGGCTAAAAAACTACGGTTTAGATGTAAAAAGTCATTTAAGTTCTATTACTGATGAAGAAAGAGAAAAAATAGAAAAATTAGTTAAAGGAGTTTCAAAAACAAAATCTATGGATAATAAGAAAGAAAAAAAAGATGAGCCTGTAATAATAAGAAGAGCAGTTATTATCAATGATGATGACTCAAAAAAAGAAGAGGAAATAAAAAGAAAAGAACAGTCTAGAAAAAAAGATGTAGGATTTATAGAAAATAAGAGAAATAAAGATTATAATATTGTATATAGAGATAAACCTACAAAACCTCTTACAGTAAGTGAATTATTAGGAATTACAACAAAAAAGGATAAAAAACCAGAAGAAAAAACAGATAAAAAAGTTGTAGACTCAAAAGAAAAAGAGGAAAAGAAAGTTTCTGTAGAAAAATCAACAGAAGCAATTATTTCTGATACTCAAAATACCACTAAAGTAGTTGAAACAAGTAAACATAGTTTTGAAAATAAAGAAACCAAACATAATAAATCTTATAATGAAAATAATCATAATAGAAAAAATTATAATAATGATAATTCAAAAAATTCTTTTAATAAAAAAGATAATAAAAATATAAAATCAGGTAATAGAAAAAGTTTAGATAATAAAGGAATAGATAGAAAAATTAAAAATATTATGGAAGTGGAAATTCCAACTGAAAAAGAAAATGTAAGAGATTATGGTGGAAATAAAGCAAAAGATAGAGCAAAACAAAATAGACAAGAAGAGTCAAAAGCAAATAGAAGAAATAATAATCGTAGAAATAATAATAATGATTTCAATTCTGAAAAATTAAATGATTTAAAAGGTCAAAATAGATTATCTAATATAGATATGTTAGATTATTATGATTTAAGTACTGAAAGGGGAAGAAGATCTAAAAAGAAGAACACTAAACAGGAAAACAGAACAAAACAAAAAATATTTAAATTAACAGAAATTACTATTCCTGAAACTATTACAGTTAAAGATTTAGCAGCTGAAATGAAAATAACAAGTAGTGATGTTATAAAAAAATTATTAAATTTAGGAATAATGGCAACAATAAATAATGAATTAGATTTTGACACAGCATATTTGATTGCTCAAGAATATGGTATAAATGCAACTAAGAAAAATGTTGTAACAGATGAAGATATTTTAATAGATGAAACAGAAGATAGAGAAGAAGATTTGAAACCAAGACCACCAGTTATTGTTGTTATGGGACACGTAGATCATGGTAAAACATCTTTACTAGATGCAATTAGAAGTACAAATGTAATAGAAGGTGAATCTGGAGGTATAACACAACATATTGGTGCTTATCAAGTAAAAATAAATGATAGAGATATAACATTTTTAGATACACCAGGACATGAAGCGTTTACTGCAATGCGTGCAAGAGGTGCAATGATTACTGATATTGCTATATTAGTTGTTGCTGCGAATGATGGTGTAATGCCTCAAACTGTTGAAGCTATAAATCATGCTAAAGCAGCTAATATTCCTATTATAGTTGCTGTAAATAAAATGGATTTACCAGATGCTAATTTTGAAAAAGTACAACAAGAATTGATGCAATATGAATTAGTACCAGAAGCTTGGGGTGGAGATACTATATATGTACCTATTTCGGCAAAGAAAAAAGAAGGAATTGATAATCTTCTTGAAATGGTATTATTAGAAGCAGATGTACTAGAACTAAAAGCTAATCCAACAAAACAAGCAAAAGGTACAGTAATAGAAGCAAAATTAGACAAATCAAGAGGACCTGTTGCAACAGTTCTTGTACAAAGAGGAACATTAGATGTTGGTGATACTATAATTGTTGGTTCATCAATTGGAAGAATAAGAACAATGTTAAATGATAAAGGTAAAAAGGTTAAAACTGCAGGACCTTCTACTCCAGTAGAAATAACAGGTTTAGCTTCTGTACCAGAATCTGGTGATACTTTTTATGAAGTAAAAGATGAAAGAACAGCAAAACATTTAATAGAAAAAAGAAAATACGAAAAACATCAAAAAGAAATTGGAGCAAATAAAGTTGTTACACTTGATGATTTATTTAGTAAAATTGAAAATGAAAATTTAAAACAACTAAATTTAATTGTAAAGGCAGATGTTCAAGGTTCTGTTGAAGCTTTAAAACAATCATTAGAGAAATTGTCTAATGATGAAGTAAAAGTAAAAGTTATTCACTCAAATGTTGGTGGTGTAACTGAATCTGATGTAACACTTGCAAAAGTATCAGGTGCAATTATAATTGCATTTAATGTAAGGCCAGAAGTTATTGCAAAATCTATTGCAGATAAAGAAGGTGTAGAAATAAAGCAATATGCTGTAATTTATGATGCAATAAATGATGTAGAAGCTGCTATAAAAGGAATGCTTGATCCAGTATATAAAGAAGTTGTTATAGGAACTGCTGAAATAAGACAAATATTTAAAGTATCTAATGTTGGAACAATTGCTGGTACTTATGTATTAACAGGTAAAGTTGCAAGAAATGCTGGCATAAGAGTAATAAGAGATAATATTGTAATTCATGATGGAAAATTAATATCTTTAAAAAGATTTAAAGATGATGTTAAAGAAGTTGATAAAGGTTATGAATGTGGACTTCAAATTGAAGGATTTAATGATATTAAAGAAGGAGATCAATTAGAAGTATATATTATGGAACAAGTAAAACAATAGGCTTCTAAATATAGAAAGGATTTTATATGTCTAATAGTAGAATGAATAAAATAGATGAGGAATTAAAAAAAGAAATAAGTAATATAATTTCTACAGAATTAAAAAATCCTCATCTTACAGGGTTAATTAGTGTAACTAGAGTAAAAACTACGCCAGACCTTAGATTTGCAAAAGTTTTTGTTAGTATGATAAATGAAAAAAGTAAAAAAGAAAATTTATCTATTTTAAAAAAATCTAGTGGTTATATAAGAAGTGCGATTGCTAAAAAAGTAAATTTAAGATATACACCAGAACTTGTTTTTGAATTTGATGAATCTTTAGAATATGGTTCTAGGATAGATGAAATCTTAAAAGATATTACAAAGGATTTGAAAAAAGGAGAGTAAGTATGACTTTAGATGAAATATTAGTTGAAGTAAAAAAATCAGATAATATAGTTATTATGGCACATGAGGTACCAGATGGAGATGCAATTGGAAGTAGTTTGGCAATGTGCTTGGCACTTAGAAATATGGGAAAAAATGCAATTGTTTTAATGAAAGATTTTCCAGAAAACTTTTCGTTTTTACCAGGCATAGAGTTTATACAAAAAGAATCTGAAATAAAAGTATTTGATATGGCAATAGTGCTTGATTGTCCAAATTCTAAAAGACTTAATGAAGCTTTTGAAGAATATTTTGAAAATGCAAAAGTAAAAGTACAATTTGATCATCATAATAAAAATGATATGTTTGGAGATTATAATGTTGTAAATCATGTTTCACCAGCTACTGCACAAATTTTAGTTTCAAGTTTCCAATATTTACAAATTGAAATAACAAAGGATATTGCAACTTGTTTATTAACAGGAGTTATAACAGATACAGGTGGATTTAGAAATACAAATGTAACAGTTGAATCTTTTGAATTTGCATCATGGTGTTTAGAAAAAGGAATAAATTTATCTAGAATTTATCAAGAGTCAATGCTTACTATGACAAAAACTAAATTTGAAGCAGAAAAACTTGCAATGAATAGATTAGAATTTTTTGCAGATGGAAAAATAGCTTTTACATATCTTACTAAAAAAGATGATGAAGAAATAGGGCTTAAACCAGGCGATAGAGACGGAATAGTTGAAATTGGTAGAACTATTGAAGATGTAGAAGTTTCAATATTTTTATATGAAAAAGAAAAAGGATATAAAATATCTCTTAGATCAAATGAATATGTAAATGTTTCAGAAGTAGCTTCAATCTTCGGTGGAGGAGGACATATAAAAGCTGCAGGTGCTACAATACTTAATATGTCTTTTGATGAAGTAAAAAAAGCTATAATATCAGAAGTAACTAAAAATTTAAAATAATATTTTATATAAAAACACACTTCAAAGTGTGTTTTTTTGTAATACTAATTTAATGAAAAAGAAAAAATATTGTTATTGAAGTAGTAAAAAATGTAAATTAAAATTATATTAGATTATTGTAAATCAATGAAAAGATTAGAAAGGAAAATAAAATGCAAAAAAATAAATTTTTATTTTGTGTGATATTTGTTTTAATAAATTGTTTTGTAATAACATTTAATGCTTTTGCAATTGAGGCAATTCAAGTTTCAGAAAATGACATAAATTTAAAAATAGAAAATTTAACTAGAGGCTCTGAAGTATATTTATTACTTCCTGAAACATTGCTAAGATATAATATGGAAAAATACATAAATAATAATTTAAATAATTCATATCAAATTGAAGCAGAAAAAGCTCAGGATGTTCAAGATTTTTTAAATGAAAATGATTTTGTGGGATATGTAGATTTTTATAAAGAAGAAGGTTTTAATCAAGAAGAAAATAATCAAATAGAATTAAGACATTATTGTTTTGCTTTAGGAGATTCTGAAGTTATAGGACAAATAGATTATAATAATTTAAAATATGTACAAATAAAAATAAATTTAGGAAATGAAAATAATTTTAAAATTGTTTTAAAAGATTATCTAGCAGAATATAATTCTACTGATATAAAATTTATGATTGATGAATATGGTTCAAAAACTTATATAGATATGCCACAAACAGGGTATGTACAAAATTTAGAGAATCAAAATATAAAAGAATGTAATATAAATTATTCATATATGGAAACAAATGAATATAATTCAATAGAAAAGGCAACTAAAATTACATATATAATTATATATATAATTTTAATAATAATTGCTATTATAATAATTACTTTATTAATAAAAAGACATTTGAAAAAGAAAAAGGAATTAGAAGAAAGAAAATTCTGGAAAAAGAAATTGACTAAAGAAGAGAAAAAAGAAGAAAAGAAAAAACAAAAAGAAGAGAAAAGAAAAAATAGAAAAAATGATAAAAAAACAAAAAAATAGTCTTAATAATATATTTAAATAAAAGGAAGTAGAATGAAAAATGAAAATAAAAATAAAAATTTAAAATTATATCCAAAATATAGACAACTTGCAATGGATCTTTTATTCTTTTATACTATAAATGTTTTATTTTTAACACAAATAAAACAAATAGCTATATCTGCTGTTGTATTAGTAGATACTTTTTATGCATTATTTGTAATAATTTGTCAAATTCCAGGAGCTATAATAGTTGAAAAAATAGGAAGAAAAAAGTCTATAATATTAGGAAATTTATGCAATGCTATTTATTTAATTATTGTTATAAATGCAACTGGTTTTATTTCACTAGTATTTGCTGAAGTATTTTGTGCAATGGCTTTTGCACTCAAAGATGTTGCAGAACCAGCACTTCTTAATGATTCAATAAATTATGAAAAAGAAGAAAAAAGTAATATTTTTGCTAAAATACAAGGAAAGGCAGTTTCTGGCTATTATGTTCTTAGTGCAGTATCACTAATTTTATCAGGAATTCTATATGAGATTAATGGATATATACCAATATGCTTATCTCTTGGTATTGTAATTATTGCATTACTCATGTCAACAAGGTTTGAAGAACCAAAAAATAAAACAGAAACTTATGAGGAAATGGAAGAAGTTTCTTTAAAAGAAGCAATAAAATTTTGTATACAATCTAAAAGATGTAGATGTATACTAATTTTTGAAGGAATAATATATGCTACAATTGCTGTACTTGCTACATATGAAATTAGTCTTTTAGAAAGTTTAAATATATCATCTATTTTTATAGGAATAATTTTTGCATTACTAAATATTGTGTCTTCTTTAGCTTCAAAAAAACAACAGATCTTTCAAGAAAAATTTAAGAATAGAACATTAACAGTTTTAGGATTATCTCTTTCAATTTCTTGTATTATTGCAGGAGCAATAACATATGCTAAAATTAATATAGTATTTATTATAACAATTATTTTAATAATGTATATAATTAAATATATGATGGTAGGCTTATATAATGTTTTATTAATAAAATATTTAAGTAATTTTACAAATGAAAAAATAGATACTAAAATTTTTGCTATAGATAATTTAAGCGCATCATTATTAAGTGTTATTTTCGGAATTATTGGATCTGGATTATTAGAAATAATGACTATTTCAAAAGCAATGATAGTATTTAGTATTTTTGTTTTAATAATTATTTCTATAACTTTATTATATATGAAAAATAAAGTTGGACTTAATCCAAATGAATATTCAGAATTAGAACTTAAATATGATAAAAAAGTAAAATAAATATTAGTAATAGAAAGTTTTATAATATTTTAATAGGTTGACATAAATTAGTAAAACTGATATAATTATAAGAACTGCTAATATTTAGCAGAATAAATATAGAAAGGGGTTTTACAATGAGTAAGACGAGCAAAAATATACGGAAAGCAGAGAGGGAGGTTCAGGAGAAATTAGGTGCAATTACTGTATGGCAATTTTCTGAAATAAAGCCTTCAGAAGGAGAGATAATTTCTAGATTCGCTTTAAAACAAAGGAAAACTATGAAGACAAGTAAAAAGCCTTTAGAAGCTTCTTTAAGTATAATAGGAGCTGAAATACAGGTTGAAAGTGCAGAAGTAAAAAAAATGGAGGAGAATGTTGCAAAACATTCAGAATATATAGCCGAACTTCAGCGACAAAGACAAGAATTAGAAGCCGAACTGGAAAAAATAAAACACAAAATTCGGCTGGTTACTGGAAATTTAAATGTTGCACAAGGCTACCATGCTGATATTGAAAATGCACTGGATAATACAAAGCAGCATCTTGAAGTCAGAAGGTCGAATTTCATTAAAATGAACACCATATATTTGATTCACCCTACTGCAAGCATGAAAATGATTTATGAAAATCAGTTAGGAACGTTTGTTATAACAGAAACAGACGAACCATTTTGCAGTGGAATCTATGCAGACAAAAAATTTAAGATAGATTCTGATGAATCTAGTCTTATAACAAATATTCCTGCAGATTTCTATGCTTATTATAAGCACGAAGAAGAACGGAAGTCAATAATAGACTACTGCGAAATGGTAGCCTATTATATGATGATAGCAGAAGGAGACGAAAGAATTGTTCCTCTTTATGCAAACGAGTATATTCACAAAATACTTGTAGCAAACGGAATAATCGAGTAAAGAAAAACACACATGAGCTAATCATGTGTGTGCAAAGTAACTAAAAACCCCAGATTAGAAAGAAAGAGTAAATCCACGAGTTGGAGACTCTTTCTTTCAATTTTTAGCTTGAATAATAAAGTAAATAGTTATATAATTTTGTAAAAAAATAATTAGAAAGGAAAAATAAAACATGATATATCAAAGAAAAATCAATTATTATGAAACAGATAGAATGCAAATTGTACATCATTCAAACTATATTAGATTTTTAGAAGAAGCAAGAATATATGTGATGGATAAAATGGGATTACCTTACCATAAAATGGAGGAAGAAGGAATAATGATCCCTGTATTAGGTGTTAATTGTACATATAAGAATCCATGTAGATTTGATGATATTATAGAAATAAATGTTAAAATAAAAGAATATACAGGTGTAAAATTGATAATGGAATATACTATTATGAATAAAACAACAAATAAATTAGCTCTAGTAGGTGAAACAAAACATTGTTTTACAAATAATGATATGAAACCAATTTCTCTAAAAAAGGTAAATCACCAAATGCATGAAATATTTGAAAATAACTATAAAATTAAAGAAAATTAATAATATTATAAAGTAAAATTATAATAAGTAAATATCGTTAAACAATTTAGAAAAGAGATTTTATGGAAGTAAAATTAGAAGATTTATTTAATGAATGTATAGAAGAATTAGCTAAAATTGGAATAAATTTTGATAGCCAGATAGATATAAAAATATCCAAAAGAAATAATAAAAGATATGGATGTTGTAAATATGAGCAGCCTATTTTAGAAACAGCTTATAGGAATAAAAGAAATATATATTATAAATCTTATAACAAATATCATATAGAAATTAGTAGATGGGTATTAGATTTAAATAAAGAAATTATTAAAAATACTATTATGCATGAATTAGTACATTGTATTCCAAGTTGTAATAATCATGGAAAAGAATTTAAAAAATATGCAAATATTATAAATAATAAATTAGGTTATAATATAACGAGACTTGGAAATAAAAGAGAAGATTTTGAAAAAAGTAATATTAAATATGATGATGATAAAAGTTATAAATATAAAATTATTTGTACAAATTGTGGAATGATTTATTACAGAAATAGAATTTCAAAAAATTTTTTGAGAATATATAGATGTAGTAAGTGTAAAGGTAAACTGAAATTTATATAAATATTAAAAAATTCACAAAGTTCTTGAAAGAAATCCATATAAAGTGTATAATAAAAATGTCAATTTTTTGAATTATAGGAGGAAAAAATGAATAAAATAGTGCCAATTACTGTTTTAACAGGTTATTTAGGTGCAGGAAAGACTACTTTAATAAATCATGTTTTAACAAATCAAGAAGGATATAAAGTAGCAGTTATAGTAAATGATATTGGAGAAGTGAACATAGATGCAGAACTTATTCAAAAAGGAGGGATAGTAAAAGAAGAGGATAACAATCTTGTTCCACTAAGTAATGGTTGTATTTGTTGTACATTAAAAACAGATTTAATGCAACAAATTGTAGATATTATAAAAACTGGAAAATTTGATTATATACTTATTGAAGCAAGTGGTGTATGTGAACCTCTTCCAATTGCTCAAACAATAACAGTACTTTCAGAACAAACAATGCAATATGGACTTCCAAAAATATGTAGACTAGATAATATTGTAACAGTAGTAGATGCAGCAAGACTTGTATATGAATTTGGATCTGGAGAAAAATTATTAAATGAAAATTTAGAGGAAGAAGACATAGAAAATCTACTTATAGAACAAATTGAGTTTTGTAATACAATTATAATAAATAAAGTAGATGAAGTTTCAAAAGAAGAATTAAATAAAGTAAAAGCAGTTATAAAAGCATTACAACCAGTGGCAAAAATAATTGAAACTAATTATGCAAAAGTAGATGTAAAAGAAATAATAGATACAAATAATTTTGATTTTGAAAAAGCATCATCTTCTCCTGCATGGGTAAAAGAACTAGAAAGAGATGATAATGAAAACGAAGATGATGAAGATGCTCATAAAGAACATGAACACAATCATCATCACCATCATCATGATGAAGGTGAAACAGAAGAATATGGAATAGGAACATTTGTATATGCAAGAAGAAAACCATTTAATAGAAATAAGTTTGAACAATATGTTAATTTTAAATGGAGAAGAAATATTATAAGATGTAAAGGAATAATATGGTTTTCAGATGAAGATGATATGTCTTATGTTTTTGAACAAGCAGGAAATCAAATGAAACTTGGTGAAGCAGGTCTTTGGGTAGCTTCTGCTCCAGAAGATGAAAAGAAAAAAATTATTGAAGAAAGTCCAGAAATTTTAAAAAATTGGGATGAAAAAGTAGGAGATAGAATTATAAAACTTGTATTTATAGGACAAGATTTAGAAAAGGACTTAATAAAAAAAGAATTAGATGAGATACTAGATAAATAATAAAAAAATAAAAAATAAAGTAAGATGAGGTATTAGTTTTGGAAGAGATTAAAGAAAATGAAGATTATATAACAGTAACTCTAGATAATAGAAAAAATAATCATTCGAATACAGAATCGAATGATGAGAAAAAAGATTCTAAAGGAAAAAAATCAAAAAATAGAAGGAAAGGCAAAAAAGAAAAAAAGCCAAAGAAAAAATGGTCTAAAAAGAAAAAAATTATAGTTTTGTCTATTATTTTTATAATAATACTTGCAATAGGAATAGTATGTGGAACATATATATACAAAGCTGGAGGAAATGTAAAAGAAGCTGTTTTAGATGCTGCAACAGATATTGTAGGAGAGCAAGATCCAATATTTGTTTTAGTTCTAGGAATAAGTCAAGATATATCAGTAGAGCTTACAGATACAATAATGCTTTGTGGTTATAATCCAAGTACACAAAAAGCTTTTATGGTTTCAATCCCGAGAGATACTTTTGTTGGAAGTAATCCAAATTCAGCAGATGGATATGATAAAATAAATGCTTTATACCAAAAAAGTGCAGAATCTACAGTAGAAGCAGTTGAACTATTAACTGGTGTAAAAATAGATTATTATGTTATAGTAAGAAATATTTCAATTACAAGCATTTTTGAATGTATAGGTAATGTGGAATTTGATGTGCCTATAGATATGGATTATGATGATCCAACTCAAGATTTGCATATACATTTAGATAAAGGATATCAAACATTAACTCCAGAACAAGTAGAACAACTTTTAAGATTTAGACATAATAATGATGGTTCATCTTATCCATCATCATATGGTGATAATGATTATGGAAGAATGAGAACACAGAGAGAATTTTTAGCTGCTGTAATAGATCAATTATCTTCATTAGAAAATATCGGAAAATTAAAAGATATAGCTTCTATGGTTTATACAAATGTGCAAACAAATATGAGTGGTTTTAAAGTTTTGGATTATGTTCCTTATGCATTACAGTTTAGTACTTCTAATTTAAGATCAGAACAATTGCCAGGAAAATCTGCATTAATAAATCAATTATGGTTTTATACGGCGAGTAAAGTAGAAACAAGAACTTTAATGGATGAGCTAATGATTTATTTAGAACTAGATGATGATGTTTTAGAATCACATTATAAATATGCAGAAAGTATAAAAGGACTTAAACCAGATGATAATTATGAATTAGAAGACGATGTAGAAGAAGAAGAATATTATACTGAATCAGAGTCTACTTCTACAAATAAAAATGTAGATCCAGATGAATGTGATCATAATTATTTTGTTTATGAAAAGGTTGATTCAACTTGTGATAAAGCAGGAAGAGTAGTATATAAATGTACAATATGTTCAAAAGAATATTCAGAAACTACAAATCCTTTAGGACACAATTATGTAAATGGAAGATGTTCTAGATGTGGTAAGATACAAGATACTGGTATCAGTAATAAAGATGATAATACCAATAATAATAACAATAATGATACCAATAATAATACTACTAATAATAAGCCAGTTGAACATAAACACAGTTATACAAGTTCAATTACAAAAGCTCCAACTTGTAGTGCTACTGGAATAAGAACATATACATGTTCTTGTGGAGCATCATATACAGAAACTATATCAGCTACAGGAAATCATACTTATTCAGGAGGAGTTTGTACAGTGTGTGGTAAAAAAGATCCAAATTATCAAGAACCAAATGAAAATCCTCCACCATCAGAAAATACCAATACAACCGTTCCAATTGATCCTGTAAAGCCACCAGTGGAGAATACAACTGATGAAGCAGTTCCTGCAACATAAATTATAAGTATAGAAAGTTAAAAATAAAATACTAATTATTTCATATATTTTGAGATAGTTAGTATTTTATTTAAATTTTATGTATAATATGGAAAAAATTATACATAATACAATTCATGAAAAGAAATATTTTATGGAAAACATTAATTTATTTTATTATATATAGTATAATAGGTTTTTTTATGGAAACAATATATGCTATTTTTACAAAAGGAATGATAGAAAGCAGAAAAAGTTTTCTATATGGTCCTTTTTGTATTATTTATGGAGTAGGCGCAATTTGTTTAACAATGACATTAACTAGATATAAAAACCAAAACAAAAAAATATTTTTTTATGGTATGATAGTAGGATGTTTAGTAGAATATTTAGGAAGTTATATAGGAGAAATATTTTTACATGTAAAATGGTGGGATTATTCTAATGATTTTTTAAATATTAATGGAAGAACCTGTTTATATTATGCTATTTTGTGGGGATTTCTTAGTATAGCTTTAATAAACTATGTAAATCCTGTTATTGATAAATATATAGACATAATGATTCAAAAAACATCAAGTCAATTTTGGAAATTATGTATTTCTTCAGTAACTTTATTAATGATTTTTGATGGAATATTAACATGTATAGTTTTAGATAATTTTCTGATAAGAGTTTCTAGTGAATATAATATAGATATTAAAGGAATAGATTCTAATCAAATAAATAATATAGATTTGAGTAAAAATTATTCTAATGAAAGAATGATGATGACATATCCTAATATTATTGTTGTAAATGATAAAAATGAAAATATATATTTAGAATCGCTTTTAACAGATGTGAAAAATTATTATTATAAATTTTAATATTCTCATATATCAAATATATATTTTATATCGTTTGGAAAAAAGTTTGAATTTAGAAATTCTTAAGTTAAATTTGTGAGGGAATCTCAAGCTTGTTCTTGAGGGCGCTGACAATTTTAACTTTAGAATTTCTATGAAAACTTGCTTGACCCTTAAGATATAAAATATATATTTGATATATGAGAATATTTTATAGAATAAATCTTGTAAAAAATATTTTATAGTGATAATATAATATAGATTAAAAAGTTTATAGATTAATCTTAAAATCTAAATACATAAGGGAGAGTATGTTACTAAAATATATGGCTAAAAAGAGTATTACTAAAAATTACATATATAATATGGTATACCAAGTTCTAATATTAATATTACCTTTAATTACTACACCATACCTATCAAGAGTTTTAGGAGCAGAAGGAATTGGTATATATAGTTATACATATGCAATTGTTACATATTTTATTTTGTTTGGTTCACTTGGAGTTGCATTATATGGTCAAAGAGAAATTGCATATGCACAAGATAACCCAAGTAAAAGAAAACAAATTTTTTTAGAAATAGCAATTTTTAGAATAATAACCATTTCAATTGCAACAGTTTTTTATTATTTTCTTTTTGTAAATGGAAAAGAATATCAACTATATTATAAAATTCTTATATTAGAACTTATGGCTGCTGCATTTGATATAAGTTGGTTTTTTCAAGGAATTGAAGAATTTAAAAAAACTGTTACAAGAAATGTTTTAGTAAGAATTTGTAGTGTAAGTTTAGTTTTTATTTTAGTTAAAAATACTGAAGATTTAGCTAAATTTACATTAATATATTCAATAGCAGATTTAATTGGTAATTTATCTTTATGGATTTACTTACCCAAATATTTAAAAGGAATAAAAGTTACAAATTTAAATATTAAAAGACATCTTCCACATATAGTTATGCTTTTTATTCCGCAGATTGCAAATCAAATTTATAATATACTAGATACAACAATGATAGGTTGGCTTGTTGATGATAAATCAGAAACAGGTTTTTACGAACAAGGTCATAAAGTTATAAGATTACTTCTTACAGTTGTGAATTCTTTAGGAGTTGTTATGATTCCTAGGATGGCAAATGCATTTGCTAATAATGATAAAAAACAAATACATTCTTATATGAGAATGTCATTTAATTTCACATTTTTCTTATCATTTCCAATTATGTTTGGAATAATAAGTATATCAAAAGAATTTGTACCAATATTTTTTGGAGAAGGATATGATAAAGTAAATTATATTATATATGTTTTAAGTCCAATGATTTTACTAATGGGAATAGCAAATGTGCTTGGAACTCAATATTTACTTCCGACTAAAAGGCAAAAAGAATATACAAGTTCAGTTACTATAGGGCTTATAATAAATTTTATATTAAATTATATTTTAATAAATCTATATCATTCAATAGGAGCAGCGATAGCAACAGTTATATCACAACTTATAGTTGATAGTTTACAATATAGACATGTAAAAGATGAAATTAGTCTTAAATCATTATTTAAAATGGCTAGCAAATATTTATTCTCAGCAATCATAATGTTTATAATGTGTTTTATGGTAAGATTAATGTTATCTACAAATATAATAACACAAGCAATTTATAATTTAGCTAATAATTTAAATATGAGTACTTTATATGTATTTAACATCTTATCAATATTTATTCAGATATTAGCAGGAGTAATAACATATATTGGAATACTTATTGGAATAAAAGATCCATATATATTTAGTTTTATAAATAAAATAAAAAACAGATTTTTAAAAAGGAAAATAGTAAATGAATAATAAAAAAATTTTAGCAGTTTTTGGAGGATCATTTAATCCACCACTTAATTCACATTTTTCTCTAGCACAACAGATAGTTAATGAATATGATAATATAGAAAAAGTAATTTTTGTTCCAGTTAATTCTAAATATGAAAAACAAGATTTATTACCTAACAAACATAGATATAATATGTTAAAACTTGTATGTGATAAAAATGATAAATTTATTTTATCAGATATTGAAATAAAACAGGATAGACAATTATATACTTTAGAAACTTTGGAGTTATTGCAAGAACAATATCCAGAATATGAATTATGTTTTACTATAGGAACAGATAATTTAAAAAGTTTTCCTACATGGAATAATCCAGAAGAACTATCTAAAAAATTTAAGATTTTGGTTATAGAACGAGATGAAGATAATATAGAAGCTATACTGGATGAAAATGTTTTTTTGAAGGAACATAGAAATTCTTTTATAAAATTAAAGAAAAATATTAGAAGTAATATTAGTTCTAGTTTTGTAAGGGATAAATTAAAAAGAGGAAAATCTATTAGATATTTAACACCTGATGAAATTTACTATTACATAAAAGAGAATAAACTATATAACAATTAATTTTGTGAATGAAAGGAAATTATATGTCAGAAAAAGAAGATTTAATAAAAAAAATGAATGGCTCAATTGAATGGATAAAAAAATATGTAGAAAAAGCTGGAGTAAATGGAGTAGTTATAGGAAGTAGTGGTGGAAAAGATTCAGCTACAGTAATTGCTATGGCAACAAAAGCTCTTGGAAAAGAAAATGTAGTAACAGTTAGTATGCCTTGTAATTCTATAAAAGAAGATTTAGAAGATGCAAGATTAGTTGCTAAAACATTTGAAGTTCCATTATTAGAGATAGATTTATCTATGGTATATAATGAATTTGAAAATACAGTAAATAGTTCTTTAAAAACGATAAATAAAGAGATTATTCAAGAAGCAAAAATAAATTCTAAACCAAGATTAAGAATGACAACTTTATATTCAGTGGCACAAAGTTTAGGATATTTAGTTATGGGAACAGGTAATCTTTGTGAAAGTACAGTAGGATATACTACAAAATGGGGAGATAATGCGTCAGATTTTAATCCTATTGGAAATTTTACAGTATCTGAGGTTCTAGCGATAGGAGAACATCTAGGAGTTCCTGAAAAAATAATAAAAAAAGCACCAAATGATGGATTAGGTGGTAAAACTGATGAAGAAAAAATGGGAGTCACATATAAACAAATAGAAGAATTTATAAAAACAGGAAAAGTTTCAGATAAGAATGCATTCGAAAAAATAAAAAAATTAAATGAGGCATCTGAGCATAAAAGAAAATTAGTTCCAACATATAATTTTAAGGAAGAATAGATAAAGTAAAAAATCTGCGTTATAATAAGTAATGTGTTGTAAATTACATACTTATTATGATGCAGATTTTTAAATTTAATAATTTATTTATTTTCTTCTAACATAGATTGTTTTAATTTCCATAAATTTTTTGATAAATCAACAAAATATCTGTGAGGATTATCAATACGTTTTATTTCATCCCAAAATGTATTTAAATCATTTTTTGAATATTCAGCTATTTCTTTTAAAGTTGGAGGTGTATATACTAATTTTCCATTTTTAAATACGGGAATTTGAAGTTCTTTAATATAATAATTATTTAATTCTTTCTTTTTCCAAGTATTTATTGGATCAAAAATAATATATTCTTTTTCTGAAATTTTTTCATCATAAAGAGCAATTAAATCTGCAATTGCTTTATTATCTTTTTTTGAATAAAATCTATAAAGTTTTTTAAAACTTGGATTTGTGATTTTATCTACATTTTCACTAATTTTAATTTTAGGAATAATATTCCCATTTTTTTCTATTGCAGAAAGTTTATATACTCCTCCAAAAACAGGATCACTTTTTGCAGTAATTAAATTTTCTCCAACTCCAAAAGAATCAATTTTAGCATCTTGCTCAAATAGAGAAGTTATAAGTTTTTCATCTAATGAATTTGTTACACATATTTTACAATCTGGATATCCTGATTCATCTAGTTTTTTTCTAACTTCTTTAGAAAGATAAGCTAAATCACCACTATCTAATCTTACAGCTATTGGTCTAATTCCTTTAGGTTTTAAGATTTTATCAAATACTTTTATTGCATTTGGAAGACCACTTTCAAGTGTATTATAAGTATCTATTAAAAAAGTACAATTATTAGGATAAATTTCTGCATATGTTTTAAATGCATCATATTCTGAATCAAAACTTTGAATCCAGCTGTGAGCCATTGTCCCACTTGCAGGTACATCAAAATTTTTTGCAGATAATGTGCAAGAGGTTCCGTATTGCTCCACCAATAATTGCAGCTCTTGCTCCATATACTGCGGCATCTACTCCATGTGCACGTCTTGCACCAAATTCCATAACAGGACAATTTTTAGCTTGATTTACAATACGTCTAGTTTTAGTTGCAATTAAACTTTGATGATTAATTGTCAAAAGAAGCATAGTTTCTAAAATTTGTGCTTCTATAATAGGAGCTTTTACAGTAATTAATGGTTCATTTGGAAAAACAACAGTGCCTTCTGGTACTGCCCAAATACTTCCTGTAAATTTAAAATTTTTTAAATAATTTAAAAATTTTTCTGAGAAAATTTTTTGTTTTTTTAAAAATTTGATATCATCTTCTGAAAAATGTAAATTTTGTATAAAATCTATTATTTGTTCAAGTCCTGCACAAATGGCATATCCACCATTATCAGGGATTTTTCTGAAAAATACATCAAAATAAGCAATATTATTCATGTTTTTTATAAAATATCCATTTGCCATTGTAAATTCATAAAAATCTGTAACTAAATTTAATTTTGTTTCATTCATAATAAAATTCTCCAATTTTTATTTATATTTGAAAGATTATATAATAATATTTACAAATTTGCAAAGTTTTAATTATTAAATTTAATAAAAAATTAATATTTTTTTAATTGTTTTTTTGTAGAATAATAGTATAATTAATATACTAATATTTATTAAATGATTTATTAGGAGGTATAATATGGAATATTTTGTAAAAATTATAAAGAAAACAGGTGTGCAATCACTAATTTCGTCTATTATATTTGCAATACTTGGAATAATTTTAATAATAGCACCAGAAACTACAGTAAAAGTCATTTCTTATATGCTTGGTAGTATGTTTATGTTAGTTGGAATATATAAAATAATAAGTTACTTTTCAAATAAAGGAAATTATGATTTTTACAATTATGATATGGCATTTGGAATAATTGCAATTATACTTGGGATAATCACAATAGTATATAGCAGAGAAATTGGAACTATTTTTAGAATATTAATAGGATTATGGATAATATATAGTTCTATTATAAGATTTAGTTTATCAATGAAATTAAAAACTTTAGGAACTAACATATGGAGTTATAGCTTGTTTATAGCAATAATAATGTTTATTTGTGGTATATATACTCTAATGACTTCAAACATAATAGTAATGACAATAGGAGTAGTAATTTTAATTTATGCAATTTTAGATATAATAGAAAGTATAATATTTTTATCAAATATGAAAGATATATAAAATTTGATGTAGACAAATGTCATTTTTTTGTATAAAATATAAATGTTAATCTAATACAAGAAAGGATATACAAAATGGAAAGCAGTACTTTAGATGAAGAAGATGTAATTAATATAGGAACAGCCAGAAGAACGAGAAAAACTAGAATTGCAGAAGAAAGTAAAAGAGAAAAATTAAGAAGAAGAAATCACAAAGAACAAAAGAATAATCTAATAGTTTCTAAGGTTTTTACAATATTGTTTAGTCTAGGAACACTTGGAATATTAGTAGTTATGTTTTTGCTTTATGGACCATATGCAGGATTTAGGGAATGGCTTGTTACAACAGCTATGACAACTATGACACATCAATATTTTGCTACATGGTTTTATGACGAACAAACGATAAATTACATACTAGATAAAAATAGAATAATTGAGACAGATGAAATTACAGATACAAATGCAATAAATGTTGGTGCTTCAAATGAAGTAACAGAATACGAAAATGAGTATGAAAGAGCAATTTTAGAAAGAGATCCTAAAAATAATGATTATAAAATAATAGAAATTGATGAAAAGAAATTTGATGGATATTTAGTTGCAGTTTATGATGCATCAAGAGTAAAAACTGTAGTAACAGAAAACTTAGGTAAATCAGGACAATATTTGACAACAATGGCTAAAGATAATGATGCCTTAATTGCAATTAATGGAGGTGGATTTAATGACCCGAATTTCAACAGCACAGGAGGACAACCTTTAGGTATAACTGTGACAGATGGTGAGTATGTAACAACAGCTAAATATAGTGGATCTGGAGGAATTATAGGTTTCACAGAAGATGATAAATTAGTTTTAGGAAAAATGTCTTTATCTGAAGCAAAAGAGCAAGGAATAAGAGATGCAGTTACATTTGGTCCATTTTTAATAGTTAATGGAAAAGCTTCTGAAGTATTAGGAAATGGTGGTTGGGGAACAGCTCCAAGAACAGCTATAGCACAAAGAAAAGATGGAATAGTATTATTCTTAGTATTAAACGGAAGAACTGTTTCAAAACCAGGTGCAGACATGGATGATTTAATAGAAGTACTTGAAAGATATGGAGCATACAATGCTGCAAATTTAGATGGTGGAACTTCAAGTGTTTTGGTTGTAAATGATACAATTGTAAATGATCCAATAGATAGCACAGGAGCACATAAAACAAGACCAATTGCTACAGGATTTATAGTAACAAAAGATGATAGTGATGATAGTGATCATACACTTGTAGAAGATAAATTATAATAGCATTTTATAAAATGAATATTTAAATATAGGAAAAATAACTCTCAAAAAAGTGAGTTAAATAGTTAAAAAGGAGCCAATTTGATGTAAAATATAATTTGCAGATTGGTTTCTTTTTTATTTAATTAAGAAAAAATGTATTGATTTATGTGTTTTTTTAAAATATAATAATATAGAATTTATAAATAATAGAGGAATAAACATGCCAAAATTTGAAATATTTAAAGGAAATTCACAAAAGGTATTAAAAAATTTTAGACATGATAATGTTTTTCTTGTCTTTTTTATATTGTTTGCTATTGTATTAGGCATTTTTATTGCTGGATGTATAGCTTTTTATACAAATCAACAAAATAGTAATGTAATTCAATCAGGGGTATATATAAAAGGAATAAATGTATCTGGATTAACAAAAGAAGAAGCTATAGAAGTTGTGCAAAAAGAATTATCTTATCAAATGAATGATCATATAGAACTTATATATAAAAATTATAATTATTATGTTGAAATAGAACAAATTGAAGCTAAATTCGATATAGAATCTTCTGTAGAATATGCCTATAATATAGCAAAATCTGGTAATTTCTTTAAAGATGTAAAAGATTATATAACTGTACTTATGACACATGTAAATATAGAACCAAAACTAATATATAATGATGAAGCATTAATGTCATATTTGCAAATTATTGAAGCAAATCTTCCAGATCAACTACAGCAGTATGGATACTATATAGAAGATGATGAACTTATTATAACAAATGGAGTAAATGGTGCAGGTATAAAATATGATGAATTAAAAGAATTGATTTTAGAAGCTATTCAAGATATTAGTTATTCTAGAAGTTATATTCAAATTCCTACATATGTTCAATACCCGGATCCGATAGATTTGGAAACTGTACATAATGAAATATATAGACAAGCAGAGGATGCATATTTTACAACAGAACCATATGCAGTTTTTGCAGATGTTACAGGTATAGACTTTAATGTTGAAGAAATGCAAGCTAAAATAGATGAAAATCCAGAAGCAGAAGAGTATACAATAGAACTAGATTATACAGAACCTAATGTTACAGTCAATGATTTAGGAAAAGAAGCTTTTCCTGATTTACTTGCATCTTATTCAACTAATTATGCTACAAGTAATAAAGATAGAACTACAAATTTAAGATTAGCAGCAGAAAAAATAAACGGAACAGTAGTAATGCCAGGTGAGATTTTTTCCTATAACGCAGTGGTTGGGAAAAGAACAATCGCTGCAGGATATAAAGAAGCAGCAATTTATCAAGATGGAGAAGTAACTTCAGGTCTTGGTGGAGGAATTTGTCAAATTTCTACTACACTTTATAATGCGGCTATTGCAGCAAATATGGAAATAGAAAGTAGAAGGAATCATATGTTTGTTCCATCTTATTCAGAACCTGGAAAAGATGCAACAGTTGTATGGGGCTCAACAGATTTTAAATTTAAAAATAGAAGAGAATATCCGGTAAAAATAGAAGCATCAGTGAGTGACGGAGTAGCTAATGTAAGTTTTTATGGTTTAAAAACAGATGATGAATATGAACTTTCAATTGAATCTAGAATTATAAAGTCAACAAGTACATCACTTGTTGTAGAATCATATAGGGTTTATAAAAAAGATGGAGAAATTGTAAAAAGAGATAAATTATATACAGATACATATAAAAAACAATAAAATATTATTTTGAGGTAAAAATGAGAATTAGAAGAAAGAAATGGGCTAAAGAAGAATTAGAAAATGCAAATTTCTATATAGATAAACCAGATGAATTTAAAGGAAAATGGAAAGAAAAATTTAAAAAAAATCAACCTCTTCACATAGAATTAGGTTGTGGAAAGGGTTCATTTATAGCAAAATTAGCTTCAGAGCATAGAGATATAAATTATATAGCAGTAGACATGATAGAAGCTATGTTAGGTCTTTCAAAAAGAAATATAGAAAAATCATATAATTTTAAGATGCCAGAAAACTTGTATTTAATAAGAAAAAATGTAGAGCAAATTACAGATGTATTTGATATATCTGATGGGATAGAAAGAATTTATATAAATTTTTGCAATCCATGGCCAAAGAAAAAACATAATAAAAAAAGATTAACACATACAAGACAATTAGAATTGTATAAAAAATTTTTAATAAAAAATGGAGAAATTTATTTTAAAACAGATTCAGATGAATTATTTGAGGCAAGCCTTGGGTATCTAAATAAAGCAGGATTTTCTATAATTTCTAAAACGTATGATTTACATAAGGATATGATTTTTGAGCAAAATATTGCAACAGAGCATGAAAAAATGTTTACAGAAGAAGGAATAAAAATAAAAGCATTAATTGCTAAACTTTAGTTAATAGCTTTAAAATATTTAAGTTTATTTTAAGGTTATATATATAAAATTTAAACGAATATTAAATAGAGGAGGACAAGACTTTGATAGAAGTAAAAAATGTTACTAAAAAGTATGGTAATTTCTATGCAGTTAGAAATATCAATTTCGAAGTCAGAGATGGTGAAATAGTGGGATTTCTTGGACGTAATGGTGCAGGAAAGTCAACAACTATGAACATGATAACAGGCTTTATTGAACCAACAGAAGGAGATATTATAGTAGATGGCTATGATATTGAACGTAAACCTAAAAAAGTAAAAAAATTGATAGGGTATATGCCAGAGGGGACACCTTTATATTCAGATTTAACTGTTAAAGAATTTGTAAGTTATATGGCAGATTTAAAACTTATACCTAAAAAAGAAAAAAAAGAAGCTGTAAAAAAAGCAATTGAAGAAACTGGACTTGAAAAGGTACAAAACAATTTGACAAGAAATTTATCAAGAGGTTATAAGCAAAGAGCGAGTATGGCAGGAGCAATTGTTGGAGATCCTAAGATTCTAATTTTGGATGAACCAACAGTTGGATTAGATCCAAAGCAAGTAATAGAAATAAGAGAACTTATAAAATCTTTCAGAAAAAATCATACTGTTCTTATTAGTTCTCATATACTTTCAGAAATTAGTCAACTTTGTGAAAAAGTTATTATAATAGATAAAGGAGAAATAGTTGCAGTAGATTCAACAAAACATTTGGAAGATAATGCTACAGATAATATTACATTAAATGTTGTTGTTGATGATATAAATAATAAATTTCTATCTATAAAAAATGAAATATCAGAAATAAAAGAAATAAAATTATTAAATGAAAATGAAGACAAAACTAAAGAATACTTAATAGAAACCAATTCTAATAATGATATAAGAAAACAAATTTTTTCTATATGTGCAAAAAGTGATATAACAATTTTAGAAATGAAAAAAGTTGAAACATCACTTGAAGATGCATTTATAAAACTTGTTGAGAATAGACCAGAATATAGTCAAAAAGAAATTAAAAAAATGCAATATGAAAAAGAAATAGAAGAATTACGTGAAGAGGAACAAGCCAAGAAAGAAGAAAAAGCAAATAAAAAGCAAGCTAAAAAAGAAGAAAAAGCTAGAAAAAAAGCTGAAAAAGAAAACAAAAAAGAAGCAAAAAAAGGGGAGGAAGATAAGTAAATGTTAGCAATTATAAAAAAAGAATTAAAAAGTTACCTATTATCTCCAGTAGGTTATATTTTTATAGGGCTTTTCCTATTAATATTTAGTATATTCTTCTATATAAGTATTTTTCAAAGTAGAATTATAAATTTTGAATATTTATTTTATAATGGAGCAACAATTTTAACATTTGTAACACCAGTTTTAACAATGAGAATGTTTTCAGAAGAAAGAAAAAATGGAACTGAACAATTATTACTTACATCGCCTAGAAGTATTACATCAATTGTATTAGGCAAATTTATTGCAGCTGCAATTATAATGTTAATCACCGAATTATGTACATTAATGTATTTTGTTATTTTAGATTATTTTGGTAATCCTTCTTTAGAGGTTGCAATATCAACATTATTAGGTTTTTTCTTACTAAGTTTAGCATATATATCTTTTGGTATGTTTGCATCAAGTATAACAGAAAACCAGATTGTGGCTTCTGTTCTTACAATAGGAGTATTTTTAGCAATGTGGTTTTTACCAAATATAGTGAGTATTCTAGAAGTATTTTCTTTAATTTATAAATTCGAAAGTTTTCCTTCTGGAATGGTCTCTGTTTCTGAAATTATTACATTTGTATCTTTCACACTATTATTTATTTTACTTACAATAATAGTATTGCAAAGAAGAAAAAGCGTAAAATAAAAGGAGGAAATAGAATATAATGAAAAACAAAAATAACGAAAACAAGGTAAAACTTAGTGAAAAAATCTCATTAAAATTTAGAAAAAAATGGATAGTAGATAGTACAAAAACTTTTTTAATTATAGCAGTTCTTATTGTAGCATATATAGCATTAAATTTAGGTATACAAGAAGTTGATTTACCTAAATTAGATGTTACTGAAAATAAAATATATACTTTAAGTGATGCTTCAAAAGATGCAATTGCAAATATTAATCAAGATATAAAAATATATGCATTTGGATTTACAGAAGATAGTTCTTTAATAGATTTATTAAAACAATATAATAAAGCAAATGGAAAAATTAGTTATGAAATTCTTACTTCAGAAACCAATTATGAAATGATACAAAAATATCAATTACAAGATGGATATTATGCTCTGATTTTAAAATCTGGAGATTCTGAAAAAGTAATAGATCCAAACACAGAATTTGTAACATATGATTATACAACATATGAACAAATAGATACAACAGAACAATCATTAACTAATTCTATTCTTGCTCTTACAGAAGAAAATAAACCAAAAGTTTATTTTGTAGAAGGACATGGAGAATTTAGTACATCAGAACTTGGAATTTTAACAACTTATTTAGCTAACGAAGCTTTTGAAGTGGAAACTTTAAATATATCAACTACAGGTTCTATTCCAGAAGACTGTGATATATTAGCAATAATGTCACCATCAACAGATTTTCTAGAAAATGAAGTAACAGCAGTAAAAGATTATATAAATAAAGGTGGAGAAATATACTTCTCTATGGATCCTGTTTCTGCTGAAGCAACTTTTCCAAATTTACAACAAATATTAGATGAATATGGTGTATCTGTAGAAAATGGATATATTATAGAGCAAGCAAGTAATCAATATTTACCACAATATCCATATGTATTTATGCCAGAAGTATCAAGTTCAAATAAGATAACAGCAGATATATATACAGATAGTTCTATTTGGCTTATGTATTCTTCTAGGTTACAATTTAAATCAGATGAAGAATTAGAAACATTGAATGTAGAAAAAGAGATATTATTAAATTCATCAGATGAATCTTTATATGCAACAGATCTTTCACAAGATTTAAATACAGCTATGCAATCTGCACCAGTAGGAAGTTCAGATATAGCAGCAATTCTTACAAAAACATTAAACACAGAAGGAGAGGAAAGTGATGATTCTAAAACTTCTAATTTAATTATAAGTGCAACAGGAAGTTTTATAACAGATTATACATCACCACTTAGTGAATCTTATCCAATGTCATATATGGCAAGTAATAAGGATTTTGTAATAAATGCAATGTCTTTCTTAGGAGAAAAAGATAATATTTTAACTATAAGAAAAGATATGTCAAGTTCAACATATACTCCAACTACTTTTCAAAATAATATTGTGACAGCAGTAGTATTTATTGTGCCATTAGCAATTATTATAATAGGAATAATAATTTGGTCTTATAGAAAAAAAAGAAAATAAAGTAAAAAAATAGTAGAAGTTTATCTTCTACTATTTTTTATGATATATCATCAATTCTCTAAATGGGATAGTATATATAAATATAAGGTATTCAAGATATTTATATATACTACCATTTAGAGATAGAGAATATTTACAAAATTATATTCATAATAAAATAGGTTGTATTTGCTCATTATCTAAAGCATATTCTAATGTTTTTATAATGTATTTTGCATCAAAAACCAAAGAATTAGGTTTTGTAATAGGATTATCTTGTTTAAATGGAACAAAATAATAATTTTTTCTATTTAGTAATTTTCCGATATTTTCGGCAGAACCAGATAATGCATTATTTGTAGATATTGCAATTACTACAGGACGATTATTTCTTAAATGGGATTTTACAGCCATACATACAGGAGTATCTATAATATCATTTGCAAGTTTTGCTATTGTATTTCCAGAACAAGGTGCAACAATTAAAATATCAAACATTTTTTTAGGACCGATTGGTTCAGCATCCTGTATTGTATGAATTATTTTATTTTGAGTAATATTTTCAATTTTTTCTATAAAATCTTTAGCTTTTCCAAATTTACTATCTAAGTTATAACTATTAAAACTCATTATTGGAGTTATAATGGTATTTTTTATATTTTTTAATTTTTTTAATTCTTCAATTGTTTTATTGAATGTGCAAAAAGAGCCAGTAAATGCAAATCCAATACTTTTTCCGCTTAAATCCATAACTTCACCTCCTTAATAAGAATAAGAATAAAAATGTATTCTTATATAGTTTATGAAATTATGTTAATTAAGTTTATGAGTAATATAATAAAACTTGTTTTTTATAATTCAAAGTGATATAATTTTACAAGTTTCAGATTTAAATATAAAAGGAGTAAAAAATGTTTGTAGAACACGAATTTTATGTAGGATTAAGTGATATAAATCCATCAAATGAATTGACAAATACTTGTTTATTAAGATATTTGGAAGATACAGCAGGAATTCATTCAGAAATAGCAGGATATGGAATAACTGATATGAAACATACCAGAAAATCATGGATTTTGTTATCTTGGAAAATAGAAGTTAAAAAAAGACCATTAGTAAATGATACATTACATGTAAAAACATGGTCAAAAGCAATAGATAAATTTTATGCATATCGTGATTTTGAAGTAAAAAATCAATATAATGAAATAGTTTGCATTGCCTCTTCAAAATGGGTATTTATAGATATAGATAAAGGAAAATTAGTAAAAGTACCAGAAGAAGTTGCAGATAAATATAAACCTGAACCAGATTTTTCTATGTTTGATAAAAAAGAGTTGGAAAAATTAAAAGAACCAGAAAATTTTTCAAATGAAATATCTTTTAAAATCACTAGAAACATGATAGATATAAATAAACATTTGCATAATATTTATTATTTGGATATAGCAAAAGAAGTACTTCCAGAGAAAATAGCTTTTTCTTCTGAACTAAATAGTTTTGAAATTATGTACAAAAAGGAAATAAAACTTGGAGATAATGTAAAGGCTTTTTATTCAAAAGTAGAAGACTTTAATTATATTGTTATAAAAAGTGATGACTTAGAAACAATACATGCGATTATAAGATTAAAATAATTTATTAAATAGTATTGATAAAATTCAATACTATTTTTTATTAATTAAAAATTTCTTTGGATTTTATATTGATAAAAGATTCAGGTAATTCTTGACTTTTAAAAAATAGCATGATAAAATCTCATAAAGAACTAATGTTTGGTAAATATAAAAAGTTAGGAGAAAATTTTGGAAAAACAAATATTACATGTAGATGTAAATAATGCTTTCTTATCTTGGACAGCTGTATATATGCTAAAAAATGGATATCCTTTAGATATTAGAACGATTCCTTCTATAATAGGTGGAGACGAAGAAAAACGTTCAGGAATTGTCTTGGCTAAAAGCCCTATTGCTAAAAAACTTGGAATTGTTACAGGAGAACCTATTTATTTTGCTAGGAAAAAATGTAATAAATTAGAAGTTTTTCCATCTAACTTTAAAATTTTTAATAAATATTCAAATGATTTATATAATCTTCTTTTGGAGTATACAGATAAAATAGAAAGATTCAGTATAGATGAATGTTTTTTAGATTTAACTGGTTACCTTCAAAACAGAAAACTAATAGATATAGCTTATGAAATAAATAAAAGAGTAGAAAAAGAACTGAAATTTACTGTAAATGTTGGAGTTTCATCTAATAAATTATTAGCTAAAATGGCATCAGATTTTGAAAAACCAAATAAAGTACATACTCTTTATGAATATGAAATAGAAGATAAAATGTGGACTTTGCCAGTATCTGAATTATTTATGATTGGAAGAAAAACAGTACCTAAATTATATAATTTAGGTATAAAAACAATAGGAGATTTAGCAAAAACAAATAAAGAATTTTTATCAAAAAGATTTGGTAAATTTGGAATTATGATATGGAATTATGCAAATGGTATAGATGATTCAGAGGTAAAAAATACAAAAGAAGATCCAAAAAGTATAGGAAATTCAGTTACTTTACCTAAAGACATAAAATCTATAGATGAAATTCAAAAAATAGTAGTAGCTTTATGTGAACAAGTTTCTTTTAGACTTAGAAAATATAATTTAATAGCAAATACTGTAAATGTACAACTTAGAACAAAAGATTTTGTTGATTATTCTCATCAAAAGCAATTAAAATACGCAACATCTTCTACAAAACAAATACTTGAAACTGCTAAAGAAGTTTTATTAGAAATGTATAAAAATGAACCTATACGATTAGTTGGTGTAAGAGTAGATAATTTAGAAAATAAAGATGAAATTCAGCTTTCTTTTTTTTCCCAAGAAGAGGTAGAAAAAAAGCAAGATAAATTAGATACAGTATTAGATAATTTGAAAAATAAATATGGATATAATTTTATTACAAGAGCAGGAGAGTTGGAGATAAAAAATATTATAAAAGGAAAAGATGAAAAATTTAGAAGATAAAAATTTTGTGCAATGTTGTTGTAATAAAAATAAATTATATATATAATATTAATATAATTTATTAAAAGGAGAATTACAAATGATAGAATCAGAAGAAAATCCCGAATTTTTAAATGATTTTTTAGCATATAGTTTAACAATATTAAATAAATCTCAAAATTCAATTAAAGAATATAATTACGATATTTCTCACTTTTTAAAATTTATTAAATTTAAATATAAGTTAACTGATGTTAAAGATGAAGAATTTATTAAAACAATAAAAATAAATGATTTTAGTATAGAAACTTTAAAGAAAATTACACTTCAAGATATCCATGCTTTTTTACAATATTTGAAAATATGTTATCAAAGTAAACCTGCAACTCTTGCGAGAAAAGCCTCAACAATACGAATATTTTTTAAATATATGTGTAATAAGACAAAAAGAATTCCAAATAATCCTGCACAAGATTTAGAAACACCAAAATTAGGACAGAGACTTCCTAAATATCTTACATTAGAACAAAGCAAAGAGTTATTAGAAACAGTAGCTACTTCTGATAAATCTCATGGAAATCATGATAATTCAGAAAGAAATTTTGCGATGATAACCCTACTTTTAAATTGTGGGTTACGTTTATCAGAGCTTATAGGAATAAATATTAGCGATATAGATTTTGAAAATAACAAATTAAATGTAATTGGAAAGGGTAACAAAGAAAGAACAATTTATTTAAATAATGCTTGTATGAAAGCAATTAACTCATATCTGGCTGTTCGCCCAAGAGATGGTGTAAAATTTAGTTCAAAAGATGCATTATTTTTAAGTGAACAAAAACAAAGAATAAGTAGAAGGACTGTACAGTACATTGTAAAACAAGAATTAAAACTTGCTGGAATTGAGAAAGCAGATAAATATTCTGTACACAAATTAAGACATACTGCAGCAACTTTAATGTATAAATATGGAAATGTAGATATAAGAGCTCTGCAAGAGCTATTAGGTCATGAATCTATTTCTACAACTCAAATTTATACTCATGTTGATAATGAACAAATAAGAAATGCAGTAGAGAGTAATCCTCTTTCAAATTTTTAAAAATAAATTATAATACATTGAAATAATTTTAAATAAGTAATATAATAAAGAAGTAAATAACAATAAAAACTTCTTATTTAATCAAAAGGAGGAATTTAAAAATGAGAGAAGTAAAACCTTACACAGTATGGAGACATTTTAAAGGAACAAGAGCATTTGTAATAACTCTTGCAAAACATAGCGAAACAGGAGAGGATCTTGTTGTATATTACTGTATGGATAATAAAGGAAAAACTAACCATACAGATGGTATTTATGCAAGACCACTTAAGATGTTTTTATCAGAAGTTGATCATGAAAAATATCCAGAAGTGAAACAAAAATATCGTTTTGAAGAGGAAAAATCAGAATAATAGAAATATAATTTCAGTAAAAAAAGCTTTAAAATAATATATAAATTATTTTAAAGCTTTTTTGCAAATTATTTTAAAAATCTTGTTTTTTCCTATATTCATTTCCCCATTCTACCATAGAATCTAAGATAGGTTTCAAACTAAAACCTGTATCAGTTAAAGAATATTCTACTTTTTTATGATGCCACTTGCTTTAGCAATAATACATTCTATATTTGGAATTAAATTTATATTATCAATGCTTGTAGCACTTGCATCATCAGATGAATTATTACCATCAATTATTGTAACAGCAATAATTATTGGAGTAATTTATGGACTATATTTCCTAGCGACATATTTTGGTAGTAAAAACATCATTAAAGAGTTAGAAATCCTTATTATAAACATCAAGTAACTAAATATAGTTTATCTCCAAATGTAGTAGATTGTTTAGCTTTTTGTACTAAAAATCCACACCCCCTAATATTCCATTTATCAGAACTAGACAAATATAAACAATTTTGGTTTATAACAATTACACCTAATTTACGACCACCAACACCGAAAGAACAGATAGAGATTGCAAAAGTATTTTCAAAAATAGGTAAAAAAAATAACATTACAATACATGGTTGTTGTGAAAAAGAAGATTTAAAAGATTATGGTATAGATATAACTGGATGTATGAGTCAAGAAATAGTAGAAAAAGCAATTCAAAATAAATTACATACACCGAAAAATAATAGCAAAAGAACAGAATGTAATTGTTTAATGGGAAATGATATTGGAGCATATAATACTTGTATGCATCTTTTATTGTACTTGTATCTATTTTGATTTTTCTTTAATATTAATTAGATAACTTTGATATGGAATACTACCATCAAGAACTCCATTATAAAATTCCTGTTTTTCATCAATAAAATCAATACTTTCTTCCAATTTGTTTATTTTTTCTAATAAGAATTTTTTTGCTTATTAAGCATAATTTGCCTTTCTGGAATAGTAGATTTGCCTTGTAAACAATAAGCAAGATATTGTTTCATATCTTTAATGGACATACCACATTTTTTTAAACAAGACAGACTACTATTAACACACATATTTGATTATTTACAAGAACTAAATATAATAAGAAAATAAATATATATAAATGAATAATTTTAATATTATTTCCCAAAAATAAAAACTTGATTTTGGAAAATTAGACTGATATAATAACTAGAACTCTAGACATAAAAGTTATTATTGAAGTAAGGCATACTAGAAAATCAAAACTTTTGGAACAATTGGAAAAATAGTAAGTTGTAAGGAAGATACATATGAAATTAAGAGAAGCAAATGAACATGATGAAAAAGAATTACTTGAAATTTACCAAGAATATATAAATAGTAAACCAATACCAGGAATAAGAATTTTTGAAGGAGTAAAAGATTTCGAAAATCTAGGTAAAATGAATTTTCAACAATGGCTAAAAGATTTAGAAAATAATAAATATGAAGAAAATCTTCCAAAAGATTATTCAACACATACATTTTACTTAATAGAAAATGATCAAGGCAGAATACTTGGAGCAATAGGATTAAGATGGAAAGAGGTTCCTGAATTAATGAAATTTGGTGGATTTATAGGATATAGTATAAGACCTACAGAAAGAGGAAAAGGATATGCTACAGAAATGCTAAAATTAGGTTTGAAGAAATTCAAAGAAATAGATCCTAAAAGAGAGAGAATTTTAATTACTTGTAAAGATTTTAACATACCTTCAAAAAAAGTTATAGAGAAAAATAATGGTATTTATGAGAATAGTTATTATAATGAAGATGAAGGATTTACATATTTGAGATATTGGATAAAAATATAACTATTACCATAAAGAAGTGAAAAAAATGCAATTTTTTAAAAAATATGTATAATTTTTTTGCTTTTTTATACATATTTACACAATAAAATCCTTGATATTTTATATACATTTGACTTATAATATGTATATGAAATGTCGGAGGGTACAATATGGATAATTATGAAAAGATTATAGATAAAAATAATGGAATTATATATGCACATAAACTAGAAGATTATAAAATGAACAGGCATGATTTAAATTCAATGGATACAACAATCATATTGTAAATAAAAATAAAATTCAAATAGTAATTTGTGTAATAAACTAAAACTAAACTAAAGGTTTATTAAAGTAAACTAACTGTCGGTTGAGTTTGTAAAAAAGTAATATTACAATAGAATTAACAAAGGAGGGATTTATATGTCAAATAAAAGTATCGGAGAAATGATTAGTTCTTTAAGAAAAGAAAAAGAAATGACACAAAATGATTTAGCAGAAAAAATGAATGTAACAGATAAAGCTGTGTCAAAGTGGGAAAGAAATTTATCTTGTCCTGACGTTAATTCTATTCCAAAATTAGCAGAAATTTTAGGTACAACAGTAGAAGAATTATTAAATGCTCAATCTAAAAAAGAAGATAATAAAATTGATGAAATTGTTAATATAGTATTGATTGGCATCGGATTAGCAATGGGAATTTGCATAATAGTTACTTCTATATTGAAACAAATTGATATGAATAATGCTATTACTATGTTAGGAATAGGAATGAGTTGTTTAGCAATTTATTTACTAAAAAATAAAAAAGATAAACAATGAAATATGAGGCTAAATATTTAATTACTAGCTCTACAAATACAATTTATACGGAGAATATTAAAATAATAATATTCTCTATTTTTTATCAAAGCAGAAGCAAGAAGAAGGGAAGAGGGGACTACCTAATTTTCTAAAACAATAAAATAATCATAGATAAAATTCACACTAATAAGATAATATTAATTAAAAATAAATAGAACTGTAAAACAATTTTTAGAAAAAATATTCTAATGGAATAAATTAATATAGTAAATTAAAAATAAATTAATTATAAAACAAAAATTATTATAATAAATTAAATTTTATAAAAATTTTGTGCAATGTTTAAATTATAAAATTTTTATATCAAACATTTAAAATGAATTTATATAATTTATTATTTTAATTTAATAAGTTGATTATAAGTTAATCTGAATTGAAATTAATATACATCATAATAAAATTAAATATTATAAAATAAATTTAACAATAAAAAATCTTTCATAAAAAGTTAATTAGATTATATTTAATATAATTATAGTTTATTAAGCTTTAAAATCGTCTTTAAGACATTTTAATTATAAACTTAACAAGTTATATGTCCAGATTATATAAAATATTACAACTGATATATGTATAACATGTAAAAATACTTAAAAATAGCTGAAGATTAATACTTTCAAAAAATGCCTAAAAATTGCTAAAAAAGTGACGCACGAGAATCGATTTTAAGCCGTTTTTATTTTGAAGCCATATAGTTTGTTGTCTATAAAATAAGGCAAATATGGAGAAATAGGCTCTTTGAAGATTTTTAGAAAAATTTATACAAAATTATATATAAAGATGTAAAAAATATATAAGATGAAAAAATTATAGATATAAATTTAAAAATATAATAAGTAATATAATTATAGTAATGAAATTATAT
>CALXPN010000009.1 GCA_944390285.1 uncultured Clostridia bacterium
ACACAAAAACTGAAACCGTTTCAAAAGAAACGGTCTTTTTTTGACCATTAAAAATAGCAACCTTTTATGTATTTTAAGAGCTAATATCTGGAAAATAATTGTATTTATAGCAATTTTATGATATAAATAAGAAAAATATGAAAATTGCAACATTATGCTGCAATTTTCAAAATGGAGGAAAATAGTGGAAAATTTAACAGAATTTTATGAAGAATTAGATAAAGTAAAAAGTCTATACGGATTAGATTAAAAATAAAATATAGGAGGAAACAAAGTGAGTAGATGTAGATTAATTGTTTTTTCAGATATACATTATTTAGATGAAAGACCAGATAAATTAGACTTTAATTTAAGTAGAAAACTAACACAATATTCTGTGGAAATAATAGAAAAGTTAATAAATATAATAAACGAAAAAAAGGTAGATGTAAGTATTTGTCTAGGAGATTTAATTGAAGATACATTTAACCATGATAAAGACATTATGAATTATACTTATATTTGGAATATATTAAAAAAATTAACATTCCATTTTATTCTGTAATTGGAAATCATGATTTACGAACTATGAACTCAAGGAAAGAAATTGAGGAGATTATGGGATATAAAAATGCAACATTCTCGTTTGATTTAAATGGTTACCATTTTATTATATTAACAACTGATATTAGGGAAGATTTAGGTGAAAATGATGGTGGAATATATAAAACACAATGTATGTCAGAAAAAGAAATTGATTGGTTAAAAGAAGATTTAGCAAAAAATAGATTACTATGTATAATATTTACTCATTTTGGCCTAGCAGAAGATAAACAAATAGGTAACTATTGGTTTGAAAAAAATCCAGAAGATGGATTGATGAATAACAGGCAAGATGTAAAGGAAATAATTAAGTCAGATGATAATGTAATAGCAGTATTTAGTGGACACCAACATTGGACTAAACAACTTAAAGAGGATGGAAAGAACTATTATGTAGTAGGTTCATTAACAGATAATATAGATATGTTAGGCATTCCAGATGGTATATATTTAGAAGTTGAACTAACAGATAGAAATGTAAAAATAATAGAAAAACATATAAAAGTGGAGGATAAAAATGCTACAAGAAATAATAAATAATAATTCAATGGTTATTAAATATCAAAAACAGATAAGGTTTTGATAGAAGCAATATGGATTTTTAAGTTTTTATAAAAATTTTCCACAAATTGTCGACGCACTGAGTCGACAATCTGGAAATTTGCTATCTTGGACTCATTATAGAACTCTGTTACAAGTTTTTGATAAAAAAGCAAGAGATTGGTACGCAAAAGAAGCATTAGAACAAACATGGAGTACAAGAACATTACAAAGAAACATTGATACACAGTATTATTATAGATTGTTAAAGTCACAAGTTAAAGAACCAGTAATTAAGGAAATGGAAGAAAACAACAAAGAAAATTATTTAATAAACAAATTAGAATTTGTCAAGAATCCAGTAATAGCAGAATTTTTAGGATATTCATTGGATAGTATTTTTACAGAAACAGAATTAGAAACTAGTATAATAAATAATCTACAAAAATTTTTAATGGAACTATGGTAAAGGTTATGCATTTGTTGCAAGACAACAACATATTCATACAGAAAAAGAAGATTACTTCATAGATTTAGTATTTTACAATTATATATTAAAATGCTTTGTGTTAATTGATTTGAAAACTAAAAAAATAACGCATCAAGATGTTGGGCAAATGGATATGTATGTTAGAATGTATGATGAGTTAAAAAAATCAAAAGAAGACAATCCAACAATAGGAATTTTGCTATGTTCAGAAACCGATGCAGATATAGCAAAATACTCTATTCTAAAAGGAAATGAACAACTATTTGCTAGTAAATATAAATTATATTTACCAACAGAAGAAGAATTAAAGGCTGAAATAGAAAGTCAAAAAGCAATATTTGAACTGCAACAACAAGAAAAAAAGCAAAATGATGAAGAATAGAATTTATATTTTAATTTTACAGATTGGTTAAAAAATGGGGGGGAAAAAGTGGAAAAGCATGAATTGGTTGATATAAATGGAAATAAAACTGGTAAAATTTTAACTCATATAGAAGCTCGTGACCCTAATAATGTACCAGATGGATATTATATATCTGTTGCTGGAGTTGTTATAATTAATGATGAAAATGAAATTTTACTGCAGAAACGTAGTAGATATAAAAGAGCTAATCCTAGCAAATGGGGAATATGTGGTGGAAAAGTAGACTTAGGAGAAACACCACTTGATGCAGGAATTCGCGAAACATTTGAAGAAATAGGTATTCGTTTAAAGAAAGATGAGTTTAAATTTTTAAGTATGAATACAAATGAAAAATCACATTTTACAGTATATTATGTTAGAAAAAATGTAGATGTAGATGAATGCCAAATACAGCAAGAAGAATTAGAAAAAGTAAGATATTTTAAAATAGAAGAATTAAAAGAACTAGATAATGAAGGATTTGAATGGTTAGATGATTTAAAGAAAATTATATAAAATTTGCAACATTATGTTGCAAAATTAGAAGAGAAGGTAATAAAAAATGGAAATTATTAAATATGATAATGCTTTAAAAGGAAAAAATAGTGATAAGTGTAAGACATTGGAATATTCATTTAATGATAAAGAAATAGATTTAGGTATAGCAACAATTAATGGGAGATATCCTGATAAAGGGTATGGAGTAAACCTTGTAAGCAAAGAATTAATATATGTTATAGAAGGTAAAGGAACATTAAATTTTGAAAATAAAAAAATTAAATTTTCAAAAGGTGATTCTATTTTAATAGAACCTAATGAAAAATATTATTATAATACTGAATATTGTGTGATTTCTATGACTTGCACCCCTGCATGGTCAGCAGAACAGCATAAGTTAATAGATTAAATATAAAAGTGAGTTAAAAATGAAAGTATTAATATTAAGTTTCAGTAGTAATCAAGTAAACGAAGATAGTTTTATACCAAATAAAATAGGATTAACTTTTTCTTGTGTAGAAGAATGTGAGAAAGAATTAAAAAATTTAGGCAATGATGTAGAACATATTTGTATTAATAGAAAGAATATTCAAAAATGTTTAGCTTGTGGTAAAAGAGGTTGGGGGATATGTTTAGATAAACATATATGTATTCAAAATGATGACTTTAATGAAATTTACAAACATATGGAAGATTTTAATGCTTATGTATTTATTACACCAGTTTATTTTCATGAAATGAGTGAGTCAGCAAAAACATTTTTTGATAGATTAAAAAGATGTAATGCATTCAATGATGAATCCAAAATAAAAGGAAAGAAAATAGTTTGTATTGCTTGTGCAGGAGGAAGTGGCAGTGGAACAGAAGAAACACTAAAATCATTTGATACATTAAATTATTTTTTAGGAACGAAAATGCATGCAAGAATACCCGTAACAAGAGCAAATTTTGAAAAGCAAAGAAAAGTTATAGAGAATGCAATGAAATTGGAGGAAAATTGATATGGAAAATATTATAAATGAGAAATTTATTGATTTTTTAATAAAAGCAAAGAAATCAACTTATGCTAATAGTACAATAGAAAAAGTAAAGTCAAGTAGAGTAGGTTCATCAGATTATCATTATGAAGAACTAATTGATAGTAAAAAATACATATATCATGATACATACTTTGGTGGAACTAAATTTATGGGAGAAGAAGTTGTATATTGTGACAGTAATAAACCTGTATGGGGAATGAACTATTACGGTGTTACATTTGATGATACACTTGGAGAGGAAGCAATGGACAATGCTTTAAGACCAGCACTTATGAAAGTTGGAGAAGACAAAAGTGTTATTCCTGTTAGAGGTATAAGTCAATTTGAGAACAATGGATATGTTTATACATTTAAAACTACAGGAACAATAGAAAATTTTGATGGAATAGAACAAATATATAAGGATAACAAATTGATTTATGAACTTCATTGTTCTGGAGGATTAATAAAATTATGAAATAGGAATTGAAACATAAATGAACATTTTACGAATTTATGATATTTGAAAAAATTTAATCAGAAGGAGTTGTATATCATGAAAAAGGTACAAAGCAATGAGGCTAAAGAACTAAAAAATAGTGATACTAGTAAATTGTTAGAATATTCTATTGAATTGAAAGATAAAGATATAGACTTTTGTATAAATACTATTATGGGTAGATATCCAGAAAAAGGATACTGTACAAATGAAATGTGTAAAGAAATATGCTATATATTAGAAGGAAATGGTACAATCAATAAAAAAGATGAAAAAATATTTTTTAAATATGGTGACGTTATCTTAATCGATAAAGGAGAAGTATATTATTGGGATGGAAATTGTAAAATAATTATGGTTTGTACTCCAGCATGGTATAAAGAACAATGCAAGTTTTTGGATATATAATATAAACATTATATTTTGAAAAAATAAGGAGAAATAAGGAAATGAAGATTACTTTAATTCAAATGAAATCAGATGGAAATAAAAAAGAAAATGAAGAAAAAACTTTTGGATTTTTAAATAAGGCAATTAAGAATAATCCAGATATTATATGTTTATCAGAATTTTTTCTTTCATGGGGAAAAGATTTTGATAGCGGAATAATTGATATAGATGATATTAAAATCTATCAAGAGTTTGCAAAAAATAATAATGTAAATTTAATTTTAGGGAGTGTTGCTTTAAAAAATAAAAATTTAAATAAAACTACTAATACATGTTTTATAATTAATAGAGTGGGAAATATAATAGGCAGATATGATAAAAAATATATGTATGTGGTAAATAGACAAGATTTTAAACTTGATGAAAGAGACGATACTATTCCAGGTAAAACCTTAGGAATAGTGGAGATAGAAAGGGTAAGGATAGGAATAGGAATTTGTTTTGATTTAAGATTTCCAGAATATTTTAGACAATTAACTAAAAATGGGGCTAGCATAATATTTTTGCCAGCTCATTTTAGAGAAAACACAGGAAGTATTGCATGGAATATATTAACTAGGGCTAGAGCAATGGAAAATCAAGTATATTTTTGTGCGTGTAATCAAACGGGCGATGGACTGTGTGGAAACAGTAAAGTGATAGATTATGAAGGAAATATTGTTAAAGAATTAGGAAAAGAAGAAGGTATACTAACCGTAGAATTAGACTTAGATAAGCAAGAAAAATATAGAAGAGAATTGCCAGTTCTAGATCAAATGTAGAAATATATTAATGAAGAGAAATGAAGATAAAAATGAAAATAGGAATTGATATAGATGATAAGGAAATTGTAAGAGTAAATAATTGGAATGAGATTTATGACGAAGTAGAAAAATATAAAAATAATCTTTAATTTTTGTTGCAATACCTAAAAAATTATGTTAAATTATAAACAACAGTTGTAGCAAAAAATTGCCAACTTGTACATACAATTCTTGCAATATATTGCTATAACTACATTTGAAACGGAAACAAGTAACTTTTTTGTGATAGACTTTTCGAAAACGTCTCTCGCAAACGAGCCAAAAGCAATCTAAAAGGTTGCTTTTTTTTATTTATATTAAAAAAGTATTTATTTAATTTAGAATTGTATTTAGAATAAAATTATGATATAAGTAAAAAAATAAGATATATTTTCACATCAAAAATAGATTGAATTGATAATGAGAATAAAAAGGACAATTAATATGAATTTAGAATTAATAAAAGAATTAGATTATTTTGATATACATTCTAATTTAGGTTTATGTTTTGATGGTATAGATGAGTTCTCAAATTATAGTATAGCATATAGTAATAATGTTAAAGATTATTTTTATAATTTTATTACAAATATAAAAGCCAAAACAAAAAATGAATTTGATAAAATTATTTTAGATGCTATACCAAAAATGAATAATAAGAACCGAGAGATTATTATAGCAGTTTTACCATATTTCGGGGAAATTTATAATAATAAAGAAGTTTTTTTTGATAATACATATAAATTGGTTTCCAAAGAAGTATGGCAAATTTATGATGATTTAGTTAATATAAAAAACATTAATACAAATTGTAATTTAAATATAAAACTAGAAAAAACAGAAAATATGAAATTATATGCTAAAGAAATGCTTGAAGCATATCAGACAGGAGATAATAAAGACCCATATGGAAGTTTAGATTCTGAATATAAGAAAATTTATGAAAACTACAAAGAAGAAAAATCAGAATATAAAAATGAATTTTACTTTATTAAAATAGATAATAAAATAATTGGAGTTACTAGTTGTGTATATGATAATAAAATTTTTGGAATATATGGTTTAGCAATAAAAAAAGAGTATAGAAAAAAAGGTTTTGGAAAAGAAACTATAAAAAAACAATTAGAAATGTGTAAAAATAAAAATTTAAAATTAGCTTTTTTGCAAACAGAAGAGGAGTATTATCCTGCAGATATCTATAGAAAACTAGGATTTAAAGATGTTTGCATAAAATATTATTATAAAAAAATATAAGGAGATTTTTATGAATAATGAAGAGAATTTTGAGCAATATTTAGAATTTGCTAAAAATATTGCAGATTATGCTGGTAGCATAATGATTAAATATTTTAATCAAAATAATGGGGCAAGTTACAAAGGAGATAAGACAATAGTAACTCTTGCAGATAAAGAAATAAATACATATTTAATAAAAAAAGTTAAAGAAAAATATTCAAATCATTCTGTAGATGGTGAAGAGGAGCAGTTCGGCAAAAGCGATTATGTTTGGGTATGTGACCCAGTAGATGGTACAGCAATGTATGCAAGACATATACCAGTTGCAGTTTTTTCACTTGCTTTGGTAGTAAAAGGAGAACCTAAAATTGGAGTAGTGTTTGATCCATTTACAAATAATTTATATACAGCAATAAAAGGTAAAGGAGCATACAGAAATGGAGAAAAAATAACAGTAAATGATTATGAAAGCTTAGAAGATATGAAAACAGTATGCCATTATGATTTATGGGTAGGAGCAGACTATAATATATCTAAAGTTATAGAAGATTTGCAAAAAAAAGCATATTTTATAGGATTGGGAAGCATTATCAGAGCTTGTATGTGTGTTGCTTCTGGAGATTTTACATTAGCAATATTTCCTGGAACTAAACATAAAAATTGTGATATTGCTGCAGTAAAAGTTATAGTTGAAGAAGCTGGAGGAAAAGTAACAGATTTGTTTGGAGAAGAACAAAGATATGATGAAAGTATAAATGGAGCTGTAATTAGTAATGGAAAAATACATGATGAAGTTATTAAAACAGTAAAAAAATATTTAAAAAATAAAAAATAATATAAATTTTGAAAACAATACAGATATAAAGAAAATTAGAAAAGGTAAGAGATTGCGTATGGAAAAACATGAATTAGTAGATGGAAATGGAATTAAAACAGGTAAAATTATAACTAATATTGAAGCAAGAGATGCTAAAAATATACCAGATGGTTATTATGTAGATGTTGTTGGTGTTGTTATAATAAATAATAAAAACGAGGTTTTATTACAAAAAAGAAGTAAAAATAAGAGAAATAATCCAGGAAAATGGGGAATATGTGGAGGAAAAATAGATGCAGGAGAATCTACTATAGATGCAGGTATTAGAGAAACCTTTGAAGAAATTGGTGTTATATTAAATAAAGATGATTTCAAGTTATTAAATATAGCTAAAAGCGAAAAAGCATATTTTACAGTATATTATGTAAAAAATAATATAGATATAAATAAATGTAAAATTCAGGAAAAAGAAGTAGAAGAATTAAAATATTTTAAAATAAATGAAATAGATGAATTAGAAAGAGAACCATTTGAGTGGTTAGATAAACTAAAAGAATTATTTAATAATATGTTTATTACTTGAAAAAAAAAATCTCTTAATATATAATAATTATATTAAAATTAGTATGTTAGATTGGAGAAGTGTTATGAGAGCTGAAAAAACACAAAAGAAGCGAGATATGTTTGAATTTGTAGAAGAAGGAAATAATATGTATGATATTTTAGGAAAACACTTTCCTTATTTAAATAACGATTTTTCTACAACTAATTTAATAAATACATTACCAGAATTGGCAAGCGAAACAGAAAATACTCAGAAAAAAGCAGGAATTAATAAAACATATGAGATAGCTTTTAATCAACTTGCTAATATACTTTTAGATACAATTCGAATAAAAAGAGATGAAGAATCAGAAAGTGAAGTAATTAAATATGAGGAAGAATTATTTCAAAAATTGCAATCAGCAAAACCAGATGCAAATTTTTTCAGCTCAGTAGATGAATATATTGAGTTTGCTAAACGAGATTTAAAAAATTCACGTAATAAAGAGTTAAGAAAAGTAATAATAGATGAAGCTTTAAGTATAAAAAATCCTTCTGAATTAAGAACTGGAGCAATGCTTGCTTATACAGATAATGTTAAAGAAAAATTACAAAAGCAAGTTGCATCTCTAAAATCTATAGTAGATGAATCAGAGATTCAAGATGAAGGTAATGAAGATTTAGAAAATTTGCAAAAGGCAGAACAAGAATTAGAAGAATTTAAAATTATTTATGAAACATTAAATAATACTTTTTCTGAAGCTCAGTATTATAATTTTTTAAATGAATATACTGAAGAAGCAAATAAGAAAAAAGCAGAATTTGAAAAAAGCATGGCAGATATGAAAAAAATGATGATTTGTAAATCAAGAAGAGAAAAATATGTGTATGAACACCTTTTTAGAAGTATGAGTTTTAGAGAAAGAGCTGCTGCAGAAGAAGATGGTATGTTAAATGTAATTTTAGGTGATCCAAAATCTGTAAGATTACCAAAAAGAGGAACATTTACATGGAAATTTATTCCATATGAATCTCCTGAAATTATATTAAATACATTGACAAGTTATTCTGGAAATACTGGAAATGCATTAGAAGATCAGAGAACTATTGCTGTAAGTTATGGAAGACTTGAATATGCTACAGATTATAGAGCAGATACAGGAAAACCAACATATATGTCAAAAAATTTAGAATTAATTGGGGTAACAAGAGTTGGAGTGGAAAAATGTAAAGAATATTTTATTTTTACAGAGTTTGATGATTTGAAACTAGAACCAAGTGAAAAAATTAAACCAGATAATTCTAATATTCTTGCCAAATTAAATGTGGATGTGGAAAAGTCAAAACCTGAATTTCTTGTTCAAACAGATAGGATACCAGAAAAACAAAAAGATTTTTATGCAAATGTATTTTTTTCAGATGTATATTTAAATGTAATAGATAATGAATATGATGGTTATGCAGGAACAGTTATAGATAATTTTGGAAAACCGAAAATTGTATCAGAATACTTAAAACCATATCATAATATTACTGCTGTAAAGTATGCGACATCATATGAAGGCAAATGTGGAAATGGAAAAGTTACAGCAGAAACTTTAAGAACTAAAACATATAAAGAAAAACAAAGAGAAATAGTAAGAAAAATATTTGATAATTTAAGAAATCAAGAACCAAAAAAAGAAGAAAGTTTTCAAGAAGGACAAGGAGATTATAGATAATGTCAAAAAAAATCTGGAAACCAGGCACTTTTATATATCCAATACCAGCTGTCTTAGTAACTTCAGGGACAATGAAAAATTCAAATATTTTAACTGTAGCTTGGACCGGTATAATAAATACCAATCCAGCTATAGTATATATATCTGTTAGACCAGAAAGATATTCATATAAATTAATAAAAGAAAACAAAGAATTTGCAATAAATTTAACAAATGAGAAATTAGCATATGCAACAGACTGGTGTGGAGTTAGAAGTGGAGCTAAATTTGATAAATTTAAAGAAATGAATTTAACAAAGGAAAAAGCAGAATATATAAAAGCACCTTTAATTAAAGAAAGTCCAGTTTCTATAGAGTGTAAAGTAATAGAAGAAAAAGATTTGGGAAGTCATACTATGTTTATGGCAGAAGTTCTTTCTATTGATGCTGATGAGAAATATATGGATGAAAAGGGTGCTTTTGATATTTCAAAATGCGATTTAATTGCATATGCAAATGGAGGATATTATAAACTTGGAAAGAAAATAGGAAAATTTGGATATACAGTTGCTAAAAAGAAGAAGAAATATTGTACAAAAAAGAAGAAAAAATCTTAAAAATAGTTGACTTATTATGTGTTTTGTGGTAAAGTATATAAGCATGATTTTGAAAAACATGCAATCACATCGTTAAAATATAAAAATATAAAAAATTTAAGCTTCATAAAAGTGAAAACGGAGGTGTAGTGAAATGGCGGCAAAAGGACCAAGAGAAAATATTATACTAGAATGTACAGAATGTAAAAGAAGAAATTATATGACATCAAAAAATAAAAGAAACAATACTGAAAGATTAGAAGTTGTTAAGTATTGTAAATTCTGCAAAAAACGTACAACTCATAAAGAAACTAAATAGATAAAACCTTTAATAGGAGGAGTTAAGATGGCTAAAGAAACAAAAAAGGAAAATAAAAATGTTAAAGAAAGTAAAAACACTAAGAATGCTAAAAATACAAAAAATAACAAAAAGGAAAACAAAAAGTTTTTCAAAGAGTTTAAAGCAGAATTAAAAAGAGTAAGTTGGCCTACATTTAAACAATTAGTGAATAATACATTAGCAGTTCTAACAATAGTTATTACAATAGCAGTGATTGTTTTTGTATTAGATGTTATTTTCGAATCATTAAATAAGTTTGGTGTAGAAAAACTTAAAGCCATAGTTACATCTAGCTCAACTGAAACAGAAGGATCAGAAAATCAAACAAATACATTACCAGAAAATACTGTAGCAAATGAAACAACAAATGAAGTAGCTACAAATGAGGCTGTTGAAAACGAAACAGCAAATCAAGATGCAGTTTCTAATGAAGCGGAAAATGCAGAAAATCAAACAACTGATCAATAAACAGAAGAGAAATCTACTAAAACAGTTGAAAATAATGTAGAAAGTTCTGTAAAAATAAATAATTAGTAACTAGAATTACTAATAAAGAATATAAAGGAGGCTAAATATGTCTCAAGATGAGAATAAATTGGAGCCAAAGTGGTATGTAGTACATACATATTCTGGTTATGAAAATAAAGTAAAAACAGACTTAGAAAAAACAATAAAAAATAGAGAATTGGAAGATTATATTTTTAATATAGTAGTTCCAATGGAAGAACAAGTAGAAATAAAAGATGGAAAAAGAAAAACAAATTTAAAAAAAGTTTTTCCTGGCTATGTTCTTATTAAAATGATTGTAACAGAAGAATCTTGGTATATAGTAAGAAATACAAGAGGTGTTACAGGATTTGTAGGTTCAGGAACAGATCCTATTCCACTTACAGATACAGAAGTGAGAAATATGGGATTTGATGAAGTGCCTGTAAATATTGATTATGATATTGAAGATAATGTTCAAGTTATAAACGGTCCTTTGGAAGGATTTGTTGGAACTGTTCAAGAAATAAATAAAGAAAAACAAAAAGTAAAAGTTCTAGTTTCTATGTTCGGAAGAGAAACTCCAGTAGAATTAGAATTTTCACAAGTTCAAAAGGTTAATTAAAAGGAGGTGCTAAACTAAAATGGCAGAAAAAGAAGTTGTAAATGTAATAAAATTACAAATAGAAGCAGGGAAAGCATCACCAGCTCCACCAGTAGGTCCAGCATTAGGTTCAAGTGGTGTTAATATCATGCAATTTGTTAAAGAATTCAATGATAGAACTGCAAATCAACCTGGAATGACAATACCAGTTGTAATTTCAGTATATAAAGATAAATCATTTTCATTTATTACTAAAGTTCCACCAGTTGCTGTTCTTATTAAAAAAGCAATAGGATTAAAAAGTGGTTCAGGAAAACCAAATAAAGAAAAAGTTGCTAAAATAACAAAAGAACAAGTAAAAGCAATTGCAGAACAAAAAATGCCTGATCTAAATGCATCATCAATAGAATCTGCAATGAAAATGGTAGAAGGTACAGCTAGATCTATGGGTGTAGTTGTAGTAGATTAATTTTAAATAAAAATATTTTGGGAGAATTAATAAAATTTAATTCGTTTGTACCACGGGAGGAAAGAAATGAAAAAAGGAAAAAGATATGTAGAAGCTGCTAAATTAGTAGACAGCTCAAAAGCTTATGAAGCTAAAGAAGCTTTAGAAATTTTAGAAAAAATGCCAAAACCAAAATTTGATGAAACAGTTGAATTACATGTAAAATTAGGTGTAGATTCAAAACATGCTGATCAACAAGTTAGAGGTACTGTAGTATTACCTAATGGAACTGGTAAATCTTTAAGAGTATTAGTATTTGCAAAAGGTGATAAAGCTAAAGAAGCAGAAGAAGCAGGGGCAGATTTTGTAGGAGCTGAAGAATTAGTTCCAAAAATCGAAAAAGAAAATTGGTTTGATTATGATGTTATAGTAGCAACACCAGATATGATGGGTGTTATAGGAAGACTTGGTAAAGTTTTAGGTCCAAAAGGATTAATGCCAAACCCTAAATCTGGAACAGTAACAATGGATGTTAAAAAAGCTATATCAGAAATTAAATCTGGTAAAGTTGAATATAGATTAGATAAAACAAATATTATTCATTTAGGAATTGGAAAAGTTTCATTTGGTGCAGAAAAATTATTAGAAAACTATGAAACAGTTATAGATGCTATTATAAAAGCAAAACCAGCAGCAGCTAAAGGACAATATATAAAAAGTGTTGCTTTAACAACAACAATGGGACCTAGTGTTCGTATAAATCAAAAATAATAAAATTGGATTCACCTAAGACAGTAGGTATAAAGTAAATCCTACCGAGGTAGTAAAAACTAGAGTATAAAACTCTTTATTACCGAGGTATATTAGGTGATAAAGAGTTTTTGTTTTTAATATTAATTATAATAAAAAATTAAATGGAGGTGAAATTAAATTGGCTAATGAAAAAATAATTAAACGTAAAGAAGAAGAAGTAAAAGCATTAGCAGACAAAATGAAAGATTCAAGTTTAGTTCTTTTAGTCGATTACAGAGGTATTAATGTTGCTGATGTTACAGAATTAAGAAAATCTGTAAGAGAAGTTGGAGCTGAATATACAGTTATAAAAAATAATATTACAAGAAGAGCTTTAAAAGAATGTTCATTTGAAGTTGCTGATGAAGTTCTAGAAGGACCAACAGCTGTTATTATAGCAAAGGATGAATATTTACCTACACTAAAAGCAATATATAAATTTGCTAAAGCAAATGATTATTACAAAATTAAAGCTGGTGTTCTAGAAGGAAAAGTTTCAACAGTAGAAGAATTAACAACTCTTGCACAACTTCCATCAAGAGAAGAACTTATTGCAAAACTTGCTGGATGTTTACTTGCAAATGTTTCAAAACTTGCTGCTACACTTGATGCAGTTAGAGTAAAAAAAGAATCAGAAGCAGAATAATTAAATTTACAAATAAAAATAGAAATGAGATATTTCTAAAATATATTTATAAAAAAATTAAATAAAAAAAATTAAATTAGGAGGATTTTAAAATGAGTGAAAAAACAGATAAAATGTTAGAAGAAATCGATAGCTTAACAGTAGTTGAACTATCAGAATTAGTAAAAGGAATTGAAGAAAAATATGGAGTAACAGCAGCAGCTGTTGCAGCACCAGCAGCTGGTGGAGCAGCTGAAGGTGGAGCAGCTGAAAAATCAGAATTTGATGTTGTATTAACAGATGTTGGAGCAAATAAAATTGCTGTAATAAAAGTTGTTAGAGATGCAACAGGATTAGGATTAAAAGAAGCTAAAGAATTAGTTGATTCAGCACCTAAAGCTGTTAAAGAAGGAGTTTCAAAAGATGAAGCTGAAGAATTAAAAGCTAAATTTGTAGAAGCTGGAGCAACAGTAGAATTAAAATAATTTGATTTCACCAAAAGACCTTAAATTTATTTAAGGTCTTTTTTGTATGAAAAAACAGCTTTTAGAAATTAATCTTGATAAAATATAAGTGATATGTTATATTTTAATTAAAGTTTTAATGGAAAGTGATAAAAATGCAATCTAAAAAATACAAAGCAATTAATAATTTAATAATATATTTTTTCGTATTTACAATAATAGTTTTTTTTATATTTATAATAACTAATTTTTTATATAGTAATATTAATAATGCAAACTCAAAGTTGATGTATTCTGTAGATTTTAGTACATTAAATATGTATTTTTTAGAAACAATAAAAAATAATAATTCTGTAATAAAAGAGTATGGGCTAGTAAATGAGAATGATAATTCTAGTTATTATATAACATTTGAGATGCAAGATGGCAGTACAAATACATTCAAAAAAATTGGGGATAAAATATATTTTAATGAAATAAAACTATGTGAGGCTGTGGAAAGTTTTAAAGTGATTGTGGATAAGTCTGAAAAAGAGACTATATTAATAGAAACTAAAATTCGAGATAAGATATATAATATGCAATATGTTTTATAGAAAGGAAAATATAGTTATGCAAACAAAAGAAAAAAGTAAGGTATTTTCGGAAGTAGATGCTTTTTTAGATATAATTGATGAAGAATATAAAAATAAAATACCAGAAAAATTAAGAAACTTGTATAAAGAAAATAAAGATAAAAGTTATACACCAGTTTATGATGCTAGTATTCCTATTGAAAAACAAAGTATAAGAAAAGAAACAATAGCAATGATAGCTCTTTTACATTTAAATTATTGGTGTGATACAGAAGATGAGAAAAAAGAATTAAGAAATCTTTTTTTAGAAAATGAAAAAAAGTATGAGAAAATAAAGAATGAAAAATATAATCCAGATAATTTATTTAAAAATGTATTTGAAAATAAACAAAAGGAAACTGAAGAAAAAGACGAACAGCCAAAATACATGATAGAGTATAAAGAACCTTTTTATACAAAAGTAATGAATTTTTTAAAAAAATTATTTAGTAAGAAGTAATAAAAGGAAGGTTAAGATATGGATCCAGAAAAATTAAAAGATATTTATGAAGAAGAAGGAATTACAAATTCAGATTTACAAGAAAGTATTACTCAATTAGAAAATACTAAATATAAATTAGCACTAGTAAGAGTATCAAATGTAATTCCAACAAATGAAACTATATTACCAATTAGTGAAGTACCATATTTAACTAAAAGTTATAGTGGAGCAAATATGTTTATAAATTCATTAGAAAGTCTCCTTTCAGAAAGTGGAGTAATACCACCACTTTTAGATTTTTCTGAAGAAGGATTTGAAAAACATGCAAAAGAACAAGAACGAATGTTGGCAGAATATTCGCCATATACATCAGATTATAATTCAACATTATTATTTTCAATAAATGGAATAGTACCAGATGACATGAATAATACTTTTTCAGATAAGACTTGTGCTATAATTGAACCATTGATGAGTCAAATAAATAAAGGAAATTGTGTTTCTATAGTACCAACAGATACAGCTTTTAAAGGACCAATGCAACTATCAAGTGATGCAGTTATTTTAATAGAAGAAAATAGATATGAAAATCTTTCAGAAGAAGATAAAATGAAACTTAAAAATTTAAATTTAACAGTAGAAACATTTAAAGGAAAGATAAAAGAAGCTATAAAATCTAAATTAGAAGAAAGAGGTTATGTAGCAGAAGATTTATCATTAAGTGCAGAGCATGATTATAATATAAGTAAAGAAACAAGAGAAGCTATAGATGATATTGCTGAAAAGAAAAATATAGGAAAAGTTCTTTATTTTAATGTTTTAGATAGAAGAACTTCAGAGGTAGACAAATTAGACAAAGTAAAAGATGAGGCAGATAATCTTTTTAATATCAAAGAATATTATCAAGATGTGTTTTATAAATATTTATTTAGTAAATTACCTATTAAAGAATTCGAGGGAGAAAGTGGAGAAATATTTACTAAAGAAGAATTAGAATATGAAGTTATGCATTATAAAACTGCAAAATCATATACAGATATGTTATGCTCAGGTATTAAAAAAATGGGATTAGATAAATATAAAGATATAGTAACAACATATAATAAAAAATTAGAAGCTTTAAGAGATTCAGGAAAATTACCTACTCCACAGCAAATAATAGATAGTATAAATCAGAAAAAACCAATAGATTTGGTAGAAATGTTGGAAAAAGAAACTGAAATTTCTAAATAAATGTTATATTTACATAATGTTGACAAAACTTGAAAAAAATAGTATTATTTAATAGGAAATTTATATAATTTCCTATTTATTTTTAAATAAAGAGGTTTAAATTTTGAAAAAGAAAATAGTAGCTTTTATAAGTTTTTTTATATTAATAGTGATAATGTGTATAGTAGTAATGTTTTTTAAAACAGAATCTATTATAAAAAATGATGAAAAAATTCAAATAGTAGCAACACTTTTTCCACAATATGATTTTGCGAGTAAAATTGTAGGAGATAAAGCAGATGTTAAATTATTATTAGATTCTGGAATAGAAGCACATAATTATGAACCAACAGCAAAAGACATGATTACAATTTTAAATAATAGTGATATATTTTTATTTAATGGAATAGAACTTGAGCCATGGACTGAAAATATTGTAGAAAATTTAAAAAATACTAATTGTGATATTGTAAATGTTTCTGAAAATATTGAATTAATTAAGATAGAAGATTTTGAAAAAAGACATATAAATAGTGAGATTTTAAATGAAGAACATGAAGAAGAACATAATGGACATGAGGAAATATATGATGAGCATATTTGGATGAATCCAGAAAATGCAATAATAATGATAGATAATATTTTAGAAGAACTTTGTAAATTAGATTCAGAAAATTCAGTATATTACAAAAATAATGCAGAAAAATATAAAGCGCAAATTTTACAGTTAGATGAAGAATTAAAAAATGTAGTAGATAGTGCACAAAGAAAAGAAATTGCAGTTGGAGGAGAATTTGCATATGCATATTTAATAGATGCATATAATATAAACTTTGTAAGTGTTTATAATAATTGTGGAGAAGGTGAAGATCCAAGTATAGCAAAAGTAAAATCTGTAATAGATTATATAAATAAATATAATATACCAGTTGTATATTATGAAGAATTAACAGAAGGAACTGTTGCTAAAATGATAGCTGAAGAAACAAAAGCTAAACCTATGGTATTATATTCAATACACAATGGAAATCCAGAAGATGATTCATATATATCACTTATGGAAAAAAATATAGAAGCTTTAAAAGAAGGTTTAAAATAAATATAGATAATATGGAAAGGACTATTAAAATGACAATTTTAGAAGTTGAGAACTTAGAAGTATCTTATTCAAATCATGTTGCTCTTAAAAATATTAATTTTAAGATTCAAGAAGGAGAATATGTTTGTTTAGTTGGTGAAAATGGTTCAGGAAAAAGTACTTTAGTAAAAACAATAGTAGGACTTTTAAAACCAGATGAAGGTAAAATAAATTTAAATATATCTTTAGATGAAGTAGCTTATTTATCTCAAACCAATCTTAAAGATTTAAATTTTCCAGCAACATCAAAAGAGATAATAATGTCAGGAGTTCAAAAACATAAAACTTTACCATTTTATACAAAAAATGATAAAAAAGCTTATGAAGAGGTAGTAAAAAAATTAAAAATAGAAGAACTTCAAAATAGAAGAATAGGAGATTTATCTGGAGGGCAAAAACAAAGAGTATTAATTGCAAGAGCACTTATTAGAAATCCTAAACTTTTAATATTAGATGAACCAACAACAGGACTTGATTACAATATAACTAGGGAATTATATCAAATATTAGATAATTTGAATAAAGAACATAAAATGACTATAATAATGGCAACTCATGATATAGATGAGTTAAATGAAGTAAAACCAAGAATTATATGTTTAGCAAGAGAAATAAAATATGATGGAAATATAGAAGGGTGGAAAGGTTTTTAAGATGAGCGAAATATTGAATTTATTATCATATACATTTATGCAAAGAGCTATACTTTGTGGTATAGCAATATCTTTTTCAGCAGCATTAATTGGAGTGATTTTAACTTTAAAAAATTATTCAATGATAGGACATGGACTTGGAGAAGTAGGATTTGCTGCTCTTGCACTTGCTATGGCATTAAATCTTCCACCAATTGGAGTTGCAATTCCAATTGTTATAATTTCAGCAATAATTATAATGTTTATAAGCCAAAAAAAAGGAGAATCAGCAGATATAATTATTGCACTTGTTGCAACAGGAGCATTAGCTATAGGTGTTATAATAACATCTGCTACAAGTGGTTTTGGAACAGATACATATAACTACATGTTTGGTAGTATACTTGCTATGACACAAAGTGATGTTATTTTAAGTGTAATTATAACAGTTTTATCTATAGGAATTTATTTAGTATTTTATAATAGATTATTTTTAGTCACATTTGATGAAAAATATGCAAAAGCATCAGGAATAAGTGTAACTTTTTATCAATTCTTAATAGCATTAATTACAGCTTTAGTAGTTGTTGTTGGAATGAGAATGATGGGAACAATGCTAATATCAAGTTTAATTGTTTTTCCTGCAATAATTGCAAAAAAATTTACAACAAGTTTCAAAGGTTTAGTTGTAATGTCTGTTATAACTTCAATATTATGTTTTTTAATAGGTATATTTACTTCATTTTTCTTAAATATGCCTACAGGTGCAGGAATAGTATTAGTATATTTAGTATTATTAGTTATAAGTACAATATGTTGCAAGTTAGCTAAAATTTAAAATATAAAGGAGGTTATTGTATGATACCAGCAAAATTAAAAAAAGGTGATGAGGTAAGAGTTATTGCTCCATCAAGAAGTATGGTAATTTTAGGAGAGGATTGCAAAAAAATAGCAACCGAAAGATTAGAAGCTTTAGGATTAAAAGTAACTTTTGGGAAATATGTTATGGAAGCAGATAGTGATTATTTATGTACATCAGTTGAACATAGAGTAGAAGATTTAAATGAAGCATTTAAAGATAAAAATGTAAAAGCAATATTAACAGTAATAGGTGGATTTAATTCTAATCAAATGTTAGATTATATAGATTATGAAGCAATAAAAGAAAATCCTAAAATCTTTTGTGGATTTTCAGATATAACAGCTCTTTCAAATTCAATATATGCAAAAACAGGATTAGTTACATATTCAGGACCACATTATTCAAGTTTTGGAATGCTTAAAGGTTTTGAATATACATTAGAATATTTCAAAAAAATGTTTTTTGAAGATAAAGAAATTGAAATTAAATCTTCAAAAGAGTGGAGTGATGATGCTTGGTTTATAGATCAAGAAAATAGAGAATTTATTAAAAATGATGGAATGTTTGTAATAAATGAGGGAGAAGCAGAAGGAGAAATTGTTGGTGGAAATCTTTGTACTTTAAATTTATTACAAGGTACAGAATATATGCCAAATATAGAAAATAAAATTTTATTTTTAGAAGATGATGATATGGCAGGAAAAATATATTTAATGGAATTTGATAGAAATCTTCAATCTTTAATTCATATGCCAGAATTTAAAACAGTAAAAGCATTAGTTCTTGGAAGATCACAAAAAGCTACAGATATGACAAAGGAAAAATGGATTAAACTTATAAAAAATAAACCAGAACTTGCAAATATTCCTGTAATTGCAGGGGTTGATTTTGGACATTCTACTCCAATAATTACATTCCCAATTGGAGGAAATGCAAGACTAAAAGCAAAAGATAATAATATAGAATTATATATAAAAGGATAGAAAATAATATAAATATGGATATAGTAAAATCAGAAAAAAATAAGGAATTTGAATTTGAAGTAATAGGTGATATAAAAGGAAAGGCAAGACCAAGAGTAAATACATATACTTGCCAAGTTTATACACCAAATAATACTAAAGATTATGAAAATTTAGTAAAACAATATTTTAAAATACATTATCCAAATTCAGAACCTTTAGAAAATAGAGTTTTTGTAAAAATAACAGCATATTTTAAGATACCTAAAAATACTTCTAAAAAAGATTTAAAGCTCATAGAAGAAGGTATTTTGAGTCCAACTAAAAAACCTGATATAGATAATGTAGTAAAAATTGTGCTTGATGCATTAAATAAACTGGCATTTAAAGATGATAATCAAATTACAAAACTCGAAGTTGAAAAATGCTATACTATGAATAATGAGGAAAAATTGCATATAAAAGTTATGGAATATTAATTTTATAATAGTTGTTCTAGTACGACCTCTGAATGAATACACTTAAACAAAAGTATTCGTTTGGAGGTTTTGCTTTAATGAAAGGTTTATCAATTGAAGAACGTGCAGTAGCAGTTGCACAATATATAATAGAAACAGAAGATACAGTAAGAGGAGCAGCAAGGAGATTTGGAATTAGTAAAAGCAGTATACATAAAGATGTAAGCCAACGCTTACTTAAAATAAATTATCCTTTAGCAATGGAGGTGAGAAAGGTTCTAGATAAAAATAAAGCAGAAAGACATATACGTGGTGGAATGGCAACAAAATTAAAATATGAACATATGTCTGAAGAAAAATATAAGAGAAAAATATAATAATAGATAAAACTGAAATATTTAATATACAAAAGATAGAAAGAATTTTACATTATTGTAATAAATATGTAATCTAAATGATAAATAACCATTTTCAATTTATGAACGCCTTGAAAATAGAGAGATACATGGAAACTGACTGGTAATACGGCTTTTGACTTTTTAGTATATCCGTGATATAAAAAATTCATCGAAATTAACGAAGAATTTAAGAAGTAGGTGATTTGAAAATGGGAATTTACAGATCTGACATAGCAGACTTAAGAAAAAATATTAAGGAAAACATAGGACAAAAAATAATTATAAAGGAGTCACCAGGAAAAAGAAGTAAACCACAAGAAAAATCTGCAATAATAGAAAATGTTTATAACAGTTATTTTAGAGTAAAATTTGAAGATGTAGATAGAGTGGGATCATATAATTATACAGATTTATTTACTAGATCTGTTGAAGTAAGTATGTATAATGGTGCAACATATGAACCATTAGTACAGCCACAATTAGAAATAAAAAAGCCTAAAGCTCAAGAGGCAATAACAACAGCACAAAATTCCTAATTTTTTAGGAATTTTTTTTTATTTTCCTCATATAAATGGTATAAATAGATATCATTTAAGGAGGATTTTTTTATGGAGAAAAATACAGTTGTTATAAATAAAAAAACAGCAAGTAATACAAAAAAAATTGAAGTAAGTGGAGATATAATAGTACCAGATATAAAGCCAGATATAGTGAGTATTATAGATACAAATGGAATAGCTTATATTTATAAAGAAGAAATAAGTAGTGGACGAATTAGGGTAGATGGAAATATAGATGCATATGTTATTTATTTATCAGATAGTGGTGAAACAAGAAGTATTCAAACAACTTTAAATTTAATTGAAAGTATAGAAGATAGCAATATAACTGAAAAATCTTTTTCTAAAGAAAAAGTTTCTTTAGAAAATATAGAAGCAAAGGTTTTAAATGAAAGAAAAATATCTATAAAAGCAAATGTAATAATAAAAAGTGAAGTTTATGAAAAAAGTGAAATAGAAATAATTAGTGATTTTAATGAAATAGAAAATGTGCAGAAACTAAAAGAAAAACTAGAAATAAAATCTATATTAGGGAGAAATAAAACTAAAACTTCTATTAAGGAAGATTTGCAAGTAGATAGTGGTTATGATATTTCTGAAATTTTAAAAGTTTCAATAGATGTTTCAAATTTTGAAAATAAAATTAGTTTTAATAAAGTTTTAGCAAAAGCTGATGCAAATGTAAAAGTACTTTTTTTAGCAGAAGATGGAAGAATAGGAATAGCAAGTTCTACTATACCAATTATGAGTTTTATAGATATGGAGAAAATTACTGATAAGAATATTTGTACAGTAGATTATAGTATAAGAAATACTCTTTTTAAAGTTAATTCAAAAGAGATGCATTCTATTTCATGTCAGATAGAATTTGAGGTTTCTTGTGAAGCTTATGAAAATAAGGTAATTGAAGTGATACAAGATATGTATGGAATAAAAAATGATATTACTTTTACAAAAAAAGATATAGAAGTGCAAATTAATTCTAAAGAAAGTTTAGAAGAGGTAGGTGTGAATGAAAGAGTAACTGTTGAAGATATTTTAAATGTTTATGATGTAGATATTATGCCAAAGCTTGTAAATACAAGTAAATCTGGAAGTTTTTACAATCATGAATGTGAGCTTATACTTAATATATATTATGAAGCAGATAATAGAAATGGATTAAATGTAAAAAAAGTAAATATACCTTTTATGGTAAAAAATGAAATAGAAAATGAATTAGAATTTAATGTTGTGAAAAAGGAATTCACAGTTAGTGGTGAAAATGTGGATACAGATATTACACTTTCTTATAAAAAAAGTAATAATAATTTAAAAAAGATTAGTATTATAGATAATATTGAAAGTAAAGAACCAGAAGAGGAAAATGAATATAAAATGTTTATGTATTTTGTAAAACCTGGAGATTCTGTTTGGAAAATTGCTAAAAAATTTAGAGTATGTATGCAAGATATTATAAGTGTGAATAACTTAGAAAATCCTGATAAAATTAATGTTGGTGATAGGCTTTATATAGTAAGATAAAATGGTTAATATAAATTGGAGAAGTGATGTCTGATAAATTATATTCTAGAAGAAGAATAAAATTAATCAATTTAAAGCGAATAAGAGAAATAAAAAGTTTTAAAATAATTTTATTAATAGCATTTTTTTCTATTGTAATTGTTTTAGCGATTTTCTTAAAAAGTAGTTATCCAGTTTTTAAAGCTACATGTGAGACTGCAGCTTCATCGAAAGGAGTGAGTATTATTAATGATGAAGTAAATGCTGTTATGAAAGATTATTCTTATGATGATTTAATAAATATTGAAAAAGATACTCAAGGAAAAATATCTCTTATAAAAGCAGATGTTATAAAATTAAATGAAATTGTAACAAAAATAGTTTCAAATATTCAAGAAGAATTTGATAAAATTCCTAGAATAACAGTTTTTATAAATATGGGGTCTGTAAGTGGAATTAGCATGCTAAGAAATTTTGACCCTAAATTTGAAATAGAACTTGAAAGTGCTGGTAGAATAAGCTCAAATGTAAAAACAGAATTTACATCTGTGGGAATAAATCAAACGCAACATAAAATTTATTTACAGATAGATTCGAGAGTGGGGATTCTTACTCCATTTTCTGCTTTTGGAAAAGATATAAAAACAGATGTGTTATTAACAGAAGCAGTTATTGTAGGAGAAGTTCCAGATTCATATTATAATTTAGATGGTTTAGAAAGCCCAGATGATACTTTTAATTTTATAGAATAATAAAAAGCAAAGATTATTAAATCTTTGCTTTTTTAAAGTATACAATTCTAATTACTTGGAAAAGACTTATTGTAAAATTTAAAACTTCACTAATGTAAATTGAAATTATATATCCTATAACTCCTAATTTTGGAACTGCAAAATAAATAAAACTTGTGCTTATTAAAAGATCTAATATATTTATAATCATAACACCTATTTGAGCATCTAAACCTCTTAAAATACTATCTACTACAGTGTCTACATAAATGAAAGTTGCAAGTGGTGCTAAAATTCGTATGTAAAAGCCAATAGAAGAATCTTTATAAAGCCAAATTCCAAGAATATCGGAAAATATAAATAGGATTATTGTAAGTAAAAGAGCACAGCCACCTATTAAAAAAAGTAAGAGTCCTGCCATTTGTTTTATTCTTTTGTAATCTTTTTTTGCATTATATCTTGCAAATTCTGGAATAAGGAGACTTGCAAAAGATTTTACTAGAATATCTGGAAACATTATAACAGGGAGTGCCATACCGTTTATTATTCCATATTTGCTAAGTGCTTGGTTACAGTTTATACCACTTTTTTCTAAGCTTGAAGGTATAATTATTTGTTTAAAAGTGGTAAGTCCTGAACGTATATAGGAAGTTATTGCAACAGGAATAGAAATCCTTAAAATTCTATGTGAATAATTATTGTGTTTTACAAGTTCTACAGAATTGCTATATTTTTGTTTATCAAATAAATAAACAGTATATGTATAAATAAAAGATATAATTTCTGAAATTAAATCTCCTAAAATAAGTGCAAAACATGAATATGTAATTCCTTTAGGAAGAAAAATGTTTATAAGATATGCACATACTAAAACTTTTGCAACATGTTCTATGAATTGACCAATAGCATTTTTATATATTCTTCTAACTCCTGCAAAATAGCCAGAAAGTGCAGAAGACATACTAATAAGAGGTAGAGCTAAACATACTAGGTGTATTACAGATTTATCTACTTTATTATGTAAGCATTTTGAAATTATGAAATCTGAATTTACCCAAAATATTAAACTTGTAGAAACACTTGTAATTAAAGTAATGTAAAGACATCTTTTCATTACTTTTTTTAACGAGCCACTATTATTTAAAGCGAGTTCTTCTGAAATAATACGAGTAACTGCAAGATTTATACCAGAAGTTGCAAGAGTAATTCCAAAAAGATATACACTCATAACTAATTGGTATATTCCAACATATTCAGATCCTATTTTTTGTGAGATATATGCTGTGAAATATATATCTATTCCTCTAAAAATTAAAGAAGTTATTATTAAAATTGAAGTATTAAAAATAAAGAATTTAAATTTTTTCAAAGATGAGCCTCCTAAAGTTTAAAAATATGTCTTATTAAATATATGAAAGATATGGGAAAGTAGAATAATTTAAGAAATTTTATTATTATTTCAATTACTATTTCTTAAATCGTAAATTCATTTCAGAAATATAAGAATTTATAAAAGCATTTTGATTTAAGAAATATGAATTGAAAACAAGTATTTAAAAGAATACAAAAAAAGTAAATGTTTCAGATTTGTAACAAAAGTAAATTTAATGTAAAAAATTAAATAAAAATGTCGTATAAATATTGAATCCGTATATAGCATATGTTATAATTAGCATGATTGTACTAAAAAGGTAGACTAAAATGATGCAAAAATATTGGGGGTAAAAATGAAAGAGCATAGTTTAGCAATACCATTTGATATTGAAAATGTGCGTGAAAGTTTTTTTCAAAAATTAGCTAGAAAAATAGTAAGTTTAACAAAATCTTTTATTAGGAGAATTATAGATATTATACTTTCTTTATTTGGAATAATTTTGCTAATACCACTTACGATAATTGTATTTTTCCAAAACATAAAACATAAAGAAAATGGACCAATTTTTTATGTACAAGAAAGAATTGGAAAAAATGGAAAAATATTTAAAATGTACAAATTTAGAACAATGGTAAATAATGCAGATGAAATATTAGAAAATATGTTACAAGATGAAGAAATAAAGAAAGAATATGAAACATATAGAAAATTTAGAAATGATCCAAGGCTTACGAGTTTTGGAAAATTTTTAAGAAAAACAAGTTTAGATGAATTTCCACAATTTATAAATGTATTAAAAGGTGAAATGAGCATAGTAGGACCTAGACCATATTTGCCAGAAGAAAAAGAAAGAATGGGTACATATTATAATTATATAATTCAACATAAACCTGGTATAACTGGTGTTTATCAAATTTCTGGAATACGTAATCTAAAATTTGATGATAGATTAGATATGGATTATAAATACCATTATAGACATAGTTTTAAAACAGATATTAGAATAGCAATTATAACTATGCTTATTACTTTCAAAAGAAAAGGAACTTTTGAAATAGGTGGAAAAGCCATAGATACAATAGGATATTTATCTAGACAAGTTACATTATTTTTCAAAAGAATTATAGATATAATTGGAGCAATAGTTGGAATAATTATTTTAATACCACTTACAGCAGTAGTTTGGATAGTAAATAAATTAAATAAAGAAGATGGACCATTATTTTATTCTCAAGAGAGAATTGGAAAAGATGGTAAACATTTTAAAATGTACAAATTTAGAAGCATGGTAGTGGATGCTGAAGAAAAACTAGAAATTTTACTTAAAGAAAATGAAGATTTAAGAAAAGAATTTGAAGAAACTAGGAAATTAAAAAATGATCCTAGAATTACAAAAATAGGAAAAATTTTAAGAAAAACAAGTTTAGATGAATTTCCACAATTTATAAATGTATTAAAAGGTGAAATGAGTATAGTAGGACCTAGAGCAGTTATAGATGGAGAAATAGAAAAATTCGGAGAACATAAGAAAGAAGTTTTAAGTGTAAAACCAGGAGTGACTGGATATTGGGCTGCTAATGGTAGAAGTGATACAAGTTATGAAGAAAGAGTGGAACTTGAAACTTATTATGCTAATAACTTATCTATTCCACTTGATGTAACAATTTTAGCAAAAACAGTAGTATCTGTTGTAAAAAAAGAGGGAGCTGTGTAGATGTGAACGTTGAGATAATATGTCCTTTATATAATGCAGAAAGCTATATAGAAAATTTAGACAAATCATTAAAAATGCAAGAAAATGTTAAGATACAAAAAATCAGTTACATATTAACAGAGAGTAAAGATAATACTCGAAATTTATTAAATAAAATATCTGCTAGTTATGAGGTAATAAGAAAAGAAGAATTTTCTCATAGTCTATCTAGAGAAAATGTAGCAATGAAAAGCAATGCGGATATTTTAGTATTTATTACTCAAGATGTAGATATACAAGATAAAAATTGGCTAAATAATTTAATAAAACCAATTGAAACTGGAGAAAGTGTAGCGAGCTTTAGTAGGCAACTTACTAAGTATGATAATATAGAAAAATATACTAGAGAAAAAAATTATCCAGATAAATCATATGTAGTATCTAAAGAAGATATAGAAAATATGGGTTTAAGAGCTTTTTTCTTTTCAGATGCTTCGTCAGCAATAAAAACAGAAATATTTAAAAGATTAAATGGGTATGATGGAAAAACATTACCTACAAATGAGGACCAATATATAGCTTATAAAATTATTAATAATGGTTATAAAATAAAATATTGTGCTGATTCTGTGGTATATCATTCACATAAATTTACTTTAAAACAGTTATATAAAAGATATTATGACACAGGGTTATTTTTTGCACAGGAAAAATATATGGATAAATATCAAACAAATAAAACAGGAGGAGGACTTGCTGTTTATATTCTAAAACGAGCTATACAAGATAAAAACTTTAAAGTTTTATTAAGGTTTTTACCAGATATGGCTGTTAGATTTTTTGGAATGAAAGTAGGAAAAATATATGGAAAATGAATTAATTTCTGTGGTAGTGCCAGTATATAATGTTGAAAATTATTTAAAAAGATGCATAACATCAATAATTAACCAGACATATAAAAATCTAGAAATAATACTGGTTGATGACGGTTCTACAGATGGCTCATCAGAAATTTGTGATAAGTTTTCATTAAAAGAAAGCAGAATAAAGGTAGTGCATAAAAATAATGGCGGTTTATCTGATGCTAGAAATGTTGGAATTGAAATTGCTACTGGTAAATATATAACATTTATAGATTCGGATGATTATGTATTGAAAGATTATGTTGAGTATCTTTATAATTTGATAAAAAAATACAATACTAAAATAGCTATATGCTCATATTCAGTTTTTACAGATAAAGGGAAAATTATAGATTATGGAAAAAAATATAGAGAAGAAAAATTAAATAAAATACAAACTTTTTCAAGGATGTTAAATGAAAAAGGCTTTTCTGTGTCTGCATGGGGAAAATTATACGACACAACATTATTTAAAAAAATTAGATATCCTAAAAATAGGATTTGTGAGGATAATGGAACTACATACAAATTGATTGATCAAGTTGAAAATATTATTTATGGGAATAAAAGTAAATATTTCTATTTAAAAAGACAAGGTTCAATCATGTTAAGTGAATTTAATGAGAAAAAATTAGATATGATTTATTTAACAGATGAAATGTGTGATTTTTTAGACGATAAATATTCACAATTATATGAAGAAACTCAAAAGAGGAGAGTGTATGCAAGATTTAATGTCTTGAGACAAATTTTAAATTGTAAATATGAAAATAAAAAAATAGAAAAAGAGTTAATAGAATATATCTTAAAAAGAAGAAAGAAAATTTTATTTACTAATTATGATTTGCGTACAAAAATAGCTGTTATATGTATTAGTATGGGAAAAAATTTTTTTAAAAGTATTTGGAAATTATATTATAAAATAAAGTATTAGGTGATATTATGACAAAACAAGAATTAAAAGAAATAATAAAGGCTGATAAATTAAATTATTTTGGTAATACAAGTTTTAAAAATTTAATTAGATATTTAACAGGATTTAAATATATGAAAATAGGCAAGTACTTGATTTTAGTTAGAAAACTAAATTATTATCAAGAAAATATTAATAAGAGTTTATTTTATAAAATACTATGTTTCTTTTATAAAATAAAAAAAAATAAACTAGGCGAAAAATTAAATATAGAGTTAGATTGTAAAAAAATTGGAAAAAATTTAAAAATATACCATGGAAATGTTGTTGTAAATGGTTTTGCAGAAATTGGAGATAATTGTGAATTACATGGAAATAACTGTATTGGTAACAAAGGAAGTTTATATAATATAGATGCCTGCCCTAAATTAGGTGATAATATTATTGTGGGAGTGGGATCTAATATTATAGGAAATGTTATAATAGCAAATAATATAAGGATAAGTGCTAATTCATTAGTAAATAAAAACTTTTTGAAGGAAAATTGTCTTATTGGTGGAGTTCCAGCAAAAGTTTTAAAAGAATAGAAGGGTATAATTAATGCAAGTTTTTTTAATAATTTATTTTACTTTAGCTATTATTGCTAATACTTTTGTTTATAAAAATAAGTTTAATTTTATAAATATAATTTTAATTATATGGGGATTGTGTTCTATATTATCAAGTTATGGATTCTATGAAATGTATATTCCTTCAAATAAAGTGTATGTCTATATATTGGTGTTTTTGACAGTATTTCAAGTGTTTTCAGCATTTTTTTATAAAATAAAGTATAATGTAAAATTAAAAAAATATGAAGATATAGATATAAAATGGCGAATATTAAATATATTTATGATATGTTTAATATTCATTATGAGTATATCAACTATTAAGGGAATACAAATATTGGTTTCTACAGGAAGTTTTAGTGCAGTTAGAGAAGCATATTTAAATGATGAGATATTTAATAATAAATTAGAAATGCTACTAACAATTGCAATAATACCATTAGGATTAGCTATTGGATTTTTTTCGATAACAGATTATGTAGAAACCAAAAAAATAAAAAGCACACTATTGTTATTTTTAATTTTTATGATAGAATTAGTCATTTCTACAGCTGCAAGATTTCATATAGTTACAGTGTTATGCATTTTTATAATTGCATTATTAGAAAAATACAATAAAAAAATAATTAGAATTATAAAATATAATAAAAAAATTATTTTAATTGTTTCAATTATTTTTTTTATATTGATATTTATAACATTACAAAGAAACTTATCTAATGGTGGTTTTTTATATAATATTTATGCTTATTTTGTTGGAAGTATTCATTTATTAGGTGTATATATTAGAAATGCTGATACATATTTATTGAATTCACAAAATATTTTATATGGACAAGTAATTTTAAGTGGTTTCTATTATCCTATTACATTTATATTACGTAATATAGGAATTGATGTTACTGCAGGGGTTTATCAAATAAAAGAAATTACACAAAGTTATATTGAAATAGCAAATGATGGAACTAGAATTAATAATAGTGTTACATGTATATATTCAGCTTTAAGAGATTTTGGAGAATTTGGATTAGTGATTTATCCTGTTATTCTTGCTTTTTTTGGAATGTTATTTTATAAGAAAATGAAGAGGAAAAATAACGTATATTATAAGACGCTTTTTTATTATTTTTTATATAATTTGATTTTTTTGATAATGGAATTTACATTTGCTTTACCATCGACAATATTTACTTTTGTATATATGGTTATTTTATTTAAAATTTGTAATAAGGAAAAGGAAGATGAAAAATAATAAAAATTTATTTATAGTTAATACATATTTTCAATTGATTACAGTTGTTAATATGTGTTTAATAGAATTAAAAAATGATTGCAATGAAATACTGTTAACAGATCAATCAGTAGAAATGGAAGAAAAATATAATAGGCTATTAGATTTGAATATATTTAAAAAATTATATTTTATTAAAGCAAAACAATTTAATACTTATAGTAAGTTGAAGAAAACAATTAACTATATTATTACTCCAAGAGTATTGATGTCAATAAGTAATAATTATGATTTTTTGTATTTTTTTAATTATGATTATTTTACTACTTTAGTCTATGATAAGATAAAAAAATATAATTCAAAGATTAAATGTTGTAAATATGATGAAGGGTATATTAGTTATTTGTATGAAACCAAAAATAGTAAGGCGAATGAATTAATTAGAAAAATTTTAAATAAATCGGATATTGATAATGACATATTATATACATATTTATATAATCCCCAATTATTGTGTTATGAAACTAAATTTAATATAAAAAATATTTCATCATTGAATTTTAATAAAGAGAATTTGCTGCCAATATATAATTATATTTTTCAATATAAAAAAAATAATATTCTTGAAAAATATATTTTTTTTGAAGAATCATTTTTTTGTGATGGAAAAGACATTGATGATATGGAATTAATTCTAAAAATTGCTAATATAGTTGGAAGAGAAAATTTGTTAATAAAATTACATCCGAGAAATAAAATAGATAGATTTAAGAAATATGGAATAAAAACTAATAAAGAAATAGGAATTCCATGGGAAGTTATACAAATGAATAATGATTTTTCTGATAAAATATTAATGACAATTTCTTCTGGTAGTGTTTTAGCATCAAGATTGTACTTTAATGAAAATATAAAGACGTTTTTATTATTTAATTGTACAGATAAAATGTCAGATATGGTAAATGATAAATATTTAGAATATTTAGAAAAAGTAAAAGAAAATATGGGAATGGAAAACTTTTATATTCCTAATAATGAGAAAGAATTTTTGGAAGAATTAAAAAAAATAGACAATAAAAATAATTTTAATGAGGAAATATGATAGATAGAATAAAACAAGAATTAAATAAAGTACCTAAACCTTTAATAGCATCAGTTGTATATATGGCAGTGGTATTTTTTCAAAATGGAGTTAATTTAATAACAACACCAATATTTAGTAGGATATTAACCACTTCAGAATATGGTATTACAAGTACATATCAGTCTTGGTATAATATTTTAACTATATTTATAACATTAAATTTATCTGCAGGAGTATATAATAATGCTTTATTAGATTTTGATAAAAAAAGAGATAAAATGACTTCATCATTTTTATCAATAAGTATAACATTAACTATTATATTTTTTATTATATATATTACTTTTAAAAATCAAATAAAAAATATATTAGGGCTATCAGAATATTTAATAGATTTTATGTTTGTTAATTTCTTAACAGCACCAGCTTGGGGACTTTTTATAGCAAAAGAAAAATTTGATTATAAATATATAAAGCCATTAATACTTACAGTTATAACTTTTATTTTAAATCCGATAGTAGGAATAATAGGAATAAACTTATTTCCGAACAGTAAAGCTGTGGCGAAAGTTATATTCTGTGGATTACCAACACTTTTGGTGAATACTATAATGTTAGTAAGTATATTAAAAAAAGGTAAATGTTTTTTTAATAAAACATTTTGGAAATATGCTTTATCTTTTAATATACCATTAATTCCACACTATCTATCAAATGTCATACTGGCACAATCTGATAGAATTATGATTCAAAAAATGATAAGTGATTCAGCAGCTGGAATATATGGAGTTTCATATAATTTATCAATGGTTGTACAAGGAGTATTTACAGGTGTTAATGCAGCATGGATTCCTTTTACATATAAAAGTTTAAAATCAGATAATTATAATAAAGTTGGAAAATATTCGAATATATTGTTACTATTTATTGGAGTTATTTCTTTAGGACTAATAATATGTGCACCAGAAATTATTAAAATTTTAGCACCAATAGAATATTATTCAGCAGTTTGGGTAATACCACCGATAGTTTTAGGTTTATATTTTTCTTTTTTATCTTCATTATTTGGAAATATAGAATTTTATTATAAAAAAAATATATTTGTAACGATTGCAACTACAGGTGCTGCTATTTTAAATATTATATTAAATGCTATATTTATACCTAGATTTGGTTTTATAGCTGCAGGTTATACTACTGCAGTTGGATATGTAGTTTTAACGATAGCGCATTTTATATTTATGAGCAAAATTCAACCACAAAAAATATATGATACAAAAACATTGTTTAAGATTTCTATTAGTGTTATAATAATAGCATTAATTTTTACCTGTTTATATAATTTTTTGGTAATTAGATATATAATAATATTTATTGTTGTACTAATAATATTATTAAATTTGAAAAAAATTACTAAAGTCATAAGAGAGTTTGAAAGAAGAGAATAGTAACTATGAATAAAGTGTTAGAAGATAATAAAGTAGAAAATAAAAAAAGAGAAAATTATATAGATTTAGCCAGAGGGATAGCTATAATAATAATGATTTTTGGACATGTAGTACATTGGACTCCAATAAGAAGAATGATTTATTCTTTTCATATGCCAGTGTTTTTTATACTATCAGGATATTTTTTTAAAAATAGGAGTTTAAAAGAAGAATTAAAAAGAGATTTTAAATCTATATTGATTCCATATGTTATTATTAGTATAATTTCTTTAATAATTAAATTCTTTATAGATAATGATAATATGATAAATAATATATTCACATACTTATTAGGTGTGGGAGATACATCAAATATACTAGAAAATTTGTCTACTGTTGGAGAAATATGGTTTTTAATTTGTTTATTTTTTTCTAAAACATTATTTGTAATTATAAACAAAATAAATAAAAAATATTTATTTTGTTTATGTGTTTTTCTAAACATTGTTGGAGTTATTATTTCTAAAATAGCATTTTTACCATATTCATTAGATGTTGTATTTGTAACTCAAATATATTTATATATGGGAAAATACATAAAAGAACATGATTTATTTAATATAAGATTAAGTATTAAGAAAAAAATATTATTAATAGGAATATGGTGTTTAGGAGTTTTATTAGGAGAATTTAATTATGTAGCGAGATTTTACCCATATTATCCAATATGCATAATTACATCTATAGTTGCAGGATATACTTTTATTATGATATGTAAATATATAGATAAAATTAAAACATTTGAAAAATTACAAGAATTATTTCAATTTTGCGGTAAATATTCTTTATATATATTATGTATTCATTGTCTAGAAAACCAATTTATACATTATGATAATTTTATAAAATTTAATTCAACAATTCTTAATTATGTTATTATATTATTGATAAAATATATATTAGTATTATGTTGTGTAAAACTAATATTAGAAATAAAAAATATTTTGAATAGAAAAAAACTAAAAGAGGTTAGATAAATGAAGAAAATAAAATTAGTATTAACAGATGTAGATGGTTGTCTTACAGATGGAACAGTCTATTATGGGTCAAATCACGAAAAATATAAAAAATTTAATATGCAAGATGGCATGGCTTTAAAAATATTAAAAAAAAATAATATATTGTCAGGGATAATATCAGCAGATAATAGTGAAGCTACTAGATATAGAGCAGAAGATTTAAAATTTGATTATATATGTATAAATATTAATGATAAATTGCAAAAATTCAATGAAATTTTAGAAAAAAATAATATTACAGAAGATGAGGTTGCATATATGGGTGATGATATTCAAGATATATGTATTTTAGAAAGAGTTGGACAAGCAGTAGCTCCCAATAATGCTGTTAAACAAGTTAAAGAAATAGTAAAATACACAACCAAAAAAAATGGTGGGGATGGAGCTTTTAGAGAATTTGTTGAGTATATTATAAAATTAAATGGAGGTTTGTAAAATGAAAGTAGTTGCTTTAGTACCAATTAAACTTAATAGTCAAAGATTACCACATAAAAATATATTAGATTTAGGTGGTAAACCATTATGCTATCATATGACAGAGAATTTAGTAAATGTTAATGGAATAGATGAAGCATATGTATATTGTAGTGATGAATCAATAAAAAATTATATGCCTGAAAAAATGAAATTTTTAAAAAGAGATTCATATTTAGATGGAGATTTAGTAAAAGGACAAGAAATATATGAAAGCTTTATAAATGAAGTTGATGCTGACATATATGTTTTAGCACATGCTACGGCTCCTTTTATAAAAAAAGAAACAATTCAAAATGCATTAGATAAAGTACTAAGTGGAGAGTATGATTCGGCTCTATCAGTAAAACGAGTACAGACTTTTGTATGGTATAAAGGAAAAACGCTTAATTATGATTTAGAAAATATTCCTAGAACTCAAGATATTGAACCAATTTTTTATGAAACTAGTGCATTTTTTATTTTTAAAAAAGAAGTTTTCACTAAAATGGGTAAAAGAAGAATCGGAAATAAACCATATTTTCAAGAAATCGATGATATAGAAGCTGTTGATATAGATTATCCAGAAGATTTTAAATTTGCACAGGCAATAATGAAAAGTAGAAATAATAGTGGGGAGGAAATAAAAATATGGGAAAAGAAGAATTAATAAAAGTAAAAAATGCTAAAAATTTTACATTAATAGCTGGACCTTGTGTTATAGAAAGTGAAGAAAATGTGATGTTGATTGCAAAAAAAATGAAAGAAATTACAGAAAAATTAGATATAAATTATTATTTTAAAGCATCTTTTGATAAAGCAAATAGAACATCAATTTCTTCATATAGAGGACCAGGAATAGACAAAGGACTTAAAATATTAAAAAAAGTAAAAGATGAACTAGAATTAAAAATTGCAACAGATATACATGAACCATGGCAAGCAGAAAAAGTAGCGGAAGTTGTAGACATAATTCAAATACCAGCTTTTTTATGCAGACAAACAGATTTACTTATTGCTGCAGCTAAAACAGGAAAATTAATAAATGTAAAAAAGGCACAATTTTTGGCTCCATGGGATATGAAAAATGTTATAGGAAAATTAGTAGATAGTGGAAATGAAAATATAATGTTGTGTGAAAGAGGTTCTTGTTTTGGATATAATAACTTAGTTGTTGATATGACTGGTTTAGTGGAAATGAAAAAATTCGGATATCCAGTAATTTTTGATGCAACGCATAGTGTACAAAAACCGGGTGGAAAAGGAAATGCTACAGGCGGAAATAGGGAATATGTAGAATATTTAGCAAAAGCTGCAGTAGCTATAGGAGTAGAAGGACTATTTATGGAAGTTCATCCTGATCCAGATAATGCTTTATCTGATGGACCTAATATGGTTAAATTAGAAAATATGGAAGAATTATTAATAAAATTAATAAAAATAAAAAATGCAATAAAATAAGGAGAATATTGTGGAAAGAGAAAAATCAATAGATATACTAAAAGGAATAGGAATAATTTTAGTAATAGTTGGACATATTCAAGAATATATTCCTAAAAATTTTTTAATATATTTGTATTCTTTTCATATGCCGTTGTTTTTTTATATATCTGGGTATTTATATAAAGAGAGATATGAAAATTTAAATACAAAAGATTATATAAAAAAAAGAGCGAAACAATTAGTATATCCATATATTGTTCTTTCAGTGATAAATTTTTTATGGATTATAATAAAAGATCATAATATAATATCAATTTCAAAATTTATTTTATCATTTTTTTACTCAAATTATATATTTGAAACTAATTATGTTGGTGCAGTGTGGTTTTTATTATGTCTTTTTAATGTGGAGATAATATATTTTTTTATAAGAAAAAGCAAAGTAAAAAAATATACAGGTTTAATAATTATTATAATATTTTGTATAGGTGTTATATTTTCTAAATTAGCAATATTTAGATTACCATTTTGGCTAGATATAGTACCTTTCGGAATATTATTTTATCATTTAGGTCATTTAATTAAAAAAAATAAAAAAGTACAATATTCTTTATTAGTTAAAATAATCTTAACAGTATTATTTATATGTATTTCAATTATAACTATAGTTTTAAACTTTGATTATTGCTATAATGATAAATTTTTAGGCAGAATAGATATGTTATATTTACATTTTGGGAACTATATATATTTCATTATTGGAGCAATGGCAGGAATTTTTACATGGCAAATTATAGCAGAGATAATAAAACAAAATAATATCTTAGAATGGATAGGAAGAAATACATTATTGATAATGGGAACTCATTTAATTATATTATCAATATTAAGATTTTTACTAAAATTAACTCCTATCACAAAAGATATTGTATTGTTTGTGTTATTATTTATATTAACATTAATTTTATCTTTTATAGAAATAATTTTTACAAATAGATTTTTACCTTGGATAGTTAATTATAATGAATTACAAAAAATGATAGAAAGGAAAAAAAATAATGAAAGAATTTGATATAATAAATGAAGGCAAAAAAGTATTTGAAATAGAGATGCAGTCTATACAAAAAGTTAAAGATGCTTTAGATCAAAGTTTTAAAGAAATAGTAAAAGAAGTGTATAATTGTAAAGGAAAGATAATATTTACTGGTATGGGAAAACCTGGTCATATTGCTAAAAAATTAGCAGCAACTTTTGCATCTTTAGGAACACCATCATTTTATTTACATCCAGCTGAGGCACAACATGGTGATTTAGGAATGATCTCAAAAGAAGATGTAATTATTGCTATAAGTTTTAGTGGAGAAAGTGAAGAAGTTACAAGAATATTACCAAATATAAAAAAAATAGGTGCTAAAATAATTGGAATTTCAGGAAATGCTACTTCTACTTTAATAAAACAATCAGATTTATATTTTGTTTTGCCTCAAATCGAAGAAGCTTGTTATATGAAACTTGCTCCTACTTCAAGTACAACTGTTGCACTTGTTTTAGGCGATGCGATTGCTGTAGTTTGTGCAAAAATGAAAGCTTTTTCTAAAAAGGATTATGCATTATTCCATCCAGCTGGTTCATTAGGAAAAAGTTTAATTTCAACAGTTGGGGATTTAATGAGTATAGGAAAAGAAAATTCTGTTGTTACAGAAAATGATTCATTTGAAAAAGCAATAGAAGAAATGTGTAGAACAAGTTTGGGAATGGTTAGTGTAATAAATAATGAAGGAAAACTTATAGGAGTATTTACAGATGGTGATTTAAGAAGAAAATTAGCAGAAAAAGTTGATATTTATAATATGGATTTAAACGATATTATTACAAAAACACCAGTGACAATAAGAAAAGGTATGTTAGCTGTTGAAGCATTAAGAATAATGATTCAAGGAGAGAAAAAAGTATCTGTGGCACCAGTAGTTGACGAAAACAATATACTCTTGGGAGCTTTATGTGCAAAAGATATAATAAAATCTGGAATCGTATTATAAATTAATAATTATTGAATAAATTTTAATTTTATTGATTTTAGTTGAGGAGTTTTTATATTATGAAAAAGTTTTTAAGAATATTTTTATTTATTTTAATAATTACTTTATTTTTTACGAGTTATGTTCTTGCTACAGAAGTTGGAAATATTGTAGATAATAAAATTGTTATTGATGAAGCAAATAAAAATAGAATAGAAAATACAACTGAAAGTAATAATTCTAATTCAGAAAATCTTGTAACAATATATAATGATATGGTGTCAAATAATGAAAAAGTTGATACTATAAAAGAAGCAAAAGTAGAAAAGATAGATGGAATTTGGAGAATGGTAATAAATGGAGTAATAGATTATGATTATACAGGATTGGGAACAAATGAATTTGGAACATGGTTAGTAGAAAATGGAGAAGTAACATTTAAATATACAGGAACATATACAGATGAAACAGGAACATACATATTAGAAGAAAGTATGGTAGATACGGAATGTACAGAAGTGGTAAAAATAGACAGTGTGAATAATATCTGGAAAATGGTAATAAAAGGAAAAGTAGATGAGAATTATACAGGAACAGGAAGTAATAATTTTGGGACATGGTATATAAAAAATGGACAAGTAATGTTTGATTATACAGGAATATATACAGAGGGAAATACAGTATATACAGTAGAGGAAGGAAAAATAATATATACTAGTACAAAAGATACAACAGGAGTAATAAAGATAAATGACATTTGGAGAATGGTAATAAATGGAGTAATAGACTATGATTATACAGGATTAGGAACAAATGAGTTTGGAACATGGTATGTAGAAAATGGAGAGGTAACATTTAAATATACAGGAACATATACAGATGAAACAGGAACATACATATTAGAAGAAAGTATGGTAGATGTAGATTGTACCGAAGTAGTGAAAATAAATAATGTTTGGAAAATGGTAATAAAAGGAAAAGTAGATGAGAATTATACAGGAACAGGAAGTAATAATTTTGGGACATGGTATATAAAAAATGGACAAGTAATGTTTGATTATACAGGAATATATACAGAGGGAAATACAGTATATACAGTAGAGGAAGGAAAAATAATATATACTAGTACAAAAGATACAACAGGAGTAATAAAGATAAATGACATTTGGAGAATGGTAATAAATGGAGTAATAGACTATGATTATACAGGATTAGGAACAAATGAGTTTGGAACATGGTATGTAGAAAATGGAGAGGTAACATTTAAATATACAGGAACATATACAGATGAAACAGGAACATATGTATTAGAAGAAAGTAAAATAATGACAGAATACACAAAAGTAATGAGATTAGATGGCATATGGCGAATGGTCATAAATGGAAAAGTAGATTATAATTATAGTGGAATTGGCTCAAATGAATATGATACATATTATTTAGAAAATGGAGAAGTAAACTTTAATTATACAGGAACATATTTTGAAGGAGATACAGCATATATAGTAGAAAAAGGTATAGTAGAAGTTATATGTACAAAAGAAACGACAGAAGTAATGAAAGTAAGCGATATTTGGCGAATGGTACAAAATGGTGTAGTAGATTATGATTATACAGGATTAGGGACAAATGAGTTTGGAATATGGTATGTAGAAAATGGAGAAGTAACATTTAAGTATAATGGAACATATACAGATGAAACAGGAACATATGTATTAGAAGAAAGTAAAATAATGACAGAATATACAAAAGTAATGAGATTAGATGGCATATGGAGAATGGTAGTACAAGGAAAAGTGGATTTTAGCTATACAGGTGTTGGAACAAATGAATATGGAACATATTATTTAGAAAATGGAGAAGTAAACTTTAATTATACAGGGACATATTTTGAAGGTACTAAAGCATACATAGTAGAAAAAGGTATAGTGAGAGCAACTTGTACAAGTACAACAACAGAAGTAATAAAAGTAAATGATACTTGGAGAATGGTAATAAATGGAGTAGTAGACTATGACTATACAGGATTAGGGACAAATGAATTTGGAATATGGTATGTAGAAAATGGAAAAGTAACATTTAAGTATAATGGAAATTATACATCATCAGAAGGAAATTTATACAACATAAAGGAAAGCAAAGTAATTGAAGTACTAACAAATGTTAAATACCCAGGAACAATGTGTATAGATACTCCTATACCAAATAATAATTATCAACCAGGAACACTTAATATTAGAGGTTGGGCATTATCTGAAAGTCAAAATGATATTATAAAAATTTATTTAGATGATAAATTTTATGCAAATGCTTCAAGAGTATCAAGAGAAGATGTATTTGCAGTTTATCCAAACCAATTTGGAGGAAGAAATTTAAATCCATTACCTGGATATACATATACTATTAGTACAGCTGGATTAAGTGCAGGTAAACATACATTAACTATTGTAAATGTAACAAGTGATGGAAGTGAAATAATACAATCAAGACAAATAAGTTTTAATATAGTAAATCTTGAAAAAACATGGGGAATTGATGTTTCACAATATCAAGGTAATATAGATTGGAATTCAGTAAGAAATAGTGGTGTAAACTTTGCTATTTTAAGAATAGGATATTACTTAGAATCACAAGGTAGAGCAGTTATAGATCCTTATTTTGAACAAAACTATAATGCTTGTAAAAGCTTAGGAATTGCAGTAGGTGGATATTTCTATTCATATGCTTTCAATAGTGCAGAAGCATCACGTGAAGCACAAGCTTGTTTATCAGCAATTAGTGGAAAATCATTTGAAATGCCAATATTCTTGGATGTTGAAGATAATATATTAAAAAATGCAGTAGCAGATGGAAGAACAAATAAAAATGAACTTACAAATGCAAGTATTACATTTTGTGATATTATGAATTCATCAGGATATAGAGGTGGAGTATATGCAAGTAAAAATTTCTTTAGAGATTACTTAAATGTATCTGTTTTAGAAAGATATGATATTTGGCTTGCACATTATACAACTCAAACAGATTACACAGGAAAATATAATATATGGCAATATACAAGCTCAGGAAGCATTCCAGGTATAAATGGAAATGTAGATTTAAACTGGTGCTTTACAAGATATTTTTAATATAATATAATGTATAAAAAAATCCGCTTTAAATCGGATTTTTTTAATAATGAATAATCTTAAATTTAAAATAAGGAAAAATATATGAAGCAATTAAAATTAAAAATAAGTATAGTGTTACTTCTAATATTTGCAATAGTTTTAATAAGTATAATAGTTTTGAAAATTAATAAATTAAAATATGAAAAATCCATAGAAGGAATGAAAATAACACTTATTGCTGGAACAAATATATGATACAAGAGGTTTTCCATTTGAAAAAGCTATGATAGAATCATTAAAAAATCCAAAAATAAATAACTTAATAGAATGTTATAAAGGTGAAAAAATTCAGATGGATAATATAGAATGTGAAATATTACGAATTGCAAATCCAGAAATAATATATTCAGATAATGGTAATGATAGCAGTATGGTTTTTAAATTTACTGCAACAGATGTTGAAAAAAGCATGATATTTTTAGGAGATGCCTATACATATGCAAGTAAAGAGTTATTAGAAGAACCTCAAAAACTTGAAAGTTATGCTGTTCAGATGTCACATCATGGGCAAAATGGGGTAACAAAAGAAGTATATGATGCTATAAATCCGAAAATTTGCTTTTTTAATGCACCAGAATGGTTATATAATAATGATAATGGAAACGGATATAATTCAGGAAACTGGAAAAGTATAACTGTAAGAGAATGGATGGAAGAAAAGCAAACAACAAATATTCTTGCATTTGAAGGAGATCAAACTATAAGATTTACTAAAAATGGTTTTGAAAAAATAGATAATTAATTTATAACAAATTTAGCACAATATCCCAGTATAAAAACTCATTTCTTTAATATAATTTTATTAAAGAGGTGAGTTTTTTATTATGGAAAATATAAAAATAAAAAAATACCACATATATTCATTTATATGTGTTTCTATAGTTGGAACATTATTTCATTTTTTATATGAGTTTTTTGGAAATAATTTAATTATAGCAAGTTTTGCACCAGTAAATGAAAGTACATGGGAACATTTAAAACTAATATTTTTTCCAATGCTTGTATCTAGCATAATAGGCTATTTTATTATAGGTAAAGAAAATTCAAATTATATTTGTTCAAGAACAAAGGGAATACTTGTAGGAATGGCATTTATAATAGTATTTTTCTACACATATACTGGAATCATAGGAAAAAATATAGATTTTTTAAATATTATAAGTTTTTTTATGGCTGTGTTTTTAGGAGAATTTGTATCATTTAAAAGTATAGTTTCTAAAGAAAAGAAATGTAATATTACTTTAGCTGTATATATATTAGTATTCTTTTTAATGTGTTTTGTAATTTTTACTTATATAACTCCAAAATTTGGTATATTTAAAGATCCACTTACAGGAACTTATGGTGTATTTGAAAATAGATAAAATTTATTTACAAGAAATTACTTTAAAATTCACATAAAAAACACTAACAAAAATGAAGTTAGTGATATAATCCTTTCAAAGTTAATATAATATATAAAATTATTTAAAGAAAGGTTTTATATGGTGGTATTATGGAAGAGATTAATAATAAAATAAGTGAGAAAATAGTAAATCAAGAAATTATAAATATGGCAAGTGCTACTGTTTTGAGTGGCTCTAGCGATTCTTATTTTGATGATTAATTCATAAAATATAAATTTAATAGTAAATTTATATAAAAAAGAATGATAAAGTACTAGTAAATTAATAAAAAATGTGATATAACTATCACATACTAAAGACAAGAATTATTTTTTCTTGTCTTTTTCTATAATAAATTAATAATTTGCATTAAAAATCAAAAGATAAAGTATAAAAAGAAAATCAGTTTTAGGAGAAATAAATGGTAATACAAATAAAAGATTTAACTGAAAATAATGCAATAAATTTATCTGTGCTATTAAAAAATAATAAAATAAAAAATACTAAATTATGCTGTTTTGATTTTTCAAATGTAAGTGAATGTACTCCGTCTGGAATGCTTTTGTTAGGAGAAATAATAAATAATTTTAGAAGAGTGAATTCAAATTTAAAAATAGAGTTTAAGGTAGATCCAGAAAATAAATATACAAATTTTGCAGGAAATATGGGATTTTTTGAGTATATTTTAGCAGAGGATATAGATTTTGGAGATAAAGCTGATACTTTTTCTAGCATGGGTGTATGTATACCAATAACTAAAATAAATTTTTATAATTATTCTAAAAGTTGGACATATTCTCATATGACTCCAACACAATATTTAGAATTCCAAGCAGAAAATTGTGCTAAAATTTTAAGTAAAGACTCTAATATACAAAAAGCACTTATATTTATGCTAACAGAAGTAATGAAAAATTCAGAAGAGCATGCAGATGTTGATGAAATATTAGTATGTGGTTATAAAAATAAAAATGATATAGAATTTGCAGTTTTGGATAATGGAAAAGGTTTTAAGTCTAGTTTAAAAACAAGATTAAAGAAAAATATATCAGATGAAGAGGCTATTAAACTTGCTTTAATTCCAAGAGTGCTTGCAAATAGTACGATTTCAAATGAAAATGAAGGATTAGGATTGTTTGCAACTTCAGAGATTTGTGGGGCATTAGAAGGAAGTTTTACAATTGTTTCCGGAAATACAGCTATTGTTAGCAGAAAAGAAACAAGAGTAATAAAAGAAGCTTTCTTAAAAGGAACTTGTGTTAGAATTTTAATAAATAGTTCTATTCAACTAGATTTTATATCAAAACTTGCAGAAATTTTAGAAAAGGGTAGAAGAATGCAAATTGGATAAAATAAAAAAATAAATATTTTCCTTGACAATTATAACTCTTTAGGTTATATTATTTGACATATTATAACCTAAAGAGTTATAATATAGAAAGGAAGAGTAATGAAGATTATAAAAAGCAAAAATTATGAAAAAGATTATAAAAAGAAAATTCTAAATAAATATAAGCAAAAAGAGATTGATCGAATACAAAGTATTGAAGAATTAGTTTTAGATTCTGAAAATTTAAAATCTTTATTATTAAATCCTTTATCATTAGTTTATAATATTCGTCAAAAAGAAGGAGTTTTAAAAGAGATATTTACAGCTAATGTGAATTCTAAGATACGATTATATATGAAACCGATTGGAGAATATCCATATAATAAAATAGAAATAAAAAGTATAGAATTTCTTAAAATTGATGATAAACATTATGGGGAGGGATAAGATATGAATAGTGGATTTGGAAAATATTTAAAAGATTATTTAGAATTTTATAATATTTCTCAATCAGAATTTGCCAGTAGACTTGGGATTACTCAAAAGCATATGAACGAAATATTAAACGGAAAATCAGATATAACATTAGAAATGGCAGTAAATATAGAGATTTTAACTAAAATTCCCATAAGTTTTATTATAAATTCTGAACATAGAAAAAAAGTTCAAAAAGAACTGATGGATAAATATAAAAGTGAAAAAAATATAGCTAAAAAAATGAAAGAAGAGTTTTCTTTAAAAGAATTAAATGATCGTAAATGGGTAGATTTTAAAGATATAAGTAATCCAATACAAAATTATATGGATATAATGGAGTTTTTAAAAGTAAAGGATTTAACAGCTTTAAGTAAAATTCAAGAAAAAACTTTATTTAAAAAAAATGGTAATGACTTAAATAAATTAAATTTGTGGATAGCAAGATGTGATGAGATTGCTAAAAATCAGTCTATTAATAAGTATGATAGTATTAATTTCTTATTATTAATTTCAGACATTAAAGAGATGTCTTTTAAAAAAGGAATTAATATAGAGGAATTACAAAAACTTTTAAATAGTTATGGTATTTATTTTGTGGTAGAAAAAGCTTTGAGTGGAACAAAAATAAGAGGTTGCTTTAAAGTAAAAGGAAAAAATCCGGCAATATATATTACTAAAAATTATATAGGAAAAGATTCTTTTTATTATGAATTATACCATGAATTAGGACACTGTAAGAGTGATTATAATGAAGCAAAGAGCAAAGTAATTGTAGAGGGAAATGAAAATCAAGAAAAAAGAGCAGATGAGTTTGCATTAAATACAATGATTGATAAAGACGTATGGAAGAAGATTAAAAATAACATAAAGGAAAATGAACTTGTTAAAATTTCCGAAGATTATAAAATTCCAATGAGTTTTATTGTTGGAAGGCTAGCAAAGTTTAATAAAATTAATTATAGTAGTAAATTATACAATAAATATAAAAGGGATTAAAATTATAATTTATTCTCCAAATATAAACTTTTCTTATTTGGAGAATAAATTATTGTTAGAATTAAGAACTATATTTTTTATTTTACTATATAACTCACAATTGCATGACTATCTAAATTATCATGAATTAATGTATCTTTTAATACTAAATTATATTCTTTATTAAAATCATTTCTATTAAGCAATATAATTATAATAGAAGAATCAGGATTCTCAAAAGCAGATACTTCTATATTATCTGTAAATCTACTAAAAGCTATTCTTTTAGAATTAGCCTTTATAAAAAAGCTAAAATGTTTAATATAATAAAAACTTAAATTTTTGATATAATCGTTTTCTTTTTTATCTAACATTATAGGGCTATTACAAAAATTGAATTTGTGATTAGGGCCACCTTTATTATCTAAAACCATATTCCAATCAATATAACCATTTGCGCCATAATTCAAATCTCCGAATAATATCATGTGCATATATTTCAGCGTTTTTTACTTCTTCATTTGGATTAAATTTAGAAAATCCAGTACATCCCTCAGTATGAATTAGAAGTTTACCAGGAAAAGCTTCATATACTAATTTTATATTTTCAAAATGATCACCTGTATAGTAATGAAACGCAACTCCAGCAATTGCTTTTAATGCTGAATTTGAGTCTAATTCTTGTGTTGCTCTAGTATATAATTTTTCTTTATTATGGTCCCATATCAGAATTTTAGTATTTATATTATTTTTTTCAAATTCAGGATATAAATATTTTATAATAAAATCTTTTTCTTCTTCAGCAGAATATAGGCAAGATTCCCAAATTTGTACAGCATTGGGTTCATTTTGTACAGTAATATAATTTATTTTGATATTTTCTTTTTCATATTCTTTTATGAATTTTACTAAATAATTTGCATAAGTTTTTTTATATTTATCTAAAAGTTTTCCGCCAAGTACTAGCATTTTATTAGTTTTCATAAACTTTGGTGGGCTCCAAGGTGAAGCTAAAAAGTTTATATTTGGATTAAATTTTTGAGCTTTTTTGATAACTGGTATAATATATTTCTTATCTTTTTCTATGCTAAAATCTGATAAATCGGGCATATTAGAATAAGAATATGATTTTAAAGAAAAATCTGTACTACCAATTGGTATTCTACATAATGTATAATTTGATGAAAAATAATCTTGCAAAACTTGATTTTGTTTTTCTTCAGAAAGCTTTAAAATACTACTACAAGTAGCTTCTGTGAATGCACCACCAAATCCTAAAATATTTTGATATTTTATTTGGGGATATATGTTTATTATTTCATTTTTAAGTTTTTCAGAATATTTTTTAGGTTTTATTTCTTTTTTATTTAAAAATAGTTTTCTTTTATAATTTGTTTCATATTTAAAAATTTTCATATAAAAATCCTTTTCAATTTATTTTATTTAATTATATTATATTTTTTTATAAAATAAATGTGCATTCATAACTTTTTCTACTATACTAGAAAATGCAACAATGCCAGTTATGATACCAATTATAAAAAAATGGTTAGATAATGAAGGTAATATTATAGAAATGCCAAATATATCTGGTTTATCAAAAAAAGAAGCTACAGAAAAAGTGGATGAATATAAAATAGAGCTTTCTGAATATACAGGAAAGCACAAAGGCTTGCAATGCTTATACCAGAATATGTAAGAAGTGTTTTTGTAGGTGGTGCAATATCATCTATACCAATTGTTTCAGAAAATGGAGACTTGCCATATCCTATAGGATTTTCTAATATATCAGAAATAGTAGGAGAAGAAAAAGCTAAAACTATAGTTCCAAACTATAAAAAAGTATTTCAGAATTTATTTGTTTCAGAAAATGAATTAGAATTTGATGGTAGATTTACAATAAATGGAATACCAGTATCTCAACATGATAAATCCCCAGATGTTGTAGAAATTGTGGATAAACAAGTTGAATTATTCGGTGAAGATATTAATGATAGGGTAAATTCAGTAATAAACTTAAATAGGGAAAATAGTGCTAATATTCAAAATTATAAAATATATAAAAATACAAATCATCATTCACCAAATAAAGATATTGTAAGAGATATGGTAAGAGTAATAGAAGGATTAGATGAAGGAGAAAAAATTATTCTAGAAGGTGGAGCAGATAGAATAAATACAGAATTTCAAGAAAAAAGAAAAGCTAAATTTTTAGAAAAAAGAAAAGTAGATATAGAAACATTAGTAAGGAATATACAAAGAGATAGTTTAAATCAATCAGATATAAATAGGGCAGAGAATAATTTAAAAAATAGGAAAAGAAAAAATCCAGTAAAAGATTAGAGTTAATTATATTTTTATTGTTCTAAATGTACTACTTTAAAATAGTATTTTATAGAGATTTTACTAAAATGAGGGATTATAATGGGAATAATTGAACTTATTTTTATAGCATTAGGACTTGCAATGGATGCTTTTGCAGTAGCTATATGTAAAGGTTTATCAATGAAAAAAATGGACTGGAAAAAAGCAATAATTATAGGATTATATTTTGGAATTTTTCAAGGTTTAATGCCTTTAATTGGTTACATATTAGGAATTGGTTTTGAAGAAAGTATTAAAAATATAGATCATTGGGTTGCTTTTATATTGTTAGTTTTTATAGGTATAAATATGATAAGAGAAGCTTTTTCTAAAAAAGAAGAAACAGATGATAAAGTAGATTTTAAAACTATGGTAATTCTAGCTCTTGCCACTAGTATAGATGCATTAGCAATAGGTGTAACTTTTGCCTTTTTAAAAGTAAATATTATACTCGCAATAGTTTTAATTGGAATTATAACATTTTTTATTTCTGTATTAGGAGTAAAAATAGGAAATACTTTTGGAGATAGATATGAAGCAAAAGCAGAAATTGCAGGTGGTGGAATTTTAATTATACTTGGAATAAAAATATTATTTGAACATTTAGGGCTTTTAATTATATAAAAATTTAAGCAAATATCTAGATATAGGTTTAAAATAGATATGTCACAAAAGTATAAAAAATAAAAAAGGAAATACCAAAATATGATAAAATGTTTTTA
>CALXPN010000010.1 GCA_944390285.1 uncultured Clostridia bacterium
GATATTAGATTTTGAGTTTTTAGATGAAAATGAAATTATTTTAAAAAAGTTATAATTACATTTTCTTAAATTTCAACTTTATTTGTACTTGTTTGCCATTCCTTCATAGCACCTGTCTCTTGTTTCTGCCGCTTGTACAGTGGTAGTATTAATAATAGTGAATAATAGTAAAAATGACATTATTGATGTAATTAACCGATTAATAAACTTCATGTAAAATCCTCCTTGAATAAACCAATGCTTTTAATTATCTATATTTTCTGCAAATGCCGTTGAGATATTAAATTATTGTAATACTTCTCTAGGCATAATGTCCAACTAAATTATGTCGAACATAAATATGATAATAACATATATATATATATATATCAAGAATATATAAAATTAAAATCAAAAATCCCAATATTTTGTATTGAAAAAATGAATGTGTTGTGTTATAACTATATGTATATAAAAAAAGAAAAGAGGAATACAAATGGATAAAAGAAAATTAGTTACGAGAATAATAGCAGGATTAGCAATTTTATTAATGTTATTTTCTGTTTGTGGAACATTATTATTTTATTTATTAGCAATGTAATAAAATAAGATTGGAGATGAGTAATGATAACACAACCATTAGAAGTTTTTTTCGAAACTCAATTTTTAGATAATATCAAAAATTTATTTTCAAGTCCTTTAAATGTTATAACAACTGTTTTAGATTTAGTAATAGTTATATTTTTAATATATAAAGCTTTCAAAATGCTTAAGGAAACAAGAGCATGGCAGTTATTGAAAGGTATAGCTGTTTTAATAGCTATAACTCTAATAAGTGGATATTTGAATTTAACAATATTAAATTATATATTAACATCTGTTATGTCTTATGGTGTTATAATGCTTATTATAGTTTTTCAACCAGAACTTAGAAGAGCATTGGAACAGTTAGGAACAACTAATAGATTTAGTAGATTACTTGGAATAGATCAAGATTTAAATGCTAAGAAGAAGGAAAATATATATAAAATTGCTATTGCAGCAGTTGAACTTTCAAAACAAAAAAAAGGTGCATTAATTGTTATAGAAAGAGAAATAAAAATACAAGATATTATTTCAACAGGAATTTTAATGAATTCTGAAATATCACCACAATTATTAGTAAATATATTTGAACCTAAAACACCACTTCATGATGGAGCAGTAGTAATAAGTGATAATAAAATTGCTGCAGCATCTTGTATGCTTCCTCTTGCTGATGATAAAGATATTGCAAGAGAATTAGGTACGAGACACAGAGCTGCCATAGGAATTTCTAAGGAATCAGATAGTATAGTAGTTGTTGTTTCAGAAGAAACTGGAAAGATGTCTATTGCTAAAGATGGTACTTTAATTGCAGATGTCAGAGAAGATGTTTTGAAAAAAATATTAATTAAAAATTTAATTACAGAACCGATACATACATCAAAAGTAAAAAAAGAAAAAAATGAAAATAAATAAAAAATAAAAAATGTAGGAATTTCATAATTTCTACATTTTTTATTTTATAAATTTAAAAATAGCTTCTGCAAAAGCACCATTTGTTGCTGTAGAGTTTGTTACATATTTTGCTACATTTTTTAAATCATTGTAAGATTCATTTACTGCAACTCCAATTCCAGCATTTTGTATCATTTCTAAATCATTTACATTATCACCAACAGCTAAAATATCTTTTTTATTTATATTTAAAAAATTAGCTAGATAAGTTAAAGCTTCATTTTTATTAACATTTATTGGTGAAATATTTAAATATTCGTAATCTTTATTTATAATGTTATCTCTATAAATTCCTCTTTTATTTATAAAAACAGAATCAATATCTTTATCTATATTTAAGAGTTTTTTAAAATTATTTAAAGAAGTAGTTTCTGTTGTTATAACTATTGAAAGGGCATTTATATCATTTTTTTCAACATAATTTAAAATATTATTAACAATTTTAAATTTTAATGTATCATTAGCATATTGTGATTTTAAAATATAATTTCTTAAATCCATATATTTTAGTTTTTCAGATATGATTTCTGTATCTGTATAAATATGTATATGAAAATTATAGCGTTTGGAAAGAGTGATAATAAAAAGTAAATCTTTTTTAGGTATAGCTTTTCTAAAAATTTCTTCTCCAGTTTTTAAATCTATTATTTGAGTTCCATTTCCAAAAATTCCATATGTGGCATGAAGTTCTTCACAGATTTTCTTAGAAACTGCATAAGATTTTCCTGTACATAGTGCAAAACATATATTTTTAGAACGAATCTTATTTACAGCTTCAAAATTTTTGGCAGAAATATTATTATTTTTATCTATAATTGTACCATCAATGTCACTTGCAACTAATTTTATACTCATATAAAAATCCTATTTTTCTCATCGTATTTCATAAAACTTCATTTTATGAAAGAATGTATTTTTTTCATTTGAATTTATTTAAAAAAATTCTATCATATAATTTTTATTTTGCCAAGATAAATATATACATACTTTTTATTGATAAATATTTGTAATTATGTTAATATTAAATAAATTCATTTAAATTGGAGCTAAAAATGAGAAATATAAAATTAATAATAGAATATGATGGAAAAGGTTTTAATGGGTGGCAAAAACAACCTAATAAACTTAATATTCAAGGAGAGATAGAAAAAGCTATCTCAGAGATTACTGGTGAAGAAATTAGTTTGATTGCATCTGGTAGAACAGATGCGGGAGTGAATAGTTTAGGACAAACAGCAAATTTTAAAACTAATTCTAAGATTCCAGCAGATAAATTAGCATTTGCAATAAATGCAAAATTGAAAAAAAGTATAAGAATAAAAAGTGCAGAAGAAGTAGATGAAAGATTTCATAGTAGATATTCTGTGAAATCCAAAAAATATAGATATACTATAAATGTTTCAACACATGGAAGTGCTATTTTTAGGGATATGGAATATCATTTTCCTTTCAAATTAAATGTAGAAAAAATGCAAAAATCAGCTCATTTTTTTGAGGGTGAACATGACTTTAAAGCATTTAAAGCCAGTGGTACAAGTAGTAAAAGTAGTGTAAGAACAATTTATAAAGCAGAAGTATATCAAAAAGAAGATAGAGTATATATAGAACTTACAGGAAATGGTTTTTTATATAATATGGTTAGAATAATTGCAGGAACTTTGTTAGATGTTGGCATGGAAAAGATTGAGCCAGAAGAAGTGCTTAATATTATAGAAAGCAAAAACAGAATGAATGCAGGTAAGACTCTTCCTGCAAAAGGATTATGTTTAGTAGAAGTTACTTATTAATAATAAATCACATAAAATAAATAGCAGAATATTATATATAAATGAAAATTAATGGAGGTTTATTTATATGAATACTTTGCTATTTTTTTTCGCTATACCAATAGCAATAATAATATTATCAAGTATTTTTCAAACAATTATAAAATGTCCAATAAAAATTGCAGGAATTGTATTTTCAGCTTTTTTAATTGTAGCATTTGCTTTAACTGCAAATACTGAGGAATTATTAATAGCTACAATTATATATACAATAATTTCTTATATTTCAGCATATATAACTTGTATAATTATGAATGGAAATTGGAATTTTAATTGTTGTGATAATACAACATGTTGTAGAGAAGATAACAACAATATACCTATTTGTGGAAATGGTTGTAGTAATATATATGAAAATACTAATTTTTCGATTCCAACAAATTCTCAATTTACAAATAACTTAAGTAATAATTTAAATACAAATTTTACTGATAATTCAAATACTAATAATTTAAATGAGACTAATTGTCCTTATAGAAGATATAGATAAATATTGAAAAAATGTAAAAAATAATGTTATAATTCTAAAAGAGGTGATAAAAATAAAAGTAGCAGTTATTTCAGATATACATGGAAATTGTGTTGCATTAAAAGAAGTACTAAAAGATGCAGAAAAAAAGAATGTAAATGAATATGTGTTTTTAGGAGATTTAGTAAATGATTTACCTTTTGGAAATGAAACACTAGAAATAGTAAGAAAATATAGTAATAAAATTTTAAAGGGAAATAAAGAACAATATTTAATTGAATATGAACAAAATAATTATGATTGGAAAAATGTACAATTTAGAAATGTCAAATTCATGTACAATGAACTTACAGAAGAGAATAAAGATTTTATAAGAAAATTACCACATAAACTCGAAATAGAATATGGTGGTGTAAAAATATTATTTGTTCATGGATCACCAAAATCTGTTGAAGAACAATTACATAGACAAAAAACAGATTTATTAGATAAATATACAAAAAATTTAGAAGATGATGCATTAGTTTTTGGACATACACATGAAAAAATGTGGTATGATTATATGAATAATAAACTAATATTAAATGCTGGTTGTTGTGGTGTTTCTCCACATTATAATGGAAAAGCAGAATATACAATATTAGATATAGAAAATAATAAAATAAAAAATATAGAACAAAATCTAATACATTATGATACAAATATAGTAAAACAAAAAATTATTGATAGTGGTATTTTGAAAGAGGATAAAGTTCTAATGAATTTAACTTTTTGTGCTATAACTGGCAAAGGAGAAATAAGATATAAATTTTTAAGAGAAGCAAAACAAATAATGAAAGAAAGAAATAAAAAACTCTCTAAAATTGATGAAAAAGGTATTTATTCTTATTTTAAATTATATGATGATGATATTTGGTTAGGTCTTGCAGAAAAATATAAAGAGTATTTTGTGTTCTAAAATACACAAATTGTATAAAAAATGTGGATAAAACAATTATAAATAGTAGAAAAGGAATAAAAGTTATGAGATTAGATAAATTTTTAAAATTGAGTAGAGTTATAAAAAGAAGAACAGTAGCGAATGAAGCAGCAGACAATGGAAGAATAAGTGTAAATGGAAAAATTGTAAAACCAAGTTATGAAGTAAAAGTTGGTGATATAATAGAAATAAAGTTTGGAGATAAAATTTCAAGTTTTGAAATTTTAAAAATACCAAAAAATCAAGCTGATGTTCAAGATATAATAAAAATTTTATAAATAAAAAAGGAAAGCCCCCCTCTGGTAGCCAGAGGGGGGTAGTGTCACGTACTCCTAACCCTTCAAAACAAGTGCAACTCCTTAATCCTAATACCACTCCGATAATTTATAATAATACAAAAAATGAGTAATAAGTTAAGAATCAGAAGACAGCACCTTTTTTGATTTTTAGTCGGCGACGTTTACGCCGCATCATCGCATTTACAAAATTATTAGTTTGTTCAAATTTGAACGTTGCTAAATAATTTTCTTTATAGCATGGCCGTTCTAATTCGATATGCTTGAATCGGGGTTCAAGTATATAATTGAATCGGATTACTATAAAGAGTAGTAAAGCAATTAATGCTAAAATAGCAAACGTCATCATACGCGAGCACCTCCTTTCATATTGCTCATAAAACATTACTGCAAACATTACTGCTTTATGAGGTGCACGGCATAAAGCCATCAATAACTACGAAAAATAGTATACAACTTTTTTTAAATAAAGTCAAGAACTATGTAATAAATATTTATTACTATAAAGCTTATATTGATAAAAAATTTTAGATGTGATATATTTTAGAAAAATATTTTAAAGGAAGTAGATAATATGCCAGATTTTGTTCATTTACATGTACATAGTGAATATAGTTTATTAGATGGAATGTGTAGAATTAAAGATTTGCCTAAAAGGGCGAAAGAACTTGGGATGAAAGCAATAGCTATCACAGACCATGGAGTTATGTATGGTGCAGTTAATTTTTATAAAGAATGTGTGAAAGAAGGAATAAAACCAATTATAGGTTGTGAAGTTTATGTTGCACCAAGAAGTAGATTTAATAAAGAATCTGGCATAGATGATAATTATTCACATTTAATTTTACTGGCAAAAAATAAGATTGGATATCAAAATTTAATAAAATTAGTATCATTGAGTTTTATAGATGGATATTATTATAAACCACGTATAGATTTGGAAATATTAGAAAAATATAGTGAAGGACTAATATGTTTAAGTGCTTGTTTAGCTGGTAGTGTAAATAAAGCAATATTAAATGATGATATAGAAAAAGCGAAAGAAATAGCATTATGGCATAAAAAGATTTTTGGAGAAGACTATTATTTAGAAATTCAAAATAATGGTTTGCCTGAACAAGTAATGGTAAATCAAAAATTAATTACTTTATCTAGAGAGTTGAATATACCACTTGTGGCAACAAATGATGCTCATTATTTAAAAAAAGAAGATAGTTATAATCATGAAATATTACTTTGTATACAGACTGCAAAAAAAATATATGATGAAGATAGAATGAGATTTGGAACAGATGAGTTTTATATAAAATCTCCAGAAGAAATGGAAGATTATTTTTCAGCTGTTCCAGAAGCAATTGAAAATACAGTAAAAATTGCAGATAAATGTAATTTTGAATTTGAATTTGGTGTTACAAAACTTCCAAATTATGATGTTCCAAAAGAATTTAAAACACATGAAGAATATTTTAGGAAACTTACTTGGGATGGAATAGAAGTTAGATATGGTAAAAATTATGATTCAAAAATAAAAGAAAGAACAGAATATGAACTTGGAATAATATCAAAAATGGGATATGTAGATTATTACTTAATAGTTTGGGATTATATACATTATGCAAAATCTGTTGGTATACCAGTAGGACCTGGACGTGGATCAGGTGCTGGTTCAATAGTTGCATATGCAATAGGTATAACAGATATAGATCCACTTAAATATAATTTACTTTTTGAAAGATTCTTGAATCCAGAAAGAATAAGTATGCCTGATTTTGATGTTGATTTTTCAGATGAAAGAAGACAAGAAGTAATAGATTATGTTTGCAGAAAATATGGAAAAGATCATGTATCACAAATAATAACATTTGGAACCTTGTCTGCCAAAAGTGTTATTCGTGATGTTGGAAGAGTTTTGGATGTGCCATATTCAGATGTTGATAAAATAGCTAAAATGATACCTTTTGAAATTCATATGACAATAGATAAGGCTTTAGAAGAAAATAGAGAATTAAAAGAGCAATATGAAAATGATGAAACTACAAAACAAATAATTGATATTGCAAAAGGACTTGAAGGAATGCCTAGAAATGCATCTACACATGCATGTGGTGTTGTAATTACAAAAGATCCAGTAGATACTTATGTACCACTTTGTACTAATGATGGTAACATAGTCGCACAATATACAATGGTTTTGTTAGAAGAATTAGGACTATTAAAAATGGATTTTTTAGGACTAAGAACTTTAAGTGTTATTGCTAATTGTTTAGAACTTGTAAAACAAAATAGAGGAATAGATGTAAAATTTGATGACAAAATGGATGATCCAAAAGTATATAAATTATGGCAAGAAGGAAAGACTTTTGGAATATTTCAATTTGAAAGTGCTGGTATCACAGCATTTATGAAAGAATTAAAACCAGATTGCTTAGAAGATATAGTAGCAGGAGTTTCTTTATACAGACCAGGACCAATGGATCAAATACCAAGATATATAAAAGGAAAAATGAATCCAGGACATAATGAATATACACATCCTGCTCTAGAGCCAATATTAAATGTAACTTATGGTTGTATGGTATATCAAGAACAAGTTATGCAAATAGTTAGAGATTTAGCGGGATATTCTTTAGGAAGAGCAGATCTAGTAAGACGTGCAATGGGAAAGAAAAAGCTAGATGTTATGGAAAAAGAAAGACAAGTTTTTATAAATGGACAAGTAGACGAAAATGGAAATGTAATTGTACCAGGGTGTGTAAGAAACGGAATTGATGCAGAATCTGCAAATAAAATATTTGATGAAATGGCAGAATTTGCTAAATATGCATTTAATAAATCTCACGCGGCAGCATATGCAGTAATATCTTATAGAACAGCATATTTAAAAGCATATTATAAAGAAGAACTTATGGCTGCTACTTTAAATAGTTTTTTAGGAAATCTTGATAAAATACCTGTATATATCCAAGATTGTAAGGAAATGGGAATTGATATTTTAAACCCTAGTATAAATCAAAGTAAAACTAAATTTACAGTTATTGGTAATAAAATAAGATTTGGACTTGGAAGTATAAAAAATGTTGGAGTAGCAGTAATAGACAGCATTGTTAAAGAAAGAGAAGAAAACGGTCTTTTTGAAAGTTTTACATCTTTTTGTGAAAGAATAAAAAATGAGTCTGTTAATAAAAAATGTATAGAAAGTTTAATAAAAGCAGGAGCATTTGATGAGTTTGGAAAAAATAGAGCTACACTACTTGCATCTTTTGAGGGAATTATAGATACTATAAATAATGAAGATAGAAATAAAATTGCAAATCAAGTTTCAATGTTTGATTTAATGCAAGAAGAGGAAGAGAACATAGAAAATAAAAAGTATAATTTTATTGAAAAAGAAGAAATGCCTGAAAAAGAATTGCTAGCACTAGAAAAAGAAATGTTAGGAGTTTATATTTCTGGACATCCATTAGACAAATTAAGAAAACAAATAGAAAAACAAACAAATATATCAACATTAGATATGATAAAAATAAATGAAGATATCGAAGAATTTGGTGAATCCAAAGAATATAAAGATGGTCAAAATGTAAAGTTTGTTGGAATTATTTCAAAAGTTACTAAAAAATTTACAAAGAAAAATACGACAATGGCATTTGTTTTTTTAGAAGATTTTTATGGAAGTGTAGAAGTAATTGTTTTTGATAGTGTTTACACAAGAAATAGTAATTTCCTTATTAATGATAATATTGTTTATGTAGAAGGAAGATTAAGTATTAGAGAAGATGAGCCAGTAAAAATAGTTGCATCAAACATAAGAGAATTTTCGGAAAAAGAAGATGCTAACAAAGCTAATGAAAAAGTAAATACAATAAAAACAGTAAATATAGATATAACAAATTTAGATGAAAATCAAAAAGAAAAATTGAGAGGAGCAATAAAATTTTTTGCAGGAGATAGAGTAAATGTAAAATTAAATATTGTTCAAGATGGAGAAATAAAACCATGTTTTGGAATATTTTTAACAGATAAAATCTTAGAAGAGTTTAAAGAAATAGTATCACCAGAAAATATAAAAATAATTTAATTTATATTTAGAAAATCTTGAAATTTTTGTAAAAAAATTGTATAATTTTTGTGTAAAATGGCAAGAGAACAAAGGAGAATTATTATGAGAAAAGATGGTGGTTTTTCGGCAATAGCATTAATTATAACAATAATTATAATAATTATTATTGCTGTTATAGCTATAAATAAATTAATTGGTGATGATGGAATAATAAGACAATATAAACAGGAAGATACTGAATATAACAAAACAGAAGTGGTTGAAAAATTAAATTTGATAATAAAAGAAAAATATTTTGGTGATTATAAGTATGCACAAGAGAATAAAAAAAACATAGATGAAATTTATACAGAAGAGGCAGTTTTTAATTATCTTTTAGAAAACAATTATATAGAAGAATTAAGAGATATAAATGATAATCTTGTTAGTAATGAATATTATATAAAAACTGAATCATTAAATAGAGATATAGTTTCATATGAAGTAAATCCTAATGGTTCAGCTGGAAATGGAACAAAGGTATTTAAAATAAAAAAAGTTGATACAAAATATATGATATATTTTGTTGATAAATATGGAAATGAAGAAGAGCTTGGAGAACTTGTAATGCATCCGCAAATTTAATAATAAAAACACCTTAAGAATTTTCTTAAGGTGTTTTTTGATTTTAATTTAATCCATATAAATTTTGATCTACTAACATTTTAGCTCTTTTAGCTGTTTTAGGATTATCAGATTTTAAAGATTCTTCTAAAAATTCAGGATGATCAATTAAAAATTGTTTCATAGAAGCCATTTGATCTTTTTTAAATTCTCTTAAAATATGTAATTGTTTTTCATTGATTATATTTAAATCTAAAGCTTTTAAGAATAAATCATCATTAATTTTTATTAATGAATGAACTTTAACACCACAATCTGTTAAAACTTGTGTTCCACCATCCATTCTATCTATTACAAAAAGTGCATGTTTTATTTTAGAACCAAGATTTTCTATTGCTGGAATCCAAGCTCTTGTGAAACTTGCTGATTGATTTAATAAATCTGCTATATGTAAGAAGTTTTTATTTTCAATTTTTGATACAGCAGTATTTTTTGTAAAATCATAATTACTTTCGATAGTTGTTAAATCTTTATATATTGTGATATGTGGTTTATTTAAAATATAGGCAATCATATTAGAAAAGAACCAATCTCTTCTTTCACCACCAGATATATAATCAATAGAATTTAAATCAATATTACTTTTTATATATTCCACCATAGTGTCTATAGTAGTTTTATATATTTCATTTGTATTATAATGACTTAATACTTTTTGGAAAATATTATTTGGTATATTTTCTTTAGGTTCATTTGCAAGTTCGTTATCTATAAAGTTTAAAAGTTCTTTTGAATCTGCATCACTTCCATAAAAGAATTCTGCATTTACAAAATAAGGTCCAATTTTTCCTGATGTATACCAAAAAGGTTTGTTTTCTTTTGCAATATTAAAAGCATGTGTTTCAAATAATAGATTTGTTAAATCTTTCATAATTACCTCCAAATATAAAATAATATTATAAATTGTTCATTCTTTTCTACGTTTTAATATATAGTAAATTTATAAAAAAGTCAATCAAGAGTTTTTTATAAAGTTGAATATTTTTGGGAAAAGCCTTGTAATTTATATTGAAAAATAACTATATAAATGATAAAATGTTAAAAATTATTTAGGGAGGAAAGAAAATAATGAGTACATTATTATTAAAAAATGGAACTGTAATTGATTATGCACAAAAAATAGAAAAAAAATTAGATATACTAATTGAAGATGGAAAAATAACTAAAGTAGCAGAAAAGATAGAAACACCAGCTGATAAAGTAATTGATTGTATAGGTTTAATGATTATGCCTGGTATGATTGATATGCATTGTCACCTAAGAGAACCAGGTGGAGAGCATAAAGAAACTATAGAAACAGGATCTAAAAGTGCGGTGGCTGGAGGATTTACAACTATTTGTCCTATGCCAAACACTAATCCAACTCCAGATAACAAAGAAGTTTTAGAAAAAATTATTAATGAAGCTAAAAGAGTGAATCTTTGCAATGTTCTTCCATTTTCAAGTGTAACAAAAGGTGAAAAAGGGCAAGAGTTAGTTGATTTTAAATCACAATTAGAAGCAGGAGCAATAGCTTTTTCAGATGACGGAATGCCAGTAGAAAATGCTAGAATGATAAGGGAAGCAATGATAGAAGCAAATAATTTAGGTTCTTTTATTTCAGAACATTGTGAAGAAAAATCAGTATCAGCAGGAGCGATAAATGCTGGAGAGATTGCAGAAAAATTAAATGTACAAGGAGTATTACCAGAAGCAGAAGAAATAATGGCAGCAAGAGATATAGTTATTGCAGAAACAAATAATTTACATACACATATTTGTCATATAAGTACCAAAACATCTGTAGATATGATAAGAAGTGCAAAACAAAGGGGTGTAAATGTGACTTGTGAAACATGCCCACATTATTATTCTTTTACAGTAGATGAAGTTTTAGAATCAGGTGTTAATGCAAAAATGAATCCTCCTTTAAGAGAAGAAAAAGATAGATTAGCAATAATAGAAGGTTTGAAAGATGGAACTATAGATGCTATAATAACAGACCATGCACCACATGCTGAAGAAGAAAAAGCAAAAGGTTTAGCTAAAGCTCCAAATGGAATAATAGGATTTGAGACAGCTTTAGGTGCAACTATTACTAATTTAGTAGATAAAGGATTAATATCATATTTAGATATGGTAAGATTAATGTCTTATACACCAGCTAAATTATTAGGAATAGATAGAGGAGAAATAGCAGAAGGAAAAATAGCTGATTTAACAATATTTGATCCAAATAAAGAATATGTATTTTTAAAAGAAGAAATAGTTTCAAAATCTAAAAATACACCTTGGATAGGAAAAAAATTAAAGGGACAAGTAAGATATACAATAGTTTCTGGAAATGTTGTATATGAAAGAGTTTAACTCTTTATAAATTTTAAATTAATGTATGCCTAAGAAAGGAAAAAATCGGATATGAAAAATGCAATGGATTTGTTAATAGATAAAATTAAAGAAAAAAATAATCCAACAGTAATGGGGTTAGATCCAAGATATGATATGTTACCAGAATGTATAAAATTAAAATATGGTAAAGATGTAAAAAGTGTTTGTGAAGGAATTTTAGAATATAATAAAGCATTGATAGATGCTACATTTGATATAATTCCAGCTGTAAAACCTCAAATAGCATTTTATGAAATGTTTGGAATAGAAGGTATGAAGTGTTTTAAAGAAACTTGCAAATATGCAAAAGAAAAAGGGTTAATTGTTATTGCAGATATAAAAAGAGGAGATATAGGTACAACAGCTGCAGGATATTCAAATGCATATTTAGGAAAAACTCTAGTTGGTAATGTAGAAGAAAGTTTTTATGATATAGATTGGGTAACTGTAAATCCTTATTTAGGAATAGATGGTGTAAAGCCATTTATTGAAGATTGTAAAAAATATAATAAAGGAATTTTTGTACTTGTAAAAACTTCTAATAAATCTTCAGGAGAACTTCAAGATTTAAAATTAGAAGATGGAAAAAAGGTTTATGAAAAAGTAGCAGAACTTGTAAATTCATGGGGAGAAGAACTTATAGGAGAATATGGATATAGCCAAGTAGCTTCAGTTGTTGGTGCAACATATCCTGTACAAATAAAAGAATTAAGAGAAATTATGCCACATAGTTATTTTTTAATTCCAGGTTATGGAGCTCAAGGTGGAAAAGCAGATGATATAGCATTAGGCTTTAAAGATGGAATTGGCGGAATTGTAAATGCTTCAAGAAGTTTAATGTGTGCTTATAAATCAGATAGATGGAAAGATAAATATAAAGACGAAGAATATGCTAAAGCCACAAGAGAAGAAGCAATAAGAATGAGAGATGAACTAAATTTATCAATTAACAAATAAGAAGCACCAGAATTACTAAAAGATGAAGGTAGATAACTTTAAGTTTTTTATAAAGGAGAATAAACATGATAGAAATACAATCAGTGAGTAAAGGTGCAGAACTTATTTCTGTAAAATTTAATGGAATTGAGAAATTACATGATGGAAAAAGTTTTTGGAATAGACATAGTCCAGTTTTATTTCCAATAGTTGGAAAATTAAAAGACGGAAAAACTATAATAAATGGAAATACTTATGAGATGGGACAACATGGTTTTGCGAGAGATATGGAATTTGAAAAGATAGATGAAAATTCTTATGTTTTGAAATCTAATGAAGAAACAAAAATTAAATTTCCTTTTGATTTTGAACTTTATGTTTCTTATAAAACTACTAATAATAAGGTATATACAAATTATAGAGTTGTAAATAAAAGCAGTGATACAATGATATTTGGAATTGGTGGACATCCAGCATTTGTTTGTGAATATTCGAGTGGAAAATATAGATTAGAATTTGAAGATATTGAAGATGAAATAAAAATATATAGATTAGAAGATGGGCTTTTAAAAGATAAATGCGAAAAAACAGAAAAATATATTAGAGAAAATAGGATTTTTTTAGATAACAAAATTTTTGAAAAAGATGCTATAATAATGAAAAATTTAAAATCAAATAAAGTTTATTTAAAAACAGAAAAGAAAACAATTTTTGCATTCGAATTTAAAGATTTTCCATATTTAGCAATATGGTCAAAGCCAGATGCACCATTTATTTGTATTGAACCTTGGTTTAATACGGCAGATACTATAAATTCAAATGGAATTTTTGAAGAAAAAGAAGATTTAATAGAATTAAAACCAAATCAAGAATTTGAAGCAGAATATAGTGTAGAGTTTTTTTAGTAGAGGAGAAAAGCATGGTACTTGTAGATAAAAATATAAGAGAATTAGTAGAAAAAAATACTTTAATTATTAAAGGATATAAACCTGAAAATTTAGGTGGTGTATCTTATGATTTAACAATAGATAATATCATTACAGAATATGGAGAAGTAAAAGAATATGAATTGAAACCACAAGAATTTGTAATGGTAAAAACTAATGAAGAATTAAAAATGCCTAATTTTTTAGTTGGTAAAGTTGGTGAAAAAAATTCATTATTAAGAACAGGGTTATTTGTGTCAGCTCCTGTTTATCACCCTGGTCATCAAACTTATGTGTTTTTAAGAGTATATAATCTTAGTAAAAAAAACATTACTTTAAAATCAGATTTCAAGATAGCTCAAATATTTTTTGAAACTCTAACAGAAATACCAGATGAAACTTATGATAAAAAGAAAGATGCTTCATTTAATAATGAAGATAAGTACTTAGGATATGGAAAATATGATGAATTATATAAATCTATTTTAAAATAAGAAGGAGGAATTATGGGAGTAAAAGTAAAATGTGAGTTACTAAAAAAAGAGGAATTAGTAACAGGTATTTATAAGTTTTCTGTAAAAGCACCAGAAATTGCAGATACAGCAAAACCAGGTCAATTTTTAGAAATACAGGTATCAGATACAGGAGAGCCTTTTTTAAGAAGACCTATAAGTATTTATAATATTCTTAAAGAAGAAGGAATAATTGAATTTATTTTTCAAGTAAAAGGAAAAGGAACAGAATTATTAGCTAAAACAGATATAGGAAAAAGTATAGATATAATGGGACCACTTGGATTTGGAGCTTTTAAAGTTCAAGAATATAATAATGTAGCAATAATAGGTGGAGGAATAGGAATATATCCTTTACATGAACTTACAAAAGAATTAAAAGGAAAAGCAAATTTAAATGTTTATTTAGGTTTTAGAGATAAATCTTTAGTTACTTGTGAAAAAGAGTTTGAAGAAATTGGTTTAAATAAATTAGTTGTAACAACTGATGATGGAAGTTATAAAGAAAAAGGTTTTGCAATAGATTTTATGAAAAAAGATATTGAAGAACATATGGTAGATATGATTTTTGCTTGTGGACCACTTCCAATGCTTAAAGCTGTAAGACAATATGCAATTGAAAACAATATTCCATGTCAAATATCTTTAGAAGAAAGAATGGGATGTGGAATTGGAGCATGTCTTGGTTGTGCAGTTAAAGTTATTTCTGGAAAAGAACCAAGATATGGACATGTATGTAAAGAAGGTCCAGTATTTAATGCTGTAGATGTAGAAATTTAGGAGATAAAAAATGAAAACAGAATTTAATATCCTAGGGAAAAAGGTTACAAAAGAGCAGATTATAAACTTAATTAAAGTTTTAGCTAAATTTGGTTTGATTTTACTCATTTTTGTAAGCATGCTAATTCTTTCACATTCAGTATTATTAAGTCCAGATGATTATAATTATACTTTTGTTCAAGGAACTAATAATACACAAAGAGTAGATAGTATTTCAAATGCAATTCAAACAGCAAAGTTTTTTTATAATAACTGGACAGGAAGAATAATACCACATGTACTTATAGGTATTTTTAGAAATTTACCATCAGTAGTATATGAAATTTCAAATAGTATTATATTTCTAGTATTTATTATTTTTATAACTAAAGTTTTAAATAAAAAAACTAGTTTCTTAAGTATATTAGGAGTATTTGGATACTTAGCATTTAGCATGATGTTTGGAGAAAAATTTGCTTGGATAAGCGGAAGTTTCAACTACTTATGGCCATGTACTTTTTTAGTAATTTTTATTTATTATTTTTATAATTATTTTAGAGATGAAAAGAAATTAAATATGCTTTCTAAAATTGCTTTAATATTATTTTCATTTATAGTAGGATTTTCACATGAAAATGTAGCTTTTGTAGGAGGAGCATTTTTAGTTTGTTTAATTTTATTTAATATAAAAAAATTTTTAAGATTTGATAAAAATAGAAAAATTGTTGTAAGTTTAATTTTTATCATGTTTTGTTTAGGAGCTTTTGCCACAATATTTGCACCAGGAAATTTATCAAGAATGGGACAAGTAGCAGGAGAAAAAAGTTTTTCTTGGGAATTTGTGCAAAATTATAAAGATAATAAATTTGTACTTTTAGCAGTATTAGTAAGTATGATATTAGCTTTTATAATTCAAAACTTTAAAATCATTAAACAAAATAAAAATTTAAAAAAATTAAATTACATAGAAATAAAAAATCAATTTTTATATTTTATATTACCTAGTTTAATAGCTACAATACCAATGGCTATTATAACATATTTTCCACCAAGAGCATTTTTAGCTTATGAAGTTATGTTTATGATTGTTTTTGCAAGAAATATTGTAATTATTTCAGAAAGTTTAAAAAAATATAATTTATTAATTGCAATAATATCAATAGTTTTTTCTTTAATAGTTTTTGGAAAGTTTTCTCCAAGTACACTAGGGCAAATAAATTATATAATTCCATACAAAGATAAAGTAACATCAGAATATGAACAAGCTTTGGCAAATGGAGAAAAAGATGTACTTGTAAGTAAATTTGAATATGCAAATTGGATACATGCAGAAGATTGGATAAATATAGCAAATTTCTTTCCAGAATTTGATTATCATATGCCAGTAAATGCTTTAATATCACAATATTATGGATTTGATAGATTAACTGCAATAGGAGATAATGACTATTTAATAGAAATAGAAGTTGATACAGATGGAATAAATCCATATGAATTAATAGATAAAGAAACAAAAACTTCTATTCAATATATGGAATATGATGAATTTATAAGATATACTATACCAAAAGATAAATTAGGAGAATATGTATTAGATTGTAGAAAAAATAATTTAAAAGATAAAATTTTAAGTTATAAAGTAAGATTTATAGGCGGAGAATTAGCAAATACAGATATAAATTTAGAACAATTAATAATAACAGAATAAAATAAAAATAAAATAGATAAATTTTATCGGATAGGAGAAAATATGAAAACAGAAGTAAATTTATGTGGGATTAAAATGAAAAATCCAGTAACAGTTGCATCAGGAACCTTTGGATATGGTAGGGAATATGCAGAGTATATTGATTTAAACAAATTAGGAGGAATTATTACAAAAGGTACTTCATTAAAACCAAGACCTGGGAATCCACCACCAAGAATTTGTGAGGTTCCAGGAGGAATGTTAAATAGTATAGGACTTCAAAATCCAGGAGTGGAATATTTTGCAGAATATGATTTGCCTTGGCTTAGAAAATTTGATACTAAAATAATAGTAAATGCTTGTGGAAGTACAGTAGAAGATTATGTAGAATTATGTAGAATCCTAAATACATTAGATATAGATGGAGTTGAACTAAATCTTTCTTGTCCAAATGTTAAAGAAGGATGTTTAGCTTTCGGTATGAGTTACGAAGGTGTTAAATCTGTAACTTCACAAGTTAGAAAAGTATTGACTGATAAACCATTAATAGTAAAATTAACACCAAATGTTACAGATATAACACTTCCTGCTAAAGGAGCAGAAGATGCAGGAGCAGATGGGGTATCAGGAATTAACACATTGCTTGGAATGAAAATAGATATAGATAAAAAAAGACCGGTTTTAGCTAATAATACTGGTGGATACTCAGGACCTGGTATCAGAGCAGTTGGAGTTAGAATAGTATATCAAATGGCACAAGCTATAAATATTCCAATACTTGGTATGGGAGGAATAACATGTGGTGATGATGCAATAGAGTATATGCTTGCAGGAGCAACAGCAGTATCTATAGGAGCTGGAAATTTTGCAGATCCAGAAGTAAGTATAAAAACAATAAATGGAATTGAAAATTATATGAGAAAACATAATATAGAAGATATAAACTCTATTATAGGAGCAGTTCAAATGAATTAATAAATTTTAATCCATAAAAAACGAGGTATAAAAAAATGATTATATTAGGAATTATAATAGTAATAATCTTATTGATATTTATAATAGAATTCAATACATTTGTAGGCTTAAAAAATAAAATAAAGCAATCAAAATCGGGAATAGAGGTATATTTAAATCAAAGGTTTGATTTAATACCAAATTTGGTTGAATGTGTAAAAGGATATGGTAAATATGAACAACAGACTTTGTCAAAAATAGCAAGTCTTAGAGCTCAGTACAATAATGATAAAAATAAAGATTTAAAAAAAGGTGCAGAGCTTAATAATGAATGTAATAATTTACTTGGAATTGCAGAAAGTAATCCAGATTTAAAAGCAAGTGAACAATTTTCAAATCTACAAAAAAGTTTAGAAAAAATGGAGAGCCAACTTCAAGCAGCAAGAAGAATTTATAATGGAGATGTAACATTATATAATACAACAATAAGTACATTTCCAAATAATATTTTTGCTAGAATTTTTAATTTTAAAGAAGAAGAATTATTTGAAACAGAAGAATATAAAAAAGAAAATATAGAAATAGATTTGTAAAGTAGTGGGATTTTGATATGGAAAATTTAGAAGAAAATAAAAATGAAAAAAATTTTAATGAAATTTATGATAAAATTTATAATGATAGTAGAGTAAGTTTAAAAAAAGCTAAGAAAAAAGCAAACACTTTTATTTTGGCAATTATACTTGTTTGTATTATAATAAATTTATTTGTTTATTTAAATCCAGAAACAAAATTTATATCTTTGGGTGCTATAGCATTAAGCTTTTGTATTATAATGTTTTTTATTATTCTTGCTAGAGAAAGCTATGGAAAACTTTATAAAGAATATATAATTAAAGAATTAGCTAAAAATTATAATGAAAAATTATACTATGATAGAAAACATGGTATAACAACACCAGAATATGCTATTTCAAATTTTGATAACACATTTGATAAATATTATTCTGAAGACAGAATTTATGGAACATTAAAATCAGGAGCTAATGTACAAATAGCAGAAGTTGTAACATTTCATACTTCAGAATATAGAGATGAATCAGGAAATGTTCATACAGATAAAACAGAGACTTTTAGAGGAATGTATGGAATAATTAGATTAGAAAAAAGTGTATGTACTGAAATTTATATTTCAAAAGATTCTATGTTAAATCGTTTTAGCAAAGATAGAATTGAAATGGATTCATCAGAATTTGAAAAATTTTTTGATTGTTCAGCAGAAGATAAAGTTGTAGCAATGCAAATTTTTACATCAGATTTAATTGAAAAATATATAGAAATGAGAGAAAATTTTAAATATAGATTTGAACTAAAAATTGAAGATAATATGATTTATTTTAGATATAAATGTGGAAAAATGTTCGAACCACCTGTTATAGGAGATGGTTTAGATAAAGAAACCATAAAAAAATATTATGATTTAATTTACTATCCATTAGAAATAATAGAAAAAACAGTAGAAAATATAAATCATATTATGTAATAAATGAAATTTGACAAATTTTAATAAATATGTTATAAGTATTGTATTATATGAAAAGACAATAAAAAAGAGGAGTAAGTAAAAGTAAACTAGAAAGAGAAAAGAAGTGAGTCGCTGTAAGCTTCTTATAGAAAATTTTACTGAAGGTAGCTTTTTTAGTTGATATACCGAAAATAACTTTAAGTATATTCGTTTAAGTAACGTTAAAAACTTTAATGAGATGTTTATTTTTATAAACAAATAAGGTGGTACCGCGTATTTTATTCGCCCTTAGGTTTTCCTAAGAGCGATTTTTTGTTATAAATTATAAAAAATAATTATATAAATATTATATAGATAGGAGGAATTTTATGAAAAAAGATCATAAGCTAAATGATAAGTTTAATCCAAAAGATTTTGAAGACAGAATTTATGAAGATTGGGAAGAAAAAGGATATTTCAAACCATCTGAAGATAGAACAAAGGAACCATATTGTATAATGATGCCACCACCAAATGTAACAGGAAAATTGCATATGGGACATGCTTTAGATGATACAATTCAAGATGTTTTAATTCGTTATAAAAGAATGCAAGGATTCAGAACATTATGGCTTCCAGGTTCTGACCATGCAGCAATTTCTACAGAAATGAAAGTTGTTCAAAAACTTGCAAGTGAAGGAAAAAGTAAAAAAGATTTAGGTAGAGAAAAATTTTTAGAAGAAGCTTGGAAATGGACAAAAGAATATGGTGGAATTATTCAAAAACAACAGAAAAAACTAGGTTGTTCATGCGATTGGTCTAGAAATAGATTTACTTTGGATGAAGGATTATCTGAGGCTGTATTAGAGCAATTTGTAAGATTATATGAAAAAGGTTTAATATATAAAGGAAAAAGAATGGTAAATTGGTGTACAAGTTGTAATACATCAATTTCAGATGCAGAAGTTGAATATAAAGAAGAAGCATCACATCTTTGGCATATAAGATATAAAATCACTGGAACTGAAAATGATTATATAGAAGTTGCGACTACAAGACCAGAAACAATGCTTGGAGATACAGCTGTGGCAGTACATCCAGATGATGAAAGATATAAACATCTAGTTGGAAAAACTTGTATTCTTCCTATAATGAATAAAGAAATTCCTATTATTGCTGATGAATTTGTTGAAATGGAATTTGGAACAGGTTGTGTTAAAATTACACCTGCACATGATATGAATGATTATCAAGCAGGTTTAAGACATAATTTAGAAATTATTGAAGTTTTTGATGATAAATTTAAAATGGGTAGTTTAGTTCCTGAATATGAAGGAATGGATTTATTGGAGGCAAGACAAAAAATAGTTGAAAAACTAGATGAAATAGGAGCTTTAGTAAGAACGGAAGATTATACTCATAATGTTGCTAAATGTGAAAGATGCAAAAATACAATAGAACCTAAAATATCAGAGCAATGGTTTGTAAGTATGAAAGATTTAGCAAAAAGAGCAGCAGATAGTGTAAGAAATGGTGAAACAAGATTCATACCACAAAGATATGAAAAGCAATATTTTCATTGGCTTGATAATATACAAGATTGGTGTATATCTAGACAATTATGGTGGGGACATAGAATACCTGTTTATTATTGTGATGAATGTGGTCATTTTAATGTTTCAAAAAAAGCTCCAGAAAAATGTGAAAAATGTGGAAGTACAAAATTACATCAAGATCCAGATACATTAGACACTTGGTTTAGTTCAGCATTATGGCCATTTTCAACATTAGGTTGGCCAAATAAAGATTCACAAGATTATAAAGATTTTTATCCTACACAAACATTAGTAACAGGATTTGATATAATAACTTTTTGGATCTCAAGAATGATGACACAAGGACTAGAATTTACAGGCGAAGTTCCATTTAAAGATGTATTAGTTCATGGAATTGTAAGAGATAGTCAAGGTAGAAAAATGTCAAAAACTCTTGGAAATGGAATAGATCCTCTAGAAATAATAGATAAATATGGAGCTGATAGTTTAAGATTTTCTGTTTTATCTGGAACAACTATGGGTAATGATATTAGATTTATGCCAGAAAAATTAGAGCAAGCTTCTAATTTTGCAAATAAAATTTGGAATGCAGCTAAATTTATAACAAATTCAATTGATTCAGATGAAGAAATTATAGAATTTAGTAAAAAAGTTTGGAATCAAGAAAAAAATGAATACAATAAAGATATGCTAAAAATTGAAGATAAATGGATTATAAATAGATTAGATAAAGTAATAGCAGATGTTACTAAAAATCTTGAAAATTATGATTTAGGAATAGCACTTGATAATATTTATTCATTTATTTGGAATGAATTTTGTGATTGGTATATTGAAATGGTAAAACCTAGATTGTACAGCAAAAATAAAGAAACTAAAATTCAAGTTTGTTATGTATTAGATTATGTATTTGGAATGTCTTTAAAACTTTTACATCCATTTATGCCATTTGTAACTACAGAAATTTATTCAAAATTAGTACAATATAATGATAAAGATTTAATTGTTTCAAAATGGCCAAAAGTAATAGAAAATTTTGAATTTAATAAAGAAGAAGAAATTATTGAAAAATTAAAAAGAATAATTGTAGAAATAAGAAATATAAGAACTCAAATGAATGTTCATCCTTCTAAAAAATCAAAATTATTGATAATAAAAAATGATTTAGAAAAAGAAATTTTAGAAGAAAAAGAATTTTTATGTAAATTAGGTTTTGCAAATGATATAGTAATAATTGAAAATGAAGAAACTATTCCTAAAAATGCAGTTTCTATTGTTGTTGATGATATAAAAGTATTTATTCCTTTTGAAGAACTAGTAGACTTAGAAGAAGAAAAAAAGAGATTAGAAGGAGAAAAAATAAGGCTTGAAGCAGAAGTCTTAAGAGGAGAAAAAATGCTTTCAAATCCAGGATTTATAAATAAGGCACCAGAGGAAAAGGTAAATGAAGAAAAAGAGAAATTAGCAAATTATAAAAATATGCTTAAAAATGTTGAAGAAAGATTAAAAAGTTTATAAAATTAGAGGGGGAAAAGTATATGGAAAAAAAATTACTTATATTTGATGTTGATGGAACTGTATGGGATAGTGAAAAAGATGTGTTTTTATCTTTTAATCATACACTAAAAGAAAATGCTGGTTTTGAAATAACAAAAGAAGAATTTCAAAAATTAGCAGGAATGCATTTAGGAAAAATGTTTGAAAAAGAACTGCCAGAGGATAAGAAAAATTTAGCAGGAGAATATGAGAAAAAATACAAAAAATATTATATAGATGAAGGACATTATACTGATGCAACAACATTATTTCCAAATGTAAAAAGTACTTTAGATAATTTTAAAAATCAAGGTTTTTATATGGCAGTAGCTTCAAGTAAACCAAAAAGAATTTTAGATAAAATGGTTTCACACTTTAATCTCGAAGGATTTAATTATGTTTTAGGAACAGAAGAAAGTAATTTTAAACATAAACCAGACCCTGAAATAGTAAATTATATTATGAATGAACTCAATGTAAAAAAAGAAGATACAGTAATAATAGGAGATAGTGCCTCAGATATGAAATGTGGAAAAAATGCTGGAATAGATACTATTGCAGTTACATATGGTTATGATAAACCAGAAAATTTAACTTCTACAAATCCTACATACATTATAGATGATTTTGGAAAATTATTAGATATTATAAATTTGAAAAAATAAAAGGAGAAGCATTATTAAATGCTAAAAAATATGGAAAAAAATGAAAGATATTGTTTTCTGGCTTTTGGAGAACTTGCTTTAGATGTAATTTATGATGAGAATGCAATTTTAAAAGAAGTTGGAGGAGTTTCTGCATTTAATGCATTATATAATTTATCTGTTTTTGGTGAAGAAACATATGCAGTAGGTGGAGTTGGAACAGATTTAAATGCAGTAAAGGCTATAATATCTCTTAAAAATAATGCAGTAAATACAGATTACATAAATTTTGTAAATAAGCCTACAAATGTTTTTTACATTTTTAAACCTCAAAAAAATTTAGAAGGTGAAGAAGTTAAGATAGGTAGAAAGTCTCCAATAACAGGTAAAAGTACTATTGAATGGTCTGATAAAATAGCAACTGAATTTCCAAGAGAATTTGAAAATAGAAATATAATTTTAATAGTGAGCAATTTTGAAAATGTAACTAAAGAGTTTATAAAAAATACAAAATCTAAAGCTAGTAATTCTGTAGTTTCTTTAGATATAACTAATGAGCATATTTTTTCAAAATATTCTAGAGAAGAATTATGGGATTACCTAAAACAAGTAGATTTGCTTCAGTGTAATGAAAATACTTTTAAAAGTGTTGCAAAAAAACTTGGAATATCATCTCCTGAAGAATTATTTTCAAAATTAAATTTAGATATTTTTACTTTAACAAAAGGTAGTAAAGGTGCAAATTTTTACTATAGAGCTGGAGATAAAATAAAAGTAATATCTAAAGCTCCAGAAAAAGTTGCACCAATTGTAGATTCAACAGGTGCAGGAGATGCTTTTCATTCTATGCTTCTTATGTGTTATCATAGACATTTATTGACTGGAGAGAATATAGGACCAGAATATTTTGATAATACTTTTAAAATAGCAAATGCACTCTCAAGAAAAGTTGTTCAATTTGAAACAGCAAGAGGAGAACCATATGATTTATTAAAATATATGTTAAATGAAATTGGAGCTAAAGAAGAAAAAAGTGAAGAAAGAGATTTTGAGTAAAGAAAGGAATAAAACTATGTTTTTATCTATACCATATAATGGTGATTTGAATTTATTAAAAATTTCAAAAGATAGAAAATATCCTGTAAAAACAGTGTATGGAAAGCGTTTTCAGGATATTATTGGTGGTGGAAGAGCAAGATATGATATTGCAAATTATGGAGAAGATAATTTAAAAGAAGCAATAAAGTTAACACATGAAATGGGAGCAGAATTCAATTATTTATTCAATGCTCCTTGTTCTGCAAATACTGAAATAGAAAAAGAAAATGAAATAATAAAAGAAATATCTTTTTTAATAGAAGAATATAAAATAGATATTATAACAGTTGCAAATCCACGTTTATTAAAGCTAATAAGAAAACATTTTCCCAAAATACGTTTAAGTGTATCAACAATAGCAAAAGTAGATTCTTTAGAAAAAGTATTAGAATATGAAAAAGCGGGAGCAACAGAAATAACACTTGATTATAATATATATAGAAATTTTGAAGAGTTAAAAAGAATAAGAAAAAACAGTAAATTAGGCTTTCAATTAATAGCAAATGATGGATATTTGTTTAATTGTCCTTGGGCTACATACCATTTTCAATTAGAAGGACATGATTCACAAAATACTTATAATAATCCACTTAAATATTTTAGCTATTGTAGATTTAATTGTAAACAAAAATCTGCAAAAGAACCATATGAGCTTATAAGAGGAATGTGGATAAGACCAGAAGATATGCATTATTATGAAGAAATAGGACTTAATAAATTTAAAATAATTGATAGATTAAAAGATACAGAATGGCTAATAAATGCAATTGAAGCTTATGTAAATAGAACATATAAAGGAAATTTAAGTGATATAATTTGCTCTTTTGATACATTTAAAAAGGATTCAATTAAAACACCTAGAATTAAAGATGAAGATATAACAGCTAATAATATACAAAATTTAAGAAAATTCTGGGATTTAAAACCATACATAGATAATGCAAAATTAACAGAATTAAACTTTTTAGAGTTTTTTATAAAAAATAAATTAGATTGTAGAAATAAAGTTTGCAAAAATTGTAATTATTGTAAGCAAATAGCAGATAAAGCAATAATAGTAGACAAAGAAAATGCGGAAAATGTAGTATATAATCTAGATTTTATAAAAGAAAAATTAATAGATATTGTTAAAGAATAGGAGTTTTAATATGAATTATTTTATAGATTTATTACCTAATTCAAATTCAATGGAAAAGACAGATAGTTTATTTGAAAATGAAGATAATATAATTTTTAATATATATGTAAAGCAATTACCATCTATGAATATTCATAAAGAATTATATTATGATTTAGAAGAAGCTTTAAAAGTAGTACAAAAATTAAAAAAGCAAAATAAAAAAATAAATTTAATATTTGATACATTTTGTTTTGGAAATAAAGAATTTACAGAAAAAGGAAAAGAAAAATTTGAAATTTTAGATAAATTCTTAGATTTAAAAATAGATTTTGTAACAATAACAAATAATTTCTTTTTTAATTATATAAAAAGAAGACATAAGGAATGCAAGGTTATAATATCTGAGTATTCTGATATTACAAATATACAAAAAATAGATAGATTTTTAAATGATATGAAAGCAGATGGTGTAAAATTAGATATAAAGTTAATTAAAGATTTAAAGCAAATGCAAAATATAAAAGAAAATTTTGATGTAAATTCTATACATATAAATGTAAACAAAGAATTTTATGAAGAAGATATATTTAAAGATGCTATAAATAATAGTCTTTCACATTATATTGAAGATGAAGAATGGGATAAGGTAGAAAAAACTTTAGAGATATATGAGAAAGATAATAAAAATAAGAAGAAATTACTATTGAAAGCTGAGGAATATGAAAAATTGAAAGAAATAGGATTTATTAATTTTTGGTATTCTCATTAAGAAAACTTTTTTCATTATTTATTGATATTTCATAAAAATATATGTTATATTTATAATATATATAATATTATAAACAAAAAAACGGAGGTATAATATGAAAAAATATTTAAAAATTTTTTTAGTGATTTTTATTATCATAGTAGCTATTATAGTAGGATACATAATTTATAATCATAATACATATTCTTTTGATGAAATTATAGCTAGTATTGAGCCAGAAAATAAATTACCTAATAATTTATTTATAAAAGAAGAAACTTTCCAAGAAGATAACGAGAATACTAAATATACTTATATAAAGGATAATATGGTATATAGCTTTGTAGAAAATAGTAATAAAGAAAAAATAGAAGAAGATTTTTATGATTTTAATAATAAAGAAAAAGTGCATATTATGTATGATTTATCAAAAGTTAATATTTCACCAATTGATGAATCTGAAAGTTTATACTATCCAACATCATACAGCTTTTGTGAAGCCTTAAAGAGTTCTAATAATAAATATAAATATTTAGGTAATGAGCAAGGCGATAATGGAGTAAATTATATAAAATTTTCTCTTTCAAATAATGAAGGTGAAGTAGTTTATTATATAAACAAATTAGATAAAAATATATCAAAAATTGAAGCATATAATAAAAACAACAATGATTTAGAACTAACAACTAAGACAGAATATACTTATTCATATGACATAGTTAAAGATGAGGATATTTCAAGATTTGATGTTAACAATTATCTTAATTTTACAATAGAAAATTTTGAAGGAAAAACAGCTATGTAATCTATAGTTAACATAAATTGACAAATAAATAATATATTGGTATAATATATATTAGGACACAATATTATTTACTTGTCCTGTAGCACTATAACATATATTTATGTAAGGAGGATACATCATGGAAAAACAGTATGTAGCAGAGGTAATGAACAGAAATTTCGGAGCAGAAGTAGTACAACCGAAAAATGTTGTTGAAGTACCGAGTGATGGTTGCGAAGGACACATGGGCTCTGGCCCGTGGCAGGTATATGCTGCGCGGGCAGGAGAATTCACAATCTTGCTTTATTACTACGAAACCACCGGAGAAATGAGGGTGGTCGAGGTATAAGCGAGTAGCGGCTGGCTTTCCTCTCTCTGGAGAGGAAGCCAGTTTGCATTTGAAAAAATAAATTGGGGGCAAATGAAAGGAGTAATATGAAATTTGCCTTCAATTTTTTTTGTTTTTTAAAAGAAAATAAATTTAATTTGTTAGATATAATTTTTCCACCAAGTTGTATAATTTGTGGAAAACTAAATAAAAATTATATTTGTACAAAATGTGAAAAAAGATTTGAAAAATTTAAGAAATTTAATATTATAGATAATAAAAAATATATAAAAGATAAATTTAATATAAAATGTGAAAATTTTAAACAAAATTATTATATAGTTGGAGATGAAAAATATTATTGGGAAAAGCTTTTATATTGTTTTGATTATAAAAGTATAGTAAGAAAATATATATTAAAATATAAATTCAATGATGAAGCATATCTTTCTAATTTTTTTGCAAACCAAATATTAAATAATAAAAAAACTTATGAAATTTTAAAAACTTATGATATAATAATTCCAGTTCCAATGGAAAAAGGAAAAAAACTTAAAAGAGGTTATAATCAAACTGAATTAATAACTAAAATTATAGAAAAAAATGTAGAAATTACAGAATTAAAAGTAGTAGAAAAAATAAAAAAAACAAATACTCAAAGTTTGCTTTCTCAAGAAATGAGAAAATTAAATGTAGAAAATGCTTTTTGTATTAAAAATGAAAATTTAGTAAAAAATAAAAATGTGATTATTTTTGATGATATATATACAACTGGAGCTACAGTAAATGAAATATCTAAATTATTAAAAAATGCAAAAGTAAATAAAATATTAGTGTTAGTAATTGCAAAAGACTAGGAGGAATAAATGGAAGATTTAGTAGAAAGTATATTAGATTATGTAAGAGCAGATTATACAGATTATGCAATAATGATAAATGGAGAATGGGGAAGTGGAAAAACATATTTTTGGAATAACAAAATAAGAAATAAAATAGATTCACTTTCATTTAATGGGAAAAAATATACTACAATTTATATGTCTTTATATGGAATATCAAATTTAGAAGAAATAAGTAAAAAAATTTTTATAGAAACAACACAATTAATGGACAAAAATATGAAAAAATATATGCAAACACATGATAGAACTTCTATACCTGAATATGCAAAAACTGGACTTGATATGGCACATTTATTTGGAGCAAAGCAAACAGGTGACAAAATAGATTATGGACAATTTTTTTCAACAGATGACAAGGTATTATGTTTTGACGATTTAGAAAGAGCAAATGTAGATGTTATAGATATTTTAGGATATATAAATAATTTTGTAGAACATGATCATATAAAAACAATTATAATTTGTAATGAAAAAGAATTAGCAACAAAATTAAAAAGTTCTAATTTAGAAATGAAAACTTTTATAGCTACTTATCTTTTAGACAAAGAGGGAACTCTGCTAAAAGCAGATAAACCATTAGTAGAAAAAATTAGTGAAAAAATAGAATATGTTTTTGATAAAGCAAATGACTATGAAAGAATAAAAGAAAAGCTTATAGGAGAAACCTTTGAATATGCTCCACAATTTAGTTATATAATAAATGGCTTATTAATGAGATATGAATCTAATCCTGATTTAATAAGATTCTTAAGAGAACATACAAATCTTATTACAAATACTTTTATAAAATCAGGAACTAGAAACTTAAGAATTTTAAAGCATGCTTTAAATGATTTTAAGAAAATTTATGAAACAGTAAATAAATTTTATCCAAATACAAATTTAAGAGTATTACAAACAATGCTTATTTTTACGATTGCAGTGTCTTTTGAAATTAAAGCTGGAAAAATTACAAAAGATAAATTTGTAAATATAAATTCAAATGAAGAATACAAATCTATTCTAGTTTCTTCTAGAGTTTTAATGGATAATAGACAATTTTATATAAAAGAATTTGATAATAATTACTATTTTAATTTTAAATCAGAATATAGATTTTTTAAATTTATAGAAATGTATGTAAGAAATAGAATTTTTGATATGAAAGTATTTAAAAATGATATGGAAATGATAATACAAACTATAGATACAGAAAAGTTACCAGGATATAAAAGATTACTTACAGAAGAATATTGGAAAATATCTGATGATCAATTTCCTGCAATTATTGCAGAAGTAATAGAAAATGTACAAAATGGAGATTTAAAATTAATTGAACTTGTAAAATTATTTGCATATTTTAGTTATTTTTCAAGAAAGAAATTAATAGACTATGATATGCCTACAATAAAATTGATATTTTTAAAAGGAATGGATTTAGTCTCAGAAAAATCTGAATATTGTGACAATATTGATGAAGAATTATCTAGAATAGGAATAGATATTGGAGATGATATGAAAGATATTTTGAAACATTTCCATGAATTAAATAAAAATTTAGAAAAGAAAATGTACAAAAATCAAGCAGAAGAAATATTTAAATGTATTCCAATGAAAATGGAAACTTTTTATGATAAATTTATAACAGAATATATGGAAAAACCAATATTAAATTATTATGATACTTATCAAATGGTACAAAGAATAACTTGTGCAAGTAATGAAGATATTGTAAAAATAAAAGAAATGTTGATAGATAGGGCAAAGAAAAATACAAGAAAATTAGAACCAGAATTACAATTTATAATAAGTTTAAAACAAGCATTAGAAGAATATTGTAAAGACAAAGATATAAGTATAAAAATAGTTATGTTAAAAGAATTTGCAAATGATATGCAAACTATTATTAATTTATATAATAATATGCCAAGAAGAACAGTATATAAAAGAAAGAAACCAATAGATATAGATAAATTATAATATAAATAAAAAAATAATAAATTTTTAAGGTTGATTTAAGAATTGTCGTATAAAATGTAATCACAATAAAGAGAAAGGAGAGATGCGATGGTTCTTAAATTTGTATATGCGAGATAAAAAGTAACAAAATTTTAGTAAAATCCCCAAATTAAAATAAAAGAAGGAGACAATAGAAATTATATCTATTGTCTCCTTCAGTGTTTTTTGTTTGTATTAATAAATGGAAAAATTTGTAAATTTGATTAAAAAAAATTTAAATTTACTTTACAAGATAAGTATAATTTGGTAAAATATTGTAAAATTAAAAAGGGAGTGAAGAAATGAAGCATTTAATTGATATTAAAGATTTATCCGTTGAGGAAATTAATAGTTTGATTGAAGTAGCTAAAGATATTATGAATCACAAAGAGAAATATTCTCATAAATGTGATGGTAAAATCTTAGCTACTTTATTTTTTGAGCCAAGTACAAGAACAAGATTAAGCCATGAATCTGCAATGTTATCTCTAGGAGGACAAGTATTGGGATTTTCAGAAGCATCATCAAGTTCAGCTTCTAAAGGAGAAACTGTTGCAGATACAGTTAGAATGGTAGGTTGTTATAGTGATATAATAGCAATGAGACATCCAAAAGAAGGTGCACCATATGTTGCTTCTTTAAAATCAACAGTTCCAATTATAAATGCTGGAGATGGTGGACATAATCATCCAACACAAACTTTAACAGATTTACTTACAATACATTGTGAAAAAGGTAGATTAGAGAATCTTACAATAGGACTTTGTGGAGATTTAAAATTTGGTAGAACAGTACATTCACTAATAACAGCAATGTCTAGATATAAAAACATAAAATTTGTTTTAATATCTCCTGATGAATTAAAACTACCAGATTATGTAAAAAAAGATGTATTAGAGAAAAATAATATGGAATATGTAGAAACTAAAGATATAGAAGAATATTTAGGAGATTTGGATATTTTATATATGACAAGAGTTCAAAAAGAAAGATTTTTTAATGAAGAAGATTATATAAGATTAAAAGATTATTATATTTTAAATAAGGAAAAACTAAAAAAAGCAAAAAATGATTTATGTATTATGCATCCATTACCAAGAGTAAATGAAATTTCAACTGATGTAGATGATGATCCAAGAGCTTGCTATTTTAAACAAGCAAATTATGGAAAATATATAAGAATGGCATTAATTTTGAAATTATTGGAGGTAAAATAATGAATATAGATAGTATAAAAAATGGTTATGTTATAGATCATATTAAAGCTGGAAAAGGAATGCAAATATATGAACTTTTAAATTTAAATGAATTAGATTGTCAAGTTGCGATAATAACAAATGCAAAAAGTAAAAAAACAGGAAAAAAAGATATTATAAAAATAGATAGAGACATCCCAATAGATTTAGAAAAACTAGGTTTTATTGATCATAATATAACAGTAAATATTGTAAAAAATGATAAAATTATTGAAAAAAGAAAATTAAATTTACCTGAAAAAATTGTAAATGTAGTTAAATGTAATAATCCAAGATGTATTACTTCTATAGATAATACTTTAGATCAAATATTTATTTTAACAGATAAAGAAAAAGAAGTTTATAGATGTAGATATTGTGAAATGAGTTTAAAAAAATAATTAAAATAATATATAAAAATATACATAAAAGTTTCAAATTTTTATGTATATTTTTTTCCTTTTTTGTCATACTAAGATTATAAATACAAAATAAGGAGGAAAATATGAAAGCAACAGGAGTAGTAAGAAGAATAGATGATTTAGGCAGAGTTGTTATTCCTAAAGAAATTAGAAAAGTCCATAGAATAAAAGAAGGAGATCCTTTAGAAATATTTACAGATAAAGAAGGTGAAATAATACTAAAAAAATATTCACCAATAGGAGAATTAACAGAATTTGCAAGTACCTATGCAGATACTATTTCAAAAACAACAGGACATATAGCGTGTATAACTGATAAAGACACAGTTATAGCTGTTGCAGGAGGATCAAAAAAAGATTTTTTAGAAAAAAATCTAAGTAAAGAATTAGAAGAAGTAATGGAAAATAAAGAAGTTTTTAAAAGCAAAGAAAATAATGAAATATCTATACCTATAACACAAAATGAAGGAAGAGAAAGAATTTATAATTCACAAGTAATATATCCTATAATTACAGATGGAGATGTAGTAGGAAGTGTAATATTACTTTCAAAAGAGCCGAATAAAAAAATGGGAGAAGTTGAAGATAAAGTAGCTCAATCTGCGGCAGGTTTTTTAGGAAATCATTTAGAAATTTAAAATATAAGTGAACTTTAGGAATTTTTCTTAAAGTTCATTTTTTGTATTCAATTTGTATTATTAATGTAATATAAAATTTATAGTAAATTTTGTAAAATCATGTTAAAATTACATCAATAATATAAACGAGAATAATTATATTTATTCTAGGGAGGATAAATTATGGGAAATAAAAATATTGAAGAATTAGAAGAGTTAGCTTGTAATGGTGATGTAGGTGCAATTTATGAACTTGGGCAAAGATATTATTATGGAGCAGGAGTAGGAATAGATTATGGAAGAGCTAGAGAATATTTTGAAATAGCAGCAGATAGAGGTTCTACTGGTTCAAATTATTATTTAGGAAAAATATATTATAATGGAAATGGTGTACCAACAAATCATTTAAAAGCTAAAGAATATTTTGAAAAATCTTCTAAAGCAGATAATGTATTTTCTAAATTTTATTTAGGAAAATTATATTATTGGGGAGATGGAGTAGAAAAAGATTATAATAAAGCAAATGAGTATAAAAATTCAATATTAAATAGACCTATTTATGCTCATCAAAATACAGGATTAGAAGAATTTTATAAAGTAGCAGATTTTGAAGAACTTACACAAAAATATGTAGGAGAACTACAAAATAAAGTTCTTGAAGAATATAAAGGTTTATATGGAAAAGAATAATTTACATAAATTAAATGTTTTATATAAGACAAGCTATAGATATTAATAGCTTGTCTTTTTTGAATTTCTATATATTACTAAAGCTTGAAAAGATTAACATAATGTGGTAAAATAAAAATGTATGACTTATTACGAAAACTGTAGTAATTTGTCACGAACATTGAAAATAAAATAGCAAAGGAGAAAGAGTAATGCAAGAAACAAGATTAGGTTTAAGAAGTATGGAAGAGAAATTTTCAAATACAAGAGTGTATCTTCCGAAAGCTAAAAAAAGAGGTGAAGTTATTTCATACGAAAAACTTACATTAGAGGAAGAAGCAGGAATTATCCGGCTTTATAATGCATTAGTTCCTGAGCCAAGCTCAGAGAAAATTGATGTAAAACTGATTTATGAGGAAGGATTTCCTGCATTTGAAAAAGCAATCGGTAAAGATGCTTTTTCTAAAGTAAAAAAATACTTTGGAATAGGCCGTGGAATGAAACCAAAAATGTCTAAGGTTCCGGACAGGAAAATTATGGCATTAGTAGGACAGCTCAGAACAATGGAGAATGCAACTAAGTATATATGTGGTTATAAAGAGCTTATAGAAAAGGTTGGAAAAAAACTTGTATGGGCTCCTAAGGAGATGACAAGTCTCGAAAAAGCAAAGCTTATAAGAGCTTATATAATTATCTTTTTTGAGTATCACTTTTTTGTAGAGGATTTTTCATATATACAACAGGGAAATGAACAGCCCGAAAAAGTGATAAATAAGCAACTTTTTCAAGCCAATAATAAAAAGGCTATCTATCCAGAAGAGCTGTTTTTCCTTAATGATATGTGTATAAGATACTATCAGAAAGGAATTATGTATGGTACTATTGCAGAAGAAATCAAACTTTTGGATAAAAGACTGAGAAAAGAAGTGCTAGAATTTGCAGAGCTTAGTCTTTTGCCAGATGGGAGATTTACATCTACAAATCTTCCTGCAAAGTCTTATACTTTTGGAAGTGTAAGAAAATTAAAAATGCAAGCAAATCCGGTAAGAGGATATTATCCTGTAGATACATTTTTTGACAAGGGACTTATAGAGGCATGGGATTTTGGTTCTATGTATAAACTCTATAGAAGTGTAAAAGCTCATTCACTCAATGAATATCCAAGAGTAAAGTTTCCTGTGGTAGAGTGCCAAGGAGCTTGTCTTGTTGAAGGTGAGATTGAGGCATTCAAGGTATCAGAAGAAGAAATGTTTTCTTCTGAGCAGGAATGTAAAAGATTTGTAAGATATGTTGAATATCTTGCAGAAAAAGAATGCACAGTAGATGTGCAGTATGTGCTGGAAAATGAAGAACTTGAAAATAGGCCTTTAAATGTTGCTAGCTTCATGGGTGCAATAAAATTTGCAGAGCTTTCAGAGTATCTTACAGAAGATTCTGTGCAACAAGATTTTGATGTTGCGAATATCTTGCTTGCAAGAGCTGGAGAAAGCAAAATCTGGAGTGAATATCAAAGAGGAGAGGTTTCTTTTGAAGAAGTAAAGGAAACTTTAAAAATAGATGCTACTTTTGAAAAAGAAGTATTGCATTTTAAGAAAAAAGAAACTACGGAAGAAACAGCCCGTCGTTTTGCAGAAGAATGTGGTTTTCCAGATTATGACATGGAACTGCTCACAAATGTATTGCTTTCCGGAAACGAAGTACTTTTTGAAAAATACTCTGCAGAAGAAATCGATATCCAGAAGTTGAAAAAACAGCTTGGATATGATGATGACTTTGCTGATATGTACTTCCAGCTGAAAGCCGTAGATATTTCTGCAATTGAGCAGAGACTTCTTGAAATTAAGAAAAGTTTTTCAGGAAAGTCTGCTACTATTCAGAAAAACAGGTTACTCGTAAATCTCTACTGCTATTTAGTAGAGGGGCAAATTCCTTGTGGCATCAAAATGAAGGCTCCTAGGAGAAATAAGGCATTAAAACCCAAAAATCTCAGAGCTTTAATTTGAATTAAAAAATATTTGCAAGGAAAACTACAGTGGTCGTCACCCGGATAAATCTGGGTGACGGCTTTTCATGTAAATTACAAATAAAATATTGAAAAATAACTGATTATGTAATATAATAATACAAGTTATTTTAGAATATAAAGGAGAATCTTATGAAAGCAGTCGAAATTAGAAATAAATATCTAAATTTTTTTAAAGAACATGGTCATAGTATAATTCCATCAGCACCATTAATACCAGAAAATGATCCATCAGTATTATTTACAACAGCTGGAATGCAACCATTAGTACCATATCTTTTAGGTCAAAAACATCCAGCGGGAACAAGGTTAACAGATTATCAAAAATGTGTAAGAACAAATGATATAGATGAAGTTGGAGATAATCGTCATTTGACATATTTTGAAATGCTTGGAAACTGGTCTTTAGGAGATTATTTTAAAGAAGAGTCTATAGCAATGAGTTATGAGTTTTTAACAAAAGAATTAAATATTCCAGCAGAAAAAATATCTGTTACTTGTTTTGCAGGTGATGAAGATTGTCAAAAAGATGAAGTTGCATATAAAGCATGGAAAAAAGCTGGTATACCTGAAGAGAGAATATATTTTTTTGGAAAAGAAGATAATTGGTGGATAGCAGGAGAAGAAGGGCCTTGCGGACCAGATACAGAAATGTTTTATGATACAGGTAAACCAAAATGTTCACCTGAATGTAATCCATCATGTGACTGTGGAAAATATGTTGAAATATGGAATAATGTTTTTATGGAATTTTATAAAGATAAAAATGAATATTCTAAATTAAAACAAAAGAATGTAGATACTGGTTTAGGATTAGAAAGAATGACAATGCTTTTACAAGGAAAAGAGACTCCTTTTGAAATAGAATTATTTGCACCTGTTATGGAAAAATTAGAAGAACTTCAAAAAGTAGATAGTATAAAAAGTAGGAGAATAGTAACAGAACATTTGCGTTCTAGCATAATGATTATAAATGATGGCGGAAGACCAAGTAATGTAGATAGAGGATATATTTTAAGAAGATTGCTTCGTAGAATGACAAGACATTTAAATAAATTAGAAGTGGATTTAAATAAACTAGAGGTGATAATAGATACTTCGATAGAAGCTTTAAAAGAATTGTATCCAGAACTTGATAAAAATAAAGAAATAATAAAAAATGTTATAATTGAAGAAAAAAATAAATTTATGAAAACATTGAAAAACGGAGAAAGAGAATTTGAAAAAGTGGCAAATAAAACAAGGATTGCTGGAAAAAAAGTTTTAGATACAAAAGCTGTATTTAATCTATATGAAACATATGGTTTTCCACCAGAAATGACAGAAGAATTAGCAAAAGAAGAAGGCTTAGAAGTAGATATGTCTGATTACCAAAAATTATTTAAAGAACATCAAGAAAAATCAAGATTAGGAAGTGAACAAAAATTTAAAGGCGGACTTGCTTCAACAGGAGAGATTGAAACAAAATACCATACAGCAACACATCTTTTAAATGCAGCATTGAAAAAAGTGTTGGGAGAACATGTACACCAAAAGGGAAGTAATATAACAGCAGAAAGAATGAGATTCGATTTTTCTCATGGAACTAAATTAACAGATGAAGAAAAGAAAAAAGTAGAAGATTTAGTTAATGAGTATATTAGTCAAAATATACCAGTAGAAAAACTTGAAATGAAAAAAGAAGAAGCTATAAATATGGGAGCAGAAGCTATGTTTTTAGATAAATATGGAGATATAGTAACTGTATATAAAATAGGAGATGTGTCTTTAGAACTTTGTGGTGGACCTCATGTAAAAAATACAGGTGAATTAGGACATTTTAAGATAAAAAAAGAAGAAGCATCATCTTCAGGAGTAAGAAGAATAAAAGCAATTTTAGAATAATATTTCAATTATATTAAAAAGAATTAAAAAATTTGAAAAAAATAGTTGTTTGTGTTATAATATATTATATATAGTTATGTAAATTTAGAAGATAGGAGATAGGAATATGATTAGTAATAAGTATAGTAATATTTTAACAATGCTTTTAGTTGTTTTTATTGTTGCAATACTTGGTATAGTTGCTTATTTTGGATATGATTTATTAAATTCAAAAGCTGTAAATGATAATGCACAATCAACTTTAGATGAATTTGAAAAAGCAGTTACAAGAGAAACTGTTTCGGAAAGTACAAACAATGAAGTAGATGGAGAAGTAACAAATCCATTAGATGAATTGAACTCTATGACTAATACAGAGGAAGAAGTTGTACAAGAACCTGAAAAAGTATATATGGAAGGTTATGAAGTAAAAGGTAGAATACAAATTCCAAAAACAGGGGTAGATTATCCAGTACTTGCAGAAGTTACAAAAAGAAGTCTTGAAATAGCTGTTGGTATAGCTTATGGACCTGGATTAAATGAAGTTGGAAATACTATTATATATGGACATAATTACAGAAATGGTTTATTTTTCTCAGATAATAAAAAATTATCAAATGGAGATAAAGTTTTAATTACAGATCAATATGGAAATACTATTACATATTCTATCTATAATATATATCAGACAACACCAAGTGATGCATCATATTTTACTAGAGATACTCAAGGTAAAAGAGAAATCTCATTACAAACTTGTACAGATGATAGTAGTGCCAGAATAATAATTTGGGCAGTAGAAGATGGAGAATAATAAAAAATTAAAAAATGGAGCATAGTTATGGTGCTCCATTTTATTTTTTATGAAAAAATTTTATAATATAATTAAATAAGATTTTAAATATATTTTCTTTTCTCAGTTTAACAGGTAGTTGATTTGTAGTTATATTTTTATATTCGGTTGGTAAGATGCTTTCTTTTTTATCAAAAAGATTATTTATATTATATTTTTTATTTATTTTTTCTAAATATATTTTTTCATTATTATTTAAGTGTTCTTTAAAAATATTTTTTTACTTTTCTGTTTCACACCAATAATTTAAGCAAATCATAGCAATCAATCCCTTAGTTTCAGTTTTTAGATTTAGCTCATTTAAGGGTTTGGTATAATCAAATTCACATTTATAATTTTGAGATGTATTATTTTTGAGAAAATTCATAAAACTATTTGGAATTTTATTTATATCATCTTGACATATTCCATTTAAATAATACAATGTTTCAGAAATTGCTATTTTATATTTTTCATTCATCATAACTCCTATCTTGAGGGGTAGTATTATCCTCTTTATCAGGAGTATAATTATGTACAGAAATTGTTATAGCTGTAGTAGCTTCCTGTAAAGAAGATGTTCTTACAGATTGATCTTGCATACAGTCATTAAATCCTGATTTTTTATTTATTTTATCAAAATCTTTTGTTTGTAATTTTTTTATAATTTCATCTAAAGTAGAAGACTCTTTTTCCTGATAATGTAAAATTTCACATAATTTTGATTCACTATGAGTGTTAGGGCTTTCTTGAGTTTCTATTAATTGTTCAGGATGTTTAGAAATCCATTGATCTAAAAATCTAATTTCATTAGAATAGTATTCATTTCTATATGAGTCAAAATCATATTTCCCTTCATTTAAATATTTTTCGTATTCTTGTTTAAAATTGGTATGTAATTTTTCAAAAATTCCATTTCCCATTATACTATCTATTGAATCTTTTAGTTGAGCTAATCTTTCATGTTCAACTTGATTTTTTTCATTATGACCTTGTTCTCTACGCATTTTTTGTTCATTAGTTAAACTCATAATTGAAGCTAATTTATCTTTACCTATAATAAGTTCTAGTCTAGTTGCTATTTCTGTTTCTTTTTGATGAGAAGTAGGAGAAAGCCTTAAATTATATTTATCTGCACATTCACGAGCTAGTCTTTCAGTTGTTCCTTCTATGAAAACACCTTTACCAGGTATAAAAATATGCATTGCTTCATGAGGTAGACAATCTAGAATCCAATCAATATCGTTTTTTTGTGTAATCAGTAATTCTGCAAAATAATCTAATTGATCACGTGGACTATCAGCCATTTTATGACTTACAGAAAGAGGAGGGGTTATATTATCTGCAAATTTTATTTTTCCATTTTCTGTTTCAGGGGTGAGTCCATTTTTACCATTTTTAAATGCAAAAACCTTTGTTGCACAAACTTTACCATCAACGAGTATTGCTTCAATTCCGGATTTTTTTAATGTTTTATCAAGAAATGGTTGAATACCCATATATACTGTTATTCCATTTGAACCACCTCTACATTCCGGTTGTAGTTTATCAAGTACAGTAATAGTTAATTTATTTATGTCTTTACATTCAAATCCTGGAAATTCTGCAAGATAAATTAAAACACATTTTTTCATTTCATATTCTAATATTGTTTTTATATCATCATGTAAAGTTCCATCATTATTGAAAGCTGTTAGATTTTGTGCCTTGTACATTTCAATAATTTGTTTTATTTTTTTATTAATTTCTTCATTATTTTTTCTTATATTTTGTAAATTAGACATTATAGTATTATCCTACCTAAATAATTATTTATGATTTTTAAATTGTTTATTTTTTATAAAATGTTATAACATTAATTTCACTACTAATTATTTTATATTTTATCTTAACAAACTTAATATTTCAATAGGATAATACTATATTATTTATAATAAAAAACAAGCAACTTTCCAAAAATAAAAGTTGCTTGTTTTTTATGGCTGGGCTGGCTAGATTCGAACTAGCGCATGCCAGAGTCAAAGTCTGGTGCCTTACCGCTTGGCTACAGCCCAATATTATATTAAAATGGGGTGGAAGATGGGACTCGAACCCACGGTCTTCAGTGCCACAAACTGACGCGTTAACCAACTACGCTACATCCACCATGTTGTATCGATTCTCACAACGCTATTATATTTTAAAACAAAATTATAATTTTGTCAACTATTTATTAAAAAATAATAAACAAAATAATTTGTTGTTAATATAAAAAATAATAAAAAATTTCATTTTTTAATGTATAAATTTTGTTTGTATGTTATACTTAATATATTGAAATAAAAATAGTGTTAGGAAAGAAATTTATGAATAAAATAATAGAAGACATTTTAAGAAATAAAAAGAAATATATAGTAATATTTTTAATTATTTTTATTATAATATTAGCAATAATAGGAATTAATAGCATAATTCAATATAAAATAAATAATATAGATGTAAGTAATGCAATTCATGGTGTAATTATAAAAGAAAATGTAGGCTTTTATAGAAAGCCAAAAATATCTAGGTGGAAACATATAAGAGATGTAGAAATAGGTGAAAATGCGTATATAGTAGAAACTATAAAAGATGAAGAAAATCAAGAATGGTACAAAGTAAAAATAGGTGATAGAGTTGGATATGTTCTTTCTCAAAATGTGGATTATTATGAATTTTCTAATCAAGATGGAATGGTTTTAATGTCTGATGTTTCAAAATTTAATATACAATTTAAACATTTTAATTCAAGTAATGATTATGAAGTATTTATTTTAAATTCAAATATAAATTATGTTTATATAAGAGCTGGTGGAAGAGGATATGGAGAAGAAGGTAATTTCTATACAGATACACAATATGAATTGTTTATAGAAGCTTGTGAATATTTGGGAGTACCTTATGGATTTTATTATATTGATGAGGCAATAAATAGTGAAGAGATTGATGAAGAAGTAGATTTTATGGAAAAATTTATAAAGGAAAATGCTACCAAGATGTGTATACTCCCATTAGTAATTGATGTGGAAAAACATGATGGAGTAGGAAGAGCAGATGAAATATGGGAAGAAAGAGCATTACTTGTTTCAGAGTTGATTTCAAAATTTAAGAATAAAAATATAGATACAATTGTTTATACAAATGCAAATCTTGCTAATGAATTTTTATATTCATTAGATACGAAATTTTGGCTTGCATATTACAATTTAGAAGATAAAATTCCTAATTATTGGATAGATAAGACAGATTTAGAAATAGCAGGAAATATTGAACTTTTAAATAAAACTGTGGGATGGCAATTTACAGAAACAGGTGCAGGATCAGAAATTCCATATGAAGTTGATGTTAGTCTTGTTAAAAATGAGTTTTTTAGGGAATTTGTAAAAATAAATCAGGAGGAAAAATGATTTTAAACAGATATATTAGTAAATTTTTTATAGTATTAGTTTTTCTAGTAATTATACAACTAATATTTTTTAATATATTATCTTTAGCAAGTGAAGTATCGCCTACAAACAACAGTACAGAAAATTTGCAGATTTATTCTGAATCAGCAATTTTAATTGAAGAAAAAACTGGTAAAGTTTTGTATGAAAAAGGAATGCATGACAGAAAATATCCAGCAAGTACTACAAAAGTACTTACAGCAATACTTGCAATAGAGAATTGTAATTTATCAGATACTGCAACAGCAAGTTATGAAGCTGTAAATTCAATAAAATCAGGATACACAAAAGCAAATATACAACCTGGAGAGACATTTACAATAGAAGAACTTCTGGATGTATTAATTCTTCAATCCGCAAATGAAGCAGCAAATGTAATTGCAGAACATATATCAGGAAGTGTATCAGAATTTGCTAATTTAATGAACCAAAAGGCTAAAGAAATAGGATGTACAGATTCTAATTTTGTAAATGCTAATGGAGAGCATAATGAAAATCATTATTCATCAGCATATGATTTAGCAATGATAACTAAATATAGTATGCAAAACGATACTTTTAGAAATCTTATAACAAAATTAGAATGTAAACTTCCAAATACAGAGTATTGGACAGAAGAAGATATTGAAGAACATGGTGAAAGAATTTTCAAAAATACTAATAATTTATTGATTAAAGATAGTAGATATTATTATAAATATGCAATAGGAGGAAAAGCAGGTTTTACCACTCCAGCTAAAAATTGTCTTATTTCTATAGCAAATAAAGATGGGTTTGAAACAATAGCAGTGGTTTTACATGCTGAAACTACAGCCGATGGATTGAGTGCAAGATATATAGACACAATAAATTTATTTGAATATGGTTTTAATAATTATAATTTAAATGAAATTTTAAAAGAATATAATATGGAAAGTGATAGTAGTGCAAGAAGTGGCTATAGGACAGTACCTATTGATGATACAAACTCGGAAAATATAGATAGTAATATAGAGAATCAAGATTCTAATAATATTAATATATTAAAGATTATAATTGGAATAGTAATAATAGTTTTAATTACTTTTTATTTCATAATAAAAATGATTGTAAAAAAGAGAAAAAATGATATGAGAAAAAGACTTTATGATTTTAAAGTAAATTATTATGGAAAAAAATAAGACACGATATAATAAAATATCGTGTCTTATTTTTTAGAAATTTCAAAAAGTGAAGTTATTTTATCGTCATTATCAAACATATTATTAAATTGTAAGAAATGATAATTTTCTATTAATTCAGAATATTCATTTTCTTCTGAAAAATCATGATAAATTCCATTTTTATCCATATAACCATTTCCAGTAATAATTGGAATTTCTTTTCTTAAATTATCTAGAAAATAGTGATAAGGTGTTTTTTGAATTTCTGCTACATCAAGAAGTAATGATGCAAGGTAATTTGCACTTATATCATGAATATCTTTATATTTTTCTTCATCTATATCATAATTTGCCCAAATCATAAATGGAGTAATATATTTTTTTTCTGTAGCTTCTTTTGAAGTAATATCCGAATATGATTTTGAAAGTAATGAATTATAAAATTCATCTTCAACATATGGTTGATGATCTCCAAAGATAAGTATTATTGTATGTTCATCTTGTGCGGAGAAATAGTTTATTAAACTTTCTAATGCATTATCAGCAATTTTTATTAAAGATAGATATTGATTCAATTTTGGATAAGTACCATTTTCTGCAATAATAGTATTTTGAAAATTTTCATCAGTATAGCTTCCATGATTTTGCATAGTAAGTGTAAAATTAAATAATTTTTCATCTTCTCCTTTATTTTCATAAAGATCAATAATATTTTTATAAGTACTCAAGTCACTAGGATATTCTCTAATAAAATCTAAATCTTTTAAAGTATTTATATTTAAGAAAGAATCAAAACCTAAACGTGGATAAGCTAAATTTCTATTATAACCTTGTGGATAATATGAATGAATTGCATTAGTTGTATAACCTTGTTCTTTTAAAGTAGTTGCTAAAGAATAAGATTTACGAAGTACATATTGCTGATAAGGAACAGTTCTTTTGGGTACAAAAGCCATTGAATTAGAGGTTAAAAATTCCCATTCACTATTAGGAGTTGTAGCACCAAAAATAGAAACATGAAGATTTCCTTTTATGGTATTTTCGTCTAAACTATTAAAAAAAGGTAAATAATCAGTATTTGTTGAAAAATCACCAACAACTTTTAATTCTGCAAAAGATTCATTCATAATTGCAATTATATTTGGGTATTCAAAATCTTCTGAAATCTCATTGTTTGGAACTTCAATTGATGAAGCAAGCTTATTTATTGAATTTATATCATATCCTTCTGGTTTAGATATAATAAGATTTCTAGATTGTTTGAAAATACTTGCAATTAATCCGTTATTATGGTATTCCTCTTTTGGATCCCAGTTTTCATCTAATTTAAATTTATTTATTAAATCTGTAAAATAAAATGAGTAAAAGAAAATACTTATAATTGATAAAACTATTAATCTATAACTAATTTTAATTTTATTATTTTTAAAACTGGTAATAGTAATTTTTTTTAGGAAAAAAAGTGCTAATGCAAAAATAATTATACCAGTTATAAATTTATAATCAATTTTAAAAGTAAATGTAGGTAATACACTTAAAGCAACATTAATTGAAAATATATCCCATGGAACTAAAGGTGTTCCTCTAAATGCTGTTATGAAATAATTTATTACTCCAATAATAAATGTTAAAATTAAGGTACTATAAAGACTTATTTTTAATTTACCTGTTACTACATAAAAAATTCCTATTATAAAATATATAAGTAAAAAGTTTAAAAACATTCTTTCTGATTCAAAACGAAATTTTCCATTGCAAAAGAATTGACAATATAAGTAAATTAATAATGGAATAACAATTAAAAGAAATATTTTTTTTAAAATATTTCTAACATTTGTATTAGTAAAAAAATTAATTAATTTTTCTTTTATATTTTTTATTTGTAAATTTTGTATATTCAATATCATAATATAATTAAAAAGTCCTTTCTAACTTTTCACAATTCTAAGAGTATACAATAAAATATAACATAAATTAAAAAAAAAGTGAAGTAAAAAATAAAAAATTAATATTTATTATCAAAAATATAAATAAAATGTTGAAATATATAGAAAAAAAAGATATTTTGCGAACAGATATACTGTACACATAAAAAATATAAATAAAAATTTAATTATTTTAATAACAACATATTGTGAATAAAATGTGTCGAAAAAAAGTTTAAATATGAGTTATTCACAGAGTTATCCACATTATCCACAGAAAATAAAAAATTAATAAATGGTTTTCATAAATAAAGAAAAATTTACATAATACTAAAAAATCAATAAAAATATAAGTTGAATAATAGAATATAATATGGTATAACTTAAATATAGGATTTATATGTGGAAAACTTATATAAAAATATGTTGTGGATAAAGAGGTTTATTATGAACTATTATTTTGATTTTGATAATACATTATATGAAACAGCAAAACTCACAGAAGTTATGCTAAATGCTATAGTAAATTCGATTTTTAATAAAACAAGAAAAAATTTAGAAGAGTTAAAAAAATATACCAAAGAAAATTTTAATTCTACAACAGGAAACATCTTTAATTTTGCAGAAGAAATGGCAGAATTTTTTGGAGTGGAAAAAGAAAGTGTTTTAGAAAATTTAAATAATGCTATATATAATGGAGATAGTATTGTTTTTGAGGATGCAAAAAGATATGTGGAAAACTTGTATGAAAATCATAATAAATTATATATATTAACTTATATACCAGATAAAAAAAATCATGATTACCAAATGAAAAAAATAATTGGATCAGGAATAGCAAAATATTTTGATGGAATAATAATTACTACAGAATATAAATTTAATTTAAAATTAGATTATAAAAATGGAATATTTTTTGATGATGATCCTAGAGATTTAAATGGATTATATGAAAAAAATCCAATAAAAGTAATAAGAATAAGAAAAGAAAATAACAAACGTTCAAAAATAGATATGGAAAATAATGATATAAAAGAATATACTTCCTTTGATGATATAAAAATAGATTGATATTATATAGAAAATTTATATAAAAAATAATGTTTTATTATAATTTTACAAAATTTGGTTGACATATTACCTTAGGTGTTGTAAAATAAATACTATAAATATATTGATTGCGATGAAAAAGAGGGAACATATAAGAAAATTAATTTAAAGTGAGTTTGTGATAGTGAGAAACAAATAATTAATAATATGTTTTGGAGCTTTGGAGCAATATTAATGAAGGTGGGTATAAAATACCAATTAGGGTGGAACCGCGTAAGATAGCTTACGTCCCTAGCTTTATGCTAAGGATGTAAGCTTTTTGTTTTGCAAATGTCCTTAGTAAAATTATATGAAGAAGAGCCATATCTTCATAAAATTATAAAGAGGAGGTTTTAATTATGGTAGAATCAATGGAAAAAATCGTAAATTTATGTAAGGCAAGAGGATATATTTATCCAGGATCAGAAATCTATGGAGGACTTGCAAATACATGGGATTATGGTCCACTTGGAGTTGAACTTAAAAACAATGTAAAAAAAGCATGGATGAAAAAATTTGTACAAGAGAATAAATATAATGTTGGATTAGATGCAGCAATATTAATGAATCCAGAAGTTTGGGTAGCATCAGGACATGTTGGAGGATTTTCAGATCCATTAATAGATTGTAAAGAGTGTAAAACAAGGCATAGAGCAGATAAACTTATAGAAGAATGGGCACACAAAAACGGAAAAGATATGATAGCAGATGGTATGGCTGATGAAGAAATGATAAAATTTATGGATGATAATAATATAAATTGTCCAAATTGTGGAGCACACAATTTTACAGATATAAGAAAATTCAATTTAATGTTTAAAACTTTTCAAGGTGTAACAGAAGATGCAAAATCAGAAATTTATTTAAGACCAGAAACAGCACAAGGTATATTTGTAAATTTTAAAAATGTAATGAGAACAACAAGAAGAAAACTTCCAATGGGAATTGCACAAATAGGGAAAGCTTTTAGAAATGAAATTACACCAGGAAACTTCACATTTAGAACAAGAGAATTTGAGCAAATGGAACTTGAATTTTTCTGCAAACCAGGAACTGATTTACAGTGGCATGCATATTGGAAAGATTACTGCAAAAATTGGTTACTAAGTTTAGGAATATTAGAAGAAAATATTAGATTAAGAGATCACTCAAAAGAAGAGTTATCACACTATAGTAATGGAACAACAGATATAGAATTTGCATTTCCATTTGGTTGGGGAGAATTATGGGGTATAGCAGATAGAACAAACTTTGATTTAACACAACATATGAATCACTCAAAAGAAGATATGAACTACTTAGATCCTGAAACAAATGAAAGATATGTTCCATATTGTATAGAACCATCACTTGGAGCAGACAGAGTAGCACTTGCATTTTTATGCAATAGCTATTATGAAGAAGAGATTGCAGAAGGTGATGTAAGAACAGTTTTAAAATTGCACCCAGCTTTAGCACCATATAAAGTAGCAGTACTTCCACTTTCTAAAAAATTATCAGAAAAAGCTGATGAAGTATATACTGAGCTTTCAAAACATTTTATGTGTGATTATGATGAAGCAGGAAGTATTGGAAAAAGATATAGAAGAGAAGACGAAATAGGAACACCATATTGTGTAACAATAGATTTTGATACTTTAGAAGATGAATGTGTAACAGTAAGAGATAGAGATACAATGGAACAAATAAGAATTAAAATAGAAGATGTTGCAAAATATGTTGAGGAGAAATTAGTGTTTTAAATTATAAAAACTGTATATTAAATAAGAAAATTAAAATTTATGTTAATAAAAAAGGTATTTCTAAAATTTTTAGAAATACCTTTTTAAAATAATTACAATAAAAAATGAAAAAAGTATTGACATCTAAAATTTAAAATAGTATAATAACTCTTGTCAGTTGAAAAACATACCAGTTAATGCAGATGTGGCGGAACTGGTAGACGCACAGGACTTAAAATCCTGCGGGACTTATACTCCCGTGCCGGTTCGATTCCGGCCATCTGCACCAAAACAGTTGAAATTTTAACCAATTTCAACTGTTTTTATTTTTATAGGTTTAAAATAGATATGTCACAAAAGTATAAAAAATAAAAAAGGAAATACCAAAATATGATAAAATGTTTT
>CALXPN010000011.1 GCA_944390285.1 uncultured Clostridia bacterium
ACAAAATCATGTAGCCATCCTATCCAATTTGAATATGGACTACTAAATGAGCCATGTATTATAAAATAATTTTCCATTTATATTTCCTCCTTTTTTAATAATTTTATTTGTTATAACTAAAAAGTTTGTTGAATGATAACCCTTAATTTGGTATCCTAACAGTTGACAGGTCATAATAAATCTGTTTGCCCAATCTTCTAAACTGAATTGCACAATTAGAATTCACACGATATTCAACTAATATTTCTATCTAATTCTAAAATAGTCACATTTTTCTCAATTATATGTTATGTAAAATTTTATAACAATACCCTTATGATAAACTGTTTAATATGTTACGAATAATTTCATCAAAATTAACTTTTGTAAAGTCTGTTGTATCAACCAGTATTTCATTATTATTTATTTTAAACTCTTTTGATTTTAGAGCTGATTGTTCAAAATTTTTAAAATCATCAAATACTCCATTTGATACTAGTCCAATGTGTCTTTCAGTTGAACATTCCCTTTTTAAAAATCTTTTATGCAATATCTGTAAATCTCCTTCAAATCTGATTGTAATACTTTTATAATTATATTTATCTAATAATTTTTTTATAATTGAAACAGATTCTTTTACAAAATTACTTTCGACTATTAATGATTTTCCTACTTTCATCTGTTCTTCCATTATATAATAAAATATAGAATAACTACTTGCTCCAAGTTTTCGCTTCACTTCATAATCTAAATTATCACAACTAATAGAATCGTATAAAAGTTCTTTTATTTCATCTTTACTAAAAAATGGTATCTCTAGTGTTCTTGAAATTTTTTTGCCATAACTAGTCTTGCCAGCAGCTAATTCTCCTGTTATTATTATAATACTTTTTGAATTTTTGCATTTTGTTAATTCCGTATTTAGAACTTTTTTGTAATTAGATTTATTTTCAGCTTTTTTAATTTCATTCATATTTATATCACTTACCCTATTTTTATATTAATTTTATATAAATATTTTTTAAATGTTTAGTATTTTGCATATATTTTATAATGTTTTTTAACATTCACCATTTACCACTTTTATTTTTCTATCCATCAACGCTACACACTCCACATGGCTCACATACAGACTGTAGATAGTTTTGACTAACCTCGTATGATGACTGTTGATTTTTGTCATCTTTTTTATCATCTTTGCATTTGATTTCGTTTCCAGATTTCAGGATAAAAGTTATTACTCTTGGATTTGATTTTCCATTTTCTTCTTTTTCTCCTATAATAACTTTTTCTATCATTAATTCAAAAACATCTTTATCAAATTCTGGCATGATTTCGTTGTCTTTAAATAAAGTTTTAAACTTGTTTAATCCCTGATTTAGACTAATTGAATCTTTTAACTCTAGTTGCAAATGTTCTTGCTCTTTCTCTATGCTATTTATTTTGTTTTGTAATTTTGCTTTCTTTTCTTGTAATGTTTCTAATGTTATTGTTTCATTTAAGTTTAAATCAATTAGTTTGTCTATCTTTTCTTTTAATATTTGCTTTTCTTCCTCTAGTCTTTTAATAGAACTTTCGTTGCTTTCTTCTTGCATAATTTCTTCCATTTCATTTAAGAATGTTTGGATTAATTCTTTGTTATTATTACATAATAACTTATAACTTTCGGTAAATGCTTCTTCTATAATACTTTCTTTCATAGCCTTACAATGTGGGCAGTTTTCTTTTCCATGTTTTACAAATTCCATGCAATGCCATACTATTATACTAGTTTTTCCTTGTAAGACATCTCCTTTGTATTTTTCGTTTTTCAAGATACCTCTTATAGTTGATTCGTGCCATTTCTTTTTGCCTGTTGGTGTTCTATATTTCATATTTGTTAGTTCTTTAGCAATAGTTGTGCAACCTACTCCTTGACAATATCTTTCAAATATATATCTTACAATTTCTGCTTCCTCGTAATTGATTGTGATTTCCTTTGTATCTTTATCATATACATATCCTAAACATCCATTATATCCAATTAGCTCTCCTCTTTTTTGTTTCATCTGCAATCCCAATTTTACATGTGAAGAAATATTTTCGCTTTCTTGTTGTGCCATCGCACTTAATACTGTTAGCATGATTTCTCCAGATATTTCTAAAGTATTGATATTTTCTTCTTCAAAATAAATAGCAATTCCTTTTTCTTTCAATCCTCTTACATATTTTAGAGTATCAACTGTGTTTCTTCCAAATCTTGATATTGATTTTGTAATTATCATATCAAATTTGTTTTGTGTTGCATCTTGCATCATTTTCATAAAGCCATCTCGCTTATAATCTAATGTTCCTGTTATTCCCTCATCTGCATAAATTCCAACATATTTCCAATCACTATTACTTTTTACTTTTTATTTTTTCTTCATAATACTTTAGTTGAGAATTATAACTGTTTAATTGTTCTTCTTTTTCTGTACTAACTCTTGCATAGGCACATACTCTTAAATTTCCTTTTATTTCTTCTCCTGTTGATCTATTAATTCGACCTTTTTTCTTCTCTATAACTTGTACTTTCAAAATTAACCTCTCTTTCTCAAGTTTAGAGAATCTTTATGTGCTTATTATACATCAAAAGTTGATTTTTTCAAATACCTATGTTAGTTAAATTATATTCTTGTAGAATATTTTGTTTTACTTCTTGATACTTTTCTTCTTTAATTAATCCTGCATTGAATGTTTTGTTTAGTATTGCTATCTTTATACTGCAATTAAAAATATTTTCATTTAATTTGATGTTTTTCGTATTATCAAATTTGATTTCATATAACATAAAAATTCTCCTCCTTGAATAATTTAAATTTCAAAAAAGGCAACAGAAAAAGCCAGCCGTGCTAGCTTCGACTGACTTCTTGTTTTTACATTTTTTGATAATACGATTATACTATGCTGTTCTATAAAGTTCAATTCCCGTTTTTTTCCCTTTTTTCTGTTAAAATAGATAAAGTTTTGATTTTTAGGTAAGTACACTAAGTGTACTCGTATAAAGTTTTTAAAATTTATTTTTTACTTTACTATTTTTAAGTTCACTTGGTGTACTTACTTTCTTATTCTATCAATTTTTAGTTCACTTAATGAATAAAAAAACTAAATTTCAAGTACACTTGGTGAACTTTTTCTAAAAAACTCCTTGTTCTTCGTTCATTTAGTGAACTTTCGCACTCTAAAAGACTTTTTTCATCTATTCACCCGGTGAATTTTTACATCAAATTTGCTTAAAATTTTTGTTCTTTTATTAACTCTTGGAGGCTTGCCCTTCAATGTGTCTAAGTAATATGTTATGCATCACTATCCTGCCTTTAGTATTCACCCAAGTTCACTTGCTTAAAATATCTTTATGTCCACTTAATCAAATATGCTTATCCTTAAATCCTCTTAATTGAAAAATAATGTACTTTTAAAATTACTGTAAAGGATTTATTATCCCTTTACAGCAATGCTATATAATATTTTACTATATTCTTTTATTTTTTTATTAACATTTAATATATCTTCTACCATTTCATCATAATATTCATATTCTTTTTGTATTTCTTGTGGTGAAATCTGCTTATCCTTATTTTTTTCTAACTCATTTTCATACCATTTTCTGTATTTAGCCTGCCACTTAGTTAAGTGTGGTCTTATACATTTATTTAATATTTGTATTGATATTTCCACTAAACTAGTTTCTTTGTCATCTTGTATTTTTTCAACTGGAATTTCCTTTAATAATTCTCTAGCAATTTTAAAAAATTCGTACCATGAGTCGTATACTTCTGAAATAACATCATATCCTTTTTCAAATTCAAGTCCTATTTTTCTTGTTGACAATTCTACCCATAATTTATATGCAATCTGCCTATCTCTACTATCATATTTCAATTTAACTTTAGAATTAGAACCTATCCCTAATTCTATTTCATCTATTGTTATTTCATTTAAACTTTTTGTTTTATTTTTCAACCATTTCCATATCTTGTCTAAAAATATAACTAAAATGATAGTTAATATTATTAGTAGCAAATTGAATGTGATTTTTACCGTCCATATATTTTCTATAGATATTTCAATAATATTCATATTCTAGTACCATCCTGTCGTATTAATCTGCATTTGCTTTCTCGAATTATCAATTTTATTCTTTAATGTAATTCTGTTTTGAAATGCTTCATTTATTATTTCATCAAAATGATTCATAGCATAATCCCAATTATACATCTTACTATATCCACTCTTTATATTGTCCGCTAATCTAGAAGGTATATCTTCATAAGAATATGTATTATTATAGTTTTCCATTTCTGGTAATAAGATTCCTATTAATCCCGAATTACCATTGATACTTCCTCGTAACCCTGCATATATTTCCCAGTCTACATGTTTTCTTGTTTTTGTGTTTTTTCCAATTAATACAACCACTACTGAAGAATCTGAAATATAATCTTCTCTAATTAGTCTTTTTATATACTCATCACCATTGTCTGAATTTATATCATTATTCATTACAGACTTGTTTATTATTTTATCTTTAAAGTTATCATCTATATAATTTTTATATACTTGATCATCGTTATGATAATAACTTACAAAAACTTTATGTTTTGTTACATTATTACAATAATTATACATTTTCATCTTCCTTTCCTTTTATGATTTGTGAGATTTCTTCTGCAATTTCTTCTATTGTATTTATACTTGTGCTCCTTGCAACTTTATCAGCAAGTGATGGAGAATAATCTATTACCTCTTGTTTAGTTATATTGTGCCATATTGGTAATAATATTTGTTGGTTTGATATTGAGCGTGTAATTAACCCATCTAGTTCATAATTTGTCCATCCTTTTTTTATAAAGTTTTTAGATAAAATTACTATACCAAATTTACTATTCGCTACTCCTTTATCAATTTTTTGTCTTAAACTATCTCCTATTTTTAATTCGAATTCGTCATACCACACATTTAGATTATTATTTTTTAATGCATTAGCTAAAGGTCTTACAACTTCATCTTTATCCTCGGTTGCATGTGATATGAAAACATCATACTCTTTTTCAATATCATCATTAATTTTATTTCCTAAAAACAATGATGATAAATCAGATGTACTATATTGTTTGGCTAAAGGCATCATTCCAGGTAATATCCTTACAGAGCTTCTTACTTGTCCTGATAATCCACCTAAATTCACAACCACAAACCATTTTCCACTATGTGGAACAGTTACTTTAAATGGTGATTTTTTTACGAATCCACCATAATATCTATATCTTCTACCATTTTTATAATTATTATAATTACTACTATCTAGTAGTAACACATTTGCAGCATTTCCTTTTAATGAGACTTCTACCACATTTCCTTTTTCTACATTTCCTAATTGATGTACAACATATTTCATATGCACTCCTCCTTATAATCTACTATTTATTTCATCTATCCATCTTTCATCATCACATTCAAAATTTTCAATAAACTTCAATATGTTGGTACTAGAAGTTACATTGTCATCTGTTGATAACTTAGCTACATTTTCTTTCATTTTTTCATAATTACTTCTTTTTATTTTACTAAATAACTCTCTTCTTTGCTCATCTGTAGCTTTATAGTTATCAATACCAACATATTCTTTTATATATTTACTATTTATTGTCTTACTTTGACTTGTTAACTTTATTTCAGCAAAGTGTGAAAGTATAATTTGCATCGTACATGGATTTCCAAATATTACTATATCATCTGCTACATCTTCGCCATGAAAGTCATTTATCTTTTGTTTAATTTCTCTATATTTTTCTGATGGTCCTTTATCTGTATCGCAAAATATTAAAACCAAAGAATATGAAGCTGATTGATATTTTTCTTGATACCTTGCTATTATTGTATTTATTGATTTTGCGTTTACTGTAATAAAATCATATTTATTAGAAAATACGGCTTTATTTTTTAATGCTTCAATATACTCTAATTCTTCATATCCTTCACATATGATACATATTTTTTTACCCTTATATTTCTTCATCTTCCACCTCCAATAAGGTAGAAATTAAATCTGGTTCAGGTATTGCTCCAAATTCTCCTTTAATATATTTTTCTTGTATATCTGATGTATCTCTTACACCATTCTCTGCATAACTAAAGTCTTTTAAAGAATATAAATCTGTTCCATTTTCATCTTTATCTGTAAACCATATTTGTTCTTTTCTAAACATTCTTTTGCAATCTAATAAACTTATATCATGAAGTGTCGCTATTAATTGTGCATTTTTGTTTATTTCATTATTAAACATACTAATTATTGCTCTTGTAATTTTAAAATGTAAACTACTATCCAATTCATCAATTACCAATGTCTTTCCTTGTTCTATTGCTTCTATTACATAACTTGCAAGAGCTGCAAATTTTCTTGTTCCTAATGAGTCAAATATAATACTTGGTACAGCTTGCCCTTTATATACTGATATAACTTTTATTTGATCCATTAAATTTTGATTTTTTAGTAGTTTCTCATCTGCAATTTTTCCATCTATTTCAACATTTAAATCTTCTACATACATATAATCATCTAAATATAAATCAGCATTTTTTATAAAATCTACAACTTTTTTTGTTTCATCATCTTTATTTTTTAACATCTGTATTGTTTTTGAAATAGGTATTTTGTTCATATCTACTATCTCTATACTATTTCCAATACCTGTTAATATATCTTTTATCTTTTCTAATATATGAAACTTTTCAATTTGTACTGTATATATTAAAATATTGTTGTTAGAAGTTATATTTAATACTTTTTCTAATTCTTTATCTTTTGGACATTCATATTTTTCATTTATTGTGTCCTTTAAAAATATTAGTTTTTCTTTTTCATTATTATATTTGTCTTTTACTATTTCAGACATTTTTTCATATACATATAGCATTTTTTCGTCATCGAACTTATATTCATATGAGTATTCTTTTTCTTCATATATAAAAGAAATAGATTCTTCACAAATATTATTATTTGTAAATATGTTTGAATCTAGATGTATTTCCTTATTTAGCAAAGTATTTTTAACTGCTTTTATACAATTTATAAAAGTGGTTTTTCCTGTATTGTTTGGTCCATAGATAACTGCTGACTTTAATATATTAAGATTATCATTTATATTAGTTATATTAGACGAAAATTTCTTTGTTCTCATATCTGCTTTCAAATTCATTTCTACTTGATTATTAAATGCAAAACAATTATTAAATTTTAAACTTGTTATCATAACAAATTCCTCCTAACTAATTTATAAAATTATAACATATTTTTATTTTTTATGCAATATTTTTGCATAAAAAATATTGTTTAATATATAATATGCCCAATTTAAATTAAAATACACTTATTTATTCTATAAAATTGCCGGAAATTTTCGTAAATATCAAATGATTTACGAAAGTTTCCGGCAATTTGTTTTCTATATTACAAAAATTTTCAATTATTCGTAATATAAACTTATAAATAGCTTACTATATCCTCAAATGTATCATAACCACTTTCACTATTTATGTGTCCTGCCTTAGGAATAAACACTTTTTCTGTTGCAATTTTATTTGCAAAATCTTTTTCTGCTTCATACTTTACATAAGGATCATTATCTGAATAAAAGCAAATAATTTTTTCCGCATAATTTTTCACATCTTCTAAATTATCAAAATACATTGTTCTATTTACTGTATCATATTCTTCATTTATACCAAAATAGTTATTAAATCCACATACAAATATTAATTTCCTAACACTTACTTTATTTTCTACTAAAAATTTTGATATAAACACTGGTGCAATGCTATGCCCTATTATTATTGTATTTTCGTTAATTAATCCCAAATCTAAATAATATTTAAGTAATCTGCTCCAATTTTCATAATTTTGATATCCTACCCCTATTGGAAAGTCTGGCACATATACTTGTTTTCCTTCATCTTCTATAAAATCATGTAACCATCCTATCCAATTTGAATATGGACTACTAAATGAGCCATGTATTATAAAATAATTTTCCATATGCTTACCTCTCTTCCAATTTATAATTTACACTTAATATGTTTTCTTTCTCATCCACTTGTATCTGCATTTTAAATTTACATTTTTCATCAGTTAAACCTTTAATAAAAAATCTATCTAAAATCATTATATTAGATAATATTTTTTCTTTTTTCAATAATTCATTAATTTCTATCCATTCTGATGTATTTTCTTCAAAATTTTGCAGTTCTTCTTCACATTCATCACATATAAATACATCAAAATCAAATATTCTATTTGGATATTCAATTATCATTTTTCCTTTATATTTTAAATTTTTTATTTTAAGTCCTGTTTCCTCTTTCATTTCTCTTATAGCTGTCTGTTCTGAAGTTTCTCTTTCTTCAATTTTTCCACCTGGTATTTCATAATACCCTACTTTTTTATTTCCTTCTTTATATTTTGTCACTACTACTTTATTATCTTTTACTAAATAGCACCTAACTGCTTTTCTTATAGGTTTATCCATTTAAAACTTCTCTCCAATCTGATTTTACAATATCTTTTATTTTAAAATTATTCTTTCTCATATACTCTTTTACTTTTATATATCCATAAACATATCCTGTCCTTACTGGCATATTAGGTATTTTCGTTTTTGCAAACATATAGAAAAAATCATACATCATATTATTTTTATTTAATTCTGGTTCAACAACCTTATCTATAACTTCTAAATTATTTTCTACCCATTCAACTGTAGTATTAGGCACTATTGTATAATAACTTTTTTGCTTATTAGGTACTACTTCTTCTGAAAAATTACATGCTATTCCTTCAGTAATAAATCTTTCTCCAATACACTTTTCAAATATATCATGTTTTATTTCTTTTTCTCTAATCCAATGTGTATATTCATGAGCCAGCAACATTTTAATATTTTCCTCTATTCCTAGTGTTGATTCTAATAATATAACAGTAACATCTTCATTCTGATACTTTGTAGAATATATTGTAGTCGTATTCATTCCTATAATGATATATATTTTCTTATCAATGTTTATATAATCTAATATATTTCCCAGTTCATTTACTGTATTCTCAAAAACTATATCTAAATTAATATTATGTAAATGCGTTATTGTATCTAACAATACTTTCTGATATTCTACACTATCTATAATTTCTTCTATTTTTTCTTGCTCCATTTTCTTGGGTTCAAAGTAAATGTCTTTCAAAATATCATAATTATTATGTATATAATTTATTATTGATGTTTTTATTTCTTCCGTACTTTTATAGTGTTCAAAGAAGTCATTACATAAAAAATAATAATCCACTCTTATATATCCCCCTAAAATTGATTTGGCAATTGGTCTATGCTAATTCCATCTCCTACATTATCCCAATCTATTTTTATATTTTCAAATTTCTCATTTTTGAAATCATTTAACCTTTTATAATCATTTTCTTCCATTTCAAAATCTAAAGATTTTATATTTTCATCTATTCTATCACAGTTTGTACTCTTGATTAAAACGTTAATTTTCTTTTCTTTCATTATCCAATTTAATATAATTTGATTTTGAGTTTTATTGTATTTTTGTGATAATTCTACTAATAAGTCATAATTTTTTAATTGTGTTCGATTTCTCCTTAAAGGTTGATATGCAACAAATTCAATACTATTTTTCTTGCAATAATCCAATATTCCAATATTTTCATTTATTTTACATTCTAAATTATAAACACCTTCAAAGAAATCCAATTTAACATTTGTATTTATTTCTTTTAATTGTTCTAATGAGCAATTACTGATTCCTAAATATCTTGTTTTACCTATTTCTTGTAGTCTCTTCATTTCAAAATAAGTATCTAATAGGGGAAGTTTTGTAAATTTAGGTGAATGTAATTGTAAATTATCTACATAGTCCAAATTTAATATGTCTAAATATTCATTTAGTTGCTTTTCAATATCAGATTTTTCATTTACTGTTGGCTCTATATTAACACTTATAAATAAATTTTCTCTACCACACTTTTCAATAAAGCTTTTTAATGACTTTACAATATTACCGTTTTCATATAACATATACAAAGATAAATAATTTTGTCCTAATTTATATGAATGAAATAAAGCTTCTATATCTTTGTTATCTTGATAATTAATTTTCCATGTACCTATTCCTATTGGAAATATCTTCTTTTTATCAATCATAAAATTTTTTACATTTTCCATTTGATAATGTGTTTCTGTTTCTCCATATACTTTAAATCCTAATTGTTCATATAATTTTTTAGCTGGATTATCTTTAAATACTTGTAAGATTGTTCTGATTCCTTTTTTATGATTTTCTTTTAATTGTTCTTCTAAAATTTTTCTTCCTATTCCTTTATTTTGATATTCTGTTAATATGCTGATTTCATTTATAAATAAATCTCCATCTTCAGTTATATGTATTGCATATACTCCTACTGATTTATTATCAACCATGATAATTCTTTTATGAGGCAAGTGTTCTTTTAAATCTTGTTTCAATCTTTGTTTTTGGTCATCATCTTTCCAGCCCCAAATTTTATCAACATACCACTTAAAATTTTCTTTTTTTAAAGTAAATAGAAAGTCAAAATCTTCTAGTGTACAATCTCTAAAGCTATATTCCATAATCTTATTCTCCAATCTTTAAATTACATTTGATAATTTTAATTATTTTTCTCTTATATAACTATGTATTTTTCCCCAATTATTTACTATATCTATATCAAATATAATTCTTTATATCTATTTTATATCACAAATTTACCTTTTCCTCAACAAATTCGCTAAAATTCACTACCAAATCTTATTGATTTTTGGGTAAAAAATAAAGCACCTTTAAAGGCACTTTACTTAGGATTCTCTTTATATGTTTCCACACTCCATATCTAAAACAACCTTAACATTAATTTCCGATTTTTGTACTTTTTCTAGTCCAAATCTTCCTCGTTTATAAAACATACTTGTATCTTGAAAGCTAGTAAACTCTAGGATTACTGGCAATTCTTTAACTCTAGCAACGCACAGACTTCCACATGGCTAGTGAAAGCAAACATATCACAAATAGCTAGCTTTTTTAACCCATATTTATTTTCCAATATTTTTAAGTCTCTACCTAATGTTGCCGGATTACAACTTATATACACAATTTTTTTAGGCTCTATATCTAAAATAGTATTAAGGGCTATTTTATCACAACCTTTACGAGGTGGATCTAAAAAAACAACATCTGGTTTTATATTTCTTTTATTTATAAATTCTGGTAATGCTTTTTCAACATCTCCAACAAAAAATTCTGCATTTTTGACATTATTTAATTTTGCATTAATCTTTGCATCTTCAATTGCTTCTTCAATTGTTTCAATACCATATAATTTTTTCACGTTTTTTGAAGCAAAAATTCCTATAGTTCCTATTCCACAGTATAAATCAAATATTGTTTCATTTCCTTTAAGGTTTGCATATTCTATTGCTTTATTATAAAGTTTTTCTGTTTGAATAGGATTTACTTGATAAAAAGATAGTGGAGATATTTTAAATTTAAAATCTCCTAAATAGTCATATATATATCCTTCTCCATATATAATTTTAGTTTCTTTTCCAAGTATAACATTTGTATTTTTATTATTTATATTTTTTACTATAGTTTTTATTTCTGAATATTTTTTGGTAATATATTCTACTAATTCTTTTTCTTTATTAAAATTTTCCATATTACTTACTAGAGTAACCATTACTTCATTTGTCTTTTTACCTATTCTAATAATTATATGTCTTAGACTACCTTGTAATGTTTTCTCATTATATACACTTATATTATTTTTTACTATAAATTCATATATACTATTTGCAATTTTCTGACTTAAATCATCTTGAATTTTACAATTTGTTGTTGAAATAATTCTATGTGTTCTTTCTGCAAATACCCCCATTACAGCTTTTCCATTTTCATCAATACCTATTGGATATTGAAGTTTATTTCTATAATTATATGGATTTTCCATTTTTAATACTTCTAAAACTTCAATATTTCTTCCTAAAGCCTTTTTCAAAGTTACTTCTACTGCATTTTTTTTCATTTTTATTGTGGTATCATAATCTATATGCCTCATAGTACAACCACCACATTTTGAATAAGTGTCACAATCACTTATAATTCTATTTTTTGATTTTTCCAAAATTTCTATTATTTTTGCAAAAGCATGAGAACTTGTTACTTTTAAAATTTTTATTTTAACTTTTTCATTTTTTATAGCATTTGGAACAAAAATTGTCATACCATCTATTTTGGCAATTCCTTCTCCATGAAATCCATTATCTATTATATTAACTATATATTCTTCATTTTTTCTTAACATAATTTTCTCCATATTATCTTTCTCTATTTCTTCCACCGACCACTTCTTGTTCTTTCTGATTTATCTCTTTCTTTTTGTTTTTCACCACCATTTTTTAGTCTTTCATCTCTGTTTTGAATTTGTTCTTTTTCTTCTCTTTGTCTTTCTTTCTGCTTATACGCCTTTCCAACAGCAATTATTCTATTAATAGTTTCTAAATCGCATCTGACCCTTTCATTAAATGTCTGACTATCTCTTTCTAAACGTTTTTTTCTCTTCTTTTTTAATCTTTCTATTTCATTTCTATCTACTAAATCTAGTTTTTCAAGTTCATCTTCTAACTCTTCTAATTCCTCTATAGTTTTTATTGCTTTAATTTTCTTTTTTAGTTTCTGAAGTTCTTTTATCTCATGATCTTTTGGATTAATTAAATTTTTTAGGAGTTTAGAATTTTTTATATTTAATAATTTATTTATTAGATTCTCATCTTTTCGTTTTTTCATATATTTGAACCTCTATTATATAGAATTTTTTATTCTGCATTTTCATCATCTTCACGTAACTCAAATGCTACTTTTCTAAGCAATTTATTAGCTTCAATAACTCTTATTTTTACTTTATCACCTATTTTAAAAACTCTTCTAGTTTTTTCTCCAACTAATGTTTTTCTATTTTCATCATATATAAAATACTCATTATGTCCCATATTTTCAAATCTTATTAGCCCTTCAACAGTATTATCTAACTCAACAAACATACCAAAAGAAGTAATTGAAGAAATAATTCCAAAATACTCTTTTCCGATTTTATCTTCCATAAACTCTGCTTTTTTAATATCTTCTGCATCTCTTTCAGCTTTTGTTGCTATTTTTTCACATTCTGAAGAACTTTTCGCATATTTTTTAGCTTTTTCGTTTAATTCTAATTTTCTTTCATCTGTTAAATTATAGTTATTCTTTATATACTCTGAAATAACTCTATGTATAAAAAGATCTGGATATCTCCTTATCGGAGAAGTAAAATGACAATAATATTTACTTGCTATTCCAAAATGTCCTTTATTTTGCTCTTCATATTTAGCTAATTTTAAAGTTCTTAAAATTAATGTAGAAATTACTTTTTCGTACTCTGTTCCTTTTAATTTTTCTAAAACTTCTGAAAAAGCTTTTGGTCTTATATTATCTTTATTAACCTTTATTTTTTCTCCAATATTAAACAAGAATTTATTTGTTTCTTCTATTTTATCATAATCTGGTACTTCATGAACTCTATAAATAAATGGCGCCTCTAACCAATAAAATTTTTCTGCTACAGTTTCATTTGCTGTAAGCATAAATTGTTCTATTATTTCATTTGCAAAAGTTGTTTCATATTTTTTTACATCTATAGCTTTACCATTTTCATCTAAAATAATTTTACTTTCTGGTATATCTAAATTTAAATATCCTTGAGAAATTCTTCTTTTTTTCAAAATATTAGCAAGCTCTTCCATTAACTTAAATTTATCTATATATTTACTATATTTTTTCACTATATTTTCATCTAAATTATTTATAATTTTGTTTACATCTGTATATGTCATTCGTTCAGTAACATTTATAACAGATTTATATATCTCTGATGAAACAACATTTCCTTTCAAATCTATTTCCATACTACAAGATAAAGCATATCTATCTTCGCCTGCATTTAAACTACAAATTCCATTTGAGAGTTCAAAAGGAAGCATAGGTATAACTCTATCAAACATATATATGCTTGTACCTCTTTTTATAGCTTCTTTATCAAGATTACTATCTTCTTTTACATAATAACTCACATCTGCTATATGTACATCTAAAATATAATTTCCGTCTTTATTCTTAGAAACAGCTACCGCATCATCTAAATCTTTAGCATCTTCTCCATCTATAGTAAAAATTATATTATTTCTTAAATCTTTTCTATATTTAAAATCTTTATTATCTATTTTTTTAGGAATTCTTCTTGCTTCTTCTATAATAAATGATGGAAATTCATTTGGCAATTCAAATTCTCTAATAACAGATAACATATCTACACCTGCTTGATTTACATTTCCTATAATTTCTACAATTTCGCCTTCTGCATTTTTTCCATGCTCCGGATATTTTGTTATTCTCACAATTACTTTATCATTATTTTTTGCTTCTTTACATTTCTTTTTTGAAATAAAAACATCTGTTGCAAATTTTTTATCATCAGGAACAACAAAACCAAAATTTTTAGATTTTTGAAATATTCCAACTACTGTTTCTTTTTCTCTTTTTAATATTTTTACGATTTTAGCTTCTGCTCTTCTATCTTTTTCTTGTTGTTTATATACCACAGCTTGAACTTTATCACCATTTAAAGCATTATTTACACTATTTCTAGGAACAAAAATTTCTTCTTTTTGTTCATCTATTTGTATAAATCCATAACCTTTTTCAGTTGCTCTAAAAATGCCTTCTATTCTTTTTTGTTTCTTTTTTTTACTCATAATTATCCTTTCAAAATCATAATATATAGTTTAATAATATTACAAAAAAAGCAGTATTTCTCAATACTGCTCATAATTTTATATTTATTTTAAACAACATATATAATTCCTAAGGCAATTGTTAAAATTGCAAAAACAATCATTAATATAATTGTTGCTCTTTTCATTTTACCTTCTGTTGTTTTTCCTTTATTTTTTTCATAAAAATTATTTGCAGAAGCACCTACAATAGTTCCTGAAGCTCCACTATCTTCCTTGCTTTGTTTTAAAACTAAAACTATTAAAGCTAAACAAACTATTGCATATATTCCCATAATAATATATTTTACTATTTCCATCTGTAATAACCTCCAATTTTCTTCTGTTTCTAACTATTATAGTTTACCATATGAAAATATAAAAATCAATTACTTTTGAAAAAAATTTATAAAAACAACAATTACATATTATAAATTTTATTTTTTATACCATGACCTAATTATATCTGTTGGTATTTGTAAATTTCCTTTTCCTATCGCTAATGAAATATCTGGTTTATTAGCTCCATGATAATCACTTCCGCCACTTTTAAAAAGTTTATTTTTGTCACAATATTCATTTAAATACTTTATATTTTCTTCAGTAAAATCACTATGATAACATTCGAGTCCATCTATTTCATAGTTTTTAACTAATTCATCTAATTCATTTTCTATATTTTTCATCCATTTATATATAAATATATGTGGTAAAAATACTAATCCTCCACATTTCTTTATAGCTGTGACTGCTTCTTTTACACTAGGATAATCTTCAGATTTATCTAAATACCATATTGTATCTTTTTTACAATAATATTTTTTAGAAAATGTTCTTGGTCCTTCATTCCATAAATCTTCTGGCAATTTTGCTCTATTTTCTGGATGACTTTTTATTTCTGAATATATAATTGTACTTGCCCATTCTATTTCTGGATTCCATATTATTTCATTTCTTGGTGTCATTACTAAATTCAATTTTTCACAAACATCATAAAGTTTATTAAAATATTTTTTTTCTATAATTTTTCTATCTTTATTTTTATAATATTCATATACCCAATTTTTCATTTTATCATAATCATAATTATATCCTAATATATCTATTGTACTTTCCTTATAAAAAGCTTTTATTTCTATTCCTTTTATTATTTTTCCTGAATAATAATTAGATATATCTATATTTTTTAGTTCATCATATGCTGAACATTTATCATGATCTGTAATTGAAATATAATCTAATTTTAAAGCTTCTGCTTGTTTTAAAATTTCTGTTACCGTTTTAGTACCATCTGAATGTGTTGTATGTATATGCAAATCTATCACTTATTTTTCCTCCTCATCTTTTTCTCTATCTATTGATTTTCCAATAATCTTTTCTAACTTTTCTAATTCTTCATTTTCTTCTTTTGTCATACCAAAATTCTCCATTTTTTCCCTAATGTTTTTCATTCTTTCTTCATAACTTGATACATTTTGTCTATAATGTTTATCTCTTATTTTGGTCATAGCTTCTACAACAGAACCATATTTCTTTCCACTTGATGGATTCATACTATCATATTCTAAATTTGGAAAATCATTTTCAGTTTTTCCTCTAGAATGTACAAGTATTCTCATACCTTTATTTTCTAATTCTTTTGCAATTCTATCAAGAGCATAATATCGTTTGTCATGAGCTTCTATACTTACTAATCTTGCAACATCAGTTGATTCTTTCATTTTTATATATCTTTCAAAATCTGATAATAAAGATTCTTCTCTTGGAACTGCCATTAATGCAATCCATACATCATGAACATTACCACTTTCCATCGTATCTACTGCTATTGTATCTCCTAATGTATTTTCTATAATAATACTTTGTTTTTCCTTAATTGATTCTTCCATTAAATTTTTTCTCATTTGTTTTACAACAGGATCTGTAATTTCTGATGCACTTTCAGGAAAATCAATTGATACTCTATAACTGCCTGGAACACAAAATCTATAAAAATCTGCATTATTTACCACTGCATCAATATTATAAAATTGTTTTAAAAACATTTTATACATTGGTAATAATGCTGATTTACCAGCACCAGGTTGACCACCTGTAATTATTGCTATTGGCTTTTCTGAATTTTCTTGTTTTGGAGTTCCTGAAGTAGTTTCCAATTTTGCTAAAATTGCACAAAATGGTTCATAATATTTTTTGATATATTCCTTCCATTCTTCAACTGTTTCGATATTACTTGAGATATCTTTTAATCTTTTATCAATTGAATTATCAGATACCAATCCTACTTGTTTTTTAATAGCTCTATTTTCTGATTCCATTTTGCACTTCCTCCTTCAATTGTTTACCATAAACATTTATTACTTTATCTATTGTTTCTTTATCACCTGCATATACTAAATCTCTTTCTTTAAGTAAACTTTTCATTTCTTCTTTATTAAACATTTCTTTTGAAAGTTTCATTGCTAATATTTCTATTGCAATTGAAATATCCTTACTATTTATTCTCATAATTTTAATCCTTTCTTAAAATATTTTTATGATGTTTTAAATATTATCACTTTGTATATTTCTACTCAATATTTTTCATAATAAATTCACTTTTTTCACATGTTTTTCATATTTGAAATAAAAAATATGAAATTTGTTTTTTTATATTTTTAAATATATTAACTCACTAAATATTTAAGTTTTCATAATATATATTATATAAAACTTTAAAGGAGGTTTTAATTATGTGTAATTGTAATCGTAGATGTTGCTCAAATAGATGTTGTAACAGAAATAATAGTATAAACTCAAATATAAACAATTGCTGTGATTCTAGGATTTATGCTAATATTTGTAATTCGACTCAATCCGCATTCCCTGAAAATTATTTATATGGTCATGCTTATACTCCAGTTCAAACTATGAATAAAACATTTACTCCAGAAATTGGCCTAAGTAATGGAACTATTTTTCCTGAACTTGTTAGTCCATATTCTCCAGGTCAATCTATGGATTTTATAAATTATTTAAGAAATGGAGGGTGTGGAAATGAATAATTGTTCTTGTCAAAACAGTAGTAATAGAGAAACTCTATTAAATAGAATTATGAGCTTAAATTTTGCTGTAAATGATTTAACTTTATATTTAGACACACATCCAAATGACACTAAAGCTCTTTGCATGCACAATGAATATAGCCAAGAAGCTACTAAACTTACAGAAGAATATCAAAGATTATATGGGCCTTTAACTATTAATTTTACTTCTGATACTTGGGATTGGATAGATGAACCTTGGCCTTGGGAAAGGGGGGCTTATTAATGTATTACTATGTAAAAAGTTTACAATATCCTATAAATATAAAATGTAGAAATCCAAAACTTGCAAAAAATATAATATCTCAATATCGGAGGACCTGATGGAGAACTAGGTGCTTCTCTTAGATATTTATCTCAAAGATTTGGCATGCCTGATCAAGAATCAAAAGCTATATTAAATGATATTGGTACAGAAGAATGAGTACCTTGATGATAACAATATCTATAAAATGAGAGAAAGCTGATGTTGCAGGCAACACCAGCTTGGCCTTATCAGAAATAGTTTGCCATGCAATCTATTTCGTCGAACCATATCTCGATTCTTCCGAAGTAGCCGAACAGAACAGCCATTTCCTGTTCGCTTGCACTCCTTTGTAACGCTATGCGGAACTTTCTTTTTTTTGTAAGTTCTCCGCGTCGTTTTATAATACACTTTTTGGCAGTTGGATGGTTTTTGGCATATTCTTCTGCCTCATCCAAACAGGATTTTATCTCCTGTTCATATTCATCCTGCCATTTTTTTACTGCATTCCTCCGTGCTTTTTCTACTTCTTCTCTCATTTTAATTCTCTCCTTTCAAATTCTTATAATTTATATTATAGCATATTACATACTTAAAATCAAATTCTATAATATTATAATCTAGCTATCTTAGGATATATTTGCAACTTAAAATTAGTTAGATTAGAATTCTTTTTTATTGATTTTTCTGTTTTTAAATATGTAACTTTTGCAAGAATGCTTTTGAGAAAAATATTTTTATCTTCAATAGACTCTAGTTTATAATATAAATCTATAACATTTTCTGACTCAGGTATCTTTGTTTCTTCTTTATTTTGTATTTCATTACTCTTATTTAGAAGTTCAGTATATTTTTTTAGCTTGTTTTCTAAATTTTCAATGTTTTGTTTTATAAATTTAGAACGATTTATAAATTCCTCTTTACTATAAATACCATTTTCTAAAAAATCATAGATTTTCTTAAGTTTAGTATTTTCTTTTTCTAATTCTTTTTTACTAGAAATAATAAATTCTTTAACTAATTTATTATTTTCGTTATTTGAATTATATTTAACATCATAATTTATTTTATAATTCTCAAACCAAATTTTTAATGCCTCAATTATTTTATTTTCGACTATATATAGTTTAGAACTTATATTATCACATTTAGAATTAGAACACACAAGGGTTGCAGGTTTGTCATTTTGGGTATAAACTCTTCTTTGCATAGGTTTACCACATTTTTCACAAAATACTAGTCCTACTAATGGATTTTGAATTTGATGACTGTATTTCACTTTTGGACTATTTTGCTTTCTTTTTTCTTGGGCTATCTCCCATATTCTATTATCAATAATAGATTCATGTAATCCATCATAAATTAAATAATCTTGATTACGAGGTCTAGAAATCACAATATGTCCATTTTTTGTTTTCTTTTTTTGTTTTCTTCTATTCCAAACAATTTTGCCAATATATACAGGATTAGAAAGAATCTCTTTAATGGAAGAACTAGTCCATTCATCTGCAATCCTAGGTTTTAAATTTAAAGCATTTAATTGCTTTGCAACTGAATTTATAGTTTGATTTTCAAAAGTATATAATCTAAAAATTTCTTTTACAACTAGTGCTTCATCTTGATTAATTGCTAAAGTATACCCCTTTGAATTTTTTATTTTAACTCTATCATAACCAAAAGGAGCAATATTACCAACAAATTTACCCTCTTGACACGAAATTTCACGACCTCTTTGCAAACGTCTATTTATTGTTTTATATTCTCTTCTAGACATAAATAATCCAAATTCAAAATATTCCTCATCAAATTCATTATCTGGATCATAAGTTTTAACAGGTGTAATAATTTTAGTATGAGAATATTTAAAAGCTTTTGAAACTCGACCTTGATCAGCAGTGTCACCACGAGCTAATCTTTCCACTTCAACAACTAAAACACCAGTCCATTTCTCATTTTCAACATCTTTTAGGAGTTTTTGCATTTCTTTTCTTTCACTAATTGTTTCACCACTTACCACTTCTTTATAAATTTTGCCAATATTTAAGTTTCTCATTGATGCTAAGGTTGTTAATATTTTTTCATGCCTTGCTAAAGTTTCGCCTTCTCCATATTTTTCTGATTCTATATCTTCCCTTGACTTTCTTAAATATATTGCGTATCTATCATTTTGCACATTTTTCTCCTTTCATTGTAATTTTTCATTAATTTTAAACTAAATTACAATAACAATGTCTTACTTATCAATTTAATTATGGTATTATCTATGCATTCTTTTTGAATAGCAATGTTTTTTACTATATAATCATCATAAAATTTTATTTTTGTATTTTCTAAAGTATATTCCTCTAATACCATATAAATCTCCTTCTTTTTAATTTATGAGGAAAACAAAAAAAAATACCTAAGACAAATTTGTCTTGAGTATTTCCTTCTCTAATTCAAATACATATTGTGCTATTTCAAATTAGTTTACATTGTATTTACTAATAGTTAACGCTAAAAAAAGATAAATAAGCAAATAACTTATTTATCTTTTTCTACTTTTTAACATTATTCTATTTTTTTAATTGCATTCCATCTTTAAAAGCATTTCCTACTCTTTCACCTATTTTATAGTATCCGTGTGTATATGGATCAAAAGCAATTGCATCAACTAAAGCAATATCTACATTATCACCTTTCATTACATTTTCATCTGCTGTTACTTTTAATACTTTTCCAATAACTCCACATCCATATTCATCATCTTGATATTCTATAAACTCACATTCCATACATATTGGAAATTCATTTATAATTGGTGCATCTACTATACTAGATTTTGTAGCAGTTAATTTACTATTTTCAAATTTATTTTTTGTATTATTACCTGATGCAATTCCAAAATAATCTGCTTCTACAACATGTTTACTATCTGCTATACTAACAGTAAATGCTTTTCTTTCTTTTATATTTTTAACAGTTTTATGTGATTCTGTTAAATTTAATATAACATGATCTCTTTCTAACATAGTTCCCCAAGCAGCATTCATAACATCAATAGTTCCATCTTCATTATATGTTGCAATCATTAGTACTGGCATTGGAAATATTGCTTCAGTTGTTTTAATTTCTTTTCTCATTATTTTCTCCTCCTTATTTTTTTACATTTTATACTTTGGAGCTTGCTCCAAGTCAATATAATTTTATGAAATTTTATATTTCTTTATATTGCTCTACTTTCATGTGAAGATGATATTTATCTCTTAAATTTGCTATCTCTTTCATCATTGGAGATTTATGGTGTTCCTCTAGAGCTTCTTTATTTTCCCATCTATCTATCAATAAAACAATTTCTGGGTCATCCATTGGAAAAAAGTATTCATATTTTTTATTACCTTTTTCAGCTCTTACTCTGTCAACAACTCCTGTTTTTACCATTTCCTCTGCAAATTTTTTTGCATTTCCATTTTCACCAGTATAATATATATTTATTGTTAAACTCATAATAAAACTCCTCCTTAAAATTATTTTATACCGCACCTACAACTTTATGTGGTAAATATATTTCTTCTAATTTACTCTTTCAATAGTAACTTCAAAATTTCCATTCATATTTTCTAGTATTTCTGTTCCAGATTCTACTCTTCCTAATTTATATAAAGAATTAGAATATCTAAAATCTTTGTAAAATACTGATATATTGCTCCATGGAGCATAGTAAGAAAAATCTCCTACTTCTGGTGTATATCCAGAAGGTAAGCCTTCTGTTGATAATTCATCTGGTAATGACGCTATTTTTTCTGTATTATTAAAATCTTCAAATGTTAAAGTTAAAGGTAACATTTCTAAAAATTCTCTTGATGCTTGGCTCTCATCTAAGTTTACAAATATTTCATTTCCATTTACTGTTAATTTTATTCTAGCATTCTCCATAGTATTATCTTCCCCCTCATTTTGCAAATTTTCTACTGTATTATTTGTAGTAACATTTTCTATATTATTAGTGTTTGAAAAATTTTCATTTTCTTGAATTAATCTATTTGATTGCTCATTTTGATTTGTTTGATTTTCTTCATTGTTAGTAAGATTATAAGTTATATATAATACTGCAACAACAATAACTACTACTAATAATATTATTAATATATATTTTTTCATAAATTTTCTCCAACCTTAATTCTTTTTATTCAAATTTTTAACTATTTAATCTTTTTCCATAGCTCATAAGCTTCTTTATAAAAACTCTTTGGCATCATTCCTATTGTTCCACAACCTTTTCCTAAAATCATTCCTTCATCTTTGTAATTCATATAACTTACTAGTTTTTTATAAGGATTAATCTACAAATGAGCAGTATCAAATCTTACAATTTCATGACTATTTTCTTTGGCTCCTTTTATAAATTCATCTACTAATGTATTAGATGTTCCATGTAAATTATAACTTCCTGTAAGTATTACTATTTTCATGATATTCACTCCTTTATATTTAATTTAATAATTTTAATATACCTTTGTATGTAATGTCATAAATTGTTAAGTATTCAAATTGAACTCCTGCTTTTTCCATTGCCTGTTTTTGTTTATCTGTTACAAATGTATATGGATATATTCCATACATAAATGGAAAAAATGAAAATATAAAATCATTTTTTTCCTTTTCATTCATGTTTTTAAAAAATTTATCAAGACATTTTTTTACTGTTTTTATTGATGTGCCATAAGACATTTTAAATTCTACTAATCTTTCAATTCTACTATTTTCTTCCATATCATATAAATTCATAGATAATAATTTTAATAAATTTTTTCTTTTTTCTATTGTATGTGCTAACTTATTTGCGAACATTTCTTTTGTCATTTCAGAATTATTTTCACACATTTCTTCTAATTCTTCTATCCATCTTTCATATTCTCTTTGAAAAAGTGCTAAAAATATTTCTTCTTTTGTGTGAAAATAATTATATATTGATGTACGAGAAAAAGTAGTTTCTTCACCTATTCTTTTCATTGTTATGTCTTTAAAATTTTCTTTTTCATAAAGCTTTTCACAAGCATTTATAATTTCTTCTCTTCTTATATCAACTATTTGTTTTGCCATATTTTTCTCCTTAATTTTATTGACACAGTGTCAGTATATTTTTTATATATCATTTTTCTGACACTGTGTCAATATTTTTAAATAAAAAAATGTTATCTTTTTGGAACATACGAATTAGCTCATTTAGAAATGGTTGGTACTTTGGTTCACCAATTAACAGATGGTGCAAGTGCAGAAGAATTAATGCAAGCTGGTATGGGAGATTATTATACAGATCATGGTTGGGGCGTTTATCCTCAAGCTGCTGCGGGTTACCCATATACAGCTGCAAGTATGGCTGTAAAAGGTGACCCTGTTGCTGATTTAACAGAAGACTTAGCAGCAGAGCAAAAAGCTCGTGCAACTTATGAAAAACTTATAGATATTTGCAAAGATGATAAAGATGTAGTTGATGTTTTGAGATATTTAAGAGAACGTGAAGTTGTGCATTTTCAAAGATTTGGAGAAGCATTAAATGGTGTTCAAGAAAAACTGTATCAAAAAAATCAATTTTATATGAATAGTGGCAACAATTGTAATACAAATATTTCTAAAAATTAATATTTAAATCACAAAAATGAGTTGATTTATTTTTATAATTCAACTCATTTTTAATTATAAATTTATTTATAATTATTGATAATCCGATAAAAAAAATATATAATTTATTCCATATGGAGAAGAAAAAAATGAGAAATATAAATTATAATAAATTTCAAAAAATAATATTTTTTTTACTAAAATATGGAACAATAATAATTTCTATAATTATTGGAATTATAGGATTTTTATCTATATTTATAACAGCTTATTTTAATTCGACCTTTTACCATCCTGAAGAAAAAACATCTTTTAAGTATAGTTTTGGAATTGTAGAAATTTTAATTACAATATTTGTATTTATATTAATTTTAATAATAAATAAAAAAATACTAAAAAAAATCCCTTCAATTTTCATTTTAATTCCTATTTGTATTCTTTCTTTTATATTATATATTTATTGGATTAATGCTTTGAGATTAAATCCTGAAACAGATCAAAAACTAATACATGAAATGGCTATTAGCTTATTAAATTCGAATTCCGTTAGTTATTATACTAATATATCTCAGTATTTATTTTTATATCCATATCAATTTGGATTAACTTTTTTAGTTTCACTAATTTATAAAATATTTGGAGAAAATTTTCTTTGTATACAATATCTAAATGCCATATGTTCAATTTGTAATATGCTTTTAATATTTTATATTTCAAAATTATTGTTTAAAAAAGAAAGTATTCAAAAAATACTAGTTTTATTATTAGGCGGTTTCACTTTTTACTGGATGTTTTTTAATGTCCATTTTTATGGAAATATTATTGGACTAACTTTAGCATTACTTGCAACATTATATACAATTTTATATTTAGAAAAAAATAAATTTATTTATTTAATTTTTTCAGGTATGAGCATTTGCATATCTATACTAATAAAAACAAACTACTATATATTTTTATGTGGTATAATTTGTATATTAATTTTACATATAATAAAAAAATGGAATTTAAAAATATTATTAGTAATTCCTATATTCATTATATCCTATTTTGTTATTAATTTAGGATATAATCAGATTTTAAAATATTATAATATAAATTCCTCTACAGGTGTTCCTATGATAAATTATATATATATGGGAATGGCAGAACCTACAGATTTGTCGCCTGGTTGGTATACTGGTGATGCACCTTTAATTTATACAAATAGTAACTATAATAAGGAAATAAATAGAGAACTTATTTATGAATTAATAAAAAGCAGAATAAATTATTTTTTAAAAAATCCAATAGACTTTTTAAGTTTTTATGCACAAAAAATAGGATCTACCTGGCTTAATCCTACTTTTCAAACAATTTGGTGTTCGCTTCCTGGAACAAGATATAGATGGTATCCAGATTATGCTCATTATTTAGGCTATCATGAAAAAGTTTTAAGTATGGTAGGTGGAAATTTATATAAAATAGAAGAAAATTATTTTAATATATATCAAATTTTAATATTTATATTCGCTTCTATTGGTATATTTAAAATTGCAAGAAAAAATATTAATAAATTAAAACTATATTTATTACCTATAATTTTTATTGGTGGGTTTTTATTTCATATAATTTGGGAAACAAAAGCAATTTATGTAATTCAATATTATTTTATTTTACTACCATATACTGCTTATGGAATAAATTATATAGGAAAAAGAATTTTAAAAATTCCTTTTAAAAAAAATAAATTTAAATAGAAAAAAGTGTAATCTATTTGACAATTTCTCTCTCATAGATTACACTTTCATTTTCGCTGAGAAAACTCAGCTAGCTACTACTTACTACTGCACCGGGATTATCTTCACTGCCAGCTGTTTCTTGGCAAATGAAGAATGAGTTTCTCCGTCTTTGCAAAGCCGTACCTCGTACGGCTCCTCAAGAGACGCATAAATCTCTTCCACTCCTTGCGGATGTCCATGCTCTTCAATTGCATCAGGTCTCGGCAAATCCATATATTCGATTATTGCCTTATAACCTTTGCTTTCGCAGGCAATCTCAGTCACACTGTGGAGCACTTCCGGACATCCTTCCTTTTCTGTCAAATTATCCGGTGTAATCTCCAAAATTTCAGAAATGTCTGCATTCATCAAGAGCCATTCCTCACCAGGGTGAACTTCTGCTTTTCTATCACCCCAAAACTCAGCCGTGTAAGACAAACTGGGAATCTCAAACACTTTCTTCATCACATTAAGTGCTACATTGACTGTAACACTTCCGTTTTCTCCCCGTCTGATTAGTTCAACTCTAATATTCATCATATTGCCTCCTTTTCTTTTTGTTTAGAGTTTAGTAGCTTCTAAGCTTACGCTTAACTTTTATTTTAACATATTTTAGTTATAAAATCAAATTTAACATAAAATCCATTATCTAATAAAATTAGTTTTAGCTGTTTTATTTATTGGATGCTCAATATTTGCTTTTTTTCCTGCTTCTATACATTTAAGAAGCCAAGCCATATTCTTTCCTAAATTATACATTGTTTGCATTCCTTCCAAATCTTGAACTGTTTCATCTGGAGTATTTCCATGTATATTATTCCAATAAGTAGATGATACTACTGGCATTTGACTTATTGTAAAGTATTTGTTTAATACATCAAAAGATGCTGTTGTTCCACCTCTTCTTGCACTTGCAATACAAGCTCCAGGTTTAAATTCGAAGTTCTTTTTTCCAGCATAAAAAACTCTGTCTAAAACAGATAAAATTCTTCCTGATGGGTGAGCATAGTATACTGGTGTTCCAAAAACAAAACCATCACTTGTTTTAGCTTTTTCTATAATTTCATTTACTATATCATCAAATACACATTTTCCAATATGTCCTTCTTTATAACAAGTTTTACACCCTATACAATCTGCAATTGGTTTACTACCCAAATAAATTATTTCTGTTTCAATATTTTCTTCATTTAAGCTTTCAGCTATCTTACTTAATGCTGTATATGTACAACCTTTTTCATTAGAACTTCCATTTATTAATAAAACTTTCATAATAAATCCTCCTTTTTTATTAATATATATTTTATTACTATCTTATCTAAATTATTATAACATACTGCATATACTTTGTAAAAATTTTCTTTTATATTATTGCCAATCAAGCTTAAGTTTTTATAAAAATCGCTTAAATGTAGAGATTTCATTGAAAAATTTTATCTAAAATGTTATAATTGTAAAAAAAAATAAAATAAGGATAAGATTATGAATGAAAATATACCTTTAACAGAAAAATTCCATTATACTAAAAGATTTCTAGAAGTTGCGCTTGAAAAAGCATATGATGGAATATACTCAAGAGACACAGGTCTTCCTATATACATAGATCCAAATTCTCAAGATTCAAATAATTCAATAAAAAAAATTGAATTATCTGAATCTCATTTTCAAAAAATACTTTCACAAGAAAATGGAATATTTCTTACTCCAACAAAACAAGAAGAATTTTTCCGTCCAAATACTGTTATTAAAAATATTGAAGAATTTGAAACTTTATTAAAAAAATATGTTAATTACCTCAATACCAGTAATAAGAACTTTTATAAAATTGATAAAAAACATAATTTTTCATCATATATGTATTATTTGGTAAAAACACTAACAAATTCAGATAATCAGGATCTATCACAATATATTCAAACTTTTATTGGTTTTTTACATGATAATAATTTTGAAAATTTAAAAAAAGAAGGTAAAATAGGTTCTATAAATTTAGATAACGAAAATTCTAATTATTTTGATGTTTTAGCAAGAAGAGCTGAAGAATATTACGGATCAGAAACTCCATATACAATGAGATATGCTCTTGATAAAAAAGGTTTTAAATATACAATGCCTTTTGTACGATATGGAATATCTGGAAATCAAGCCTATATATATTCTATACAAAGAAAAGGAAAAACTAATTTCAAACACAAAAGAATTAAGGAACTTAATGGAAAATTCAATAGCGTAAATTCTGGAGTAAAACATGATCGTGATATTACTCCATCAATGCTTGTATCAGCAACAATTTTTTTGGGAATGCTTAAAGGAATAGGAATAGAAAATATAAAAATCGCAGATTTTCTAACAAGAAGATTTGGACATTATGAAGGTTTTCCTAGTTACGAAGAATCTTTAAAATTACAGGAAAATATAACAAACAAGTTTTTAAAAACATTTAATCGATTAGCAAGTCAATTTGATGGAATTGATATTATTTCTTATCCTAATGATTATGATAGTTATTTAAATTTAAAATTAGGAAAAAACATATCTTCAAAAAATAAACTCTTAAACGATTTTTTTGAATTAGGTTTTAATTATGGTAAAAATCAAATTGATATAGAAAGATAAAAATTAAAAACTCAAAATAAGAATATTTTATTTTGAGTTTTTGATTTTTATAAACACATTTTTAAAATATTGTAAACATCTTTAGCATCTAATGGAACATACGCATTTTTTAAATTTCTATGTGCAACTGCTGCATTACTCATTTTTTCAAGTAATAAATCATCTATACCAAGTTTTCCTAAATTCATTGGAATACCACAATCTTTAAAGAATTTTTCTGTTGCATCAATTCCCTTTTTTGCAAGAGCAAATTTATCTTCTTCATTTTCAAATTCCCATACATTAATAGCATAGCATGCAAATTTATCAACTGTTTTATCAGATAAAATATATCTCATCCATCTTGGTGTAATGATTGCAAGTCCTACTCCATGTGTTATATCATAGAATGCACTAAGTTCATGTTCTATTGGATGGCAACTCCATGAACCTTCTTTTCCAGAGCCACATAATCCATTTAATGCTAAACTTGAAGCCCACATTAAATTACTTCGTGCTTCATAATTTTTTGGTTCTTTTAATGCTATAGGACAGTATTTTATACAAGTTTTTAAAATTCCTTCCGAAATTTTATCTTGCAAAAATGCTCCTTCTGTTTTTTTAAAATAATTTTCTATAACATGACTCATAATATCTGCTGTACCTGCTGAAGTTTGAATCGCAGGTAATGTATAAGTATATTCTGGATCTAATATAGAAGCTTTTGGATACATATTTACAGATGATGTTCCTAATTTTTCATTTGTTTCAGGATTTGATATAACAGCTCCTTTATTCATTTCAGAACCTGTTGCAGAAATTGTTAAAATTGTAACTATAGGTAAAACTTTTCCTATTTTAGAAGAATCTTTAACTAAATCCCAAGCATCTCCTTCATAAAAGGTAGCTGCTCCTATAACTTTAGAACAATCTATAGTACTTCCACCACCTACAGCTAAAATTACATCTATTTTATTTTGTCTACAAATTTCTGCTCCTCGTCTTACTGTTCCTATTCTTGGATTTGGTTCAATTCCTGAAAATTCTATTATATTAAAATCACTTAATACTTCTAATACTTTATCATATATTCCGTTTTTCTTTATACTTCCACCACCATATGCAAGAAGAACATTTTTACCATATTCTTTTAAAATTTCAGGTAAATGCTTTATTTGTCCTTTTCCAAAATACATATGTGTAGGTGCTCTAAATATAAAATTTTCCATTTTCTACCTCTCTTATTCCTCTTCTTTATCTTCTGATTCTTCTATATCTACTGTTTGATTCTTACAGGCTTTTACTTTGATTATTCTCATATCTTTTATTTTTTCTATTTTATAATTTACTTTTTCTGTTTCAACTTCTGGTTTTTCTGTTTCTGAAGGAATTCTTCCAAGTTCTTCTATTAGAAATCCTGATAAAGTATCATAATCTCCTTCTGGAATATCTATGCCTAGAATTTTTTCAACTTCTGACACAGAAAGAGCTCCATTTAAAAGATAAGTATTTTCATCTATTTTCTCATAATTTTTTTGAACTAAATCGTACTCATCATATATTTCACCAACTATCTCTTCTAGTATATCTTCCATAGTAACAATTCCTGCAGTTCCTCCATATTCATCTACAACAATTGCTATTTGTTTTCTGTTTTTTCTAAGTTCATCAAAAAGTTCGTCTAATTGTTTAGTCTCTGGTACATAATAAGCTTCTTTTACTAAATTTTTTATTTTTACATTTTTATTTTTTGTTGATAATAATATATCTTTTATATAAACAATACCTTTTATTTCATCTATAGTCTCATCATATACAGGAATTCTACTATATCTGAAATCTTTATCTTCTGTTATATCTTCTATAACTTTAGATATAGATAAATTCATATCAACAGCATATATTTCTGTTCTTGGAATCATGATTTCACTAACAGTTTTATCATTAAATTCAAAAACATTATTTATCATTTCACTTTCTTCTTTATTTATAGTTCCTTTTTCTTTTCCGACATCCACCATCATTCTAATTTCTTCTTCTGTTACTGTTTCTTCTTCTGCATCTGAAACACCAAATATTTTAGAAACTATATTTGTAGAAAAAGTTAAAAATTTTACAAATGGTGAAGTTAGAATAGATATTGCACTAATTACACCTATTGAACCAAAAGCAACTTTTTCACAATATTTCATTGCAATTCTTTTTGGTACCAATTCTCCAAAAATCAATGTAAAATAAGATAATATAATTGTAATTATAATTATTGATATTGTATTCCATGTAGAAACACTTAGAACCGGTATTAAATTATTTAATATTGGTGCAAGTTCACTTGCAAAAGCTTCAGATGCAAATGCACTTGACAAAAATCCTGCTAAAGTAATACCTATTTGTATTGTTGCTAAAAACTTACTCGGGTTTTCTAACATTTTTTTTATTTTTTTTGCCTTTTTATTTCCTTCTTTGGCTTGAATATCTATCTTAGCGTCATTTAATGAAATAAATGCTATTTCAGAAGCTGCAAAAAAAGCATTTAATCCTATTAAAATCACTAATAAAAGTACTTGTATCATTTTTATCTCCTTTAAAATTTTTCAACTAAATTTTTGCCTCTGCCACAATTAGCATTTGACAAAGAACATTTCTTAAAACATCCATTACAATGAATATATACATAATAATTTGATTTTTCTTTTTTTATTTTTTCAACTTCTTCTTTTGTTTCTATTATTTTATCATATATATCATATTCACTTTTATATTTATTACTAATTAAAGTTCCTTCCAAGATTTTCTCCTATTTTAATATGTTTTCTGCTAATTCTTGCAGTTTTTCTCTGCTATCTTCATTCAAAGTGGATCTTATTGTAACAAGCGGATCACATATTTTTATATCTTTCATTTGATTTAATATTTCTTTCATGCATCTTCCAGCACTTGGAGCCCATGTTCCGTTTTCTATTAAACCAACTTTCCTATTTTGATAATTTTTACATTTTAAATGTCTTAAGAATTGATCCATTGGTGGAAACACTTCAAAATTATAACTTGAAGCTGCTAAAATTATTTTATCATATCTAAAAGCATCTTCTATTGCTTCTGCCATATCATCTCTTGCAAGATCTGTAGTAACTACTTTTTTCGCTCCTTTTTCTTTTAATATTTTAGAAAGTTCATTCACAGCTTTAGCAGTATTACCATGTATTGAGGCATATGCTATAAATACACCATCATCTTCTGGTTTATAACTACTCCAAATATCATATTTTCCTATGTAATATTCCAAATTTTCTTTTAATATTGGTCCATGTAAAGGACAAATCATTTTTACATCTAGTCCAGATAATTTTTTTAATAAGTCTTGAACTTGAATTCCATATTTTCCAACAATATTAAAATAATATCTTCTAGCTTCACATGTCCAATCTTCATCAGTATCTAAAGTACCAAATTTTCCAAATCCATCTGCTGAAAAAAGTATCTTTTCAGTTTTCTCATAAATAACCATCACTTCTGGCCAATGTACCATTGGTGCCATAAAAAATTGTAAACTGTGTTTACCTATACTTATTTCATCACCTTCATTAACAAGTATTTTTCTATCATCTAAATTTGTTATATTGAAAAATTGTGGCATAAAAGCAAATGTTTTTGCATTTCCTATTATTTTCATATTTGGATATTTATTTGATAATAGCTCAACATTATATGCATGGTCTGGTTCTAGATGAGATACAACTAAATAATCTGGTATTTTGCCTTCTAAAGCATTTTCCAAATTTTCAAGCCATTCATTTGTTTTTCTTTCATCTATCGTATCCATCACAACAATTTTTTCATCTTTAATAACATATGAATTATATGATATTCCATTTGGAACAATATATTGACTTTCGAACAAACCAATATCTTTATCATCTGCTCCTATATATATAATATCATCTGAAATTGTTACATCTTTCATTCAAGTAATTTCTTCCTTTCTATTTTATTTTTAGTTATTATATTATAATAGCTAGTAAAAATCAACTAATTACAAGTAATACTATATAAAATTTAATAATTAAAACTTTCCATAAATTTATTGATTTTATCTTCATCAACTCTCATTGCTAGAATTGTTTGTTCTATCAATTTATCTAAATCCCAGCCAAGCATTTCAGCTCCTTTTGTTATAACTTCTCTTGAACAACCTGCAGCAAATTTTTCATTTTTAAATTTCTTTTTTACAGATTTTAATTCCAAATCTTGCAAACTTTTAGATGGTCTCATTATTGCAACTGCTCCTATTAAACCTGTTAACTCATCTGTTGCATATAAAATTTTTTCCATTTCATGTTCAGGTTTTATATCTACTGTTAAATTATATCCGTGACTTGCAGTAGCATGAATTATTTTTTCATCTACATTATTTTTTCTCATAATTTCTTGACTTTTAATACAATGTTCATTAGGATATTTTTCAAAATCTAAATCATGTAACAAACCTACTATTCCCCAAAACTCTTTTTCTTCTTCATATCCTAATTTTTCAGCAAAATATCGCATTACTCCTTCTACTGTTAATGCATGCTTTATATGAAACTTATCTTTATTGTATTCTTTCAATAACTTCCATGCTTCATCTCTTTCCATAATTTATTTTCCTTTCTTTCTTCATTTTAAACCTATTATATCTTTTATAACCTCTCCGGCAATTATTAATCCTGCAACTGATGGTACAAAAGAAATACTACCTGGTACTTGTTTATTATTTAATTTTATAGGTTCTTCTTTTGAATATAAAACTTTTAAATTATCTATTTTTCTGTTTTTAAGTTCTTTTCTCATAACTTTTGCTAAAGGACATACAGAAGTTTTATAAATATCTGTAACTTCAAATTTGGTTGGATCTAATTTATTTCCTGTTCCCATACAAGAAATTATTGGTTTATTCATTTTTTTTGCTCTTACCACAAGCTCTATTTTTGCAGTTATTGTGTCTATTGCATCTACTATATAAGAAACATTTTTATCAATGAAATCTGGACTTTCCGGCATAAAAAACTCTTTAAAAATTTTGACTTTTGCATTCGGATTTATTTCCAATATTCTTTCTTTTTCTATTTGAATCTTAGGTTTTCCAATAGTTTTATATGTTGCAATTATTTGTCTATTTATATTAGTTTCTGAAATAATATCATTATCTACTAATATAAAATTCCCAACACCAACTCTTGCTAAAGCTTCTACCACATAAGAGCCTACTCCACCTAATCCAAAAATAGCAACTTTAGATTTTTTTAATTTTTCTACTCCATCTTTACCAATTAATAATTCTGTTCTAGAGAATTGTTCTTCCATATTTTACTCCTATACTAGATTAATCATTTTTAATCTATTTTACTTACTTCATATCCCGCTTCTTCAATTGCTTTTTTTATTGTATCATCATCTATTTCTTTATTATAAGTAATAACAGCTTCTTTAGTTTCTAAATTAACTTCAGCACTTTCAATACCATCAATGGCTTTTAAAGCCTTTTCCACATTCATTTTACAATGATTACAACTCATCCCTTCAACAATAATCTTTTTCATATTTTTTTCCTCCTTATTATTAAGTGAATTCTCTTTATTAGGTTTTTCACTTTTTTCTGAATTTATATAACAAGTGTTATTAACACTATTATTAACTTGTTGGTATTTTGAATATTTATTTTTAAATCCTCTTAATCGAAGTGCATTTGTTACTACACAAACAGAACTTAAACTCATTGCAAGAGCACCAATCATAGGATTTAATTTAAAACCAAAACTCAAATAAAAAACTCCTGCAGCTATTGGTATACCAATAATATTATAGAAAAATGCCCAAAACAAATTCATTTTTATGTTATTTATGACTTTTTTACTTAAATCAATTGCGGATACAACATCTAATAAATCATTTTTTATTAAAACTATATCAGCAGATTCTATTGCAATATCTGTTCCGGAACCAATTGCAATACCTACATCACTTCTCATTAGTGCTGGACTATCATTAATTCCGTCACCAACAAATGCAACTTTTTTTCCTTTTTCTTGCAATTTTGAAACTTCCTTTTCTTTATCTTGTGGTAATACTTCTGAAATAACTTTATCTATTCCTAAACTATTTCCTATTGTTTTTGCAACATTTTTGTTATCTCCTGTAAGCATCACAATATCTATTTTTTCATTTTTTAATTCTTCTATAGCTTTCTTAGCAGTTTTTTTCACTTTATCAGCTACTGATATCATTCCTATTACTTTATTTTCCTTAGCAAAATATAATAAAGTTTTGCCTTTTTTTGAAAGTTCTTCAGATTTTGAAACAAAATCATTTATATCAATTTTATTTTCTTGCATAAAAGCCAAATTACCACCAAAATATTGTTCATCTCCGATTTTTCCTTTTACTCCTCTACCAGAAATTGCTTCAAAATTATTTACATCATATAATTTTATATTTTCTTCTTCTACTTTTTCTAATATAGCTTCTGCTAAAGGATGTTCAGAATTTTTTTCAAGACTTCCTGCAATTTTTAATAAATTATTTTTAGCAGACAAATTTCTATTAGTATTTAAAATAACTTTCATTTTAGAATTTTTTGACATATTTTCATTTATTAAATCTTGATTTGTTATTATTTGATCTACTTTGGGTTTTCCTTCTGTTATTGTCCCTGTTTTATCTAAAACAACAGTATCAACTTTATGCAATAGTTCTAGACTTTCTGCAGATTTTATTAAAATACCAAGTTCTGCACCTTTACCTGTACCTACCATTATTGCAACAGGAGTTGCAAGCCCCAAAGCACATGGACATGATATTACTAATACTGCAATTCCTATGCTTAATGCAAACTCAAAACTTTGCCCATTCAAAATCCAAAATATTGTTGCAAGCAATGCTATTGTTATCACAACAGGTACAAATATCCCACTAACCTTATCTGCAAGTCTTGAAATTGGTGCTTTTGAATTTGCTGCTTCTTCTACTAATTTTATAATTTGAGAAAGAGTTGTATCATTACCAACTTTAGTTGCTTTCATTTTAAAATATCCATTTTTATTTATAGTACCAGAAACAACAATATCATTTACTTTTTTCTCAACAGGCATACTTTCTCCTGTTATGCTTGATTGATCAATACTAGATTCTCCTTCAACAATAATTCCATCTATTGGTATTGAAGCACCAGGTTTTATAACTACAATATCATTCAATATTATATCTTTTGTCTCTATTTCAATTTCTTTCCCATTTCTTTCTACTATAGATGTTTTAGGTGCTAAATTAATAAGCTTACTTATAGCATCACTAGTTTTTCCTTTAGATTTAGTTTCCAAATATTTTCCAACAGTAATAAGTGTAAGTATAGTTCCTGCTGACTCAAAATATAAATCTTTTGAAAATCTTGTTACTAAATCTAAATTTCCATGACCTAGTCCATAACCTATCATATAAATTGCATATATACCATATATAATTGCTGCAGAACTGCCTATCGCAATTAGTGAATCCATATTAGGAGTTTTCTTAAACAATTGTTTAAAACCAACTATATAGTAATTTCTATTTACATATACTATAGGTAGTAATAATAAAAATTGAGTAAATCCAAAAATAATAGCATTTTCATTTCCTTGAAATATATTATTTATAAAATTTGGTATTGGAATATTAAACAATTCATATAACATATGATGCATTGCTACATACATAAGTGGTATCAAAAAACAAACAGATATTATTAACCTTTTTTTCATAGATTTTATAATATTATCATTATTAGATACTTTATTTTTAGATTCTATATTTGGCTTGTTGTTTTCATCTACAAGATTTGCATTATAACCTGCTTCTTGAACCGCATTTATTATTTTATCAGAATTCGTAAGTTTTTCATCATATTCCACTATCATATTATTTAGTAATAAATTTACATTTACATCTTTTACTCCATTTAATTTGCTTACATCTTTTTGAACATGAGATTGACAGCTACTACAAGTCATGCCTTGTACATCAAATTTTTCTTTTTTCATTTTTTCCTCCTAAAAAGAAATGTATATTTTATTTGTCATATTCATCTAGAAAATGATGATATTCATTACCTTTTCTATAAGAAATAATTGTATCTAAATTAACATTTTGTACACTATTGAAAATATTGATATCTATATTTTCATAATCTTTTTTCATGTTTTTTATTAGTTGTTTCATCTCTTCTCTTTTTGATTTACCATCTTCATTATAATTTGCATGATACTCCTCTGTAAAACGACAAGCACACTCAATAAAATCTAATTTATTTTTGTTTTTCCAAGCTATAATATCATCTTCCTTCACAAAATATAATGGTCTTATAAGTTCCATTCCTGGATGTGAAGTACTTCTAACTTTTGGCATCATTGTTTGCATCTGCGAGCCATAAAACATTCCCATTAAAATTGTTTCTATAACATCATTAAAATGATGTCCTAAAGCAATCTTATTACATCCTAATTCTTTAGCTTTTTCATATAAATAACCTCTTCTCATTCTTGCACATATATAGCACGGATTATTTTCTATATTTACAACCCTGTTAAAAATATCTGTTTCAAACATTATAATTGGTATATTCAAAATCTTACTGTTTTCAATTATTTTTTGTTTATTTTTTTCATTATATCCTGGATTCATAACAATAAATTTTATTTCAAAATTCATTTTTCTATGTTTTTTTAGTTCTTGAAAACATTTTGCCATAAGCATAGAATCTTTGCCACCAGACATACAAATTGCTATTTTATCTCCTTCTTTTATCATTTCATATTCAGTTATACCTTTTATAAATTTTTTCCAAATCTCTTTTCTAAATCTTTTTGTTATTGTTTTTTCTATTTCTTCATATCTTTCCATTTTAAATTATTCCTTCAATTTAAAATTATATTGATTTTTCTGCATCAAATTTATAATAATAATTTCTTACTTCTGGATAAAACTCACTAATTTTTCTTGAAGTACCATTTTCTAAAGTAATTGTTAAATTTGGATATGTCATTAACATTTTTTCTGTACTAAAATATTTATTTATGAATTCTGCAGTTTCTTTATTACCATAAATCTCATTATAGATTTTCTCTGTCTCTGTTTTATAACTAACTTGCAAATCTTTTTCTACTGCGACTTTCACTAAAAATACATTTATAGCATATACTGAGATTAAACAATCAAAAAATAAAAATATTATTAATCCAAGTGTAACAATTTTTAAAAATATTATATTTATCTTCTGCTTCAACCAATTTATAAATCTATCTACTCTCGGATTTATTACTTTCATTAAATAAACACCTAGAAGCCCCCAGAATATTGAATATAAGAAACATATTCTTCCACCTATATTTAAAAATCTATTTGAATAATCCCACCATTTTACATTCAAAATTATTTCTCCCAAAAGACTTACAAAATATTCAACAATAGATCCAACTACAAAACCACCTATAAATAAAGTATGATTATTCTTAAAAAATTTATAATTTAATACTAGTATTATAATAACAGCTCCAAGTCCATAGATACAGCAAAATGGACCATATAAAAAACCTTGTCTACTTTCAAAAACTCCATAATTAAATAAAGCAAAAAGCGTTTCTATAATAAATCCTAAAAAACTATAAATAATAAAATATGCAAGCACTCTCCACATTGAAATATCAGCAGGCTTAAATGAATCGTCTTGTTCTTTTTGTTTTTCATTATTAAAATTTTTTATATATTTTTTTACTTTATATATTATCTCTTCTGAATTTTCAGTTTTTTGCTCCATATATAACCTCATCTATTAAAATATTTTTATTATATTATTTTTCCACCACCTAAAACAATATCATCTATATAAAATACAGCTGATTGTCCAGGAGTTATTGCTCTTTGTGGTTCATCAAATATAATTTTTATTAGTTCATTATCTTGTTTTATTTTAGCTTTAGCTTGTTTTGTAGAATATCTAGTTTTTACTTCAACATATATCCAATCATCTATTTTTTCCATAAGTAATAAATTAATATCTGTTACTAAAATCTCTTTTTTATAAATTTCTTTTTCTTCCCCTACTATTACTTCATTTTTTTCTTTATTAAATCCTAATACAAATAGTGGTACTGGATTAGATATCCCTAAACCTTTTCTTTGACCTATTGTATAATTGTAAAGACCATTATGTATACCTAATATTTTTCCTTTAGAATTAACTATATTACCTTTTTTAGGTCTTATATTTGAATTATTTTCTAAGAATTTTTTATAATTTTTATCTGGTATAAAACATATGTCTTCACTATCTGGTTTATTTGCAACTTCTAAATTACTATTTTTTGCTATTTCTCTTATTTGTTCTTTACTTTCAAAATCAGAAAGTGGAAAAATAATATGTTTTATTAATTCTTCTGGTACACTCCACAAAACATAACTCTGGTCTTTTTTTCCTGCATTTGATTTTTTTAGAACATATTTTCCATATTTTTCACTATATTCAGTTTTAGCATAATGGCCTGTTGCTATATATTCACATCCTAGTTCTTTTGCTTTTTGATACATTAAACCAAACTTCATATATTTATTACATTCTATACAAGGATTCGGTGTTTTACAATCTGCATAACATGATATAAAATCTTTTATAACTTTTTCATTAAATTCTTTTCTAAAATCGAATATATAATGTTTTATTCCCAAACTTTTACATATTTTTTTTACATCATCATATTTTGAATCACCAATATCTTGATTCGAATATAATTCCATTGTTATACCTATTACTTCATATCCTTGTTTTTTAAGCAATATAGCTGAAACAGAGCTGTCAACTCCTCCACTCATTCCAAGTAATACTTTTTTATTTTCCATATTTTTTCCTTTACTTGTTTTTATTTATTATAAATTATTAATTTGGATAGTTCATATTTTCATTTTTTATATTATTTAAAATTTCTTCTAAGAATTTTTTAGATTCGTATTTTGCCATTGGTAAATTTTGATCTAAATAGTTTCCACAAGAAAACTCGTCAGCTCCTGGAATATCTCCTTCAAAATTTGACATAAATTCATACATTTCTTTCATAATATTTAAAATATCTTTTGATTCCAAATCACCTTTAAATATAACATAAAAACCTGTTCTGCATCCCATTGGTCCAAAATAAATAGTTTTCTTTTTATATTTATCATGATTTCTTAAAAAAGTCGCACCTAAATGTTCAATTGTATGTAATTCAGCAATATTTATAACAGGTTCTCTATTGGGTTCTTTCATTCTAATATCAAATGTAGTAGCTATTACTTCACCTTTTTCATTATAATCCTTTCTTGAAACATAAATACCTCTTTTTAATAACTTATGATTTACCTTAAAACTTTCAATTTTTTCCATAACTCTTCTTTCTCCTTATTATTATTTTAAAAATCCATTTATTATCTGCTCTTCTGCTTCTTTTTCTGTTAATCCTAGAGACATTAATTTTATCAATTGTTC
>CALXPN010000012.1 GCA_944390285.1 uncultured Clostridia bacterium
GGAGCAACAGTAACAACAGAAGATGAAAATGGAGCAACAACTACTATAGAAAATGGAGATAAAGTAATAGGAAATTACATAAGAATAATAATGAGTGATATAAATAAAGATATAGTAGAAAATGTTGAAGACTATATGAAACTTGATGGTGAAACAGAAGGAACTTCACAACAAGCAGATCATTTTTCAGTTATAGGTACAGTACTTTCAAAAGAAGAATGGGTAGAAAAAGCATTAGCATATACAGCAAATCATGGAGATTCTACTTTTAAAAATAGAGCAAATCTGGAAGAATTATATGATATATGTGAAGAAAAAGGAGTAAACCCAGAGTTTATTTTTGTAAGAGGAATACAAGAATGTGGATTATCTGCAGCAAATGGAAATAATTATTGGGGGTATAATACGCCTAATGGTTCAGGTTTATGGGATGGTGGAACATGGCAACATGTATTAGAATTATATTGTGATACAATTTTAGAATACCAAGATCCAGCATCAAGTTATTATCAAACCATAATGGAAAGATATGAAGAAAGAAAAGCTTGTACTGAAAATGGGGGTATAGATCCATATGGATATGGATTACCAAGTTCTGTTTCTGGACTTCAATGTTTATATTCATGGCTTGGAGATGACCATTCAGCTAATGATGCTGGTGGAGGAGGAATGTATTACTTATACCCATGGGGATGGGGAGGAAATCAATATGAAGGAGAAAATAAAATAATTTTCGAATCAAAAGAAGAATTTGAATCCCTATGTGGAAGTAAACATGGCACTTCAGGAGGAGCAACTAGCTCAACTCCAACAACTGTATGGGAACAAGGAATGTATACAGCTTGGCAATCTAAGAAAATCATAGATCCAGCAAAAGAAATTTTTGGAGAATTAGCAGGAACACATGATCCATAAATAAAAGGTGATGAAAATGAAAAAAAATTTAAAAAGAATAAGAAAAAAGATATTAATTACTATAATAATATTAACAATATTATTAGTAGCGTTACTAATAGTAGTATTTATGCAAACTAATACTAAAAAGAATTTAGAATATATTAATTCTGATGAGATGAATGAAGGAACAGTATCTCCGGATTTTATACATGTTGTAGTTGCATCATACAAAGGTAAATTAAATCCAAAAGCAATTTCAAAATCAACATATTATTTTATAAATGAATTAGTACCTAAGTACTTAAAAAAATGTGATAATTCTGAAAGTGCTAGAAAATATTTTCAAAGAAATCTAAAAGATATAAAATTAGATATAGGAGTAGAAAAAGAAGAAGAATTTTTAAAATTAATGGAAGAAATACAAAAATTAACACCAGAGTTAAAATTAGAAAGATCATATTTTAATATGGATGAGATTGAAAACAATTATAATAATACAAAAGCTAATTTATATATCAAATATGAGAATAATCCAGAGATTTCGGTTGAGCTCACGATTTCAAATAGAATATATCAAGATAAATCAACAATAAAATTTTCTAAATAAAATTAAGCAAGACCTTGAATAAAAGGTCTTGTTTTAATTTTGGGATAATTACAAATAGATTACATTTGAGTTATATGGATTGATAAAAAAATATTGAAATGTTATTATAAAATAAAGAGATTTTATAATAAAGGAATTATATAATGAGTGAAAATAATGATAATAATGAAGTAGAAGAAAATGCAGATGTTCCAGCAGAAACAAATAATTCTTCTTCAACTAATAAATCTAGTAATGTAAGTAAAGGAATACAAAAAAAGTACAAGAAAGACTTTCAAAATCATTAAAGAAAAATGCAGTAAAGCAATCTTTAATAAAATTCTTATTACCAATACTTATTTAGAACAAATGGGATATGATTTAAAAGGATATGGTTTTTTAACAGAGCATCCTTATTTACAGGTGGACAAACTAACCAATATTGGACTAGAGGAATGATAGATATATGGAATTCCAATAGATTTCCTATTATCAGTACATTTAGCAACAATGATGCCAGATTTAGCATATGATATGGCAACAGGTTTTGAAACAGAAATACAATTGTAATTATGTAAAAAACCCAGATGGTAAAGAAATGACTCATGATGTTGTAGGTCAATCTGGTTGGGATCAATGCCCAGATAATTCTGTTCATTCACTTAGTATAACAAATTTATCCATATTAAATGAATTTTTTGGGAATGATAGTGATAAAGGAATTGCAATTGCCAAAAAATATAGAAATTTATTTACAATAGAAATACCTAAAATACAAAAAGAATTAAAAAACTATGAAAATATTTCGGAATACTATAATATAGAAAAAAATGAAATAATAAATAATTATTTTAATATTGATGAAACAAATTTTATAAATTTATGTACAAAAATCAATTTAATGACATCAAATTTAGAAAATGATTATAATAATTGTAGTTTTGCATTTAATGAAGATAAAAGTATTGTAATAATAACATGTACTTATAAAAATGGAGAAAGTATTAGTTTAGAAATGGATTCTAATGAAAAAATTAGTGTTAAATAAAAAATCTAAAAAAACATTTGAAAAAATTAGTATTATATGATTTAATATTAATGAATTATATTTTTATAAAAGGAGATACACTATGGGAAATAAATTTACCCCAATAATTATAATTATATTATTAGCTGTACTTGTTGGAATTGTTTTTTTTATGTTTAATCTTTTTTTGTCGGATAATTCTGATAACCAAGAGGTAGTACAAGAAGAAGTAAAAGTTAAACCAGTAATAGAACTTTCAAAAAATATAGATGAAGAAAACAAAGAGATAGCAACTATAACAGTTAATGCAAGTACAGAAGATGGAACAGAAATTGATAGAATTGAGCTTCCAGACCAAACAACAGTAGTAGGAAATACAGCAACATTTGAAGTAACACAAAATGGTGATTATACATTTACAGTGTATGCTGTAAATGGCGAATCTGAATCATCAACAATAAATGTTTCAGAAATTGAAGAAATTTCTGAAGACAATCCTTATATTCTGGAAGGATTTACAGAAGTTGGAGGATACCCAGATTCAGGTTTTGTAATAGAGGATGAATTTGAGAATCAATATGTATGGGTACCAGTAGCAACAGGTAAATTAACACGTGATACTATTTTAGATAAAGACTATGAAGAGTCTAATTCAACAGCGACAGAACTTGTAAATAGTGTTGCAAAATATCATGGATTTTATATTGCAAGATATGAAAGCTCGCAATATGATATGAATGGAGAAACTGTTGCAGCAACAATATCTGGTAAAAATCCATGGACAAATATAAATTGTCAAGATGCTATAAATTATGCTTCAGCATCCGCAGAAGCATTTGGATATACAGATTGTAAAACTTCATTAATAAATAGTTATGCATGGGATACAACTCTAGCTTGGATAGATACAAAAGTTACTAATTTTTCATCAAGTACAAGTTATGGAAATTATTCTGAAACTATTTATCCAACAGGTTATACTTCTCAAGATAATGTGAATAATATATGTGACCTATCTGGAAATGTTAGAGAATGGACAACAGAAATTTATAAAGAGAGTCAAACAAGTGAAAGCAATAATAGAAAAGATGAGGAATTGAATCTTATATATAGAGTTGTAAGAGGGGGAAGTGCTAACTTAAAAAGAACACCAAAATCTCATATAGGATATGCAGAAGAAACTGCAGATGCTTATTGGGGATTTAGAATGATATTATATAAAAATTAAAATGAAAAATTAAAATGAGATTAGCCTTATTTAGCTAATCTCATTTTGTATATAATTTTTTGAAAATTTTCTACTATATAAAGAAAGAATTAGTATTGAAAAAAAAGGTTAAATAAGATATAATATATCCACATTTTGTAATAAAAAGGGGAATTTTGAAATGATAAATGAATATAAAACTCATAATTGTGGAGAACTAAGAATATCAGATGTAAATAAAGAAGTTAGGTTAGCTGGATTTGTTCAAACAATAAGAAATCTTGGAAAAATGATGTTTATAGATTTAAGAGATGAACACGGAATAACACAAATAGTAATTTCAGAAGATACTAATATTTCAAATATAAAAGATATAGTAAAAGAATGTACAATAACAGTTTCTGGAAAAGTTGTGGAAAGAACTAGCAAAAATGATAAAATTTCTACTGGAGAAATCGAAGTAGTAGCAAACAAAGTAATTATTTTAGGAAAATGTAGAAATTCTTTGCCTTTTGAAATAAATGTTGAAGGACAAAATGTAAGAGAAGATTTGAGATTAGAATACAGATTTCTAGATTTAAGAAATGAAAAAATACATAAAAATATATTACTACGTTCTAAAATTTTAAAGGATTTTAGAGACGCTATGAATGAACTGGGATTTACAGAGATTCAGACACCAATACTTGCAAATTCATCACCAGAAGGTGCAAGAGATTTTTTAGTACCTAGTAGATTACATCCAGGTGAATTTTATGCACTTCCTCAAGCACCACAACAATTTAAACAGTTACTTATGGTGTCAGGTTTTGAAAAATACTATCAAATAGCTCCATGTTTTAGAGATGAAGATCCTAGAGCAGATCGTTCACCAGGAGAATTTTATCAATTAGATTTTGAAATGAGTTTTGCAACACAAGAAAATGTATTTGAAGTTATAGAAAATGTTTTACCAAAAGTGTTTAAAGAAAATACAAATTATAAAGTAGATGAAGGACATTTCATAAGAATACCTTTTAAAGAAGCAATGGAAAAATATGGTACAGATAAACCAGATTTAAGAAATCCATTAATTATATGTGATTTAACAGATATTTTTGAAAATACAGAATTTAATGCCTTTAAAAATAAAACAGTAAAAGCAATATCAGTAGAAAATATGGAAGAAAAACCAAGAAAATTTTTTGATAATATGTCAAAATATGCAGTAGATGAATTAGAGGCAAAAGGCTTAGCGTGGGTAAAAGTAGATAATGAAAATAATTTAAATGGTGGAATTAGTAAATTTATTGATGATGATAGAAAAGAAAAAATTTTCAGTAAAATGAATATAAAACCAAATTCAGCGATATTTTTTATAGCAGACGAATATGATAAAGCAGTTAAAATAGCAGGTGATATAAGAATAAAACTAGGAAATGAATTAGATTTATTAGAAAAAGAGGTATATAAATTTTGCTTTATAGTAGATTTTCCAATGTACGAATTATCAGATGAAGGTACAATAGATTTTAATCATAATCCATTTTCTATGCCTCAAGGTGGACTTGAAAGCTTACAAAATAAAAATCCACTTGACATATATGCATATCAATATGATGCAGTATGTAATGGCTATGAAATCTTATCAGGAGCTGTAAGAAACCATGATCAAGAGATTATGATAAAAGCATTTGAACTTGCGGGGTATACAGAAGAAAATGTAAAAGAAAAATTTGGAGCTTTATATAACGCATTTAGTTATGGTACACCACCACATGCAGGTGCAGCAGCAGGACTTGATAGAATTATAATGCTTCTTGCAAAAGAAGACAATTTAAGAGAGGTTATAGCATTCCCAAAAAATAAAAAGGCAAGAGATGTTATGATGAATGCACCTTCAAAAGTATTTGAAAAGCAACTAGAAGAAGTGCATATTAAATTAGATTTAAAATAAATATAAAGGAAAATTTTAAAATGAAAAAAATAAAGAAAATATTTATACTTATTTTAATAATATTATATTTCTTAATAACTACATCAGTAGCAGACACAGGTAAAGTTAATACACAAGCTGTGAGAATCAGAGAAAATGCAGATATAAATTCTAATATTTTAACTAATATTTATTTAAATGATGAGGTTGAAATTTTAGAAAATAATGGAGAATGGTGTAAAGTTAGATATAATAATACAGAAGGATATGTAAAAACAGAATTTTTAGAAATAGAAGGAGATTCAAATACATCTAATAATTCTAATACAGCAGTTATTACACAAGAAAATCAAACAGAAACAAATAATGAAAATATACAAGATCAAAACAATGTAAATCAAGTAACTCAAGATAATGTGAATGAAACTAATAATACAATTCAGGATAATACGAGTCAAACTCAATATGTATTAACAGCTCAAACTAATATGAGAACAATGCCAAATATTATTTCTAATATAGTTGTGGTATTAGAACAAGGTAAACAAGTGACAACAATAGTGGAATTTAATAATTGGATAAAAGTCACAGATGGAAGTAATATAGGATGGGTACCAAAAGTTAAACTTTTAGCTCAAGAACAAGTATCTTCTACAAATGAAGTTCCAAATAATGCAGAAGAAGGAGATACTCAAGGAAATGTTACAGAAGAAACAAATCAAGTTGAAGAAGAAAATAATATAAACAAACCAGGTATTGTTACTGTAGAAACTGCAAATGTCAGAGAATCAGCAAGTACTTCGGCAACTATAATTGGATTTTTGGATTATAATGATACTGTAACAATCACTAAAGAAGAAGGCGATTGGTATTATGTTGAAGGAGAAGAAATTTCAGGATATGTAAGTAAGAATCTTATATCAACAAATGTGTCATCTAGAAGTTTAACAGAAGAAAGAAAAAATGATAATGACACTACTGTTATAGATCAAGATATTAATAATAATTTAACAGAAGCTTTATCAACTCAAAATACTCAAAAAGGAAATCAAATTGCAGAATATGCAAAACAATTTTTAGGGTGTTCATATGTGTCTGGAGGAAAAACTCCATCATCAGGTTTTGATTGTTCAGGTTTTACAAAATATGTATATTCTAATTTTGGATATACATTGGGTAATACTGCAGCAACACAAAATAATTTAGGGAAAGATGTAAATATAGAAGATATAGCTATAGGTGATTTAATATTATTTTACGATGAAGGAAAAACCAAAATAGGACATACAGGAATATATATTGGTGATGGAAATTTTGTACATGCTGCAAATGCAAGTAGAGGAGTAGTTACAGACAATTTAAATACTAACTCTTATTATAATACTAGGATTGTTTCTATAAAAAGAATGGCAGAATAGTTATGTGCTTGGAAAGTTGAAAGGAGAGTAAGTTATAAAAAATAAAATTTTAATAATAATTATAATGGGGCTATGTTTAAAAAACATAGCCTTTGTTTTTTTATTTGATAAAATATATCCAAAAGAAATAAAACTTGAAAATATTATTGCAGAAGTTATAAGTATAAAAGAAGAAAAAGAATATTCAAATAAATATATAATAAAAATAATAGAAAATAAGAAAATTAAATATTCAAGAAATACAAGAATAATTTTATATACAGATAAAGATACCAATTTTTCAGTAGGGAGCATTATAAGCATAACAGGGAAATTTGAAAAACCAACTAGTTCTAGAAATTATAAAGGGTTTAATTATAAAAATTATTTAAAAACACAAAAAATATATGGTACTATTTTTGCTGAAAATACAAAGTTTATTAAAAATAATGTATCATTTAATACAATAATAATGAATTTAAAATTAAATTTTTTAAATAAGATAAATATATTATATGATGATAAGTATAGTGAATTTTTAAACAGTATTTTATTTGGAAAAACTGATGAATTAGATGAAAATATAAAAGAAAGTTTTAAAAATTCGAATCTTTCACATGTTCTAGCAATATCTGGGTTACATATTTCTTATGTTGTAATAGGAATAGAAAAAGTTTTAATACGTATTTTTAATAATAAGAAAAAAAGAAATATAATCATAATATTTTTTTTAATTCTATTTTCATTATTGACTGGTTTTTCTCCATCTTGTATTAGAAGTTCTGTTATGTATATCTTTTTAATATTATCTAAAATTTTGGAAAGAAAAAATAATTTTTATGTAACAATAATTATTTCTTTTTTAATTTTAATTTTAATAAATCCGTTTTATATATATAGTGTAGGAATGTGGCTTTCATATTTAGGAACATTAGGAATAATTTTATTTTATAATTTTTTATATAAGATTTTTATTTTAAAATTTAAAAAGTTAAAAAAATATAATAAAATTTTATCTCCAATTTTTGTTACATTATCAGCTCAAATTTTTGTTTATCCAGTAATGATATATCATTTTAATATTATTTCAACTAATTTTCTAATTTCAAATTTTTTAATTTCTTTTTTAGTAGGACCAATATTAATATTAGGTTATTTAAGTATTTTATTATCTTATATACCAAATCCATTTATAAATATAATAGTAATAGTAGAAGAAAAAATAATATTTTGTATATTAAAAATTACTGAGTTATGTGCTAAAATTCCATATTCGAATATATATACTATTACTCCAAACTTGATATATATTATTTTATATTATTTAACTATTTTTTTTCTGATATATATTTTTAAGAATAAGAAAATCATATTTTTAAAAACAATAATGTCACTAAAATTTTTTAAGATACAAATTTATAGTTTAAAAACAATAATGATAAATATTATATTTAGAAAGAAAAAAATATTTATAATCTTATGTATAATAATTATTATTTTTAGTATTTTAGAAAAAAGAAATTTAAATATATACTTTTTAGATGTAGGTCAAGGTGATTGTACATATATAAAAACTCCAGATGGAAAAAATATAATAATAGATGCAGGAGAGGGAAATTCAGACAAATATGATTATGGAAAAAATGTAGTATTACCATATTTATTAGATAGAAAAGTAAAAAAATTAGATTATATAATAATTTCACATTGTGATAGTGATCATATAGGGGGGATATTTTCGCTTATAGATAATTTGAAGGTAGAAAAAATAATTATAGGTATTCAAGGAGAAATTTCAAAACAATTTATAGAGCTAATAGATATATCAAATAAAAAAAATATAGATATAATTTTAGTAAAAGCCGGAGATATACTTGAAATAGAAGAAAATTTACAGATTAAAATTTTATGGCCAGATAATGAGAATATAATAACAGAAAATGTTTTAAATAATAATTCTTTAGTTTTTAAATTTATATATAAAGAATTTTCAATTTTATTTACAGGAGATATAGAAGAAAGAGCAGAAAAAGAAATATTAAATAAATATAAAGAAAATTCTGAATTATTAAATTCTAATATAATAAAAATATCTCATCATGGCTCAAAAACTTCAAGTAGTTTAGAATTTATAAAAACTGTAAATCCACAAATTGCTTTAATAGGTGTTGGAAAAGATAATAATTTTGGTCATCCAAACATTGAAATAATTGAAAGATTAAAAAATAATAAGATAATAATATTTAGAACAGATAGAAATGGTGAAATAAGTATATATAAAAATAAGAAACTTCATGTATCTAGTATGTTTAATTATAAAGATTTTGAATAATTATAATGAATAAAATAGAAAAAAGACTACATACTACAATTAGGTGATTAACATGAGAAGAATATTTTTTTATAGTATAGTAATATTTATTTTTTCTATTGGAATAGGATATTTTTATTCTAGTTTATGGAAAAAAGATAATAATGTAGCAGTTACTGAAAATAATACTAATATTAATTCAAATATTGTAACAGAAACTTCATTTTCAGAAGAAAAAATAAGTTATAATGCAAGTTTTGCTTTAAAAAAATACTATAATGAATGTGGACATTTTGAATTCAATTATGCTGAACTTCCAAAAGAGATGATAAATTTAACCAAAAAAGAAGTTGAAGAGATGTATTCTGATTGGAGAGTTGAAGAGTTTAATCCCAATAGTATAGTCCTAGCACAAGATTTAGATGAAATCTGTGATGATCATTATGTTTTAAAATTAGAAGATAATGATATAGATGTATTTCATATTGAGAAAGATGAAACTTTAAAATTGTATAAAACTACAGGTATAAGTAAAGAATATCTGACAAATGATGATATAAATAATTTAGAAGCAGGAATTTATGTATATGGTATAGGAAATTTGAATTCAGCAATAGAAGATTTTGAGTAAAAAAAAGTGTAGAAAACTCTACACTTTTTTATTTTATACACTAAATTTTAAATTATCATTTTCTATATAACCATGAATTGTTTGACCTGATGTAACTTCTCCTCTTAAAATCATTTCAGCAATTTCATCTTCTACAAGTTTTTGAATAGATCTTCTTAAAGGTCTTGCACCATATTTTAAGTCTGTTCCTTTAGAAGCAATATATTTTTTTGCATCTTGATTTAAATCAAGTTTTATTTCCTTAGTACTCAAAGCTTCTTGCGTTTTTTCTAATAATAAGTCTACTATTTGTAGTAATTCATTTTCTGTTAAAGAATTAAATACAATTACTTCATCTACTCTATTTAAAAATTCTGGTCTAAATAAATCTTTTAAAGCATTTAAGATTTTATCTTTATTCATGATAGTTTGATTTCCAAAACCAATAGAATTATTATTCAAATTAGAACCAGCATTTGAAGTCATTATAATTATAGTATTCTCAAAACTAACAGTATTGCCTTGTGCATCTGTAAGTTTTCCATCATCTAAAACTTGTAATAAAATATTAAATACATCTGGGTGAGCTTTTTCTATTTCATCAAAAAGAATAATAGAATATGGTTTTCTTTTAACTTTTTCTGTTAATTGACCTGCATCATCATATCCTACATATCCAGGAGGTGAACCAATTAATTTAGATGTTGAATGACTTTCCATATATTCAGACATATCAACTCTAATAATACTATCTTCACTACCAAACATTTCATATGCTAAAGCTTTAGCAAGTTCTGTTTTACCAACACCAGTAGGTCCAACAAATATGAATGAAGGTGGTCTTTTTGTACTTTGAAGCCCAGCACGATTTCTTCTAATTGCTTTTGAAACAGCACTAACAGCTTCATTTTGAGAAATAATGTGTTTGTGAAGATTAGATTCAAGATTTAATAATTTTTGTGTTTCTGCTTCAGTAATTTTAGTAACAGGAATTTTAGTCCAACGTTCAATTACTTCTGCTATATCTTGAACAGTAAGTATAGCAGGTTTTAAATCTTTTTCAATTTCTTCCATACGATTAATAAGATTACATTCTTTAGTTTTTAAATCTGCTGCTTTTTGATATTCTTCTATTGAATCTGAAGAAACTGCTTCTTCTTTTTCTTCAGCAACTTTTTTTAATTCATTTTTTATAACTTCTAATTCAAATAATGCTTTATTATTTAAATTGATTTTTGAACAAGCTTCATCTATTAAGTCTATAGCTTTATCTGGTAAGAATCTATCATGAATATATTTTTCAGACATTTTAACTGTTTTTTCTATTATATCTGGAGTAATAATAACTTTATGATAATCTTCATAATATTTTTTTATACCTTTTATTATTTCAATTGTGTCATCAATAGTTGGTTCTTCTACTAAAACTGGTTGAAATCTTCTTTCTAATGCAGAATCTTTTTCGATGTATTTTCTATATTCTTTTAATGTTGTAGTTCCTATTAATTGGATTTCTCCATTAGATAAAGAAGGTTTTAAGATGTTTGCGGCATTCATAGAATGTTCTGCATCACCCGCACCAATAATATTATGTATTTCATCAATTACTAAAATTATATTACCATATGTTTTACATTCATCTACAAGTGATTTCATTCTTGCTTCAAATTGACCTCTAAATTGAGTTCCAGCTATAACAGCAGTCATATCTATTAAATAAACTTCTTTATTTAATAATTTTGCAGGTACTTCTTGGTTAGCTATTTTTATAGCTAATCCTTGTGCAATTGCTGTTTTTCCGACACCTGGTTCACCTATTAAACAAGGATTATTTTTTGTACGTCTATTTAAAATCTGAATCATTCTTTCAATTTCTTGTTCTCTTCCAATAACTACATCCAATTGATTATTTTTTGCTTTTTCTGTAAGATTAGTTCCAAAAGTATCTAAAAATTTCTTTTTATTATTTTTAGGCTTTTTTTGAACTTTAACAGTTTTATTAGAATTTGAAGAATCCTTTGATTCTGCAGATTTACTATTTTCTGGATTTTCATTATTAGGATTATTAGTAGCTCTAAAAATCCCAAAAATATTTTTTACAGGATTTCCTTCATCTTCCATATCTATATTTTCTAAGTCTTCAGAAGTGATTCCCAAAGCTTCAAGATTCATATTTTCAGAAAAGTCTTTTAAAATGTTTTCAAATTGATTAGACATATCTTCTATTTCTTCATTTGAGATATTTGCGTTTTTTGCTAAAACCTCAAGAGGGTTAATTCCTTTTTCTTTAGCACAATTATAGCAAAGACCTTCAACTGTTTTCTTACCATTTTCAATTTTGTTTAAAAATACAACAGCTGTATTTTTATGACATACTGAACATATCATTAATTTATTCTCCTTAGTTTTAGTTTATTTTATTTTATTTTATATATTATAATAAAATATCTATAATAATAGATATTCTATAAAGATAATAATACAATATTTTTTATTTATAGTCAATGGATTTTTATTGAAAAATCTAAAAAAAATGAAAAAAATTAGCAAACACAAACAATGAGTGCTATATAAAAATGTTGTTGAAATTTTGTTTTTTAAATGATATAATGAGGTCAGTTTTATATAAAAAAGGAGATTCAAATGAGAAGAGCTATAAGAAGATTTTTTGATTCATTACAAGGAACAAAAAAATATATGTTTTTTATAGGGTTAATACTTATTTGTATAGTTGCTTTATGTTTAGGAATTTATGCACAATTTTTTTATAAATATTCAGCAACTGATGCATTTATGATTGGAATAAATATTGGAAGTCAAAAAAACGCTGAAGAAATTGCTACATTAAAATCAAATTTTAATAATTTATTTAATAACAAAATAGTAGGGGATAATGAAAATCTTAGTATTGAAAGAATAAAAACAGAAAATACTAGTTTAGTTTTTACAAATTATAATTTAGTAAATCAAGATGAAAATTATTATAGTGTAAATGCGCAAATACCTATTTTAAATATTAATACAGATAAAGCAAAAGAAATTAATGCAGAAATAAGAACAGAATTTTATGATACAGCAAATAGTATTATGAGAAGAACAGAAGGTAATACTATATATACAGTAACATATGCAGCTTTTGTAAATAAAGATATAGTTTCTATTGTAATAAAAGCTTATTTAAAAGAAGAAGGAAAAGCAGAAAAAGTTTCTGTAAAAACATATAATTATAGTATGTCAGAAGAAAGATTGTTACCATTAACAGATTTAATAAAATTAAAAGAAACAACACCAGAACAAGTACAAGAAACAATAAATAATGATATAAAAACTGCATATAATAATGCACAAATTATTGCAGCAGAATTTGGTAATTTATATGAAAGAGATTTATCAAGTGATATTTATAAAGTAGAAAATGCAACAACATTTTTCTTAACACAGGATGGTTATGTATATGTTGTATATGCATATGGAAATAATGATTATACAAATGAGATGGATATAATAATTTTTTAAATAGTATAGGAGGAAGTTTTTTGAAAAAGATTAGTATAATAATTTTTACATTTTTACTAATGATAAATCTTATTACATTTTCTGTAATGGCAACACAAAATACAACATCAGTAGAACAAACTGCACAGAATGAACAAGAAAATACAGAGGATGCAGAATTAATAGAAAAGCATGCAGAAGTTACTAGTACTTATGGAAGAATAGTAGAAACAAAAGAAATTAAAGAAGTAGTTACAGGCTCAGTAACAGATAAAGTGCAAGAAGTAGTAGTAGAAATAACAGAAGGTGATTATATAGGTGAGGAATTTACTACAGATTATGTTCTTTCATATGATATGGCAGGAAAAATAATGGCACATGAACTTGATGTGGGAGATAGAGTAACTGTAGAGATTACAGAAGATGAAAATGGTACGGCAACAGCAACAGTATTAGATGTAGTTAGAGCTAATTACTTAATAGGATTATTAGTTTTATTTTTATTAAGTGTAATACTAGTTGGTGGAAAAAAAGGAATTAGAGCAATTTTAGGATTATTATTAACAATATTATTAATATATTTCATAATGGTAAAAGGTATCTATAGTGGAAAAAATGCTATAATTACTTCTATTATAACAGCAATTTTAATAATTGTAGGTACATTTATAATAATAGGAGATGGAATAAATAAAAAAATATTAACAGCTGCAATAGGAACATTAGGGGGAGTATTATCTGCTGGTATTATTGCATTAATATTTAATAATATTGCAAAAATGACTGGTGGTGGAGAAGAGGCAATACAACTTAGTTTAAATATGACAACAATAAATTTTAACTTCAGAGATTTACTATTTTCAGGAATTCTAATAGCCTCATTAGGAGCATGTATGGATGTTGGAATGTCTATTGCATCTAGTTTAGATGAAATAAAATTAAAAAATCCAGAAATAACAGGAAAAGAATTATTTAAAAGTGGAATGAATATAGGAAGAGATGTTATTGGAACAATGACAAATACATTAATTTTAGCATATGTTGGAAGTTCTTTAACTTTAATATTATTATTTATGGCATGTAATATGAGTTTAGCTGAAATTTTAAATAAAGAAACTATTGCAGAAGAAATAATTTCAGCCATTACTGGTAGTATGGGGGTAGTATATACAATACCAATTACATCAATTGTTTATTCTGTTTTAAATAAAGATAAAGTTATTTATAAAAAAATATCTGAAAATAAAATTGATGGAAAAAGAAGTATAAAAATTTAAAAAAAATTGCGATTAAATTGTTTAATCGCAATTTTTTTTGATATTTATTATAATTAAATTTAAATTTTATCTAAATAAATCAAATATTGAAGAATCTCCAGGTACTACTTGTATTTGAGGTTGATTACTACTATTTGTTTGTTCATTATCAGATTCTTCTTCAGGAGTTTCTGCCAAAGTTACTTGAATATCTTGAGTTGCATTGTTTCTATAAACTGTTAAAGTGACTGTATCTCCAATATTACAAGTATTTTTTATTTGATTTAATTCATTAACAGATTTTACTTCTTGACCATTAATTTTTGTAATAATATCAGATTGAACAATTCCTGCTTTTTGAGCTGGCGAATTTTCTTCAACTGATTCAACATAAATACCTTCTGGTAAATTATATCTTTGAGCTGTTTGGTTATCAACAGAAGAACCTAAAATTCCTATATAAGGTCTTTTAACAGTTTGATATTCTATTAATTGATTAACAACAGAAGTTGTAGATGAAATAGGTATTGCAAAACCAATTCCTTCAATTCCTGTTCCAGAAAGTTTTAAAGTATTAACACCAATTACTTCTCCATTTGCATTTACCAATGCTCCACCACTATTTCCAGAGTTTATAGCAGCATCTGTTTGAATTGCATAATAAGTAGTTCCTTCACTTTCAACTTCCCTATTAACAGCACTTACAACACCAGTTGTTACAGAATAATCCATTCCTAAAGGATTTCCTATTGCCATAACAAATTCACCAACTTTTACATTGTTTGAATCTCCAAGTGTTGCTGGAGTTAAACCAGTTTTATCTATTTTTAATACTGCTAAGTCAGTATAACTATCTGTTCCTATAACTGTAGCATCAAATGTTTCATCACTATTATATAAATTTACTTTTATAGAAGTAGCTTCTGTAATTGCGTAAAAGGAAGATGTTGAAGTATCTGATGATATTACATGATTATTTGTTAGAATATATCCGTCATCAGAAATAATAATACCAGAACCTGCAGCTTCTGTTGTTCCACTGCCCCCAAATACTGAATTAACTTGATAAGTAACTGTTATACCTACAACAGATGGTAAAACTTTTTCCGCAACAGAAATAGATGTATTTGAATAATCTGCTATATTTACTACACTACTATCAGAATCTGAAGAACTAGTAGTAGTTGTTATTTTACTAGACGTACCAACAAGTTTAGATTTAATAGTAGGTACTCCAAAACATGTTCCTATAACTAAAGCAGCTCCTATAATTCCAGATAAAAATGGAACTAATACTGATTTTCCAAAGCCATTTGAAGAATATGTTTTTAAAGAACTTTTTTTGAATTTGTTATCATTACTAAAATTAAAATCATTTTCTTCATTCATTTTCTCTTACCTCCATTAAAATATAATTTCTGAATATATAATAACTCAAAAAATATTCAGATACAATAGAAAATTGTGTGAAAAAAGTTTAAATTTTTTATTGAAATATTTTCTTTATATAGATATAATAATTCTATAATATTAAAATAAAATTAAATTTTAAAAAAATATTAAAAAAATTTGGGAGAAAAATAATATCATATTTATTATAATAATTTTAGTAAAATTTATTATAGTGTATTAATATTTTAAGTAAAAATGAAAGAGAAAGAAAGAGAAAGATTAGAAAAGTTAAAAGAAGAAGAAAAAAAGTTATATGATAATAATATAAAATATATCTGTGGAATAGATGAAGCTGGAAGAGGTCCTTTAGCAGGACCAGTAGTTGTTGGAGCAGTGATATTACCAGAAAACTCATTTATAGAAGGAATAAATGATTCTAAAAAAATTTCTGAAAAGAAAAGAGAAAAATTATATGAGCAAATTGTAAATGAAGCAATTGCTTATAGTGTTGGAATTGTAGATCAGAAAAAAATAGATGAAATAAATATTTTAAATGCAACCAAATTAGGGGTGAAAATTGCGATAGATGGATTGAAGCAAAAACCAGATATAATTATGATAGATGCTTTAAATAATTTAGATACAGCAGGGATTCCATATATTTCTGTAATAAAAGGTGATGCAAAAAATTATTGTATATCAGCAGCTTCAATAATTGCTAAAGTTACAAGAGATAGAATAATGAAACAATGGGATGAAATATTTCCAATTTATGGATTTGCTAAGCATAAAGGATATGGTACAGCAGAGCATATAAAACAGATAAAAGAGCATGGTCCATGTATGTTACATAGAAAAACATTTATAAAAAATTTTTATAAATAAAACACAAAAGAAAGGAAGAGATAGAATGGATATAAAAAGTATCATTCGAAAAAAAAGGAGTAAACAAGAATTAAATAGTGATGAGATAAAATATTTTATAAGTAAACTAAACAGAAGTGAAATTAAAGAAACACAGGCTTCGGCATTGTTAAGTTATATATATATAAATGGTTTGACAGAAGATGAAATTTTAGAGTTTAGTAAAGCAATAGCCGCATCAGGAGATATGATTGATTTATCAGATATAGCTGATAATGTTGTAGATAAATATTCTACAGGTGGTGTAGGGGATAAAGTAAGTTTGTTATTAATACCAATACTTGCTTCTTTAGATATTCCAGCCTTAACAATAGCAGGTAAAGGGTATGGAATAACAAGTGGTACTATAGATAAATTAGAATCAATTCCTGGATTAAAGACTAATTTTACAATTGAAGAGTTTAAAAAAATATTAAAACAAACAAATGCATGTGTAATGGATCAAGGATTAAATTTTGCTCCAGTGGAAAGAAAAATATACAGATTAAGAAATGATATAGCATGTGAAAATAGTCTCCCAATATTGGCATTTAGTTTAATGGGACTTAAACTTGCAACAGGAAGCAATAAAATAGTTTTTGACATCACATGTGGAAGAGGAACATATATAGAAAACAAAGATGAAGCAAAAAAACTAGCTAAATTACTTATAAAGCTTGGAAAATCATTAAAAAAAGAAGTTGCTTGTATTATAACAGATATGAATCAACCTTTAGGGTATTCAATTGGACATAATTTAGAAATAAAAGAAGTTATAATGGCATTAAGAGGTATAATTTCAGAGGATTTGGGAAATGTTATAGAAGCAATAGGAAGTGTAATGATTGCTCTTGCAACTGAGAATAAAGATTTAGAGAATAATGCTAAAATGATAAAAGAAACTATAAAATCAGGAAATGCATTTGAAAAATTTAAAGAGATGGTAGGAGCTCAAGGTGGAGAAATTGAATATATAGATGATCCAGAACTACTAAGTAAATCAAAATATATTATGCCAGTTTTAGCAACTGAATCTGGGACAGTAGAATCAATAGATTCAGACATGGTAGGAAGTATAGCAATTTATCTAGGAGCAGGTAGAATGTTAGAAGAAGATAAAATAAATAGAAATGCTGGTATTACTATAAATAAAAAGATAGGAGATCAAGTTATGGTTGGAGAAACATTAGCATATGTTCACACAGATGATGAGAATAAAGTTAATGGGACAACTCAAAATTTGAAAGAAGCATTTAAAATAACAAATAAAAAGATAAATGATAAAGCAAGAGTTTTAGAAATTATCACATAAAGTTAATAAAAGTTTATAGGTAAAACTTAAAACCTAAATAAAATTATGATGGAATATGAATTATGAATATTATTGATATTATTGAGAATAAGAAAAACAGGAAAGAATTATCAAATGAAGAAATAGAATATTTTGTAACTAATTATACTTCAGGGAAAATACCAGATTATCAAGCAGCAGCATTAATTATGGCAATTTGTATAAATGGAATGACACAAGATGAAATTTTAAGTTTGACAAATTCAATGGCATTTTCTGGAGAAGTTTTAGACTTATCAGATATATCAGATAATATTGTTGATAAACATTCAACAGGGGGAGTCGGAGACAAAATTACATTAATAGTCATGCCAATAATTGCTTCACTTGGAATACCAGTAGCTAAAATGAGTGGAAGAGGACTAGGCATAACTGGTGGTACAGCGGATAAGTTAGAATCAATTCCTGGATATAATGTAAATTTATCTGTAGAAGAATTTAAGCAAAATATAAAAGATATTGGAATAAGTTTAATTACTCAAACTTTGAATTTAGCACCAGCAGATAAAAAAATATATTCTTTAAGAGATACAATAGGCTGTACAAATAGTATGCCACTTATTGCATCTAGTATAATGAGTAAAAAAATAGCTTCAGGAGCAAACTCGATAGTATTGGATGTAACATGTGGAAGTGGTGCATTCATGAAAGATAGAGAATCAGCTAAAAGACTTGCTAAAATGATGAATTTAATTGGAAAATGGGCAAAAAGAAAAACAGTTTGTGTATTAACTAATATGGATGAGCCATTAGGGTATTCTGTTGGAAATACTTTAGAAGTTATTGAAGCAGTAAATGCGTTAAAAGGAAAGATGGCAAAAGATGTAAAAGATGTTGTTGTAAAGCTTTGTGTACAGATGATGATATTATCTGGAAATTATTCTAATTCGTATAATGAAAATAAGAAAAAGGTTTTAGATGTAATTGAAAGTGGAAAAGCTTTTGAAAAATTTAAACAATTAGTAAAAAAACAGGGTGGAGATATATCTTACATAGAAGATTTAGGAAAATTTGAAAAAGCTCCTATAATTACACCAGTGCTTTCTGATGAAGAAGGATATGTTGAGAAATTAGATGCAGGCAAAGTTGGAAAAGCAGGGTTAGAATTAGGAATAGGTAGAAAACAAAAAGATGATGTCATAGATTACAGAGTAGGTCTAATATTTGATAAAAAAATAGGAGATAAAGTCGAAAAAGATGAGGTTTTAGCTTATGTACATTCTAATAATCCAGAAAAAGCAGAAGAATGTGTGGAAAAAATAAAGCAAGCATATAAAATAGGCAATAAAAAGATAAGCAAGAAAAATATAATAGAAATTATTTAATAATTTATACATAAGAAATTAAAAGGAGGATGAAAGGTAAATGTCAAAAACAGATGCAAAAGAATTAAAAGAAAAATTATTTAATACTAAGAAAAATGGATGGGAACATTTAAGTGATGAAGAATTAAAAAATATTTTTCAATTTGCTGATGAATATATGTATTATTTAAATAATTCAAAAACAGAAAAAGAAATAGTAAAAAGTTCAAAAGAAATTTTATTAAAAAACGGTTTTATAGATATTTCAGAAAGAGAAAATTTAAAACCAGGAGATAAAGTTTTTTTTGTAAATAAAGATAGAGCTTTATATTCTGCAGTAATAGGAGAAGATAATTTAGAAGAGGGATTAAAAATTGTTGCTGCACATGCTGATTCACCAAGAATAGATTTAAAACAAAATCCACTTTATGAAGATTCAGAACTTGGAATGCTTAAAACTCATTATTATGGAGGATTAAAAAAATATCAGTGGACTAATATTCCACTTAGTATGCATGGAACTATTGTTAAACCAGATGGAGAGAAAATCACAATATGTATAGGTGAAAAAGAAGAAGATCCAATATTTACAATTTCAGATTTGTTACCACATTTAGCAGGAGCACAAATGGATAGAAAATTAAAAGAAGGTGTACAAGGAGAAGAATTAAATATTTTAGCAGGAAGTATACCATATGACACAGAAGAAGTGACAGAAAGAGTAAAATTAAATATATTAAAATTATTAAATGATAAGTATGGAATAAAAGAAATAGATTTTACAAGTTCAGAAATAGAATTTGTACCTGCTTTTAAGGCAAAAAGTCTAGGATTTGATTATAGTATGGTAGCAGGATATGGACAAGATGATAAAGTTTGTTGTTATACAGCTTTAAGAGCTATGTTAAACATAGATAAACCAAGAAAAACAGCAGTGTGTGTTTTAATAGATAAAGAAGAAATTGGTTTTGAAGGTGTAACTGGAATGTATTCTAGAATGTTTGAAATATTTATACATGAATTACTAGAAAAAACTGGAAATACAAGTGTAAGTGGATTAGATAAAACATTTTCTAATTCAAAGGCTATTTCAGCAGATGTTGATGGAGCATATGATCCTAATTTTGCTTATGCTTTTGAAAAAAATAATACCTCATATTTAGGAAAAGGAATGGCAATTGTAAAATATACAGGAGCTAGAGGAAAATCAGGAGCTTCAGAAGCACCAGCAGAATTTGTTGCAGAAATAAGAAGAATTTTTGATAAAGCTAACGCAAAATATCAATCTTGTGAACTTGGAAGAGTTGATAAAGGAGGAGGAGGTACAATAGCTCTTACTTTAGCAAATAGAGGTATAGAGGTTTTAGATGTAGGAGTACCTGTTATGGGAATGCACTCACCTTATGAAATAACAAGCAAATTTGATATATATCAGGCATATAAAGGTTATCATGAATTTTTAAAATCGTAGTTAAAGTAGATAGAAATTCTTTACACAGACTATTTGAAGTGCTATAATAAAATTGAATTTAGTAAAAGGAGAACAAAATAATGTATTATTTAATTCCAATACCGATTATATTATTAGCAGCAATTGTATATGTTGTAACAAGCTTTTTTCAAATGAAAGCTTTTGCTAAAGTTTCAAAAATAGTTATTATAGTTTTTGTAATTGTTTTTATAATTACTTTTTTGAATTATTATGATATAAATATACTTCAAAGAATAAGAGATTTTATAGAACCAATAATTTCAAAGATAGTTTATAATTTTAAATATTTATTTAGTTAAAAATTTTTAAAGCTTAATATAGTAAAAATTATTTTTCTATATTAAGCTTATTTTTTATAGATTGAAAAAATAAAAAATAATATTTTTTTGTTTCTAAATGTGATATAATGAAATAGAAATTTATACATAAAATTAGTTGATGATGTTCTAAAAAACAAAAATATTAGTACAATTAGTTGTCAATATATTTCTAATGTATTCATTTTAATAAAATATAGGAGGTAAATATGGAAAATAAACACTGCGAAGGTTGTACTCGGAAAAGATCCTAAAATGCAAGAAATTTTAGGAAAATATAGCAAAGAAAAATCTAATTTAATTCAAATTTTAAATGAAGTACAAGAATATTATGGATATATTCCAGAAAATGCACAAGTGGAGATATCTGAATATTTATCTATTACAATGGCTCAAATTTATGGTGTAATAACATTTTATTCAAGATTTACTTTGAAACCAAGAGGAAAATATCATATAGCTGTATGTCTAGGAACAGCGTGTTATGTAAAAGGTTCAGAGAAAATATTAGATAGAGCTAAAGAAAAGTTAGGAATAGATGTAGGAGAAACAACTAAAGATGGAAAATTTTCCTTAGAAGCTACTAGATGTATAGGTGCGTGTGGTTTGGCTCCTGTTTTTACAGTAAATGAAGAGGTTTACGGAAAAGCAACTGTAAAAACTTTGGATGAAGCTATAGATAAAATTATGGAAAATCCAGAATAGGAGGTATTATGAAAACATTAGAAGAAATTAATAAAATTAGAGAAGAAAAAAGAAAAGAATTAGATTTAAGAATAAATACATCAGCAGATACTAGAGAAAAACATATTTTGGTATGCCATGGTACAGGATGTACTTCTTCTAAGTCTACTCAAATAATTGAAAATTTTAGAAAAATAATTGAAGAAAAAAATATTGAAAATGTAAGAGTTATTCAAACAGGTTGTTTTGGATTATGTGCAAAAGGACCAATAGTTATAATAAGACCTGAAGATGTTTTTTATGCTATGGTAACACCAAATGATTGTGAAGAAATTATAGAAAAACATATTCAAAATGGAGAAATTGTACAAAGATTACTTTGCAAAGATATAGATAACAAAACAGTTCAAAAACTAGATGAATTAAATTTTTATAAAAAACAAAAAAGAATTGCACTTAAAAATTGTGGTGTAATTGATCCAGAAAATATAGAAGAATATATTGCATTTGATGGATATAAAGCTTTAGAAAAAGTTTTATTTCATATGACTCCAGATGAAGTAATTGAAGAAATTTCAGCTTCAGGATTAAGAGGTCGTGGTGGAGCAGGATTCCCAACTGGAAGAAAATGGCTTTTTACAAAAATGGCAGAAGGAGATCAAAAATATGTAGTTTGTAATGCAGATGAAGGAGATCCAGGAGCTTTTATGGATAGAAGCATATTAGAAGGAGATCCTCATTGTGTAGTAGAAGCTATGATGATTGCAGGCTATTCTGTTGGTGCAAATAAAGGATATATATATGTTAGAGCGGAATATCCAATAGCAGTAAAACGTTTTCAAAAAGCAATAGATAGTGCCAGAGAATATGGGATTTTAGGAAAAAATATATGGAATTCAGGATTTGATTTTGATTTAGAAGTAAGACTTGGAGCTGGAGCTTTTGTTTGTGGAGAAGAAACAGCATTATTAGAATCAATAGAAGGAAAACGTGGTCAACCAAGATTAAAACCACCATTTCCAGCAAATGAAGGATTATTTGGAAAGCCAACATTAATAAATAATGTTGAAACATATGCAAATATTACAAAAATTATTTTAAATGGAGCAAAATGGTATTCAAGCATAGGAACAGAAAAATCTAAAGGAACAAAAGTATTTGCTTTAGGTGGAAATGTTAATAATACAGGTTTGGTTGAAGTTCCAATGGGAACAACATTAAGAGAAATTGTTTATGATATAGGTGGAGGAATTCCAAATGGTAGAGACTTTAAGGCAGCTCAAACAGGAGGTCCTTCTGGTGGTTGTATACCTAAAGAACATTTAGATACACCAATAGATTATGAATCTTTGCAAGCAATAGGTTCAATGATGGGTTCTGGTGGATTAATAGTAATGGATGATACAAAATGTATGGTAAATTTAGCTAAATTTTATTTAGGATTTACTGTTGATGAATCATGTGGAAAGTGTACTCCTTGTAGAATTGGTACTAAACGAATGCTTGAGATGCTTGAGAAAATTACAGAAGGAAATGGTCAAAAAGGTGATATTGAAAAATTAGAAAATCTAGCAGTAAATATAAAAGCAGCATCTGTTTGTGGACTTGGTCAGTCAGCACCAAATCCAGTACTAAGTACAATAAAATATTTTAGAGAAGAATATAGAGAACATATAGATTTTAAAGAATGTAAAGCAGGCGAATGTAAAGCATTAATGAAACTTTCAATAGATCCGGAACTTTGCAGAGGGTGTGGTTTATGTAAGAGAAATTGCCCTGTTGATGCAATTTCAGGAGAAGTAAAACAAACACATATAATAGATCAAGAAAAATGTATTAAATGTGGAACTTGTATTACAAAATGCCCATTCCATGCAATAAAAGGGTAATGTTATAAAGAAAGGAGAAAGATATGGTACATTTAACTATAAATGGTAAACCAGTAGAAGTAGAAGAAGGAACAACTATTCTTCAGGCTGCTAGAAAAATTAATATAGATATACCAACATTATGTTTCTTAAAAGATATAAATGAAATAGGTGATTGTAGAATATGTGTTGTTGAAGTAGAGGGAAAACGTGGATTTGCAACAGCTTGTATTCAAAAAGTAGAAGAGGGAATGGTTGTAAAAACCAATTCACCAGCAGTGATAGAGGCAAGAAGAGTTGTTCTTGATTTAATAATTTCTAATCATGACAGAGAATGTTTAACTTGTACAAGAAATGGTAATTGTGAGCTTCAAAAACTTGCGGAAGAGTTTAATATAACTCAAATTGAATATGCAGGAAGTAGAAACAGACATGAAATAGATGATTTATCACCTGCAATAGTAAGAGATTTTAATAAATGTATATTATGTAGAAGATGTGTTTCTACTTGTAATAAGATTCAAGGAGTAGGAGCAATAGATTGTACAGAAAGAGGATTTGATTCTTGTATATCTACATATGGAAATAAAAGTTTAAATGATGTTAATTGTACTTTTTGTGGGCAATGTATTGAAGCTTGTCCAGTTGGAGCATTAAAAGAAAAGGATAGTACAAATGAAGTTTGGAGAAAATTAAGAGATGAAGATACAGTAGTTATTGTTCAAACAGCTCCAGCAGTACGTGTAGCACTTGGTGAAGAATTTGGTATGGAAATAGGTACTAATGTAAAAGGAAAAATGGTAACAGCATTAAAGAGATTAGGATTTGATAAAGTATTTGATACAAATACAGGTGCAGATTTTACAATAGTAGAAGAAGGAAATGAGTTTTTAGAAAGACTTAAAAATGGTGGAAAATTGCCAATGATAACATCTTGTAGTCCTGGATGGGTTAGATACATGGAAATGAATTATCCAGAAGTTATACCTAATTTATCTACATGTAAATCACCACATCAAATGTTTGGAGCACTTATTAAAACTTATTATGCAGAAAAAGAAAATATAGATCCAAGTAAGATATTTGTAGTATCTGTAATGCCTTGTATAGCTAAAAAATTTGAGAGAACAAGAGATGGAATGAAAAGTGCAGGGTATGATGATGTAGATGCAGTAATTACAACAAGGGAACTTGCTAGAATGATAAAACAAGCTCATATTGATTTTGTAAATTTGGAAGATTCAGAGTTTGATGCTCCTATGGGAGAAGCAACAGGAGCAGGAGCTATATTTGGAACAACTGGTGGAGTTATGGAAGCAGCATTAAGAACTGTTCAAGAAAAGTTAACTGGTAATCATTTTGAAAAATTAGAATATGAACAAATAAGAGGTATGGAAGGAATAAAAAGAGCAAAAGTTGATATGAATGGAACAGAAGTAAAAGTTGTTGTAGCATCTGGTTTAAAAAATGCTCAAACAATAATGGAGGAAATAAAAAGTGGAAAAGCGGATTATCAATTTGTTGAAATAATGGCATGTCCAGGAGGCTGTATAATGGGTGGTGGACAGCCAATAAGAACTTCTAAAGAAAGAGCAAATATAGATATAAAAGGTAAAAGAGCAAGTGCTTTATATTCAATAGATGAAAAAAGTACAATTAGAAAATCACATGAAAATCCAGTATTACAAAAAATTTATAAAGAATATCTTGGAGAGCCAGGTGGGCATAGAGCACATGAACTTTTGCATACAAGTTATGTAAAAAGAGATAAATATAAATTTTAATAAATAAAAAAACCCAATTATTAAATATATAATAATTGGGTTTTTTTATTTAAAAGGTTAATATACAATAAATAAAATGTAAGTAATAGTAACTGAAAATAATCCATGTAATAATTTACCATAAAAATAAGGTTTTATAGAGATATTTTCTTTAGCAATTATACTATAAACTTGAAGTAATACAGAAAATCCGCCGAAACCAAGTAAAAATGAAACAATTAAAATGGAAACTAATGGATTAATAGAATATAAGTTACTTACTAAAGTGACACCATTTGTAAGTTCAATAATTCCTGTAATAGTACTTATGCTTATATCTTTGGGAATTCCAAAAGTAGAAAAGATATTAGCGATTTCATCAAAAATTCCAGAATTTTCAAGTATTGATAATATAACAGAAAATAAAACTATAAATCCACCAATTAAAAGAATAGAAGAAATTGATTTTTTTATAGAATTTCCAAGAATTTCTCCTAAATCTGCAACTTTTATTGGTGTGTTTTGAGAGTTAAATTTATTTTCTATAAAATTTACTTCAATTTTATCACTTTTCCAGAATCTAAAAAAATATCCAACAAGTATAGATGATATAATATGTGAAAAAAGCAATATTAATCCAATTTTTTGGTTTCCAAATAATGCTATTCCAACAGTACCTAAAATAAAAAGAGGACCAGAATTATTTGTAAAAGCAATAAGACGTTCTGCTTCTATTTTTGATATAATTTTTTGTTTTTTTAAATTACAAACTACTTTTGCACCTACAGGATATCCACTAATAATACCTAATATTATAGCAATAATACTTTCAGATGGAACATTAAAAATAGGTTTTATAATTTTTTTTAAGGCTTTCCCTAAAATGTAAGTAAAATTAGTGCTACAAAGAAGTTCTGCTCCAACAAAGAAAGGAAATAGTGATGGTAAAACCTTTGTAGCCCAAATAACTAGTCCATTTTGGGCAGCTATAAAATTAGTATTTGAGAAAACTAATAAACTTACCAAAAATAAGAAGAATAAAATTGTAAAAAAATATTTTCTTAAATTAATTACTAAAAAATTCATTAAATCCTCCAATATATTTTCTTATAATGTATATATTCATAAAATAAAAAAATATTCTAAAATAATATATTAATAATATGTGTAATAATATTTAAAAACTTGAAAAGGAGCAAAAATTGTTATATAATAATATAGCATTTTTTGTAATAATAAATAATATATATATTTATACCATATATATTATTTTTTATATAAAGGAAGGGAAAAAAATGAATTCATTAATTAAAATAGTACCAAATGTTAAAAAATTTAATGATTACTTATTTGAAGTAAAAAAAGGTACTACTCCTATAATGCTTTCAGGACTTACAGATGTTGGAAAAGTCCATATGGCATATAGTACTAAATTTTATTCGGAAAAACCAATTTGTATAATTACTTATAATGAAATGCAAGCAAAAAAAATAATGAAAGATTTGGCTTTTTTTGGAGAGAAAGTAAAATTATTTCCTAAAAGAGATGTTATTAGTTTTGATTATATTGCAGAAAGCAAAGACACATTATTTAAGAGAATATCAGTATTAAATAAACTTGTAAAAAATGATAAAAAAATAATAGTTACAACAATAGAAGCTGCAATGCAAAAAATGATAACAAAAGAAAGTCTTTATAAACATGTTATGAATTTAAAAGTAGGGGATACTTTTGATTTAGAAGTTTTAAAGGAAAAATTAGTTTTACTTGGCTATGAAAGATATGACCTAATAGAAGGAAAAGGACAATTTAGTGTAAGAGGTGGAATAGTAGATATTGCGACTTCCATAAATAGTGGAGTAAGAATAGAATTTTGGGGAGATGAAATAGATTCTATTAGAAAATTTAGTTTAGCAACACAAAGAACAGTAAAAATGTTAGATGAAATAGAAATTTTTCCAGCTTATGAGTTTTTATTAGAAAAAAATGTAGATTTAATATGTAAAAAGATAGAAGAAAAGAATTATCCAAATTCAGTAAAAGAAAAAGTTAAGTCAGATATCTATGACATTAAAAATGGTAATTTTTTAACAAAAATTGATAAATATTTTGATTGTTTTTATGAAAAAACGGATACACTTTTAGATTATTTGCAAGAAGATTGTATTATATTTATTGATGAGATTGCTAAAATAAAAGCAAGAGCTGAAAATATAGCAAAAGATAATACACATCTAATGAAGGATTTAACAGAAAAAAATAAAATAATACCAGGTATTTTGACAGAGATGAATGATTATATAAAATTTTCTGACAAATTACAAAATAAGCAAACTATATATCTTGAGAAACAAGATGTAGGGTTTGTAGATAAACAAAGTATGCATGCAAAAAGAAACGGATATAGCTTTAGCTATAGGGAGGTCAACTTTTTTCGTAGTTCAATGGATTTACTGTTTCAGGAATTACAAGAAGCAATTAAAAGAGGAAAACAAACAGTAGTCCTAGGACGGAAATGTCGAAAATTGTAAGAAGTTATCAAATTTATTACTAGAAAAGGAGATACCAAATACATATCTAGACTTTTTAGAAGATGAACTAACTCTTGGGGTAGTAAATATTACACCAGGAGCTTTTTCTGCGGGATTTGAATTTTTTGATGCTAATCTTTTAGTAATATCAACAGAAGAAATTTTTATACCAAAGCCTAAAAGATCAAAGACACCTTCTATGTTTAAAGAAGGAGAAGTTGTTGTATTTGAGGACTTAAAAGAAGGAGATTATATAGTTCATAAGGCTCATGGTATAGGTCAGTATATGGGAGTAAATACAATAAAAGCAGATGGTGTTACAAAGGACTATATAAAGTTGAAATATAAAGATGATGATATTTTATATATTCCGACAGATGCTTTAGACAATATAAGAAAATATATTGGACCTGAAAAAGTTGGTCCAAAATTAAATAGATTAGGTTCAAAAGAATGGGATAAAACAAAAACAAGAGTAAAAAATAATTTAAGAGAAGTAGCAGAAGAATTAATAACTTTATATGCTAAAAGACAGAAAATGGAAGGTTTTGCTTTTTCCAAAGATACTCCATGGCAAAAAGAATTCGAAGATAGTTTCCAATATATAGAAACAGATGATCAATTACGATGTATATCTGAAGTAAAAAAAGATATGGAGCAAACCAAACCTATGGATAGGCTCCTTTGTGGAGATGTAGGATATGGAAAAACAGAAGTTGCAATAAGAGCAGCATTTAAGGCTGTGATGGATCAAAAGCAGGTTGTATATTTAGTTCCAACAACAGTTTTGGCAGGTCAGCAGTATGAAGAATTTAAGAATAGAATGCAAGATTATCCAATTAGAATAGAACTTCTGAATAGATTTAGAACAAAAAAAGAGCAGGAAGAAACTATAAAAAGAGTGGAACTTGGTGAAACAGATATCTTGATAGGAACTCATAGAGTATTAAGTAAAGATGTAAAATTTAAAAACTTAGGACTATTAATTATAGATGAAGAACATAGATTTGGTGTTAAAGCAAAAGAAAAAATAAAAGAGATGAAAAATAGTATTGATGTACTTACAATGACAGCAACTCCGATACCTAGAACTTTACATATGTCTATTGTTGGAATGAGAGATATGTCTGTAATTTATGAACCACCACAAAACAGGAAACCTGTTCAAACATATGTGTTAGAATATGATCCAGAAGTTATAAAAGAGGCAATTACAAAAGAAATAGAAAGAAATGGCCAAGTTTTTTATTTATTTAATAATGTTGAAGGAATAGAGAAAAAAGCCACAGAAATAAGTGATTTAGTGGATGAAGCAAAAGTAGAATATGCACATGGTAAAATGACAGGAAATCAACTCGAAAATATAATGCAAGATTTTATAGAAAAGAAAATCAATGTACTAGTATGTACAACAATATTAGAATCTGGAATAGATATTCCAAATGCAAATACAATAATTGTAGAAAATGCAGATAGACTTGGACTTGCTCAACTATATCAAATAAGAGGAAGAGTGGGACGTTCAGATAAACAAGCATATGCATATATTACTTATAAAAGAGATAAGATGCTTACAGAAGTTGCAGAAAAAAGATTAAAGGCAATAAAAGAATTTACAGAATTTGGTTCAGGCTTCAAAATAGCTATGAGAGATTTAGAAATTCGTGGAGCAGGAAGTTTAATGGGTGAGATACAACATGGTCATATGGAACAAATAGGATATGATATGTATTGTGAGCTATTAAATCAAGTAGTTAAAGAAATAAAAGGTGAAGAAATAATAGAAGAAATTGATGTTCAAATAGATTTAGATGTAACAAGTTATATACCAGAAGAATATATTAGCAATTCAAATTCTAAAATTGAAATATATCAAAAAATTGCACTATGTAAAAATGAAGATGATCTGCAAAATATAACAGATGAAATAATAGATAGGTATGGACAAATGCCATATGAGGTAGAAAACTTGCTAGATATTGCTAGAATAAAAAGTTTGGCAAAAGAAAAATATATTTTAAAAATATCTCAAAAAAGAGAAAATATTATATTTTATTTTGATAATAGTAAATTTAATTTTGATATTGTAGATAAATTAATGAAAATATATAGAAACAGAATAAAATTTTCTCCATCAAAAGATCCATATATAACATTTAAATTAGAGAATCCTAAACAAATTTTGGAAGAATGTAAAGATTTTTTAAAAAAATTATGAAATTAAAATAAAGTATAAAATTGTAAATTCTAGAAAGAATAATAAAAGGTGATAATATGGTAATTACAAGTAAAGATAATGAAATAATCAAACATATAAGAAAACTTAAAGAAAAAAAATATAGAGATGAGTACAATGAATTTATAATAGAAGGAATAAAAATGTTAGAAGAAGCAATACAAGAAAAAGCAATTATAAAAACAATTATTATATGTGATGATTGCAAAAATCAAGGAGTATTTTCTAATGAACTTTTATATGAAATAGCAAAATTAAATTGTATTTATGTTTCAGAAAAAATTTTTAATATAATAACAGATCTTACTAATCCACAAGGAATAATGGCGATACTAGAGAAACCAGAAAATAATGAAAAAACAATAGATTATAAAAATAAAAATTTTCTTATATTAGATAATCTTCAAGATCCTGGGAATATGGGGACAATTTTAAGAACAGCAGATAGTTTAAATATTAAACAAATAATAGTTTCTAAAGGAAGTGCGGATATATATAATTTAAAAGTAGTAAGATCAACTATGGGAGCGATATTTAGAGTAAAAGTTATAGAATCAGATAATCTAGTAAAGACTGTAAAGGAAATGAAAAAACATAAAATAAATATATATGCTACTGATTTAAGCGCAAATAAAAGTATTTATGATGTAACTTATAATAAGTCAGCAATCATAATTGGAAATGAAGCAAATGGAGTTTCAAAAGAACTACTTGATGAATCAAGTGAAAAAATAAAAATTCCAATGCTTGGTAAAACCGAAAGTTTAAATGCAGCAGTGGCAACAAGCATTATTTTATATCATGCATATAGAAGTATGGGTGAAATTTAATATGTAAAAGAAAAGGAAAATTCTAATTTAATTAGTATTTTCCTTTTCTCCATTTATTAATATTTCTAATAATTTTGGATATATTGTTATAGCATCATTATTCCAGTTTTCTACAATTTTTTTTGCTTGCTCCCTTGAACCAGCATGAGCTTGTAAATCAAAAGTTGTAATATTGTTTTCAATAATTTTACATCTAATAGAAAAAGATTTATCTGTAATAGGAGTATATTCAGCAGAAATAGCAAATTTGTCTTTTACATCATCTAATTTTTCTTTAAATTTACTATCTACTTGAAGTTTTAAAATTCCAGGAATTATATCTATAGTTAAATCAATAGCATTTTTACCTTCATCTGTAATTTCATATATATCTGAATTTTCCTTTTTATATGTAAAAATATAATTATCTTCTAATAAATCTAACAAAAATTGCTCAAAATAAAAATAGTTCATATCTACTATTGATGTAACTAGTTCTAATAATTCATTGTGTGAAATAGGTTTACTAACTTTACTTAATATATACAATAGTAGTATTTTATTTTCAGCTAATGTTTGTTCATCTGAATTTAATTTCAAAATTAATACCTCCTTTTATTTTAAATATAAAAGAATTCCAAAAAAATTGTCATATTGTAATTATTTGTTCTATTATATCACAGAAATACAAAAAGTAAATAAATTTATTGCTTGATATATTATAAATATGATAAAATAAGCATATATAAGATTGGGAGAGATTCAAATTGATAAATTTTAATGATAGAAATTTATATGCTAAAATAGTAGAACACATAGATAATAGACTAGTAAGAGACAAAGTATATTGTGAATTAGCTAGATTACCTTTTTGTATGGAGGAAAATGAATTTGAAAAATTGATAGAATTATTATTAGAATATCCAGATGGTGTGGAAGCATTAAAAAATAATTGGAGAATAATTTTAAATAATGTTAAAAATTCAATTAATATTTTAGAAATCTATAGAAAAAATGATGAAATTTCAAAAGAAGTTTTAAAGGATATTCCATATTTAATAAGCTATTCAAATATTGATGATACTGGAATAATTGCTAAACAAATTAGTTATTTTGAAGGTGGAAAGGAAGCAATTGCCCAAAATTTTGAAAATTTAATAAAATTTAGTCATACAAATTTAGATTTAATATTTAGCTGTACATTAAATACATCAGCTGGTAAAAAAGCAATAAAAGAAAATTTTGAGATGTTAAAAAATAAACCCAAGGATTTTTTTAGATTTATAACTTTATTAAAAGATGTAGAGGAATTTGAAGAAGAATATAATAAATATCATTTATGGGCTGAATTATATTTTTCAATTGATGAATATTATTCAGAAATAGAAATAAGTGAAAATCATTTATATAATAGTTATAGAGAAATTGAAAGAAAAAATATTTATTTAACGAAAAGAGAAGCAATATTTTATGACTTATTGAAATCAAGTGATGAAGAACTTGAAGAAAAAAGAATAATTTTAGAAAAAGTTTCAAATGGAAATAAATTTAAATATAAGACTGTAGGAAATGATAGTATAGTATTTCAAGTAGGTAATCAAATTATAAAATTAGGAATAGACACTGAAAATCAATATGAGATACCATATCATCCAAGAATAATGATGCCATATTTTAGGAAAAAATATAAAGATAATAGTGTTTTATCTGTTTTTAATCTTGGAAACACAAAAAGTATAAAAATAACAGATGAAAAATTATTAGAAATATATAAAGAATTGGAAGAAGCCGGAATTCTTTGGGGTGATGCAAGAAAAGATAATTTATTAGTTTTACTTTCAGATAATACATTACCAGATTTTATAAAAAGTGAAGATTTTAATTTATTTGGTTTTATGAAAGATGAGAAATTTCCTACTACTAATCATAAAGTACTAAAAAAAGGAGAAGTAGTAATTTGTGATTTATATTTTTTATTTGCAAAAGGAGATCCAAATTATATAGAAGGCTCTTTAGACCCAGTAATTTTAGATTATATAAATAGGAAAGATAAATTAGAAGATTCTAGATGAGATTAGGAGGTTGTAATGGAAATAGATAAATTAAGTTGGAATTTGAGAGATATTTTCAAGAATGAAGAGGAGTTAGAAGAAGCAATAAAACGACTTAAAAAACTATTTGAAAAGGTAGAAGAAACAAAAGGTAAACTTGCTGAAAGTAGTGATCAAATTTATAAATGTTATAAAAATCTTGAAGAAGGACTTGCTTTGCATGAAAAAGTATATGCTTATGCAATGTTTAAATATCACCAAAATTTGGGTGACCAAAAAGCAGTAAAATTATTTAAAAGAATAGAATCAATAACTACAGAACTTTCAAAAATAGAAAGTTTTGTTTCACCAGAAGTAAGTAAGATTCCTACAAATATCTTAGAAAAATATTTAGATGAAGATAGAATGAAACCTTATGAAAAAACAATAAAAGATATTATAAAAGAAAAGAATCATATTTTAAGTAAAGATGTAGAAGAGGTTTTATCAAGTTATTCAGAAGTTTTTTCTGTATCAGATAATGCGTATGATGTTTTTACAAATTCAGAATTTTATTATAATGATGTAAAAGATGAAAATGGAAATGTTTTGAAAATGAGTGAAGCCTTATATGGAAAATATATGTCAATGAAAGATAGAACTTTAAGAAAAAATGCTTATACAGAAATTTGTTCAATATACAAAAAATATATAAATACACTTTCTGAATTGTATTTATCTAGAGTTAAATATTCGACTATAACAGCAAAACTTAGAGGTTATAAATCTTCTTTAGATTCTGCAACTAATAAAGATGATTCAAACATGAAAGTTTATAATACTTTAGTAGATTCTGTAAATAAAAATATGAATCTAGTATATGAACATTTAAAATTAAAAAAGCAAATGTTAAACTTAGATAAAATACATCTATATGATATATATTATAATCCGTTACAAGAAAATGATGAGAATCTAGAATATGAAGATGCAAAAAAACTTGTAATTAAAGCCTTAGAAATTATGGGAAAAGATTATGTAGAAAAAGTAAAATATGGTTTTGATCATAATTGGTTAGATGTTTATGAAAAAGAAAATAAAATGACAGGTGGATATAATATGGGAGTTTATGGAGTACATCCATTTATATTATTAAACTACATGAATACAATGAGAGATGCATCTACTATAGCTCATGAATTTGGACATGCTATGCATAGTTATTATGCAAATAGTAATCAAAATTACTTAAATTCTAATTATACAATTATGGTTGCTGAAGTTGCATCTACAGTCAATGAAATTTTATTTGCAAATTATTTAATAAATAATGAAAAAGATAACGATAAGAAAAAGATTCTAATAAATGAACAATTAGATTTAATAAGATCAACATTAATAGTACAAACACAATTTTCTGAGTTTGAAAAAATTGTTCATGAAAAAATAGAAAATGGAGAAGCTTTAAATTCAGAAGAGCTAAGTGATATTTATCAAAAATTACTTGAAAAATATTATGGAGATGAAGTAATTATAGATGAAAATTCAAAATATACATGGTCAAGAATTCCACATTTTTATAGATGTTTCTATGTATATAAATATGCAACAGGAATAACATCAGCAATAGTAATTGCAAATAAAATTTTATCTGGAGAAAAAGGATATGTGGAAAAATATCTAAATATGCTTAGTTTAGGAGGATCTAAAGACTCATTAACATTATTAAAAATGGTAGATGTTGATTTAGAAAAAGAGGAAACTTATGAACAAGCATTTAAAAATTTTGAAAAAAACTTAAAACAATTAAAAAATTTAATTTAATAAGAAATTTCACACAAAAAACATAATAATAGTATATAAAGTTAAAAAAGAATTTTATAAAGCATCATATATATTAAAATAGGAGGTAATATATGAGTGATATAACAATTTTAATAGTAGATGATGAATCAAGAATGAGAAAATTAATAAAAGATTTTTTGATACAAAAAAGTTATAATATTTTAGAAGCGGAAGATGGAGAAAAAGCAATATCTGTTTATCAAGAAAATAAAGAAAAAATTAATTTAATATTATTAGATGTTATGATGCCAAAACTTGATGGGTGGTCTGTTCTTCGTCAAATAAGACAAGAAAATAAAGAATTACCAATAATAATGCTTACAGCAAGAGCAGAAGAAAATGATGAATTATTTGGATTTGAACTTGGAGTTGATGAATATATTACTAAACCATTTAGCCCTAAAATTTTGGTTGCAAGAGTTGAAGCAATCTTAAAAAGAAGTATGCCTAAAAATAAAGAACTTAAAAGTTATGATGGGATTGTAATAGATAATGAAGGAAGAACTGTAAAAGTAGATGGTAAACAAATAGACTTAAGTTTTAGAGAATATGAGCTTTTAAAATATTTATTAGATAATGAGAATATAGCATTATCTAGAGATAAAATTTTAAATACAGTATGGAATTATGATTATTATGGAGATTCGAGAACAATAGATAGTCATATAAAAAAGATTAGACATAAATTAGGGAAAAAAGGAAAACATATACAAACAATAAGAGGAATAGGATATAAATTTGAAATAAAATAGGAGATTTTAAAAGTGATAAAAAAAATATTAAAATCTGTTAGAGCAAAATTATTTTTAACTTTATGTGTTGTTATAGTTATGATTATTGGATTTTTTGTCGTAATAAATAATGCTGTTTTAGAAGCACTTTATTATTATAATAAAAAAGAAATTATATTAGATACATATGAATTTATAAATACTTCAATACAAAAAGAATTTAATGAAGAAGAAAAAAACAGATATGAACTTGAACTTGAAAAAGTATCTGTAAATAATAATTTTGAAATATTAATTTTAAATAAAGATAATAATGAAGACATTATATATGCTACTAATAAAAATTTTTTGCCAGACTTTGGAACGATAAATGAAATAAAATATGATGTAAATTATAGTATATTTAATAAATCAGATGTTATGTATGCAAAAGATGGTATAGATATAAGAAGACTAAATGATAGAAAAAATGGAATAGTATATGTGTTATTATCTGGTACATTAGATAATGGAAATAAATTATATATAAGAATGCCTATAACCCCAATTCAAGATAGTGCTAGTATTTCTAACCGATTTATTTTTGTAATGGGAACAGCAGCAATAATTTTGGGTGGAGTTGCAATTACATTTATTACTCAAAGATTTACTAAACCAATTGAAGAGTTAAATGATATTGCAAATGAAATGAGTAAATTAAATTTTAAAAGAAAATATAGAATAAATGATAGTGAAGATGAAATAAATGAATTAGGAAAAAGTATAAATACATTATCAGATAAATTAGAGGATACTATTTACAAATTAAAATTAAGTAATTCAGAGCTTGAAAAAGATATTGAAGAAAAATCTAAAATTGATGAAATGAGAAAACAATTCATTTCAGATGTTTCCCATGAACTTAAAACACCGATAGCATTAATTCAAGGATATGCAGAAGGATTAGTAGAAAATGTAAATACAGATGATGAAAACAGAAAATTTTATGCAAATGTTATTTTAGATGAAGCAAATAAAATGGATAAACTTGTAAAAAGACTTTTAGAGCTTATGAAACTTGAATACGAAGATAGAAAATTTAATGATTCAAAATTTGATATAGTTGAATTAATTAATGAAGTTGTAAAAAATTCAAAAGTCGTATTATCAGATAATAATATTGAAGTAGAATTCAAATCAAATGAACCAGTATATGTTTATGCAGATGATTTTTATATAGAACAAGTTGTTACAAATTATTTTACAAATGCAATAAAAAATGTAAAAGAAATAAATGGTAAAAAGAAAATAAAAATTGGAATAAAAAACGGAAGAGAAGAAGGAAAATTAAGAATAACAGTTTTCAATACTGGAAGTAGAATAGATGAAGAAAACTTGAATAGAATTTGGACAAGATTTTATAAAATAGATGAATCACGAGATCGTTCAAAAGGTGGTACAGGAATTGGACTTTCTCTTGTAAAAGCAATAATGACAAAATATAAAAGTAAATATGGTGTAACAAATAAAAAAGATGGAGTAGAATTCTATTTTGAAATTCAAGAAGCAAAATAAAAAGAAAAGGACTAAAGATTCCTTTTCTTTTTATTTTCATATATTTTTCATTAATGATTAATTTGCATTTTCATTTGTTTGTATTGTATAAGTA
>CALXPN010000013.1 GCA_944390285.1 uncultured Clostridia bacterium
AGTCTTTTCAAAACCTTCACACATTTGCACTTCATCAATTAATACAAAATTGTTCATTCCTTTTTTATATCTTTGTGCTATATAATCATTCAATTTATGATATTCTTTTAAGTATTCAAAATCTAATGAGTTATAATTTATATCAATTATATTGTAATTTTTTACATTATTTTTTATGTATTTTTTAAAAAGTTCTAATAATTTAGATTTTCCACTTCTTCTAACTCCTGTGATAACTTTTATATCAGGAGTTCCCATTACTTCTATTAAAGTATCAAGATAATTTCTTTCTATTAATTTCATATTTTCACCTCAAAAAGATTATATCATGTCACTTCCCAAAAATCAAATATTTTTGAAAATGGGAAGTGGCAATTTTTATTATGTGACATTTCTAAATTAGTATACATTTTTAATAAATATTTTTTCTCAATATTTAATATAAACAAACTTAATCTTAACTATTTTTTAAAGTTCACTAATTTCAAGCAGTGTGCAAAATAGTATATACATTTTGGCAAAAAACAAGTAAAGTCTTAAACTTCACTTATTTAGGCAAATATAGCGTTTTGAAAAACAATAAAAAAAGATGAAAAAGGTTATCTTTTTCATCTAAAGTGGTGACCCCTACGGGAATCGAACCCATGATTCCACCTTGAGAGGGTGGCGTCTTAGCCGCTTGACCAAGGGGCCATGTATCAACTATTTATTTATACCATAATTTGTTCATTTAGTCAATACATACAAATCAATTTAGTAATTATGAAAAAAGTTATCGTAAAAGATTTTTTAGATTGCAAAAGATGAAGATAAGTGATATCATGATAAATAATAAATATCATGATAATATAGAATAAAAAAGGAGAATAATATGTCAGAAATCATAATTAGAAAAGCTAAGAAATCTGATTTTGATTCAATATTAAAACTTGCAAAACAATTGTGGGATACAGAAAAAGTCTTTTTTAGTAATTTAAAAGATGATTATTTTGCAGATGAACAAGCAAAATCTTTATTATTAAAGAATATTTTAAAAAGAAAAAATCATTTTTTAGTAGCAGAAGAAAATAATAAAATTATAGGATATATTTATGGATATGTATCAAGAGCAGATTTGTATAAGAAAAAAGTAGGATATATAGATCAAATAGTAGTTGATGAAGAATATAGAAGACAAGGTATATGTAATAAACTTATGGATTCATTTACTAAAATTATGAAGAAATATGGGTGTGGATATATAGAGTTAAATGCATTTAAACAAAATTTACCTGCAGTAGAATGTTATAAAAAATATGGATTTAAAGAATATTCTGTTTTCTATATGAAAGAGTTATAATATTTAGGAGGAAATAATATGGAAATAATATATGGAACTGGAAATAAAGATAAAGTACATGCAATGAGAAATATAATAAAATTTCACGGTTTTGATGCAAAACTTTATACAATAAAAGATATAGGATTTAATGAAGAAATAATAGAAGATGGGAAAACTTTTGAAGAAAATTCTGAAATAAAAGCAAAAGCTATAAAAAAATTTTGTGAAAAGAATGATATAAAAGATAAAATAATAGTAACAGATGATGCTGGAATTTGTGTTGATAAACTAAATGGAGAACCAGGAATATATACAGCAAGATATGCAGGAGAAAATGCAACACAAAAAGAGCAAATAGATAAATTATTAAACAATATGAAACAATATACAAAAATGGAAGATAGAACATGTAAATTTGTATGCGTTTTAACTGCTATATTACCAAACGATAAAAAAATTGTAGCAAGAGGTGAATGTAAAGGTATGATTGCATTAAATCATGGAAAACTAGGTGGGCTAACATATGGACCAATATTTATTCCGAATGGATTTGATAAACCAATGGGAGATATGGAAGAAGCTGAATATGCATCTGTACATAATCATAGAGATATAGCAATGGAAGAATTAGTAAAAAAATTTAAAGAGTTAGGGTATTAATATTTGATTATTTTGCATAATTATGTAAAGTGTGATATAATTATAGTGTAGGCGTTAAAATTATATACTCGGAACAGGAGGAAGAAAACATGGCAAAAATTGTCAAGACAGAAAGGAAAACACAGTATGGCGATCCTTACACTGAAGAAAGTAGAGAGATTGAGAATCGCCGGCAACGGGAAGCGTGGTATACGGCTAATTGCCCATTTGGCATTTTCAAATGCAATGAGTGTCCCAAATATTCATCGTGTAAGATGAAAGGATACAAAGAAGCAGATCACGCATAAGAGTAGAAGGAAGAAGCTGACGCGAGTTTTAGTAGAATTGGCTGATAGCTTCTTTCTTTTTTATTTTTCAAAAAAGCGAACAAATGTATTGACATTTTTTAAAAAAGAGATATAATACTTATACCGAACATAAATTCGCTAATTAAAAATAAATAATAGAAAGGAAATTATAAGTTAAATTATAATAGGTGAATTATATGATAAATACTTTACATATAAAAAATATAGGAATAATAGATGATGTTACAATAGATTTAAATGAAGGATTTAATGTCTTAACAGGAGAAACAGGTGCTGGAAAAACTCTTATAATAGAATCTTTGCAAATATTATCTGGTGGAAGATTTTCTAAAGAAATGATAAGAAGAGGAGAAGAGAATTCTTTTGTAGAAGCATCTTTTTATTTACCAAATTTAAATTTTGAAGATAATATGGTGGTTATTTCAAGAGAAATAAGCTTAAAAGGAAAAAATACTTGTAAAATAAATGGTAGATTAGTAACTGTTACAGAACTAAGAAATTTTATGAAAAATATTATAGATATACATGGTCAAAATGAAAATCAATCTATATTAGATTTAAATAACCAAATCAATCTTTTAGATGAATACTCAGAAAAAGAGCTAAAAGTTTTTAAGAATAAATATACTAGTTTATATGAAGAGTATATTAAAATAAAAGCAGAATTAGATAAAAATTATGGAGATGATAGAGAAAAACAGAGAAAACTAGATTTGTTAAATTATCAATTAAAAGAAATAGAAGATGCAAAACTAAAAAAAGGAGAAGAAAAAATATTAGAAGAAAAAATAAAGTTAATAAATTCTTCAGAAAAAATAAGTCAAAATCTACAAGAATCAGAAACTCAAATAAATAATAATATAGTAGATAGTATGAATTATGTAATAAGATTATTAGAGAAGATTGAACAATATAGTTCAAAATATGCAGAATTAGTTTCTAGATTAAAAAATAGTTATTATGAAATTCAGGAAGTAGGGGTAGATATAAATTTAATAAGTAAAGATAATTATTTTAATGAAGAGGAAAAATTTGATATAGAAGAAAGATTAGATTTGATCAATTCTTTGAAAAGAAAATATGGTAATTCAATAGATGAAATATTAAAATATAAAAATAATATAAAAAATGAAATTTATGAAATAGAAAATTTAGAAGGTTATATAAATTCTTTGAAATCAAAATTAAGAAATTTAGAAGAAGAAATGATGAAATTAGCAGAAAAAATGCATAATATAAGAATAAAATTTTCACAAGATTTAAGTAGTAAAATAAATAAAGAGTTAAAAGATTTAGAAATGAAAAATGCAACTTTTAGTGTAAAAATAGAATTTAATGAAAATAAAAAATTCAATAAAAATGGTTTAGATAAAATCGAATTTTTAATTTCTACAAATAGAGGAGAAGAAGAGAAATCTTTAATTAAAATAGCATCTGGAGGAGAAATGTCTAGAATAATGTTAGCAATAAAAACAATTTTAGCTAGTGTAGATAAAATACCAATTATGATTTTTGATGAGATAGATACGGGAATTAGTGGAATTGCTGCAAATGTTACAGGAGAAAAAATGAAGAAAATTTCAAAATCACATCAGGTAATTTGTGTAACACATTTAGCAAGTATAGCAGCTAAAGGTGAATATAATTATTTTATAAGTAAAGAAATACTAGAAAATAAAACAAGAACAACTGTTAAATTATTAAATGAAGAGGAAACTTTAATGGAGATTGCTAGGATTTCTAGTGGAAGTATAACAGATATTTCTTTAAATCATGCAAAAGAACTAAGAAATATGAATTTAAAAGAAACAGCATAAAAGAATATTTATGGGTGCCAGGCACTATTGAAAAAAAAGAACATATACTGATTTATAAGTGTATTTTGGAGGTACCTTAAATGTTTAATTTTTCAATTATAAATATTTTGTTTTTTAGCCCAATTTTATTTGGTGTAGGTTATATTCAAAGTGGAAATTTATTTCCTGAACCACTTAATAGTGAAGATGAAAAAAAGTATTTAATAAAAATGAAACAAGGAGATAAAGAAGCTAAAAATATATTAATAGAGAGAAACTTGAGACTTGTAGCACATGTAGCAAAAAAATATGCATCTACAAATATAGATCAAGATGATTTGATTTCAATAGGAAGCATTGGATTAATAAAAGGGATAAATAGCTTTGATATGGATAAAAATTTTAAACTTGCTACATATGTTGCAAAATGCATAGAAAATGAAATACTTATGTACATAAGAAGTAATAAAAAAAGAGCATATGATGTTTATTTAAATGAACCAATAGGGAAAGACAAAGACGATAATGAAGTAACTCTTCAAGAGGTATTGGAAAATAATGAAAGAAATGTAGAAGATGAAGTAGATTTAAAATTTAAAATAAAGATTTTATATGAAAAAATGAAAAAAATATTAAAAGATAGAGAAAAAATAATAATAGAATTAAGATTTGGTTTAAATGGTAAAAAACCAAAAACTCAAAAAGAAATAGCTAAGATGATGAATATTAGCAGATCATATGTATCTAGAATAGAAAGTAAAGCAATAAGTAAGCTTGCTAGTGAAATAAAAGAATAAAATATAGACATATAAGTAATTACAATATATAATAAATAATGAAAAAATATATAGTATAGAGTTGATGAAAATGAAATTAGAAGAATTAAAAGAGTGTAAGTTATGTCCACATAAATGTAAAGTAAATAGGTTGGAAAATATATTAGGAAAATGTAAGATAGGAAAAGAAATAAAAATAGCACTTGCAAGTTTGCACTATTATGAAGAACCATGTATAAGTGGAAAAAATGGTTCTGGAACAGTTTTTTTTACAGGTTGTAATATGAATTGTAAGTTTTGCCAAAACTATAAAATTAGTCAAGAAAGAAAAGGCAAAAAAATAACAATTAAGGAATTAGCAAATATTTTCATAAAATTGCAGAATATGGGAGCAAATAATATAAATTTAGTAACAGGAGTTATGTATATACTACAAATTATAGAAGCAATAAAAATTGCGAGAAAAAATGGATTAAAAGTACCAATAGTATATAATTCTAGTGGATATGAAAATCCTGAGAGTTTGAAATTATTAAATGGTTATATTGATGTATATCTTCCTGATTTTAAATATTATTATGATGAATTAGGAAAAGAACTTTCTGGAGTTATGAATTATTCAAGTTATGCTAAAAACTCTATTTTAGAGATGTATAGGCAAGTGGGTAGTCCAAAACTTGATGAAAATGGAATAATAAAAAAAGGTTTAATAATAAGGCATCTTGTTTTACCAAACCATATTCAAAATAGTAAAATGGCATTAAAATGGATAAAAAAAACTTTTAATAAAAATGTTTTTGTTAGTGTTATGGCACAATATTTTCCTACAAATAAAGCAAAGCAAGTACAAGATATAAATCGAAAACTCACAACTGATGAATATGAAGAAATAAAAAAATTTATTTCGAATTTAGATATAAATGGGTATATGCAAGATTTAGAAGAAAATGAAGAAAGATATGTACCTGATTTTGAAAAAATGGTATTTTAATAATATGATAATTTGATATGTAATAAAAAAAGAGAAGAAAATTTTTCTTCTCAACATATTAATTATAGCATAAAAAATATGTTTTTGCAAACAATAATATAGTATAAAAAAGTATGAAAAAAAGAGTATATAGTAGATTTATATAAATAAATAATAATAGTTATATATAATTGAAAAAAATAAATTTGAAAGTAATTAAATTTTGTGTTAATATAAATATACAATAATTAATTAAATATCAATTTTCCCTGCGTAGTGCGTATAGACTGAATTTTTAGAACCTACAAGTTTTGGATAAGGGAGCTGATCTCTAAATATGGCGTGTATGCTTGCATTTATGTAAGAAACCCATAAGTATTTAGGTAAGCACCCACCTGTGTGAGTACAGGTCCATAAAAATTCTTCACCTTACGGCTTAGACGTGGGGGTTTTTATTTTAAATAATATTTAATAAGAAAATATTGAGTTTTAACTACGGATATAAAGAATTGACGGTTACTAATAAAAAGTAATAAAAAAGAGATATTGATTTTTTTTTAAGTATAGTTTATAATATTTCTGTAACAAGAAAGGAAATATTATGAACGAACAAAATAATAGAAAAACACTTATATCAATAAGAGTATCAACATTATTACTTATAATATTAACAATAATAATATTAATAATAGTAGGAGTGTCTATAGCAAATAAAGTAAAAGAACGAGAAGTACTTGAAACTCAAGCACAAGCTACAGTAAATGATATACAAGAAACGACTGAAAATTTAGAAGAAACTCAAGAAAATGAAGTAGCCGATAGTAATGATGAAGGTAATGGGACTATTAGTGTAAACACAGAAAGAAAAGCAGTAATTACATCAAGATCTTCAGCTGGAAGAGAACAAATACCAGTAGTAGAAGAGGAAACTACAGAGCAAGTAGTAGAAGAAACAGTACCAACAGAACCAGCTACCACTCCGATAGAAGAAGTAACAATATCTAAAGATATGGACTTAACAGTTAGGACAGGTTTATCTAGAGATGATTTTATATTATTGATATCTGGTGTAAAAGAAGATACTTCAAATTTTTTTGAAGAAAATGCAGGTTTAATTTTTGATGTATGTGAGAAATATCAAATAAATGAAATATTTTTTTGTGGTTTAATTTCAGCAGAATCAGGTTGGAATATAGCACAAAATCATAGAAATACACATAATTATATAAGTTTAATGTCATATAATGGTTTAATAAAATATGCATCAGTTGAAGAAGGAATAGAAGAAGCTGCAAAGGTATTACATAACAATTATTTAACTCCAGGAGGAAAATTTTATTATGGAAAAACACTTTCAGCTGTAAAAACTAAATTTTGTCCAGCTTCATCGACTTGGGTAAATTTAGTATATCAAAGAATGAGTCAAATTTTAAATTAAAAACATATCTTTTAATGATATGTTTTTTTATTTTTATAATAAACTTGAAATTTTAATAGAAATATTATAAATTATTGTAAACGAAAATTAAAGAGGAAAAGTATGAAAATAATAGAACTTGAAGAAAAGGGATTAAAAATTTTAAGAGAAAATAATATAGAAGATAGTAGTTTAAAAATAAAAATCTTATTATCTAATATTTTAAGGAAAACTAAAGAATATATTATGATACATAATGATGATGAAGTAAGTTTTAATATTGAAAAAGAATTTTTTAAAAAAATAGATAGAATAAAGAAAAACGAACCAATTCAATATGTTATAAATTCTCAGGAATTTATGGGATTTATGTTTTATGTTGATGAAAATGTGCTTATTCCACAACCAGATACAGAAATTTTAGTAGAAGAAGTAATAAATATTGTAAAAAATAAGTTTTCTGACAAAGTGAAAATCTTAGATTTATGTACAGGTAGTGGAGCAATTGGAATATCAATTGCTAAATTATTAGAAAATTCTAGTATAACAGTATCAGATATTGATGAAAAATGTTTACAAATAGCTAAAAGAAATGCAATTAAAAATGATATTAAAATAGATATAGTACAATCAGATATTTTTAAAAACTTTTCAAAGACAAACAAATTTGATATAATTGTTTCTAATCCACCATATATAAGAGAAGATATTATTAAAACTTTACCAAAAGAAGTACAAAAAGAGCCATATAAAGCATTAAATGGTGGAAAAGATGGTTTACATTTTTATAGAGAAATAGTTAATAATGCTCAGAACTTTTTAAATCCTAATGGATATTTAGCCTTAGAGATTGGGTATGATCAAAAAGAAGATGTAAAAAAAATATTAGAAAAAAATAAATTTAAAAATATATATTCAAAAAAAGATTTAAGTGGAAATGATAGAATAGTAGTAGGAAAAAGAGAATAGAAGGAGAGAAAAATGTCTTTTTCATCAGATATAAAAGAAGAAATAACAAAAGTAAATAATTTAAAAAATCTACAAATATTAGAAGCAGAATTTTTAGGATATATTTTAACAGGAAATACATTAAATAATAATGATAAATTAGAATTTGTTACTGAAAATGAATTTAATATAGAAAGATTTTATAAAATATTATTTAATTTAAATATAGATTATGAACCAAGCATAAGGGGAAAAGCTTATGTTGCAACAATTAGAAAGAATGAAACTTTAGAAAAATATATGCAAATAAAAACAGATTCAAAACAAGAAATTCAAAAGGCTATAGTGAAAGGAGCTTTTTTAGGAGCAGGTTCAATAGTAGATCCTAATAAACAATATCATTTAGAAATAATTTTCGAAGAAAAGAATAATGCAGAATATATTTTGAATATATGCAATGGCTTTGGAATAACTTTAAAATTATTAGAAAATAAAAGAAAAATATATTTGTATATAAAAGATGGAGAAGAAATTTCAAAATTTTTAGCTTTAATTGGTGCTAATAAAGGTGTATTAAATTTTGAAGATATAAGATTAACTAAAGAAATAAAAAATAATGTAAATAGATTAGTAAATTGTGAAACTGCTAATCTTAATAAAATAGTTAATGCTTCAGTAAATCAAATAAATGATATAAAACTTATAAAAAAATTAAAAAAATTTGATGAATTACCAGAATATTTAAAACAGATAGCTATATTAAGAATAGAAAATCCAGATGCAAGTTTAAAAACTTTAGGTGAAATGCTAGAAAAACCAATAGGTAAGTCAGGAGTGAATCATAGATTACAAAAAATTCATGAAATAGCAGAAGAACTAAAATTAGGTAAATAATAAAAGAGGAAATAAAATGGAAAAACTTGGAATTTATGTACATATACCATTTTGTAAAAAGAAATGTAAATATTGTGATTTCGTTTCTTTTTTTTGTGATGAAAATAAAATAGATTTATATTTTAAAAAATTATATGAAGAAATAAGTTTAAAAAATACAGAATATTTAGAAAATAGAAAAATAACAAGTATTTACATAGGTGGTGGTACACCATCATATCCAGATTCTAAATATATTGTAAGGATTTTAGATGAATTAAAGCAAAAATTTGAAATTAGCAAAAATGTTGAAATTACTATAGAGATAAATCCAGGCACAATTAATAGAGAAAAATTATTAGCTTATAAAAAGGCTGGGATAAATAGAATAAGTATTGGACTTCAATCTACTCAAGATAGATTACTAAAAATAATTGGAAGAATACATAATTATAATGAATTTATTAGTACTTATAATCAAGTAAAAGAAATAGGATTTAAAAATATAAATATTGATTTAATGCTAGCATTACCTACACAAACTTTAGAAGAATTGATAGATGATGTAAATAAAATAATAACCTTAAATCCAAATCATATATCTATATATTCATTAATATTAGAAGAAGGAACAGAACTTGAAGAAAAAGTAAAAAATGGAATTTTAGAACTTCCGAGTGAAGAATTAGAAAGAGAAATGTATTGGAAGACAAAAGAGATTTTAGAAAAAAAATATTATAATCATTATGAAATTTCAAATTTTGCTAAAAAGGGATTTGAGTCTAAACACAATATGGATTGTTGGAATCAAGAAGAATATTTAGGATTTGGACTTTCTGCTCACTCATATATAAATAATAAAAGATTTTCTAATACAAATGATTTAGAAAGATATTTAAAAATAAAGAATTTTGAGAACAATATTAATATTCATGAGATACAAAATAAAGAGGATAAAATAAGAGAATATATGATATTAGGACTTAGAAAAATAAATGGAATAAGTATATCAGAATTCGAAAGAAAATTTAGAGTAAATCCATTGTTTTATTTTAGATTTGAAATAGATAAACTTACAAAAGAAAAATTAATTGAAGTAGATTTAAATTCAATAAGATTAACTAAAAAAGGTTTGGATTTTGCTAATATTGTATTCGAAGAATTTATTTAAAAATGAATAAAATAAATTGTAAAAAAGTATTGACAAAAACAAAATAAAGTTATATCATATTAGCAGTCGAACATCGAGTTTGCTAAAAGAGGTGAAAAGATGTCAGAAGAATTAGATAAAAGAAAGAAAAAATTGCTACAAGCAATAGTGGAAGAGTATATTGAAACAGCAGAACCTGTAAGTTCAAATAATCTAGTAAAAGAGCTTGAATGTAGTAGTGCTACAATAAGAAATGAAATGGCAGAATTAGAAAAAACAGGTTTTATAGAAAAACCACATACATCAGCTGGTCGTGTTCCCTCACAAAAAGGTTATAGATATTATGTAGATGAGCTAATCAGAGATGATAAGTTAAGTAGAAAAGAAATGGAATTAATTAAAGACAGATTAGAAACAAAAGTAAATGATTTAGAAGATTTAACAAAGATTGCTACTACTACATTATCTGAAATTACACATTATACGACAATTTCAATAGGACCACAAGTAGAAAAGCATACAATAGTAGATATAAAATTTGTTTTGCTTGGAACTAGAGTTTTAATGGCAGTTATATTAACAGATTCTGGAATAATAAGAGAATCTATTATAAAATTTGATGAAGATATTTCACAAGAACAAGCTAATGATTTAACTACTTTATTTAAGTCGAAATTAGTTGGAAAACCACTAGAGCATTTAGATACACCACTTGAAGATTATATTATGTCTGAGATGAAAACAGGTATAAATATAATTAGAAAAATTATAGAAGAAATAAATAAAATGATAGAAGAAAATCAATTTTATTTAGATGGAGCAAACAATGTTGTTGATATGCCAGAATTTAAAAAAGTAGATGTTGCAAAAGACTTTTTAAATGTTCTAGATGCAAAAGATTTAGTTGCAGATGTATTGCATACTGGTATGGCAGAAGATATAAAAATATATATAGGAACAGAAACAGAAAAAGAAGAGTTAAAAAATTTTAGTATAGTAACTTTTAATCATTTATTAAAAGGAAAAGATATAGGCACAATAGGAATAATAGGACCTACTAGAATGGATTATTCAAAAGTTATTTCTGTTATGAAATATATTAGCAAAAAATTAAATGATGATTTTAAAAAAGGAAAATTTTAAGAAAGTGAGGGAATGAATTGGAAAATAAAGAAAATAATATAAATGATAATAATGAAATAAAAGATTCAAATGAAAGTGTAAAATCTGAAGAAACAAAAAAAGAAAACCAAGAAAAAAATGAGGTAGAAAAAGAAGTAAATAATACAGAAAAGAATAATCAAGGAAATAAATTACAAGAAGAATACAATGATTTAGATGATAGATATAAAAGATTATTTGCAGAATTTGAAAATTATAAAAAAAGAAGCCAAAAAGAAAGAGAAAATATATATGGAATGATTACAGGAGATGTTGTAGCAACAATGCTTCCTATAATGGATAATCTAGAAAAAGCAGCAGAAGCAAAAACAGATGATGATAAATATCAAGAAGGTGTGAAATTAGTTGCAAGACAATTTCAGGATGCTTTAAAGAGATTGGGATTAGAAGAAATTGAAACTATTGGTAAAAGATTTGATCCTGAATTTCATGAGGCAGTAAGCCATATAGAAGATAAAGAAAAAGGAGAACAAGAAATTGTTCAAGAATATAGAAAGGGCTACAAAATAGGCAATAAAGTTGTAAGACATTCTATGGTTATAGTAGCTAATTAAATTTCAGTTATAATAAAAATTATTATAAATATAACTAAAGAGAAAAAGCTTAATGCTTAAAATAATAAATCAAATATAATAAAAGAAAATAAAAAGGGAGGAATTTTCAAAATGGGAAAAATTATTGGTATTGACTTAGGAACAACAAACTCTTGCGTTTCTGTTATGGAAGGTGGAGAACCTGTTGTAATTCCTAATGCAGAAGGAAACAGAACAACACCATCAGTAGTTGCTTTCTCTAAGAATGGAGAAAGACTAGTTGGACAAATAGCAAAACGTCAAGCTGTTACAAATCCAGACAACACAGTTATTTCTATAAAAAGAAAAATGGGAACAAATGAAAAAGTAAAAATAGATGGAGATGAATTTTCTCCACAAGAAATTTCAGCAATGATATTACAAAAATTAAAAGCTGATGCTGAAAATTATTTAGGAACAACTGTTACACAAGCTGTTATAACAGTTCCAGCATATTTTAGTGATAGCCAAAGACAAGCAACAAAAGATGCTGGTAAAATAGCAGGACTAGAAGTTTTAAGAATTATAAACGAACCTACTGCAGCAGCATTAGCTTATGGTATGGATAAAGAAGATCAAGATCAAAAAATAATGATATATGACTTAGGTGGTGGAACATTTGATGTTTCTATATTAGATATAGGTGATGGAGTATTTGAAGTTTTATCAACAAATGGTAATACACACTTAGGTGGAGATGATTTTGATGAAGCTATTATTAATTATCTAACAAGTGAATTTAAAAAAGCAGAAGGAATAGATTTAAAAACAGATAAAATGGCAATGCAAAGATTAAAAGAAGCTGCTGAAAAAGCTAAAATAGAACTTTCTGGAATGCAACAAACACAAATTAATTTACCATTTATTACAGCAGATAGTTCAGGACCAAAACACCTAGATGTTACATTAACAAGAGCTAAATTTGAAGAATTAATTGGTAAGTTAGTAGAAGATACTAGAGGACCTGTTGAACAAGCAATGAAAGATGCAGGAATAACAGCAAGTGATATTCATAAAATATTATTAGTTGGTGGTTCAACAAGAGTTCCATTAGTTCAAGAAATGGTTAAAAAAATAGTTGGAAAAGAACCAGATAAAGGAATAAATCCAGATGAATGTGTTGCAATTGGTGCAGCAATTCAAGGTGGTGTTTTATCAGGAGATGTTAAAGATTTAGTATTACTAGATGTAACACCATTATCATTAGGTATTGAAACTTATGGTGGTGTATTTACAAAATTAATTGAAAGAAATACAACAATACCTACTAAAAAATCACAAGTATTTTCAACTGCTGGAGATGGTCAAACATCTGTTGAAGTTCACGTTTTACAAGGTGAAAGAGAAATGGCAGCTTATAACAAGACTTTAGGAAGATTCCAATTAACAGGAATTCCACCAGCACCAAGAGGAGTTCCACAAATAGAAGTAACATTTGATATTGATGCTAATGGTATAGTTCATGTTTCTGCAAAAGATCAAGCTACAGGAAATGAGCAAAAAGTTTCAATTACAGCAAGTACAAATCTTTCAGAAGATGACATTAATCAAGCTATTAAAGATGCTGAAGCACATGCTGCTGAAGACAAAAAGAGAAAAGAAGAAATAGAAGTTAGAAATAATGCTGAAAGCTTAGTTTATAATAGCCAAAAAACATTAGATGAATTAGGAGATAAAATTAGTGGCGAAGAAAAAGCTAAAGTAGAATCAGAAATAGAAAATGTAAAAAAAGCTTTGGAAGGTTCTAATATAGATACTATAAAAGAAGCTACAGAAAAATTAACAAAAGTATTTTATGATTTATCTGAAAAATTATATTCATCACAAGCTCAGGCAAACCAAGCACAAGCTCAAGCAGAAGCAAATACTGATAATGGAGAAGCTAAAGAAGGAACTGTTTATGATGCAGATTATAAAGTTGAAGATGATGGAAATGACGACAATAAATAATTAGTATAATGGTTATAAGAGAGGTCAGAAATAGATAAGCTGGCCTCTATATAGCTATTATATAAGGGAGTATGATATGAAAAAAAAGGATTTAAAAATATCAGAATTAAAACAAATGCAATTAAAATTATATGAGTTAAATAAAGAAAAATGGAATGATATGGATCCAAATCATGCTAAAGATCATATCCTATATATGATAGAGGAAATAGGTGAATGTATCTCAATAATAAAAAAGAAAAAAATAGATAATATAATGAATGATGAACATATTAGAAATAGATTTATTGAGGAAATGAGTGATGTACTTATGTATTACATAGAAGTGCTAAATCGATTAAATGTATCAGCAGAAGAATTCACTAGTATTTATATGCAAAAATATAATACAAATTTAAATAGAGATTATGAAAAAGAGAACAAAAATAAATATGTATAATTTTATAGGAGGATAAGTGTAAAAATGGCACAAAAACGAGATTATTATGAGGTTTTAGGTGTAAATAAAAATGCAACAGATGAAGAACTAAAAAAAGCATATAGAAAACTTGCCAAAAAATATCACCCAGATGCAAATCCTGATAATAAAGAAGAAGCAGAAAGAAAATTTAAAGAAGTAAATGAAGCTTATGAAACACTTTCAGATAAACAAAAAAGACAAATGTATGATCAATTTGGCTTTGATGGACCACAAGGATTTGGTACAGGACAAGGTGGAGGTTATTATTCTTATGGAACAGGATTTGACGGATTTGGAGGTTTTTCAGATTTTGGGGATTTTGGAGATTTAGGAGATATTTTCTCATCATTTTTTGGTGGTAGTTCAACAAGAAGCAGAAGTTCAAGTAGAGTGAGAAGAGGTGCTGATTTAAAAATAAATTTAGAAATAACTTTTGAAGAAGCATATTTAGGTGTGGAAAAAGAAATAAGCTTAAATAGAAGTGAAACTTGTTCTTCATGTTCTGGAACCGGTGCAAAAAGAGGAACTTCTCCAGAAAAATGTTCTGTATGTAATGGAACTGGAAAAATAAAACAAGTTGTTACAACACCATTTGGTCAAATGGCAACACAAAAAGTTTGTACACATTGTGGTGGAAAAGGAAAAATAATTAGAGAACCTTGTCCAGATTGTCATGGAAAAGGTGTAAATAAAAAAACAATTAGATTAAAAGTAAAAATTCCAGAAGGTATAGATGATGGTCAAACAGTAGTTTTAAAAGGGGAAGGTGAATCTGGTACAAATGGTGGAACAAAAGGAGATTTATATATTGTTGTTCATATAAAAAGACACAGCATATATACAAGAAAATCCGAACATGTTCTTTGTGATATTCCAATAACAATAACAGGTGCTACACTTGGAACAGAAATAGAAGTACCAATGGTTGATGGAACAAAAGTAAAATATAAAATACCAGAAGGAACTCAAACTGGAACTAAATTTACAATAAAAAATAAAGGTTTTAAAAGTATAAATGGAAATTGGAGAGGTGATTTTATTTTTACAGTAATAGTTCAAACTCCAAAAAGATTAACTAAAGAACAAAGAGAATTATTATTAGCACTTGCAAAAACGATGAATGAACAACCACCTATAAGGAAAAAAGGAATTTTTGGATAAATATAAAGTAAAGTGATTATTGTTTATATTAAATAATAATCACTTTTAAATTTTATAAAATAATTGTATTATAAAAGAAAAAGTGATAGAATAATACAAACATATATTTGTAGGAGAATATTATGAATAAAAATAAAGAATATGGTTTAGTTTTAGCTGGTGGTGGAACAAAAGGTGCTTATCAAGTTGGGGTTTGGAAAGCACTAAAGGAGCTTAATATAAATGTAAGAGCAATTGCAGGAGCTTCAATAGGAGCATTAAATGGAGCTTTAATATTACAAAATGATTTAGATAAAATGCTAGAACTATATGATAATGTTTTAATAAAAGATATCATAAAACTCACAGATGAAGTAGATGCAACTAAAGATTTATTTGATATAAAAAATATAGGGAAAATCTTATCAGATTTTATATCTAATAAAGGACTTGAAAATGAACCACTAAAAGAAACTATTAATAAATATATAGATGTTGAAAAAATTTATAGTTCTGATATAGATTTTGGATTAATAACATATTCTTTGAAAAATAAAATGCCACTTCAATTATTTAAAAACGAAATACCTAAAAATGAAATGGTAAATTTTTTACTTGCAAGTTCATGTTTTCCTATTTTTAAAGCACAAAAAATAGGTGAAATGGAATTTGTAGATGGTGGAGTCTATGATAATATTCCTATAAATATGCTTATAAAAAAAGGATATAAAAATATAATTGTAGTTAATATTAAAGGGTTAGGTCTAAATAGAAAAACTGCTGATAAAAATGTATATTTAAAAATAATATCTCCAAAAGAAAATTTAGGAGGAACTTTTGAATTTAATAAATTAAGAATGAAAAATAATATAATGCTTGGATATTTAGATACAATGAAAAGTTTCAATAAAATGCAAGGACATATATATTATTTTTATCAAGAAGAATTTAATAAATTATTAGATATATTTAATCTTCAAACAATATATGGTTTAGAAAATGCTGCGAAAATTTATGGAATTAATATTTATAAAGCTTATAAAATGGAAGAATTTATAAATGTACTCTATAAAAAACATAGAAAAACTAAGAAAAAATATGAAATTATGAAAGAAGATTGGATTAAAAGAAAAATAGGAAATTGGAAAAAAGATTTAGATAATTTAGTAGAAGATGAATTTTCAATTTGTTTTGCAACAGATTTATATTTAGATAGACCTTTTTCTAAAAAAATAAGTTATTTGAAAAAGTTTATGAAACACTATTTAGTATCAGTTGAAGCTTTATTAGAGCTTGAAAATTATTTAAAATAAAATGGAGAAAAATTTTGGAATTAAAAGGACAAGTAGAAGAATTTATATATCAAAATGAATCAAACAGTTATACAATTGCTGTATTTACTACAGAAGATGAAGAGGTAATAACTATTGTAGGTTATTTACCTTTTATTGCTGTGGGAGATACTTTAAAACTTCAAGGAAAAATGGTAGTACATCAAGAATATGGTGAGCAATTTAAAATAGAAACATTTGAAAAGTTAATGCCAGAAAATGCTGCATCATTAGAAAAATATTTATCAAGTGGAACAATAAAAGGAATAGGACCCGCAACAGCAAAAAAAATTATAGATAAATTTGGAGAAGAAACTTTAAGTATTTTTAAATTCGAACCATTGAGGCTTTCAGAAATTAAAGGTATTTCTAAAGATAGGGCATATGAAATTGGAGAAGAATTTAATGAAAAATGGGAAGTATGGCAAATAGTAAGTTTTTTAGAAACTTTTGGAATAGGTGCTAATAATAGTAAAAAAGTTTATGATGTACTCGGAGTAAATGCTGTTGAAAAAATCCAAGAAAATCCATATGTTCTTGTAGATATAGTTTATGGTATAAATTTTAATAATATAGATAGAATTGCTATGCAAATAGGAATTCCAATGGATAGTGATTATAGAATAAAAAGTGGAATAAAATATGCACTTCTAGTTGCAAGCTATAATGGAAATACTTGTGTACAAAAAGAAAATTTAATTAAATACGTAGAAAGTGTATTAGAAGTTTCAAGAGAAAGAATAGAAGAAAATTTAATAAATTTAAATGCATCTTCAGAGATTCATATTGTGAATCAAGAAGAAAAAGAAGTAGTTTTCTTAGAAGCCTTATATAAAGCAGAAAAGAATATTGCAGAAAGGTTAATAGCTTTAAGAGATTCACAAAATATGAAATTCATAAAAAATTTCGAAGCGGAAATAAAAAAACATGAAGATAAAATGGATATTGAATTATCTGAAAAACAATTTGAAGCAATAAAACAAATAAATGAAAATAATATAAGTATAATTACTGGAGGACCGGGTACCGGAAAAACAACAATTATAAAATGTGTAATAGAAATTTATAAATCACATAAAAGAAAGGTAGTTTTGTGTGCACCTACAGGAAGAGCAGCAAAAAGAATGAGTGAAACAACAGGAGAAGAGGCTAAGACAATACATAGATTATTAGAAATTGGAAAGTTTGAAGAAGATAGATTAGGTAGTATCGATAATGATGTAACTCCAATCAATGCTGATGTCATAGTAGTAGATGAGATGTCAATGGTAGATGTATTTTTAATGAATTATTTAGTAAAAGCTATTTTTTTAGGAACAAAAATTATTTTTGTTGGAGATCCTAATCAACTTCCATCTGTAGGACCTGGAAGTATTTTAAAGGATTTGATAGAGTCTAAAAAATTTGCAACAGAGCATTTAGATAAAATTTTTAGACAAGCTGCTAAAAGTAAAATTATAGTTAATGCACATAATGTTAATAATGGTATAAGTTTTATTGGAAAAAAAGATTATTCAGAAGATTCGGAGAATGATTTTTTTTATATAAATGAATCAAATCAAGATAAAATGTTATATCAGATTTTATCTTTAAGTAAAGATAGATTAAAAAATTATGGAGATTATGAATTTTTCAAAAGTATTCAAGTTCTGACTCCAACTAAAAAAGGAAAAATTGGAACAAAAGAGTTGAATAAAAAACTACAAGAAACTTTAAATCCTAAAACAGATGAAATTTTAGAAAAAAATTATGGAGATATCATATTTAGAGAAGGCGATAGAGTAATGCAGATAAAAAATAATTATGATATATATTGGGAAAAAGGAAGTACAAAAGATTTAAAAACATATGAAGCAAGCACAGGAGTTTTTAATGGGGAGATAGGTAGAATTGTAAAAATAGATTATGAAACAAAACAGATAGAAATAGAATTTGATGATGGGAAAATAGCATGGTATGCTTTTTCAGAACTTGATCAATTAGAACATGCATATAGTATTACAATTCATAAGGCACAGGGAAGTGAATTTGATGTTGTAATACTTGCAATTCCTCAGTCATCAAATATGTTATTAACTAGAAATCTTTTGTATACTGCAATAACTAGAGCAAAAAAATTAATAGTTGTAATAGGAAGTAAAAGTTTAATAGAATTTATGATAAATAATAATGATACTAAAAAAAGAAATACAGGCTTAAAAGAAAAATTAGAGAATCTTTAAAAATAGAAAAATCAGTTTATATAAATTATAAGCTGATTTTTTTTAAGTTAAAATAAAAAAACATGTCGAAAACCTCTTAAAATATGACAAAACTAGTGTTTTTTCTTTGAAGGAAAAAATTATAAACTTTAGAATATTAATATAGAATTAAATATAAAGGAGGTAGTATTTTGAATGTTAAACATTTTATGAAAGACAAAATTTTATTGTTCGAAATTACTGAAGAACTAGATCATCATACTTCAGAAAGAATAAGGAAAAGAGCAGATTATGAAATTCAAAGATTTATGCCACAAAAAGTTATCTTTGATTTTAAAAAGGTAAATTTTATGGATAGTGCTGGTATAGGTTTAGTGATAGGGCGATATAAAACAGCTTGTAATTACAATGGAACATTAGAATTAATAAATGTAAATGAAAAATTAAAACAAATATTTGGAATGTCTGGTATTTTAAAAATAATACCAATTGTGGACAACTTTAGTGCAAAACAAATTAGTTAAAAGTATAAATAAAGGAGAAAAATTAATATGAAAAATATGGTAAAAAACGAAATGAAAATGGAATTTGCAAGTAAATCTGCAAATGAAGCTTTTGCAAGAATTTCAGTGGCTGCTTTTGTATCACAATTAGATCCGACAATTGAAGAGATTGCAGATATAAAAACTTCTGTATCTGAAGCAGTTACAAATTCAATAATACATGCATATCCAAATAAAGATGGAATTGTGAAATTAAAAGCAATATTATATGAAGATGAAATAGAAATTGAAATTTCAGATACTGGTGAAGGAATTGAAAATGTAGAAGAAGCGAAAGAACCTTTATATACAACAAAAGGAAATTTAGAAAGATCTGGAATGGGTTTTACAATTATGGAAAATTTTATGGACGAGTTAAAAGTCGAATCAATAGTAGGACTTGGAACAAAAGTTACTATGAATAAAAAAATAAAGAAAAATGCTGATTTAGAAAATACATATTAGGAGGAGATATGCAAGATAGAGAAAAAACTCTTATTGCACAAGCACAGCAAGGAAATAAAGAAAAATTAGCAGAAATTTTAGAAAAAAATAAGCGGACTAGTATGGAGTATTGTAAAAAGATTTTTAGGGAGAGGATATGAAGCAGAAGATTTGTACCAAATAGCTTGTATAGGTTTTATAGAAGCTATAAAAAGATTTAAATTTGAATTTAATGTTGAACTATCTACATATTCTGTACAATATATGATAGGAGAGATAAAAAAATTTTTAAGAGATGATGGAATAATAAGAATAAGTAGAAGTGTAAAAGAATTAGGTGTGAAAATAAGAGAGTTAGAAAGAATTTATATGATAAAAACAGGAGAATCTTTGTGTATAACAAAGTTAGCTGAAATTTTAGAGTTACCTGAAGAAAATATTTATATGGCAATGGAAGCTACTAAAAATGTTGAATCTATAAATGAAAAAATTGATGATGACGGAAAAGAGCTTATAGAAACAATTGCATCAGATGAAGATGAGCAAACTAAAATTATAGATAAAATAACACTTTTAGAGCTTATAGATAAATTGAGTTATAGAGATAAAGAAATTATAAATTTGAGATATTTTAAGGATAAAACTCAAAGTCAAGTTGCAAATATTTTAGGAATTTCACAAGTTCATGTTTCTAGAATAGAAAAAAGAATTTTAAAAGAATTTAGAAATAAATTATTATTAAACTTTTAGAAAGGTTTTTATTTTGAAGAAAATATTATTTTATATATTTTTTATAATTATTTTAGTATTGACTATGCCGATTGTTTTCACAAATCCATTAAAAACAGAAGAAGTAGCTTCAAATAAAATAGATGAAGAAAAATTTGATTATGGAAAATATAGTAATATAAAATTACTACATACAGATACAGGAGTCGTAGAAGAATTAGATTTAGATACTTATTTGTATGGAGTTGTATCAAGTGAAATGCCAGCAAGTTTTGAACTTGAAGCATTAAAAGCTCAAGCTACTGTTGCAAGAACATATACAATTTATCAAATAAAAAATGGTGGAAAACATGAAAATGCTGATTTATGTGATAGTTCTTTATGTTGTCAAGCATGGATTTCAAAAGAAAATAGAATGGCAAGATGGGAAGAAAATTTAAAAGATGAGTATTGGAACAAAATAGTACAAGCTGTTAATGAAACTAAAGGAAAAGTAATCCTTTATCAAGGAGAACCAATTAATGCATTATTTCATAGTAATAGTGGTGGAAGTACAGAGCTTTCTATAAATGTATGGGGAGGAGATTTGCCATATTTTCAAACAGTAGAAACTGCTGGTGAAGATGCATATAGTTCTTATAAATCAGAAGTGGATTTTTCAAAAGATGAGTTAATAAAAAGAATGTTAGAAAAATATTCGGAATTTGAAATTAATTTTGATGATCCAGAATGTATAAAAATATTAGAATATACAGAAAGTGGAAGAGTAAAAAAAATAAAGATAGGAAATAAAGAGATTTCAGGAACAGATGCTAGGACTATGTTTGAATTAAAATCTACAAAGTTTAGTTTTGAAATAAAAGAAAATAGTGTAAAATTTTATGTAACTGGATATGGACATGGTGTTGGACTTAGTCAATGTGGAAGTGATGCTTTGGCCAAACAAGGAAAAAAATATGATGAAATTATAAAATATTATTATAAAGATGTGGAAATTAGTGAATAATCTTCAAAAAACTGTAAATACTATGAGTAATTACTTAAAGTGGAGGTTTTTATGGGAAAAAGAGATTATTACGATGAGGAAAAAATTAGAAAAATTGCATCTATATTTAGTATAACACTAGTTTTAGCAGTTGTTGTTTTTTTAACTATATTTGTTATGTATAATAAAAAATTAAAATCTGATTCAAGTGATAATTTAGAAAGATTAGGTAGTTTAAATGAAATTGTCTCAAATGATGAATTAGAAGAAGCAAGTTTTTCTTCAGATAAAACGGTAGAAAATACAAATTTTACTAATACTACAAACACAAGTAATGTAAGTAAAACAAATGATGAGACAAATGAAACAAATTCAACAAGAAAATCAAGAAATATAGTGAACACAACTCCAATACAGTCAGTGGTTGAAAATGTTGCAAATGAAACAACAAATACTATAGACAATACTGTAGAATCTAATGAAAATTCTGTTCAAGAAGAAAAAAAAGAATTAAGCTTTATAGCACCTGCTTCAGGAGAAATTATAAAAGATTTTGCTATGGATACATTAGTCTATTCTAATACTTTAGAAGAATGGACAACACATTCAGGAATTGATATAAAAGCAGACAAAACATCAATTGTAATTGCATCAGAGACAGGAACAATTGAAAGTATAAAAAATGATCCAAGATATGGTTTAACAATAACTATTGCACACGAAAATGGTTTTAAAACAATATATTCAAATCTTTTAACAACAGAATTTGTTTCTGAAGGAGAATTAGTTGAAAAAGGACAAACAATTGCAACTGTGGGTGAAACAGCAAGTTTCGAAATAGCTGATGAGAGTCATTTACATTTTGAAATGTATAAAGATGGTCAATCTGTAAATCCTACAATATATTTAAAAGATGAATAAAAAATAATTATATAAAAAAACACTATAATACATTTATTGTAAATATAGTGTTTTTTTGTATGCTATAATAAAACTAAAAAAATGTGCAACATTTTTTGAATTTATGTCATTATATAATATATAAAGAAGTAAAGAAGGAGCAATTATATGGGGACAAATAATCAAATTAATAATTATATAGTAAATGATAGGTTAGATTTAAATAGAATAATAAAAGATTATACTCCATATGTAAAAACAATTATTAATAATATGGTATATAATAATTTAACAGAGGAGGATAAAGAAGAAATATTATCTGATGTATTTTTCGTTTTTTGGAAGAATAGATTTAAAGAAATACCTGTGATAGATGCATTTATAGCAGGAATAACAAAAAATTTGGTAAGGGAGAAACTTAGAAAAAAAGTTATATCACTAGATATAGCAGATTATGAAAATAATTTAGGATATACAGATATAGACATGTTTGATGAGAAAAGAGAAAAAATAGAAAAAGTGAAAGAAAAGATGAAAGAGTTAAGTGATATAGAAGTAAAAATTATAGATATGTTTTATTATTATTCTAAATCTACTAAAGAGATAGCTAATGAACTAAATTTAACAGAAACAAATGTTAGAAGTAAATTACATAGAATAAGGAAAAAAATTAAAAGGAATTTCATTTAAGAAAGGGAGAAAAATATATGAATGATTTTGATAAATTAGAAAAAGATATCAAATTAAAAATAGCTATATCTGAAATAGATGATGAAAATAATGAGAGAATAAATGCAAAGAGAATTGTTGTTTGGCAAAGAGTTGCTGTAGTAGCATGTATTTGTTTGTTTTTAACAACTGGATTTACATTTGGAAAGAATATTGAAGAATATTTAAAAAACATATTTATAAATTCAACAGAGGCGATAGATAAAGCTGTAGAAAATGGATATGTGCAAACAGAAGAAATGGAATATACTTATGATAAAAATATAGGCGTAAAAGTAGATAGTTTGATATTAGATGATTTAAACTTAGATGTTTCTTTTTGTTTTAATGTAAACGATGAAAACTTAAAATCAATTAGATTTGAGGATTTTGAAATTACAACAGAAACAGGAAAAGTAGTATATAAGAGTGAATTAGAATATGCAAATACTGTAGAAGAAATACCAATATATAATTCTGTTAATTTATGGAATGCACCTGAAAAAGTGACAGATACTATATACAAAGATTCAATCTTATTGGGATTAAAACTAGATAGAGAAAATTTTAAAGAATTATATTTTGATATATCTAGTATACAAAAAGAATATAATAATGGTAAACAAGAAACGGTATATGGCTCATGGAAATTTAATGTAATAATAGATGATAAAATGATTCAAAATACAAGTCAAAAATATATATTAAATTCAAAGAATAAATATGTAGAAAATGCTACTGCAATACTTGCTCCATCTGGTATGATTATAAATGTAAAATTTTCAAATATAATAAATATTGATAATTTTAGTATGGAAGATTTACAAAGTATTTACCTAAAAAATGGAGAAAAGTCGTGTAATGTAGAATATATAGAAGAAGATATTATTAATAATATTATGATTTTGCACTATAATAATATAAGTAATATTACTGATAATGAAGATGAATTGATATTAGATTTTGAGTTTTTAGATGAAAATGAAATTATTTTAAAAAAGTTATAATTACATTTTCTTAAATTTCAAC
>CALXPN010000014.1 GCA_944390285.1 uncultured Clostridia bacterium
ATTCCTTTTCTTTTTATTTTCATATATTTTTCATTAATGATTAATTTGCATTTTCATTTGTTTGTATTGTATAAGTAATACTTGCATTCATTATAGGAACATCAACCTTTTCGACAAATCCAGTACTTTTGTTTACATATGTTATAATTTTTGTAAATAAAAAATGGCGAAAAATGGTGTATGATTATTGGCAAATTTAATATAAAATAAAAATTTTTTTACAAAAACTATTTACAAAACAAAAAAAGTGTAGTAGTATAATAAAAATTTATTTCAATAAATTTTATTTATCTTTAGGTCTTTTTCTAGACCAAAATTTCAATTTTTTAAAAATTAAATAGAAAAGAGGTGATAGTATTTTAATTTTAAAAATTTAAAATTAAAACATATTTTTATTATTTTTTTTATGGTTTTAATTACTATATTTTTTATATTGATTAATTATAGTTCAAAAAATAATAAAAAATTAGAAAACACAAATGAAATAATTGTAAATGAAAAAACAAATATATTAGAAGAAAATACAATGAAAAATACTATTTTAAAAGAGAAATTAGTAGAAGAAAAAATAAATAATATATGGGTTTTAGAAATTCCTAAAATTAATTTAATAGCAAATATTTCTGAAGGAACTTCTAAAGAAGTTTTAGAAAATTTTATTGGTCATTTTGAAGAAACACGGGAAAGAATTTGGAAATATAGCTTTAGCAGCTCATAATAGAGGATATAAAGTTAATTATTTTCAAGATTTAAAAAAATTGGAAATTGGTGATGAAATTTATTATTCATATAAAAATATAAAAAGAAAATATATTGTTAATTCAAAAGCAATTATAAGAGATACAGATTTACAAGTACTTGAAAACACAAAAGATAATATTCTAACTTTAATAACCTGTTTAGAAAATGAACCTCAATACAGAAGATGTATTCAAGCATTAGAGGTCTAATATAAATTAAAATAAAAGAAAGGAAAAATTAATGAGAAAAATTATAGTTATAAGTTTATTAATTATTATAATAGCAGGCATTTTTTATAATTGTTTTGCTTTTGAAATAGGAACAAAAGAATTAGTTAATTTAGGAACATGTGAAATTTTTTTAAAATATCAAGGAAAGGAAAAAGAGGTACCATTTATTGTATATAAAAAAGATGGAAAAACATATCCTGCATATTGTTTAAATCCAGAGTATTATGGTATAGGAACAGGAGGAACCCCAGAATATAGTGTAATAGGGGATACTAGATTAGAAGATGAAAATGTTTGGAGAGCACTAATAAATGGTTATCCTTATAAGACATTACAAGAATTAGGAGTAAATAGTAAAGAAGAAGCATTTACAGCAACTAAATTTGCTGTTTATACTCTGATGCAAAATAGAGATATTAATGATTATTCTCCTGTAGATACAGAGGCTGGAAGAAGAACATATTCAGCATATTTAAAAATAGTAGAAAATGCTAGGAATTCTAAAGAGAGCTTAAAAGATAATAATAAGATATCAATAATTTCAGAAACAAATAAATGGGATATAGATAATATTAATTCTGAATATGTAAGTAAAACATATAGTATAAGTGCAAATATTACAAATGGAATTTATGAAGTAAGTATTTTAGATAATACAAAAGATGGAATTATAATAACAAACTTAGAAAATCAGGAACAAAGTAAATTTAATTTAAATGAAAAATTTAAAATACTTATACCTAGAAGTAATTTATCTGAAAATAATACTTTTAAAATAAGTGTAGTATCAGATTTAGAAACAAAACCAATTGTATATGGAAAAACTACAATACCAGAAACACAAAATTATGCTATAAGTGGATATATGACAGAAGAGTGTAAAACTTTATTAGAAGAAACTTGTCAAAAAGATGTCACAAAAATTAAAATTATAAAAAAAGAATATGGAACAGAAAATAGATTACAAGGAGTGGTATTTAATTTATTAGATTCAAATAAAAATATAATTAAAGAAAATTTATCAACAGATGTAAATGGAGAAATAATTATAGATAAAATATTACCAGGAAAATATTTTATACAAGAGGTTAAAACATTAGAAGGATACAATTTATATGAAGAATTAATTGAAATAAATTTAAAATTTAATGAAGAAGTTCAAACAATAATAAATAATACATTAGAATCTATTACTGAGATAAGCAAACAAACAGATATAGTAGATGTAACTTCAAATTATACAGAAACTGAATATTTGGAAGATAAAATATCTACTGTGAAGAATACAAATGAAATAAAAAAATTACCTGTTACAGGATATTAAAATAGAACTATTTGAAAAAAAGAAATAAGTATAGTATAATTTATTTTAAAGTAAGTGTAAAAAGGAATAATCATGTATAATTTAAAAAATTTTATTATAGTTACAGGAATAGTAATTTTAATAATTATAATATATGAAGCTAGATATTATATAAAATGGTTTATAGATGCTGTAATAATTACAAATAAAAATAAAACAAATATAAAGAAAATACAGAAAAAAGGAATGAACATAAGAAATTTAAAAAATGAGGATATTATAAAATATATTAATAAATCAAAAGAAATTTTAGATAAAATAAATGTCAAATATGATAGAAAATTTTTTCTAAATCCAGAACTTGAAAGACATTTAAGATATTCTAGATTCTCTGAAAAATATATTTTAGAATTGTTAGATGAAATTTTAAATTATATTGGATTAGATATTAATAGTATAAGTTTAAAAATAAATTATATTTCAAGTAAATATCAAATTCCTTATGCAGGACTTTATTCTGAAAAATATAATAGTCAAAATAAAAAGGATATTGTTTTAAATATACAAAATGATATGACTTTAGATACAATAATATCAATTTTAGCACATGAATGTACACATCATTTATTATTATCGAATAATATAAGAATAAAAAATACTATACAAAATGAATGTTTAACTGATGTTACAGCTATAGTATTAGGATTCGGAAAATATATGGCTAAAGGTTATAAAATTTCTAATAAAATAATATATGATGAAATAAATCATAGGAGTATAAAAAAAGATAGAGTAGGTTATTTGAGTTATAAAGATATAAATTATGCATTAAAAAAGCTCTAAGATTTTATCTTAGAGCTTAAATTTTATTCTATACCAAGTAAATTTTTTGCTTTTTGAATATCTTCATTAGTAGGAGATTTAACATTTTCTAATTCATATTTATCTCCAAGTTTTTCCCATTTGAATTTACCTAAATCATGATATGGGAGAATTTCTACTTTTTCTACGTTTTTTAAAGTATTTAGAAATTCTTTTAATTTGATTAAATCAAATTTATCATCTGTATATCCAGGAATAAGTACTTGTCTTATCCAAACTGGAATATTTATATTACTTAAATATTTTGCAAATTCAAGATTGTTTTTGTTTGAAATTCCTGTCAAATTAATAGCTTTTTCATTATTTATATGTTTTATATCTAAAAGTACTAAATCTGTATATTTTAATAATTCTTTTATTTTATCTGAAATTGGAAGGCTTCCAGCTGTATCTAGTGCTGTATGAATGTTAAGTTTTTTTAATTCCTTAAAAAATTCTGTAACAAATTCAGTTTGAAGCAAAGGTTCTCCACCAGATACAGTAACACCTCCATTTGAATTATCAATATAAGTTTTATATTTTAAGACTTCTTTTACAAGTTCTGAAACAGAGATGGTAGTTCCTGAATTTGTATCCCAAGTATCTCTATTATGACAATATTTGCATTTTAAACTACATCCTTGCATAAAAACTACAAATCTAATACCAGGACCATCTACAGTTCCAAAAGATTCAGTTGAATGAATTTTTCCAATCATAAAATTTTCTCCATATTAAATACGTTCATGAATTGTTCTATTAATAACATCTAATTGTTGTTCTTTTGTTAATTTTATGAAATTAACAGCATATCCAGAAACTCTTATCGTAAGTTGAGGATATTTTTCTGGATGTTCCATAGCATCTTCAAGTAATGCTCTATCAAAAACATTAACATTTACATGATGACTAAATTTTGCAAAATATCCATCAAGTAGAGAGGTTAAGTTATTAATTCTTGAATTTTTATCTTTTCCTAAGGCTCCAGGAACAATTGCAAATGTATATGAAATACCATCTTCAGCATATTTATATGGAAGTTTAGCAATACTATTTAATACAGCAAGTGCGCCATGAGTGTCTCTACCATGAATTGGATTTGCACCAGGGCCAAATGGAGCACCATCTCTTCTACCATCTGGAGTATTTCCTGTTGCTTTTCCATAAACAACATTAGATGTAATTGTTAATATAGACATTGTAGGTTTTGAATTTCTATATGTTGGTTGTCTTTTTAATTTATTCATAAACATTTTAACTATTTCTACTGCTATTTGATCAACCCTATCATCATCATTTCCAAATTTTGGAAAATCACCTTCTATTTTATAATCTACTGCTAAACCTGTTTCGTCTCTAATTACTTTTACTTTAGCATATTTCATTGCTGAGAATGAGTCAGCTACAATTGATAAACCAGCTATACCACAAGCCATTGTTCTTAAAATATCTTTATCATGTAATGCCATTTCAAGTTTTTCATAACAATATTTATCATGCATATAATGTATAATATTTAATGCATTCATATATACTCTAGCAACCCAGTCACACATTTTATCAAATTTTTCCCATACTTCATCATAATTTAAATATTCAGAGGTAACAGGTTCTCTTCTACTTGTAACTTGTTTACCAGTTTTTTCATCTCTACCACCATTAATTGCATAAAGCAATGTTTTTGCAAGATTTGCTCTAGCTCCGAAAAATTGCATTTGTTTACCAATTCTCATTGCAGATACACAACATGCAATTCCATAATCATCTCCCCAGTATTCTCTCATCAAATCATCATTTTCATATTGAATAGAACTTGTTTTTATAGATAGGCCTGTACAATAGTCTTTAAAAGCTTTAGGCAATCTAGTAGACCACAAAACTGTTAAGTTTGGTTCTGGAGCAGGACCTAAAGTTTCTAAAGTATGAAGAATTCTGAAAGAGTTTTTAGTAACTAAAGTTCTACCATCAATTCCCATACCACCAATACTTTCAGTAACCCAAACTGGATCACCACTAAATAATTCATCATATTCTGGAGTTCTTAGAAATCTTACCATTCTTAATTTCATAACAAAATGATCCATTATTTCTTGAGCTTCAGCTTCTGTTAGAATTCCTGCTTTAATATCTCTCTCAAAATAAATATCTAAAAATGTAGAAGTTCTACCAATACTCATAGCAGCACCATTTTGTTCTTTGATTGCTCCTAAATATCCAAAATATAACCATTGAACAGCTTCTTTTGCATTTTTAGCTGGTTTTGAGATATCAAAACCATATTTTAAAGCCATTGTTTTTAAATCTTCTAATGCTTGAATTTGATCTGAATGTTCTTCTCTTTGTCTTATAATATCTTCTGTAATATTAAAAGCTTGTAAGTTTGCAAGATCTTTTTTCTTTTCTTCTATTAAAACATCAACACCATATAAAGCAACTCTTCTGTAATCTCCAATGATTCTTCCACGACCATATCCATCTGGAAGTCCTGTAATTAAATGAGAACTTCTGGCTGCTCTTATTTCGGGAGTATATGCCATAAATACTCCATCATTATGTGTTCTTCTATGATTGTGATATATATCTTCTATTTTATCTGAAACTTTTTTATTATAAGCTGCACAAGATTTTTCAACAATTCTAATACCACCTGTTGGCATGATAGCTCTTTTTAAAGGTTTATCTGTTTGAAGACCAACAATTTCTTCTAAATCTTTATCAATATATCCAGCATCATGACTAGTAATAGTTGATGCTACATCATTAGAAATGTCTAAAACTCCACCAGCTTCTCTTTCTTTTTTGTATAGCTCTAATACAATATTCCAAAGTTTTTTTGTTTTTTCTGTTGCATCAGATAAAAATGATGCATCTCCTTCATAAGGAGTATAGTTCTTTTGGATAAAATTCCTAACATCTATTTCTTCTGCCCAAGAACCTAAATTAAAATTATTCCATTCTTCAAATTTCATAAATTCCTCCTTAATTATGTAGTTTTACCATACATATTAATTTTATTCTTAATTTGTACTTTGCTTTCCAACAACAAATTCTAACATATAGCAACAAAATTTTCAATAGAAAAATATTCAAAAAATAAAAATAAAAATGTTAATTTCAGGCAAAGTATAGAAAAATAGGAACTTTTCCTAAAAATATTTTTTAAAAAATAAAATGAATGATATTAGATTGACACAAAAAAATTAAAAATATATAATTATATAAATTTATTAATCAAAGAGGTGGAGAAAATGAAAGTAATTTTGGCATCAAAATCACCAAGAAGAGCAGCATTATTAGATTTGATAAAAATAGATTTTGAAGTAATGATAAGTGATTATGAAGAAAAATTGGAAGCAAAATCAGATATTGAAGAATTTTCCAAAGAATTAGCATTTGGCAAAGCTTTAAGTGTTTTTAACAATACTCAAGGAGATAGAGTAATTATAGGTGCAGATACTATTGTAGTAAAAGATGAAAAAATCTATGGTAAACCGAAAGATAGAAAAGATGCAATAAAAATGCTTAAAGAATTAAGAAATGATTATCATACAGTATATACTAGTTTGACAATTTTAATAGAAGATAAAGGTCAATATAAAGAATATCAAGAAATTTCGAAAACTTTAATAAAAGTTGGAAATATAACTGATGAAGAAATATTAGAATATATAGATGAAGAAGAACCATATGATAAAGCAGGGGCTTATGCTATACAAAGTTCTTTCTGCAAATTTATAGAAAAAATAGATGGGAATTATATGAGTGTAATAGGACTTCCTGTAGATAAAGTATATAAAATATTAAAAGAAAATGAAATTATATAGATATAAAAATATAAAAGGAGGTAAGAATTATTTAATATAAATTAAATAATAAAATTAAAATGAAATTAAATATTGTTTTAGTAGAACCAGAAATACCACAAAATACAGGAAATATAGCAAGAACTTGTGCTGCTATTGGAGCAAAACTTCATTTAGTATATCCATTAGGTTTTTCTGTTTCAGCAAAAGAAGTAAAAAGAGCCGGGCTCGATTATTGGGATAAACTTGAAATAGAAGAACATACAAATTTTGAAAAATTTTTAGAAAAATATCCGCCAGAAAACAATAATATGTTTTTTGTAACAACAAAAGGAAAAAATGTGTATTCAGATGTAAATTATTCTAAATTTGATGAAGTATATGTTTTATTTGGAAAAGAAACTAAAGGATTACCAGAAAGTATATTAAAAAAATATTTAGATAAAACTATTAGAATACCAATGAGAAAAACGCTAAGGTCACTTAATTTATCAAATGCTGTAGCAATAGTTGCATATGACATTTTTAGACAATGTGAATTTGATAATTTAGAAAAAATAAGTGAATATTTTAATAATTAAATTTTATAAAATGGAGGAATTTATGAAAAAAGTTATACTTATTATTTTGATTTGTGTTATTTTATTTGCTGGATTATTAATTTTAACAGGTTGTTCAAATAATAGTGCAGAAAATAGTACAACAAATCAAAGAGCAACTTCAAACAATGAAAATTCAAATAATTCTACAAATAATCAATCAATAACTGTTAATTATGAAAAAGCTGCAGAAGCTCAAATGTCAAAACCTCAAAATGGTGATACAATAGCAATAATAAAAGTAAAGGATTTTGGAGAAATAAAGGTTAAATTTTTTGCAGATGTAGCTCCAAAAGCTGTTGAAAATTTTACTACACATGCTAAGGAGGGGTATTATAACGGACTTACTTTTCATAGAGTTATTAATGAGTTTATGATACAAGGTGGAGATCCAAAAGGAGATGGAACAGGAGGAGAAAGTATATGGGGAGAAGGATTTGGAACTGAATTATCTCCAGAACTTGTTCCATATAGAGGTTCTTTATGTATGGCGATGTCTAGTCTTCCAAATAGTATAGGAAGTCAATTTTTTATAACTCAAGCTAATTATTCTGAAACTATGGCAAATTATTTAAATCAAGCTGGTTATCCATCAGAACTAATAGAACAATATAAAATTTATGGTGGGTATTTAAGTTTGTATATGCAATATACAGTCTTTGGACAAGTATTTGAGGGAATGGATGTAGTAGACGCTATTGCTAAAGTAGAAACAGAAACTACTGCTTCAGGTCAAGAAGATAAACCTGTTCAAGATGTTGTTATTGAAACAATTGAAGTTACAACATATCAAGAAAAATAAGATTTTAAGTGCAATTATGTATTATTTTCATAATTGTACTTTTTTTATTACTTTATATATAAATTTATATATTCACATAAATCAGATTAAATGATATAATATTAAAGATTTTGGAAATTATAAAAGCGAGGGATTTTAATTATGTATGAAGAATTTGAAATTAGCAAAAATGTAGAAAAAATTGCAAAAGAAGTAGAAATAGAAATAAAACCAATTTTTGAAAAGATTGATGAAAATTGTTTAATAACAAGTAAAAAAGTTTTAAAAGCATTTCAAAAAAATAAAGTTTCAACAACAGATTTTAATGAAGTTACAGGTTATGGATATTATGATGCAGGAAGAGAAAAATTAGAAAAAATTTATGCAGATATTTTTGGAGCAGAAGATGCTATTGTTAGACCTCAAATAATGTCTGGAACACATGCTTTAACAATTGCATTATTTGGATTACTGAAATATGGAGATACAATGCTTAGTATTTCAGGAGAACCATATGATACATTAAAAAGTGTAATAGGACTAACAGGAAATAGTCAGAATTCACTAATAAAACATGGAATTAAATATGAGCAAATAAATCTTATAAATAATGATTTTGATTATGATAAAATAATTGAAAGAGTTAAAAAAGGAAATATAAAATTAATAGAAATTCAAAGATCTAGAGGTTATTCTCAAAGAAAAAGTTTAACTATAGAAAAAATCCAAAAAATAATAGGTGAGATAAAAAAAATAAATTCAAATATAATAATTATGGTCGATAATTGTTATGGAGAATTTGTAGAGGAAAAAGAACCAGTAGAAGTGGGAGCAGACTTGTTTGTAAGTTCTTTAATGAAAAACTTGGGAGCAGGAATTGCGACAAGTGGTGGATATGTAGTAGGTAAAAAAGATATAATACATCAAGTAGCAGAATGTTTAACAGCACCATGTGTTGGAAAAAATATGGGAGCTAATTTTAATCAGTTACTATCATACTATAAAGGAATTTTTTTAGCACCAAGAACTGTAGCTTCAGCTTTAAAAACTATGGTCTTTGCGAGTAGAATGCTAGAAAGATTTGGTTTTGAAGGAGTAAGTCCAAAATATAATGAAAAAAGAGCTGATATAATTCAAACTATTGAATTAAAAACAGAAGAAAAACTAGTAAAATTTTGTCAAGGAATGCAAAAAGGTTCTCCAATAGAGGCATATGTAACACCAGTACCGGATGATATGCCAGGATATACCTATAAAGAAATAATGGCAGGAGGAAGCTTTACACCTGGTTCAACAATAGAGTTAAGTTGTGATGGACCAATATGTGAACCTTTTACAGCATATATGCAAGGAGGTTTAACATATGAGTATGGAAAAATAGGTATAATGATGGCCATTGAAAATATGTTAAGTTAAAATCTTACGGAAAGTTTAGAAAGTAAAAAATATGTTTGACAAAAAAATATATTAAGATTAAAATTATTTTGTAATAATGTTTTAAAAAAATAGGAAAAAAATAGAAATTACGGTTGATATTTTCTTTATAATATTGTATTATATTATATGTAGTATAGTATTTAAGAGAGTTTAGCCTAAAGGAGGATAAAATAAAAATGTTAAAGAAAATATCAGTAATAGCAATAATTTTTATAGTATTACTATGTGGATTTGCTTTATATACAAAAACATTTGCTGTTACGGGAAATGAAGTTTTACAATCAGATCAGGCAACAGAATTAGTAGAAATTAAAGAATCAACAAAGGGAAAATTAGCAGAATATGTTGAATTATATGGATCTACTACTTTTGGATTAGTTGCATATATATTAAACATAGTAAGAATATATAGTATACCATTTTGCTTTGTTGGTATTGCCGTAGGTTCAATACATCAATATGTATTAGGTATAAGAAAATTAGATGTTAGAGATAGAGGATTTTTCCTTATCATTACGTTTGTAACAATTTTATTGATTTGCCAAGTATTACCATTAGTATTTGCAATTGTAGTAAATGGTTGGAGGGGTTAAACAAATGAAAGTTTTATTTGCGGTTAGTAGTGAGAGTATTTCAGATGCTATTGTAAAGAAATATCAAAAACAATATAAGGAGATTCTTTCTTATAAAAATGTGTATTACTTTAACGCAATATTAAAAGAAATACAAAAAGATAAAAGCTATGATAGAATAGTTATAAGTGAAGATTTAGAATCTTTTTCAAATAATAATTATGAAGCCATAGATAAATTCATATTTGAAAAATTAGATGATATTAGTGATGAAGCACAAGATATTGATGGAAATGAAACATCAATTATATTAATATGTGCAGATAGAAGAACACCTGGAAATTCTTTCCTTGTAAAAATATTCGGAATAGGAATATATAATGCTTTACTTGGAAGTGATAGAAGCATGGATAATGTATGCAAATTAATAAACAAACCAAGAGTAAAAAAAGAAGCAAAAATATATTATAAAATAGATTCAGAAGATGTTAATTATAGTAAACAAAGTGATAATGAAGTTAGTGAGTTAGAAATTCAAAATATATTAACTCATTTCAGAAAATTAGGAAAAAACACTGAAAAATATGCTGAGAGTTTTAATAGTATAGCAGCACAATACACAGATGATCAACTAAAAATAGTAATAAATTGTTTACCTATTAATGTAAAAGCTGTTCTAGAGCAAGAATGTCAAAAATATCAAGAACTAATGTCTGTAAATGGAATGGTAAAAAAAGTTGACAGATCAGCTTTAAAAGCTAAAGAAGCAACAAAGCAAACAGGAATTAAAATAGATATGTTAGAAAATGTAAATCAAAACAAGATTTCAGGTCCAATTGTTATACCTTCATCTGTTAAAACTTCAGGAAAAACAAGAAAATCACCAGGAAGTAAGACACTTCCTAAAGCTATGCCTGAAATTCAAACTGAAAAACAAGAAATTACTCCAAAAAGAAAAATTGTAAAAAAATCAAGAAAACTTGATGAAAGTATTTCTGAGAATGAAACAACTGTAAATCCAGAATTAAGAAAAAAGAAGAATCTTTCTGATAACTCTGAAATTTCAACTAAGAAGGTAAAAGTAAAATCAAAAGTACTTTCAGATACAGAAGATTCTGAAGTAAAAATAAAAAAAGTAAAAAAAGACTTAAATTCTAAAGAACAAATAAAAAAGAAAAAAGTAAAATCAGAGAATGTAGAAGAAACACAAAAACCTATAAAAAAAGTTAAAAAGGTTAAAAAAGTCAAAAAAATAGAAGATGAAGATTTAGATAATGATGTATTACCTGGACTAGATTTTAGTAGTGATGAAGAAGAATTACCAGGAGTAAATTATAATGAAGAAGAATTACCAGGTCTTAGTGATGAATTTGAGGAAGATGATGAGTTACCAGGACTTGATGATGATATAGAAGAAGGAGAAGAATTACAAAATTTTGATGACGAGATAGAAGATGATGATGAGTTGCCAGGGCTTGATGATGAAGTAGAAGATGAGGATGAAGCTGAAGAATTACCAGGTTTTGATGATGAATTTGAAGAAGTAGATGATGCAGATGATATATCTCAAGAAGAGAACGATGATGATGAGTATACAGATGAAGTTGCACTACCAGAACTTGATGAATTAGATGAGTTAGATAGTGATGATAATGTATTACCAACATCAGAAGAAGATGATGAAGATGATGATGATCTATTATCAAGTATATCTGATGATGAAGATGAAGAAGAGGTTGTTCCACAGGCTACTCCACAAACACAAATAGAAAGTATAAAACCTAGAATAGATTATTCTATGTCAAGTTTAAATAGTTTATTAACAAAGGATAAAAAGATAGTAACATTTATAGGAACAACTAAAAATGGAACATCATTTTTGATAAATAATTTAGCTGCATTATTTGCATCACTTGGAATAAATACAGCTATATTAGATATGACAAAAAATAAAAACTCATATTATATTTATACAAATAATGAAGAAGAATTAAGAAATATTGCTTATAATTCAATTAGTAAACTTCAAAAAGGATTTGCAGAAGGAATAAAAGTAAACAGAAATTTAACTGTTTATACAGCACTTCCAAATGATGGAAAAGATTATTCAGATGCAGAACCAATACTTTCAACATTAGTACAAAATCATTCTTTAATTTTGATTGATTGTGATTTTGAGACAGACCCATCATATTTTGCAAGTTGTCAAGAAATTTATTTAGTACAATCAATGGACATCTTAACAATACAACCACTAACAGCTTTTTTAAGAGATTTAAAATCAAAAGGAGTTCTTGAATCAGAGAAAGTAAGAGTGGTAATAAATAAGGAAATTAAAGTTAGAAGTTTAACAACAAAAGCAATAATAGGTGGAATGTCTTTTTATAATGATCCATCCATGTCATTTATGACAGAATTATTTAATAAAGATATGGTAAAAGCTTGTAGCATACCATTTGAAGATAATGCTTACTCAAAATATTTAGACGCAATGGTTAATTGTAATGTATCTATTAATGGATATTCAAAAACATTTTTAAGTAAATTAAAGAATTTAGGAGAAATGGTATATCCATTAGTTAGCAAACCAAATTATGGTTCAAAGGCTTCCCCACAAATGAATTATGGAAATAATAATTTTTCAAGTAATATGGGAAACACTTTAAATAAGATGAGAAAAAATAAAAATAAATTTTAAATTTAATATAAGAAAGAAAATATAGGGGTGTGGTATTTTGGTAATAGTAATAATAGTAGTTTTGCTAATTGCGATTGCTGTTCTCTTTGCATATAATGTTCATATACAAAAGAAAATAGAAGCTTTTAACAATATAAATCAACAAATTAATAGTTTATCTGTATTACAAGATTTTATGAAAATTGCAGGAGAAGAAGATTCAGTTGATGCGAAAATAAATAAAATTAATGATATTGTTATAGAAAAATATGATATCAAATATTCTACAATAGTTGTTTTTGACGGAGCAGAATATGTAATCAAAGCAACTAATGTTGATGAGATACATCATGATACATTAGTCAATTTACACAATGAAGAAATTTTTAAAGATAGTGTTACAACAGCCACTCCTAAATATATAACAATAGATAATGAAAATGAAAAATTACCATATCAAAAAGTTGAAATGGGTAGAGCTAAATCAGCAATGTTTTTTCCATTATATATAGATAATATTTATATTGGTTATTGGATTATGGAAAGTGGAAGAATGCATGCTTTTGACAAGACTGATACAGCTATAATAGAAGTTGTAAAAGATAATATAATTTCTGTATTATCAACAATGTCTTATCAAGATGCAATGGAAAATATTGTTAGAGTGGATAAATTTACTGGATTATATTCAGCAGAATACTTGTATGGAAAAGCTAAAAAAACATTTGATAAGTATCCAACTTCAGCAGTTTGTATGTTTAAAATAATAAATATTGAAGAAATAAATGAAAAAGCAAGTAGACAAATAGGTAATGAAATAATTACAGAAGTTAGTAATGTTGTAAAAACCAAAATACCTGCTCAATATGTTTTTGTAAGATATATGGGACCTAAATTTGTAATTGTTTTTTCAGGTGTTGAAGAAGGAAGTGTTGAAGAATTTTTAAAAGCACTAAAAAAGGAAATGGAAGAAATTGAAATTGTTGAAGAAGCAGAAGAAGTAGTTGTAAAAAAAGTTATTAATGGTAAAAGAGTAAAAGTAAAAGAACTTAAAGAAGAAAAATCAGCTTCACCAAAAACTAACTTTGTAGTTTCAACATATTATAAAGGTACAGGTATAGAACATTTAACTAAAAAACTTGAAGAATATTTAGACACAGCAGATTCAAAAGAAAGTAAAATAAATTATATTTAGGAGGGATTTTTATGGCTATAGATAAAACAATGAGCTTTAGAGTAGATAAAGATAAAAGTTTGAGAGCTAAAGAAATTTTAAAAGAAGTTTATCAGGCTCTAGTTGAAAAAGGATATAACCCAATAAATCAAATTGTTGGATATATATTGTCAGGAGACCCTACCTATATAACTAGTCATAATGATGCTAGAAATTTAATTAGATTAATCGAAAGAGATGAACTTTTAGAAAAAATGGTTAAATATTATATAGGATTGGAAGAATAATTCTATGCGTATATTAGGAATAGATTATGGTGAGGCAAGGGTTGGAGTGGCTATTTCAGATGCTCTTGGAATTACTGCACAGGGATTGGAAACAATTACACATAATGGAAATGATAAAATTTTACTAAAAAGATTAGAGGAAATTGTAAATGAATACTCAAACATAGAAATAATAGTTGTGGGTATGCCATTTAATATGGATGGAACTAAAACTAAAAGAGCAGAAATTACAGATAAATTTATACATAAGTTAAAATGTAAATTTAATAAAATTAAAATAGACACAATTGATGAAAGACTTACAACAGTTGCAGCACATAAAACAATGAATTTTCTAGATGTTAATAAAAATAAAAAACGAAAAATTGTTGACACAATTTCAGCAGTATATATATTAGAGATGTATATGAATAAAATAAAATAACTTTTTTGTAAATTAACAAAAAACTATTGCAAAAAATGAATGTTTAGTGTATTATAAGTTTAGATTTTACGAAAAAGTATAAAACAAAAAGTATACATAGGAAGGAGTATAAAAAATGGATGAAGAAAACAACAATAAAGAATTAGAAGAAGATTTAAGCAATATCATAGTATTAAATGATGAAAATGGTCAAGAAGTTAAATTCGAATTCTTAGATTTGATAGAATATGAATCAGAAGAATATGTTGTATTACTACCTGTTCTTGAAGACGATTCAGAAGAAGATGATGGGGAAGTAGTAATATTAAAAGTAGATGATTCAGAAGAAGATAGTGATGAAGAATCATATGTTAGTGTTGATGATGAAGATACATTAACAGCAGTTTTTGAGATATTTAAAGAAAAATTCAAAGAAGAATTTAATTTTACAGATGGTGAATAATCTTGAAAAAAGCGTGTTTTAGCACGCTTTTTATTTAAGGAGGAGTACAAATGACATTATTTAGTTATTTATTAACTTTTTTAGGAGTTTTATTTTGGTTTTTTAGAGCTATCGCAACTTTATTATATCAATTAGATTTTGATTTTTTTGCATATCCAATAAATACAAATGTAGAAATAGCAGTATTATTTGCAACCTTACCTTGTATTATATTAGTAATAAAAAGAAATATAGTGGGAGCAGCTTGTTATTTAGGAATTTATGCTGCATATTTTGGAACAGCTTTATATGAAGCCATTATGCAAGCAGGAGTTGAAGGCTTAAATATAGTAAATAGTGCTAATATGTTGACTATTATTATAGGAGTAATTATTCCTTTATTAACATTTTTGGATATTTTATTTAATAAAAATAGGACACTAGGTAAAGGACATAAAAAAGAAGATTGGTTTTATGCAAATGAAGCATATGATAGAAAATTTGATGAAAGAGCAGATAGAAACCAATATAAGTTTTAAGTATAATTTATAATGGGGAATTTTATATGAAGATAATTAAAGAAAAAATATTATTAAAATATTAATTATACTTATAATTATATTATTAGTAATATTTTTTCTTTTTATAATTTATGTTTTGAAGATTATAAAAAGCAAGGAGGTGAAAAAATGACACAAGAAAAAAATAATATAAATTGGTATCCTGGGCATATGGCAAAAACAAGAAGACAAATAATTGAAGATTTGAAATTAATAGATGTAGTAATAGAACTATTAGATGCAAGAATTCCAATTTCAAGTAGAAATCCAGAAATAAAAAAAATAACAGAAAATAAAAGAAAAATAATACTTTTAAATAAATCAGATTTGTCTGATGAAATAGAAAATAAAAAATGGTTAGAAAAGCTTTCAAAAGAAGCTCCAACAATACTAACAGATTCTAATACTGGAAGAGGAGTAGATAAAGTATCTAAAAAAATTGAAGTCATAATGGAAGATGAAATTCAAAGACAAAAAGAAAGAGGAAGAATAAATAAAACAATAAGAATAATGATTTTAGGAATACCAAATGTAGGAAAATCTTCATTTATAAATCGAATTTCAAAAAAAGCAAAATTAGAAGTAGCAAATAGACCAGGAGTAACTAGATCTAAACAATGGATAAGAATAGGAAAAAATCAGGAATTACTAGATACACCTGGAGTATTATGGCCTAAATTTGAAACTAAAGAAATATCTTTAAATTTAGCATTTACAGGAACAATTAAAGATGATATTTTAGAAACGACAGAAATTGCTTATGAATTACTAAAAGTTTTATATATAAATTATACGAAGAACTTACAAGATAGATACAAAATAACAGATGAGGAATTAAAAGATTTAGAAAATAAACAAAATCATATTTATGAATTAATGAAATTAATTGCAAGGAAAAGAGGAGCACTGGTTTCAGGTGGAAATATTGATGAAGAAAAAGTTTCTAAAATTATTTTAGAAGATTTTAGAAAATGTAGATTAGGAAAAATAACATTAGAAAAAGCATAAGGAGAAAAAATTGGAATTTATAGAAAGAAGAAAAAATATAGAAGAAGCAAAATTATTGTCACCACTTACATGGGCATATATAGGTGATAGTGTATATGAAATGTTTATAAGAACAGAACTTATAAATAAATCAAATGCCAAACCACATAAATTACATATTGAAGCAATAAAATATGTAAAAGCAAAGTCTCAGGCAGAAATATTAAAAAAAATATATGATGATTTGACAGAAGAAGAAAAAGATGTTGTAAGAAGAGGAAGAAATACTGAAAATCATCATATAGCTAAAAATACAAATAGTGCTGAGTATTCACAATCAACAGCTTTTGAAGCATTAATTGGATATTTATATTTAACAAAACAAGATGAGAGATTAATTGAAATTTTCAAAAAAATACAGCTATCTGTTTAAGCTTTAATAGATAGCTGTATTTTTATCAAAATCAGTATTATTTATTCCAAATCATAGTATATTCTAGTTCACCTGTATTTTCGTCTATATTTTTATTTGTAATTATGAAACCATTTTTTTTATAAAAGTGTATAGCATGTGTATTTTTCTTATATACATTTAATGTTAAAGTATTTTGTCTTTCTTTTACTTTGTTTAATAATAATGTTCCTATACCATTACCTTGATTATTTGTATCAATAAAAATTCCTTCAATATAATTTTTATTTAATCCTATAAATCCTATTATAGTTTTTTCTATAACATAAACATATATTTCTGCGACAGGTAAAATCTCTTTTACATATTTGTAATTACTTTCCCAATATTCCTGATGGAGACGAAATTGGCGACATGTTCATCAATAACCCGCATATAGGAACAACTTATGGTACGCTTCGCGTAGAATCAAACAGTAATCTTTCAGCTTGTCAGTTTTTCTTTTA
>CALXPN010000015.1 GCA_944390285.1 uncultured Clostridia bacterium
AACTGATCCATAACCATTCCTGGCATAGTTATTAAAAACAATATTATACCTATTATAATTATTAAAATCATTATAAATGCAATGGCATAAATAAGTATTGGCATCAATACTTTCATTAAAGATTGCTTTGCTACATTTTTCTTTAATGATTTTGAAAGACGCTCTTGTACTTTTTTTTGTATTCCTTTACTTACATTACTAGATTTATTAGTTGTAGAAGAATTATTTGTTTCTGCTGGAACATTTGCATTTTCTTCTACTTCATTATTATCACTCATTACATAATTCTCCTATTATAAAATAACTCTCTTTTATAATAACATTTTAATACTTCTTTATCAATCAATACTTTTAAAATGTAATATAAATGAAAAAAAACATATCGAATATAAATTCAATATGTTTTTATAATCACTATATATTTATTTTAACTATGCTGGATAAACACTTACTTGTTTTTTATCTTTACCTTTTCTTTCAAATTTAACAGTTCCATCTATTAAAGCAAATAAAGTGTCATCACTACCAATTCCAACATTAGTTCCTGGATGTACATTAGTTCCTCTTTGTCTTATTATAATATTTCCAGCTTTAACTAATTGTCCGTCAGATTTTTTAACACCAAGTCTTTTTGACTCACTATCTCTTCCGTTCTTAACACTACCTTGACCTTTTTTATGTGCCATGAAAGATTCACTCCTTTCGCTTTATTTTATTTCTATTTTATTTTCAAATTATATTATTCTGATACTTTTTCTTTTTTTGCTGTACTAGTTGTTTTTTCAGCTTTTACTTTTACTGAAGTAATTTCTACTTTAGTATAATCTTGTCTATGTCCTCTTGTTTTTCTTTCATTCTTTTTAGCTTTATATTTAAAAACTAAAATTTTCTTTCCTCTTCCATTAGAAATTACTTTTCCTTCAACTTTAGCACCTGTTACATAAGGATTTCCAACTTGTATTTTTCCATTATCAGAAACTAAAACAACTTTATCAAAAGAAACTTTTTTTCCTTCTTCTGTTCCTAATTTTTCAAAAAATACTGTTTCTCCTTCTTGGACTTTATATTGTCTTCCACATGCTTCAATTATTGCGTACATCTAAAATGCACCTCCCTTTTTCGTATACTCGCTAACTTCCAACTTAGGTAGCTAACTTTAAGTTAGCATTTAATAACCTTAGCTAAGCAGTTTACAGTAATAGATTTTAACACAGGTTTAGCTATTTGTCAAGAATTATTTATAGTATTTTAGTTAAAATTAGCAAAAAAATAAGCTCTAAAAGAATTTCATTTAGAGCTTTCATTAATTCTTATTTTTCTCTTGCCTTTCCACCTTTTTCTCTTACTTCTCTTCTAGTATTATCATATTTTCCAGTTGTTTCAACACCTTCTTTTATTGTTCTTATAATTGAATCTGTTCTACCTTCTGCTTCATCACTTACTCTATCTGCTGGAGTTAAGGTTATAGAAGCTTCTTCTTTAGCATTTAATTCATTTGCTTTTCTACTACTATCATCATTTGATCTAACGAGTTCTGCTCCTGCTTTTCCTGTCATTCCAGCCATTGCTAATGCTGTTTTTAATTCTTCTCTATTATCATACTCAACAAACTGATCTTCAGCAAATAATTTTGAGCCTACATTTTTTATTCTATTACCTATATCTTTTAAATATTCTAATATTCCCATTTTTTATACCTAAGCTATGCTTAGTTACTCCTCTCTTTTTACAATACTATATATATTATAGCAGAAAAAAGTCCTAAAATCAAGGACTTTTCAAAAAATAATTTACATAATGTTATGGTTTTCAATTTTCTTTACTTTTATTAACTCATATAATCTTTTAATCTTTTACTTCTGCTTGGATGTCTCAATTTTCTTAAAGCTTTTGCTTCAATCTGTCTTATTCTTTCACGAGTTACCTGAAATTCTTTTCCTACTTCTTCAAGTGTTCTTGCTTTTCCATCTTCCAAACCAAATCTCAATTTTAAAACCTTTGCTTCTCTTGGAGTTAATGTACTCATAACCTCTTCTAATTGTTCTTTTAGTAGAGTATATGCAGCTGAATCATGTGGTGCAGGAGATTCATCATCTGGAATAAAATCTCCTAAATGACTATCATCTTCTTCACCTATTGGAGTTTCAAGAGAAACAGGATCTTGAGCTATTTTTTGAATTTCCATTACTTTTTCTACTGGTATTTCCATTTCTTCTGCTATTTCTTCAGGAGTTGGTTCTCTTCCAAGCATTTGTAATAAATGTCTTGATGTACGAATTAATTTATTTATTGTTTCAACCATATGAACTGGTATTCTAATAGTTCTTGCTTGATCTGCAATAGCTCTTGTAATAGCTTGTCTTATCCACCATGTTGCATAAGTACTAAATTTATATCCTTTTTTATAATCAAACTTTTCTACTGCTTTAATTAATCCCATATTTCCTTCTTGAATTAAATCTAAGAAAAGCATCCCTCTACCAACATATTTTTTAGCTATACTTACAACAAGTCTTAAATTAGATTCAGCAAGTTTTTGTTTTGCTTCTTCATCACCTTCTAGAACTCTTTCTGCAAGTGCTATTTCCTCATCAAAAGTAAGTAATGGTATTCTTCCTATTTCTCTTAAATACATTCTTACAGGATCATCTACACTTACACCTTCGATTGTTTTATTTACATCTAATTCTTCAAGTTTTATATCTTCAACTTCATTTAAATCATCTATATCTGGTTCTAGTAAATCTTCATCATCTTTTAAAACATTTACACCCATTTTCTCAAAAGCTTCAAAAACTTTATCTATATCTTCTGGATTGGCTTCTCCTAGTTCTACTGCTAATTCTCCATATGTTATTTTTCCTTTTGCTTTAGCAGTATTTACAATTTTTTGTATTTTTTCTTTTTCAGAGTCACCTATTTCATTTTTATCTTCTTTACCAGTATCTTTAATTTCTTGTTTTTGATCCTCTTTTTTTGTAATTTCAGTATTTTCAGAACTAATTTTATCTTTTGTTTTTTTTGTTTTGTTAGATTTCTTTTCTACTTTATCATCTTTACTTGTTTTGTTTTTTTGAATTTCAGTAACTTTTGCTTCATCTTCTACAATTTCATTTTTTTTAACTTTCTTTTTTGTTGTAGGTTTTTCTTCTTCTATTAATTCTTTTTCTGTTTTTTTCATTTTTTAACCATCCTTCCTACTTTCTTTTAGCTAATTCGATTATAATGTTATTTAACTCATTTTCTAATTCAGATTTTTTTTCACTTGTTGAATCTGAAATATTTTCTAATTGTTTTACTATTTCATTTTTTCGATTTGTTAATCTTTCTTTATTATAAGTATTTACTACATCTTCTATACATTTATCTACTGAAGATATTTCATAATCTGTCACTAAAATTTCACTTATATGTGATTGTATTTCCGAATCTTCGATATTAGCCAAAGATTGAACTATTTTTTCACTTTCTTCTGCTGTAGAATTTAAAATTTTCTCAAAAATAAACTTGTTTTGTTCTAATTTAAAATCATCTGGAGAAATATTTGTTACTATTGGTTCATAAGATTCCTTAAAATAATTAATAAGTAAATATATAACCATATTCTCACGTTTTATCGTTATAGGATTTATTTCCGTTTGTTTTTCTTTTTTTGCAATCGGTCTTAACAATATTTTTTCCGAAGACTTAACATCATATACTTCCTTATTAACTTCTGCGTAAATTGCCTCTTTAGAAATATTATAATTTTCCGAAATTTTTTCTATATATATTTCTCTTTCTATTTTATTTTCAACTTCTGAAAGAATTTTAGTTATTTCTTTTAAAAATCTAATTTTATCACTAGAGTTCTCAATATTGTATTTATTTTTTATCATTTTAATTTTAAACTCTACTAAAGAAATAGCATTGTCAATTAATAATTTAAATCGTCCACTACCATATTTTATAACATATTCATCTGGATCTTTTGCACCATCCATTTGTAGAACTCTAGCATCACAACCTTGATTCTCTAATATTGATAATCCTCTCATTATTGCTTCTTGCCCTGCACCATCAGAATCATAACTTAATATTACTTGCTCACAATATTTTCTTAATAATCTTCCTTGTTCTTCTGTTAAGGCTGTTCCAAGTGAAGCAACTACATTGTCAAATCCTCTCTGATACAAAGAAATAGCATCCATATAACCCTCAACTAATATTATTTTTTTAGAAGTTGATTGTTTTGCCAAGTTCATTGCAAATAAATGTTTTTTCTTTGAATATATTAAATTTTCATTTGAGTTAATATATTTTGCCAATTTTTCATTGTTTTCTAATTTTCTACCACCAAAAGCTACAACCCTTCCACTAACATCCATTATTGGAAACATTAGTCTTTTTCTAAATCTATCTATATATTCTCCGTTATTATTTTTGTTTACAAGTCCTGTTGCTAATATTTCTTCATCTTTAAATCCTTTTGCTTTTAGATTTTTATATAATTCATTATATTCTCCAGAATATCCTATTTTAAATGCTTTTAAAGTTTTATTATCTAATTTCCTTTGTTTTACATATTCTTGAGCTATTTTAGCTAAAGGCTTGTATAACCTCTCGTGGTAAAAGATTGCTGTTTCTGCATTGATTTTATACATTTTATCTTTTAAATATTGATTTTTATTAAACTCTGAATTTTGTGACACAGGTAATTCAATTCTAGCTCTTTCTGCCAAAAATTCTAATGCTTCTTTAAAAGATATTCTTTCAATCTCACTAATAAATGTAAAAACATCTCCACCTTTATGACAACCAAAACAATGAAAATATTGTCTATCTGGAGAAACAGAAAAAGAAGGGGATTTTTCTTTATGAAATGGACATAATCCAAAAAAATTTCTTCCACTTCTTTTTAAAGTTACATATTGAGATACTACATCTACAATATCATTTGCAGATCTTATTTCTTCTTTTAATTCATCAGTGTATTGAATCATTTTTTAACCTTTCTTTTATAATATTCGACATATATCATTTAAATCCTTCATTTTTATGTAAATCATTTTTAAATCTTTGATTTTTATAGATTTTTTTATTTTATAACTTCATACTAAAATAAAAATGAACTTTAAGGAATATCCTTAAAGTTCAAAACTAGTTATTAATTAGCTGATACAAATTTTTTTACTACATTATTAGGGTTTTCTTCTATTCCTACAGCTTTTGGTAATTCTTCATGTGCTCCTCCTAATTCATGTATCTCATAAGACATATTAATTTTATCATCAACTAAAGCTTCTACTTCTTCTTTATCTTTACTTTCAGCTAAAACAAGTTCACTAACTAAGATTTGTTTTGCATTTATTAGCATTTTCTTTTCTGTTGTTGATAATCCTTTTTCTTTTTGTTTAAAACTTAAATTTCTAACAATATCTGCAACTTCAAAGATATCTCCTGATTTCATTTTTTCAACATTATCTCTATATCTCTTATTCCATTTCATAGACATCTCTGTACAATCTTGTTCTAATACATTTATTACTTTTCCGGCTGTTTCTTTATCTATTATATTACGTACTCCTATATCTTCTGCTTTTGCAATAGGTACCATTACTTTTACTTCACCTGGCATTTTTATTATATAATACGCTTGTTTTTCGTCTAAAATTGATCTTTCCTCAATTTTTTCAATCACTCCTGCGCCATGCATTGGATAAACTATTTTATCTCCTACTTTAAACATTATTTGTCACTCCTTCCAAGTAATAATTTTCAATTACTACATTACAATTATACTACAAAAAATGCCAAAAGTCAAAGAAATATAACGAATTTAAAAAAACTTTTTTTCATTTTTATTACAACTTTAAAAAACACTTGCAAAATAACAACTTTAGAGTTTTAATATATTATTTAAATATTATTTTAATAATTTATTTGCTAGTAGAGCCAAATCCTCCTACTCTCTCTCCTTCTGCTGAATCATCATCTGTAACTAAATATTTTTGAAAAATTGCTTGTCCTATTACATCTCCTTTTTTTATTTCTATATCTTCTTCTTTTATATTAAAAAATGAAAACATAAAATGTCCATCATTATCTGGATTACCATAATAATCCTTATCAATAATCCCTATACCATTTGCCATAACTAATCCTTTTTTTCCTGCATTAGAACTTCTATTACATAATATTAGCACTTCATCATCTTGCATATATGCTTTTATTCCTGTTTTTACTAAAGTTGGTTTATTACCTTTTTTGAATGATGGTATTATACAATCTTCTGCTGCTTCTACATCATATCCTGCTGAAAACTTTGTTTTTCTTTCTGGTAAATTTATACCTTTATCTTCAAATCCTTTTGCTATTTCAAATCCTCTTTTTTTATCCATTTTTCTATCCTCCATTTATTTTTTCTTATGATATTATATATTTTTATTCTGTAAATAGCAATATTTATAAGTACAAAAAAAGATGTTAATTATTTATATTAACACCTTAATTTTTTTATATAATAAACTAACTAGTCTTGTGTATATGGTATGATAGCTATATGTCTTGCTCTTTTGACATTTAGAGTTATTTCTCTTTGATGTTTAGCACAAGCACCAGTCGCTCTTCTTGGTAATATTTTACCTTTTTCATTGATGAATTTCTTTAATTGATCTGCATTTTTATAATCTAATACAAAGTTTTTATCACTACATAAAGTACAAACTTTTTTTCTCATTTTTCTAAACTTTGGATTAAAATCATCATCTTGGCTATTTCTATTTTTCTTGTTTTGTTTTTTATCTGCCATTTTAAATCCTCCAATCTTCTAACTTTATATATTATTTAAATTAGAATGGTAAATCATCATCAGAAGATGTAACTTGGAATTCAGCACTTTGAGTAACTGCTTCTCCAAACGTATTTCCAAAATCTGATGTTTCTCCATCTTTTTTACTATCTGCAAAATATGCTTCTTCGGCAACAACTTCTGTTACATAATGTTTTTGTCCTTGGTCATCATCCCAAGTTCTTGTTTGAATTCTTCCCACTATCGCAACTTGTTGACCTTTTTTAAAATATTTGCTTACAAATTCTCCAGTTTTACTCCAAGCTACAATATTAATAAAATCTGCTTGTCTTTCTTCACCTTGTCTTGCAAATCTTCTGTTAACTGCTAAACTGAAAGAAGCAACTAAGGTATTGTTTGTTTGAGTATATCTTACTTCTGGATCTCTTGTTAATCTTCCCATTAAAATTACTTTGTTCATATGGTTTCCACCTTTCTCATTATTCTTCGTCTTTTCTTACTACGATGAATTTTATAACTTCGTCTGTAATTCTATATACTCTTTCAAGCTCTTTTATTAAAGTTGGAGCAGCTTCAAAATTAATTAATACATATATTCCTTCTGAATTTTTCTTAACTTCATATGCTAATTTCTTTTTTCCTAATTCTTCAACTGATTCAACTTTTCCATCATTATTAATTATGTTTGAAAATTTTTGAATTAATTCTTTAACTCCTGCATCTTCAACATTTGGATTAATAATGAATATTGTTTCATATTTATTCATTATCTTTCACCTCCTTTTGGATATTAAACCCATATACTTTGATATGAGTAAGGATTTTACAAATATTAAAAATATTTGTATTTTACACCGATTTATTTTAACACAAAAATATGGCTTTTGCAAGCTTTTTATCATATTTTGCAATTTTTTTATTCACTTATATTAAAAATTGGTTTTTCTATCATTTCATCTGTTACAACATTTGCTTCATAACTACTTGTTACAGTATAAGTTGTATTATCACTTCTAACTATAGAGAATTTTTCAATTACTCCACTATCCTGATTTACATAAATTATATCTTTTTCATCACTAAAATATGTAGTTATTTTATAATAATCTCCCTCTTTTGAAATAATAGTTTTTAATATGTTATAAAAATTACCATCACTAAAATTATCATGTTTATAAAAAGTAATTGTATCTATAGGTAATGTTTCTAATTTATGGACAACTTCTTGTTGTACTAAATTATTATTATCATCATACATGAATTCTATAAATTCATTTGTATTACTATCATACCAAATAGCATAATTATCTAGTTCATTTTCTGAATCTTCTTTCCAAGTTCTATTTTCTTTATATAAATAAATATTATCTTTTAAATAAAATTCTCCTAATATATCTACAGTAGTAGCAGATATATTTTGTACTATTTTATAATTATTTGAAAAACCAATGCTCCACAGTACACTCGTACACTATGAAGCATTGGAAAACAGGGGGAAACAACTAAACTAATTAATACATTAAATTAATTCTCTAATACTTTCTTTTACTTTTTTGTAAATATAATATTTCTTTTCTTCTATAAAATATAAATACCATAAATACACCAGTAAAAATAAAAACATTATATTTTTTATTTTTATTATTACAATACTATATATAAAAGAAATTATCACTAATGTTGTTTTACTAAAAATAATCATAAATCTATTTGATTTTTCAATTCCAATTATTTCTTTTAGAACTTCTTTTAATATCTTTCCTCCATCTAATGGTAATATTGGTAGTAAGTTAAATAAAAATAATGCAAGATTAGTATAAATAATTTCAATTTTATAAGAATTTGATTTATAGAAATTAGCAGAAATTAAAAAAATCAATAAATTTATTAAAGGACCTGAAAAATAAAACAATATTCTGCAAAAGAAATTATCTTTACCATATGAATAAAAATCTAATGATAGTCCAAAAGGATTAATATTTATACTTTTAGGTTTCCCACCTAATGCTATTCCAACTATTAAATGTGCAAATTCATGAATAATAATAAATATTATAAAAATTAAATATGTACTTATATCATCAAATAAAAAAAATAATATTATTGCCAATATAATTTTTAAATTAATTTCTATTTTCATAAAATTTCCTCTAATTTTATATATTTTAAAACTGAATAACTTTAGAAGGATCTACATATCTATCATCTATTCTTATCTCGAAATGCAAATGTGGCCCTGTACTATTTCCTGTACTTCCTACTGTGGCAATATCTTGTCCTTGTGAAACAATTTGTCCTTCTTTTACTAATATATTTAAACAATGCGCATATAATGTTGTTACATTATTGCATCTTATTTTCAAATGATTTCCATAGTCGCCATTACTTGATACCTCTGTAACTATTCCCTGCATTGCAGCTTTTATATATGTTCCTTCTTCTCCTGCTAGGTCTATTCCTGTATGATATCCTTCAATATTTTGGTTACTAGACTCTCTTGTACCAAAATTCGAAGTCACTGTTCCTGTAAAAGGCTTTTGAAAACTATATGCTACTTTTAGATTTTCAACATCCAATTCCATTTCACTTATAGAACTACTTACTTCTTTGCTTTCTACTACCACACCACCAACATTTGCATCTAAATTATTTTCTACTTGATTTTGTGTATTAATATTCTCATTTTCTGATGTTGTCTCAGACTCCACATTTTCTGAATCTACTATATTTCCAAGAAAAGTAATCACTTGTGAACTAATATTTATATTATATTCATTTATTTTACCTAAGAATTCTTGTGTAAATATAAAATCTTTATTTTGTACAGCAAAAACTATTACTGCTATATCAAACATTATTAATAATTGTAAAAATATTTTATTTTTTATATAACCTTTATTTGTCTTACTTTTTTCTTTTTCTAAAATATCTATATTTCTATTATTTCTCCTATAATAGATTTCTTCTGCTTTTCTTATTTTTTCCTCATCATTTAAAATTTTTTCCACAAAAATACACCTCTCTTATATGTTTTAAATATATTCATATAAGAAAGGTTTATGCAAATTTATTTAAATCTATTTAATAAAAAATATTATTGTTCCTAACAAAATAAGTATTGAATTTATAAATTTTAAAATTTTTATTTTTTTTTCTAATTTGTTCACTTTATATTTTTCAAATTTTATATCATTTTCTTTAATTTTTTGATTTACAATTAATTCCGCTTCTTTTAAAATGTTAATATTTTTTTCTTCTTTTTTATTTGTTTTTTCTTTTAAGTTATTATTTAAAGTTACACCATTTTTTAATATAACAACAGCTTCCTCTATTAAATTTGATTCCACATTTTTTAAAAATACTATATTATTAGTTTTATTAACTTGCATAAGAACTCCTAAAAATAAATTAATTTATATTGATATATTTTCCAAAATTTATGAAAATATTCTAAAATAAATATTTTAATTATTATATTTTATTCTTTTTTTATTTTTTTGTTAAAAGAAAAAAAGGCTGGCAATGTCTTGCCAGCCTCCGGGTTTCGGGCTAAGTTCTGAGATCAGCTCTCAGCTTTTTTTGCTGCTTTTTCGGCTTTTTTGGCTGCTTTTTTCTTTTCCTTTTCAGCCTTCTTCCGTTCTCTTTGCTTCATCCATATATAAATTCTTTTTCCGAATTTCAAATATATGAATTCAAGAATTACAGAGCCAAGCAGTAGTATAACTACTAATAAAATGAAAATCTCACGATTTCCATTTACTACTGCATACAGCATTGATAATGGTTTAAGGCACATTTCTGTGACTACATTGAGTCCCTTAATGATGCCTACAAATCCTACCACTGCCAGGACAGCTAATCCTGTCCGAAGCAACGCCCTCAAAATCGCCTTTTTTACCATATAATGTTACCCCTTTCTTTTTTTGTGGTTTTACCCCCACTTATTTTTATTATACCATATTTAGTATATCTTTTCAAATTTCACATATATTTTAATAAGATTTTATAATGAAAGGAGAATGAGATATTTTATCTCTTAATAATTTTATGAATTCTAAAAAAGGATTAGATTTTAAACACAAAGAAGTTATAAATATAAAAGATGCTAAACGCTTAGGATTTGTTCAAGATGTTACAGCAGATTTTGAAACAGGAACTATAAAAGAAATTATAGTTCCTGGGAATACTAAATTTTTTAATTTATTTTCTTCAGGTGAAGAATTAACAATACCTTGGACATCTATTAAAGCTATTGGTGATGATATTATTTTAGTAGATTTTTAATTATTTATATAATCTTCTAATATGATCAAGTGCAGTTTTTTCTAACCTAGATACTTGTGCTTGTGAAATTCCTATTTCATCTGCTACTTCCATCTGAGTTCTTCCTTGAAAAAATCTTTTATCTATTATCATTCTTTCTTTATCATTTAATTTTTTTAATGCTTCATTCATAGTTATATTTTCTGCCCATAATTCATCAGTATTTTTTTTGTCTTTTACCTGATCCATAATTGATAAACTTTCAGCTCCATCATTATTATAAACAGGTTCTTGAAGTGATATTGGATCTTGAATAGCATCTAAACTAAGAACTATTTCTTCTTTTTCAACATTAAGTTCTTTTGCAAGTTCTTCTATTGTTGGCTCTTTTCCTTTTTCTCTGATTAATTTTTCTTTTGCTTGAAGCACCTTATATGCTAAATCCCTCACAGATCTACTCACTCTTACCATATTATTATCTCTTAAATATCTTCTCACTTCTCCTATTATCATTGGTACTCCATAAGTTGAAAGTTGAATATCTAAACTTGTATCAAAATTATCTATTGCTTTAATTAATCCTACACATCCTACTTGGAAAAGATCATCTGCATTTTCTCCTCTTCCACAAAATCTCTGAATTACACTTAAAACTAATCTTAGATTTCCATTTATTAATTTTTCTCTTGCTTCTTTATCTCCTTCATGCATTTTTTTAAATAATTCTTTTGTTTCTTCTGGTGTAAGTACTTGTAATTTAGAGGTGTTTACATTTGCGATTTCTACTCTATTAATCAAAATAAAAACCTCCTCTTGAAAATAATGTTATTTACATTATTTCCAAAAGAAGGCTTTTTTATACTTCATAACTTCTAATTTTCTTGTTCTTCTTCTGTTTGTTTTAATCTTAAATGTCCTAATTCTTCCCATTCATTATATGCTAAATTTAATTTGAATAGTAATGTTGGCTTAGCTCCAGCTCTATTTTTATCTACAACACATGCATAAAATCTAACATCTGTATCTTTAGGAACTTTTATATCTTTACATTTTTCGAATTGATCTGTATCTGCATATTCATAATTTTTCAAAGTTTGTCTATTTATTTGTTTTATTAAACATAATGTATCTAATACTTCTTTTACTGTTTTACTTGCAGACATATCATTAATTGTTAAATTTACTGGTAATGTGCTACTTTCTAATAATTGCATTGATGAACCTATCCAAATTTTAAATTTCTGTGCTAAATTTGAAAGAATTGTGGCTGTCTTTTTGATTTCATTTCCATTTCCTATATTTTCTGTATCTGCTTTTAATGTATCATAGAAAATATATTCTATTGCTTCTTTATAGTAATAATTCATTATAATCTTTCTCAAATCATCATTTGTATGTTCTGTAATATGAATAAAATATATTGAATTATTTATTTGTGTATTTAACCATTCTGTTACTTCTATTGTTTGCCTAAATTCTTTAGAATTTTTTTCTAATCTTTTTATAAAATCTTCTGTTGATTCATCTTTTTTTCTTAAAATAAACCCATCATCATCACATTTTACTTTTTTATTACTATCTGGTCTAAATTTTAATTCTAGTAATTCTCCTTCTGTTTTATGAAGTTTTTGTTTGTGCAATTTTTGTATTTCAGGATTATTTAAAATTGTTGTTATCATACATAATCTCATTTTTTCTTGTGACATTTCATTTGAAATTATAAGTACTTTTTTCTTATGAACAAATGCAATATAACAAGCTAAGTAAATTGTAAACCTACTTTTACCTGAGTTTGAAGGCATAGCATATGTCATTGTTTCACCTTTTCTTATACCTTTAAAAACTGTTGTCAAGGTTGGAAAAGGTAATGATATTCCATTACTTAATTCATTATCTCCACTTAGTAAAAATTTTGTTGCATCTTCATTTAGCACTGCCCTACTCAATCCAGTAGTTACAGTTATTTGCTCTAATGCACTTTCTACCTCTTCAACTGTCATATCATCATATAAATCATAATCTAAAATTTTTAATATTTCCTCTTGTATTTTTGATGTAGGAGCAATTACATAGTTTTTCTTTAGTATAAATAACTTCTTTAAATCTGTATAAACTTTTTCTAAATTATAGTCTTTTGATGCTGCTAATTTTCTAGTTTTATATTTTAAATCATATGTTTTTGGTGTTTCTCTTGGTAGTTGAAATTTTTCTTTAGCTACAGCTGGTGCATATGCTTCACCATCTCTAAATATTATAATTCTATATAAATTCGAAAGTTCGTTATCAGAAAACCTGCAATCATCATATAGGAAATAAAATCTAGAAATTGCTTTTGGATTATTAAATAAAAGTCCTATATATACACTTTCTAATTCTAAATCTACTAATTCATCCGGATATAGACTTTCATTTTTCTCATCTTCTTCATCTTCTTCATCTTCTTCATCTTCGTCGTCTTCTTCTGTATCGTCTACTTCTTCGTATTCTTCACCATCTTCACTATCTTCTGTATCATCTGTTTCTTCGTCTTCTGTTTCTTCTTCAATGTCATCATTTATTTCTTCGTCAATACTATGATCTTTTGTATCGTTTGTTTCTTCATACTCTTCGTCATCTGTATCATCTACTTCTTCATACTCTTCATCTTCT
>CALXPN010000016.1 GCA_944390285.1 uncultured Clostridia bacterium
GGAGCAACAGTAACAACAGAAGATGAAAATGGAGCAACAACTACTATAGAAAATGGAGATAAAGTAATAGGAAATTATATAAGAATAATAATGAATGACGTAAATAAAGATGTAGTAGAAAATGTTGAAGATTATATGAAACTTGATGAAGAAGGTAGCGATGTTACAAGAGTTGACCAAGAATATCAAGCTTGGGAAGGAGATTTAGAGATATTAGCAGAGGGAATTTATCTAGAATCTTCATATGGATACTTGAGTAGTAGTAATTCATTTAGTAGTGACCCAGAAGAAGCTGATTTTGAAATGTATTGTATGGGATATTCAATTGTTAATAAATTACTTGATCAAAATGAACAATGGTATGGTCATTTATATGATGAAAGTAGAACAGATATGTCTCCTTTAGCACAAGTTTTAACAAGCTCGTGGTATGGAGTAAAAGATGAAATGTTGGCATTTATAAATGGTGGACCTTCACATTATACAGAAAAAGAATTAGAGTATGCAGAATATTGTTTAACATATGATTGTACTAGTGTTGTTAAACCAAATGCAAGTGTTTTAAGTGCAGAAACTGTAGCAGATGGATATACAACAACAGAACAAGGAACAACAATTCCAAGAGCTATGTGTCAGCAAGGAGGATATGGTGATGGAGCTCCTGGACAGTCTAATATTATATTAGTAGGATTCTGGGATCATGACGATAGTGGAGATTTTAATACAGGTGATGAGCTTTGGGGTGTAGACAGAGCAATGGAAGATTTGATAGAATAGAGGAGTATGAAAATGAAAAGAAAAAAAATAATAGTGATTTTATTAATTATATGTTTAATAGTATTAATAATTTTAGGAATTACTTATTATAATGCCAAAAAAGAAAAAGAACAAACAGGTAAACCATTAACTCCTCTTGTTGATCCCAAAGAAGATGATGTTTTAAATATAAGCGGATTTGGAATATTTTTTGAAAAATATTCTGGTAATCTTAAATCATCAGAAATCGCAGAACATCTCGATATGATAACAACAACATATTTACCAGAAATGTTTAATCAAGTAAAAGAATATGATACACAACAAATTAATGAATATTATTCAAATAATGCTGATGATATAAAAAACAATTTAGGAATAGAAAATGTAGAAAATTTTACTAGTTTTTTACAAAAATTAAAAAATTTAAATGAAGATTTGAATTCATGGTATAGACTAGATTTAATAAAAGATACTTTTACAGATGAGAGTGATAAAGAGGATTATGCATATGTTGAGTATGAAGTATCTTTAAAGAATGATCATAAACTAAAGTTTTCACTATATATTTCTAGAAATGCTACAACTGAGCCAACATACATAATTGATGTTATTGATTAAATGAGATTAGTAATAAAAAAATGGGGATAATTTAAAAGTATAAGATAAAATTTATACTGGAAAATTATCCCTATTTTTTTATTCAATATATATATTAACTATTGATTTTTTTAAAATTTATTGATATTATATTTTAGTAAAATAGGATACTATTTTTAAAAAAGGAGTGAAAAAATTTTTAAATGATTGAATTTAAGAATGTAACAAAATTATATGATACTGGAACAGAAGCAGTACACAATGTAACTTTTAATATAGATAAAGGTGAATTCGCTTTTTTAGTAGGTCCATCTGGATCTGGGAAATCTACTTTGATAAAATTAATTCTAAAAGAAGAAGAAGCTACAAGAGGAAATATAATAATAAATGGAAAAGATATTACATTTTTAAAAGCAAAACGAGTTCCATTTTTAAGAAGAAGTATGGGAGTAGTTTTTCAAGATTTTAGACTTCTTCCAGATAAAACAGTATATGAAAATGTAGCGTTTGCAATGTATATTGTAAAAGCAACTCCAAAACATATAAGAAGACAAGTTCCTATGGTGCTTTCTTTGGTCGGATTAAGTAATAAAGCAAAATGTTATCCTAATGAACTATCTGGTGGTGAACAACAAAGAGTAGCTTTAGCAAGAGCATTAGTAAATAATCCATCAATGATTATAGCAGATGAGCCTACAGGAAATTTAGATCCAGAAACGGCTTGGGATATAATGCATTTACTAAATGATATAAATGCAAGAGGAACAACAGTTGTAATGGCAACACATGCTAAAGACATAGTAAATACAATGAAAAAAAGGGTTATACAAATAGATAAAGGTGTAATCATAAGAGATGATAGAAAAGGTGGTTATAGTAGTGAGATATAATGGTTTATCTTATGCAATAAGCGAAGGTTTTAGAAATGTTTTTAAAAATACAAAATCAACAGTAATCTCGATTATAACAATGATCTGTACAATGTTTCTTTTTGGAATATTTTTTTCAATAGGTGTTAATATAAATTCAGTATTAGAGCAAGTTCAAATGAAACAAGGTATGGAAGTATTTATTTGGGATGAAACAACAGAAGAACAAAAACAAGAGTTTGAAGATGAAATAAAAAAATTAGATGGTATAAATACAGTTGTTTTTAAAACTAAACAACAAGCATTAGAATCTTTTAAAGAACAACTAAAAGATAATCAAGAATTTCTTGAAGGATATGAAGGAGAAAACAATATTTTACCTGCATCTTTTGTGGTAACTTTGACAGATTTAGAAAAATCAAAAGAAATAGAAGAAGAAATTCAGAGAATAGGAGCAAGAATTGCAACAGAAGGTAGAAGTGAAGAAGTTGATTTAGAAATAGATGAAACAACAGAGCATGATTCTATAATTAAAAATATAACAAGTAGTGATAGTACAATTACAACTTTAATAACAATTGTAAATGGTGCTAGAATAACAATTGGTGTAATTTTTATAGTTTTACTAGTTATTTCTATAACAATTATTTCAAATACTATAAGACTTACAGTTCATGCAAGAAGAAAAGAAATTTCTATAATGAAATATGTTGGAGCTACTAATGGATTTATAAGATGGCCTTTTATAGTTGAAGGTATAATAATAGGAGTAATAGCTGCTGTTATAACTTTATTAATAGTAGGTTTATTATATGATTTTGTTATACAAAATATTGAAAGTTCAAAAGTATTACAAAAAATGGGTGTAACATTACTTCAATTTACAGAATTAGCAAAACCAATAACAATAGTATATGCATGTTTAGGAATTGGAATTGGTATTATAGGTAGTTCTGTATCTATGAAGAAATACTTGGAGGTGTAAAATAAGCGAATGAAAAAATTTATTAAAATTAATTTAATAATTTTAGTAATATTTTGTTTATCATGTAATTTCGCTTTAATTCAAATAAATGCAACAACAGAAGAACAGATAGAAGATAATAATATAGAAGAAAATCAAGAAGAGGTTCAAGAAAATGAACAAAATAATGAAGAAGATAGTGAAGAAAAAGACTTAGATTCATTACAACTAGAAAAATCTGAATTAGAAAACGAACTTGCTGAATCTAATAATCAAATACAATTTATAGAAGGAGAATTAACAGCTACTGTTGCAGAAATATCTGAAATAAATCAACAGATTTATGACAAACAAATGGAAATTGAAACATTAGAAGCGCAAGAAACAGATTTAATAGCATATATAAACAAAGCTGAATATGAACTTGAAAAATCAAATGAAAGATATGAAAAACAAAAAGAATTATTAGAAAAAAGATTAGTTGCTATGTATGAAATAGGACAAACATCTTATCTTGATTTACTACTTAGTTCAAAAGGAGTAATGGAATTTATATCAAATTATTTTCTTATAGAAGAAATATCATCAGCAGATGCTGAACTTTTGGATACAGTTGAAGCTGAACAAAAGTATAATAAAAAATTAAAAGAAACTTTAGAAACAAAAAAATTAGTTTTAGAAGCTTCTAGAGAAACAAGAGAAAAAAATTCAATTTCTCTAGCTAATATGGCTGTTATAAAAAACAATAAACTTCAAGATTTGACAGCTGAAGAATTAGAAATGCAACAAAGAATTGAACAATATCAAAAAGAAATTGCAGATATTGAAACTGAAATTAGGTTACTTGCACTCGCAAATGTTAGTGAACAATATGTTGGAGGAACAATGGCTTGGCCTGTACCAGGATATACTAGGATTACTTCACAATTTGGTATGAGAACACATCCAATAACAGGAGTTTATAAACTTCATACAGGAGTTGACATTGGTGCTCCACAAGGAGCTACTTTTATAGCAGCAAATGATGGGTTAGTAACATATGCAGGTTGGAATAATGCATATGGAAATATGGTTATTATTGATCATGGTGGTGGAATTACTACATTATATGCACATGGATCAGAAATTTTAGTAAAAGCAGGAGATACTATATATCAAGGTACACCAGTATTAAAGGTAGGTTCAACCGGATATTCAACTGGTCCACATGCTCATTTTGAGGTCAGGATAAATGGAGAATATGTACAGCCTTTAGATTATATAACCTCATATTCTGCTGAAACTCAAACTCAAGAAACAGGTACAGAAACTTCTGATGAAAATAATAACAATCAGGAAGAAATGGATTTAGAAGAAACAAATCAAAATAATGAAGATATTTAAAAACTAAAGCAATTTAAAAAACAAGAAAGGAAGAAGTACATTAAAATATTTAATGTAAAAGGTTAAAAAAATGAATATTAAAAAAACTTTTAGAATAGTATTTATTATTAGTTTAATTATGGTATTTTTAAGTGGAATAGGTTTGGTAAATGCAGCAACTTCTAGTGAATTAAGGAAACAACAATCAGATATTGATAAACAGATTGAAGAGACAAATTCAGAAATTGCAGGTGTAAAAGATCAAATGACTGATCAATTAAACCAAATAAGTGAATTAAATGCAGAGATATCTACTTATCAAACAGATATAGATAATTTGCAAAATCAAATAGATACATTAACTACTCAAATAGATGAAAAACAGAAAAATATTGAAGAACAACAAGTAAAATATGATGCTCAAAAAGAAGCTTTTGAAAAAAGATTAGTTGCTATGTATGAATCAGGTTCAGTTAGTTATTTAGATATGTTATTAAGCTCTGATGGATTAGCAGATTTTATTTCAAAATATTATTTAATTTCACAGTTGGCAGAGTATGACGAAGAATTATTACAAAATATAGAGGATACTAGAAAACAAATAGAAAATGAAAAAACAGAATTGGAAAATGCTAAAAATGAAATAGCAGCATCTCAATCAGCTATACAAACAAAACAAAATTCTTTAACTAGTACAGTAAATCAAAAAAATGCAATAGTTTCTAATTTAAGTGCAGAGGAAAAAGAACTTCAAGATAAGTTAGAGGAATTTGAACAAGATAAAAGAGAGATTCAAGCAGAACTTGCTGCTTTATCTAGAAAAAATCCAGTTGAAGATGTTGTAGCTCCAAGTGCTGCGGGATATATATCACCATTAGCAGGAAAAACAAAATCAAACATTACAACTGGTTATTATGGATATGCAAATCATACAGGTGTGGATTTTGCATGCCCAGCAGGAACACCAATAAGAGCAGTAAAAGATGGAACTGTTGTTATATCTAAAGCTTTAAAAAGACCAGATGGTACATATAAAAGTTATGGTGAATATGTTGTTATAGATCATCATGATGGAACAATGACTTTATATGCACATATGACACCAAATTCAAGAACTGTTACAGTAAATCAAACTGTTTCACAAGGGCAAACTATAGGTTTAGTCGGAACTACAGGAAATTCAACTGGAAACCATTTGCATTTTGAAGTTCGTATAGGAGGTTCACCTGTAAATCCAACACCATATTTACCATAATTAAAGGAGTTTATAGGTTATAACTTATAAAAACCTAAATAAACAATAAGGAGATTTATATATATATTAAAAAATGGAAGAATTCGAAAACAATACAAACAAAGATGAAGAAATTGAATTAGAATTTCAAAAAAAGACAAAAAAAATGAAAAAAAACTTTATTTTGACTACAATTTTAATAGCATTAATAGTAGCAGTTTTTTCATCTGAATTTACATTATATTATTATAATAAGGCAAATAATTTAGAAAAGACAGAAGCGTCGGAAAATGCTGATAAAAATATAGATATAATAGCAGAAAATTTAAAAAGTTTTAGAACAGTGATAGACCAATATTACATTGGTGAAATAGATGAACAAAAAATACTTGATGAAACAATTAAAGGGTATGTTAATGGATTAGATGATGAATATTCAGAATATATGACAAAAGAAGAATGGGAAGAATTTCAAGCAGATGCATTAGGAAATTATGTAGGAATTGGAATTTACATGACGATTGATGAAAACGGAAATGTAGTTATTTTATCTCCAATAGAAGGTACGCCAGCTGCTGATGTTGGATTAAAAGAGGGAGATGTTATAGTAAATGTAAATGATGAAAGTGTACTCGGATTTTCATCAGATGAAGTTTCATCAAAAATAAAAGGTGAAGAAGGAACAAAAGTAAAAATAACTGTGTTAAGAAATAATGAATATTTAGATTTTGAAGTTGAGAGAAAAGCTATAAAAGTATATCATGTTGAATCTGAAATGTTAGATAATAAAATAGGATATATATCATTATTAACATTTGATGAAGGATGCTCAGAAGAGTTCAAGAATGCTTATGAAAAATTAGCTTCAGAAGGTGCAGAAAAATTAATAATTGATTTAAGAAGTAATACAGGAGGCTTAGTAGATGAAGCACTAAATATTGCGGATATGATACTTCCAAAAGGAGCTAAAATGCTTATAACAACAGATTCTGAAGGAAATAAAACAACAGATGTGTCAGAAAATGATCCAATAATAATTAATAAAGATATTGTTCTTTTAGTAAATGAATACTCAGCAAGTGCATCAGAATTATTAGTAGGAGCTTTAAAAGATAATGGTAAAGCAATAGTTGTAGGAAAAAATACTTATGGAAAAGGTGTAATACAAAGTGTATTTATGTTAAATGATGGAAGTGCTTTAAAGCTTACTGTTAATGAGTACTTTACTCCAAATGAAACTAAAATAAATAAAGTAGGTATAAAACCAGATTATGAGGTTGATTTAGGAGAAGATCCTAATGTTGATACACAATTAAATAAAGCAATCGAAGTTTTAAATACAAAATAAAAGAAGTGAATTTCACTTCTTTTTTACTTATATAAATTAATTTCCTAATATTTTAATATTAGGAAATATTTTTGCATAAAAAGTAAATAAATCTAATATTATATATTGCTAAAAAAAATTTTAAATGATAAAATTATAATGTGAAAAAATATGAGGTGATACAAATGATAGATTTGAATATTACAAATGAAGAAATAGATGCACTAAAATTATATATGAATAATAAATATGAAGCTATAAATCAAATGCTTGTTAGTGATGCAGAAACTGATATAGCTTTATTAAGTGATGATGTAGAAAACAAATCTATAGATATTATGTATTCAAGAGAAGCAGTTATTCAATATTTAAAAACAATAAAACTTATTTATAAATTGATTTTAAAAAATTATTATTCAAAAAAATATACTGGAAATATAGCATTATATAGAGGAACTAATATAGCAGAAGTAGAAAGAATAAAAAATGAATTATTTATAGATAGATTTTTAGCAGTAACAGAAAATAAAGCTGATGCAGAAAATAAATATTCTGCCGTTTGGAATAGACCAGCTTGCTTAAATATTTTACTTGAAAATAATGTTCCATATATATATATAGAAGATATATTAAAAGATGATAGTGATACAATATTGATTTCACCTTTTACCAAAATAAAAAGAATAGGTGAGGATGAAGAATCTAAATTAGAAAAAAATTCAAAAAGTGTAAAAAATTATAATATAATATTAGAAAAACAAGAATTAGATGAATTGACAGATAGAGAAAGAAATGGGCTTTATGATTATATATTAGAAAATTCATATTTTATAAAAAGAAAAATAGAAGAATGTATAGATTTAGAAAAAGAAAATACAATTAATTTTGAAAACATACGTAAATTAGAACAATTAGTAAATAAGTATGAAACAAAAGAAGATATAAAAGAAGATTTTGAAGAAAATATTTCTAGTATAAATAATGTTGAAAATATGAAACTTGAATTAGAGGAATTAAAAGAAAAATCAAATAGATTATTTAAAACAAGAAAAGAAAATATTAAATTTGTAAGTATGTGGAAAAGAAATATTGCAGTATATATGATTGCAGAATGTAGAGAAATAGAAAAAGAGTTTGAAGAAGTAAAATTAGAATTTTCAAAAAATAAAGATGAAAAAATAGAAATAGATAAAAAAGAAATTAAAGAAAAAAATATAGAAGAAACAAAAGTAGTGCCTATAGTAGAAAATATATTTAAGGAAGAAGCTAAAGAAGAAACTACGTCAGTCATTACATTAAAAACGTGTGAAGAAAACATTGAAATGGTTCAAAAACTTATTTCAGATATAAATGATTTAATTTCAAAGCAACAAAATCACGCAAAGATTGCTGGAAATATAGGATGTTCTTATAGTGCATTAAATAACGCATTTGCAATGAGAAAATCAGCTGAGAAATTATTAGTACTTGTAAAAAACATTAATGATCACACACAAGAACTTATAAGAGAGAACGAAGAAAGTGAAATAGAGGAAAAGTTAAATGTTATTCAAAAAACTAATTTAGAAATAAGTACATTAATAAATTATTTAAACAATCCTAAAATAGCAGAAAAAAATACACAAATTACTAGATTTGATGAAATGAAAATAATAGAAGAAAATGAACTTAAAAGAAAAATCGCTGAAAAAATTAGAGATATAAGAGGCGAAGCTGAATTAAAAAAACTAAAAGATGATTATGAAATTATAGAGGAAAAAGGTACTTTTTCAAGAATTCTAGGATTTTTTACAGGACAAAATAGGTTAGATGAGTTTATGATAGAACAAATAGAAATAAGGGAAAATGCAATAAGAAAAACTTTATCTGGTAAAATGAGTTTGGCAAAAAATTATAGTATACATGAGCTGATAGCAGAAATAAAAATGTTTATAGATGAAAATGAAGATGATGAACTTGTAGAACAAGATATTTCAGAGTTAAATGTAATAGAAGAAGAACTAAAGAAGAATTATATAATACTTGAAACAAAAGTAAATAGTATAATAGAGGAAAAAGAAGGAAGGAACTTGCCTGTTAATGACAAAAAGGTATCTAGAGCAGAAATGCTTGAAATAGAAACATATAGATTTTTAAATAAATATGGTTATGATTTAAGTTCGAGAAATGAACATGAGCCAGAATATCAAGATACAATGACAAATGAAATAAATCGAATAATAGAATATATAGAAGGTTCTAAAATTTAATTGTGAATTTTTTGTAAAATATATTTTAAATTATTTTTGAGTGTGGTAAAATGCAAAAGATAAAATAAAGGAGTATATTTATGGGCGATAGTGATAAACAAAATGAAAAAGAAATTAATAATATGACTGAATCAAGTAATTCAGAAAAAAAAGAAACAACTAAACTAAAAATTGGTACAGTTGGAAATTTCATATTAGCAGCTTTTATAATACTGATAATAGGAACTGGTGCATTAACATATTATCTTATTCATAGTGCAAAAGAAGATTATGATAAACAATATAATGAACTAGTATCTAATATACCACCAGAAGAAGATCTTAATGAAGTAAATACAATTGCTGATATAATAGATTCTGCAATTACAGAAGCAACAAATGAAACTACAAATACAACTGTTACAGATTCAAGTGATAAAAAACTAATGAATGAATCTTTAGTTGTTTTATATAATGGATTAATATTAGATACAAGCAAAATGGATGAAGTTACACTTCAATATATAGATACAACTAAAGAAGATAGTGATAAATATGTTATTACATATTATAGTTATGAGAATTATAGTAAAAAAGATTCAAGTTTAGGAATTTTATCTTCACAAGTATATGATGGATTAGCTAAAATAGATAATGTAGGAAAAATTGCAATTTCTGAAGATTATGATGCTATACCAAGACAAGTAAAAGTTGTAAATACTGTGCCAACAGTGGTTTTAGATAATAATCCAAATATTTCAGATTATGATTCTGTAAAAACTTTAATAGTAGATTTAGATGGAAATGGAACAGAAGAATATATTTTAATATTAGCAAATAAAGAAACTGGATTTTCTAAAATAACAGCAATAGATTCAAAAGGTGCTAAAATTGCTGATTTGGCTTCTATAGAAAAAAGCAAATGGAAAAAAGATTCAACAACTGAATTTTACTTATCTATTAGTAATATAGAAATAATAGATGTTGATAATGATGGAATAATGGAAATTGTTTTAGAAATTCCACATGCAACTGGAAATCCGACAATTAGCTTATTAAAATATAATAATGGAGTATTGCAAGGAAAAACAAATATTGAATGTTCTTTGTTAGCTGAAGAATAAAAAAAAGAGAGAAAAAACTTAAATTTTTCTCTCTTTTTTATAATTTAAAAACTATTTTAAAAAAAACTGTTGACAAAGAACTATTAGCATAGTATAATATTTAGGCATGAGTAAAGCGATGAAGCAGAATGTGGCTACATTTACTACTATTACAAGTAAGTGGAGGGAACTTCTGCAGAGCATGTCTTGGCTTAGACCGGGCGATAAGTTTGATAATTGTACATACTTATCCAAGACAAGATTTAAGTTTCAATTACATATTGAATACTAAAGAAGGCTTGGATTTTAAAATGGGGTTATAAGAAACACCAGGGTACGTTAACAACTTGCCGAAAGCCTATATTTTAATTAAGGAGGGAATTTTAAATGGCAACATCAAACACAAAGGTAGGAAGTGACAAAATAAGAATAAGACTAAAAGCTTATGATTATGTTGTTTTAGATCAGTCTGCTGAAAAAATAGTAGATACTGCTAAAAGAACAGGAGCTAAAGTTTCAGGACCTATTCCACTTCCAACAGAAAAAGAAGTAGTAACAATTTTACGTTCTCCACATAAA
>CALXPN010000017.1 GCA_944390285.1 uncultured Clostridia bacterium
AAAAAATTTCAAGAAAATCCTAAAGATAAGGTAAAGAATTAAATTGTTTTATTGTTATAAAAAATATTGATTTTTGTAGAATTTTGTTATAATATATCTATAAATTTTTATAAAGAAACGGAGAGATTAAAATGGGAAAAACTTATATTTTTGGTCATAAAAATCCAGATACAGATTCAATAATATCAAGTATTGTTATGGCAAATTTAGAAAAAGAATTAGGAAATGAAGATGTTATAGCATGTAGACTTGGAATGGTAAACAAAGAAACAGAATATGTTTTAAATTATGTAGGAGTAGAAGCTCCAGAATTAATAGAAGATTTAGAAGATGGAGCAGAAGTAATAATAGTGGATACTGCAAATCCAGGAGAACTTATACCAAATTTAGCAAATGTAAAAATTAAAAAAATAGTGGATCATCATCAGGTATTATTAAATACAGCTTATCCAGTATTTTATAGAGCAGAACCAGTTGGTTGTACAGAAACAATAATGTATAAGCTTTACAAAGAAAACGGAATTAAAATAGATAAAAAAATAGCAACACTAATGATGTCTGCAATTATTTCAGATACACTTTTATTAAAATCACCAACTTGTACAGATGATGATAAAAAAGCTTTAGAGGAATTATCTAAAATTGCTGAATTAGATTATAATACATATGGAATGGATATGTTAAAAGCTGGAACAGATTTAAGTTCTTTCACAATAGAACAAATTCTAAATCTAGATGCAAAAGCAATAGCTTTAAAAGATGTAAAGTCTATAATTGCTCAAGTAAATACAGCATCAATACCAGAAGTTATGAAAATGCAAAAAGAGCTAGAAGATGGAATGAAAAAGATTATAAAAGAAAAAGATTTAGATTTATTTATGTTTTTAATTACAGATATTGTAAATAGTAATACACAAACAATTGCCTTAGGAGAAAGAGCTGATATTGTAGAAAAAGCTTATGGTGTAAAACTAGAAAATAATTCAGCATTATTAAAAGGAGTTGTATCTCGTAAAAAACAAGTTGTTCCACTCATGACAGAGAATGCATAGTTTGTATTGTTAGGAGATGATTTTTTGAAACTAAGAAATTATGATGGAAATATAAAGATTATAGCTATTATAATTACTATAATTCTTGTTTTAATTATTGGAATAATAATTGTTATAAATTTAAATAAGGATAAGACAGTAGAACCTATAGAAGAAGAGCCTTATGAATATTTTGTTATGCATTCCTTAGATGACAAATATGGTGTTATAGATAAAAAAGGTAATGAAATAATTGAAAATAAATATTCTAATATATATATTCCAAATCCAGCAGAAGATGTATTTTTCTGTTTTACGAATGAGCAAGAATATGCAATATTAGATAGTAAGGGGAATGATATTTTTACAGATTTTTCTTCTGTTATGCCTATTACGATTTCAGATGCTACATTGGAAATGGAGAAAAAAGTTCTTTGCTATGAAGAGAATGGTAAATATGGTTTAGTAGATTATACAGGTAAAAAATTAACAGATGCAATATATGATGAGGTTATAAGTTTAAATAATAAACCAGGTTGTATAAGGGTAAAAAAAGATGAATTATATGGAGTATTAGATTCAGAAGGAAATGTTATAGTTGATGTAAAATATAATTCTGTAGAAGGAGATGAATTTTCTTCACAAGATGAAGGATATTTAAAAACAGGATACATAATTTCAGAAAAAACAAATACAGGTATTATTTATGGATATATAGATTATAATGGAAAAGAATTGATATCTCCTAAATATGAATCTATAACTAGAGCATTAAAATATGATACAGATGATATATATTTAATTTATATGGAAAATGGTAAAAAGGGTGTTATAAAAAACAAAAAAACTATTATAAAACCAAGATTTCAATCAATAAATTATTATACAAATTCAAATATTTTTGTTGTGGATAGAAATGGTAAATATGGTTTTTATGATATAGATGGTAAAGAAATATTAAAACCAGAATATGAAACATATTCTGTTGCAGGAAATTATATTTCAGTAAAAAAAGGTGATGAATCTAGATTATATGATTTACATGGAAATTTAGTAAACACAAATATATATAAAAGTATTATAGAAACAGAAAACCCATCATATTTTATTGCACAAACAGAAGATGGTTTTTATAGTATAATAAGTAAAGATGTTGAAATAAAAGATAGATATACATTTATTAGTTATGCATTTGATAATTTCTTTATTTTTACAAATGAAGATGGATTATCAGGAGTATTGAATATTTTTACAGGGATAGAAATCCCAGCAGAATATGAAAATATAATTTTATTAGAAAATGCAACAGCTTTAGAAGCAAGAAAAGGACAAGATGTAGAAATATATTCAAAAGATTTGCAAAAAACTTTAACAATGACAAATGGAATAGTAGAAAGTGTTGGAAATGGTTATATATCTGTTTATTCAGATACAGAATTAAAATATGTAAATACAGAAGGAAATATAGTTCCTAATACAGAAGTATATCCAGATTTAAATTTATATTCATATCAAACTGATGATGGTAAATGGGGATTTGCAGATAAAAATGGAAATATAGTAGTTGAATGTAAATATGATAGAGTTACAGAATTAAATGAATATGGATTTGCAGGAATATGTCAATCTGGAAAATGGGGTGTAATAGATAGTACAGGAAAAGTAATAGTTGTTCCAGAATATGAAATACAAACTTATTATTCACCAAATTTTATTGGTAAATATTTATTAGAAGAACAAGAAACTATATATTGTATAGAACCAGAAGTATAAAAAAAATACCTTATATGAAAAATATAAGGTATTTTTTTTAAAATGTTAGATTCATTGGCATAAAAACTTTACTAAGTTGAAAAAAAATGTATAATATAGTATAATTTAAAGGATTTAAAATTAGAGAATAGGAAAGTTATTATGAAAGTAATTATAATAGGTGGAGGACCAGCAGGTATAATTTCTGCGATTTCTTCTGCACGAAATGGAAATAATGTAATATTAATAGAAAAAAATAATTCTTTAGGAAAAAAGCTTTTGATTACAGGAAAAGGTAGATGTAATATAACAAGTTCCATAAATATTAATGATTTTATAAAAAATATTCCAGGAAATGGAAAATTTTTATATAGTGCTTTTCAAAATTTTACAAATATGGATATTATAAAATTAATAGAGGAAAATGGTGTTAAAGTTAAGGAGGAAAGAGGTAATAGAATATTTCCGATAACAGACAATTCTAAGGATGTTTTAAAATCTTTTGAAAAAGAATTAAATAAATATAAAAACATAAAAATTAAATTAAATACCAAAGTAAAAGAAGTTTTAGAAGAAAATAGAGAAGTAAAAGGAGTATTATTAGAATCAGGAGAAAAGTTATTTGCTTCTAAAGTAATTATTGCTACAGGAGGAAAAAGTTATCCAATTACAGGTTCAACAGGAGATGGATATAAAATGGCAAGTGAGCTTGGGCATACAGTTGAAAAAATACGAGGTTCTCTTGTACCACTTACTGCTGACAAAGTACTATGTCAAAGTATGCAAGGATTATCTTTAAGAAATGTAAAAATACAGATAAAAGATATAGAAAAAAATAAAAAAATTTATGAAGATTTTGGAGAAATGCTTTTTACTCATTTTGGAGTGAGTGGGCCAATTATTTTAAGTGCTTCAGCACATTTATTAAGATATAAGAATATAGATAAATTATTAAAAGAAAATAAAATTAAGTTAACTATAGATTTGAAACCAGCACTTTCATATGAAGAATTAGATAAAAGAGTATTAAGAGATTTTGAAATTTTTAAAAATAAAGAATTTAAAAATAGTTTATTTGAATTGTTACCAAAGAAAATAATAAATCCAATAATTAATTTATCTAATATTAATGAAAATAAAAAAGTAAATGAAATAACAAAAGAAGAAAGAAAAATTTTAGTGAATCTGATTAAAAGTCTTGAAATTAATATTGATGGTTTTAGACCAGTAGAAGAGGCTATAGTGACTGCTGGTGGAATTTCTATCAAAGAAATAAATCCAAAAACTATGGAATCTAAATTAATAAAAGGATTATATTTTGCAGGAGAAATAATAGATGTAGATGCATATACAGGAGGTTTTAACTTGCAAATTGCATATTCAACAGGATACACAGCAGGTATAAATTGAGAGGAGAATAAAATGGAAAATTTAGAAAAAGAAATAGAAGAAATAAGAAAGAGAAATAAAAAGGTGGAATTAGATAAAAAATGGGAAACTTCAATAACAAGAAAAATTTTTATAGCCATATTAACATATATTGTTGTTATAATTTATTCAAGTTTAACAAATAAAATTAATAATGTATTTTTAAGTTCACTTGTGCCAGTAATAGGCTTTATTTTATCAACATTATCATTGAAAGCTATAAGAAAAATTTGGGAGAAGAAAAATGTTTAAAACTATTTCAAATTCAATAACAGAAGAGTTAATAGAAAAAAAGTCAAAATTTATAGCTAATATATTTTATGTGGAAACACAAGAGGAAGCAGAAGCAAAAATAAAAGAAATGAAAAAGAAATATTTTGATGCTAAGCATAATTGTTTTGCATATAGTATTTATTCAGAAAATGGAATTATAAACAGATTTAGTGATGATGGTGAGCCATCAGGCACAGCAGGAAGTCCTATGTTAAATATATTAAATTCTAAAAAATTGTGTAATATAGTAGTAATAGTAACAAGATATTTTGGTGGAATTCTTTTAGGTACAGGAGGTCTTGTAAGAGCATATACAGGGGTACTTCAATGTGCTTTGGATAAGATTGAAGAAATAGAAAAAGATTTAGGATTAGAAATCAAAATAGAGATTAGATATCAGGATTTAGAAAAATTAAAATATTATTTAAAAAAGAATAATTTAGAGATAACAAAAATTGAATATAAAGAAAATGTACATGTTTTTATTGAAATAACCAAAAAGGTTTTTGAAAATTTGAAAAACAATGTAAATAACTTTAATTTTAAAATATTAAATATTGAAGTAATAAAAAATAAATTAGTAAATATAAGTTAATTTCAAATTTTCTTTTTAACAAAACAAAAGGTTACATAAAACAATTTCCCTAAAATACTACTTGGAAGCTGTATTCGTTTGAAAACATATGTCGAATATTGTAAAATGATGATATGCGAAAGTATTTAAAATTGAGTAAAAATAATTGCATTAAAAAAACTTAAGTAATATAATTTCATTTGTAAATTATTTAAACATTTTTTAAGGAGGGATTATTTTGAAAGAAAAAATCAAAATACTTATAGCAGATGACAATTTAGATTTTGTTTCTACATTAATTACATATTTTAATACTCAAGAAGATGTAGAAGTAATAGCAACAGCTAAAGATGGACAAGAAGCGTATAACAAAATTATAATGGAAAGGCCACAAGTAGCGTTGTTAGATGTTATAATGCCACATTTAGATGGTTTAGGAGTATTAGAAAAATTAATTTCGTCAAATGTAGAATTACCAATTTGTGTAATGTTGTCAGCTGTTGGACAAGATAATGTAACAGCTCAAGCAATTAATTTGGGAGCTCAATATTATATCCTAAAACCTTTCAAAATGGATGTTTTAATGAAAAGAATTAGAGAATTAGTAAATAGTCCAGCACCAAAACAAGCAAAAAAGATAATTAAACCAGAAATAAAACAAGATTATGTAGATATAGCAGGTAAAGCAACTAAAGAAGAAATTTTAGAAATAAAAGTAACAAATATCATCCATGAGATTGGAGTTCCAGCACATATAAAAGGATATCAATATTTAAGAGATGGAATCATAATGGTAGTGAATAATATTGAAGTTATTAATCAGATAACAAAGCAGTTGTATCCAGATTTAGCCAAAAAATATAAAACAACCCCATCAAGAGTTGAAAGAGCAATTCGTCATGCAATTGAAGTAGCATGGAATAGAGGACAAGTTGAAACAGTTGATGCAATATTTGGTTATACAATAAATTCGAATAAAGGTAAACCAACAAATTCAGAATTTATTGCAATGGTTGCAGATAAATTAAGACTAGATTTAAAAAGTGCATAATAATTGATTTGTAAAATGCGGTAAAACTCAATTTAATGAATTTTACCGTTATTTTTATATAAAAAATTTGCAATAATATGTTTTTTTGAATATAATAAGCTTAAATATTAAATAAATAGGAGGTATATTATGGCAATTCATAATGAAGCAAAAAAAGGAGAAATTGCAAAAACAGTATTAATGCCTGGTGACCCAATGAGAGCAAAATATATTGCTGAAAATTTTTTGGAAGATTATAGATTAGTAAATACAGTAAGAGGAATGTATGCATTTACAGGAAAATATAAAGATAAGGAAATAACTGTTATGGCATCTGGTATGGGAATGCCTAGCATAGGAATTTATAGTTATGAATTATATAAGTTATATGATGTAGATAATATTATAAGGATAGGATCTTGTGGTGCACATGTAGATTATCTAAATGTACTAGATATAATATTAGTAGAAAATAGTTATACAGAAGGAAATTTTGCTAAAAATATGACAGGTACAGAATGTCATTTTATAGAAGCTTCACCATATTTAAATAATAAAATAGAAAAAACTGCTCACCAAATAGGACAATTATATATAAAAGGAAATATGGCATGTACAGAATGCTTTGATCCATATTTAGAAGATCCATGGCTTTTTGTTAAAAGATTACCAGCAGAATATCAAATTATGGGCTCAGAAATGGAAAGTTTTGCATTATTTTATACTGCTAAAAAGCTTGGAAAAAATGCAGCATGTTTACTTACTGTTTCAGATTCTTTGTGTAGAACAGAAGAATTAACATCAGAGCAAAGACAAAATTCTATGAATAATATGATAAAATTAGCTTTAGAAACTACATTAGAATTATAAAAATAGGAGAAATATATGCAATCATTAAAAGAATTTTATAAAATAGGAAATGGACCATCTAGTTCTCATACAATGGGACCTAAAAGAGCAGTTGAAATTTTTAAAAATAAGCATAAAGATGCAGATAAGTTTAAAATAATATTATATGGTTCACTTGCTTTAACTGGAAAAGGACATTTAACAGATTATATTATAAAACAAACATTAGAAGGATATGAAACAGAAATAGAGTTTGATACAAAATATAAATGTGAGGTACATCCAAATACATTTGATATTTTTGCTTTAAAAAATAATGAAGAAATTGCAAAATGGAGAGTATATTCAATTGGTGGTGGAACATTTAAAGTAGAAGGAAAAAAGGATGTAACAATTCCAGATATTTATCATGAGGAAAGTTTTGATGAAATAGTAAAATATTGTGAAGAACACGAGTATGATTTATATGATTATGTTTGTAATGTTGAAGAAGATGATATAACTGAATATTTAAAAGAAATTTGGAATTCAATGGAAAAAACAATAGAAAAAGGGTTACTTAATAAAGGAACTATTCATGGTAAATTAAATTTGGAAAAAAGAGCAAAAGAATTATATGAAGCCAAAATCGAAAATGAAGATGAAAGTTTGAAACAAAATAGATTATTAAGTGCATATGCATATGCAACAAGTGAAGAAAATGCAAGTGGTGGAATAATAGTTACAGCTCCAACATGTGGTGCAGCAGGAGTATTACCAGCAGTATTATATTATATGAAAAATAAATATAATATATCAGATGAGAAAATTGTAAAAGCTTTAGCAGTAGCAGGTGTAATTGGAAATGTTGTAAAACAAAATGCATCTATAAGTGGAGCTGAATGTGGTTGCCAAGCAGAAATAGGAACAGCATGTTCAATGTCTGCAGGTGCTTATACATATTTATTAGGAGGAGATTTAAAGAAAATAGAAAATTCTGCAGAAATAGGTATGGAACATCATTTAGGACTAACATGTGATCCAATATATGGATATGTTCAAATTCCATGTATTGAAAGAAATGCAATTGCTGCTATGAGAGCAGTAGAAGCAAGTAATTTGGCAATGCTTTTGAAAAATGATAGGAAAATATCATTTGATTTGGTGGTAGATACTATGTATGAAACTGGAAAAGATTTACAAAGCCATTATAGAGAAACAAGTGAAGGTGGACTTGCAAAAAAATATTGTAGAAATAAATTCTATAATAAAGAAATGCAAGAATAATACATATACAATTTAGTAGTGATATGTGAATCCCTTATTTGACAAATTAACATAAAACTGATATTATGATTTAAAATATTATAGGAGGTAGTTCTAATGTTAGATCGTAATAATTTACGGAAAATGCTTGAAGAATATGTAAAAGAAGGGATGAGAGTAGATTTATTACCAGAAGAAATTTGCTTTTATTTAGTTGAAGCAATGAATGATATGCTAAAAGATGAGAATATAGTTATATCTTGTATTGTAAACGCTAGACAGAAATTAGCAGACAAAAAGGATGATGACGAGGTAATTAAGAGAGTTGAAAAACAAAATTCTAAAGAAATCAGCAAGGAAACATATTACAAATTAGCAGAATATGTTATTCGGAAAATTTCAACTGTACGAGTTCCAAAACATGATATTTTATTAACAGGGATAAATATTATGTATGTAATACATGAAAAAAAATATAAAACAGTAGAAGAATTTTTTGAAATATTAAGAAATGATTTTGAAATGAATTATAAACAATTTGAAAGCAGAATATTAGGAAATGACAAAAGTTGCCAATATTCAGGTTTAAAATCATTCACTAATATTTTTGTTGATGTCTCTTTTATGGATTGGAGAATTTTTACAAAAAAAGAGAGATTGGCACATTTAGAAAAAGCTGAAAGTAGACTCTTTTTAGAAATAGTTGCTGAGTACAGAAGAGAAACTGAGGGCTTATGAAGCTCTCAGTTTCTCTTTATATTTCTTTCTTTTTTATGTATAAAATAACATAAAAAGAAAAAAATATAAAAAAAAAGAAAAAAAGTGTTGACTTTGATAAATAATGGTGTTAAAATAGGTAACAGCTCACAGATAATTGTGAGCTTATAAATTGAAATTTTAATATAAAATCATACAAAAAATGCTTAAAAAAATTTTTAAAAAAAGTTTAAAAAAAGTGTTGACAT
>CALXPN010000018.1 GCA_944390285.1 uncultured Clostridia bacterium
ATTATTTATGAAATAGGAAAAACTACTTCTAAATTATCTGATGATATTTCAAAAGATTTGAAAAAAAGAAACATGAAGTTTGTTGGAAGTACTATTATATATTCATATTTGCAAGCAATTGGTGTAATATATTCGCATGATAAAGAATGCTTTTTATATAAAGAAGAGTAATATTATATATAATAATTTAAATTTATATACTAAATAAAAAGGAGAATTAAAATGGCTTTTGATTTTAAAAAAGAATATAAAGAATTTTATCTACCAATATGATTATAGTAGGTTTCTATTTAATAATAAAATCTTTATTTTTTGAAAATAAAAATTAAACTTTATAAATGGAGGTTATTTTTATGTTAGAGATAAGAAAAGAAAATATAAAGGACTATAAAGAGGTATATAAAGTTATAAAAAGTGCATTTGAAGTAGCTAAACATAGTGATGGAAATGAACAGGATTTAGTTGAATCATTAAGAAATAGTGATAAATTTATAAAAGAGTTATCTTTAGTTGCTGTAGATGATAAAAAAATTGTAGGTTATATTTTATTTACAAAAGTAAAAATTGGAGAAAATGTAGAACTTGCATTAGATACTATTGGTGTATTACAAAAATATCAGAATAAAGGCGTAGGCACAAAACTTATTTTAAAAGGACATGAAATAGCAAAAAAATTGGGATATCATTATTCAGTTGTATTAGGGGATCCAAATTATTATAAAAAATTTGGATATGTTGAAGCTTCTAAATATAATATAAAAGCACCATTTGATGTACCGGACGATAATTTTATGGCTATAAAATTGTCTGATGATGATATAAAGATTGAAGGCATAGTTGAATATGCAAAAGAATTTGGAATATAAAAACGTAGTTTAAAATAAATTTATAAAAGAAAATAAAGAAAAAAATTAGTTTTACTGGAGTTAGGCGTTGGATTTAATACACCAGGTATTATTAGATTTCCTTTTGAAAACATGACTTTAAAATTTAAAAATAAATTTTTAATAAGAATAAATAGTATGAATACAGATTTATTGCTTGATATAAAAAATAAGTCAATTTTATTAAACGAAGATTGTTCATATTTTATAAAAAATATAAAGTAAACCAATATTCTAGTAAAGTAAACTGATTATCGGTTTACTTTTTTATATAGAAATGTTAATATTTTGTTATGAAGGAGGGAAAAAATGAAAAGTATAGGAGAAACAATTGCAACTTTAAGAAAAGAGAAGAAAATGACTCAAAGTGATTTAGCACAAAAAATGAATGTTACAGATAAAGCAGTATCAAAGTGGGAAAGAGGTATATCTTTACCAGATGTTGAAACAATATCTAAACTTGCAGATGTACTTGAAGTATCTGTTGAAGAGCTTTTAAAATCAAAAAAGAAAAGTTATTTAAATCCAAAAACAAAGGAATTAATAAATTTAATTTTAAAAGCTGTGGCTCTTGCAATGTCAATAGCTGTTTTGGTATTAAATATTTTAAATAAAGTAGATATAAAGTCTTCAATTATAATGTTAAGTATTGGAATTTTTTGTCTTGCATTATATTTATTTGATTTAAAAGAAAAAACAGATATAAAATAAATTGATAATATATTCATTTGATAATATTTTCATTTTATTTTTATATTGTAAATAATATTTTAAAGTATAAAAAATTAGATATGAAAAAATCTCATATCTAATTTTTTTAATTTAATTACTATGACTTTCATAATAATTTGAAACAAGCAAATAAGCACTATTTATTGCTATTTGTAAATTAATATCTTGTTGTATCTTTCTGTACTTTTTAATATCTTCAATGTTTGAATTTTTATTAATGCTTACCTTTATTACAGGTTTATCTAATATAGAATACATTAAATAACATGCTATAGAGAAAAAATCAGGTGTAGAAATTTCATTTTTATTTAATAAATTCATGTATTCATCAAAAGTAATTAGATAATTGTTACTTCTAGAACAAACAATATACTTTTTAGAATTTACATCTAATTTGTTATATAACTTTCTTCTTTCTTTATTTACAATACTTACATATGGTGAATAATTATATTCAAGTTCTCTTAATATTGACTTTTTTCTTAAATTTAGATCTTTTTTGTTATTTTTATTAAGATATAAATTATCTTTAAATTCAGCTTTTTTGGCAATATATATAATTAAAAGTAAATATATTACGGTTATGGCACCAAATATCGCTTTTACTTCAATTAATATATTGTTATAATTCCATATTAAATATAATAGATAAATAAGTATAAACCAAAGTGCAATTAAAATACCAAAAATAATAGATTTAAAATTCGATTTAATAAACTCAACAAAATTTTGTTTTTTCATAAAAATCCTCCTAAAATAATTATTTTTAAAATTTATATTTGAACATGTAAGATTTTACTATATTTTGGTGATAAAATCAATATTTTTTTTATTTTAATAAATTAAAATTATTATTATATTTGTTTTTTTGTAATTTTATTGATATAATTAAATTATGGAAAATTTTTTTAAAGAAATAAAAATATGGGCAAAAAATAATAAAAATATAGAAAGTGTTATTCTTGTAGGTTCTTATGCTAAAAACACTTATAAAGAAACATCAGATATAGATCTTGTTATAATAACACAAAATAAAGAAGAATTTATAGAAAATCGAAAATTCATCAAATTATTTGGATTTGTTGATAAATCACAAATTGAATATTATGGAGCTTGTACTTCTATTAGAGTTTATTATAAGGACGGAATGGAAGTAGAATTTGGTTTTGTTAATAAATCTTGGATAGAAGAACCACTAGATAAAGGAACGAAAAAAGTATTAACGGATGGATATAAAGTTATTATTGATAAAAAAGAATATTTTAAAAATATTTCCATATAAAGGTGATATAATTAAAAAAGAAATGTTAAAATATATAAGTTATTTAAAATATATTTAATTTGGAGGATTTTTATGAAAAGTATTATAATATATAGTTCAAATTACGGAACAAAGAAAAAATATGCTGATAAACTTTCAAAAAGGACTAATATACAATCAATTTCATTTAAAGAAATAAAAGAAATAAATGATTATGATAATATTATTTATTTAGGTGGAATATATGCAGGTGGAATATTAGGTATGTCTAAAACATTAAGGAATTTGAATAATATATCAAGTAAAAATATTATATTAATTACTGTTGGTCTTGCAGATCCAAATGATGAAGAAAATATAAATAATATTAGAGATAATATTAAGAAACAATTAAAAAGTGAAGTCTTTAAAAAAGCAAAAATATTTCATTTAAGAGGTGGAATTGATTATTCAAAATTAAATTTTGCTCATAAAACAATGATGAATTTGCTATATAATATGGTAAAAAAATTACCAGAAGAAAAGAAATCAGCAGAAGATAGAGCAATGATTGAAACTTATAATAAAAAAGTTGAGTTTGTTGATTTTTCATCTTTAGATAATATAATTAATGAAATAAAAAATTAAAATATATGTAACAAATTAGGTGGAAAAATGAGTAAAAATAATATTTTAAATAAAGCTTATAAACTAATAAAAATGTATGAGATAGGAGAGCTTGGTGGAGAAGTTATGCCAGAAGATGCTAATCCACTTTAAAAATATGGAGATTAAATATATGAAAAGATATGTATTATTATTGTTATTTACAAAGGATTTTAAAAAAGTATTGTTAATAAAAAGGAATAAAAAGCCATATGCTAATTTATATAATGGTATTGGAGGGAAAATTGAAAATAATGAAACGGTTATTGAAGCTACAATTCGTGAATGTAAAGAGGAAACTAACATACAGATTTCCAAACCAAAATTGTTGGTAACTTGTATATATCCAAAATCAATTAATTCAGATGAGGATAAAGAGATGGCAGTATTATATGATTGTGTAGATGAAGTTGATATTGAAGAAAATTATGAAGGGAGTTTTGAATGGAAAAATATAGACTTTGCTTTAGACTTTAACAATAAACAGATAGCTGGATTATCTAATTTGGCTCAATTCGTTAAGGAAATCCTTGATATAGAAGGCATTGTGAAATTCTATTAATTTACTTTTATGCTAGAATATGGTATTGGTTTAACCTAATATTAATTAATGTGGAGGTAATTATTATGAAAGCGCGGAACAAAGTAGCAAATGTTTTTACCGACATTGCTCCAAAGTGGAATGACAAAGACTTTCGCTGCGGAAGTTGCTCCTATGTGGGTTCCATGACAAAAATGGAGGAAAAGGAGTACATCAACGCGATGATGCTGATAGGAATTTAATTCTAAAGAAGAAAAGGCTTAACTACAACTGTGGTTAGCCTTTTCTTCTTTGTGTTACAGGCATGTCGCTCAGCTAATCGGTGAAAGTCCGTAGTGGAGGTAGATATCGCCAACCACATAGAGAAACACAAGTTATCCATCGTGAGGTGGAAGTGAATAGTCTTAAATTCAAGCATAAAAAGTGTCTTCTTTCCTGAAAAGAGAACATTGCTTAAAAAAACTTACAAACTATTTAAAGTCTGTAAGTTTTTTATGGAGCAAGTCACATACAAGTTACGAACTTTGTTCTCTTTCTAGAAATATTATAGAATAAATAAAAATAATTTTCAATACTTGCATAAACAAATTCAAAAAAAATGGAATTGGACAGTTTTTTTGGAATAAATATTGATAAAAAATTATTTTTAGTATATACTATTAATAGTTTATTAAAGGAGAATTGCTATGGAAATTGAAAGAAATTATTATTTAAATAAATTAATATCTAAAAAAGAAAATAAACTTATAAAAATAATTACTGGTATTAGAAGAAGTGGTAAATCATACTTGCTTGATCCAATTTTTAAGAACTATTTACTAGAAAGTGGTGTTAAAGAAAATCACATTATAAAATTAGAATTAGACTCTATTGAGAATGAAGAATATACTAACCCCAAAAAACTTTATGAATATATTATGAATAAAGTAACTGATAACAATACTTACTATATTATTTTAGACGAAATACAAAAAGTAGATAATTTTGAAAGTGTTTTAAATAGCTTTTTAAGAAAATCGAATTTAGATGTATATGTAACAGGAAGTAATTCTAAATTTTTGTCTTCTGACATAATTACTGAATTTAGAGGTCGTGGGGATGAGATAAAAGTTTACCCTTTAAGCTTTTCTGAATTTATGTCAGTTTATGATAGTGATGAAGTAAAAGGTTTAGATGAATATATAATTTATGGAGGATTACCTTTAATCACAACTTTTAAAACATCTGAAGAAAAAATCGATTACTTAAATTTTCAAAAAGATAATGTATATATTAATGACGTAATTGAAAGAAATGATATAAGAAATGATGAAGAATTAAAAACTTTAATAGAAATAATATCTTCAGGCATAGGTTCTCTTACTAATCCAACAAAATTATATAACACATTTATTAGTAAAGGAAATAAAAATATTACCAATAAAACAATAGCATTATATTTAAAGTATTTAGAAGAAGCCTTTTTAATTGAAAAATCTAAAAGGTTTGATGTAAAAGGAAAAAAATATATTGAAACTCCATCAAAATATTATTTTGTAGATATTGGAATCAGAAATAGTTTAATTAACTTTAGACAATTAGAAAAGACTCATATAATGGAAAATATAATATATACAGAACTTAGAAGAAGAGGTTTTAATGTAGATGTAGGTGTTGTAGAAAAAAGAAATAATTTAAATAACGGCAAAAAAGATTATAAACAATTAGAGATAGATTTTGTAGTTAATAAAGGTAGTGATAAATATTATATTCAATCAGCATACAGTATAGAGGACGATAATAAAAAAGAACAAGAGCTACAATCACTTTTAAATGTAGGAGATAATTTCAAAAAAATAGTTATAGTTTATGATCATTTTATTAAATGGCAAGATGATAATGGAATAATATATATGAGTATATATGACTTTTTATTAAACGAGAATAGCCTTAAAGAAGCATAAAAATTAAGACTGATAGGATTAATCAAATCTATCAGTCTAAAAAAACTCCCGTATGGGAGTATAAATCAAATGGAGCAAGTCACATACAAGTTACGAACTTTGTCCTCTTTCTATAAATTATTATATATGAATCTTTATTAAATTTCAATGGGAGTATATCAATTTTCTCATATTTATATTATAATCCTAAATTTGACAGTTAAAAGCTAGAAGCGTTGATATACAACATTTCTAGCTTTTTGATAGTGCACAATGTTTTTAATTTTTAATTTTTTTTAAAATTTTTTTTAAATTAGTTTTTGTAGTAATTTGATAATCAGTTCTAAAGCCGAATTTTTCATGTAAGTTATCTGTTAAGTCTGTTCTTGTATAAGTCGGTATATAGCCATTACCAATACTTTCTGTAAAATTCATTTCTCTTAAGCAATCAATAATCTTAGAAGTGGTATATTTTTCATCAAGCATTTTTTCTAAAAATCTAAGAATTACTAACGAAAGAAAACAAGTAGTAAAATGTGCTGTAATCCTGTCATCTCTACTTAAATATACTGGTCTAGCTTTAAATTCACTTTTCATTATTCTAAAACTCTCTTCAATTTCCCATCTTCTTTGATTTACTTTGATAATTTCTTCAGGTTCATCATCAAGATTAGTACAAACCCCATAAAATCCATCAAACTTTTCTTCTTTTTGTATAGTATCAATATTTAATGATAGGATTTTCTTTTCAGCTATTTCTCCTTCTTTTGTAATATTAGTTTTCTTTATGAATCTTTTAAAATCATTTTGGTTACATTTATCAAGTTTGAAACTTTTGTTAGCTATTGCAACTTTAGCTCTTTCAATTTGTGAATTACGAATTTGTCTCTGGTAATTTTTGTACTTTAAAGAGTAAGTTACAATTAGTTTTTGTTCTAGTCCATTTTCTTTAATCCAACGATCTTTAAAAAATATTCTATCTTTGTAAAGCTCTAAACTTTTTTCGTCATTTTCTATCTCTTTAATATTGTATTCTTTTTTATCTCCAGAAAGATGCCAACCACTAGGATCAAGTGCCCAATCCATTAAATGCTTTTTTAATTTTTTAATTGATTGAGTCGTGATAAAAGCTCTATCATTTTTATCATTAAATTTTCTGTTAGCATTTGATGCAAGACCAGCGTCAGTACAAACAATGAATTTAGATAATTTAAAATCATTCAATATTTTTTCTTCTAATGGAGTTAAAGTAATTTGTTCATTAGTGTTTCCAGCTGTAACACTAAAAGCTAGAGGTATACCATCCCCATCCATGAAAAGACCCATTTGAGTAATCGGATTAGGTCTGTGTTCTTTAGAAGGACCATATTGTCTTAAACCACTTTCTTGTTCAATTTCAAAAAAGTAATTAGTACAATCATAGTAAAGAATACTAGTATTTCGCTTAGATACTTTTAGACTGTTTTTATACAAAGCAGATTGAATGAAATCAGTTTCTTTTGCTATTACTTCTAAAGCACGATAAATATCATGAAGTTCAAAATTAGGTTGTTCAATATATTTTTTAGATAATTCAAAAGTAGCTAACTTTGAAGAAGGATATATTATCCTACTGTATACTAGTCTAGATAAAATATTATCTAAATCATAATTAAATTTGTATTTGTCACTAATTTCACTACAAATATTATTTAATCTTAAAGAATGATAAATATCCTGCAAAAAAACATAACCTACATTAAAACAAAATTGTTCATCTTTTGAGATTATCTTAGAAGGTGACTTTTTAATTAAAATATCATTTTTATGTTCTTTTTCTTTTTCATTTAAATCTTTAATATATTTATTAATCCATTTAAAAATATCTTCACCATTTGATTTTTTTAGTAAATCCTGTTCATTTCCAAGTTTCTCATAAATCATTGTAGTACGCTTACCAGAAGGTGTTTTAATATCTTTAATCACATAGTAATTAGTATCAGAATTGGTTTTAGTAATTTTTAATCTCATCTTTTTCCTCCGTTTGTTCATATTATATCACAAGTACGATAAGTACGCAATAGGAAAAAGAAAAATTTGACAAAAAAATTAAGCATTACTAATGCTTATATCGTTTTTTTATTTAGTCAACTGTCAAATTCCCGTAATGTCAGTACTTTATTTTAAAGAAAATGGTGGAAGATTAACTAAAAAACAAATCCAAGATTATGCAAAAGAAAA
>CALXPN010000019.1 GCA_944390285.1 uncultured Clostridia bacterium
TTTAAAAATCCATTTATTATCTGCTCTTCTGCTTCTTTTTCTGTTAATCCTAGAGACATTAATTTTATCAATTGTTCACCTGCTATTTTACCTATTGCAGCTTCATGCGTTAAACTTGCATCTATATGTTTTGCAACAACTTGTGGAAGAGATGAAACTTCTGCTTTATCCATTATAATTGCATCACATTCCACATGTCCAAAACATTTATTATTTCCATACACTTTAGATATAAATTCTTGTTTAGAATTATCTTTTGCAACAGATCTTGAAACAACATTTGTCCTAGCATTTTCACCATTTAAATTAACTTCAAATTCAGTTTTAGCAATTTGAGTACCATGTGTCATAATTTTTTCTTTTACAATAAATGTTGCATTTTTTCCTATATCTCCTTTTGTTAATCTGATAGTAGAATCTACCCCTTTTATTTGAACCGTTTCCATTTCTAATGTTGCACCTTCTTTTAAATATACTTCTGTAACTGGATTTAGAATTTTTTTACCAGTTCCTTCTCCTTCTCCATAATGTTTTTCAATATACTTTACTTTTGCTCCTTCTTCTATAAAAAATCTATGGATTCCATCATGCTCTGCTGTTTCGCAGTATGAATTATGAATACCACATCCTGCAACAATAACCACATCCGCATTTTTTCCAACATAAAAATCATTATATACTATATCTTTCATTCCACTTTTCGTTAAAATTACCGGGATATGAACACTTTCGTTTTTCGTATTTGCTTTTATTATAATATCTATTCCATCTTTATCCTTTTTTGAAACAATATCAATATTTGCAGTAGTTTTTCTTTCCACCTTTTTTCCATTTTCTCTTAAATTATATGCTCCTTGTGGAGTTTTTTCAATGTCTGCTATTTGTTTTAATAAATTTTTCTCTATATTATCCATTGATTTTTCCTCCTTTTTCTAAGAACTTACATGCTGAAGCAACAAATTTTTTATTTTGAAAAACTTCTTCTTTTTTTCCTACTTTTTCAATCCTTCCTCCTACTAATAAAACAATTTCATCAGCAATATCTAAAATTCTTTCTTGGTGTGTAATAATAATAATGGTTCCTTTTATTTCTTCTCTTAATTTCTTAAATACTTGAATCAAACTATTAAAACTCCATAAATCAATTCCAGCTTCAGGTTCATCAAAAATTGTAAGTTTTGATTTTTTAGCTTCTATCATAGCTATTTCAATTCTTTTTAATTCACCACCTGATAGGCTATTATCAACTTCTCTATCTATATATTCTTTAGCACATAAACCAACATCTGATAAATAATCACAGATTTCATTCATTTTTAAATTAGTACCTGCTGACAAATTAATCATATCTTTTACAGTTAATCCTTTAAATTTTACTGGTTGTTGGAAAGCAAAGCCTATTCCAAGTTTTGCTTTTTCAGTAATAGATAAATTGGTAATATCTTGTCCATCTAAAAAAATATTTCCTGAATCTGGTTTTTCTATCCCCATAATTATTTTTGCAAGTGTTGATTTTCCAGAACCATTTGGACCTGTAATTGCTACAAATTTATTAGTATCTAAACTTAAATTTATATTATCCAAAATTTGTTTTTCATCTCTTTTAAAACATATATTTTTTAATTCTAACATATTTTTCTCCTTCTATATATTAAATTCTATTTTTTATTTTTCTTCTTTCACAAGAACGACATTTCTCCTTATTTATATCATACCCACAATCTAAATTATTAAAATCTAAAACCTTATGTACATATCTTGCAAGTTCATTCAAAGTTTTATCAGATACGGCAAGTTTAATTTTTTCAGCTTCTTTTTCTGCTTGAGTTTTTTCTAATTCTAATACATCTTTTAAAAAAACATAAACGATATCATATGCTTCTAAAATTTTTTTTGCTAAATCTTTACCTTGTTTTGTTAACTCTATTTTACCATATACTTCATAGTTTATTAGCTTATTTTCTTTTAAATTGTTTAATGCTTTATTAACACTAGGCTTACTACAATTCATTTTTTCTGCAATATCTGTAACTCTTATATCTCCATTTTGCTTTTCTAAAACATACATATTTTTCAAATATTCTTCTAAAGATTTAGATATCATTTTTATCTCCTTTAATGTTATTTGTTAACTTCGGTTAACATTATATAATCTTTATTTTATATTGTCAAGAAAAAGTTAGTTTTATCTAACTTTTAAAAAAATACAGCCCCACATATTAAATAGGGAAATTTAATATGTGGGGCTGAACATTGAATTATTAGCAATTTATAATTAATCTATTTGAATTTTTTTCTTTTCTTCTAATTTCTTTTGTTCTTCTTTTGGAATAGTTAATGTTAATATTCCTTTTTTGAAAGATGCTTTAATGTCTTCTTCTTTGATATTTTTACCTATATAAAAGCTTCTTGAACATTCTCCATAAAATCTTTCTTGATGAATATATTTTTCATCTTCATCAGATTCATCAACATTTTTATCAACTTTTGCTGTTACTTTCAAATATCCATCTTCTATTTCAAGATCTATGTTTTCTTTATCATATCCAGGTAAATCAATATCTATAATATATTTATCACCTTTTTCTTTTATATCTGTTTTCATAAGTTTTGAATCTCTTCTTTCAAAAAATGGATCCATTCCAAACATATCATCAAATAAATCAAAATCATTTCTTCTTGGTATCATCATCATAATAATCACTCCTTTAAATTTTTTATTTATGTGTTGACACCGTATAAGGTAGCACATATTGATTTCTATTTGCTAGCTTTTATAGAAATCTATATTTACTAAAAGTACTTTTTTCTTTTTACATTTTTATTATATCACTTTTTTTAGCAATGTCAAGTCCTGAGTGCTAATTTTTTTAAAATTTTTTTTATTCTCCTAAAAGCTAATTATTTCAATACTTTATATGTTTTCCTACATATAGTATATTCAAAAAAATATTTTTTATACATTATTTTTAAACAAAATATTTAATAAAATTATTATAAAAAAAACTACTATAATTATTAAAATTTCTATTTAATAATTATAAGTAGTTTTTTACTATTAAATTTCTACATATCCACCAATCATTTTGCTTAATTTAGCATTTTTTACATAATTACGTCCTCCAGATATAACTACTTTATCTCCAGATTCTAATATTCCTTTTTCTTTTAATTTTTCAAGTCCTGCTTCTACTGTATTATCTATAGAATCTTTTGCTTCAATATATATTGGATGTATATTCCATGCCAATCCTAATTGACGGAATGTTCTCTTATTATCTGTAATAGCAAGTATTGGACATCCTGCTCCCATACCAGCTAATCTTCTTGCAGAATCTCCTGTATGAGTATAAGCAACAATAGCATCTGCTTTTGTATTTTTAGCAATTATACATGTTGAATATGTTATATTGTCTTCTAATGTTTTTAATATTATTTTATCTTTATCATCAAATCTTTTCCAATAATTAATTTCTGGTTCAATTCTTTCAGCAATTTTTACCATAGTTTGTACGCACTCTACAGGATATTTACCCATAGCACATTCTCCTGAAAGCATTATTGCACTTGTTCTATCATAAATTGCATTAGCAACATCTGAGGCTTCTGCGCGTGTTGGTAATGGGTTACTCATCATTGATTCTAACATTTGTGTTGCTGTTATTGCAGGTTTATATGCTCTATTTGATAATTTTATAAATTTCTTTTGCATTACTGGTGGTTCAGTAAAATCTGTTTCTGTAGCCATATCACCACGAGCTATCATTTGTGCATCTGCTGCATAAACTATATCTTCCATATTTGATAAGCCTTCAACATTTTCTACTTTTGTTATAATTTTTATATCTTTTCCACCATTATCATCTAATACTTTTCTAACTTGTGCAATATCATCTAAGTTTCTTGCAAAAGATATTGCAACATAATCATAATCATGTTCACAAGCTGTTTTTAAATCAGCTATATCTTTTTCAGCTAAAGCTGGTAATCTAATTATTGTTCCTGGTAAGTTCATTGTTTTTCTACTTCCTAAAGGATTTCCATGAACAACTGTACAAACAATATCTTTATCAACTACTTCATCAACTCTTAATTCTATAGCACCATCGTCTATTAATATTTTTGTTCCTGGTTCTACATCTTTATATAATTCTTTATATGAAATTGATACTTTTTCTTCATTACCAATAATATCTTCTGGTGTTAATATAAATTTTTGTCCATCTTGAATTTTTATTTTTTCATTTTTTCCAGTATATAACATACCAGTTCTTATTTCTGGCCCCTTCATATCAAGAATCATAGGAATTGGTAAATCCATTTCTTCTCTTAATCTAATTATTTCTTGTGTTTTCCATTCTTGCTCATCATAACTACCATGTGAATAGTTAATTCTACAAACATTTAATCCTGCTTCAAATAATTCTTTTAATTTTGTTTCACTTGCTGGACCTATTGTACCAACAATCTTTGTTTTTCTTAAATATGATTTCATTTTACTTCTCCTCTATTTAAAGATATTTTTACCGTTAGTAAGTATATCACAATATACTTATTTAATTCAAGTATTTTAAAATAAATTCTTTAAAATTCTATTTTTTATTTTCTTTTGCTGTATGTTTTTTAATCTATATCTTATATTAATATATACTAACAAAGTCGCACTTTACCAGAGTAAAATGCGACTTTGATTTGATAGAATTTGGTTTATAACACTTTAAAACTTGTGTTCATATTTTGGAAACAACATTTCCAAAAAAGCATCTCTTATTCTATAATATGCGCCTCTATCATTGTAGCATCTCATAAACTCATAGTCAAGTAGTCTATTTGGGCTTAACAGTTTGTAAGCTAACTCATAAAAATTATGGACTCCTAATACATTTAGTCTAACTATGTCTGTAGTTGAAATCTGATCATTATCGATAAGTATATTTACACTTATCTTTTTGAGCTTTGCCTCAAGGTCTAGATCTTCCACCTTTTTACGCTCTCCATTTAAGAACTCCTCGTCCTCCAAATACCCATATACAGAAACATGTTCCATATTCTACCTCCTAACTTTAGAACCCAAATTCTATCTGTCTATTGTCTAATCTTACAATTTATTATAAGTTCAGACATAATGATAAAACATCATTATATTTATTATATCACAAAATCATATTATTTTCAAAATACCTTATCAAACAGGATTAATTTAATTCTACCAATTTTAACAAAAAGAACTATTAATAAAAGTAAGATTTTGTCCTATATAATTAATTTTTTCCGATTTTTCTGATATTGAATTATTTTCGGAAATCTTATAATTCTGTTTAATCCCCTCTAAACTATCAATTTTTATCTTATTTAATTAAATTTCATTCCAAATATTTTTAGGAATTGTTTTTTTGTAAATATAACTTTCATATAAAACAGTGGTATCAAACCTTGAAAATCTTTCCTGATTATTTAAAAATTTTTCTGGATACATTCTACTAGGAACTAGATAATCTCTTTCTCCTTCTGGAGATGAATTTGTAAGTATTGGTGTTTGAACTTCTAAAAAGCCTAAATCTATCATTTGATTTCTTAAATATTGAATTAATTTTGCTCTTAATTTTAAGTTTTCTAATTGCTTTTTAGATCTTAAATCTAAAAATATATATTCTAATCTTAAATTTTCTCTGACTGCTCTATTATTAGAAATTTCAAAAGGAAGTGGCTTTGTTCTTTTTTCTAAAATTTCTATTTTATCTGCAAATACTTCTACTGTACCTGTTTCTATTGCTTTATTAACTGTTTCTTCATCTCTTAATCTTACTTTTCCAGACACAGAAACTGTTGATTCAAGAGGAATTCTAGCTGCAAAATCAGTTTTAAATTCATTTTCAGATACTACAACTTGAGTTATTCCATATTGATTTCTAAGATCAATAAACAAAACGCCTCCTAAATCTTTAATTGTATCAACCCAACCAGCTAATTTAATTTCTTCACCAACATTTTTTTCTCTAATTCTGAACAATTATAGGTTCTGTAGATATTACCTTTCATATTTATTCTTTTCATAGTAATTTTGACTATAAAGACGTATTTTTCATATAAAAAACGCCCTTATAGTTTAAATACAAATTAAACTATAGGGCCGAAATCTATCTTTCGCGGTACCACCCTTATTGAAAACAAATTTATCTTAAAAACTTTTGCTTTCCTCTTTTTATTCTAATTTATGCTCAGATGTGTTTCACAAATTAATTTATTAGAAATGCTTTCAGCCACAAAATTTTTATTTTTCAAAAAATTCTATTTTTTTAATTTTATATTTGAAATTATTACATTTATTTCTGCTCCAATTAAAATAATATACATGCAAACATATACCCACATCATTACAAATATAATTGATGTTAAACTACCATAAATATTAGAAAATCCTTGGAAAAGATCTACATATATAGAGAAAAACCAAGAAGCTAAAAACCATGTAATTGACGAAAAAATGGCACCATAAATTTGATCTTTTATTTTAAGATTATTTTTTGGTATAAATCTATAAATACATAATAAAATAAAGAAGATTCCAAGTATTAAAATAAAACTACGTATTTTTAAAATGCTTGATGTTATAATCCCTATTGAATGAAATTTCTGAGATAATATCATATGAATCCTATTTCCAAATACCATCAATATCAAAAAAGCTATAATAGAAATAATAAAAACTAAAGTATATATGATTCCTTCTATTCTAATAACAAAACTAATTTTTTGTTTTGGAGATTTATAAATTTTTCTTAAGCCTTTACTCAAATAATAAAAACCTCTACTCGCAGACCATAATGCGAAAATTACTGCTATCGAGATAGTTCCTACTGATTTAGAATATACCTCATCAATAATTCCAGCAATCATTCCATACATTGTACTTGGAATAATTTCTTTTATCCAAAAATATATGGTTTCTCTATCTATATTTGTAAATTGGATTAAACTTATAAAAAACATTATAAATGGAACAAAAGAAAGTATTGTAAAAAAAGCACATTCTGCAGCATATTCATTTATATGATCTTCTTCTATTCTTTTAAAAAATTTATTAAATATAATTAATATTTTTTTCAAAACTTTCTCCCTAATATTACTATAAAATACTTTTTAGCTCTAATAAACTATTTATTTCATATTTTGGTTTATAATTTGTATTATTTACAATATTATTATAATTACACCAACAAGTATCCAAATTATTTTGTATTCCACCTTTTATATCTTTTTCTAAATCATCACCTATAAAAAGTATTCCATTTCTATCTTTTATATTAGCTTTTCTAAATAATCCTTTATAATAATTCTCGTGAGGCTTCATAAAACCTATTTCTTCAGAACAAAATGTTAATTCTATAAATTTGTTTATTCCTAACTTTTCAAGTTTACTACTTAAAACTACTTTAGGTCCATTAGTAGCTATAATTATTCTATATTTTTTTTCATATAAATATTTTATTATCTCATATGCATTTTTTTGTGGAACAACTTTTTGTTTCATTCCTTCCATATATATATCATTACTCTTTACAGCATCTTCATATGTAATATTATTCTCTCCATAAAATCTAATAAATCTACTTGCTCTTATCCATTCGACCTTCTTCTTTAAATCATTTTCAAAAGGTGTAATAATTTTTCCATCTGCTCTTTTACTCCAAGTTTCTTTATCAATCTCATGAAATTTTTCGAATTTTTCTTGTGTATACTTCTCATTTCTATTTTTTAATAAAAACTTAAATGCTTCTTTTATATTTTCATAATCATCTGTTAAAGTATTATCTAAATCAAAAATTAAAATATTATACATTGTATATCCCTTCATTTATTAGTTTAATTTTATAAATATTCTAACATAATAATTTTTCAGCTTCAATAATAAAGGAAATTATTATTTTAACAAAAAACGAATACTTTTTAATTAAATAAAAAAGCTAATATATTCTTATATAAGAATATATTAGCTTTTTGGGCCCTTTTTCTGATTTGAACAGAACTTATAAAGTTACTTCCAACTAAGCAAAAAGGCATAAAAAAACTGGCAACTTCCTATTTTCCCAACAAGGTAACTCGTAAGTATCTTCGGCACTAAGGAGCTTGACTTCTGTGTT
>CALXPN010000020.1 GCA_944390285.1 uncultured Clostridia bacterium
TTTATTTATATAACTGAAAGTTCCAACACTTACAGGTATTTTTCCATCATATGCTATTATATTCATATGCTTTTGACTGCTCATAGTATTTTTTATTATATTATAATAGTTTTCGTTTATTGTATTTGCATAAATATTTTCATCTGGATTTTCAATTATATCATTATGTGCTGAGGCTAAAACTTCCATAAAATCATTATATTCATTTTCATTCTCAACAATCTTTATATTTAAATCTAATTTATATGTTTTAACATTCTCTAAATACATATATATATCTTCATTTTCTAGTATATAATTATTATCTAATAGGAATTCTTTATTTTCTTTATAATATTTATCGTTTTTTCCAAGATAAATACTTCCTTTTTTATTTTTTACTTTAAAATAATTTTCTATTTCTAAAAGAATATTTTCATTTGCTTTAATCTTTAAATACGCTGTATTCCAATAATAATTATCTATTGCATTCGAAGTACATAATATGTAATATCTATTTTCGATTTTATTATCAAAAAATAAATCTTTTAAAATCATATATTGCATATTTAAACAATTAGTAGTTTTCATTTTATCATACATTTTTTATCTCCTCTATTATTTAATAAATTAATATCTCATAATCAATTCCATTATTTTTATATATTTCGAATGTTTATTTATATTATCACATATATATCATTTTTTTCAATTAAGTTTTCTATAATTTAACAAAAAACAAGCATTTTTTGATAGGATTGGAAAAAAAGAAAAAAATGGGATTTAGAGTTATAATCCCATTCTTGCTTTATAAAGATAATCCTTTACTTTTATTTTGATATATTTCAACATATATAGAACATATTAAAATTTTATTTTGTGCATCATTTAAAAGTTCATTTTTTACCTTTTAAAATATTTATTTTATTAATATATAATATATAATAAAAAATCTTTAAAAATTTTTTAAAAAATGAATTTTTGAAAAACATTTGACATATAATAAAAAATATAGTATACTATATTTAGCTTAAGCAAGAGAATTATCGAAAAACTCAAATGTTCACGGGATATGTTGACCACATATCTTTTTTTTTGTGCAAAAATAAAGGCAGTTGACCAGACTGCCTTTGATTAGTTTGTACTAATCCTGAGAATTTTGGTTTTCATCATTTTTATTATTACTAAGTAATAACAAAACTATTAATCGCCAAATTAAATCGAAAGAACTCAAGATGTTCACCTCCTTTCTCAAAGTTTTCCTTTGGAAAAGGATGATTTATTATACTTTAATTTTCTATTAAAAACAATGCTTTTTCTATAATTTAACAAAAAACAGCTGAAATTGATTAGACTTCGAGCTGTTTTGGTGCTATTAAAATATTTAAATCTATCTAATAAGCTATTTATCAACATTTATGTAAGTATCTGCGTGCAAAATAAAAACAAGTTGTTATTTATAAAGACAATTTTTTCAACAAAAAATAAAAAACAAGACATTTTATCTTTCTATATTTAATTCTTTATAAGAATATTTTGCAATCTCACAATTTCCTAGACATAATGGTAATAAAGTTTCAGTATTTGGTATTCCTTCAAAATAACATTTAACTGGTATACTAATCCCTCCATGTGCTACTATTAATACTCTTTTTCCAGTATATTCATTTTTGATGCTATCCAAAAAATCATATACTCTTTCAAAAAAATCCTGTATACTTTCTGCTTTATCATATTTTAAATTTTGTTTGTAACTCCAAAAAGCATTAAAATCAAAGTCAGTATTAGGCATTCCCTCAAATTCTCCGAAATCTCTTTCTGAAATTCTTTCATCTATTATCATTTTAATATTTCTTTCTTGTTTTATAATTTCTGCTGTTTGCATAGCCCTTTTTAATGGAGAACACAAAATCAAGTCTATTTTTTCATTTTTTAAGTAATTCCTTGTTTCTTCTGCTTGTTTTATTCCTTGTTCGTTTAATTCTATATCTGCTTTTCCTTGTACTTTTTTTAATAAATTCCATTCTGTTTGCCCATGTCTAACCAATAGTATTTCCATATTATCCTCCTTAAATGAATCATTATTTAATGTTGACTACAATTTTATTATACAGAGGAAAAACAATTATGTAAAATACATATTTATATGCGAACTATAACTTAAAGTTATAGTTCGCATATATCCTTTAAAATTTCAATTAAATCATTCAATTCTTTAAATTTATTATTAACATTATAATATATACCATATTCAGCTGGGGGCAGTGAAATTCCTAAATCTAATAAATGTAATTCATTAGTTTCTAGTTGATCTTCTATATATTCTTTTGTAACAACAGCTATTATATCTCTACATTTTAATAATTCCATAATACCAGAAAAATCAATATTTGTTATATTTATTTTATCATTATGTTTATATCCAAGTACTTCTACTAAATTTTGATATGCACTAGAAAATTTTTTTAATGTATAAATTGTAATATTCTTTAAATCCTCTTTAGTAAGATTTTGATTCAAATATTTAGAATTACTATTTACAACAAATACATCATGTAAATTTCCTATACTTATAAACTTAATTTTGTTAATATCATATAATTCTTCACTATATTTCTTAGAAAATGCAAGGTCGATTTCCTGTTTTTCTAGTGCAGAAAACATGTTTTTAGCATTTAATTTATGTATATTAATAATGGTATTATTATTTTTTTCATAAAAATTCAAAATACTATTATTATATATTTTATTTGGCATATTCACATGTACACCTAATTTTATATCTCTATTTTCATTAAATACTAAATCTGCTTTTGAAAGAATTTCTATAGAATCTTTTATATTCAAATATAACTTTTTTCCATTTTCATTTAATATCATTCCGTATTTACTTCTTTTAAACAATTCTACTTTTAATTCATTCTCTAAATTTTTAATATGTTTAGTTACAGCTGGTTGTGAAATATGTAAAATTTCACTTGCTTTTGTTAGATTTTCTTCATCTGCTACAATTTTAAAAATTCTATATAATTCTAAATTTACCATTATATTTATCCCCTTTTGCCTCTTTAATTATTATATACTTTTTCCCCCATCTACAAGATAAATTGAACCTGTTGTCCATAAAGATTTATCTGACAATAAAAATTCTATTGTTGGTGCTATATCTTTTTTGGCATCTCCTATTCTTCCTAATGGATATAATTTCTTTTTATCTTCTGACCATTTATCATATCCTTCTTGAGTATAATCACCACTAGCTATATAAATATTTGTATATACTGCAGCTGGATTTACACTATTGACTCTTATATTATATTTACCAAGTTCTTGTCCTAGGTATTTCGTTAGCATATCTACTCCTGCTTTACTTGCACAATAAGCAATTGAACCTCTTGCTCTTTCAGAAGACATAGATGAAATATTAACTATTGATGGATTTGTTCCTTTTTTTAATAAAGGTAATAGAGTTTTCGTTAACAAAAATATTCCCGTTAAATTTGTATTTATTGAATTATTCCATTCTTCTAAAGTTTGTTCTTCTATTCCTCCTAATTTTATAATTCCTGCTGAATTTACTAAGCCATCTAATCGACTATATTTATTATTTATTTCTTCATATATCTTTTTACAATC
>CALXPN010000021.1 GCA_944390285.1 uncultured Clostridia bacterium
ATCTTTAACTCTAAATCTTTATTACATTTTGGACAATTCATTTATTACCTCCTATATGATAAAAAGATTATTTTATTCATCATCTTTACTAATTTCATTAAATAAATCTTGTAAATATGATAGTAATTCTTGCATATGTTCTTTGCATAGCCATTGTGTAGGAACTTCTATTTTATATGAATTTGAACTCATACATATATCTACTTCGCAAGGCACTTTTCTTTCTTTTCTTATCATCCTATTTCCTCCTTATACAATAAATACTATATTACCTTTACATTCTCGTCTCCATATATTTCACAAAGTCTGTAATACTCACTAAAAACGTTGTATCCTTTGAATACTAGCTTACCATTAACATATATACTTTTTTCTTTCATATTTCCTCCTATACACTTATCCACATTTCACTTATTGTTCTTTTTAAATCTATAAAACAATCATCACAAAGCAATAATCCTGTTTTTGAGTGTTTTCCTATTATAGAATATCTATAATCAATATCCTTTTTAAGCACCTTCCCACAATTACTACATTTAATATCTTTTACACATTTTAAATTTCCTATTTTCATATTTACCTCCGTTAAATAAAAATTTTATTTTAACAATTTATATTTTATTTATAACATTCATTTCTTCTCTTATTTGTTCTATCGCTTCTTTACTATCTATATGAAACTTACTTTCTTCGATAAGTATTTCTACTACATTACTGATAGCATAATACATTTCACAGGTAACCCTTTCTATATCTGTCGTATATGATTTTTCATAATACATTTCAAGTAATTTACTTTTTAAACTCATATTCTAACCTCATAAATTGATATTTTTATTTAAACTCCCTAACAGCGTACAACTATTACTAGCTTGGGTGTTTCCTAAGTTTTAGGAGCAGGGTTACTGGTTTGGAGTTTTCCTACTACTAACCCTTTTTCGGATAAAAGAATTATTTTATTTAGAATAAGTTATATCATAAGTTATGTCGTTTAACATATCTATTGCATCTTGAATTTCTTCATCTGTATATTGATTTATCTCTACCAAAAACTCCAATAATTTACCTCTTAATTCCTCGATTTTCATAGTATTCCACCTTTCAATAAAATATTTTATAGCTTAAAAATCTTACAGTAAAAATAAAAATACACTTTGTCATATATCTTTTTAATTACTCTTACCATATAGTACCATCTATTCCTAACTCTTCAAGTAATTCACATTCCTCTATCCAATACTTTAATAAACTAGGTTCAATTATAACCCTAACTTTTTTTAAATCTCCTAATTGACAAGCATCTGTTGCCAATATTTCTCCTTCATTCATTACAAAACCATTTAATACTTTTACCTTTTCGCCATCTATATGTGTTGTTATAGTACTCATAATCAATTCTCCTATTCTAAATAAATATTATATTTTATTTTGTAGTTCTTATTAATTCATACAGTAAATCTTTTCTGCATCTATCACATAAATGTATATCTTCTACCGTCTTATATTCATTATGCTCTGCCATTATATTTATACTTATTTCAACATCAACTATCTTTCCACATCCAGTACATCTATCTATTCCTTCTATTTTACATATACTAATCATACTTCCACCTCATAAAAACTATCTTTTATTACTTAAAATTTCCACATTTTAATCTTTTAGAAATCCTATCTTTCTTTGTTATTAACCACTCTGAAATTTCCTCATTTTTGATATTATATATTTCACATAACCAATCTATGCAAATGAATACATCTGCAATTTCTTCTGTTAAATTATCCTTATTTAACTTATCTCTCTTAGCTTTAGATATAGCTTGAATTAATTCAGCACATTCCTCCATTGCTATAAGAGAACATAAGTCAGGATTTTCATTTGCTGCTTTCATATAATTATATTTCATAATTACCTCCAATAAAACCTACAATTTATTTTTTTAATTCTTCTATATAACCTAATTTAACTAAACTTTCTAATATCTTACTGCTTCTATTTCTTAACATTTTAGCATAATCAGTATCAGAATAATTAGCTGGTGAAGGTTGTCCAAAATTATCATCAATTATACAATATTCTAACTTACCATTCTTAACATAGACACTAAAAGATTCTAAATAATTATCTCCAACATTTCTATATATTGGTTTAAACTCTTTTAATACTTTAAATTTTTTACCAAACATTGTTTCACCTCTCTTATTTAACTACATTTTATCGGATATAAAAAATAGCCAAAACATTAAGATACCACCTATCATATAGCCCCACATATAACTTATTCCATCAAAACCACTATACATAGCTCTAATTAATATGTTAGCCATTATTGAAAGTATTAGTAACATTAAATACGTCATTATAAATTTCATTTAATTAACTCCTTTTCTTTTTATTCTCTACACTTTAGTTATAAATTTAATCATTGAATTGTAAAAAAATATTTTAAAAATTTTTGTCATACATCAAAATAATGTATGACAAAATAATATTAAACTATCTCATAATCTATATAAATGTCTTTTTCATC
>CALXPN010000022.1 GCA_944390285.1 uncultured Clostridia bacterium
GATTGAAATGGGTAGCCTACAAACTCGCCGTGATTGATCTTGTGTCACCCTCCGTGTGAGGGTGTGGATTGAAATAAATTCTTGCTGTGATTCGATGTCTCGGCCGAGGAGTCACCCTCCGTGTGAGGGTGTGGATTGAAATCATCTGGCTATATCAAAGGGCATCGACTACAAAATGTCACCCTCCGTGTGAGGGTGTGGATTGAAATGCTGTACACGTACAGCAACAGCGACCGGGACATGGGTCACCCTCCGTGTGAGGGTGTGGATTGAAATATAAATCTTGCTGTACCGGTAGGCGTCGACTTCAGGTCACCCTCCGTGTGAGGGTGTGGATTGAAATGATTTTAGTTATTACGGCGTTAGCGCCGGGATTTAGTCACCCTCCGTGTGAGGGTGTGGATTGAAATCAGTTTGGCAATTATCAATAATTACATATCCCCACGTCACCCTCCGTGTGAGGGTGTGGATTGAAATATCAATTCATGGCTGGCAGAACCGTGGGTATCGAGTCACCCTCCGTGTGAGGGTGTGGATTGAAATATCAGCCAATCAAAAGTAGCTACCCAGTGCCGCTGTCCCCCTCCGTGTGAGGGTGTGGATTGAAATTTCCATCGTACGTATATAATGCGCCGGCGTGACGTGTCACCCTCCGTGTGAGGGTGTGGATTGAAATATTGTCCATCGTCAACGCATTTTTTGCCACATCAAGTCACCCTCCGTGTGAGGGTGTGGATTGAAATCAATCTGTTCTGACTTCTAACCTCATTTTATTTCCGTCACCCTCCGTGTGAGGGTGTGGATTGAAATCGTGACCAATGGGAAACGTGGCTGCAAAGCGTCAAGTCACCCTCCGTGTGAGGGTGTGGATTGAAATGCTTCCGTGACTGGCTGGCCGAAGAAATCAAGGTCGTCACCCTCCGTGTGAGGGTGTGGATTGAAATGCTGTACACAGGCCCTACTCGTGGGGGTGGTGATGTCACCCTCCGTGTGAGGGTGTGGATTGAAATCTTTTTAATTTCCAGTTCCGTAGCTCTCTCAGCAGTCACCCTCCGTGTGAGGGTGTGGATTGAAATTGATACCGCCATAGGAATACGTCATAATGCACCGTGTCACCCTCCGTGTGAGGGTGTGGATTGAAATATAGACGCCATCGCCGTCGCGGGTACGCTTCAGCACGTCACCCTCCGTGTGAGGGTGTGGATTGAAATCAATACGAATATCACTGTTGAGACAAAATCTGAAAATGTCACCCTCCGTGTGAGGGTGTGGATTGAAATCCCCTTTATTTCTGCCGCCAGCTCTCGCCTGCCAGTCACCCTCCGTGTGAGGGTGTGGATTGAAATCTTGTCGGCTTTTGCTTTTGCTGCAGCATCCTTTGTCACCCTCCGTGTGAGGGTGTGGATTGAAATTTCTGTCATGGTCAAAATACGATTCGCGTTTGCGTCACCCTCCGTGTGAGGGTGTGGATTGAAATTTAGACTAATTTGTACGTATATTCACCTGTGATAAGTCACCCTCCGTGTGAGGGTGTGGATTGAAATATGGGTAATCACAATCCGCTGTCCCGGCGTGACGTGTCACCCTCCGTGTGAGGGTGTGGATTGAAATCTGCTCGGGGTCGCCATTGTCGATAAACAGCAAAGTCACCCTCCGTGTGAGGGTGTGGATTGAAATCTCCTAATTTATTTTATGGTGCGATGTTTTAAGCCTAGTCACCCTCCGTGTGAGGGTGTGGATTGAAATATTTTTTGTCTGAAATCTGCTACGGCCCTGGCTCCGTCACCCTCCGTGTGAGGGTGTGGATTGAAATTATCTTTGCCGCTCCTGCTGAATTGCAGGATAAGGGTCACCCTCCGTGTGAGGGTGTGGATTGAAATCCACAGTGCTTTCCGGTTACGGTGATTCAGCTGTTGTCACCCTCCGTGTGAGGGTGTGGATTGAAATCTCGGCAGCGTGTTCCAGGATCCTCTGAGCGCTACGTCACCCTCCGTGTGAGGGTGTGGATTGAAATATTTCGAACTTCTTCAAACAGCTTTTCTATTTCAGTCACCCTCCGTGTGAGGGTGTGGATTGAAATGTTTGCAATGAAGAACCATACGACAAACGGCTGCGGTCACCCTCCGTGTGAGGGTGTGGATTGAAATCTGCGAATACCCTCTAACCTTTCGCCAACGCAAGAGTCACCCTCCGTGTGAGGGTGTGGATTGAAATGATACACCGCCTGCCGCAAGCGTTGCAACAGCTTTTGTCACCCTCCGTGTGAGGGTGTGGATTGAAATCGAAGGGTTCTCACTTCCATACCTTACTCGGTAGGGTCACCCTCCGTGTGAGGGTGTGGATTGAAATGTATCAATGAGCGAATCCTCCACGTCGCCACGAGGTCACCCTCCGTGTGAGGGTGTGGATTGAAATTAGTAGCTATTCTAGTGGTCAACAGGTCACGGAACGTCACCCTCCGTGTGAGGGTGTGGATTGAAGTCATGCGGCATCATTAGATATATTGTCAGTTTTTTGCCAGTTCAAGGCTATCAAAATATTATACATAATAAATCAAAATACCATATGTAGATATTTTTTATTAGGTATCTATCTTGAAGGTATGGTATAATCAATAATATAGAAGTGAAACGGAATATGTAGTATAGTTAATTAATTTTTAGGATCGGGACGCTATGGATATCGAATGGGATTTGCTGCTGGCGCATTGGGATGCGGAACTGAAGAAAGGGCAGTATATAAAAGACCACGCGAGGAATACGGCTGAGTATATGGCTCGTATAGGTAAGTCTCTTGGGCTGGAATCTGTCTGCATTCTTATCGGCCTTCTTCATGATGCGGGAAAGGTAAATCGTGATTGGCAGAAATATATCTGCGGCGAAGCGGCGTCGGGCGGAGATCACTCTGGCGTCGGAGCTTGTTATGTCCAGTATGTATTGTATAAGTATGCAAAGAATTCCGTACCTGCTGATACGTATCGATGGTACAGCATATATAATGAATTTCTCATATATCCTATTCTGGCTCACCATGGATTGTACGACGTGCTCAAAGAAATGGAAGATGGCTCTGTTTGCTGCTGGACAGAAAAGAGGCTGAAAGAGAATGAACGTCTTGTCTTAGAGCATGAAGAGTTGATATCCTTTATCCATGTATTGGACGGCTGGGCCGGAAAATGGTTTAAGACATCCCTTTTTCAGCTGTATCAGAAGGGATTTGCTGAATGGATGGATTGGTATAAATCTATCCAGCACATGATCGGGAAATCGGGAAAAGCCGTTGCGCAGGATGCAGACAGTCGGCGTCAGGCCAGCTTGTTTTATTTCGGCGCTACTGTACGGTTATTGACGGGAATCTTAAAAGAAGCCGACGTGTATGATTCGGCAAATTGGGCTTTGGAAGAAAGGCAGCAGGTATACAAAGACGAAGAATTAGACGCTGTTTGGCAGCAAATGGGCGATAAAGTGGAGCGTTTGTACGAGCTATTTCATAAGGCTGAGAATCCGTCCTTGCTGAATCAGGTACGTACGGCCATGGCCGACGACGCATATGCGGCGGCAGCGGCGACGAAGGATGGCTGCTATAGGCTTCCTATGCCGGTAGGGGCGGGCAAGACGAACGCCTCTCTTCGCTATGCCCTGCATCACGCCCGTACGTTTCACGACCGAAGAATCATATATGCGACGGCGTTTTTGTCCGTGTTGGAACAAAACGCCAAGGATATTCAGGATATCATCGGAAAGGAACATGTGCTGGAGCATCACAGCAGCGTCGTTGCCGATGACTGCGCGGGAGAAGAGGAGGAATACGAAGGCGCCGAATATCTGAGGGAAAGCTGGGAATCGCCGGTTATACTGACGACGCTGGTACAGCTCAGCAATACGCTGTTCAAAGGGCAGTCGGCGTGCTTGAGGCGGTTTTCCAAGCTGATACGCTCCGTCATCATCATCGATGAAATACAGTCTCTCCCAGTGACGTGCGTACATGTGTATAACTTAATGATGAATTTCCTGACCCATATGATGGGCGCGACGATTATTCACTGTACGGCGACTCCGCCGGGCTTGGACGATGAAGGGAGTTTGAACTACCCCTGCATATATGAAAAGGACGAAAAGGGAAGTTCCGTCGCGTTAGTCGACGGGAGTCTCATGGCAGCGCCAGTTTTTGCGCGGGCTCAGTTTTATTCTCTTTTGGGCGAGCGATTTACACAGTTTTTATCTACGGAACAGCTCGTCGCCCATGTCATGACGCAGTTGGAGCGGGAAAAAAGCGCCTTGATTATCGTCAATACGAAAAAAGCCGTGCGCAAAGTATACGACGCGATAGCCGATTGGCTCGACGAGCATGACCGGCCTGGGGAATGTTGGTATTTGACGACGAATTTATGCGCAGCCCATCGGCTGGAGCGCATTACGCGCATGAAAGAGGAATTGCAGAAGCTGCGGGACGGCTCGAGGCAGACGCCGTTGATTTGCGTGAGTACTAATTTAATATCCGCAGGCGTTAACATCGATTTTGACGTCGTATATCGTTCGTTGACCAGCCTGGACGGCGTGCTGCAGGCCGGCGGCCGGTGCAACCGCGATGGAAAACGGAAGATCCCCGGACGGGTCTATTTGTTTATGTATATGGATGAAACGCTGGAAAAGATGCCCGTTCTGCAAAAGGAACGGGAGGCTTCGCTGGAAGCGCTGCGTAAGGTATATGGATCGAAGCGTGAAGAGGAAGCGTTGGATATAGGGGCATGCTTAGGCGAATATTTTCGGCGTTTATATCATAAAAATCGGCAAGCGTTGGATTATCCGGTGCAGGACGGCCCGTTTTCCCAGACGCTGCTGCAGATGCTGTCAGAAAATCGGGATATGGCAGCGCAATACCGCATAGGACATGGCTCCTCTGTTCCGTATCTTCTGAGGCAGCGGTTTAAAACGGCGGCGGACGCCTTTCAGCTTATCGATAACAAGGAGAAGACTGTCATCGTTCCGTACAAGAACGAGGAGCTGATAGATGAAGTCTTTGCATTAGTCGGCGACGACGGCCATCCGGACTTTGCCGCGCTGAAGCCTGTGCTGCAGAAGCTGCAGCGATATACCGTCGGCATGTACGATATGAAAGAATACGTGCAGGTCATACCCGAGCTGGGAATATACCTGCTGGATCCAGAAGGATACGACGAAGAGTTTGGCTTGACGAAGGGAGAATGGAGTGAACTCATTTTTTAACTTGCATAAGGAGAAAAGATCTATGTTTCAATCCAACCCATTTTATATGAAGATAAGCGGCCCCTATGCGTTGTTCACCGACCCGATGAGCAAGGCGAATGGGGAAAAATTTACCTATCAAGTTCCGACGGCCCAGGCCCTGCAGGGCATCGTCGAAGCCGTGTACTGGAAGCCGACGCTGCGGTATGTAGTCGACGAAGTCAAAGTATTGAAGCCGATTCAAACGGAGACGAAGAACATACTCGTGCCCATGCTGAACGGAAAGAAGGATTTGAGCTATTATACGTATTTAAAAGACGTGGCCTACGCTGTGAAATTTCATTTTGAGTGGGCCGATCGGCCGGATATGGCAAAGGATCGGAATGAAAAAAAACACGAGCAAATATTGCTGCGCTCGATGAAACGCGGCGGACGGCACGATATCTTCCTGGGGACGAGGGAATGCATCGGCGAAGTAGAACGGCTGCGGGCCAGCGAATACGAAGGGCTGACGACGCCATTTTCTGGAAAGATGTCCTTCGGCATCATGTTCCATTCCTTTTCCTATCAAGAGCGGATGAAAAAAGGAGGCCTTGCCGGCACGCTGTATTCGCAGTTTGCGCCGATCGTCATGGAAGACGGGGTTATTACATTTATACGGCCGGAAGAATGCCGGATCCGCCATGAACTCCATGATTATCATGTAAAAGAATTTACGGAGGACATGTATATGCCCGTTGACGAACAATGGAACCTATATGACGAGGAGGGAGGAATGGCCGATGAATCTGCTTCAGGCGCTGCTTCAGACGTATAATGCCGCCGAAGAGGCGGGTTTAGTCGACGTGTGGAAAGAATCGGAACCCATGCTGCTGCCGCTGTACCACTCGAGCCGCCAGAGCCGGGGCGAAGATATCGTGCAGCTGACCATCAGCCGGGACGGGGTGTTTTTGCAGGGCCGCTTTTTGGCGAAAGGTGAATATACGGTCTTTCCCGTGTCGGAAGGGTCCCTCATCCGCACGGCCAACGACTGCCCCCATTTGCTGTGCGACGAGTTTTCCTATCTTGCACCTGTAGAAAAAAAGAAGGGCGCCCGCCACAGCTTATACATGAAACAGCTTCAGGACCTATGGGAGTATGGGCAATGCCATCGTAATGACGATTTCCAAAGCATATATACCTACCTCATGTCGGGAGCTGTCCGACGGGACGTGCTGCGTACGGTCCAAATTTACTGCGGCGAGCAGGCCTACGACGTCGAAGGAGACGTCGTCTCCTGGCAGGAAGAAGAAAAGGGGAAAAGTAAAACACGGCAAATTTCTCTGGAAGATTTGTTCATTACCTTTGCCGTAGAACGCGGCGACGGAGCCGTATCGGTTTCGCAGAATCGGGAGCTCCATCGATTTTTTATAGACTATGTGCAGTATACAAACCGCGATAAGCCTGTGGAAACATGCGACGTTTCCGGCCTTCCCATGTACTGCGTGTCGTCCCATCGCGGCGTCGTCGGTACGGCGAAGCTGATAGGTATCAGCAATCATAAGGAAGCGTACATAGGGCGCTTTACCAAGGGGGAGCAAGTCTTTCACCTGGGCTATGAAACGTCGCAGCGAATTCATAACATGCTGAAATACTTATTGGATACGAAGCGGTACAGCGAGTATATCGGCGGCGGCGCCAACGTCGTTTCGTGGATGACCGGAGATTTACCCTTAGGCGGCGCTCCGCTCATGAAGGATATGGAAGAAGATGGGAAGGATGATTTCCTCGAGAGCGTCGTCATGGGAGAAGTCGCCGCAGAGCCTGTTCCCATACGGCGCACGGAAGAAGAGGTACTGCACGGGAAAGATAGCAAGACCATCGCCCAGTATTTTGCCGGCAAGAAAGACGCCGGAGATGAGATTTTCGATAACTATTTCTGCGTTCTCGTACTGGAAAAGGTCAATAACGGCAGGATGGCCGTAAAGTATTTCCGCGTGTTTCCCAAAGCCGACATAAAGCAGCGGGCCGAGGCCTGGTACGAAAGCATGAAATGGCTCGGATGGTCGGCAAAAAAGAAAGCCTTCGTGTTAAAAACGCCGTCGGTGTACTCGGTCGTCCATTTCTTGTACGGCCAGGAAACGGAGCAGGGGATTATCTGCGCGAACGATAAGGTACGGCGGGCGGCTATTGAACGGCTGCTGCCCTGTATCCTGGAAAGAAAACCCTTGCCTGCCGATATGATGCGAACGGCGTTTTTCCGCCTTACGAACCGTCAGTCCTATAGGAAATACTGGCCCCAGGCCCTGCTGATGGGCTGCGGCATCATCAAGAAATATTATTGGGATCATGAGATGTGGGATCAGAAGATTCCCGTATTGAACGATAAAGGAGCGATACTGCGCATGGACAAGCGAAGCTTTGCCTACGGGCGATTGTTATCCGTGTATGAAAAAATGGAAACGGCGGCCTTGGAAAGTAAGAGCGGCGGCGAAGAAAAGAAAAAGGAAAACTCCAATCTGCGGGTTACCAACGCGGCGCGCTTATGGTCCTCCATGATACACCGCCCGTATCAGACGATTCCTATTTTAGAAGAGCGGACTCAGTATTGTAAGGCCATCCTGAGCAAGCAGAAGCCGGGATACAAGGTCTATTTTGAGAAGCTCTTGGCAGCGCTGTATACCGAAATTATGGAATATGAAGCGAACGGCAAGCATCATGAGAAGACGGCCAATTCCGATTTTATATTAGGCTATTATTATCAGCAGCAGCAATTTTATACGAAAAAAGACGAAACATCCGACGCGCAGCGGCAAGAAGGAGGAACGGCGGTATGAGCAGCTTGACGAAGAAAATAGATTTTGTGTTGTTTGTATCGGTACGGCAGGCAAATCCTAACGGCGATCCCTTGTTGGGAAACATGCCTCGTACCGATTATGAAGGCTATGGGGAAATATCCGACGTCTGTATCAAGAGAAAAATACGCAACAGGCTGCAGGACATGGGACAGGAAATCTTTGTCCAGGCAAACGATCGGATCGACGATACGTACGCTTCGCTGGAAGATCGGTTCAAAGCGTATTTTACGACGAAGCAGAGCGATGAAGAAGTCGCCGCGGCGGCATGCCAACGGTGGATCGACGTGCGGAGCTTCGGCCAGGTCATGACCTTCCAAAAGCGGGCGCTGGGTATCCGGGGCCCCGTATCGGTCAGCCTAGGAAAAAGCCTGTCCCCTGTCGATGTGATTACTATGCAGATTACGAGAAGCACGAACGGCATGGCCTCGGAAAGTGGAAAGCGGTCGGCCGATACGATGGGAACGAAGCATTTTGTAGATTTCGGCGTATATAAGATTACGGGCAGCATGAACTGCTATTTTGCGCAGCGGACAGGCTTTTCCGACGAGGACGCACAGCTGATTCGGCAGGCCCTGTTGTCCTTGTTTGAAAATGATATGTCGTCGGCTCGTCCCGAAGGCAGCATGACCGTAGAGAAATTATATTGGTTTGTTCATCCCAATGCCTTAGGGATTGCCTCGTCGGCGAAGATTCATCAACTCGTGCAGGCGCAGGCTCCGGCCGATGAAAAAGTCCATGATTTCTCTGATTACGCCGTGTCTGTAGATGAAGACCGGTTCAACCTGTATCGGCAAAAGGGTCTGACATTAGAAATTGAAGACGGTATATGATGAAAAACGTAGGACAACGAAACGAAACTGAATATTTGCAGCTTGCCGGCCTGCAGCATTTTTCTTTCTGCCGCCGGCAATGGGCCCTCATCCACATTGAGCAGCAATGGGCGGAAAACTACTTTACCGTCGACGGAGCGATTAAGCATACATTGGTAGATGAAGGGCTGAGCGATGAAAAGATGGGCAAGAAGCGCGTGCTGCGCTCCTTGCCTGTCGTGTCTCACGAGTTGGGAATACAAGGCGTGTGCGACGCTGTAGAGCTGATAGAAGACGAGGGCGGAGCTTACTTCAGCAAATACGGCGCCTGCTTTATCGTATACCCCGTGGAATACAAGCGCGGGAAGCCGAAGACGATAGAAAGCGACATACTGCAGCTTACGGCTCAGGCTATGTGCCTGGAAGAAATGATGGAAGTCCGCGTCTCCCAAGGTGCGGTATTTTACTTTGAAACGCGCCGGCGGGAGAAAGTCGAATTTACGGACGAGCTGCGGGCAACGGTCAGGAATATGGCTGCCGAAATGAATAAGTACTACCGGCAGGGGTATACGCCGAAGGTGCGGAAAAGCGCAAAGTGCCGGGCTTGTTCGCTGCAGGATATCTGCCTTCCGGGACTGCAGAAATTAGAATCGGCCCGCTCGTACGTAGAGAGGACGTTGGGAGAATGAGAAAGCTACTAAATACATTGTATATCACGAAGCCTGACGTGTATTTAGCGACGCAGGGAGAGAATATCGTCGTCCGGGAACAGCAGAAAACACTGGCCCGTTATCCCCTTCATAATTTGCAGGACATTGTACTGTTTACGTATTTGGGAATGAGCCCGCAGCTTATGGAACGATGCATGGAATACGGCATCGGCATTGCCTATATGTCGCCGCGGGGACGTCTTATTGCTCGGATTCAGGGAAGCAGTAAGGGAAATATCCTGCTGCGGCGGACGCAGTACCGCGTAGCCGATGATCCGGCCCAATCATTGGATATTGTCCGCAACATCATTGCGGCTAAAGTATACAACGAAAAATGGGTCATGGAACGATATATTCGGCAGTATGAGCATCGGCTGGACGGCAGGCGTCTGCAGGCTTGTTCTCTGCAGCTGACGGATATGCTGGAAAAGGTTCGGGGCGCGTCTGCTTTGGATACGCTGAGAGGCTTTGAAGGCAGCGCTCAGGCTTTGTATTTTTCCTGTTTTGACGACATGATTTTAAATCAGAAAGACGATTTTACCTTTGGCATACGCTCGCGCCGGCCGCCATTGAACCGCGTCAATGCCCTTCTGTCCTTTATGTATGCCGTATTGTCCAACGACGTAGCCAGTGCGTTGGAGACGGTTGGCCTGGATGCTTACGCCGGATTTATGCACGTCGACCGGCCGGGCCGCGTTTCGCTGGCTCTGGATGTGATGGAAGAATTGCGGGCTCCCGTTGCGGACCGCTTTGTCCTGTCCCTGATCAATAAAAAGGTCGTCGATGCCGGGGACTTCGACGCCGAGAGCAACGGGGCGGTCATGTTAAACGAATCGGGGCGCAAGAAAGTGATTGCCAAATGGCAGGAACGCAAAAAAGAAGAATTGACTCATCCCTATATAAAGGAAAAGATTTCCTGGGGATTAGTTCCGTTCCTGCAGGCGTCGTTATTAGCCCGGTTTTTGCGGAACGATTTGGACGCCTATCCGCCCTTTCTTTGGAAATAACAGGAATTGAGGTGGCGGACGAAATGTATATTCTAGTTTCGTACGATATCAGTACGAATTCAGCGGCAGGAAAACGCCGCCTGCGGACGGCTGCTAAGATATGTTTAAACTATGGGCAGCGCGTTCAAAACTCTGTATTTGAATGCGAAGTAGACGAAGGACAATATTTGCAGCTGAAACACCAATTACATGAGGTGATTGACGAATCTGTCGATAATTTGCGTTTCTATCGCCTCGGGAAACACTATAAAAAGACCGTAGAATCCATCGGCGTCGACAAACGATATGACATAGAAGGCCCGTTGATTCTGTAGCGGCTTTCCGGCAATAGAAATAGGCTGTGCGAATCGTAAGCATCGGATATATACCAGGAAGATTCGCACTCAAACAAGTAATATGCTGTCAAAATAGACGGCGATTTTCAGCAAATCAGCTGAATAGAGTTGTATAGGATTCTATATATGCTACGTTTCGGAGTAAGAGATACCAAATGTAGCTGTCACCCTCAGTGTGAGGGTGTGGATTGAAATCCACAGTGGCAGGGACGAATAGAAGCTATGTATACGTCACCCTCAGTGTGAGGGTGTGGATTGAAATCGCCCGTAGCCCTTTTTGCGTCAGCATCAGTATCAGTCACCCTCAGTGTGAGGGTGTGGATTGAAATCCTTGGCGGAAGGTGTAGGCACGTTGGCGACGGCGTCACCCTCAGTGTGAGGGTGTGGATTGAAATGTATTGACTCGTTATCTGCTTTAATCTGTTGTATTGGTCACCCTCAGTGTGAGGGTGTGGATTGAAATGCTATAACATTCGACTTCTGTCCCCCGTGCCGCCGGTCACCCTCAGTGTGAGGGTGTGGATTGAAATGTCCTGATCCACGGTTGCCGCTACGATAATAGAGTGTCACCCTCAGTGTGAGGGTGTGGATTGAAATTTCCCTTACGTGGAGCGGCTCGCGGCTGCAGGCGGGTCACCCTCAGTGTGAGGGTGTGGATTGAAATGGTGATTACCGCGTGAAGGCATCCTATTCGATTCGTCACCCTCAGTGTGAGGGTCTGGATTGAAACTGTTTTGTTTCCAG
>CALXPN010000023.1 GCA_944390285.1 uncultured Clostridia bacterium
ATGCCGCACGGCTGCCAGCTGCTGCCGCACGGAGAAGCCATGCTTTCGAAGCCTCATCGTCTTGACGGATGGACAAACTCTCATCCCCGGAATGATACGCTGCGGCAAGCTGTAATTGGGATTCAACATCTCCGGTTTCTGCCCGCTGTTTCATGGAGCGGAGCACATCACCCAAGATCACTTGAACCGGACAGCCGCAATGAGGACACACCTCGGCCCGGCGGCTCACCTTTCCCCCACAATCCGGACAAATCAATAACCGTGATCCCACACCTTGCGCAGGCACATTTTCATTCTGCGAATCTGCTATATCCTTGGATTGAGTATCTTGCTGTTCTGTATCGTAAACAATTCTAAGATTGACGCCGTACCAAGAATCCGCATCCCCGCCGGTTACCGATGTGACAAACGCTCTGTAAATTACCCCGTGATCCATATGTGGAGCGACATTTTTCGCAGTTTCAGCCGGCAAGAACCCAAGCTGTCGCCCATCTGGAGCCAGGACGGCTACTGCATTTTGGTCATGCGGATTGTGCGGGTCACGTCTCAGAATAAGTTCTGTGTCCTCATCAAGACCACCTTTTTGACATAGCTCCGCGATAATTCTCTGCCGGTTCTGCGTATTTTCTCCTTCATTCGAAAAGGTTACACCAGCAATTTTGGTATGGAAGACCACCTTTATTCCCTCCAGCTATTAAAAATTCCAGTTGGTTTATCAGACATATTATCTTCATGTCTTCCTCATCTCACCAAAAGGCATCCGTTATCAAATCAAAGGAGAATGTGCTATTTATTCATGCTTCTTTTGCTTCGACTGGCCCATTCAACCGCACGATCGCGATAGATAGATCGTCTCCGCTCCCTTTTTTTGACAACGTATTGAGGGCATCTTCTAGCTCGCTATGCGCGTCAGAAACGCTTTCTTGAACATATGCATCGCTAATATTTTTGATAAAACTCTTAAATGCATCTTCCGAGTGGTAGCAATTAATTACACCATCTGAAGATAAGATAATCGCCACCGGCCGGCTCGATTCATCCATCCTCATAAAATAGTTTCTGAATCGGATATCTGCATCACTGCTGCACAAAGACGTTGTAAAATTAAACTGAAGCTGTGGGTCGGAAAGTTCATCCGGAAGGATAACGCTTCCATTATCCAGCACAACACAGGCGTTACCATCGCCAAGCTTGAGAATGAAAAGAAATTCTTTTGACATAACTCCAGCAAGGAAGGTCGTGCCATATGCTTTTACACCACTGTCAGCGCAGATCGATGTTCTCTCCGCATCAGAAAGTACGGAAAACCTTTCGTCATCGCCTACGGGGTGTTCTTTTACATCAGCGATAACTGCCTCTCTCCACAGCATAGTTATTGTCCGCTGGAGTCGGTTCAGGTTATCATCGATGGAGTGTTTTGTTTGAAAAATACGAGATTTTTTTCTCAGTGCCTCAGCCATAAAATCAGATAAAGCAGAACGTCCAACTTCGCACGCAAGTTTTGCCCCTGTGGCACTTCGGATATACTTTTCTCCTCCGTGACCATCACATACAATGATCCCGCTATAATTTTTTTCTTTCCAGAAACATGATGCGTCCTGGCACTCCTTGCCATTTAACTCGTGTGAATATCCGCAAATTGATATGCTATCACAGGTTGATGTAAACGGGAGCCAATTCCGCACAATATTTTGAATACTCGAATCCATAATTCTTTAATTCAGTCACCACTGGTCATCATCAATTACAGGTATATCGACAACAAACGGCGTGTTGTCATCCATGCTCTGAATCTGATTGATCACTTGTTCCTGCGGTGTCTCGCCCAAAGCTGCCTGGCTTGTTGTTCCAGTTTTTGAAACAGCCGCTGTAACAAACTTTATATAGCTTCGGATCTTTTCCGGATCATCGATGGTAATAATCGCTTCCTGACTGCCGCAAATCTGTGCCAGCACCTGTTTATTGGCATCATCGCCTACTGCAAACGCAATCTTAATCGCATTTTTGAACCAGTTATTCTTTTTCAACTCTGCAAGAGGTTTCTCCCAGTCATCTGTGGGCTCCCCATCACTTAGGATGATAATGCCAGGAGCTAGATAGCCCATCGGATTATCCCCCAGAAAAGCTTTGCGGGACATTTTCTCATTGAGTGAACTCAGCGCCGCACCGAGGGCTGTCAGCCCCTCAGCCGTAATATCATGCCAGTTATTCATGAATTCTTCTGGAGTCTGCGGTTTCGGTGTCAGCCACTCTACATCTGTAGAAAAGGCGGCCGCAGCAACAACGATATTGGCATTAGGAGCACCGTCTGCAACATCCATAACAATTTTGGGAATATCCCTCATCGCGTAATTAACAGAAGCAATCTTCTTGCCAGACATACTCCCAGAACGATCAAAAAGGTAAAAGAGCACCATCGTGCGGGCTGCTACCGCTTCAATATTCTCACAGTATCTGCCGCCGGAAATATTATTGTTTTCCATAACCGTTCTCCTTTATTTCTCTATTTCAATAACTTTGTTGCCAAGGTGGATGTGTGTTTCCGGGATTACAGTGACCACTTTTCCAGACTCATAGGGCATGGCCCCTCTGCCGGGATATTCGACACTCCAAGTCAGCTGTGACTCATTTTTCAGTCCCCAAACCCCAGGATTTTTTTTGCTCTCAACGAAAGAAGCGATTTGCACACTGTCTTTACCGTGGTTGATGTGATATTCGGACAAAAACTTTCCTTTTCCGGCTACAACCTCAAAGCCATTTATGCACGCCTTGAAGGGAACCGGGTATTTTCTGTGGCAAACAGTACATTTCAGAATTCCAGAGGTCGCCATATCCGAAAAATTGATTTCATGGCATTGTGGGCATGACACTGCACTGTCGCGCAGCCGATATAATATCTTTTTCCAATCCCCTTCTGAAAGTCGAGCACGTCCATTTTTTAATCCGTCTCCAAAGGCTTTCTCAAAGGCCATGTGCAAAAATTCCGGATAGACTGGCCATAGTTTTATCAGATTAGAGTTCACTCCGCGGACAGGGGCATTCGATGGATCTGTTTTGCTCATTACAAAAACAGGATTCTCCGCATAGAGTTCTTTCTCAATTTCCGGCGTCAAGCAAGGATATCTACAGCATTTTGCTCCCTCTAACGGGTGAGAAAGGAAAAAGAGTTCAAACAGAATTACGGACAAAGAGAACAGATCTGTATTTGTACTGGGTTTCTCTGTATGAAGAATAATCTCCGGTGCCATATAACCAGGTGTTCCACCAACGCCCAAGTTTTCTCCGTCAGGAGCAACATTATCGTTGTCGCAGATAAGAACATTTCCGGTGTCCTTATTAATAAAGAAATTGCCTGGACTCAAATCCTGATAGCTGAGGCCCTTTCTATGAAGTGCCTGAAATGCCTCTACTATATTGATTCCTGCATTGATCACAGCCTGTGTATTAGAAAAATGAACCCTGGCTTTGATAAACTTTGTGAACTCCTCATACCCCGCTGGCCGAAGGTCCATGATGTATCCAAAACCATTGCTCTTTCTGCCAGTAACGGCAACTGCTTTCTGCCAAAGAAATGCATCGGAAGGTTTACCAGCGGATACATTGTATTGCAGATTCTTATAAAAATTTTTATAGTCTGGCTTGAGCCGCCTGAGATACTGAGGCAAATACCACTTTAGGGCATACTCCTGATCTCCAAGCAGAACCTTGTATACTGCTCCCTGGCCTCCTTCTCCGATCTTTTCGATAACGGCAATTTCTTCACCGTTAGTTAATTTAATTTTGTCACCTTTTTTGAAATCACCCATTTACCTTTCCTCCATTAAATAAGTAATTTGATTACTAAATTTGCGGTATCTGGATCAGGCAGTAAAATTGCGTATGATTTGCCTCCAAATTGTAAAGAAACGGCATCTGAGTACAGTGTTATTGCTGTGAGCTTTTTAAGGCGCAAATCAAAACCATACCGGTTCGCAACAAATACAATTCGTTGGTTCGTTATATAAAAAATC
>CALXPN010000024.1 GCA_944390285.1 uncultured Clostridia bacterium
GGAGAATAAAATTATGATAAACAATATTTATGAAGAAAAAATGAATAAAACAATTAGTGTTTTTGAAGAAAATTTAGCAGAGGTAAGAGCTGGTAGAGCTAATCCAGCAATTTTAAATAAAGTTAAAGTAAACTATTATGGAGTGCCAACACCAATAAATCAAGTTGCAGGTATTTCTATACCTGAAGCTAGATTAATAGTTATTCAACCTTGGGATATAAGCATCTTAAAAGAAATAGAAAAAGAAATATTAAAAGCAGATATAGGAATAAATCCAAATAATGATGGGAAAGTTATCAGATTAGCATTTCCAGAATTAACAGAAGAAAGAAGAAAAGAATTAGTAAAAGATATTAAGAAAATATCAGAAGAAGCAAAAGTTTCTATTAGAGCTATAAGAAGAGAAGGAATAGATGAATTTAAGAAAAAAGAAAAAGATTCTGAAATTACAGAAGATGATTTAAAAAAGGCAGAAGATGATATACAAAAACTAACAGATGGAAAGATTGAACAAATAGATAAAATATTAGAAAATAAAGAAAAAGAGATTATGTCAGTATAAATAGCATTAATAGAAATGAGAGGTTTATATGAAAGAAATAATAGTAGATTATAACAATCTTCCAAAGCATATTGCTATAATAATGGATGGAAATAGAAGATGGGCAAAAGAGAAAGGAAAAGATGCAAAATTTGGTCACAAAAATGGTGCTGATAATTTAGATAAATTAGCTCATTTTGCTAATGATATAGGTTTAAAGTATATGACTGTTTATGCATTTTCCACAGAAAATTGGAAAAGAGCAGAAGAAGAAGTAGGTGCATTAATGGTTATATTGGGAAATTATTTAGATTATTTTAGCGATAAAGCAGAAACTGAAAATATTAAAATAAATATATTAGGGGATATAAATAGAGTTGATAAAAAATTACAAAAGAAAATATTAGATGCTGTAGAAAAAACTAAAAATAATACAGGTCTTGTATTAAATATAGCATTTAATTATGGTGGAAGAAACGAATTAGTATATGCATTGAAAAATATAGTAAAATCAATAGAAAACAAAGATATAGATATAGATGATATAGATGAAAATTTAATTTCAAAAAATTTATATACTAAAGAGCAGCCAGATCCAGACTTAGTAATAAGAACAGGAGGAGAATTAAGAATTAGTAATTTCTTACCTTGGCAATCTGTATATTCTGAATTATATTTTACAAATAAATATTGGCCAGATTTCAAAAATGATGATTTATTAGAAGCAATAGCTGAATATCAAAAAAGAAATAGGAGATTTGGTGCTAATTAAAAAGTTGGAGGGAATAGGTTGTGAATATTAAAAGATGGACTTCAGCACTTTTGGGTTTTCCTTTGATAGCTGCTGTATTAATATTTGGAAATACTATTGTAGTTGATATTGCTTTGGCTATATTTGCTTTTATTGCTTTAAATGAATATTTTAATTGTATAAAAGAAAAAGCAAAACCTATATATGAAATTGGTTATGCATCTACTATTTTAATTGCATTAGTACATGTTATAAAACCAGAAGTCTGGATAATGATTATACCAATAATATTATTTGCTTTATTCTTAAAAGTTATAGTAACAAATATGAGGGTTAATATTAGCGATGTAGCTTTTACACTTTTAGGAATAATATATATTGTTGGTTCAATGATTTTTATATCTATTGTAAATGGTTGTGAACATGGAAAACTATTAATTTGGTACATATTTTTTGCTTCTTGGGGTACTGATATATTTGCATATTTAGTAGGAAAAACAATAGGAAAACATAAATTTACTAAAATAAGTCCTAAAAAAAGTATCGAAGGTTGTATAGGTGGAATTATAGGGGCTATAATATTTATGGTTCTATATACAATTTTTATTAATAATAATTATAATATGAATATATCATATGTATATATAGTTATAGTATCTATAGTATTAAGTGTAATTGGACAAATAGGAGATTTAGCAGCATCAACAATAAAGAGGTTTGGCGGTGTAAAAGATTTTAGTAATTTAATACCAGGACATGGTGGAATATTAGATAGAATGGATAGTGTTATTTTAGTAGCACCATTTGTATATTTATTTTTAGTTATTTTAATTTAAATATGGAGGTATAATTTGTTTGAAGTATTAATAACCGCAATAAAATTTATATTTTTACTAGGTTTTTTGGTACTAATTCATGAAGGTGGACATTTTATAGTTGCTAAACTATGCAAAGTAAAAGTTCATGAGTTCGCAATAGGTTTTGGACCAAATTTAATAAAGAAAAAAATTGGAGACACTGTATATGCTTTAAGAGCTATTCCTTTAGGTGGTTTTGTTAGAATGGAAGGTGAAGAAGAGTATTCAGATAATGAAGATTCTTTTAGTAAAAAAAGTATACCTAAGAGAATAGCTATTGTTGTGGCTGGAGGAGGAGTGAATATAGTTTTTGGACTTCTTGTATATTTTATTTTAGCTACTTCATCAGGAAATTATATATCAACTGTAGTTGAAAATGTTCTTCCAGAAGCTAATAATTCTCAAATACAAGCAGGAGATAAAATTGTAAAAATAGATGATAAAACAATACATTTAAAATCTGATTTAGATGAGGCTTTAGCTAAATCAAATGGAGAGAGTGTAAATGTAGAAGTTGAAAGAAATGGAGAAATAT
>CALXPN010000025.1 GCA_944390285.1 uncultured Clostridia bacterium
GATATATTGTTATTATATTTACTTTATTGCCTAAATTTCTTTCTTTTGCTTTATCATATTTAATTTCTTTTGATAATAATGAATTGCCAGCAAAAGAATGTGTAGCAAAAAGTACTGAATTGATGAAAGGTAAAAGATGGAAACTATTTTGCTTATATTTATCTTTTATAGGTTGGGCATTTATTTTAGCTTTTATATACGCTGTATTTGTTCAAACAAGCAATCTTATAATACTACCTACTATAATACTATATATAGGAACCGCATTCTTGCTTCCATACATAGTAATGTCATTTATAGTGTTCTATAAGAAAATTTTATCTTCATCACAAGAAAATACAGTAGAAAGCAAATAATTTTGTTAATTTGACAAATATGCATTGTTTGTTTTATAATTGATTTGTCCTTTTTTCTTAAAAGGAGAAAGGAGGTCTATATTAATGCATGACTATATAGAATTGCTAAAGCTTTATTTGATTTACCTAATCATAAAACATTTAAAGTAATAGCAAAAATACCAGATGTCAGATATCTGGTATTTTTTATTATCTATATTTTGCATGACTTATTTGCAATTGCTGTATTTATTATATAGCATATTTTATTATATGTCAAATTCATTAAATTATGAATTTTAAGCCATTTGGCTAACTAATTCTTTCATTAAAACGCTTACAGGTACTATCTCTTTTATTTTATCTACATTACTTCCACAAAATACTAGCGCATCTTTCATATTTCCTTTTGCTGCATTTATTAATGCTTTTGTTATACAATATGGTGTATTTTTTACATCACAAGTTTTAATACAATTATAGCATCTTTCAATTTTATTTTTTCCATTTTCAGTTAATTTAATGAAATTATTATATATTGCTCTTCCTGGCATTCCAACAGGACTTTTTATTATTTTTATATCTTCTTTTTTAGCATTAATATACGCATTTTTAAATTCAATAGATGCATCACATTCATCTGTTGCAACAAATCTTGTAGCCATTTGAACTCCACTTGCTCCTAAATCCATGAATTTTTTAATATCTTTTCCGTCCCATATTCCACCTGCTGCAATAACAGGAATTTGTTTACCTGTTTCCTTTTCAATTTCTTTTATATAATTTACTACATCTACTGTTATATCTTCTAATTTTGGTTTATTTTCTCCTAATAATTCATCTTGTTTGAACCCTAAATGTCCTCCTGCTTCAGTTCCTTCTATTACAATCATATCTGGAACATAATCATACTTATTCATCCAATGCTTTACTATTAATTTACAACATCTTAAAGAAGAAACTATTGGTGCTATTTTTGTTTTTGTTCCCTTAACATAATCGGGCAATTCCTTTGGTATACCTGCTCCTGAAATTATTAAATCGATTTTATTTCTTACACATTCTTTAACAATATCTGCATAATTTTTTAAAGCAACCATAACATTTACACCTAATATTTTATCTTCTCCAGCTATTTCTCTAGCTTTTTTTATTTCTTTTCCAATTGCTCTTAAATTAGCTTTCATTGGATTTTTATAAAAATCTTCTTCCTGATAACCAATATCAGCTGTTGAAATTATTCCAATTCCACCTTCTTTGCTAACATTTCCTGCCAATTTATGCATAGAAATTCCTACACCCATTCCACCTTGAATAATTGGGTACTTTGAGATTTTATCTCCTACCTTTATACCTTTCATAATTTGGCTCCCTTCTCTTATAAATTATATTATTATATTTCACAAATTTCTAAAATATAAACATAATTTACCACTTATTTCTAGCTAAGTCAATTATTTTGACTCACTGTTCAGGTAAGCTTAAATGATTTTCTGTTACAATTCACAGCTAATAAAATATATAAAGATTTTGATATAATAATATTGAATAAATTTTGAATGCGATTGGAGATGTTTATAGAATTTGTTATATAATTTAATGAGGAATGTTCATGGGCAAAATCTTTGATTTTGAGCCTGAATGAAAGAGGCTCATTAAATTATTTTACAAATTCTTAAATATCGTATTGAGCCGAAAAATTTATGAAATATTATTATATCAAAATCGTATACCGTGAATAGTAACGATTTTCTATATAAAAAATTTTTATGATTAAATGCAATAAAAATGAACCTTAATTATTAAATTTTCATTCAATAATTAGGTTCTATATTATTTTAAAACTTTTATCCTAGTAATTTCATATAATGTAGTAGGATATACTGTCCTAACAGCTTCATCTTCATAATACACTACAATTTTATCTCCTACTCTTAATTCATCATAACTTATCTTTTCTTCATTCTTTTCTATTATTGTATTTTCTGAAATAACAATATAATAAATATTATCTTTATTATTTGTTAATTCCTTTACTTCTGTAAGTTTTTCTTTTTTTTCTTTTATTTGTGCTGGAAATTGATTTTGTGCTGTATACATTTTCACATACTCTCTATTTTCTTTAATATCTTTATAATAAAATATAGCCATAATAACTATAATAATCATTATAGTTATTATAATTATAGATATTACTAATTTTTTCTTTTTTTTCATATCTACACTCCTTTTGTTTTTTCTATTTAAATATTAACATATTGTTTCAGCAAAATTTTTCGAAATTTGACATGTAAATAAAAAAATTTAAAAAAAATGACTAAAGTCATAAACTCTAGTCATTTTTTATT
>CALXPN010000026.1 GCA_944390285.1 uncultured Clostridia bacterium
TAATTTCCTATTACTTTATCTCCATTTTCTATAGTAGTTGTTGCTCCATTTTCATCTTCTGTTGTTACTGTTGCTCCTCCTCTATAATCTTCATATGTTTTTCCTCTATAATCTACTATCAATTCTCTATCTGTTATTGTTCTTCCTATTACTGTTCCTTCTTTTATTACTCTTAATCCATTTACATATAATGAAGATATTGCATCTGTTTTTACTTGTGCTTCTGCATTTAATTTCTCTGTTGCTTTCTTACTTGCCATTTTGCTTATATCATCTGTTTCATATAGAGAATCTAATATCTCAGCATCTTCTGAAATATTTCCACTTCCATCGAATATTGATGTTGTAATTCCTTCAAATGTTGACATTGTGATTTCTTCCCCACTTGGTGATTCTGTTTCTCCTTGAGCTTTTATATCAAATTCTTCATCTGGAAGTTCACATTTAAATCCATCTATATATATTATATTTCCTGCTATTCCAAATTCTTCATATATTCTTGCAAATTCTTTATATCCATAAAGTGTTTTATCTATATCAGTCCATGGGTCATAGTCACCATTTCCTTCATTTACAGTTTCTTCTGTTAAGTCATCTATTTCTCTATAATTTCCATTAGAAGCTAAAAAGCTATCTTCAAATTGTGTACTTGAAATTAATGCTGTTTCTAATTTTTTATAATTTTCTTTGTCTAACACTAATATTTTTGCATATCCTACTTTATCTATTTGTGTTTCTCCTTCTGTTTCAGTTTGTGTTTGTTCTTGTGTTTGCTGTGTATCTTCTGTTCCTTCATTTGTATTTGATATTAATCCTGTTCCATATTTTAGGTCTACATTTACTCTATATTCTTCTCCTGTTACAGAATCTACTTCATCTTCATATGTTCCATAATCTAGTAAAATTCCTGTTACTGGTGATACTACTGCTTCATTTCCTTCATATCCAGAATATGCTTCTCCTGTTTGTCCTCCACCTGTTCCAAGTGGAAATCTTACTATTAATTTTATATCTCTACTTTCCCATGATGTATCTCTTGGTCCACCTGCTTGAATACCTGATGTTGAGCCTGTATCCCAACAATATGTTTCTCCTCCTTTTTCATATTCTGGTCCACAATATATACTAACATGTCCACTATAAAATAATACATCACCTGGCTCTAACTCTCCTGATGAGGCTGCACTTGAGAATTTTGTTCCTGCTGCTGGAACAATTACTTCTGCTCCAGCATCCAGTAGGCTATCTGCTACAGCTCCTCCACTAAGACTACCTGATTCTCCAAGTGCTGAAGAAAAAGTAAGTCCCTCATCAAGCGCTCCTAATCTTTGAAGTGCCCATGATGCCATTAATGAACAATCTGTCGTGTGTTTTCCAGATGTCCTTGCAATATCAAATGTTGAACAACTATGATCTAATGCATATGTCCAACCTTCAGATTGGAATACATCAAACATTTCTTGTTGACTTTCCCACCATTCGTCTATAGATAATAATGAAGTAGATGATTCACTAACTGAGCCTAATGATGTAAACTCTGTACTAGATTCTAAATTCAATCCACTTACTATATTGTCAAAATTTTGTTCTTCCACTGATATTCCATTTGTAGTATCTGTACTAGATGTTTGTCCAGACTCCAATTCTTCTGTTGATTCTTCTGCTGATGCCATTTGTATTGCTGCTGTTAATGTGTTTTTTATATTTGCTTCTGTATCGCCTTTTGAATGTATCATTGTTCCAAATTCATGTTCATTTTTATCTATTTCTCTAGTTGGATAACCATATGAACCTATATCTGGTATTAACCATTGCAATAATCTTGGTGTCTCATCTGTTAATTCTTCTTTTTCAAAAAATCCAAGTTCTACTATTAATTCTTTAAAGTCTCTATATATGTAGTCTGCATCTAATGTATGTGTATTTTCTAACATACTAAATGCATTTAATGAATCTTGATTTAAATTTACTGTTCCTGAATATTCTGATATCTTATGTTCTTCTCCATCTATCTCTACTGATACATCTGTATAATCTACTTCTTCAAATTCTTTTTCTATTTTTCCTTCTTCTTCACTACTTTCTACCGTTATTGCTCTTTCCCCTTTTACTGGTCCATAATAATTTTCTTCTTCTTCTCCATTTATCTGCTTTCTTAATTCTTTTATTATTTCTGCTGTTTCTGCTGATCCATCATATCTTAAATATTCATTTTGTAAAAACATCTTCTTAATTAAAGGATTTGTTTCTGTCCTTTGTCCTTCTCCTGTTTGTACAATATTTCCTGTTGTTATTAATTTTACATATACATTTTTCTTTATTTCATAATCATCATCTTCTTCTGTTACATCTGGATATACTGCTTGAAAATCGTCTATTGATGTATCTTCTACTTCATATGCTGCAAGTTTATCATTTGCTGTTTCATGCCACTGTAAATCTTCTGCCATACTACTTATTTCTTCTGTCACTGCTTTTTTTGATACTGGTATTCCAGCTTCTTGGGCTTCTTCTTGTGTTCCACCATATAAATCACCTAATGAGCCATCTTCATTTACTTTATATAATTTATATTCTCCTTCTAAATCTCCATCTTCATATGTTTCATATAATGTCCATCTTTCTTTCATTATTGATTCATATTCATAATCATATGTTACAAATTCTTTTTCTTTATCTGATACAAAATATACATCCCTATACCAATGATCTATAACTCTTGATATATATGGTTGATATATTTCTAAATCTGATACATCTGCTTTTTTGATATAATCATATATATTTTGAAGATATTTTCTACATGATGAACAACATTCATCTTCTTCTCCAACAAGATTTGAACATCTTGCTTCTTCTGGAACTTCTATCTCTTTTTCATCTAACCATTCTTGTATTCTTTCTTCTGTCCAATCTCCTACTATCTTATACTTTACTTTTGCTCCATTCATAGGACTAATAGTTTCTCTTCCTACTGAACCTTCTGGTATATTTTCATCTACTACTACATAATCATAATTATCATATGTTAATTCTATTTCTGCTGTATATGTATCAAACTTTGGATCTGTTGATTCCCATACTATAGTTTTTGATAATTTCTTGGTTGGTTCTCTATATTCATATGTATGTACAATACCATTTCCTTGATCTTCATCTTCCATTTCTGGTTGATCTTCTAGCATGGCTTTAAAACCGTCTATACTAGATATACTTTCTGCCATTCCTGCATTAGTTGCATCTTCTGCTTTAAATCCATATTCTTTAAATGTATTTATCATTTCATTATAATATTCTACTAATTGGTCTTTCTTTGCTTTTCCATCTTCATTATTAAGATACTCTGGTGATGAAGTATATAAATATTCATTATATATATCATCTCCATTTGCATCTACAGTTAATGCAAAATCTACTGAATGTTCTTCATAACCCTCTTCATCTTCTGGAACTATTGGATCTTCTCCAACATTTGCTGTTCCAGTACAATTTTCTGGACTTTTTAATTCTGGATATTTTTCAAATAGTACCATTGCTTCTTTTTTGCTTATTCTCCATGTATTTAATGAACCTGTAAAGCCTGATGTTGCTGCATCTGCAAATTCATCATATGCAATATATTTATCTCCTATTTTATAATACCCTATTGCTGTATTTTCATCTTGTTCTCCTCCACCTACTGGATGTAACAATAATTTTATAATTGTATTAAAACTTGTTGCCATATCATATGATAAATCTGGCATCATTGTTGCTAAATGCACTGACAATAAAAAGTCTATTGGCATTCCATACCTTCCTGTCCAGCCATCTAAATTATATTTTATTGAATTATTAAACCATCCTCTTTTTATTTCTAATGTTTTGGACTCTGGATCTGATTTTACATATCCCAATTTATATACATCATAATATTCAGCTTCTGCTCCTAAATTTCCTCCATCTAAATAAATTTCTAACATTCCTCTTGACCAGTGCTTATTTGATTCTCCTCCTGTAAAAAGAGAAGCTATATGCTGTCCTAATCCTATTAGAGCATTGTCTGCTACTAAGTTAAAATTTTTTATTGTATATACATAATTATCAGATACTAAATATGTTACTATAAAATCACTTTCTGCTTTGCTTATTGTATCATCATCTTCATCTCTTTCTACTCCATCATCATCTTCTCCTACATAATCTGTTAAGAATCCATATCCTTTTAAATCATATCCCATTTGTTCTAAATAATCTAATGTTTCATATACATCTTCGTCATTTACTTGTGTTGTTGAATCTGAGCCAAACCAACTAGATACTGCATCTCCTACTTGTCTTGCAAAAGCCTTTAACTGATCCATAACCATTCCTGGCATAGTTATTAAAAACAATATTATACCTATTATAATTATTAAAATCATTATAAA